>NZ_JAGPXB010000009.1 GCF_018069925.1 Flavobacterium erciyesense | reverse complement strand
AAAATGAAATCCAATACTCCCATTGTATACCAGAATGCTCAATTGGTTTTGGTCCCCGAAAAAACTTTACCACATACGTTCTTGAATACCATTTTCATCAACGAAACGGAATACAACAACCGTAAAATTGAAGCCGAATTGTACACCCACGAGCTTACGCATGTGACTCAAAAACACACTTTGGATATTTTGTTTATCGAAGTATTGAAAACTGTTTTTTGGTTCAACCCCGTTTTCATTTTTTACAAAAAAGCCATTCAACTCAACCACGAATTTCTCGCCGATGAGAAAGTAGTGCACTCTTATAACAACGTTCCGTTTTACCAATCTTTGTTGCTTTCGAAGGCAAACGCGAACCCAACTTTTTACTTGGCCAGTAATTTGAACTATTTAATAACTAAAAAACGATTACTTATGATGACTAAAACCACATCAAACTCAAAATCAATTGCGAAGAAAATTATTTTGATACCTGTTCTATCTGGACTATTTTTCTTGTTTTGTTTCAAAACTATTGCTCAAGTAAAAAACATTGCACAAGTTACCACCAAAACTAAACTTACAACAACCAACAATTCCCGAAAAGATGAATACTTTGCCGGAGTAAGAGTGGTCATTCACGACCTTGTAAAAAACAAGAAAATTGACACCAAATATGAAGATCTAAGTGAAGAGTACAAGAAAAGAGCATTATTCTATGTGCCAACTGCCTTTGAAAAGAAATCACCAACAACTCAAGAATTAGAAAACTTTAAAGATGCTAAAAAATACGCCATTTGGATAGATGGGGTTCACCAATCCAATAAAGCATTAAACAATTTCAAGCCTAGTGAAATTGCTTTTTTTCAAGGTAGTAGTGTTTCAAAAAATGCAAGAAGCAAGAAATTCCAACAGCCTTACCAATATAATTTTTACACTCATAATTATTTCGAAAAAAATTTAAAAAACTCGCACAAAAAATTTGATGGAGAAAAATTAGAAATAACAATTTGTAAAGATAAAAACACAAGACCAATCCGAACTAAATAGTTGATGAAACCATTTACTATAAAAACCAAACTTTTATCTCCTTTATAGATAACACTTTGGGCTTCTTTCTTTACCAAAGAAACCAATTTGTCGCAAACGGAACTGGAAAAACTCAAGAAAATAATTGACAGTGAAATTCTAAAAAAGAAAAAATGACCGACTTTCTAATCAAATCAACCCTCGGCCTCGTGGTACTTTTAGGCGTGTATCACTTGCTGCTAGAAAAGGAAAAAATGCACCATTTCAAGAGGTTTTACTTGTTGTTTGCTTTGGTTTTTTCGATGGTGATTCCTTTTATAACTATTGAAGTTGTTCAGGAAATTGTCCAACCCACAGTAACACCCGGAAATATCCAAATCCTACCAACAACTGCCGTTGTAGTGGAAGAAACGAACTATATAGCAATAGCGCTTTGGGGTTTGTATGGATTAGTCACTCTTGTTTTGGGGTTTCGATTTCTGCGTAATGTGATGCAGATTTCAAAAAAAATGAAATCAAATACAGCCATTGCATACCATAATGCCCAATTGGTTTTGGTTCCCGAAAAAACGTTACCGCATACGTTCTTGAATACCATTTTCATCAACGAGACGGAATACAATAACCGTGAAGTTGAAGCCGAATTGTACACACACGAGCTTACGCATGTGACTCAAAAACACACTTTGGATATTTTGTTTATCGAAGTATTGAAAACTATTTTTTGGTTCAACCCTATTTTTATTTTTTACAAAAAAGCCATTCAACTCAACCACGAATTTCTCGCCGATGAGAAAGTGGTGCACTCTTATAACAATGTTCCGTTTTACCAATCTTTGTTGCTCTCAAAGGCAAACGCGAACCCAACTTTTTACTTGGCCAGTAATTTGAACTATTTAATAACTAAAAAACGATTACTCATGATGACTAAAACCACATCAAAAAGAAAAGCCATTGCCAAGCAAGCCTTGCTCTTGCCTGCGATAACAGCCTTACTATTTTCATTATGTACCAAAGTTGTAGCGCAGCAAACAGATACCAAACAAAATCCGCAACCCAACAAATCAGAAGGTTTGTTTAAAACCTACTACGATAAAACGACATTTAAGGTAAAAGATGAAAAAGGAAAAATTGCCGCAGAAAAAAAGTACAATGACTTAACTCCTGCCGAAAAAAATGCGATCCCTTCGATAATTTCAAAAGAAGAAAAACTCCCAACCAACGAAGAACTATTAGCCAAAATAAACAAAGGCGCTCCTGAGACAATAGAAATAGATGTGTTTAGTGCCGAGAAAAAAATCGTAAAAAAAGGAGAAAACGACATTTATAATACCGCAGAAATCAGCGAAAAACCAGATTTTCCGGGTGGAATGATAGAATTTTACAAATTCGTAGGTCAGAATTATAAAACTCCGGATCAACCCAATTTAAAAGGAAGAGTTTACATCACTTTCATTATTGAAAAAGACGGTAGTGTTAACGAAGTAAAAAATATTCGTGATATTGGTTACGGCACTGGTGAAGAAGCCGTACGCGTAATGAATATTTGCCCAAAATGGACTCCTGGAAAGGTAAAAGGCGAACCCGTGCGAGTACTGTACAGCTTACCACTAACGATACAATCAGCGAAACCGTAATTGAACAGAAATCCGCTTCAAGTCTAGACCTGAAGCGGATTTTTTATGATAAAATCAGTTACTTTTTGCTGCTAACCCACTAAGGATTCGGTATATTTCAAGAATAAGTGGTTTTTGTTTTGTACCAGTGCTACCAATGAATCAAAGGTGTTTTCGGCTGCATCGTATAATTGAGTTAAGTCGGCACTCAAATCTTGAACTGCAATTGGTTCTAAATTTTCGCTTCTGATAAATCCTAAAAAGGAAGCACCAATACCAAAAAGTTCGTAACCGTATTTTTCAAACAAATGTTTTGCCAAAGCGTAATTTTCAAAAGGATCTAAATCACTATGAAAATAACCGTTAGGAAAACCACAAATCCCCTCGTAGGATTGCGTTACCGGAATAATTTTGAGAACAATTTCTTTATCTAAAAACTCAAAAGGCGATTGATTAATTTTTTTTAGGATCTCCATTTCTTGATCATCAACCGTCAGCCCTTTATCGCAAGCTTCCGCAAAATCGACACCTTCTGTCTGTTTTAAGAAATTCTTCTTAATTATAAAAAATTCTTCAGGCGTAGAAAGATAACCTAAATGTTCCCCGTTTTCAAAACAAGCGGCGTCAAGACCAGACAAATCATGACCTTCCGTATCCTCGAGATCATTACTATTGACTGCATGGGTGCTGGTGTACTCTGCCTGACCTAAATCATCAAGCGTCACTATGATCGTTTTTTGGGGATTATTGTTCTTGTAAGTCTGATAAATATCCATCAGCTCTTCGAATGAATTTAAATTTTTGATAATAAAACTTTCAAACAAATTCTCACCAGCAGTGTATGCTGAGATCGAAGCTTTTTTTTCCATACTATTTAATTTAAAAAATCAAGAATAACAAAGGTTTAGCTCTAAGCTGTACAAAAAAATAATTGATAACAATGAGAGATCGCTGTAGAATACCAGAGCTAATAAAATATTCTTGCCCATAGTAAAAAATCATTTCGGCAAGAAATTCGTAATCCCATAAAAACGGTAATTTGCCAAAATTAATTTAAAAAACTCCCAGTTTTGAAATCAATTCCCTTTAAGAGAAATATTATTTGATTGTTCTCTTTGACAACTAAATTGATTTTCCCTGTGATTACTTTTTGGTTGTTCTCGATGGTTTTATTTAGTACTATAATTTGTCCACTTGTTTGATATTGCTGCCATTTTTGTAAATCTATATTTTGAATTTGGTCTGCAAAAATAGGACCTATCGCTTTTACAAATTCAACATTGTCAATGTTGTCTTTTTCGTCAAATACTAAATTTCCTATTGGATAGTTCCATAAGTCGGTTTTGGTGTTTATATACAACCTGTAGCCGCTATTAGAAAAAACTTATGTTGTTGCGTTTGATTTGGAAACAGTGTTCTCTCCTCATAAAAACTATATAAAGTTAAGTCCTCCGAATTAAATTTTATTCCAGTATTTACAGCTGAACATGTTGTTGTTCGCAAAGATTTAATTTTTATAGCACCCGAAATTGTTCGTTCAACTTTGCTATTATTTTCAAGAAAAACTTTGCCGGTAAAATCAAAATTTGTTTCGCCTGTTGCTTCATTATAAGCAAAGTTAGAAATTGCAAACGTTGACAATGGTCTAAAATTTGGCGTCAAAAAAATACTCTTTTGTAGCATTGCTGGATTTGGCAAAACGTACTCCTCATACCAAACTTTTAATAACTGTCCACTTTTAGAAATTTGAAATCTAACCGTAAAATCTATTTTATTTTCATCAAAATAAGAAGCGCTGATAAACAATTTATCGCAATTTTCATTTCCTCCAATTTTCTCATTTACAGATTTATATTGAATTCCATTGACATTAATGTTCAATTGATTTTCTATATTTATTTCTTGTACAATTTCATCTTTACTGCAACTCGAAACTGCAACTAATGAAAGTAGCATAAATGTCTTAATCAGATTTAAAATTTTCATATTAAAGTAGCGTTTATTACTATTTAGGTTCCTTTTCTTGATTAATACTTTTGTCCATTGCAAAAATAAATTTCAATTAATTCGCAACTTACGTTCTCTTA
Source organism: Flavobacterium erciyesense (assembly GCF_018069925.1). Taxonomy (GTDB): domain Bacteria; phylum Bacteroidota; class Bacteroidia; order Flavobacteriales; family Flavobacteriaceae; genus Flavobacterium; species Flavobacterium erciyesense. Next base: position 123,446 of record NZ_JAGPXB010000009.1, on the reverse strand, counting down.
GATTGCAATTTTTATTCGTCGATATTGTCAATTATTTGGTTTCTATCATCCTTCCAAATACCATTTTGAATTGTCACGATGCCATACTTTTTATGAAAATAGGTGTTACCTAACTTTGGGTTTAAATTTTTTGCTCCCAGAAAATCTGGAATACAAATGGTTTGTCCGTTTTGTTGGTGTGGCTTGAAACCATCATCACATGGGTCACCAGTTTCACAACTCATTACTAATACACTCGCTACTGGTACGATAATCTTTAAAAACTTCATTTGTTTGTTTAATTAATATGTTTGACTTTTTTATAATTTTTTAAACCGCATATTTCGAAATCTTTGATTGTCTATAAAGAAACTTCTAGCCGCTGCAATTGACTCTATTAGCTTAGGTTTACCAATCAAATATAAACAAATTTTCTTACTATTTAATAAAAAAATCAGCAACTGAAAACTGGGCTCGCGTGAAGGATGGCAGTGAAAATCCTTTATGTTTTTTCTTTAAAAACACAAAGATTGCAGCGTACAGCCTGACCCGAAGTTTTTCACGGAGGGGCACGCCCAAACTTTGGCTATGCCCAGCAGGAATAAACGATTTTAAAAAACAAATCCGCTACCTAGTACAAGGAGCGGATTCATCAAACTAAAAATCTAAAAAAAACTAACTGAACTCTTTATCGGGGTTGTAACCCAAGTACGGCATGGCGGTTTCGTGAAACAGTACGCCGTAGGATTCTAACTCTTTTAGGATGGGTTGGTACACCTCTTTACTGATGGGCAATTGTACGCCGGGCGTGGTAATTTTTCCGTTTAATATTAGCAAAGTAGCCATGGCTACCGGTAAACCAACGGTTTTGGCCATAGCGGTATGGGTTTGATCATCGCCGAGGCACACCATTTTGGAATCGATTTGTTCTTTTTTGCCGTTTAAGATGTATCCAAATTTATGGTACATGACAATCATGTCTTTGTCGTCGGGCTGTAAAGTCCAACTATCGGTTAATATTTTTTCTAAAATTTGAGCTGGTGTGGCGTTTTTGAGTCCGACTTTTTTGTTGGGATTGAACAAATCAAGTTCTAATAATTTATCCCACATGATGTCGTCTTGGTCAATCTTGAGAATTAAACGCGTCTTGATTTCTACCGAATCGGTAGGATGATACGGCAGAAACGAGTTGACAAATTCACGGTAACTCATGTTCTCGGAGTTTTCCATGATGTAACTGTCATCGGTCATGCCTAGTTGCACAAACATGTTCCAAGCTTTTGAAAAACCCACTCTACGGATGGTACCGCGGTACAAGGTCAGTACATCATCAAGGCCGTAAACAGAGCGGTATTTTAGAGAATCTCTGTTAGAATACGCCTCAAAACGACCGTAGCCTTCAACTTGTAAAAACTCGGTTCTACGAAACAAATTGCAATACGGTATGTATTTGTAGGTACCTTCTTGAATGAATTTAGCAGCGCCTCCTTGACCTGCCAACACCACATTGCGCGGTGCCCAAGTGAATTTATAATTCCACAAATTCGTATCTGATTCAGGAGCGACTAATCCGCCACAAAAAGACTCAAACAAAATCATTTCGCCGCCCTTCTCCTTCACTTCATCAATAACTTTCATGGCGCTCATGTGATCAATTCCGGGATCAAGGCCAATTTCGTTCATGAAAATTAGGTTGTTTGCTTTTGCCTCAGCATCTAATTCTTGCATAGCATCGCTCACATACGAGGCCGTTACCAAATGTTTCTTGTAGGTGATACAATCTTTGGCTACTTGTATGTGCAAGTGTGCGGGTAGCATAGAGATTACAATGGTAGCATTTTGAATGGCCTGCTGACGCTGTTGCGCATCAAATATATCTAGCGCAATGGCTGTAGCATTGGGATGGTTGTTGGTTTTTTTTTGGGCCAATGCCAATGACAAATCACCAATAACGAGATGCAACTGTTCTTTCTCGGATTTTTCAAGTAAATACCGAATTAAAGACGAAGCCGACCTTCCTGCACCGATGATTAAAATTGTTCTCATTTTATATATTTATAACACAAACATACATAATTGTTGTATTTATAACAAATAAAACCTGTTTATTTTGAACAGTTGCGGCAACTATTTGCAAAATTAGCAGTCGATAGTACACGGGAAACTAAAGTGAGAATGGCTTGTAAATAAACCTTAGATGAAATACTTTTGTACAAAACACCTTGCCACACATGAAAACAACATACATCAAAGCCGGAGCGGTTTTTGGAATGATTGCTATAATTTTAGGCGCTTTTGGCGCACATGCCTTAAAGAAAGTTTTATCGGTAGATCAATTGGCAACTTTTGAAACGGGAGTACGCTACCAAATGTACCACGCCCTATTTTTATTACTAGTTAGTCAACTGGATATGCTTTCGCAAAAAGCAAGTAAAGCCATATATTACTTAGTTTTAAGCGGAGTTGTTTTATTTTCAGGATCGATATACCTTTTAGCAACGAATTCACTCACATCATTCGATTTTAAAATTATCGGATTCGTAACACCAATAGGCGGCCTCTTACTAATTATTGCTTGGTTCGTATTATTGGCATCAATTTTTGATAAAAAATCACAAAATCATCAGAATTAAGAAGTAACTGAAATAATATTTCTATTTTTGCAGTCTATAAAAAGAAACTATAAACACAAAATTTATGGACAACAGCACGCTTTTCTCGCAATCGATTTCGTTAAAAGACCTAGGAATTGAAAATGCAAAAATTCAGTACCAGTTATCTCCTGAAGAATTACACGATATTACAATAAAAACAGGCCAAGGAATAGAAAGTTCAACTGGCGCACTTGCTGTGAACACAGGCGAATATACCGGACGCTCTCCACAAGACCGTTTCATCGTACGTGACGCAATCACCGAAGACAAAGTATGGTGGGGTAAAGTAAACATTCCGTTTGAGCCTGCTGCTTTCGAAAAGCTATACAATAAAGTAACTGCTTACTTATCAAATAAAGAAGTTTTTGTTCGTGATGCATACGTATGTTCTGACCCAAACTACAGATTAAATGTTCGCGTAGTGACCGAAACGCCTTGGGCAAATTTGTTTTGCTATAATATGTTCTTGCGTCCTGAAGCATCCGAATTAGAAACTTTTACACCCGAATGGACCGTATTATGTGTGCCAAGTTTTATGGCTGATCCAGCGGTGGATGGAACACGCCAAAGTAATTTTGCTATTTTAGATTTTACTAAAAAAGTAGCTTTAATTGGTGGTACAGGCTATACTGGCGAAATGAAAAAAGGAATTTTTTCCGCATTAAATTTCATTTTACCAGTTGACAAAAACACTTTGCCAATGCACTGTAGTGCAAATGTTGGTAAAAATGGTGATACTGCTATCTTTTTTGGTTTGTCAGGAACAGGTAAAACCACTTTATCAGCTGATCCAGAGCGTAAATTAATTGGAGACGACGAGCACGGTTGGACCAATGAAAATACTGTTTTTAACTTTGAGGGCGGATGCTACGCAAAAGTAATCAACCTAACCGAAGAGAACGAACCAGACATCTTTAGAGCTATTAAAAAAGGAGCAATTCTTGAAAACGTTGTTTTTAAAGAAGGAACCAACGAAGTTGATTTTGAAGATGTTTCGATCACTCAAAACACACGTGTAAGTTACCCAATCTCGCACATTGATAATATTCAACCGGGATCAATTGGTAACAACCCAAAAAATATATTCTTTTTAACAGCGGATTCATTTGGTATTTTGCCTCCAATTTCAAAATTGACTCCAGGTCAAGCAGCGTACCACTTCATTTCAGGTTACACGGCTAAAGTTGCGGGCACCGAAGCAGGAGTAACAGAACCTCAACCTAATTTCTCGGCTTGTTTTGGAGCACCGTTTATGCCGTTGCACCCAACAAAGTACGCTGAAATGTTGAGCAAAAAAATGAAAGATGCTAACGTAACCGTTTGGTTAATCAACACAGGTTGGACCGGTGGCGCTTACGGTGTAGGAAGCCGCATGAAATTAAAATATACAAGAGCTATGATTACTGCTGCGCTTAATGGCGAACTAGATAATGTAGCTTTCGAAAATCATAAAGTTTTTGGTATTGCTAAACCTCAATTTTGTCCTAACGTTCCTAGTGAAATTTTGAATCCTAGAAACACTTGGGAAGACAAAGATTTATACGATCAAAAAGCAATAGAGTTAGCTCAAAAATTCAAAGAAAATTTTGCCAAATTCGAAGAGTTCGCTAATCCCGAAATCTTGGCTGGCGCGCCAGTTGCATAAGTTAGTTTTAATTCAACAATTCTCCAGAGCCGTTCATTTTGAACGGCTCTTTTTTTTACCTGCACCTAAGTAAAAAGAAATCAACTATTTACAACAGAATTAAAAATTTGGCCTTAAATTTGCCATATCAATCACAATCAAAAATCACCAATCATGTTCAAACCCTTTTTTATTTTATGTTCAGGTGCCGATAGCGAGCTCCTCGACGGTTGTTCCCAAGGCGAACAAACCAAATATGTAGGCATTGGCGCTACAGTTTTTTTTACCGCGGTTATGGCTTTTCTGGCCAGTGCCTACGCCCTATTTACCGTATTCGACAGCATTTATCCGGCAATTGCTTTTGGCGTTGTATGGGCCTTGCTTATATTTAACTTAGACCGTTTTATTGTTTCTACTATTCGAAAAAGAGATCAATTTGGTGCCGAATTTTTACAAGCCACACCAAGGATTATTTTAGCGATAATTATTGCTGTTGTGATCTCAAAACCTTTGGAAATTAAAATTTTTGAGAAGGAAATCAATACTGTTTTGTTGAAAGAAAAAAATGCGATGGCTTTGGCCAATAAAAAAGAGGTAGCTACCTATTTCAAAAGTGATTTAGACAAAAACAAAGCCGAAATCGACAAGCTGAAATTAGAAATAGCAACTAAAGAAAAAGAAGTTAACACCTTGTACGAAACCTATATAAAAGAGGCCGAAGGTACCGCAGGAACTAAAAAGCTAGGAAAAGGTCCTGTTTTTAAAGAAAAAATTGCCAAGCATGATTTGGCTAAACAAGAACTAGACACTTTGCAAAAAACCAACTTGGCTAAAATTGCTGAGATGGAAAAAAACACAAAAACGTTACAAGCTGATTTAGACAAAAAAGTTACCGAAACTCAACCTATTATTGACGGTTTTGATGGTTTAATGGCCCGAATCAATGCCTTGAACAAGTTGCCTTGGTTGCCATCATTTTTTATCATGTTGCTATTTTTAGCAATTGAAACCTCGCCAATTATTGCAAAACTATTGGCTCCAAAAGGCGAATACGATTTTAAATTAGAAGATATAGACACTGCCTTAAAAGCTACCATTGAGCAAGACAAATACCAGCGCTCGCTATTGGTAAAAACAAGCGAGGCCATGCACGATAAAGTATATGCTGACATCGCCGATGATAAAAAACTGTACGATTTGCAACGCAAAAACGCTATTGATTTATTAGAACTACAGTCTAATAATTTTGTAGAAAAACAGAAAAAAACACTGTAGATTTTAAGTTTAAAAGTCAAAAGTCCTAAAGTCAAGAATAACCTTCTCACCTTAGGACTTTTGACTTTAGACCTTTCGACTGAATCACATATGACTCAAAATTTCTTTCTTAAACGCGTCATATTCGCCTTGTAAAATTAAACCATTGTCAAGCAGTTTTTTGTAATTCTGTAATTTTTCAAACAATTCGTCTTGAGACAAACCGGCAAGTCCTGCTTCCTTACTTGGTTCTGATTCGGCTTGTACTTGTTCAGTATCGACGTTAAATGATTGCGCTGCCGCAACTGGCATAATCTCTGCAAAACTGGTTACTTCTTCGGTTTCCATTTCTTCTATAAATTCAACTTCTGGGGTAGCAGCAATTGCATCCAAATCATTAATGACCGAGGAATTTCCTGCTTTTAAAATATCGAGCTGCTCTTTGGCGTAGGTAAAAATTTTACGAGCTTGTATTTTCGGAATATAATCAATCGAGACTTCCATGTTAGTTTTTGTTGTAAAGGAAAACTCCGATCCCAAAATATTTTCTTTCACGAAGGTACCAACAATTTCATCCCACGTATAATCAATAAAATTCATAGAAAGTCCTAAGTTTTTCGGCTGGCAAATAATAATTCGTTTATTGGTCATTACTATACTATCAGGTAAAACAGTCAAAGCTGGTTTTTTTTGAACAGCGATATAGACAATCTCTTCGTTCTTCATTAATAGATCACTCAACTTAGAAGCGATTTTTTCTATGGCTTTTGGATCTTGTTCCTCGTTTAAAAATTTTTTAAATTGTTCTTTCATAAATTGGGCAGATTATTTTTCAGTGCTAATTTGTAAATTTTATTTTACTTTTAAACAACAAAAGTAATGCCTAAGTTACTACTATTATGGAAAGAAAAAAAATACTACTTGAACAACAAACCAAAACTGCGCTAATTCCTGAGTTTATAGATTGATAAACTACCGTAAATTAAATGTAACTTTCTACATGTGTCTTGTTTTAAAGTTCATTAAATCTTTCTTTCTCAGATTTCAAAACTTCGATAAAACCCGTTAAAATGTAAAATTCTAATTACTATAAGCTTGTGCTCTTTGCTTAATTTCTTTTTGAAAATTTGAATCAGCTTTAAACGGATTTTCGAATACTTCTTTGACAATTTCGATAGAAAAAACTGTGGTTTCAATTTCGCCTTGCTGAAAATAATTAAGTTGTTTATTCAAACTACGGGCTACACGGTGGTATAACTTCTGAAGGATTTTATGAAAAAAATGGGTATTACTATCTGCCGCAGTAGTAATACAGCTGTATTTACGATCTATTTGTAATGCTATATCAATGGCATCTTTGACGCTTCCCAGACTTTTAAAGAATGAGGCGTTTCGCAAAACAATAAAATCAAATTGATGTTTCTCTTCTAAATACAACACACCCAAACGAATGGCTTCAGCCTTTGTAACCGCTTCTTTAAAATTTAAAACTGTAATCCTTTTATTTGTGCCTTTAAGTTCTTCCAACTGATTGCATTCGCAGTCGTGTTCTAAATTGTAATTGACCAAACAAATATGATAATTTAAATTTTGCTTTACCAATTGGCTCCACTCCTGAACCACCACATCGCCCGGTTTGTAATTAAAAGGTATTACTATCCCCACACATGACTTTTGAATCATTCCTACTGCGGTTTTGACAGGTTTATGCTTATTTGCACTTCCTATTAATCTTTCAACACGTGAGCCAATTTCATTTAAACTAAGTGGCTTAACCATATATTCATTGGCACCTAAGGAAAAGGCACTTGCAATCATATCCGGATGTTTATTGCCTGAGAGAACCATTATAGGTGTAGGACTTTTTTTTATCAACCGGATATACTTTATGACCTCCAAACCCGATTTCTTCTTAATGAAATCTAATGTTTTAAATTCGAAAGTTGAGTTAGGAATTACCGGCATATCAATATCTGTAATTACTAAATCCGGTTCGTAGGAATCGAATATTTGAATACCCTCGGCCATATTATTGACAGATTGTACTAAATATCCAAGGTCTATTAATAACTTTTCGATGGTCAATAAAACTAATTCCTGATCATCTATAAGAAGCACTTTCATAATTTTTAATTTAATACAGTAAAATTAAAAACATACAACAAAGACTTCCTGAAATTTTCGTTGGAAGGTTGAAAAGTTGCGACAAATGGTTGGCTTCATTGGCTTTTATTTACTTAAGAATTAACCATGAAAAGATAAAAGCACATTTGATAAACGCATACCTACTAAAGAAGATTTAATCTTTTCATTAGTTCTGGTTTATTTGCTCTACTAACAGGGATTACCTCTTTGCCTATTAAAATGCTGTTATCCTCAATATCTATTATTTTGCTAGTATTTATGACATACGAACGATGGACTTTCAAAAAAAACTGTGACGGTAATTTATCCTCGATTTTCTTTAAGGTCGAGTGCACAATGTAGTTTTTTGTTTCTGTTTTGATATGAATATAGTCTCCCTTTGCTTCAACAATTACTATTGAATCAGTATCGATTTTGACCAACCTTCGATCAATATTGATGTAAAAAACCTTTGCATCATTTTCTACCACCTTTTTTAAATCAGAAACTAGTGGTGTTTTTGGATGAGATTCTGCTTTTTGAATGGCCTTTTTAAAGCGTTCTTCCGTTATTGGTTTTACGAGATAATCAACAATACAATCATATTCGAAAGCTTCGATTGCGAAATTTTTATCAGCTGTAACCAAGATTACCTTGGGTGGATTTTTTAAAGTTTGAATAAAATCAAATCCAGTAAAATCTGGCATATGAATATCTAAAAATATTAAATCTACCTCAATACTGTTTAGAAATTTAATTGCACCAATTGCATTCGGGAAATCCTGAATAAGTTTTACTCCTGGAGACACAGCGATCATTTGTGTTAGGATCGCTCTAGCTGTTTCTTCGTCATCAATAATAATACAATTCATAACAAAATTTATTACAAGCAAGATACAAACTCTTGCATGGATTTCAGAATAATTTCAAACTCAGGTTGCAAAATTTTGCTATTTTGCACTAAATTATCTTCATAATTTTCAGCAAGATAGTAACTTTTCTCCAATCCTAAAATTGAAATTTTATGCTTTAATTTATGGACGATCTGTGCCGCACTTTGGAAATCACCAGATTCTATTTTCATTTGATATGCACTAATCTCTTCAGGCAATTCTCTTTTTAAAATAGCTATTAGTTTATCCCGGAACTCGTAATTAGCACCCGATAATTGGTCTATGTACGTTGTATTAGGCTTTTCCATTGTGTTTAGCTATTGTAAAATAAAACGTTGTGCCGCCTTCGAGCTGGCTTTCCAACCAAATTGTCCCGTCATAAAATTCTACAATTTTTTTCACGATTGACAATCCAATTCCGGAAGAAGAATTAGTGTTTTCTAATTTAAAAAAAATATCAAATACTTTTGATTGGTATTTTTCTGGTATGCCAACTCCATTATCTTTTACGTAAAAGTGGTAAAAATCAACCTCTTCTGTATGGCCAATTGTAATATCTATGTGTTGTTTATTATTGTACTTGATGGCATTTTGGATAAGATTTTGAAATAATTGCATAAACCTTACGTCATTACCCCACACCAGTGGCAAAATAGTATCAAATTTAATAGTGATGTGTTCTTCGCTGTATAACCGAGTGATATCTTCTAAAATCAAATTCAAATCAATCCATCGCGTGAGACTGTCTTTGTTTTGTACTTCGGAATAATTGAGAATTCCTTTAATCAACAAATCCATTTTTTCAACATTAGACAGCATTAATTGCATCGATTTTAAATTCGACTCATTCATCATTTCCTTATTGTCTTCAATAAACCAATTTATAAGGGTATCAATATTGCGTAAAGGAGCTTTCAAATCATGCGAAACCATGTGCGCATAATCGTTTAAGATAGTGTTTTGATTTTCGAGATGTACCAATAGTTCTTCTCTTTGTTTGTTAATTTTTAAGATTTCGATTGATTGTTTTTTGATGTAATCTGTAGAATTGAATGATTCTGCAGTATCAATTTGAGCTACATCCAGACTCATAGACTGTAAAATAAACTCTAAATTTTTATTAATTTCCTTCAAACTTTCGGCCTCATCACGAAGTTTTTGGTTGGCTTTAAAAAGTTCATCAGAACTGATTTTCATTGCACGTTGAAGCAAGCTTATTTGACTCTCAAAATTTTCGTAAGATTCATTTATAGCCGCCAGAAAAATATCCAAATCATTTAACCCGCCCCGCAGTTTTTTATCTATTTGTCTTTTCAATAAAGAATTCATTACTCACTTATTAAGGTTAAAGTCATGGTTTGATTGTGTAGTTCACAAGTAGTACTACCATTGAAGGGTGCTAACTCTCCGTAAGAGTAAAAACCTGTTATTGGTATTCCTTCGCCTATTATTTCTCGCACTTGGTCTAACTCCTCTTCTACTCTTTGATTCATCACCAATTTACGACCTACACAGCTAATTGCAAGTACGAACTCTGGTTTTGTTTTTCGGTTTTTCATCCCGAATTTAGCAGCCTGCAGTGCTCCATCAGCAATATTATCTACTGAGGCCATCATGAGTTGTACTTTTGAATCTGTAGGAACATCACCTGCCAAAATCATTGACGAGTTCGCATTATCAATATTCAAAATAGTTCGCACTACTGGCTCATTTCGGTCCTGTGGCGTAACATTTAAAGGATAAAATAAAGAGGCTTTGGGTAACTCGTTAGCCCTCTCACCCAAGTAATTTTTATAGAGATCGAGTGCTGGCTGGCTATCAATTTCATACAATACATTGTCTACGGAATGAGTTACAATACGCTCTGGACCAAAAGGTATCCACCCTCCAAAACTAGCAAAGCTAATCTCTAATGATGAACCATAAAGCCCAATTAGTATAACTTCTCCTTCTTTTGGATTCTCTTTGTAGGAGGCAATTGTTTTTTCAAAACGTGCATCGTCTCCACACATACCACCTGTAATTCTGACTTGAGATTCTAAAGTACTTTCGAGGCCTTTGATAAGTGAACTTCCGTTTACAAAACTCCCTTCAGAGAGAACGAAAAGGTGCTTTAAGTTTTGTTTGGGAATTTTTTGATATAGTACTTCACCTAATTCTTGTGCGTTTTTTTGATGATCTAAAATATTGGCTCGTTCAACTGCAAAAGAACTTTTTTCAAATTCGATGGCCGTTACTGAGATAGAATTATCATATACATTACAACATAAAATTTCCCCTGAAGTAGATCCAAAAACAATATCCTCATAAGGAAATTCTTTTCGAATACCTTCTATAACTGCCTCGTCCTCCAAAAGAAATCTATTGCCAAAAACCAGAACTAAAGGATTTTTTAAAGTTGTTTTTTCTTGAAAATAGTTCCAATCTTGATTTTTTACTTTCGATGCCTGAATAATTTTCATAGTTATTTATTAAGCTTTATGAAAAAAGTTGAACCCTTTCCTAATTCGCTATCGACCCATATTTTACCATTATAAGCATCTATAATTTTTTTCACAATTGCCAATCCAAGTCCGGTTGAATGCTCACTTTTAGTATAGGACTGGAAGGTATTAAATATTTTCTGATGATGCTCTTTTGCAATACCAACACCATTATCTTTAATGGAGAAAACATAATAGTCCTCAAATTCTTCCGAAGCGACTTCAACTAATCCGACTTCCTCTTCAATATAGTTTACAGCATTCCCTATTATATTCTGGAACAATTGCTGGATTCTGTAACGATCCGCCTGCAGCATCGGTAGTTGATTTTTAATAGTAATACTGATGTGTTCTGGGATATAAATAATGTTAATTATACTCTGTATAATTTGATGAGTGTTTATACTTTCTTGAGGCAACTCCTCTTTGTCAATTTTAGAATAGGTTAATATACCATCAATTAAATAATCCATTTTTTCCACTTTATTTTCAATCATAGAAAAATAACTTAGGGTTAGATCACTAAATTCCTTATCATTATCGGATTTTATCCATGAAATTAATGAATGAATACTTCGTAAAGGAGATTTTAAATCATGTGATACTATTTGAGCATAATCTTCGAGTTCTTTATTCGTTTTTGCTAAACTCACCACTAGCTCTTCCCGTTGATTTTCCAATAATTTCTTATTGGTTACATTTTCTTCAATAGCAAAATATCGAACTATCTCACCTCTAGTATTATATAATGCTTGTCCTTGAATTTTTACCCAATATTTTTCTCCTGATTTGGAATAGTTTAGAATTTCACAATTAAAAGGTTGCCCTTTACTAATTTGATTTTTTAAGTAATTAATAGTCTCAGGATTTGTGGTTGCGCCTTGTAACAGATAGCCTGGCTTCATTCCTATCAATTCCTCTTTAGTATAACCTGACATTTTTTCAAAACTGGAATTAACCCATTCTATCCTGCCTTCTTTATCACTAATCACAACTGAATTTAGATTTTTTTCTGCTATTAAAGAGAGTAAATAAAGTTTTTCCTCTTGCTCTTTTTGTTCTGTTATATCCAAATGAACACCTATGGAACCCATGATTTTTCCATTAACATCATAATTTGGCGCCCCGCTTATTAACCAATATCTTTTTTCTCCTTTTTTGTTTTTTATCTGTACTTCATAAGAATCAGTCACTCCTTGAACCCGCAACTTATTTTTAGTTTCAATAAGCTGTATATTTTCTTCGTTTAAAAATAAATTTGATGCCTTTTTCCCAATCAGTTCCGATACAGTATACCCACTAATTTCACAAAAACTATGATTTACTAAAGTAATCCGATCGTTTTGATCAACCTCAATCAAACCTAAGTTCATATTGGCTATGATGTTGCTGTATTTTTCTTTTTCATTTTGTAATATTTCCTCGTGTTTCTTTTTTATTGTAATGTCGACATAGGACCTAAGATTGCCTTTATAAATACCATCTCTAAAGATAGGAACATAACTTCTCTCAAAAAACCTACCGTCTATAAGCTCTAATTCTTCATTATAAACAGCTTTATTTTCTTTAAAAATATTGTTCAATCTTTCCGCATATATATCCGGATTTTTAAAAAACCGTTTGGAATCTTCGACAGAACCAGAGAAGTCACTGCCGATTAAAGCATCCGGTTCTACTTCAAAATCAAACATCGAACATAATTTTTTATTTACCAATAAAAGTCTTTTGTTTTCATCCTCTAAAATTATCCCCGTTTGTAGATTACGAATTAGAAATGAAAGCCTGTCCTCCGATTCAATTAATTTAAAATCAGCATTCTTCTTTTCAGTTATATCTTCAATCATCGCAAAATACTGAACGACATTTCCTGTTGAATCCAGAACGGGCTGCCCTTTTGTTTTAGTCCAAAAATAGCTTCCGTCTTTTCTACCATGAACTAGCTCTACATCAAACATTTCTCCATTTAAAAACGGAACAATCATCTTCTTTAAATCTTCCTTGTTCGTATATTCGCACTTACCTAACTCAACAGGGGTTGCTCCTATTACTTCCTCTATAGAAAAGCCAGTCAATTTTAAATAAGCATCATTACACCAAAAAATTACACCGTCAGGTTTTGTAAAAACAACCCCATTCTCGTTAGCCCTCGCCACAAGGGAAAGCCTGTTTAGCTCTTCCTGATCTCTTTTTAAATCTTTTTTTTGATTATTAATTTTAAATAATAATTCTTTTAGTTCTTGGGTAGTTATTTCCTGTGTCTTCAAAACATGTAGAAGATCGAGTAAAGGATCGTGAAAAGCGAAATCGTGTAGCGTTAATTTCCTTTCTCTAACTTGATTCATAGAGACAAACCAAGGAGAGCCTACAAATAAAATAGAATCATTAAATTGCTGAAATTGCCCCCTTAAATCAATAGCGTTAGAGGTTGTACTTATAACGATTAATTGATCAAAAATAGCTGTTAAGCTATCAAAATCTGGATTTTCAACAAATGGTCTTTTTACTTCAAAAGTGGATGAAAAAGTATCATTTAATTTAATTCCAGGCAAAGTCTTGGCCAAACTCTTACCAAAACTTTTTATTTTCAAATTAGAATCAATTAAAATATAGAAAGGGAATAGCTTATTAAAACTATCTTCATCAAAATTAAATTCTAATTTGTTCATGTTTTTACCAAATTACATTAAAAATTTCATGTGAACTTCCTTCGTCACGGGTTTGAAGTAAATTAATTGTAACAGGTGTATTATACATTATCCCCAATCCTTGAATAAGGCCTCTTACGAAGTCCTGAAGTCCCTCTCTTTTTGAGAAATAATGCAGATTAATACTGTTTTCGTTAACATCACTCACTTTAAATTCCGGAGGAGTCAGTTTTGGGTATATCAGCATTACTCGATTATGAAAGAGAGGCAAGTTTATTAAAAATTCTCTTAAATTATCTCCTCCTGCTTCCATCAATCCACCATATTTATCTTTTGTTGTTTTAACAACCCACCATTCTCCAAAAGTAATTAAAACGGAACTTAATGTCATGCCCATTTCATCAGAAACTGCTTGAGCTAACTTAAAAGTCAAATCATCATCATAAGGCTCACTGCTTATAAAATAATCAACATCAACTCCGCTTCGCAGTTTAATATCCTCCCATTTATCAGCTCCAAAATTAGCCACAACTAATTCTTCAATTGCCTTATTTACAATTCCGTACATGTTACTGAGATATTAATTCATTATCACTCCAATACTCTATTAAGCGTTTTATCCCATCTACATAGTCATCATATTTAAGAGGCTTTAAAAGATATCCCGCAATTCCTATTTTGTAACATTCTAAAACGTCTTTTCGATTATTAGATGTAGTTAAAATTATAGCTGGTATATATTTTAAGTAGTCGTCCCCTTTCAATATCCCTAAAAATTCTATTCCGTTAATTTTTGGCATATTTAAATCTAAAATTATTATGTCCGGAACCGTTTCTTTTTCTTTTAATATTTTAATTGCTTCCTCTCCATTATTAGCTTCTATAATTTTATGCTTAAAATTTAAGCTACTTAAAACTCTATTGAATTTCATTACCTCAATGGCATCATCTTCAATTAATAAAATATTTAGTGATTTATTCATCTGTTTTTTCTAAGGTGCTTTATAAACTTACGTAAACAAGAGACAGAATAACCTAATTTTCGATGAAATATCAATTTACTATAGTCGAATAACTAATTTAAAGCGACGAATGGTTTTCAAGCGTTATAAAGGTCGGATTGCTGCTTCTTTGTTAAACTATTAAAAATCAATTCATAAGAATGATCAATTAACTCTTTAATCATATCAGTTGGCAGTGTATTGTTTATTGAAACAGTATTCCAATGCGTTTTACTCATATGAAAACCAGGCTGAATATCATCATATTCTGCACGCAGTTCAAGTGCGCGCTCTGGATCACACTTTAGGTTAACAGATGGTTGACCTTTCTCCCATTGGCTTAGAGATGACAGCGCGAACATTTTACCTCCTACTTTAAAAACCAAAGTATCTTCGTCAAAAGGAAAATGTTCTGTCACACCTTTTTTCGAAAGGCAATATTCGTAGTAGGTTTCTAAATTCATAGCTATTGAATTTGATATAAAATAGGTTTACTTGGGCTGGCATCATTCTCAAAAGAAGCAATTTGTAAGTTCAGTAAATAACTATCATCTTTAACTTCATCAGCCACATAAATCATTTCGGTAATGGTGCAATTCAATCGTGCATCAATATTAAGATTATTGACATCAGTTACATTCCAAAAGGCTTTGTGAGCAAGCAATTTGCCTTCATCATGTTCTCTATCTACACTTGGTAAATCAATGAGTAAATGTTGAATTCCGCTCTCGCAAATGAAACGCGCAGCATCTTCAGCTAAATAGGGCGGATTGGTATTCGAATATTTTAAATGCTTTTTGTTTGCTAAATTAGGTAATGTTCGAATTACAATTGCCTCTGGAGTTTTCCCCATCAAAACTTTTTCAATTTGATTTTTGGTAATCACCAAATCACCATTAATTGATTCCGGTTGCACCGAAATAAGCTCGGCCAAAAAGAAAAACTGTTTCAAACATTGATTGATGCTGTAAAAATCTCGTGTAATATGACCCAAACACTCGGTATGCGTACCGTGTCCGTGCGGGTTGAAGAAAATATTATTAAAGTTTGTAAATGATTTCCCCTCTGAAACTTTTCCGATCCAATCACCAAAAACGACTGGTTCAATGACAGGTTTTTCAATGTACCACGCAATAGGATTGTCATCGGTATTAGTCAGCGGAATCGAAATATCAATGGGTTTTGATAGGTCAATTTCAAAGTTGTTGATTTTTGCTTTCATAGTTTTTTTTTACCGCAAAGGGCGCAAAGGTTTACGCAAGGCACGCAAAGTGATGATTAAAGATTATTTACAATTCGTCAATTTCAGATACGTTAATCAAAGGTTTTTTACAGCAAAGGGTGCAAAGGTTTACACAAGGCACGCAAAGTTATGATTAAATATTATTTACAATTCGTCAATTTCAGATACGTTAATCAAAGGTTTTTTACCGCAAAGGGTACAAAGGTTTACGCACGGCACGCAAAGTGATGATTAAAGATTATTTACAATTCGTCAATTTCAGATACATTAATCATAGGTTTTTTACCGCAAAGGGGGCAAAGTTTTCCGCAAGGCCCGCAAAGTCATGATTAAAGATTATTTACAATTCTTTTTATTCCATCTTTTATCAAAACAACATTAAAATTTATCAGTAAACCTAACTTACAATTGGTCAATTTCAGATAGGTCAACAATTGAGCAAAATGAATGTCGTTTAAAGCATCTACTGATTTTATTTCTAAAATCAATTTATCCTCAACAATAATATCAATTCGGCAACCAATATCTAATTTTACCTCTTCATAAACCAAAGGCAAGGGTTTTTGTTTTACAACATTCAAACCCAATTTATTTAATTCATAAAATAAGCATGCCTCATAGGAGCTCTCTAATAATCCCGGACCGAGTCTCTTATGAACTTTCAAAGCACAATCAAATACAATTTTAGATAATTCATCTTCAGTCATACTAATATATCTTTGTGAACTTTGCGAAAAAATTTGCGAACCTTGCGGTAATCCAGTTATTCCAAATTTAAGTAAAATAAGTCTGACGCTATGCCGTCCGTCAAAAACTTTCCCTTTGCAGTTGGTTTCAAAATATTATTTTCGATAAAAACCAAATCATCATCGAGGAATTTTTGGGTTTGTTTTTTCAAATAATTCAAATATTCGCTTCCAAATTCATTTTCAATTCTTGTTAATGAAACACCCCAAATAGTTCGCAATCCCGTCATAATATATTCATTATAACGATCGGCAATAGATAAAATTTCCACTTCATTCGGCAATATATGCTCTTGAATCCCTTTTAAATACAAGGCATTATTGGCTATATTCCAACTACGGGAAACACCATCATAACTGTGTGCCGAAGGGCCAATTCCGATATATTTTTTCCCCAACCAATAAGCGGAATTGTTTTTAGAAAAATAGTCTGGTTTCCCAAAGTTTGACAATTCATAGTGTACATAACCATTGGCCTCGAGCTTGTCAACCAAAATCATAAAATGCGCCTCAGCAACTTCATCTTTGGGAGCAGCAATGGCCCCGGTTTGTATTAGTTTTTTCAAAGCTGTTTTTGGCTCAACCGTTAAGGCATAACTGGAAATATGAGGAATGCCAAAACTCAAGGCTGTGTCGATATTTTGCTCCCATTTTTCATTGCTCATGGCAGGAATTCCGTAAATTAAATCCAATGAAATATTATCAAAATACTGAGTAGCTATTTGCAAACATTTTTTGGCTTCCGCCGAATTATGAGCTCGATTCATCAGAAGTAAATCTTCTTCAAAAAATGACTGAATCCCAATGCTCAAACGGTTAATTTTACTTTTTGATAATTCAATAATTCGTTCTTCAGACAAATCATCTGGATTGGCCTCCAAAGTAATCTCGGGATTTTCAACTACTTCAAAATTATAGTATACCTCATTGATCAAAAAATTAATTTCATCAGAAGTTAGCACACTTGGCGTTCCCCCCCCAAAATAAATCGTTTCCACGATATCATTTTGAAACTCCGTTTTGCGCATATGAATTTCTTTGGCCAAAGCCACAACCATTGCGTCTTTCTTTTTCATAGAAGTCGAAAAATGAAAATCGCAATAATGACACGCCTGCTTGCAAAAAGGGATATGTATGTAGATTCCGCTCATTTATTTAGTATTCAGTCACAGTCGCAGTTTACAGTTGCTGCAACTGAAAACTATTTCTTAACTCGTTCCTCATTTTGTTTTACAAAAGCGTCCCAACCGGTATAATTTTTTTCGCCAACGGTTTTTCCTGAATTAAAAAAATGGCACACTGCAGCAGCCAAACCGTCTGTTGAATCTAGATTTTTGGGCAATTCTTTCAATCCTAAAAGTTGCTGTAACATTTTAGCAACCTGCTCTTTTGAGGCATTTCCGTTTCCAGTAATCGCCATTTTAATTTTCTTTGGTTCGTATTCGGTAATCGGGATATCTCTTGAAAGTCCGGCAGCCATAGCAACTCCTTGCGCACGACCCAACTTCAGCATCGACTGCACGTTTTTACCAAAAAAAGGCGCTTCAATTGCAATTTCGTCAGGATTGTGCGTATCGATTAACTCAATCGTTCGTTCAAAAATGATTTTCAATTTTTGATAATGATTGTCGTATTTTAACAATTGCAATTCGTTCAATTGCAAAAAATGCATTTTTTTATTGACAATTTTGATCAACCCAAAACCCATAATTGTGGTTCCAGGGTCAATTCCTAATATGATGCGTTCGTTTGACAAATCTTTTTAATTTATACTTTTTTTGTTATTACACTAAGATGCTCTGAGGAACCACAAAGGTTCACTAAACCAACCAAGCTTCTACTATTTTTGTAAAACTTCACGAATTCTTTGTGAATCTCTGTGAAATAGCTTTTTCACAATAGTTTTCCTTTACTTTGCAAAATGATTTCAATACCACACAAAACTAAGCAATTCCTTGTACTTCTTATCAAACTATTAATTGTTGGTGGTGCGTTTTATTTTATTTACAATCAACTGGCCAATAATGACAAACTAGACTGGCAAAAGTTCCTTGTTTTGTTTCAAAAAAACCAATCTGTTGGCGGAATTGCATTTATTTTATTGCTGAGTGTTTTGAATCGGTTTTTTGAGATATTGAAATGGCAAAACTTAGTACGATGTATCCATCCCATTTCCCTCAGCGATGCAACAAAGCAAGTACTTGGCGCACTTACTGCTGGACTTTTTACACCAAACGGCGTGGGCGAATATGCCGGAAAAGCGTTATTTTTTCCTAAAACGGAGACTAAAAAAGTAGTGTTTTTAAACTTGATTTGCAACGGAATCCAGATGCTATTGACCGTGGTTTTCGGGATTGCAGGTTTCTTGTATTATAACTTGCAACACCACATTCTCAGCAATCAAACAATGTTGCTAGTTTTAGGTGTTTTACTGTTGCTCGGAATCGTTTTGTTTTTGGTAAAAAGAATAACAATAAAAGGCTACTCTCTTGATAAATTACTCCACAAAATCAATGCAATTCCAAAAGACATTCATCAAAAAAATATTTTCCTGGGTTTGTGTCGATACTTAGTTTTCTCGCACCAATATTACTTTTTGTTTCTAGCCTTTGATGTAGATTTGCCTTACGGAATTTTGATGGCTGCTATAACAAGTGTGTACTTTTTAGCTTCCTCATTGCCTACTTTTCAGTTTTTAGACTTTGCCGTAAAAGGTAGTGTGGCGGTTTATTTCTTTGCCCTTTTGGGTGTAAATGAATGGATAGTTATCTTTATTTCGACATTGATGTGGTTCCTCAATGTTGTGATTCCTGTTGTGATTGGAAGTTATTTTGTTTTGAATTTTAAAATTGTTGCTCCCGTACCGACAAACGAAAACCACCTAAACTAAATACAGATGATCACAGCACTGTTACTCTATTTGATTCTGCTGATTTATACATTAGCCATCATGGCACTGATCTATGGCTTTACCAAAATTAAAACTACGAAGCATTCTTCCGCATCAGCTACCACAGCATTTACAATTATTGTCCCGTTTAGGAATGAAGCGCATAACCTCCCGTTATTGTTGGATAGTTTTACAAAATTAGAATATCCAGCACATTTATTTGAAGTCCTTTTAATTGATGATGCTTCAACTGACGGCTTTGAATTACCTGAATTGCCTTTTAAAGCAACAATACTGCCGAATCATAGAACTTCAAATTCACCCAAAAAAGATGCTATAACTGCTGCCATGACAAGGGTATCTACAAATTGGGTAATCACTACCGATGCTGATTGCACCTTACCCAAAAAATGGCTTTCAAGTTTAGACCAATACCTACAAAATCACAATGTAAGCATGGTTGCCGGGGCAGTAACCTATACTGGTAACAATTCGTTTTTACATCACTTTCAACAGTTGGATTTAACAAGTTTACAAGGCGCTACAATAGGTAGTTTTGGTCTAGGAAAAGGATTTATGTGCAATGGTGCTAACTTGGCCTACACTAAAGCTATTTTTGAGGAACTCAATGGCTTTGAAGGCAACAATTCAATTGCTAGTGGCGATGATGTTTTTCTGCTTCAAAAAGCCATTGCACGCCATCCAGAGAAAGTACACTACCTTAAATCATCAAATAATATTGTTAAAACGCAAGCTGTGAATAGTTGGGAAGCTTTGTTTTACCAGCGAGTACGATGGGCTAGTAAAACGAGTTCGTACCAAAGTAGTTTTGGAAAAGTACTTGCTGTTATCGTTTTTCTAGGAAATTTAAATTGGATTTTCATTTTGTTTCTAGCTGTTATTAGCAGCTTCTCACTAGTACATTTATTGATTGTATGCGTAGCAAAATTTATTGTTGATACCGTTTTGATTTACCAAACTAACAATTTTTTGACCAAAACCAAAATGCGTCACTTGCTAGCTAGTAGTTTGCTTTATCCTTTTTTTAGCACCTTTGTGGCTTTGTATTCTATGACTGGGAAATACGAATGGAAAGGCAGAAAGTTCTAGGAATTGCTATTGCCCTAGCATAGATGTAAGTGGCATCTCCCGATTTTAAAAAACAAGGCTTTTCTACCGTAGTTTTTTTTATCGGGAATAACGTGTACAGCTGGACATCGAAGATTCAGCGGAGATAAATAGTTACTTAAAACTACTCTACTTTTAAAATTACAGGAAGAATAAATTGGGTTTTTACAGGGATTCCGCGTTTGATAGCTGGATTTATCTTGGGGAAATTCACCAAGCGTACTTTTAATATACTATCGATTTTAATTTTGTCATACGCCACGGAGTCTTTTGGAAACTGTGGTTCAAATTGCATCGTGCTATTAGGAAAAACGGTAACCTTTACCTCGATGGTATCGAGTTCCGGATAAAGAATTGAAAGCGTATCAACGCTTAACTTTTCTTGAATAAGTTGCGTTAAAACTTCAAAAAAACATTGTTGGCGTTGTTTTTTGTCATTGATTTGCTCACAATCAATAACCGACGGATATTCGTCAACTTCTTTCCAGTTGATTGCTTTGAGTTCTTTTTGCAATAATTCCTTTTCCGAAGGGACCTGCTTATCAACATATTGACAAGAATTGAGGAGAAGAAAGGCAAAAAAGAGAAAATACTGCTTCAAGGTTTTGTTTTTGAATTATACGAATACGCCATAAAAATACAATTATTTTTTTGGAGAGGCTTTTGAAAGCAAATAATCTTCGTAGTTTTCGTTAAACCATTTTTGTTTGTTCTGAGCGGCAACTTCTTTTTGATCTGGGTATAAAGTAGCCAAACGTTCCGAGAAAACCGCAATTTGCATGGTGTAGTTATAAAACTCTTCTTTGGTTAAAATGAGTTTTGGGTCTGATTTTTTATCAGAGAATTCAAAGAAAAGCGCATCAAATTGTTTCAATGAAAAATTTAATACTTTTACTCTGTTCTTGTTATAAATGGATTCTTTGAGCAACTGATCCGCTGCGGATACTGCTTTATTTTGAGCATGCGCGCCTAAACCGCATAATAAAAATAGAAATAAAATAGAAAAAGACGCAAGTGTTTGAATTAGTTTCATAACCAGAGGAAGTTGCTTTTATTGAAAATCAAATTTACTAAAAAATTTATTATGGATGTGTTGCTTTTACTTTTGGGACTACTGAGCATTCTTTTGGGCATTGCTGGAAGTTTTTTACCTGTTTTACCGGGACCTATACTAAGTTGGTTAGGACTTTTATTGCTCTATCTCACCGGTGCTGTTCCCATGAACTACTGGGTTGTAGGCATCACTTTTCTAATTACAATAGCGCTTTCAGTTTTAGATTATGTAATTCCGGCACAAGGTACCAAAAAATTTGGCGGCAGTAGTTACGGTATTTGGGGCACCAATATTGGGTTGCTTGTTGGCTTACTAGCACCAATACCGTTCGGGTTTATAATTGGGCCATTTATAGGTGCGTTGGTAGGTGAATTACTTTACGACTCCAAAAACCAACAAAGAGCCGTAAAAGCTGCAGTAGGCTCATTGGTAGGTTTTTTGGCCTCTAGTTTCATTCAGTTTGTTTTTGGCTGTATGTGCTTAGGTATGTACCTGTGGTTGGTATGGGAAAACAGAGTGGCACTTTTTTAAAATTATATAAAGTACAAAATGCTGTAAAACAAAAAAGTCTTTCTTTCGAAAGACTTTTTGTACTGGCGGTCTGGACGGGACTCGAACCCGCGACCCCATGCGTGACAGGCATGTATTCTAACCAACTGAACTACCAAACCAGTATTGTAAGCTGTAACTTCTTGTTCTACAAATAGAACTGTATGCAGAAGTTTATATCAAGAGTACCCTCATTTTAATCAAAAAAGCTATTCGCCGAGGCGAAAAGCTTTTCATTGGTCTAACTACTAAACCCGCTACGAGTTACAAATTCGTAGCAAACAACACAACTAACGTTAAAAACCTTAAAGGGGCAAAAAAGCCTTTCTGTTACGAAAGGCTTTCCCCAATATTGCGGTCTGGACGGGACTCGAACCCGCGACCCCATGCGTGACAGGCATGTATTCTAACCAACTGAACTACCAAACCTCTGCGTTATTGCGGTGGCAAAGATACAACAGATTTCCGTTTACACAAGCGTTTTTGCTAAAAAAAATCAAAAAAAATACACACTTTTAGCCAAAGTTTTGTTTTTCAACCAAATAAGTAGTCATTATTTTTTCAAAATTTTCATCAACACGTACCGGAACATACTTAATTCTGTTCTGCGAGCAGGTCAATGCTATCTTTTTAAAGTACAATTGCATTTGTTTTTCATACTCTTCTTTCACATTATCTGCAAAAAGCACTACTTCTTCACCTGTTTCTACATCAATAAATTGTCGTGGTCCATTATCAAAATCAAAATTCAACTCCGTTTTAGCATCTACAACATGAAAAACAACCACTTTGTGCTTGTTGTGTTTTAAATGTTGCAGCGCATTAAACAAAGCCTCCTCATCTACTGAATTAGGCCCTGACTGAAACATATCAGTAAACAAAACAATCATCGAGCGTCGGTGCATCTTTTCTGCTATTTGATGCAAGTAGGTCACTGTATCGGTTTTCTTTTGAGTCATTGGTTTTGCTAACAAACCTTCGAGATTACTCAAAATCATTCTATGATGGCGATCGCTTCCTTTTTCAGGTGCATAATACTCGTACGTATCCGAGAATACACTCAATCCCACTGCATCTCGCTGCTTTTTGAGTAAATTCATCAAAACAGCCGATGCCAAGACAGAAAAACCAATTTTGTTTTCGTAAAAATTTTGATCACTACGCAAATTAGGATAATGCATTGACGAGGAATTATCAATAACAATATGGCATCTCAAATTGGTTTCCTCTTCATACCTTTTGGTGTACAAACGATCGGTTTTGGCGTACAACTTCCAATCGATGTGTTTGGTACTCTCGCCAGCATTATACACTTTATGCTCTGCAAATTCAGCCGAAAAGCCGTGAAACGGACTCTTGTGCATTCCGGATATAAAACCTTCTACGACTTGATTTGCTAACAATTCCAGATGCTGAAAACGAGCTATTTGTTCTATTTGTGATTCCATCTTCATCTACCAAATGTATTAAAAGATTGAAAGATTTAAAAATTAAAAAAGTACCGAAGCAAAACTTAATCAAATAAATAAAATCAATTCAGCTCAAACAAAAAAAGGCTTGACTTGCGTCAAACCTTTTCAATGAACCACAATTGGCTCTATTTTAATTATAATCTATAGATTACAACAATGCGTCTAAACTATCAGCGTAAGTTTGCTTAGGAGCTACTCCTACTTGCTTTCCTACTACTTCTCCGTTATGAAAAACAAGAACAGTTGGAATGTTTCTTACACCGTATTTTGCAGCAAATTCTTGATTTGCATCAACATCTACTTTTCCTACTACTACTTTTCCTTCATATTCATTACTAAGCTCGTCAATGATTGGACCCACCATTCTACAAGGTCCGCACCATGCTGCCCAAAAATCAACCATTACTGGTTTGTCTGACTTCAAAACTACCTCTTCAAAAGTAGCATCTGTTATTGCTAATGCCATAATATATATTTTAAGTTATCATTTGAAATTTTATCATTCAAACTAGATTACAAATTTAGAAATTAAAAACAAATCAACCACTATTCGCAAATTAGTTTTCCCTATTAATCCATTATCAACGCCTATATGCCAAAAGTATTTCTTTTTAGCTTAATTTTTTTGAAGCTATTTCCTGCTGTACGCTTTATCTTTTGGATTCCCTTCGTTCCTGCGGGAACCCAAAAGGATGCCGCTGCCATCAGGGCTAGGTGTGTCGATTTCAGTAGCACTTATCCAGCATAAAAAAAGGGATGCCAAACAATGACATCCCTTGGTATTTTAATTATGATTGAACTACATACTGTATTTCAAACCTAAAGTCAAACCTAAACCACTGATCCCTACATAAGAGCTCAACTCATCCATTGGCTTGCTTGCGTCTAAACCATTAGGATTTGTTGCCGCATTGTTTGAATTTACATCCAAACGATCTACATAATTGGTATTAATTTGAGCGTTCGTTCTTGTTGATAGAGCGTTTTGACCATTTCTTTCGTACACAATCGTCTCCTTTGATTTACCATGAACTGTAAAATTGCGGTATTCTAACTCCGCAAAAACAGCAAGTTTATTTCCCAAAGCGTAAGTAGTTCCTAAACTAGCCATAAAACCTACTGTAGGATTTGGCTTGATACGATCAACACTTTTCACCGCCACAGTGGCTGGACTTGCAACGCCTGTTGGAGCAATTGCATTGGTCGTAATCTCTAAATCTCCATGAATAGGAAGTAACAATCCCACTTTTGAATAGGGTTCAAAACCTTTCGCTTCTCCAAGAAATAAGACTAGAGCTGGCGCCAAATCAAATGCGGAAATTTGCCCTACCGATTTAAAATTGAATATCGGCCTACCTCCAGACATAAAAATCTGATCGGTAGTAGTTTGAGCCATGGTTTTATCTGCACTTGAATAATAATTCAAACCAAGTTCAAAACCAACACGAGCATTAAAGCGACGACCTAATGTGATACCTGATCTAAAACCCTCACCAAAAGAACCGGTGATACTTTCTTCTGCTACTAACTTACCTCCTACGTAGGTTTTATTTAATGCTGCATTACCACCCACAGTAGGAAATTCTGTTGCCGCAGTTTGCATAAAAT
The DNA here is from genome assembly GCF_018069925.1 of Flavobacterium erciyesense. Lineage (GTDB taxonomy): Bacteria > Bacteroidota > Bacteroidia > Flavobacteriales > Flavobacteriaceae > Flavobacterium > Flavobacterium erciyesense. The sequence continues at coordinate 98,099 of NZ_JAGPXB010000009.1, read as the reverse complement.
ACGAACCGCCTGCTTTTAAATACCAACTCCCATTTTGTTTTGATTGCCCGATAATTAGCATCGAACTCAACATAAAACCAACTAAAAATAACTTCTTTTTCATAATATCTCTTATTAACGTAAAAGCAAAAATACGCCATAAAAGATAAAAATAATACATAAAAATGCCTCAAAACGATATCCGAATTACATAATATCTAACAATCAAGGCGTTAGCATATAACTAAAAATGAGATTTTTTTTCAATAATTTTGAATTGTACAAACCAATAAATTACTAAGAACAACAATGCCAATTCGAACAACGATTGACTAATTCAGTTTGAAATTTATCTGCATTTTTTCTAACTCAACTAACAACTCATGGGAAATCTTGATTTTTAATTTCCTACTTGGCATGCTCAGTTTAGTCACCACTTTAATCTCTTCAATTTCCTCCATTTTTGCAGCAGCAGTTGTGGCTAATCCATCTGCGCCAGCATCGTCGCCATCCTCTTGATCGTCAACAAACGATTCATCATCAGCCTCGATAGTAATTGGAGCTACAGCAACTAAACGTTTGGTTTTTTCGATTTCCATGACTTCAAAGCTTACCGTGTTGTCTCCTTTATTTTCTAGAAAAAGTCGACTCAAATTATGAATCACTTCTGTTTGTATGTCTTTAATATTCAAGTACAAGATAAGTTTTTTAGCAAATGTAGCTAGTACATCTTGCAGTTGTTTTACCTCAACAAATTGCATTCGAGGCTCGCTCTTTTTACCTGTATCTTGATTCACCCAACCTTCTTTAATTAAGATTTTCAAAAACACAAATTGGTTGTTGTATAAGAAATGGTAAAATTTGAGATACTCCTCGCCAAATATTTTAAATTCGAAACTTTCGTCGAAACCTTCTAAAGTAAAAATGGCCCAGTCTTTACCGTTTTTAGCCGTGCGCCTTTGGAAATTAGTTACAATACCAGCAAAAGTTAAATTTTTACCCACATATTGTTCCATACTGCGCAAGGCCTCTAATTTGGCGTTGCAGAAATATTTCATTTCATATCTAAAATCGTCTAGCGGATGTCCTGAAATATAAATCCCAACCACTTCCTTTTCGCGAGACAATTTTTCCATCGTACTCCAATCCTCGCAAGGCGGCACCACAGGTTCTGCAATTTGCACTTCGCTGGTATCACCAAACAAACTCACTTGCGAGCTGTTTTCGTTCTCTTGAAACTTGGCTCCGTAACGAATGGCTTTTTCATAAAATGTGATTCCATCGCCATCATCGTGAAAATATTGCGCACGGCTTGTTCCTTCAAAAGAATCAAATCCGCCTGCTAATGCTAAATTCTCGAGTGCCTTTTTATTAGCTGCTCGCAAATCAATACGTTTGGTCAAATCAAAAATCGACTTGTATTTGCCATCTTTTCTGTTTTCGACAATGGTAGCCACGGCTCCAGAACCTACACCTTTAATAGCACCCATACCAAAACGTACAGCATAGTCATCGTTAACGGTGAATTTATAAAAGGATTCGTTAACATCCGGACCTAGTACACGCAATCCCATACGCTTACATTCTTCCATAAAAAACGACACTTGTTTGATATCGCTCATGTTGTTTGAAAGCACCGCCGCCATATATTCGGCAGGGTAATGCGCTTTTAAATAAGCAGTTTGGTAGGCAATCCAGGCGTAACAGGTAGAGTGCGATTTGTTAAAGGCATAACTCGCAAACGCCTCCCAGTCTTTCCAGATTTTCTCTAAAATTTTAGCATCATGTCCTTTCGCAGCAGCTTGCTCAACAAATTTAGGTTTCATTTTATCCAAAACGTCCTTTTGTTTCTTACCCATAGCTTTACGAAGTACGTCGGCCTCACCTTTTGTAAAATCAGCTAATGACTGTGACAAAAGCATCACCTGCTCTTGGTAAACGGTAATTCCGTAAGTTTCTCCAAGGTATTCTTCACAAGCATCCAAGTCGTATTTAATTTCTTCCTCACCGTTTTTACGACGAACGAAAGAAGGAATATACTCAAGCGGTCCTGGACGGTATAAGGCATTCATGGCAATCAAATCCCCAAATACAGTTGGCTTCAAATCCTTCATGTATTTTTGCATTCCAGGCGATTCGTATTGAAAAATCCCCACTGTTTCTCCGCGCTGGAACAACTCGTAGGTCTTGACATCATCAATAGGAAACTCATCTGGATTAAGTTCGATGTTATTTCGGTATTTCACCAGCTTCACCGTATCTTTTATAAGTGTAAGGGTCTTCAAACCCAAGAAGTCCATCTTCAATAAACCTGCACTTTCTGCAACCGAGTTATCAAACTGAGTTACGTATAAATCAGAATCTTTCGCCGTTGTTACGGGCACAAAATTGGTAATGTCTGATGGGGTAATAATCACACCACAGGCATGAATACCGGTATTTCGCATCGAACCTTCCAGAATTTTAGCTTGCTGAATTGTCTCTCCAGCTAATTCATCGGAATTGGCAATCGCGATTAACTCCTTTACATTATCAAATTCATCAGAGCGCAAGGCTTTTTTAACATCCTCTTCCTTCTCTGAAATAAATCGAGCCAAATTCCATTTTGAAGGCATCATCCCCGGAATCAACTTGGCGATTCTATCCGCTTCAAACAGCGGTAAATCAAGCACACGCGCGGTATCACGAATAGCCGACTTAGTTGCCATTTTACCATAAGTGATAATTTGAGCTACCTGGTTGGAGCCGTATTTTTTAATTACGTAATCCATAACTCGACCACGACCTTCGTCATCAAAGTCGATATCAATATCGGGCATGGATACACGGTCAGGATTCAAGAAACGCTCAAAAAGCAAATCGTACTTAATGGGGTCAATATTGGTAATTTTCAAACAATAAGCCACCGCTGACCCTGCTGCCGATCCACGGCCTGGACCAACCGAAACATCCATTTCACGTGCCTTGGCAATAAAATCTTGAACAATCAAAAAGTAACCCGGATAACCTGAATTGGATATCGTGAGCAACTCAAAATCCAATCGCTCTTGAATGGCAGGGGTAATTTCGTTGTAACGTTTTTTCGCTCCCTCCATTGTGAGATAACGCAAATAAGCATTTTCACCTCGTACGCCATTATCCTGTTCATCTAATGGATCAACAAATTCTTGCGGAATATCGTATTTAGGCAATAATACATCACGATAGAGTGAGTAAATTTCGACCTTATCAACAATTTCTTGGATGTTGATAATAGCATCTGGCAAATCAGCAAAAAGTTGCTTCATCTCGTCACCAGACTTATAATAGTACTCTTGATTTGGCAAACCATAGCGATACCCGCGACCACGACCAATTGGTGTAGCTTGCTTTTCACCATCCTTTACACACAACAAAATATCGTGTGCATTGGCATCTTGCTTGTTTAAATAATAGGTATTGTTGGTAGCGATGAGTTTTACTTGGTGTTTTTGTGCAAATTCTATCAAGGTTTTATTGACCCTGTTTTCATCCTCTTGATTGTGGCGCATAATCTCAAGATAGAAATCGTCACCAAACTGCGCTTTCCACCATAACAAGGCTTCTTCGGCTTGATTTTCACCAACATTTAAAATTTTACTCGGAATTTCACCATATAAATTTCCAGATAAAACCATGATATCTTCCTTGTACTGCTCCACAATACTGCGATCAATACGAGGTACATAATAAAATCCGTTGATGTTGGCTATAGACGCCATCTTGGCTAAATTATGATACCCCTTTTTATTTTTGGCCAATAGCACCACTTGATAGCCATTGTCTTTTTTTGTTTTATCTAAATGATTGTCGCAAATATTAAATTCACAACCTACGATAGGCTTCATTTCGGTTTCTGTTGGCTCCTCGCCGCTCTCCACCAACGTTTTATTTTTGGCGGAAGCCGATTTGTTGTGATTCATTACGGCGCTTACAAAATGAAACGCTCCCATCATGTTTGCTGTATCAGTCATGGCAACTGCTGGAAAACCATTTTTGGCGGTTGCAGCAACCAACGGACCAATCCCGATAGTGGATTGCAGCACCGAAAACTGTGTATGATTGTGCAAATGCGCAAACTTCGCCTCAGCAAGTACTTTTTTATTTTCTAAAAGTTCACCTTTCGATATTCCCGCTCCTTGCTTATCGCCAAATTGTTGACGAATTACGTCCGAAGCTTGCTTCAGATTGATGTGCTTAAGTCCAATAAGCTGAATTTCTCTTGGATTTTTTGCTTGAAAATCTTTAAAATATGACGCCGGAACATCTAGTTCTTCTTTGGTAAAAATTTCCTTTCGAACTAACTCAAGAAAGCAACGAGTAGTTGCCTCCACATCGGCCGTTGCGTTGTGCGCTTCAGAAAAAGGCACGTTGAATAAATAACTGTGCAACTCCGTCAAAGTTGGCAATTTGAATTTACCACCACGTCCTCCGGGCAGTTTGAGTAAACTTGCCGTCACCTCTGTACAAGTATCTAAAACAGGAAGACTTGCCATAGTAGACTCCACTCCTAATCGATGGAACTCGGCCCCCATAATATTGACATCAAAACCTAAATTTTGACCCACAATAAACTTGGTTTTACCCAAGGCTGCATTGAATTTTTCGAGTACCTCAGCCAGCGGGATTCCGTTTTGTTGCGCCAATTCGGTCGATATTCCGTGAATACGCTCGGCATCATACGGAATATTAAAACCATCGGGTTGTACCAAATAATCTTGATGTTCGATCAATTTTCCCATGTCATCATGCAATTGCCACGCAATTTGAATGCAACGAGGCCAGTTGTCCGAATCAGTAATAGGCGCATCCCAGCGTTTCGGTAATCCTGTAGTTTCGGTATCGAATATTAAGTACATAAGCTAAAGTAACAAAGATTAAAAATGTAAAAATGCAATTTAAAAAACACCGCAAAACATTGGTTTACTGATATCTAAAAAGCATCAAACATAACAATTGTGGAAGTTCAAATTTAGATGATTTTCAAGTAGAAACATAGTGAAGTTATCAACAATACCAGATGATTTTTACCCAATTTAAAATCAAATACAGATTACTTTTCAACAATAATAACTAAATCAAATTATTAAAAAAACAACTTCTTACAATTGCAATGAAGAGTGAATTTAAATAGAAAAAAACCTAAAAATTCAACTTTGAACGTCGTAGTATTTCATGGTAAAGCAACTCGAAGAAACATCTAAAACAAGCATATTTCGCAATCAAATTTATAGTAGAATTAAAAATTCAAATACTAAATCAACTTTCACTAAGCTATAGAAAATAACAAGTTCATCATCATAAATCATCGATTTGATAACAAAATCACCAGATAAAGCCTTAAAAATATCAATTTGATAAAAATCAAAAAACATCACCTAAAATATAAAAACAGTAATTCTCTTAACAACAATTCAAACATCTGAAAAGCCAAAAAGCCAAAACAACAACTGCAGTTCCATCGTTTTTAATTTGGGCATCGTATAAAATCAAATTAAGTAAATTTAGAATCGCCAGTAGCTACTTAGTTTTGCCCTTTTAATGATCATCCTAGCACAATGTTGCTGCAAAATAAAAATTTTAAAATGAGTAAGACATTATTTGACAAAGTATGGGACGCCCATGTAATACGTAAAATTGAAGATGGACCAGATGTATTTTTTATCGACCGTCATTTCATTCACGAAGTAACTAGTCCCGTTGCTTTTTTGGGTTTAAAATCAAGAAATATTCCTGTTTTATATCCTGAACGTACCTTTGCAACCGCTGATCACAATACTCCAACAATTAATCAGCACTTACCTGTACAAGATGCTTTATCTGCCAATCAATTAAAAGCCTTAGCGGATAACGCTGCCGAATACGGAATTTCGCATTGGGGTTTAGGACACGCACAAAACGGAATTGTGCATGTAGTAGGTCCTGAAAACGGAATCACCTTACCAGGAGCTACTATTGTTTGTGGCGACTCGCATACCTCAACTCACGGTGCTTTTGGCGCCATTGCTTTTGGAATTGGAACTTCGGAGGTTGAAATGGTTTTGGCAACCCAATGCATCATGCAACCCAAACCTAAAAAAATGCGCATCAACGTCAACGGCACTCTTGGCAAAGGTGTAGGCCCGAAAGATGTGGCATTATATATTATTTCGCAACTAACTACTTCAGGTGGTACGGGATATTTTGTAGAATATGCCGGAAATGTATTCGAAGAAATGTCTATGGAAGGCCGAATGACAGTTTGTAATTTAAGTATTGAAATGGGAGCTCGTGGCGGAATGATTGCGCCCGACCAAAAGACATTTGATTTCTTGGAAGGTAAACTTTTTGCTCCCAAAGGTGAAGCTTGGGACAAAGCCGTGGCTTACTGGAAAACTCTAAAAACAGATGCCGACGCCGTTTTTGATGCTGAAGTAAATATCGACGCAGCAGCTATTGAACCTATGATTACTTACGGTACAAATCCTGGAATGGGCATCAGCATTTCATCAAAAATTCCTTCTGCGAATCAAGTAGAAGGTGGTGCTGAAACCTACAAAAAATCGCTTGCGTACATGGGCTTTGACGAAGCAGATGTGATGATTGGCAAACCAATTGACTTTGTTTTCTTAGGCAGTTGTACCAATGGCCGTATTGAAGATTTTAGGGCTTTCGCCGAAATTGTAAAAGGACGCAAAAAAGCTGACAACGTTACTGCTTGGCTAGTTCCGGGATCGCATGTAGTTGAAGCTCAAATTAAAGACGAAGGGATTTTAGATGTTTTAACCGAAGCTGGATTTGTCCTGCGTCAACCGGGATGCTCGGCTTGTTTGGCGATGAACGACGATAAAGTACCGGCAGGAAAATATGCAGTAAGTACATCCAATCGAAATTTTGAAGGTCGCCAAGGACCGGGTTCAAGAACGCTACTTGCGAGTCCGATTATGGCAGCAGCGGCAGCAGTTACCGGAGTTTTGACAGACCCAAGAAATTTGTTTTAGCCCCCTAACCCCCAAAGGGGGAATTCCCAACAAAGTAAATATTACACTAAAAATTAACTTTTGCCTCTAACAACTCCCCCTTCGGGGGTTGGGGGGCTAATAAAAAATAAAAATGGCATACGATAAATTCAATATACTAACGAGCAGTGCGGTACCGCTACCGATAGAAAACGTTGATACAGACCAAATAATTCCAGCACGTTTCCTAAAAGCGACAGAGCGAGTGGGCTTTGGCGATAACCTTTTTAGAGATTGGCGTTACAATAACGACGACTCACCCAAAACCGATTTTGTGCTAAACAATCCCGTTTTTAGTGGCAAAATATTAGTTGGTGGTAAAAACTTTGGTTCAGGATCTTCTCGCGAACATGCGGCTTGGGCCGTCTATGATTACGGGTTTCGCGCGGTAGTTTCCTCTTTTTTTGCAGATATTTTTAAAGGAAATTGTTTGAACATAGGTGTATTGCCAGTACAGGTAAGCCCTGAATTTTCAGATAAAATTTTCAAAGCAATCGAAACCGATCCTAAAACAACTTTAGAAATCAATCTGCCTGAACAGACCATCACTATAGTTGCTACCGGCGAAAAAGAATCCTTTGACATCAACGGCTATAAAAAGAACAACATGCTAAACGGTTTTGATGACATTGATTACCTCCAAAATATCAAACAAGAAATTGTAGGTTTTGCTAGCGCACTGCCTTACTAAATAAACAAATCTTTAACGGCTGGATGATTTTACAAAAATCTGGTCGCCCATTACAATAATGAAACGTTTTTGGAGCAATCAAAATCCAGACAGTTGAGTATAATCTAAAAAATGAAAAAAAGGAAAATTGAAATCATGGACACCACACTTCGCGATGGAGAACAAACATCGGGAGTGTCGTTTTCGGCCGCAGAAAAACTTACAATAGCACAACTTTTACTCGAAGAGCTCCATATCGATCGCATCGAAATTGCTTCTGCACGTGTAAGCGAAGGCGAATTTCAAGGAGTAAAAGGAATTATGGCTTGGGCCAATGAAAAAAACTATACCCACCGCATCGAAGTGCTGACCTTTGTTGATGGCGGACTTTCTATTGATTGGATGCTAAAAACTGGCGCAAAAGTTCAAAATTTATTAACCAAAGGTTCATTGAATCATTTGGTTCATCAATTAAAAAAAACGCCCGAACAGCATTTTGAAGAAATTTCACAAACCATCAATTTAGCCCATAAAGAAGGCATAGAAACCAATGTATATCTCGAAGATTGGTCAAACGGCATGCGAAATTCTCCAGAATATGTATTTGAATTTTTAGATTTTTTAACCCAACAAAACGTAAAACGCATTTTGTTACCTGATACGTTGGGCGTTTTAATTCCCTCGGAAACCACGACTTTTATTGCACAAATCATACAAAAATATCCCAATACTCATTTTGATTTTCATGCTCATAACGACTATGATTTAAGTGTAGCCAACGTACTCGAAGCCGTCAAAGCGGGTATTCACGGCTTACATGTTACCGTAAACGGAATGGGAGAACGCGCTGGCAATGCGCCTTTGGAAAGCACGGTTGCGGTGATCAACGATTTTTTACCCGAAATTGAAATCGGAGTTAAGGAATCTTCATTATATTCTGTTAGCAAACTAGTCGAAACTTTTACCGGCTACCGTATTCCTGCCAATAAACCAATTGTTGGCGATAATGTTTTTACCCAAACGGCCGGAATTCATGCTGATGGCGACAATAAAAACAATTTATATTTTAACGATTTACTTCCGGAACGCTTCGGTCGCCAACGTAAATATGCCTTAGGAAAAACTTCAGGCAAAGCCAATATTGAAAAAAACTTGCAAGAACTTGGCCTACAGTTGAATCCAGAGGATTTAAAACTAGTCACGCAACGCATCATTGAATTAGGCGACAAAAAAGAAACGGTCACGAAGGAAGACTTGCCATATATCATTTCTGACGTTCTTGACAGTCATTCGTACCAAGAACGCATAGTGGTCGACTCGTATATTTTATCGCACGCGAAAGGGTTACGCCCTTCCACTACCCTATCATTAAAAATAAATGGTGAAATCATTGAAGAGCATGCGCAAGGCGACGGGCAATTTGATGCTTTTATGAATGCTTTGGCAAAAATTTACAAAAGCAAAAACTGGACTTTGCCTATCTTAATTGATTACGCAGTGCGCATTCCACCCGGAAGTAGCTCTGATGCTCTATGTGAAACAATTATCACTTGGGTAAATAACGGAAAAGAATTTAAAACACGAGGATTAGATTCCGATCAAACCGTAGCAGCAATCATTGCCACCCAAAAAATGTTGAATGTAATATCTGAATAAAGATGCAAAGGCTCAGTGAAGCAAAGGTTTAAAATATTTTGTTTGTCGCTTCCTCTCTGAACCTTTGAACCTCAGCGCCTCAGTACCTTTAACTCTTGAACCTTAAAACAATAAATGCTTAAAAAATGAAATTAAATATAGCCCTTTTAGCCGGAGACGGAATTGGTCCCGAAGTAATAAACGAAGCCGTAAAAGTATCCGACGCGATTGCTAAAAAATTCAATCACGAGATCACTTGGACACCCGCACTGACAGGCGCCTGCGCTATTGACGCTGTAGGTGTGCCTTACCCTGACGAAACACATGAAATATGTATGGCAGCCGATGCCGTTTTGTTTGGCGCAATTGGACATCCCAAATACGACAACGATCCCACAGCAAAAGTACGTCCGGAGCAAGGTTTATTATTGATGCGTAAAAAACTAGGATTATTCGCTAATGTACGACCTACCTTTACTTTTCCGTCGCTCATTGACAATTCACCATTAAAAAGAGAACGTATTGAAGGAACTGATTTGGTTTTTTTAAGAGAATTAACCGGTGGTATTTACTTTGGAGAAAAAGGTCGAAAAGATGACGGAGAAACTGCTTACGATACTTGTACCTATACAAGAGCCGAAGTTAAACGTTTGGCAAAAAAAGGATTTGAGTTGGCGATGACCCGATCAAAAAAACTATGCTGTGTTGACAAAGCCAATGTTTTAGAAACATCGCGATTGTGGAGAGAAACCGTTCAAGCCATGAAGAAAGACTATCCAGAAGTTGAAGTTTCGTATGAATTTGTGGATGCTGTTGCTATGCGATTGGTACAATGGCCCAACTCATACGATGTATTGATTACCGAAAATTTATTTGGAGACATTTTAACAGACGAAGCATCTGTAATTTCTGGATCAATGGGATTAATGCCATCGGCATCAGTGGGCGAACACACTTCGTTGTACGAGCCAATACACGGATCGTACCCGCAAGCTACAGGTTTGAATATTGCTAATCCGTTAGCTACCATATTATCTGCCGCAATGATGTTTGAAGATGCTTTTGGTTTAACCGAAGAAGCGGAAGCCATTCGTGCCGTAGTAAATAAATCACTTGAAGAAGGAATTGTGACAGAAGATTTAGCTGCAAAAGGAACTAAAACTTATAAAACCAGCGAAGTTGGCGATTGGCTAGTAGCCAATTTATAACAATTAAAAAAGAGAGTGCTAGCAATACTAAACTTCAAAACAACACTTTTACAGCTAGCACTTATTTCTTTTTTCAACAAATTAACCGCAACAAAAAAGGTGCTCATTTTCATGAACACCTTTTTTTATATGATTGAAAAAAATATTAATATCTTCCTCTGTCTCCACCACGGCTATCTCCACCACGGTTGTTTCCGTAACCACCGCGTGAATCACCACCACGGTTGTTGTTAAAACTTCTTCTTTCACCTTCTGGTTTAGGCTCAGATTTGTTTACAACAATTGCACGTCCTTGAACAGTCGCTCCGTTCAATTCGTCAATAGCTTTTTGAGCATCGTCATCATTTGGCATCTCAACAAAACCGAATCCTTTACTTCTTCCTGTAAATTTATCTGAGATAATTTTAACTGAATCTACTGCTCCGTAAGCCTCGAAAGACTCTCTTAAATCTGCTTCCTCAATACTGAATGGAAGGCTTCCAACAAAAATGTTCATATGTACTTATTTAAATAATACAACAAATGTAGTGCTAATTTTCTCTAATCTACTACATATTAGCTTATTTGTGATTTTATTTTAATACGTTCAACAAAACCGTTCCCATAAAGCTCAGTCAAAGTACTTAAAAAACACTTTACCTTTTCGCTTTATAACGTTACTTATTTAATTGGTATTTTATAAAAAACACCTTCTCTGAAAACCACGGTGTTTCCTACCAGAGGACTTCCGCTAGCACTTTCAACGCTACAACGAAATGTTCCAGAAACAGTTTTAGCAGCTGTGTCATACTCGGTAATTACAATTTGACCACTTGCAGCATTAGTTCCTGTTTCATATTCAAATTGACCTTCAGTAGCTATAATTTTGTAAGTCACATTACTTGCATTTCCCTCCCCTAAAACATAACGTTTTATAGCAGTCTCAGCCGTTTGCAATTGAAAGATTTCGTCTCTTGTTTGTCCCTCAATTAATAAGGTACCATCTGCTTGTACACTAGCTGTTGTATTCAACGCTCGCCAAAAAACATTGTCTTTTAAAGCCTGCATCGAAGGATTATTAAAACGAATATCCTCTTCACAGCTAGATAAAGCTAATACCAGAAACAATAGAACCGAAAATTTTTTCATTTTTAAATGCTTTTGAAAAACAAAAATAAAACAATACTGCATTAAAAAGCATAAAACAACTGGTCTTTTTATAAAATCGCTACGCTAACCAACTCAACTTCATAAAATTATTAGCAACAGTAGTATTTATCTAGAAAAAATGTATCTTTGCACCCTTAATTAATCGAGGTCGAGTACCTCAAAATTTAATCACACGATTATGTCAGTAAAAATTAGATTACAAAGACACGGTAAAAAACAAAAACCTTTTTACTGGGTTGTAGCAGCAGACGCTCGCTCAAAAAGAGATGGTAAATACCTTGAAAAAATTGGTACTTACAATCCAAACACAAACCCTGCAACTATCGAATTAAATTTAGATAGCGCTGTAAAATGGTTGCACAATGGTGCACAACCAACTGATACTGCTAGAGCAATCCTTTCTTACAAAGGAGCTTTATTGAAGCACCACCTTGATGGAGGTATTCGTAAAGGAGCTTTAACTCAAGAACAAGCTGATGCTAAATTAGCTGCTTGGTTAGAGGCAAAAGCTGGTAAAGTTGATGCTAAAAAAGAAGGTTTAACAAAAGCTCAAGCTGATGTTAAAGCAAAAGCATTAAAAGCAGAACAAGAAGTTAACGCTAAACGTTTAGCTGCTGCTGCACAAGCAGAGGCTGACGCAATTGCTGCTGCAACTCCTGCAACTGAAGAAGTTGAAGCTGAAGAAGCTCCTGCAACTGAAGAAAACAACGAAACTACTGAAGCATAATTTTAACTAGCGACGATGCGTAAAGAAGATTGTTTCTACTTAGGTAAAATCGCTAAAAAATTTAGTTTCAAAGGGGAAGTTCTTGCCTATTTAGACACGGACGAACCCGAGTTATACGAAAATCTGGAATCAGTGTTTGTTGAATGCAACAAACACTTGGTTCCTTTTTTTATTGAAAGCAGTTCGCTGCACAAAAATGACTTTCTTCGCATTCGTTTTGAAGATGTCAATACTGAGGAAGACGCCGATGCTATTGTTGGTAACGATTTGTACTTACCTCTAAAAATGTTACCAAAACTTAGCGGTAACAAATTCTATTTTCACGAAGTAATTGGTTTTGAAGTTGAAGACAAACGCCTTGGCATTGTTGGAAAAATAGAATCGATTAACGACACTACTGCACAACCTCTTTTTGAAGTGCTCAATAAAGGAACTGAAATCTTAATCCCTATGATTGACCATTTTTTGATTAAGATAGATCGTGAAAACAAAAAAGTGATCATGGATTTACCAGAAGGGTTAATTGAAATGTACCTATAATTTGTTTTTTGAACCATTAAGAAATTAAGGTTCATTAAATTTTTCTCTCAATTCCCTTAATTTCTTAATGGTTTAATTTATCTTATTTTCATGTCTAAATTCCAATTCAAACAATTCACAGTTGAACAAGACCGATGTGCTATGAAAATTGGCACTGATGGAGTTCTTCTTGGCGCTTGGACTCCTATAACCAATAATCCTTTTAGTATTTTAGATATTGGTGCCGGAACTGGAATCATTGCATTGATGCTTGCGCAAAGAAGCAACGCTGAACAAATTGATGCTTTAGAGATTGACGAGGATGCGTATGAGCAAGCAACAGATAATTTCGAAAATTCATCTTGGAGCGATCGTTTATTTTGTTATCATGCTGGTCTAGATGAATTTGTTGAAGAACCTGAGGACGAGTACGATATAATTGTATCCAATCCTCCCTTTTATACCGAAGATTACAAAACGGAAAATGAGCAGCGTGATTTGGCCCGTTTTGCTGATGCTATGCCTTTTGACGAATTGATTGAGGCTGCAGATTTATTACTATCTGAAAACGGAATATTCTCCGTAATCATTCCTTACAAAGAAGAAGGTAACTTTATTGCTTTGGCCAATGAATACCAGTTATATCCCTTAAAAATTACTCGTGTAAAAGGAACACCAACCACTGAAATCAAACGTAGTTTACTCGCATTTACTCGAAAAGAAACTATTGATTATACAGTTGACGAATTAATTATCGAAACTGAAAGACACATTTACACTCCAGAATATATTGCCTTGACAAAGGATTTTTATTTGAAGATGTAAAAAACTTCGTTTAAACAAATCCCAAATTTTCAAATTGCGCAATGTATTTGACTCATTGTTTGTACTTTTAAACTTCAAACTAGCCTCAAATTATAAAAATATAACAATTGTTAATGGTTTTGTTATATTTCTTTATGTAAATTTGTAGCTATAAAAAGTACTAAACCATGAAACCAGACTTATTTCAATCACCAGATTATTATAACTTAGACGATTTACTAACCGAAGAACACAAACTAGTGCGCGATTCTGCACGTGCTTGGGTAAAAAAAGAAGTATCGCCTATTATTGAAGACTACGCACAACGTGCTGAATTCCCGAAACAAATTATCAAAGGTTTGGGTGAAATTGGTGGTTTTGGTCCGTACATTCCTGTTGAATATGGCGGTGCTGGTTTAGACCAAATATCCTACGGTTTGATAATGCAAGAAATTGAGCGCGGAGATTCTGGTGTTCGTTCTACTTCATCTGTACAATCATCGTTAGTGATGTATCCTATTTGGAAATATGGTAACGAAGAGCAACGCATGAAATATTTACCAAAATTAGCTACAGGAGAATACATGGGTTGTTTTGGCTTGACCGAACCTGATCATGGATCTAATCCTGGCGGAATGACTACCAACTTTAAGGACATGGGCGACCATTACCTTTTAAATGGTGCCAAAATGTGGATTTCTAATGCTCCGTTTGCTGATATCGCCGTAGTTTGGGCTAAAAATGAAGAAGGCAGAATTCACGGTTTAATTGTAGAGCGCGGTATGGAAGGATTCACCACTCCAGAAACGCATAACAAATGGTCGCTTCGTGCTTCGTCTACAGGAGAATTAATTTTTGACAACGTGAAGGTTCCAAAAGAAAACCTTTTACCAAATAAATCTGGTCTAGGCGCGCCACTTGGTTGCTTAGACTCGGCTCGCTACGGAATTGCTTGGGGTGCTATTGGTGCTGCTATGGATTGTTATGATACGGCTTTGCGTTATGCCAAAGAGCGTATTCAATTTGACAAACCTATTGCAGGAACCCAATTGCAACAAAAGAAATTGGCGGAAATGATTACCGAAATCACCAAAGCACAATTACTAACTTGGAGACTTGGTGTTTTAAGAAACGAAGGAAGAGCTACTACAGCACAAATTTCAATGGCCAAAAGAAACAACGTTGAGATGGCAATCAATATAGCTCGTGAAGCCAGACAAATTCTAGGCGGAATGGGAATTACGGGTGAATACTCTATCATGCGCCACATGATGAACTTAGAATCCGTAATTACTTATGAAGGAACACACGATATTCACTTACTTATTACAGGTATGGACATCACCGATATTCCTGCTTTTAAGTAGTAATAAACGTTTATTAAAGTATACTTAAAAATGATAATAGAAGCTTCTTGGAAACAAGAAGCTTTTTTATCTTTACAAAAAATTTCCACACATGAATATTGCTACCATCAACAATAGTATTCAGCCCCAAAAAGAACTATTGTTACAACATTCGCTCTATAATAAAGTAAAAACAATTGCTGATTTACAATGTTTTCTAGAAAATCATGTTTACGCAGTTTGGGACTTTATGTCGCTTTTAAAAGCACTACAATCTAAATTGACTTGTACCTCTACTCCATGGTTTGCTACACCAAATCCGGAGACGAGATATTTAATCAATGAAATCGTGTTGGCGGAAGAGTCTGATTTGACTTTAGACGGAAAACGTTCTAGCCATTACGAAATGTATATTGAGGCGATGGAAGCATGCCAAGCAGATACTAATGGCATCAAAGCTTTTTTGCAAGAAGTAGATTCGTTAAAAAACATTTTTGTTGCAATTAAAACCAGCAATCTTCATCCGAATATTAAAGCATTTTTAGATTTTACCTTCCGAGTAATCGAAGAAGGAAAAGCACATGAAATTGCAGCCGCTTTTACTTTCGGAAGAGAAGATTTGATTCCGAGCATGTTTACTGAAATCTTGAGAAATTTTCAAGCTAACTTCCCTGAAACCGACTTGAGTAAACTTATCTATTATTTTGAAAGACATATTGAACTTGATGCCGACGAACACGGACCAATGGCCATGACAATGATCACTGAATTGTGTGGTAATGATGCTCAAAAATGGTCAGATGTTGAAAAAGTTTCGAAACAAGCATTAGAAAAACGCATCGGGCTTTGGGATGCCATCGAAGAGCAATTACAAGTCGAACACTTGATGACAACTTAAAATAACGCAAAAAGTCCTGATTCGTCAGGGCTTTTTTTTGGAGTTTATTTATTGGATTTCCAAATAAATCCGTCTAATAGATAATGGGTAAATTGTGGCACCGTCAATAGAGGAACGATTATAATTTGCCATTGCGCCATATCTAAACTAGCACTTGAAAAATGTTCTTGCCAAACTAAAACTTCCCATAAATATTCTTCTGAAAAGGCTATCAACAATAGTACTCCAATAAAAACAAGCCAACCTTTACCACCTTTGGCAAAAGCGACAATTCCAGAAGTTCGGCTTTTCTTAAGATGTATTTCGTTAAGATAAATGAGCGCCATATACGGAATTCCGTGCGCTACTACATTAAGCAAAGTAAAAATGAGATCATTGTTGTAATGCACAATTCCTAAATACCAAGATAAAAATGTACCTACAATAATGGCGTTTTTTGGAAGATTAAAAAACTTTTGTTGGTAGGTTTGAAAAGCCGTTCGAAGCACATAAAACAAGAGTATAAAGCCATAAATCCATCCCAATACTTCGAGAGCAAAGCTGTTTTCTACTCTAAAAAAATCATGTTCCGTAAACCATGTAAAAGCACGCGGACTTGATAAAAACCAATACAACATCGGATAAACAGTTGCGGTATAAATAAACAAATTATCAAAAAACACAGTCCACTTTGTTTTCGTTTCTAATAGCGAATACAGCCGCATGAAACCATACTGTTGTCTGATAAAATGATAGACCGCGATGTAGGCCAAACACGACCAAAAAACAGTACTACCAAAACTAAAAAGCAGCATCCCAATCAAAAAACACACTAAAGGTAAAACCAGCAACAACGTACGACGCGCCTTGAAAGCTTCAGGAACAAAATACGTTTTAAAAAGTGTAGCATAAACGTGCGCTACATCTATAAAAACAATCAAAAAAAGCCAGGTATAAAAAGAATATTGGTCCTCAATAACTCGGAAGGCATCATGAAAAATAATGACCAACAACGATACAAAAAAAGCTGGAGCCAATATAAAAATGCCATCCGTGAGTGGCTTATGTATCCAAGGTTGACGCATCGAGTATTTGATTTACGGCTTGAATGCCTTGATGAAACGCTTCTTCAAAAATAGAAATTCCGGCCAAATCAGAGTGAGCAAAGAAAATACGATTATCTATAGCTTTGGCCGCTTCTGCTTTGGCTTTGCCAAAAATAAATCCCGGAACCGGACTAATCATTCCGTGACCTAATAAGTGTACGTTAATTTCCTCTGTTTTCGATTCTATATCCGGATGAGCCAGACGCAAATCGTCAAACACTAATTTTTTCCAATGTTCCTTGTTTTTATAATACAACTCCTTTCGGCTTTTGGCGCAATTATCACTTGAAAAACTATAATAATAAGTAATTACCTTTTTAGCATGCACTTGCTGTACGGATTGTTGTTGGTCGTTAATATAGCCCAAGCCTTTGGCACCCTGAATAACATTATCCCAACACAACGGATAACTGCCATTATCACCCAAATCAGTCACGACCAAAGTGGCCAACAACCAGGGTGCATAATGAAAATCTTGAGCCAATTTTTTACGTTCAGGAAGCAAATATTGATTGACAAATTGCGGACAAGCCATCATGACTTTTTCTGCAGTAATTTGAATCGATTTATTGTTCAAAGCATCAAAAACCTTTACTTCAACGCCATTATTTTCAGTAGTTATTTCGTATACCAAATGCGATTGTAAACTTTTGCCTTTTACATATTTTTTCAAGTGTTGCGCTAATCGGGCATTGCCTTCGGGCCAAGTCAAAACAGTATCAGCGCTATTGGGAGTACTGTCGTGTTTTCGCCCTGCGAAGTAATGAATTCCCGCCCAAGCAGAAACAAACTCGATACCCAAACCAAAATCGTCTCGGCAACAATAATTAATATATTCTAAAAGCAAAGACGAAGTAAATTTTTGTTGATTGCACCACTCAGCCATAGTAATTAGATCAAGCACGCGTGTCTTACCATCAATCGAGGATTTCACCAAAGGGATATCAAAAAGATATTTCCCATCTGCACCTTTAGCGAGTCGAAACTTTTCCATTTGCTCAAAAAAACGCAGCATTTGCGCTTCATCCTCGGGTGTATTCCCAATTCGCGGCAGCAATCCTTCTTGCCAACTGTTACGGTAAAATAAACGTTCGCTCGGGGCAAAAGTCAACTGAGCCTCATCAAAAACAGGGAAACCTTGGGAGTCATAAACCTGAATAATATTTTCTTCGTGCAAAAACTGCAGTAATTTAGTATCGGATTTATTAGGCAAAGGCAAATAATGCGCTCCCAAAGGGAACTTTGAATATTGGTTTTCGCCGTTTGATGAATTGCCTCCAACTTCTTTTTCAAGTTCAACGAGTAAAAAATCAGTTTCGCCTCGTTTGCTGAATTCTCGCGCGGCACTCAAACCAGAAATCCCTCCTCCAACAATCAGGTATTTTACTTTTAATTGTTCGCTTACCTTAGGGAAATTCTTGGTGCGTAAGCGGTGCCCTAGAACATGATTGGTACCTGTGATTCGAAATATAATTGACAATGCCTTCTCTTTACACGCTTGCAAAAAGGGAGTAATCAACACTGCTGCCGCAGCTGATTTTAAAAAAAATCGCCTCGAGAACTTATAATTTTCCCCACTCTTCATCAAAATAGCGTACTAAGATTTGGTTGTCTAAACGATTAATTTCGACATCATTCGAAATCATATCTTTAGCAAAATAATTGAATTGGTCGAACTGGTAATTGTAAAAACGCAGCTTTTCAGCTCGTCTGTTTACAGTATTAAAAGTAGTTTCGAAACTGTTTATTGCAATAGAAAATCCCCATTCGCCAAACGAAGGAACATACGCGTGATAAGCATCAACCTGCGGAAAAGTTTCGGCTAAGGTTTTGTTGATACACCAAAAAGACTTCGGTGCAAAAAACGGAGAAGTGGTTTGCACCACGATTACCGCATCTTTAGCCAAAATCGATTTTATAGTATTGTAAAAGTTCAAAGAATACAATTTGCCCAAGCTGTAATTAGATGGATCCGGAAAATCAATTACTACGACATCAAACTTTGATTGGGTACTTTTGGCCCAGACAAAAGCGTCTTGATTCAGGACCTGTACCTTTGGGTTGTTTAGTGCATTTTCATTAAACCCAGTCAAAATAGTATTGGTTTTAAATAATTTAGTCATGCCTTCATCTAAATCTACCAGAGTAATTTTTTGAACTTCGGGGTATTTCAAAATTTCGCGTACCGCAAGTCCATCGCCACCACCAAGAACTAAAATATTTTTGGTATTTTTAGCCATAGCCATTGCAGGATGCACCAAGGCTTCATGATAGCGGTATTCATCTTTAGAACTGAATTGCAAATTGTTGTTCAAATACAAGCGGTAATCACTTTTATTATGCGTTAGCACAATGCGTTGGTAAGGCGTTGTGTTGGAATAAATAATATTTTCACCGTACAAATTGCCTTCTGTGTAGGACAAAATCGAATCAGAAAAAAAAGCGACTACAACTAAAGTTACAAAAGCGCCGATAGCTTTAAATCGCAGTAAATACACATTTTTAAGCTCTTTCTTTAAGCTAAAGCACAATACAATAGCAATACTGATGTTGATCATACCAAAGAACAAAGACGTGCCCATAATTCCCAACTTAGGCACCAATACTAGCGGAAATAAAATAGAAGCCAACAGCGCTCCGATATAATCAAAAGTGAAAACATTGGATACTAAATCTCTAAATGCCACTTTATCTTTGAGGATATTCATCAAAAGCGGAATTTCGAGTCCAACCAAACAACCCGTTATAAAAACCAACAAGTACAAAATAAGCTGAAAAGAATATACACTTTCGAACAATAAAAAAAGCACTACCGAGCTCAAACCGCCAATAAGACCCACTAGAATTTCGATTTCAACGAAGGTGTTGAGCATGTTTTTGGTTAAAAACTTCGCAAAATAAGAACCCACTCCCATTGCAAATAAGTATACCCCAATTATGAACGAAAATTGTTTTACCGAATCGCCAAGCAAATAACTCGCCAAAGTACCGGCCACAAGTTCATAAACCAGTCCGCAGGTTGCGATGGTAAAAACAGCAAAAAGAAGTAAATATTCAAATTTTAAAAATTTTTTACCCATGAATTGCGGCACTAATAATCATAGAGAAACCAATAATAAGCGCACCAAATACAATGGCAACAGCTGTATTATTCTTTTCGGTGATTTCTTTCCAAGTATTTTCAGGAGTTAGTTTCTCGATGATGAAATAAGCAATTAAAAGAATTACAATTCCTAAAAGCGAGAATACCAAAGAGTTTAAAATAGGTTTTGATGTAAGAAAGTCCATAGGTTGAAATTTTAAAAGTTATTTATGATAAAAACGGTTAATGCTACCGCGTGCATTTGACTCGGGTTTGTATTTTTCGGTTGATTCGCAATCGCACAACTGATTTCCTGAGGTATTATAGTACACAAACAAGAGGTAAAAAAACAAACCAATACCCAATGACAAGTAGTTATTTTTAATGTAGTTTAGTATATTTTCCATGCTTTATGAGTTGTATTCAGAGTAACTACTATCTGCCCAGCGGCGTTCTTCGAAATTGCGTTCTAAGTAAAATAAGCCAACCAAAACCACAATCATGCAAATTAACACAATCCAGATGTTGCGTGATGAAGGTTCGCTCCAAACTGCTTTCACTTTGATAAAATCGCTGGTTACATCTTCAGGAGCTTTCATCGAGCTGATTGTTAAATGGTATTGACCTGCTGGCACACCACACAAATTAAAACTCTCGCTATTTGAACCTTCGGACCAGGACTCGCCTTCGGTATAGCCAGAATAGTATTCAATGTCTTTGCTGGCATAAACCTCATCGCCTGTTTTTTCGTTGACCAAAGCTACTTGTACATTCACCCACGAATTACTAACGGGTGCATACAATTCAACCGAAAGCGGAGCCGCACTACCTTGAAGGGTAAAACTTGGACTTACAAAATCTTTAGTTGTAGCGCTAGCCAAGGGTAACTGCGTATCGAGGACATTGGCTGCCACTCGATCCTTATTGAAGTACCAATTGGAGATGATAATTAAAAGCGCCACGACACAAAAAGTGATCGCCAATTGACGCAAATCAATTAGGAATGGTTGCACCAAACCTACACCTACTTTATTAGGCAATGTCGGGTTATCAAAAGCTTTTTTGACTACTGATTTTTTGATGTGCTCGCCTTTGTAGGCAGTTTGTACATTTGATTTTCGTTCAAAGGACAAAAGAAAGGGAGGATTAATATACTCCATCAACTCGGCCTTTTCGAAGATATCAAAATCAAAAAAACCACGAGCGGCTCTCAGTTTTGGATACGAATACGAATAACAGCTATAGCTTAAATCGTCGTGGTCAACTGATCTTGGATGGTTACCAACCTTTTTATCAAACTGAATTTCTTCAAGCCAAATCCAATGACCTGCAGCTTCAGATAAATATGCAAAATCATCTTTGCTTTGCAACTGGTACTCTGCCCATTCAAAACCGTCGTATTCTTTAATGAGTAAACCCGTAACGGTGTACTCTTTATCATTAAAAACACCTATTTGACCTACCTCCAAATGTTCATCAAAAACAAAAGGCCTAAGTTGGTCCTTAAATCGCAAACCATCTCGATCCTGATACACGTATACGCAATTGGTACATGCGTATATGTTGACATCAAAATTCAAATCCAACTTAGTGGTATGGTTGCAATTGCTACAAGTAACCTCCATACTATTATCTATTAATTTCGAAGTCTTTTAAAACAATTCCTTGAAAATATTCCACATACTGCGCCATTACTGCTTTAACTTTTTGAGTATTATCCTGTAAATAATTACACAAATACACATCAAGAGTAAGTTGATTGAATTCGGGCCAAGTATGAATGCAAATGTGAGATTCTTTGAGGCAAACGGCTATGGTGAAACTATCGTTCTCGAAATCATGCACCACAGCACCTACTTTTTCGAGGGCGTGTTGTTGCAAAACAGCATCAGTAAAAGCCATGAAACCGGCGCTATTAGTGAGCTTGGATGAGTCAGGAACGCTTAAGGTGACTAGTTTATGCAATCCTGGCGAATAAGAAGTAAGCTCCATAGCACTTATTAGTAATTGAAAATCAAAAAAATATTGTACGAATATATCTCTTTCAATTGAATAAAAAAAGCCTCAAAATATTTTTACATATTTTGAGGCTCTACCTTTAATTTTGATTGCTTTTAATATTCTGGTGCCAATTCGAGTTCTAATCCTTCTAAGTCCTCCGTGATTGGAATTTGACAACCCAAACGGCTGTTTGACTTTACATAAAACGCTTCGGATAACATGGCCTCTTCATCATCGCCCATTTCTGGCAGAGGCACTTCGTTCAAAACGTAGCACTGACAAGAGGCACACATGGCCATACCACCGCAAGTTCCTTCAACTGGCAATTCGTAGGCTTTACAAAGCTCCATGATATTCATTGCCATATCCGTTGGTGCTTGTAGTTCGTGAACAACTCCTTCTCTGTCTTTGATTTTGATTAATACGTCCATGTTATTGGTTTTGTGTGTGTTTTACAAATTCTGATTGGTATTGGGGTTCGCGTAAAGGATGGCAGCGACATCCTTTTATGGAGCCTGCGGAATAAAAGATACAGCGAACAGCCTGACCATTTTATAAAAATAGACCCTTCAGTACAATTACCGTTGGCCTATTTTTATAAAAGGGTTACGCCCAAATGCCTCTATAAAATATTGACAACTGTTTCTATTTGCGGTGCAAATTTTTTGATTGTAGTTTCAACGCCGGCGCGCAAAGTCATTTGATTGACGCTACATGCGGTACAAGCACCTTCAAGACGGACTTTTACGTGCTTGTCATCTTCGATAGAAATAAGTGTAATATCGCCACCATCGGAATTTAAAAAAGGTCTAATTTCCTCGAGCGCTTTTTGAACTTCAATTGTTAATTCTTCTGTTGTCATTTTCTTTATTTAAAGATTGTAAGATTAGAAAATTGAAAGATTTTAAATCATTTTCAAAAGTTTCTAATTTTATTTTTTTACAGCAGAACAACCTGCCATTGTTGTAATTTTTACTGCCTCAGTTGGTGGTAAACTTTCGTTTCTTGCCACAACTTCGCGCACTACATTACGAGTCACTTCGTCAAAAATGTTTTCAACCGGTGAAGCGATTTGCATGGCCGCTGGACGTCCGTAATCACCTGCTTCACGAATGGATTGCACGATTGGGATTTCACCTAAAAATGGTACTCCTAAATCGTCAGCTAGGTTTTTAGCACCTTCTTGACCAAAAATATAATATTTGTTATCTGGTAATTCAGCTGGTGTGAAATACGCCATGTTTTCAATAATTCCTAAAACCGGTACATTGATCGCTTCTGACAAGAACATCGAAACTCCTTTTTTAGCATCGGCTAAAGCTACTGCTTGCGGAGTACTCACGACTACTGCTCCTGTAATCGGCAACGATTGTACGATAGAAAGGTGGATATCACCCGTTCCTGGAGGTAAATCAAGTAACATAAAGTCTAATTCGCCCCAATCAGCATCAAAAATCATTTGGTTTAATGCTTTTGAAGCCATTGGACCTCTCCAGATTACGGCTTGACTTGGTGATGTGAAAAATCCGATTGAAAGTATTTTTACTTCATAACTTTCAATTGGTTTCATTTTTGATTTTCCATCAACCGTTACTGAAATTGGTTTTTCACTCTCGACATCAAACATAATTGGCATCGATGGTCCGTAGATATCAGCATCAAGAACACCTACTGAAAAGCCCATTTTTGCAAGCGTTACAGCCAAGTTTGCAGTTACAGTAGATTTTCCTACTCCACCTTTTCCTGAAGCTACTGCAATAATATTTTTGATTCCAGGAATTGATTTTCCCTTAATTTCAGGCTTGTCAGCTACCTCAACTTTGGTGTTGATTTTAACTTTGGCTTCGGCCGAAACTTTTTCTAGGATGGTTTTTTTAATATCGTCTTCGGCTCTTTTTTTGATGTGCATTGCAGGCGTGTGCAATACTAAATCAACAACAACCTCATCTCCAAAAGTGATAACATTGGTAATAGCACCACTTTCAACCATATTTTTACCTTCGCCGGCAATGGTAATGGTCTCTAACGCTTTAAGAATTTCTTTTCTATCTAATTTCATTTCTAATTCGCTGTTTTCTATTGGCATTTGCATACCAGAACATTATCTTTATTTAAACTGATTTCAGATTGCAAATATAGCATGAAAAGTTCTTATTTTAAAGGATTTGTATCGCATTTATTGATGCGTACATTAGTGCGTGCTATGAGGGAGTTATGCCAGAAATTATTCTTCTGTGGGTATTGTTGGCGTCCAGAAATGAGCTTCAAAATCAACGATTTGGTTGTCGCGTACTTCAATACCTTCGTTTTCTAACAATTGTTGCATTAAGTTGGAACCATCAAAATGCATTTTGCCTGTAAGCAAACCGTTTCTATTCACGACGCGATGCGCAGGCACATCTTCCAAAGTATGCGAAGCATTCATGGCCCAACCTACCATTCGGGATGATTGTGCTGAACCCAAGGCTCTAGCAATGGCGCCGTAGGAAGTCACTTTTCCGTATGGAATTTGTCGAACTACGTCGTAAACTCTTTCAAAAAAATTTTCGTTTGCCATGCTTTTGATTGCTAAAAAAACAGTTTACCCAAAGTAATAACGAACTATATTAACGAGTGTAAAAAGCGCTATTAAACCAGTGATTGTACCGATGATTCCGTTCATGTTGCGCATCAAGAAATCGGTCTTGTTTTGGATTTTTTGAAAAAAAGTAATATAAAAATAAAACACCAAAAAAGAACCCGAAACTACACCTGCTACAAAAGTAAAAACATGAGTCGCCTCAAAGTAAAAAAGATTGTAAGACGCCAGCGTAATGCTAACAAAAACGTAATACGGAATAGGAAAAAAATTGAGCGCTGAAAGTAGCATGCCGAGAAAAAAGCGAGTGGAAGTACTTCGTTTTTTGATGCTTCCCATTTTTTTGACTGGCTTTTTGGCAATGAACAAAAAATAAACAGTAAGCACAGCAAAAATCCCGAAACCTACTTCGCGCAATAGCACGACCACATCAGGGCGTTCTTTGATAAATCGTGCAAAGAAAATAGCTAAAGATGCCTGAAAAAAAATGATGATCACCGCGCCAAGAACAAACCAGTAAGCGCTACTTTTTCCTTCTTTCAGGTTCACTTTTGCCGCCGTCATGTTGATTAAACCGGGAGGAGTAATACCTACGAAAGCGGTTATAAAACCCAAAAATAAGGATGTGATTAAATTCATAGGCACAAAAAGATATTCAAAATCGAAGTCAAATATAAGACTATTCTTTGATTCTGAATCGAATATAGGTAATTGCTTTATTAATTTCTAGGTATTGTTTCTCGTAGAAGGTCTGAAAAGCAGTAACTTCCTCTGGACTACCTTCATTTCTGTACACATTGTGATTTGCATATAAAACCTCGTGACCTTCGCCGTGCAGTAATCCTAAGGTGTATCCGTGCATGAATTCACTATCGGTTTTTAAGTTAACCACTCCGTCCTTTTTGAGGATTTTTTTATACAATTGTAAGAACTGTGAATTTGTCATTCTGTGTTTCGTACGCTTGTATTTGATTTGTGGGTCTGGAAAAGTAATCCAAATTTCATCGACTTCGTTTTCGGCAAAAATATGATTGATCAACTCAATTTGAGTTCGGATGAAGGCTACATTATACAAACCTGTTTCAACAGCTGTTTTCGCACCACGCCAAAAACGCGCGCCTTTGATATCAATTCCGATGAAATTTTTGTTTGGGTAACGTTCAGCCAATCCAACAGAGTACTCCCCTTTTCCGCACCCTAACTCGAGTATCAAAGGATTATCGTTTTTGAAAAAGTCGGTATTCCATTTTCCTTTCAACGGAAATAAATCGCCTACTACCTCTTCTCTAGTTGGTTGAAAAACATTGTTGAATGTCTCGTTTTCCTTAAATCTCTTTAATTTATTTTTGCTTCCCACTTTTTTTAAAATATTTATGCTTCGTACCGTTCGACTTGACGGTCTCAGCTGGCAAAATTAAGGAAATATATATGAACTATTTGCCTTTTTTGGATTGAAGTGTTTTCAAAAGAGCATCTTCGGTAGCTGATTTGGCTTGAATTACCACGTTCGAATGTTCATTTGGCACCGTCATTGACAAAACATATTGTTTGATTTTCCATTGTCCATCCACTTTGACCAAAACTCCTGAACCTCTGCAAATTTTCATTTGGGTGTTTAATAATTCGTCAAACCAAGCTAGATTTCCGCTGGCATCAAAAAAAACATGACGCTCCACTGCGGTAAAACTCCACGCCTTTCCTTTGTCAAAATGTGGTTTTGCATAGGCTTGAAAATCCTTTTTGTTCCAATTTTCAGTAGCATCGGTACCAATAAAAACCGCATCTTCAGCTAGAGCATCAAAATATTCCGTAAAGTTGGCCTTAGCGGCTGCTTGATGCCAATTGTCTAAAACTTGGTTGACCTCGGTCGTTGCATTTTTTGTTGTTGAAATATTGGTTTTACACCCCAAAACCATCAAGAACAGTACAGGTAAAATTAATTTAAAGCGCATCTGATTGTTGTTTAATCGTGATTTTTATTCCATTTGATTTTAATTTTCCCATCCACATCTTGTGCTAAAAGATGCAACACCAAACCTTTGTATCGTTTAGCCAAGCGTTTTTCCTCATCGGAAATTAGGGTATCTTTTCTAGGATTTCGAAGCGGAATAGTCATGGCCAAATTAGTGCCGCGTTGAAACGAATATACGCCATTTACATCAAAATTTAAAACGTTTGAACTTACTTTTAATTTTTTGATTCCCACCCTACCTTCATTAATTTTAAAATCGCCAACCAAATCACTCAAAACAATATTGTTGACATTTCGAAAAGGAAAAGCAAATTTTGCTACCGCGGTTATGGGTTTAAAATTGATCAAAGCCCCATCAGACAATTTGAAATTAACATTACCAGCGAGCGTTTCCGTTTTTAATGCGCCTCCAGCAATCATCAATCCTTTGACGTCAGCAGTGGCATTTAGTGTTCCCTCGATATTAGCAGGTTGAAAAGATTTTATTCCGAAATTATCCATAGCTGTTAAAAACTGAGTTACGTTGATGCTACTTAATTTTACATTAGAAGCTACTTTAAAATTCTTGTTTTCGCGACTCAACTTTCCGGCTACCTGAATACGACCACCGCAAGTTTCGAGCTTGGCTTTTTGCACAATAAACGAATCATTAATCAATGCTACTGAAGCCAATACTCGCGATGCGTTCCATTTGCCGTAGTTAATTTTATCGGCCTTAACATCCATTATTACTTGCGATTTATGGATGGCATCGTATAATTTTGCCGAAAAAGGATCTGCTACAGCAACCGCCTTTGCTTGCTTTGGATTGTCAGTTGTTATGGCGCCTACAAATTGTTTCACATCCAAATACGGAGCGTATACTTGCCAATTGACAATCATTTTTTGGGGACTGTCGTAATACAAAGTCATGAAATTGTCTATTTTACCTTCCATAAAAACAGCACTTTTTGCATTTCTAAAACTAATATTTTTAAGTAAAAGTGCTTTGTCTGTAAAATCGAGTTCTATATTGGTTTTTAGGAAAGCAAAATTCTTTGGTCCGTAATTCAACAGCGCCTCTTTTACAAAAACGCGACCTTTAAACTGGGGTTTCTTAATTTTTAGACTCGCCACATCAAACTTAAAATCTAATTTGACGGTCGCATCTCCACCCGTAAAATACAATATTTCTTTGTCGATTAATTTATTGAGGTGCTGCATTTTAAAATTGGCACTAAAATTTCCGGTAGCGATAGTTTTTTCAAAATTAGCAATTACACCTTGAGGAATTCGGAAAGGAATGGTTTTGTATTGGCCTGCAAAATTGGTGAGGCGTATTGCCGAATTAATATCATTACATCCCAATCCCTTTTTGAAGTTATTGGTAAATTGACCCGTAAACGAACAATTTGTGATAATTCCATCAGGAATAGTTAGCCTATCATTTTTCACGCGCGCAAGCACTACGATTTCAGGATCACCCATTGTATTCAAGTCGCCAATAATAGAACAACGCACTTGCAATGGTTTTTGGAGATCGAACTGATCCAAACGTTTTTTGATATTTCCGCTCAAAATAGCAGCTGCATTGCGCCATAAGATATTGGTTTGAATGCTAATATCAAACGGAGCTTCCTCTTCTTGAATTCCGAAATGCGCTTGAACGGCAAACACATCGGCACCGATGAAAAGTTCATCAGCCTTCACAGAAATCTTTTTACTTAGTGCGTGATAATTCGCTTTCAGTACTGCCTGAATTACTTTGTTCTGAACAAAACTTCCTCTTTGTGTATTGAAAGCCATACTATTGGCCATTGTTTTTATGGTAACCTTCGACTGCCAATTGTAACCATCAAAAGTAAAATTGCCTTTGAGGTATTCTACATCAAAATCGAATAATTTCTTCCCTTTTTGGTTTTCAGAAATCAAGCGGACATTTTTAAAAATAATTTCTTTAACCGCGGTATCAGTCGTACTTTTAGATTGGCTTTTGTCTTTCTTATTTTTAAAAATAGAAGTATTTACTACACCATTTTTTGATTTAAAAACATGCAAATTCGCATTTTGAACCTCTATTTTATCAATAAACAACTCGTTACCCAACAACTTTAAAACATTTACGCGCAACTTAATACGTTCCGCTTGCAGCAAGGTACGCTTGTGTAATGGCCATAAACTGTCTTTGACTAGTACTTGGCTTAAAGCCAAAGTCATGTTGGGAAATCCTTGAAAAAAAGCATAATTAACATCCTTTATCACGACGGAACCAGAACAATCTTCGTTGATTTGTTCATTAATTTGCTTTACTATTTGTGCTTTATTACTGTCAAAATAAACAGAAAAACCAACACAAATTAGCAACGAGATAGTCACAAAAGCCAATGCTAAAATACCCAAATATTTGAGGATTTTTTTTGGAGTCAAACGGTTCAAAAAATTTCGAATTGGTGACCAAATAGTAGACATAGGCATTTTATTCTGATTTAAAAAAAGGCAAAAAAGCGACTTTAAAGCGGATTAATTTCTGAAGCTACTATCAATAGATGTTGAACAATTGCCAAATTTTAAACCGGATTTTTAATAAAAAACTCCTTTTTATTTTTGGTAAAATTACGCCTACTGAACCCGATACGGTTTACATGTGAATACTATAATTATTGTATAATTTACAGATATTAGATTGTTAAATATACTCTTATTATTTGTTTTTAAAAAATAAAAGAAATACAAAACTCTAAATATCAATAATTTATTATTTTTATTACGCCATTGCGAAACAATGATTTTTTAACACTTGAGCGCTCGACAAATACCGAACGCTTAAAGTGGAAGATTTGAAAGCATCTTTTTGATGTATTTTTGTATTGGCACAAACCACTAGAATTTCAAAACCAAATACAATGAGAAAATTATACGCTGCTTTTTTGATTCTCATCTCTTTAACAATTGTTTCTTGTAAAAAAGATAAAAGTCCTGCCATCTCCCAAGTTAAAAATACTCCGACTAACTATTTAGAAGTGTCCTTTGATAGCACACAGATTGCTCCATTTTTTGAATCGTATCCCGACCTGAAAACCTATCAAACAAAAGTGGAGGAATTGTATCGCAAGCGCCAATTCCATTATATTTGGTTTGACAAAGATGGTATAAATGAGTTTACTGGCGTTTTGTACAATAAAGTGAACACCATAAATCAAGAAGGTGTAGAAGCCAAAATACCTTATCAGGAAAAATTTGATGCTATTTTTAAAGATCCAAAAAAATATGAAAAAGCGAGTGTTGAAACTGAATTGCTCAACTCGGCATTATTTTTCTTTTATGTTGACAAAGTTTATGATGGGATAGCACCCGAAAAAACCAGAGATTTAGAATGGTTTTTGCCCCGAAAAAAACAATCGTATGACGCCTATTTGGATTCGCTTTTGATCAATCCATCCCTAATTCACAAGGAAGAAAAAGGCTTGCTCAAACAATATTTTTTACTCAAGAAAGCATTGGCCAATTATAGAGCAATCGAAACGAAAGGCGGTTGGTCAATAATCACGGTTGATTCTCTTGTAAAAAAATACCAACCGGGTGATAGCGCACAAGTGATTGCCCAAATTAGAACCCGACTTTTTACCACCAACGATTTAGAACAAGATTCTAAAAGTGCTGTTTATGATGAAGAGCTAGAAAAAGGCGTTTTACAGTACAAAAAAAGACACGGAAATGCATGGAATAAAACCATCCTGCCCGAACACATAAAAAGCATGAATGTTCCCGTGCAAGAACGCATCAAAACCATTATGCTCAACATGGAACGTTGCAGATGGGTATCAAACGACATTACCAAATCAAAAGAATTGGTGGTGGTGAATATTCCGGCCTACGAACTCACCTTTTTTAGAAACGGACAACCGGAACTAAAGTCGAAAGTTGTGGTAGGAAAAGCATTGAACAAGACAGTCATTTTTAGCGCGCCTATGCGGTATATTGTTTTTCGTCCGTATTGGAATGTCCCAACAAGTATACTTAAAAACGAAATTTTACCCGCCATAGAAAAAGACCCGAACTATCTAGCAAAACACAACATGGAATGGAGCAATGGCTCCGTTCGTCAAAAACCTGGAGCATCAAACTCTTTGGGATTGGTAAAGTTTTTATTTCCAAATTCGAATGCTATTTATTTGCATGATACGCCCTCGAAAGGATTGTTTACTCGCGAATCAAGAGCATTCAGTCATGGTTGTATTCGAGTAGCTAAACCCAAACAGCTAGCGGAAGCCTTGATGAAAAACGACCCCAAATGGAACATGGAGAAAATTGAGGAAAAAATGGCTGCTGGTGATGAATATTGGTACACTTTGCCTGAAAAAATTCCAGTTTACATTGGTTATTTCACCTCTTGGGTTGATGCTGATGGCAACTTGTCTTTTTATGAAGATGTGTACGAGAGAGATCCTGCTTTAGCGGCCTTACTTTTTAAATAAATCTTGAGAATTGAAGCTTTCTAAAAAATAATTCGCTAGCTGATAACATAAAAAAAAGACACTTTTCTCAAAGTGTCTTTTTTTTTATCCTAAGCAAATAAAATTAGTGTGTTTTCATTTTATCAAAAGTAGTTCCCAGTACTTTTTTTATTTTATCTAAAGCCCCGTGAAATGCTTTTTCAGTAGTTTCTGCATGATGTGTTACCGCTAGTGGCTGACTGTTAGTAGGTCGGGCTTCAATGAGGCATCTTTTATCGTTAACTCCTGATTTATCGCTGTTTTCGTCTCCAAGATGGACTTCTAGACGGGTTACTTTATCCTCAAAACGGGCCAAAGCTGTAGCTACCTCATCCTGAATATACAATTTTAGGCGTGCATGTCCTTCTACATTATTGTCTGTGTTGATTTGTACTGTCATGATGTTTTAAATTTTAAGGTTGTTTCTCAAATTTACGAAAGCCCTTTCATAAATACGAGTGCATTAATAAAACATTATGAAAATAAAACCACCGAAAATAAGCGCCATATTTGGTTTTATCTTAATTTTTTTGAAATAAAAAAAACGCTATTCTTTCGAATAGCGTTTTAATTATTTAACGACTAGTACACCAAATCAAAAGATTACTAATCTAACTCTGGCAATAAAACAACTCCCATATTAAACAAAGTAAACGCTTGTATGTCTACATTTTCTTGAATGGTAGCTGCCACTGATTTTCCAGCTCCATGTCCTGCATTAATGTCAATTCGGATTAAAGTTGGGTTAATACCGGTTTGTTTCTCTTGTAATTCAGCTGCAAATTTAAAACTATGAGCAGGCACTACGCGATCATCATGATCACCAGTTGTTACCATAGTTGCAGGATACTGAATACCTTTTTTTACGTTGTGAACAGGAGAATATCCTTTGATATAATTGAACATTTCTTTACTGTCTTGCGATGTACCGTAATCATACGCCCAACCTGCACCTGCTGTAAAAGTATGGTAACGTAGCATATCCATTACACCAACGGCTGGCAAAGCTACTTTCATCAACTCTGGACGCTGTGTCATGGTAGCACCTACTAATAATCCTCCGTTTGATCCTCCGCGAATAGCTAAATAATTCGGAGAAGTATACTTTTGAGCAATTAAATATTCGGCTGCTGCGATAAAATCGTCAAATACATTTTGTTTTTGCATTTTGGTTCCTGCATCGTGCCATTTTTTACCGTATTCGCCACCACCTCGTAAATTAGGTACTGCGTAAACACCGCCGTTTTCCATCCAAACTGCATTTGCAATACTAAAACTTGGCGTCAAGCTCACATTAAAACCACCATAACCGTACAACATGGTTGGATTGGTTCCGTCTAGCTTTAAACCTTTTTTATGCGTTATAATCATTGGGATTTTTGTGCCGTCTTTTGAAGTATAAAACACTTGTTTAGACTCGTACAAATCACTGTTGAAATCTACTTTTGGTTTTTCGTAAACTTGCGATACTCCTGTTGCTACATCATACGAAAAAGTTGAACCTGGTGTGATGTAATTGGTGAAAGAATAATACAGTTTTTGTTCTGATTTTTTACCTCCAAAACCACCTGCTGTTCCTACGCCTGGCAATTCTATTTGACGAACAAGCTTACCAGTATAATCGTATTGTTTTACTACAGAAACTGCGTCTTGCATATAATTAGCAAAAAAGTAACCACCGCCAGTTGACGGAGACAATACGTTTTCAGTTTCAGCAATAAAGTTTTTCCAATTTGCAGGAGTTGGATTGCTTACATCAACAGTTACGATACGCTTGTTTGGCGCATTTAAATCGGTTTCAATAAACAACTTCGAACCTTCATTCTCGATGATATTGTTATCTGTTTTAAAATTATCAACGATAGTTACAATAGCACTTTTAGGACTGCTTAAATCCTTGATATACAATTCATTTCCGTAGGTCGAATTGGCTGCAGTTATTACCAAATAACGATCGTCCTCAGTAACATACCCGCCCACATAACGGCGTTTTTTATCGGCACCAAAAATCACTTGATCGCTTTTTTGGGCAGTACCTAATTTATGGAAATACAATTTGTGTTGGTCTGTTTTGGCAGATAACTCGCTTCCAGTTGGTTTGTCATAACTAGAATAGTAAAACCCTTCGTTTCCTAACCAAGAAACACCACTAAACTTTACATCGACAATGGTATCGCCAATAATTTTTTGCGTCTCAGCGTCCATCACTACAACTTTACGCCAATCACTTCCACCTTCTGAAATGGCATAGGCTACTTTAGACCCATCTTTAGAAAAATTTAATCCTCCTAAAGAACTTGTACCATCTTTAGAAAAAGTATTTGGATCTAAAAAAACCGATTCCTTTCCTTGAGAATCTTTACGATACAAAACCGATTGATTTTGCAATCCGTTATTTTTATAGTAATAAGTATAGGCACCTTCTTTGAACGGAGCTCCTATTTTTTCATAGTTCCAAAGTTTTTCCATACGTGCTTTAATCACGTTACGAAATGGAATTTGCCCCAAATAATCATAAGTTACCTCGTTTTGGGCTTTTACCCAAGCTCCCGTTTCAGCTGATTTGTCATCCTCTAACCAACGGTACGGATCGGCCAATTTAGTATCAAAATATACATCTACTGTTTCGCCTTTGCTAGTCTTTGGATACTGCACTTTTTTAGGTGTATTATTTTGCCCAAAAGATGCTACCGCTGATGATATAGCCATTATTAAAAAAGTTTTTTTCATTAGTTAAATTTTAAGGTTGTTACAAAAATAGCAATAAGTTTGTCTAAGCCTTGCGAATAGTTCTTAAATAAAACAAAAAAACGCTACCAATAGGATAGCGTTTTGTTTTTAATAAAATAATCGTTTATGACTTATCTTAGCGTTACTGGATATGTAATCAACGCATCAGTTGCTCCACCAGCATTCGTAATTGAACCTGTAGCAACACCATCAGCTGTTTTTACTGGTTCATGTCTTAAAGTTACCGTGATTGAGCCTGTTGTAGCAGTCGCTCCTGTTTTTAAAGTAAATTTTAAACCAATTGGCTTTCCATTAGCATCTGCATCTGCATAAGTAAAAGCACCTACTGCCGCTGGTGCCTGAAAAAATAACTGGTGCTCAACTCCTTCTTCTAAAATTTCTGCTGTAATATTATCAGCAGGAGTTACTGATTCATTTAAAAAACTAACTGCTCCTGTATAAGTAGTATTTAATGCTAGTTCACCTGAAACAGTAATCACAGGCATATTAGGACCATCACCATCAAGATCTTTTGACGTTAATGTAATTGTTTGGTTTCCTGAAGTTAAAGTAGTTGTTACCGTAGTAATCAATTCTTCTTCGTTAACCGCAATTGGATCGTCGTTATTACAAGATGAAAAGCTAACTAATGTGATTAATGCAAAGGCTAAAATTTTAAAATTTTTCATTTTTTGTGTGTTTACTTTTAATAATTAAATTTGATTTGTAGTTGTATGTTTCTACCCATTTCGTCAGCAAAAAGCCGCTGCCTATTGAGGTAATCACGATACGAATTGTTTGCTATATTTTGAACAGAAAATGCTAAAGTAGTGCTCGTTTTGCCAAATGTTTTGAATGTCATTTCAGAATAAAAATGCAACAAATGGTAACCTGCAGGCGGCGTACTAATATCTACCACAACGGGAACCAACTCATTATTTTCGATGATGTTGGTGGTGAAATTATAGTTTGGAAATTGCTTTTGACGCAACATCAACTCACTTTTTAATTCGAGTTTCAAATCATGCCAAGCCGCTTTTGTGAACTGAATTTTATTGCTCAAACCCAATGGAGGCATATCAATAAGAGCCGTGCGATTGCTAACATCCCTACCGTTTACATAAGAAACCATTAGTCCGTGTTGCCATTCTTCGTTAATTTTCCATTGTGTTTGCAAGTCAACCCCAACCAATCTGGCTTGTGTTTGCTGGTAATCATACACTGGGAAAGCACCGCGAATCGTAGTTTCAAAACCTACTGGTCGTAAAAACATAAAGTTGCGAATACTGTTCAAGTACGGATTGAATTCTACCGAAAAATGACTCCATTTTTTTTGGAATGTGGTCGATAATTTAACGGCTTGCTCTTGGTCTAAAGCCAAATCTCCCAACTCAATAACTCCTGTAGAATGATGTAATCCATCACTGAAAAACTCAGACGGATTCGGATTCCTAGCTGCTAAACTGGCATTGCCATACCAGTGCAAATCGTTTTCAAACTCGCGGTGAAAGCCCAAACTTGCCGACACGTTATCAAAGTTAAACGATGGTTTTGTAAGCCACTGATTACCTTGTTCGCCTACAATAAAGTTTGAAAATTCAGGATCGTAACCACGCTCCTCCCATCTTGATTTCAAATAAAACTTGGTAGCATTAGTTTGCGAAAAATCATAACGCACTCCGGCATCTACCGAAAAATGATCTGAAAAATCATAATTAAAAATGCCGTACGTAGCCAATTCAAAACGATCGAAGGTTGGTATCAAAGGTTTTATACCCGTTGCTGGATTGGCAAAATTACTTTGAAAAGAACTACTCACACCTGATTTGAAGGTCCAATCATGAAGTGTTTTTTTATAATCAACTTGCATAGCGTGTGTGGCCAACTCCAAATCTAAAGCAGCGCGCGAATTGAAATCGCCTCTGCGAACATCAAATTCCAATCTTTTGTTGAATTGAAAAGAATATTGTGCCGCGATTGATGCCGTTTCGTCTAGAAAGTAATTAAAATTCACCTTAGCTAAATGATGTTGCACCTCTTGCTTTGGGTTTCGCATGGCATAAGTAAAATCATTAACAACTGATGGCCTTTTATTGGTTATCGAATTGTACAAATCATTAACATTACCAATATGCGACGCACTCAAAATTCCGATAGTAGTGTTGTAATAGCTGTAATACGCACCAATGTCGTATTTTTTGGCAGTGAACTTCACATCGCCTGAAAAATTGGCCTCGCGATTTCCGGTATTTGAAAGTACATAGGTTGGTGTTTCGCGATCGCCCATATACTTAAATGTACCTAACGCATTCCAACTCCATCCTTTGTCATTGCCTTTGTGCAAACTCGAACTAATCGAACCACCGCGACCGTTGGAAACCATATTTAAAATAGTTTTTCCAAATAGTGTGTCTTTTTTTACGGTTAGCGGCTCGATGACAACCAAACCACCAACGGCATCTCCGCCGTATTGCAATCCGGATGCACCTTTGATTACCGTTATTTTTCCTGCGGCATTCAAATCAAAATTAGGAGCGTGTTCCGTTCCCCATTGCTGGTCTTCGAGTCGCACATTGTTGTTGATTATCGGCACTCTGCTCCCAAACAATCCGTTGATAATTGGTTTTACCACGGTGCTACCTGTTTTTAAACTAGAAACACCATTCACCTCCCTAAGCACTTCGCCCAAGGTTTGATTACTGAATCTTTCAATAGTTTCTGTTTTGATTTTTTGTTCCAGCAAAGATTTGTTGAGCGTATTGTTTTTTTGACGCACGACCACTTCTTGAAGCTTATCTGCTTTTTCTTTTAAAACAAAATCAAAAACAATATCGCCTGATAGGTTTACCAAAGTATCTACCGACTGAAAACCAATGTACGAAACGTGTATTTTTTGGTTTCCTGAAGGGAGTTTTTTAAGCAAATAATTCCCCTCAGCATCAGCTGAAACTGTTTTTTTACCAATATGAATGTGACTTCCCACAAGCGGAGTTCCGGCCTGAGAGGTTATTTTTCCGCGTACAGTGCTTTGTGCAAATGAGATAGTGCAAAAAAGACTGATACAGAAAAAAAGATAGCTTTTTTTGTGCATGTTCTTTGTTCAAGATATAGAAACGATTGATACATTTTCTAAATTCGAAAATGTATGATAATAAATATTCGTTCTAAGACAAAGGTGGTGCTCGAAGCGCAAAAAGGCTTCCTTTATAGAAACTGTTTATGTTAGAAGAAGTAACCGCAGTTTTTTGTGTTACTAAATCAAAGTTTTCAATTGAAATTTTAGATGGAAATAAAAAAGTAAAACAACTTACTTTAAAATCGCAAATACCACAAAAATCATAACCATTATGTTGGTGTGTGATTTCAGTAGCTGATTTTTTTTCATGTGTACAATGAATCTCCGCAAGTTGTGTAGCTATATGCTCGTATTTGTGCACAGATTGAAACAGCATTGAGCACAATACTGTCACGGTGAGCACGAGACTTACTATAGAAAACTTGTTTTTCATGGTGGGCAAATATAACAATCCTAAAACAGAAATCCATTTGTTTTCACAAAATATAAACTTTGCTTTAACAAATGGATTCTAAAATCGCAATAAAAAGAGACACATTTAACAATTTTGCTAATCAAATGTGATCAAATTGTGTTTTATACTAATTTATTGGCAACTAAATATTCAGCAATTTGAATGGTATTTGTCGCAGCACCTTTACGCAAGTTGTCCGCAACGATCCACATATTTAAAGTGTTTTCTTGGCTTTCGTCACGACGAATTCTACCCACAAAAACAGCATCTTTACCTTCAGCATACAACGGCATTGGATAAGTAAATGCATCGATATTATCTTGAAGTACTACACCATCGGTTTGGTGTAAAATAGAACGTACTTCGCTCAAATCAAAATCATTTGAAAACTCTACATTTACCGCCTCACTGTGACCGCCTACAACAGGAACACGTACTGCAGTAGCTGTTACAGCAATCGTATTATCACTTAAAATCTTTTTGGTTTCGCGCACCAATTTCATTTCTTCTTTAGTGTATCCGTTCTCTTCGAAAGAGTCGCATTGTGGGATAGCATTTCTATGAATTGGATATTTATAAGCCATATCGCCTTGCACTCCTGCGTACTCGTTCTCTAATTGTTGCACCGCTTTTACTCCTGTTCCGGTGATCGATTGGTAAGTAGAAACAATTACACGTTTGATATTGTATTTACGGTGTAATGGCGCTAACACCAACACCATTTGAATAGTAGAGCAATTTGGATTGGCGATGATTTTGTCATCAGCCGTAAGTTGGTCAGCGTTGATTTCAGGTACAATCAGTT
Organism: Flavobacterium erciyesense; assembly: GCF_018069925.1. Taxonomy (GTDB): domain Bacteria; phylum Bacteroidota; class Bacteroidia; order Flavobacteriales; family Flavobacteriaceae; genus Flavobacterium; species Flavobacterium erciyesense. The sequence goes on along the minus strand of NZ_JAGPXB010000009.1, from coordinate 59,893 downwards.
TTTTAGTTGGATCCATTCTCCAAGCAGAAGAGTTATCAATTACGGTAGTTCCTGCTGCTGCAAATTTTGGAGCCCACTCTAAAGAAGTTTCTCCTCCAGCCGAAAACAAAGCAATATCCGCTTTTAAATCTACTGCAGTTTGCAAACCAACTACTGTATAATTTTTTCCGTTAAAAGCAATTTCTTTCCCTACAGAACGTTCAGAAGCCACAAGAATTAATTCGTCTGTTGCTCCAATAAAATTGCGCTCTGCAAGCACTTTTAACATCACTTCACCTACCATTCCGGTGGCACCAACAACTGCTATTTTCATAGTATATTTTTGATTGAGTATTACATTTAAAGGACAAAAGTAAACATTATTGACTGTACCACAATTGCATTCACAAAAAATAACAAAATGTTTGATTTATAACATTTCTGGATTAATCACTATTTGTCAATCAACAAAACTAAAGTTATTGAAAAAAAACACTCTATACCAATGAAACGGCTAATCAACAGGTCTTTTGAATTTCTTGAACCATTAAGAAAATTAAGTAAATAAAGGAATTTAAATAACGCCAAAGATATATGATCGAAATCCATCGAATTTTGCCACAGATTTCTCAAATTTCACAACGAACTATTCTGTGTTAATCCGTGAAATCTGTGGCGGAGAAAATTTGACATTAAATTTTTTGCTTTTATTTGAGCCGGTAGACATTTACCTAAATTATTAAAAAGAGTTTTGCCACAGATTAGGAGGATTGAGAAGATTTCTAAAATTACTAAACGAATTAATCTGTGCTAATCAGTGAAATCTGTGGCGGAGAAAATCATTGTTTTTTTATTCGATTCAACTTTTTGACTGCGCGTTGCGTTAGGGATTGAAGTGGAAATCCTTTTTGAGGCTTTTTAGCCGAAAAAAGATTGCAACGAAAAGCCCGACCCGCCGCGGCGGGAAACGCCATAAAAAGAAAAACTATTGACTTTTTGGTACATATGACTAGAGAAAAATTTAGTTGGTTTTACTGATCAATATATCGCAAAGAAAAACCGCCACAATTACGTGGCGGTTTAGTTAGAATATATAATGTAGCGGAAATTATTTTTTTAACAAGTCTCTAATTTGCGTTAATAATTCTTCTTGCGTTGGTCCAGCTGGAGCTGCAGGAGCTGCAACTTCTTTTTTCTTTGCTTTTTCAGCAGCTCTTAAAACTACAAAAATAAAGAACGCAATAATCACAAAATTGATAATTGCTTGTACCAAGTTACCGTAAGTGATCACTGCTGCACCCGCTGTTTTAGCCGCAGCCAAATCAGCATAAGAGTTACCATCAAGAGTCACAAATTTCTGTGTAAAATCGATACCACCAGTAAGTAAACCTACAATTGGCATGATTACATCATCAACCGCTGATCCTACAATTTTACCAAATGCACCGCCCATTACTACTGCTGTGGCAAGGCTAAGTACGTCACCTTTCATTAAAGATGCTTTGAAATCACTAAAAAATCCCATAGAAAATGTTTTTAAGTTAAGTTTATTTGAAAAACGAACTTAGTTAAAATTTTAACATTAACCTAGAAAAATTTAACAAAAAAATAACTAAATACGATAAAACACTCTTTTTACTCGTTGCGAAATGGCGGTTAATACCTCGTATGCTATAGTATTTAAACGATTAGCGATGTAAGTCACCGATAAATTTTCACCAAAAATAACAGCCACATCGCCTTCTGAACAGTCAATATCGGTTACGTTTACCATTAGCATATCCATACAAACACTGCCTACAATAGGTGCTTTTTTATTTTTAATCAAAACATGGCCTACTTCATTTCCCCACGCTCTGGAGATTCCGTCGGCATATCCTATCGGAATGGTGGCAATTTTTGTAGGTAACGCAGCCATAAATCGTCTGCCATAACCTACGCTCTCACCTGCTGAAATGGTTCTGATTTGTGAAATAATCGATTTTAATGTTCCTACGTTTTCTAATTGTTTTTGTTCTTCAGGATCATTTGAAACACCATACAAACCTATTCCTAGGCGTACCATATCAAACTGCGCATTTGGAAAATTACTAATTCCGGAGGTATTCAAAATATGACGTAATGGTTTTATATTTAATTCATTGCAAATTTGAGTTGACAATTCGTCAAAAAGGGCAATTTGTTGGTTTACAAAATCAAAGTGTTTTGGATCATCGCTTGTGGCTAAATGGGATAAAATACTTTTTACGGTCACGTGTTCGTTATCGCGCAAAGCAGCTATTAAATCAGGTATTGTGTCTTTCTCAAAACCCAAGCGGTGCATTCCAGTATCGATCTTGATGTGAATTGGAAAATGACTTAAGTCTTTTTGTTTGGCTAATTTTAAAAATGCCTGTAGCCCTTTTAAAGAATAAATCTCAGGCTCAATACCATGCTGAATAATCGCTGAAAAGCTAGTACTCTCTGGATTTAAGACCATAATTGGCACTTTAATTCCGCCATTTTTAAGCGCTATTCCCTCATCGGCAAAAGCTACACCAAGGTAATTCACCTTATTGAATTCTAATAATTTGGCAATTTCAAGACCTCCGTTTCCGTAGCCAAAAGCTTTGACCATCACCATTACTTTAACATCAGCTTGTAACTTTGATTTAAAAAAATTCAAATTGTGTGTTATGGCATTTAGATTAATTTCGAGTACGGTTTCATGGGTTTTCTCCTCGAGCAAATGCACAATTTCTTCAAAGGCAAAAGAGCGCGCTCCTTTTATCAAAATAGTTTCGTTCGAAAAATCAAGCTGCTCAAAATCGGCAATAAACGAAGATGTATCGGGATAAACAGTGGCTTGACTAAACTGATTTTGAAACGCTGAAATAGTTGTTCCAATACCAATTACACGATCTATTTTATGCGCCACAATTAACTTGGCCACTTTTTCATACAGCTCCTCTTGCGACAATCCGCTCTGGAAAATATCTGATAAAATGATGGTTTTCTTTTGGTATTGCTTTTGACTTTCTAAAAAATCCAACGCAATTTTCAACGATTGGTAATCAGAACTGTAACTATCGTCAATTAAGCTGCAATTGTTGATACCGTTTTTAACTTTCAAACGCATTTCAACCGGGTACAGCAAGGCCATTCGTTGTCGTATAGTTGCTGCATCATAATTTAAATGCAATAAAACCATCAAGGCTGAAACTGCATTTTCGATGGAAGCCTCATCTTGAAAAGGGATATCCACTTCAAACTGAATTACTCCCTGACTCACGCTAAGTTGTGTTCCCGCTTGCATTGTTTTTTTTGACAAAAACACATTTGCAGCAGCATCTTCAAAACTCCATGAAAGTGCTTTTATATTTTTTGGAAGATACAAATCAACAACTGAGTTTTTGTTGTAAATAAGTACCTCAGCATTTTTAAAAAGTTGTAGTTTTTCGATAATTTTTTGTTCACGACTTGTAAATCCTTCGTCATGAGCCGAGCCAATATTCGTGAGAACGCCAATCGTAGGTTGCACAATTTGCTGCAATTGTTGCATTTCATTTATGGTAGAAATTCCGGCTTCAAAAATTCCTAGATTGTGTTTTTCGTTAATTCCTAATACCGATAATGGCACTCCAATTTGCGAGTTATAACTCTTTGGGCTTCGAATAACATTAAAATCAGGGCTCAATAAAAAATTCAGCCATTCTTTTACGATTGTTTTTCCGTTGCTTCCCGTGATACCAATTACAGGAAAATGAAAAAGTGCACGATACTGCGCTGCCACTTCTTGCAAAGCCTTTCGCGTGTCCTGCACGACATAAAAGTGAGCTGAATTTTTATACTCAGGCGAGATATGCTGAACCACAAAATGCTGTACCCCTTGTTGGATCAAATCAGGTATGTATTGATGCGCATCATTATTACTTCCTGTCAATGCAAAAAACAGTGTTTGCTTACCATTTTGAAGTGATCTACTATCGATTGAAATATGATCTAACAGCAAGCCATCAGCGGTTACAATACCTTTTTTGGTTATTTGAAAAGCGATCGGTAACGAATTTGAATTCATGAGTAGCAAGGATTATAAAAATCTAAGTTAAAAGGCGAAAAAGCCAATCAAAATATAGTCAAAAATACCATTCTTTTTAGGATTAAATGAATCAGTACCTTTAAAAAAAATAGTTTACCAATTGTTAAACTGATTCGAGTTGGACTGCCAATCATTTGACTTTCGTTATATTTGTTTTTTGACCAAAATGACTTTAAAAAAAATACTTCCGCTATTTTCCTATCTTTTTCACCCGATATTTATACCGGCAATGGCTGCGTTGTTCTATTTCTTCGGGACTGATCTTGATTTTTCTACAACTCAAAAACTATTTGTTTTTGGACAAGTCCTTGTAACTACGGTATTACTACCCATAGTTGCCTACTTTTTGCTGCGAGCCAGCGGGCAGATAAAATCTATAATGGCAAAAAACATCGGAGAACGAAAAATTCCACTCGTATTACATTGTTTTTTACTGCTGTTGTTAATCAAAAAAAACATTACCATTGTTGAATATCCTGAGTTTCACTTTTTTTTATTGGGTGGTCTTTTGAGTAGTTTAATCGCATTACTTTTACTTTTTATACGAGTAAAAGCTAGTTTACATCTGATAGGAATTAGTTCATTGACCGTTTTTATAATCGGATGCAGCATGCATTTTCAAATACCATACACTTTTTTGATTGCATTACTTATTGTCACGAATGGCTTGGTAGCCTCCTCTCGCTTAGAAATGAATGCGCATACATATAAAGAATTGGTGATTGGATTTTTTATAGGGTCAATTCCGCAGCTACTACTATTGAACTTATGGCTATAAAATATAAAAAATGACTCCAAAATTGAGAGCCTGTAATGCAAAAGATTCTGCTGTTGTGGTTTGCGCCTCCAACAAAGGATTCAAACCATAATAAACGTACAAGTTGATCGTATTGTAACCGGCGCTTAAGTACGCTCCGTACTGTAGTTTGTTAAAATCTTTATTACCAGAAATTTTAGTATCACCCGTAGCTCCATTAAAAATAGCGTTATCCAGCAGTAAATAACTAAATTTTAATCCGCTGTAAATGCGCCAAAACTTATGACTTTCGTACGTTGAAGTACGCCATCTGAACTCTAAAGGCACATCAATGGTTAAAGTCGAAATTTTATTTTTATCAAAAGCTGTGTTTGCACCAATAACTTCATAAGATGGATTTTGTGCACTGCCTGATATGGCTAAATTTTGATTGTAATTGTTATAAGTAAAACCCAAACCTGTCGCAACAGCTATTTGTCTTTTTTTTGAAATGGGCATATCACGCAAAAAACCAAAAGAAATTCCAGATGAAAATTTACTTTGACTCACCCCATTTGGTTTTTTAGAAAGCGTATTATAAGTCAAGCTAAAATAAAATTGATCCTCACGGTATAAAGAATCTACTTTAACAACGAGACTATCTGCTGCCACGACATCAGCCTGCGAATACAGTTTACAAAACGACAAAAGCAAAAAACCAAGGATAGTGAAACGCATATTGTAATTAATTTGAAGTGAAAATAGAATAACAGGTTGGATTAATTCCGTTTAAAACTAGTGCAGAACAAAGATAGCACTAGATTCCTAAAAATGTCTTTTATGGCAAACAAATAAAAATCCGAATCCTTCACCAATCGCTAGATATTTGTTTGCAAATAAAAATCTTGATCACGCAGCCAGCTCATCACCACTTTTAACAAACTCAACTATAGCAAACTGCTATTCAACGAATAACAAAATATTTTATGGAACATCAAATTAACTTTGACCCAATAAACCCAAAAAACCTATTACCATGAAAAATTTTAATCTACTATTATTAAGTGTTGCTGGATTATTTGCAACACAAGTAAATGCTCAAGACAACACTGATGTAAACGTTGCTACACACCTCTTAAATGTGAGCGTACCAGAAATTGCACTGATAGACATTTATGACAATAATACCGGAACAGAAGCTGCAACCGTTGTATTCAACATGGCGAATGCTACACAATCTGGTGTTAACCGTGAAGCAGGTTTGTATGCGTTTTCAGCCTTGAGTTACACCAATTTGTACTTGAATTACACAAGTGTTGTAGCTACAGCAACAAATGGAAGCGGATACGACTTAACCCGTCAGATCAATGTTCAGTTAGAAGCAGGTAGTACATTTCCAGCGAGTTTAGATTTAAGAATAACACCTGTTGCTCCTTCAATTATTGCTAATGGGGGTACAACCGATTCTGCTGGAACAGTAACTGCTGCAGGTGTAGCTCTAGGAGTGACCAATGCAATTGGTGTTGATGCGCTATTAGTAACAAGTATTGAAAGTGTGTACACTGGAGATATGGCTAGAGGTGTAAGATTAACATACACATTAGAACAAAATGGAAACTTCGCATTGTACCGTGCTGGAGATTACAGTGCAACTATCAAATATACTTTGACTGATATTTAATGCACTACATTTAATTTTGCCATTACCAAGAAAGGTTCTTTACACACTGTATAGAACCTTTTTGGGTTATAAACATGCTGACTTAGCAGTCACAGATGTAAGAAGAAATATTAATTTTTACCAGCAAAACAAGGCAGCATCATTTACAGAAAGACTTTTAAAAGCTTTTATTGGTCTATACTTCAATGCAGTCTAACGAAAAACCAAACTCTGCAACGATCTTAGGTCGTAGTTTTGAAATATATTAATAATCTAAAAACCCAAAATATGAAAAATGTTAACCTACTATTCGTAGCCGTTGCCGCTCTATTTGCTAGCAACGCAAATGCTCAAGACAACACTGATGTAAACACTGCTACACACCTCTTAAATGTCAGCGTACCAGAAATTGCACTGATAGACATTTATGACAGTAATACCGGAACAGAAGCTGCAACCGTTGTATTCAACATGGCGAATGCTACACAATCTGGTGTCAACCGTGAAGCAGGATTGTATGCGTTTTCAGCCCTGAGTTACACCAATTTGTACTTGAATTACACTAGTGTTGTAGCTACAGCAGCAAATGGAAGCGGATACGACTTAACCCGTCAAATCAATGTTCAGTTAGAAGCTGGTAGTACATTTCCAGCAAGCTTAGATTTAAGAATAACACCTGTAGCTCCCTCAATTATTGCTAATGGAGGTACAACCGATTCTGCTGGAACAGTAACTGCTGCAGGAGTACGTTTAGGAGTAACCAATGCAATTGGTGTAGATGCGCTATTAGTAACAAGCATTGAAAGTGTGTACACTGGCGATTTGGCTAGAGGTGTAAGACTAACCTACACATTAGAACAAAACGGAAACTTCGCATTGTACCGTGCTGGAGATTACAGTGCAACTCTTAAATATACTTTGACTGATATTTAATGCACTACATTTATTTTTACCATCTACCAAGAAAGGTTCTTTACACAGTGTATAGAACCTTTCTTTTTTAGGATTGATTCTAAAAACACGTTTAGCAGCAACTTAGCAATCTTATTTATATGACATCGTTAATCAAAAATAGACCACATCAATACCGTACTGAATTATCAAAATAGTTCAAAGACTAAATAACACCATTTAACTGCAGTAACGAGCTAGCCATCGAAAATCACTATCAATTTCCCTACTTAGATAGTAACTTTATTGTATAGTAAAAAACCCTGATCCCAATTATTTCCCTAATAAACGTAAAAATGAAAAAAATATACTTAATTATCGCATTATTTTTATTCGTGAATTTGACCTACTCAAGCGTTGTTGTAACTAACGGATTAACACATATATATTCTGGAATCTCGGGCACTCAAATCCAGGGCGAAGTTATTCTACTCAATAGTTCAGATGAACAGCAAACAGTTTCCTTTAGTTTACACGAAGCCATTTTTTCTTGCACAGGAGACCGTACTTTTTCAACTACACAATCCCACTTAAAATCGTCTTTAAACTGGTTTGATGGAAGTTTAATGGACAAGGTACTGAATCCAAAAGAACAATATAGTTACAGATTCACAATCAACATCCCAAAAGACCAAGCATTAAGAGGCACCTTCTGGAACATGTTAATGATTGACATAGAAAAACCTATTAAAAAAGAAAAACTTGAGCACAACATAGGTCTGAATACAAAAATGAGATATGCTATTGCCTTAATAACAAATGTAAATAGCCTTGATGAAGTAAGCTTAGATTTTCAAAAAGTTGACATTGACAAAACTACAGATAGCAAAAACTTAGTAATTAAAATTGCTAATCAAAATTCATTTATCGAAGGCGTAAAATTGTCTTTAGAGATTTATGATTCAGAAGGAAAAAACATCTTTCAAAAAACAACAATCAGAGGCTTAGTATTCCCTGGCTTTTGCAAAGATTACACCATCAACATTTCCGAACTTCCTAAAGGAAATTACACCTGTCTTTTGGTCGCTGATTCGAGAGAAAAATTTATAGGAACTAACGTTAGTCTTGCTATAGACTAACGTTTAGGGTCACACTTCATTAATTATAATCTACTACTATGAAAACTGTATATAAACTTATCTATCTACTTCTACCTCTCTACATAGGATGTGGGATGGGAGTGCAGTCTGAAGATTTGGATACAGTAAGTGTGAGTACTACTTCAACACCTACAACTACACCAATTCAAAATGAGGATAATGACTCATCAAATTACTATAAGAAACAAGCAAGTGAAAGATCAAATGCAGAACTAACATCAAAAATCATAGAAAAAGAACCTAATGCTGCTGCTTCTCACCAAAACGATGTAAAAAAGTTTACTGAAGAAGAAATAAAAGCAATGCAACGTGCTTTCTCAAAAGTCAAAACTCAAGAGAGCGCTGATGATAATGATAACGAAGCTATTGAATTGGCAAAAACGAACACTACTACTACTGAAACAAACACAACTAAAAATGCTACAGCGCTTAACAAAAAACAAACTAATGTAAAATCGTTTACAAAAAATGAGATGCAAGTAATGCAACGTACTTTCTCAAAAGATAAAACTCAAACAAACTCTGATTCAATTGAAACTGTTCCTGTGGCAGTAGCAAAAACGAACACTAATGCTACTGAAACAAACAGGACTAAAAATACTATTGCGGATAACAAAAAACAAAATGATGTAAAATCGTTTACAAAAAATGAGATGCAAGAAATGCAACGTGCTTTCTCAAAAGAAAAAACTCAAACAAACCCTGATTCAAATGAAACTGTTCCTGTGGCAGTAGCAAAAACGAATACTAATGCTACCGAAACAAACAGGACTAAAAATACTATTGCGGATAACAAAAAACAAAATGATGTAAAATCGTTTACAAAAAATGAGATGCAAGTAATGCAACGTGCTTTTTCAAAAGAAAAAACTCAAACAAACTCAGGTACTAATGAAACAACCTCGATGGGAATAGCAAAAACGAACACTAATGCTACTGAAACAAACAGGACTAAAAATACTATTGCTTATAACAAAAAACAAAATGATTTAAAATCGTTTACTAAAGAAGAAATAAAAGTAATGCAACGTGCTTTCGCAAAAGAAAAAACTCAAACAAACCCTGATTCAAATGAAACTGTTCCTGTGGCAGTAGCAAAAACGAATAGTAATGCTACTGAAACAAACAGGACTAAAAATCCTATTGCGGATAACAAAAAACAAAATGATGTGAAATCGTTTACAAAAAATGAGATGCAAGCAATGCAACGTGCTTTCGCAAAAGATAAAACTCAAGCAAACTCTAATTCAAATGAAACTCCTCTTGTGGCAGTAGCAAAAACCACCACTAATGCTGGTGGAGTTGCAGCTGTAAAAGAGGCACAGTCACAACAAAACAATAAAAAATTAGCATTAAATACCGTAAAAAATACTGCTACAAGTTCATCAATAAAAGCACCAGCGAAAGCGGTTAATGCAAAACTTGCTACTTCAAACGGATTGAAATCAAGCTTATCAAAACAAAACACTGTAAAAAACAACAGTATCGCGAATGATAAATCAAGTACAAAACAAAACACTAAAAACACTATAGTTCCAGAAATAGGAAACACTAATAGCACTAAAACCGTAGACAAACAAAAAGTTGTTCCTACTACTAATTCAAAGGAAGATTTAGCTAAAGGAACTTCTGAAACCAATAAAAAAAGTGTATCCGCATCCGATAATATCAAAGTTTCAACTGCCACAATTGTAGAAACAAAAGAAAAAAAACAAAATGCTTCAGGAATAGAACAAATTAAAATTCGTGTCGTAAACCTTAAAGAAAGTTATCCAACAAATAAAAGCCATACGTTAATTATCGAAATTGAAAACGGCGAAAACAGCACCTCTAATTTAAAACTTATAGCCGAATTACCTCGCAATTGGAGCTTAATTTCAATAAGTGATATTGGCGTCTTGGAGGCTAATGAAAAGAAAATGGTGTTAATCAGTTTCAATATACCAGTAGACAATCCATCAGGAAACACTGTTGCGACTTTTATCGTTAAAAATTTAAATGGAAGTAAAATTGGCTCAAAAGAAGTTGTTTTTAACATTGAACCAAACTTAGACCTAGAGGTGTACAACTTGTTCACTTCTGGCAAAGTACAAGCGGGAGAAATAATAGAGGCCAAATATGAAATTAAAAATAGAGGTAATGTAGAACAAGAAATCTCGATATCCTCAACAAACACCATTAAAGGAGCGAAATTGATTAAACTAGGTCCAAATATGACGGCAACAGTTGAAATAACACAAAAAACTGATGCAAAGTATTATGATTTCACTACGATCACAACCTCTTTAAATGCGCTGAGTGTAACCTCTGGCAAGTCATATAAAGCATACGGCAGCACAAAAGTGTTTCCTACAAAACTTAAACAAGCAGATCCGTTTTTTAGATATCCAGTACGCTTTAGTGTAAACTATATTAGTAATACATTTCAAGACAGGAATTTTTCAGCACTTTCAGGGGAATTATTAGGTGATGGGTTTTTAGATTTGAAAAGAAAAAATTACTTGAATTTAATCATTAGAGCACCTCAACAAAAAAATCTAATCAATTTCGGCATTACAGATCAATATAGTTTAATCTATAAATACAATAATAACACGACTGTGTATTTAGGAGATCACGCCTATTATATCAATCGCTTAGGTTTTGATAGCCGCTTTGGAATGGGATTTAGAGTTGATCAAAATATAAATGATTGGACACTATCTGCTTTCTTTACTAAACCGAGATTGTACAGCTTTAATTCAGAAGCACTATTTGGCTTTAAATCTGTTTATCGTTTTAATAAGAACGCCCTATTAGGATTTGCAGTAGAAAGCTCTAAAGGAACTGTTATGGGAGCCAACAGAAACATAGAAGCTAACTTGGACGAAAAAGGTCAAATTGGTACTGCTAATTTTGAGCTAAGATCAAAAAACACGTTTATCAACGCAGAGTCTTCACTCAGCGTTACTAACAAACATGTTGATCAGGCTCATTTCTTTAACCTCGTCCAAAAAATGAACGGTTTGACTTATAGTGGGAGCTTTACATTTTCAGGTAAAAATTACTTTGGAATCATCAGAAATAGTATTGAGTACAACAATAGCTTATTCTATAAATTTAGAAAATTCGATTTTGTTATCGGACAAACCGTATCTAAAGTAAATAAGCGTTTAAACCCGTTGTTTTTTGCTGCTGAACCCTATTTTGAAAACTATTACGGAAGAATAGGATACCGTTTTAGTCCTAAAAGCTATTTTGATATTCGTGTAGATAAGAGAACAAGAGAGGATCAACTTGAGCCCAAAAGTTATTTTTATAATGAATCTGGAATCGACTACAGATATATTTTCACTGGTAAAGCATTTGCTTTTGGCTTTACCGGAAGAATAGCCGAAACACAAAATTTATTAAGTAACGATCTGCAATACAGAACTACTTATGCTCATACTGTAGATGCATCTTATCGGTTTTCAAGTCATTTTTCACTTCGAAGCGGTCTTAATCACAATTATAGCAATCGATATAATGAGATTAATGCAAATGAAAACTTCTATACTTACAATGTTGGGATTGACTATAATTTCAACAGAAACTTTAGATTCAATGCTACATACAATAGTGGTTTCAGCCCAGAAGACTTCTACTTAAGACGTGATTTCATAAATGCAATGTTAATGATTAATCTAGCTAAAAATCATTTATTTGAAATCCGTGCTAATTATTTTGAAAATCCCGGAGTAACCAATAGAAAGGAACTATTAGCTTTTGGAACCTACACCTATTCGTTTGGAGTTCCAATAAAAAGAATTTTAGAGCAAGGTGGAGTAAATGGCTTAATTCAAGTAAATGATAAAAGCATAGATGTAAAAGGAATAAAAATCATAGCTGCTGGAAAAAGTATTGTAACCAATGCTAAAGGAGTTTTTGAGTTAAACAACTTACCTCTTGGAAAGAATTACATTTTAATGGATGAGTCTACCCTTCCATTTGGAATAATTCCCGCTACAAAAACGCCATTTCAGGTTACTATAGAAAAGGATAAAAAAGCAGAATTAAACATAACAATTGTACGTGCATCATCAATAATAGGAACTCTTGTTTTTCCGGAATTGTCAAGACCCAACGGTAATAATCTAGAAGGATATTTAAGAATTGAAAATGAGAACTTCACGTACAACGTAGAGTCGAATGCGCAAGGAGTTTTCAAATTTCAAAATATCGTTCCAGGAACATACAAATTAAAACTTATGCGCTACAAAGGAAAAGAGTTTTTTGAAATTGAAAAAGAAACTCAAATCACTGTAAAAGAAGGAGAAAAAACTACAATAAATGTACCTGTAAAAGGCAAAGAACGCAAAGTACAATTTAAAAGTAAAAACTTTACAATAGGAGGGTAATTATGAAAAATACAGACTATATACTAGCGGCTCTTTTTACCTTATGCTTCGCAGTTTGCGGGGCTCAGGAAATATTGAATGTTACAATTAGTAGTAATTTCATTTTTGGAGGTGGACAACAATCTAACTTTGCGACTTTGAGCCTTCAACCCATTGCTATTCTTGATGCAGAGCCAGACCCTAGCAACACTATTAGCTTTGGTCTTAACAGCACTACCTTAGAAGCAGGTTTACCCGCAACTGGTGTTGGCGGAATTGCAACAAATGAAAACATTTGGTTAAATTATACCTATCGAGGTGTGAATTTTGCTAATGCTAAAATTTATGTGCGCACAAACCAAATAGTTCCTGCTGGGATTGTGATAAAAATTCAAGTCATTGCTGCAACAAGTATTGGTGGGTCATATATCCCTAATCAAAATAGCAGCCCAATTACCTTAAGCTCTGCAGAACAAATCTTGATTAACAGTTTTGCAAGCGGCTACACCGGAAATGGATTAGGCACTGGTTACAATCTTCGTATTACTGTAGAGAATCAAAGTGGACTATCATTACCAAGTGGATTTGAAATTATTTATGAAATTAAATAAAACCAAAATGAAAAATTTATTTATCATAACAGTATCGTTCTTGCTATCGTTTAGCTATTCACAAGCCCAAATTTTGGCAGGAACTTTGAATGTTACAGGAATGCCGAGTTTTACGCAATCAGTTAATGCAGTTGTGGTAGAGGCAGGTGTTGATGACGCTTCAGTAGGATTCGAAAGTAATTTTGACGCCACTAAAATTGGTTTTGTACTAGATCCAATATTATTACTCTCGTCGTCTCTTCTCTGTGAACAGAATGTATATCGATATAAAGTCTATATCAATTCAGTTAATGCACCAGCAAACATAACTATTGAAGCAAAAACAACTGTAAACAGCGGACAACGTTTCCCAACAGTGAGTATTTATGATACTTTATTAATCAAACCTTTAGGTCAAAGAAACTTAATGCCATCTAATGGCGGAAATTACATTGTAGTCCCTAACAACGCTACCCAAGCTGTAAAAATTATGGAATTCATAGGCTGTAGAAAAGATATACCGATTCAATTTAGGATTAAACCAAGCTCTTTATGTCCAGCAGGCACCTATAATATCGAAATCAAATATACTGTAGTAGCAAGTTTAACATTATAAAAAAACTCCATTTGAGGAAGTATTTCTATTTCTGAAGAGCGGAAAGAATTAAATCCGTCGATCCCGAAAAGGGTGTCTCACAAAAAAATTAATGCTTGGCATTGCATGCCTGATCCTTTTTTGGTTTATAGCTTAGACAAACTAAAAAGTTTGCCACAACATAGCTAGAGATTAACTCCGTTGATCCCAGAAAGGGTGTCTCACAATAAAATTAATGCTCGGCATGGCATGCCTGATCCTTTTTTGTTTTAAAGCTTAGACAAACTAAAAAGTTTGCCACGCTTTAAAACAAAAAATGCTCTCCTTGCGGAAAGCATTATTTTTTTGCAGAGAGGAAGGGATTCGAACCCTCGATACAGTTACCCATATACTAGCTTTCCAGGCTAGCTCCTTCAACCACTCGGACACCTCTCTAAAATTGGTTTGCAAATAACATAAAAAAATATGACTTACAAAAGCAAAACCACAGATTATATCATCTCTCCGCGCAAAGAAGTTTCAAAAATTTCTTTAAAATCCTTAGCCGGAATGCTTTGTCCCAAAAGGTACATCAACTTAGTAATGGCAGCCTCAGTAGTGATGTCTTTTCCTGAAATCACGCCTATTTCTTTCATGTTGGTACTGGTTTCGTACTGCCCCATATTCACACTTCCGCCTGAGCATTGGGTTACATTCACAATATGCAAACCGCTGCTAATAGCTTTTTGCAATAAGGCTAAAAACCAATCTTCGGTAGAAGCATTTCCTGCTCCGTAGGTTTCAAGTACAATTCCTTTTAAATTGGGAATATTCAATATTGCTTTGAGCACAGCTTCACTCATGCCCGGAAACATCTTTACTATTGCTACGTTGTTATCAAGGTTTTTATGAACCAAAAGTGGCGCAGCAGGTTGCGGACTTGTCCAAAACAACTCTTCACTCCATTTTAAATGTACTCCTGACTCTACCAACTGTGGATAATTTGGCGAAGTAAAAGCACGAAAATGCTCTGCGTTTATTTTGGTAGTACGGTTGCCACGATAGAGTTTATATTCAAAATACAAGCCTACTTCACTAATCACGGGACCATTTTCGGTACGTAAGGAGGCAATTTGTATGGCAGTAATTAAATTTTCTTTCGCATCGGTACGCAAATCACCTATTGGCAATTGCGAACCAGTGAAAATTACAGGCTTAGCCAAATTTTCGAGCATAAAACTCAATGCCGAGGCGGAGTACGACATAGTATCCGATCCGTGTAAAACCACAAAACCGTCAAACAACTCGTAATTATCTGCAATAACAGTAGCAATTTTGGCCCATTCTTGTGGGTTCATATTACTAGAATCGATTGGATTTTCGAACGAAATAGTTTCAATTTCACAATCTAATTGTTTCAATTCCGGTATGCGTTGCAATAATTTATTAAAATTAAAAGCTTTGAGCGCACCCGTCTCAAAATCCTTACTCATACCAATGGTACCGCCCGTATAGAGTAATAATATTTTAGCTTTATACGACATCGTGGTATTTTAATTGATTGGTAACCGGATTAGCATACATGGCTAAAAATCCATCAAGGGCCACTTGATTGTCATGATCAATTCTCATTTCTAGTCTGCGTTCGAATAATGATTTTTCGTTTTCAGTATACTTATGTGCATATTCATTGCTTTTATGCACCAAATCATGAGCAATAAAATTGGTTGGCCACAACTTGTAATTACTCAAAATAGCATCATCGATCACCTGAGCAAGCGCTACCACTTGCTTGTTGGCACTATCATTGGCTGCTTTAATGGCATCAATTTCAGTATCGATAACCGTTCCTACGTGAATGTGAATTCTTTTTTTCTGTCCCAAAGCACCACTCAAAATGGTCATGAAGTCTTCGTTTTTATCCTTTACGTATACTTCATTGTTGGCTTCAGCCATGAGCTGCGGCATTTTTAGTGCATCCGTAGGATCGTATTCATAAGAAATAGCCACTGGAACTATTTTTAATTTCTTAAAATAATCCATTGGTTCTTTTTCATCAGATGCCATACCAAGCATTTTTAAAACTCCTGGATTGGTCTCATCATTACCGTCTTTGGTACGTCCTTCACGTTGCGCGATCCACACCGAACGGTTTTCATGAACCAATAAATTACCAATGTATTCTGAAAGTAATTTAGAACTTTGTAGCATCTCGCGAGGTGTTAAACCGCGTTGAACCAAAAAGTTTCTATTGAGTTTGGCAAGTGTGTTTAAAAATGCTTTTTTAACTAAATTATCTCCAATCGCCGATGCGGTCATCACCAAACCATGCTCAAACAATGCTGTATTGAGTAAAGTAGTATCCAACAAAATATCGCGGTGATTCG
The DNA here is from genome assembly GCF_018069925.1 of Flavobacterium erciyesense. Lineage (GTDB taxonomy): Bacteria > Bacteroidota > Bacteroidia > Flavobacteriales > Flavobacteriaceae > Flavobacterium > Flavobacterium erciyesense. The sequence continues at coordinate 43,480 of NZ_JAGPXB010000009.1, read as the reverse complement.
AAATGAATAAATAGGAAGTGTTGGGTTCTAAATTTTCAAATCCAGAAGTAGTAATTCCTTCAGAACTTTTTTCTAAAACCTTTTGTACCGATTGGTATATAAAATTGCATTGAAAATCACGAATAGAGTGCGTTTTACGAAGTTGCTCTTTCCAAACGGAATCTTCCACATCAGGAAAGGTAAAATTCATCAAAGCTTTCATCATCGGATGATTAGCCACATTATGAAGTGCTTCGTTTATTTCGGAGTCATAAAAAGGACGAATAGCGTCAAATTTCTGCATTTTGGTTCTCAATTTTTGTGTGGGCAAATGAACAAAAAAAATATGAAATTAAGGTCAATTCTAGTTTAAATCCCAAAGTCAGCCCCTAATTTTTGCATAATTATTACAAAACACCCATTATTTTATTTTATTTCTATTTTTATCCACTGAGCAATAAATGCTCGTTGCCGCAGCTAATTATGTTGATTTTAGATAGCCATCATTTTTTATCTCTAAAACTTCTGAGAATATGAAACACCGCTTTTATACTCCAAATACAGCTTTAGAATTTGCGGTAGTTTGTGCTGCAATTTCAGCCACAGTCAGGCCATAAATTTGAGCCAATTTCTCTGCAACACTAATAATATAACTGCTCTCGTTTCTTTTTCCTCGGTATGGAACGGGAGCCAAATAGGGCGCATCCGTCTCTAAAACAATATGTTCTAGGTCGATTTGATTTAAAAACTGATCAATTTTTCCGTTTTTAAAAGTAACCACACCACCAATACCCAGCTTCATATTGTACGAAATGGCTTGTAAAGCTTGCTCATAAGTGCCTGAAAAGCAATGAAAAATACCAAATAAATCAGCTGATTTTTCTTCTTCTAATATTTCAAAAATCTCGTCAAAAGCCTCTCTACAATGAATCACTATTGGTAATTTATATTGTTTGGCTAACTTAATCTGTCTTCTAAAAGCGTCTTGCTGCTGTGGCAAATGGGTTTTATCCCAGTATAAATCGATCCCTATTTCTCCAATAGCGCAGAACTTTCGTTTTGTCAATTCTTGGACCACATGCTGCAATTCGTCTTCGTAATTGTCTTTAACATAAGTAGGATGCAAACCCATCATCAAGAAAACATTTTCTGGATAGTTTTTCTCCAACTCATACATTGCTTCTGTACAAGTAGAATCGATTGCGGGGATAAAAAAACGCGAAACACCAGCATCAATAGCGCGTTGAATCATTTCGTTTCTATCTTGCTCAAATTCTTCTGAATATAAATGGGTATGTGTATCGGTAATCATTATAGTTGCTTCCAAGTGTAAAGTTTAAGTGTGCAAAATTACAACTATTACATAAAGAAGACACAATTTAGTTTAAATGATATAAAGCAAGGAAAACTTCGAGCTAACTTGACAGAAGAACTCTTTTTAACTTGAAGAAGAAGAGCTAATGGATGTTTTTATGTATATTCATTTTTTATGGCAAAAACAGCCAGTCCAACTCTAGTTTTGAGTTCTAGTTTTTCAAACAAATGATCCCTGTAGCCTTCAATAGTTCTGGGACTACAGCACATTTTATCTGCAATTTCTTTATAGGTTAACTCCGTAACCGTATATTTCAAAAACTCTATTTCTCTTGGGCTAAAGTTAATTTTAGATTTCTCTATTTGGTTTTTTACTAGATTATCGCAGAGTGTACTTGTAACCCAATCTGGATAATAAAAGCCGTTTTTTACCAATGTGTTAAGTGTGGTTTCTAACTCTACCGGATGACTGTTTTTTAGCAGATATGCTTTGGCTCCATTTTTAATCATTTTTATCACGCTTTGCTCATCATCTTGCATGCTTAAAGCCATTATTAAAACATTAGGATGATTTGCCTTTATCCATTCTGCTGTTTCAAAGCCATTCATTATTGGCATACTAATATCAAGTAATACAATATCTGGTATATTCGATTTGACTTTGAATTTTGCTTGTAACTCCTTTCCATTTTCACATTCATAGAGCACTTCGAATGAATTAAAATTAGAAATAATACTTTGCAATGCCTTTGCAATAAGAATATGATCGTCTACAATTACTATTGTTTTTTTCATTTTACAGAGATATTTCTATGATTAATTTCGTGCCATTCTCGTTACTCTCTAATTTATGAGTACCTCCAATTAATTGTATTCTTTTCTTAATATTACTTAGGCCTATACCCAACCCTTTTTCGTTCTTGACATCAAAGCCTTTTCCGTCATCTTGAAGACAAAGTTGCAATAGGTTATTTGTGTGAATTAGAGTCACATTTATGTTTTTACAATCAGAATGTTTGATACTGTTTTGAATAAATTCTTGAGCAATTCGTAGCAATACAATTTTTGACTGTTCAGACAACTCTAAATAATTAGCGTTTGAACTAAAAATTACATTGCATTTTTTCAATTCATTAAAACCGTCACACTCTCGTTGCAACAGCTGGTTTATGGTATTGGCTTTTATTGTATTATCAGTTAATGATTTTGACAATCCTCTAAGTTCGCTTAAAGATTGATTGATGATGGAGCTTATGTTTTCGATACAATTGTTAATCAAGGGCGCTTTGTTCTCATAAGCCAATTGCTGCGTATACAAACTGGCCAATGTGAGTTTCTGCCCAATATTATCGTGAATTTCTCTACCTATTTGTTCCATCGTTTGTCGTTGTATCTCGATTTGAACGATGTTCAATTGCTCTTGATGCAATATTTCGGCTTTAATTTTTTGTTGATTAGTAAAAAAATATTTGTAGATAAAAGCACATACAAAACAAGTGTTCTCCAAGACATAACCCAAACACATAAAAACAAACCCTAAGTATAAATCCGAATAATAATTGGTAAGGGAATCCCAAAATGCTAGAAAACCACTAATCAGCAAAAAACTAATGGCTAAAAATAAATATCTAAAATATATTTTTTTTAGCTCTAACATAATGTGGTAATAAAACAAAAAGGAAAGCAAAACAACAATCACTCTAGAAACTATAAAGTATGGAATGCATTCCAGAACAAAATACGGAAATAAAACCACCACAATTACATAAAACAAAGTAAACACAGCATAGAACTGAAACACCAATTTTAATTTAATGAATTTTTCATCCTCTTGTAACAATGCATAATAAATAAAGGCTCCAAACATAAAACTCCCAATCATCTGTACAACATCTATTAAAAGCTCCAAAACATTGAACTGAAATGAATGTGCCAGTACATACCCATTTGCCTTACAGTATACAGCTATGATGAAAATGATATTAGTCACAACATAACCACAGTAATAATAATAGATTTTTGATTTAAAGAGGATCCCTAAGTACAAACCAACACAACTTACTAGACATAAAAATCCTAAGGAGAAAAAACAAAGTGCCTGAAATGCGTTGTCATTAAATGTCATAAATAAAAGTAGTGTTAGCGTTTAAATGAATAGCAAATTATAACATTACTGAGAATTCTTCCTCCCGTTTTCAACCATATTTACTACCGTTATTTAACGGTAAATAAAGTTACAAAAATGGGTTTTAAAACCCACTTAAATCTAATAAATCTCAATTATTTTTGAATAGTATTAAACATTAATTAAATCATTAACATTTTTATTAAAATAATCAAATTATTATAACACTTTAACCACACCATCAAGTAGTCCTTTATTAATGAACTAAATAATTGAAACGATGATGAAATTTAAAAAAACAAGCATTCGGATAGTGTACAAAATATGGGCATTGATTACCCGATAATGAAACATTCAAAAATTTAAGATGACAATAATGAACAACAATCATTACAATAATGCACACTAGCAATCTTAACTTTTGAAACAACTCTTTTACAATATGAAAAAATATCTACTTGTATTTATTATTCTTTGGTGTCATACCATATTGGGGCAAGCTCCGACAATCACAATTAATTTGCCGCCAAATCCAAATCCAGATACTTCACAATGGGGAACAGGAAATAATATTTTTAATATTCTTGTTGCTGGTGCTAATATGAATATGCTTTTTGAAAGTAATATTCTTGTAAATATTAAAAGTAATGGTGGTGTAAAATGTGGTGGACCAAATGCAGCATCAGCGCAACCCAGTAATATTGCAACATCAGCACCAAAATCTTGGGTAGGAACTTCGGCACAAGCCTTAATAGGTCAAGAATGTATTTTAAATCCAGGTAGTTATGAAATTTGTGTTCAGTTTTACGAAAGTAGAAATGGAGCAGCATCAGGTAAATTATTATTAGAAAAATGCATGCCTTTTATCATTGCCAGTAAAGAACAAGAATTGTGTTCGCCACCTATAAACGCAAATCCAATAAAAAATAAAGTTCTCGAAGAAAAAGACTTGCTATCCCTAACCACTTTCAATTGGTCGCCCATCGTTTCGTCATATCGAGGTATTGTTACGTACCGCTTATTTGTTTGGGAAGTTGAAGAAGGCGAAACTAATGCACAAGCCATTTACAATAATCAAACTATTATTCAAGAAGATATAAAGGGACAAACTCGATATACTTCTAAACCTGGAATTATCGAAAAAAGAACTGCAAAATACGTTTGGCGTGTTCTTGCATTAGACGCCGAAGGAAACCCTATTTGTAAAAATGCACAAAGTGAACCCACCAATTTTGAGATAAAAGTTACTGAGGAAACTTCGAATTGTATCGATTTTGAAGGTCAATACAACATCAATAATTGGAAAGGTTTTTATGTAGACCCAATAAGTATCAAAACCGATGTCCCTCACAAAAACCACCTGCAACTTGTTGATGATCAAGGACCCTCATTTGCTATAAACTATAAGGATTTTGCAGGCAATTGGCTCGAAAAAGGCAAAAATGGTTGTTTGTGCTTTGATTACATGGTGGATTGGGAAGGAAAAGCAGATAAGGTAACACGTTCTCCAGCATTCTTTTTATATCACGGAATTCCTATTACAACTGCAGGTACAGGAGTGTCGTTTGGGACATCCTTTTATCGTGCTTGGATAATTCCAAATCCATCAATGCCCACAATTGTTGATACTGAATGGCGAAAATTTTGTTTACCAATTGCATTAAGTTCCAAGGGAGAATTACCTTCTAATGCCTTTGGACAATGGCAAGTTGTAAAAGATGGGGTCATTCAAACTGGGGCAGCGGCAGTAACCGCCTGGGATTTTCTGATTCAGAATGTAACCGGTTTTAGTCTTGGCACAGATTATAACGGATCACCATCAGAACAAGTTAATTTTGATAATTTTTGTTGGTCATGTGATGATAAAACTAATCCTCCAACAGAAACGTGTTGCGATGAAACAAGCCAAGACGGCTGTTTGGTTATAGATAAATCCCAAATGACAATAGTTTGCAATGGCGTTGACAAAGACGGAAAAACCATTTATAAAGTTAGCAACATTAAATTAAAAAACACCAGCAAGAAAAAGGCTAAAACGGGACTTACTGCAAACACTTCGGGAACCAACTATGTTAGTGCAAGCCCAACTGGTTCATTTACTATAAAAAACATTTCTCCAGCAGCATCTAACCCAATAAGTACAGGCCAAGAAATTACTATTTCGTTCGAGCTTAGTCAAGTTGTTGGATCGTCGATTGCCTTTAATATCGAGGGATCATTAATCTCTAAAGATTTAGTTTGCGATAAAAATTTCGAAATAAAAATTGATAAACTTCCAGAATGTATTGTTTGCGATTATTGTTTAGATCCAAAAAGCAGTGACATAAAAGTTAGATCAAAAACTGTTTTGACTACTCCGTTAAACATAATGACAATTGCGCAAAATTTTACAATCAGCCCAAAAAACATCAAAAAAATAACCGCTGAAATCATTTCATTCGAAGAAGATCCTGTTGCTACTTCGTGCATGAAATGTGTTGCAAAAGAAAATTGGGTTGGCAATTTTATTGGTACAAATACTGAATCTTGGAATTCTGGAACACCAATGAATGCTTCGCCAGTAAATAGTGATGGCTATTATCCTGCAAAAATGGTAGAATGGAATTGTAACAAACAAGGCAATTTAAATCTCAATTTCAAAATTGCATTGCCGGGCGCTGAGACAGGATGCACACGAAAAGGGAAAGTAGGTATTAGATACAGTTTTACAGATGTAGATTGTATTACCTGTGAAAAAATCATCTACTATAATTACACTTCAAATTAATTAGCAATGAAAAAGATATTTTACATATTCTCACTTTTTATTTTAACAGTAAATAGTATCTCTGCACAAAAAGTTTGTTGTCCAGATTTTAAACTGGTTTCTCCAATGGGCGAATGTTATAACAAACCATCGCACCCTGTAGGCGGAACAAACGGTGATTATTGTCAAAGTAGAATTTCGGGTTGCAAACATACCAAGGAAACCTTTGGAATTTTCCCTAAAAAAGTAGGCTACAATTACACTTGGACCGTTACCGGAGGGACAATTGCTTCTGGAACAGGAAATGTAAAAGATATCACTTGGGGAAATGGCAATTTAGGAACAATTACCGTTGTTATTTCAAACCAAAACGGTACTTGTACTCAAACTATAACCGAAAAAGTGTGTTTGATAGATGCGCCAATTGCTAATTTTTCTTTTAACCCAAATAGTCCCGTTTGTGCTAATCAAGTCGTTCAATTTACCGATACTTCAACCGATGCAAAATCGTGGAACTGGGATTTTGGCGACGGAACCTCATCAACTCAAGTAAATCCTACACACAGTTATACCACACCTGGAACCTATACTATTACACTAACGGTTTCAAATCTTGTTGTATCGTCTAATCAAGGCAGTGATAGACCTTGTGGATGTACAGATACCATAACAAAAACCATTACCGTTGGCGCAGCTGGCATACAAATTATTCCAGATTGCAAACAAATGTTATGTAAAGGAGACAAAGCATCGTATTCAACAGCTTCACCCTGTAGCAATTACAGCTGGAGCGTAACTGGCGGACATATAGAGGGTTCCTCTACGAGCGAAACGGTAAATGTAATTTGGGATGGAACTTATCCAGCAACTGTTAATATGACAGGAACTTGTATAGGTAAATGCGGTAATTCAAGCACTTTAAGCGTTCCTGTTTTGTACCCAACAATGCCAATTCAAGGAGATGTAATTGTTTGCCCCTCTGGTTTTTCAACCTATAGCTTACCCAGTATGCCAGGAACAAATTACACTTGGACAATCTCAGGTGGTGGCTTCATTTCAGGAAATAATGCCGATACAAGCGTTATCAATGTCGATTGGGGCAACGCTGTTGGCGATTATACGATTACCTGTAACTACAGTAATTCCATAACTAAATGTAATGGTACAGCAACTATAAAAGTGCAGGTTTTACCTCGCTTCAAAATATCAGGAAATGCTAATGGTTGCGAAAAAACTGCTTTTTCATATACGGCAAATGGCCCTGCAAATTGGACAATTACACCAAGTTCAGGAACGTCACCATCTACATTTTCTAATGTAACTAGCATTTCTGGAACTTGGACAACCGCAGGAAGTTACACTATAAACGCAACGCCAGTGACTCCTACAAATTTTTGTAATTATCCAGACGCAATGGTCGTTACCGTTTTGCCAATTCCTATTCTTGGTGCCATTACAGGACCTACAACTATTTGTCCGGGCAAACCGTATGTGTATAACATTACATCAAACAGACCCGGAGGAACATTTAATTGGACCGTAAATGGTGGGACTTATACAACATCTGGCAGTAACAATAACTCAGCAACCGTAACTTGGAATGCAACCGGACCCTATTCACTAGCAGTAAATCAAACGGTAGCTTCGTGTAGCGCAGCAAATAATCAAATACTAAATGTAAACGCATTTGCAAAACCTACAATCACAGGAAGCTTGACCTCGTGTATGGACAATACATTAACATACACCACCTCAACCCTTGCGCCAGCTGGAGATTATACTTGGAGTTTGAGCAACGCACTAGGCACAATTGTTTCGGGTCAGGGTACAAATACCGTTCAAATTGCGTGGCACGGATCATTAAATCCGCCAAATACTTGTATCCTAAAGTTAGAAACCTGTGGCGGAACAGACCAAATTACAGTAACTATAATTACTGCTCCTCCGGTGGTAATTTCAAAAACAGGAACGTTGTGCTCTACAAGCGGCATTACTCTTTCATCATCAATTACAGGAACGAGTTACGTTTGGGAACTCGACAATGTAGTAAAACCAACATTGAATACTCAAAACGTTACAATTACAGATCCAGGTACTTATACCGTTAGTATTACCGGAACTAGTGGTTGTGTTTCAAAAGGATCGATTGTTATTCCAAAAGAAAACACTGGTTTTACAGCGAATATTGGAGCTACCAACAAAACCTATTGGCTATGTACCGAAACTGTAAACACAAATTTAGTAGCCACTCCAATGCCTGCCGGAAGTTATTGCTACAAGTGGTTTCAAGGAGGGGTTTCAGGTATTGGAACTCCGGTTGGAACAAATTCTCCAAATTATACTGCAACATCGGTAGGATATTATTGGTGCGAAGTGAGCATTTGTAATACCTCTTGTAAAGTAATTACCGATAGGATTTCTATTCGAAAAGAAAATTGTAGTACGGGTGGCAGTTGCAATCCTAACTATAATCCCGATTTTACAATAAACACAAATTGCAATCCCTTTTCATTCTCCACCACCAATGTACCGTACAGTGGCGGAAGTGCATACTGGTATTTTGGGGATGGCGTTGAAACTTCAGGAAGCAATGTGACGCATCAATATAAAGGCATTGGCACCTATTCGGTTTGTGCTAGATTCGGCAATGGCACTTATTGTCAAAAAGACATTTGTAAAACTGTTACTGTAAATCTTGCAGCCAATTTTACCGCAGCAGTAAATTGTAATAAAGTTACCTTTACCAACTTATCTCAAGTCCAATCACCTAGCACTATTACATCGTACAGTTGGTCATTCCCTGGCGGAAGTCCGGCAACAAGCTCAGCAGTAAATCCGGGTGTAATAACTTATGCAACTGGCGGTTCACACACAGCAACTTTAAAGATCACAGGGAGTGACGGTTGCAAAGTAGAATATTCAGAGACTTTTAAAACAACCGCCATCCCGGCATCAATGAATCTGCCAAGTTCTATTTGTGCCAATTCTATTGTACCGTTTTCTACTCCAGGTAGTGATCCGGATTTAAGCTACAGTTGGAATTTTGGTGATGGATTTATATCCAATTTGCAAACTACAAATCACACCTATGCCGCATCAGGGCCTCAAACCGTTATGTTAACCGTAACTCATAAAAACGGTTGTAGCACTATTTTAACCCAAAACATTACGGTGTTACCAGCCATTACGGCATCAATTGGTGGTGATAAAAAAGTATGTCCTGGAGGCAGTATTACCTTAAGTACAACAACCTCTTTTACTACCTATCAATGGTACAAAGACGGAAGTCCAATCGCGGGTGCAACTTCGGCAACTTACAATGCCACACAAGAAGGGAGTTATTATGTTCTCGTTGGCAACGGAACCGGCGGAGGATGTACCGCATTCTCAAACAAGTCGACAATTAGTTTTAATCCATTGCCAATTGCCAAAATTATTGCCAAAAAAACACAATGTATCTCCGATTCACCGATTCAAATTTACAATTCGACATCACAAACCGGTGCAACCTACACTTGGTCTGTTACTGGTCCAGCACCGTTGACATTGGCAAATTCAGCTTATCCAACGGCGACTGCAACTGTTCCTGGCGAATATAATTTTGAATTAACTGTAACTAGTGCAGACGGTTGTATTGCCAAAGATGCTATTTGCGTCACTCTTGTTCAAAGCCCAACAATTACCATTACAGCACCCACCGGACAATTATGCGAAGGCAAAAGTCACACCTTTACGGCAGTCGCAGCATCGAATACAAATCCGAATGATTATACTATTAAATGGAGCAATGGCATGATTGGCAATACAATGACTACAGGCGTTGCCGGAAGTTATACCGCAACAATTATAAATGCAGCTGGTTGTACAGCAACCGCTTTTGCTGGAACCATAGAAAGCTTGCCAGATGTAAGTCTTTTTCCTAAAGGCTGTCAAACCGCTTGTTGGACAGACACGATTAATTTTCCGTTGCCAAAACCAGCTACAGGCGCTTATACGGTGACTTGGTACGATAATGATGGTACGGCTGTCGCCAATGTAGGAACAGGACTTTCATTAGCCTTATCAACCTTACAACCAGGTATTCACCATTTGTACGCAACGGTTTCTGTAGGCGGTGGTTGCGTAGCGACAACAGCTGTTTTAGATTTAAACATAAAAGATTGTACCCTTTTGCCTGAATGTGATTCTTGCAAAGATTTACTTTCAACCAGCAAAGCCGAATCGGAAACTAATTTCGTCAATTCGAGTACAGCACAAATCACGAACGAAACCATCACTTTTACCATTTTAAAACCCGTAAAAGAAGTACGAATAAGCCTTGCTGATATGAAATACTATTGGAAAGATCCTGCTTGTGCTGATTGCAAAATACAAATGATAGAACGCGGTTGTATTTTTGCTACAAACGCAAATCAAGCATTAGGAACGTTAGTAGCTGATAGCGCAACTGCTTCAAATGTCATTTCGGGAGCAGTATCAAACAAATGTCCTGAAGAACTAATTTGGAGTGGCGGCACAGCCCTTCAACCAGGAACTTATACTATTACGTTTCAACTTTCATTGCCAAAACCGCCAACTAAAAACTGCGTTTTGGTGCTCGAAAAAGCTTGTTTCCATTTGACATTAATTGATGAAGATTGCAAAAAATGCGAAACTATTATTTGTAAAAAAGACACCATCACCGACCCAAATTGCGCTTGTAATACCGGCAATACTTGGTCAAACTTATTTTTAACACCTAGTACTCCCGGGATCGCAAAACCCCGCAAGCAAATAATTTGTGGCGACACAATGACTGATATTAAGAGTGATTTTGCCTATACACTCTCGGGAGTTTATAATTGTAAAGGAAGCGGATGTGCATCAACTAAAAACGAAATAACGGTTTACAACCAAGTCAACGAAATCATATACACTCGCGTTGCAACAACATTGTACGAAACAATTATATTCCCTGAAAAAGGAATATACTCCGTGACGCTTACAGCTAATTGTGGTGATAAAAAATGTACTTGCTCGTTTAGAATAAATGTAAATTCTGGAATTGTAGTTGAAACTGGCGGCGGTGGAACTGGAACTGGAACTGAAGTTTCCGATATTCCGAACAATCCAACTCCTTTAGACAAACCTATTGAAGAAATTTTAAAGCAAACATTGCCTCCTGATTTCAATGGTCAAATTCTAGTATCGCAGAACGACAAAACACTCTTTGAAAAAAACTACAGCTTTAAAGATAATGTAACTAGTCACACCGCTTTTGACCTTGCATCCATTACAAAAACCTTTACTGCAATGGCTATTTTAAAATTAATGGAGAACGGAAAGCTCAAAATAGACGATCCGGTTGTTCAATATATACCAGAATTCCCTATTCCAGAAATAACTTTAAAAATGTTGTTGAGCCACAAAAGTGGATTAGAAGATTATCTAAAATTCATTGACGAATCCGACTGGGATAAGAGGAAAAACCTAACCAATGCTGATTTACTTCAATTTATTGTCAAAAATAAATCAAAAGTTATCATTAACAAACCCGGCAAAATATTCGATTATTCGAACACTAACTATGCTTTGCTCGCATTAATTATCGAGCAAATAAGCAACCAACCGTATAAAGATTATTTAGCAAACACCTTTTTTAAACCCTTACAAATGAGTGATACTTATATGATGGGATTAGATAATCACGCTAAAGCAACCAAATCGTATTACCGAAATGGTAAAGTGTATTCGCTCCGATATTTAGATTTGGTGTACGGTGACAAAAACGTATACAGTACCGTTCAGGATTTAAAAAAATGGGACAAAGCCTTACGAGATGGCAAAATGTTTAAGAAAACAACGTTAGACTTAGCCTATGCACCAACTAGCGCACTTGCTCCCTATGCTAGTAATTATGGATTAGGGTGGAAAAAAATTATTACCACAAGCGGCAAAGAAGTTTTATACCACACCGGTTGGTGGGCAGGAAACAGAAGCCTTCTCATTCGATTACCAAAAGAATCTGTAATGATTGCTGTGGTAAGCAACAACAACTACAGCAATATAAGTGAAATAAAAAAATTGTGCGATCTGTTTGGCGACTACCAATTATCGAACAAGAAAATTGATAATTTTTAAAAAAGGAATTGTCCAACCACAGGATTTTACAGATTATGGATTTTCTTGAATCTGCGATAAAAAAACAACTTGATTATAATTCAGAACTAAAGAACTACAACTAAAAACCAAAATATGAAACTAAAACTATTTGCATTAATTGCTCTATGCTGCATCAGCTTTAGCAATGCACAAACCAAAAAAGCCAAGAAAAAACCAAAAGCGGTTGTATCGGGCACAGTTGGTGTAACATACGAAAATTATGGTTTAACAAAAAACCCAACAGGCTGGCCGGGATTCAGCCCCAGAAAACCTTGGAATCAAGTTCGCTTCAAATTTAAACCCACAATAACTATTGGAGAATTAAAATTACCGTTTAATTTTAGCTTTGTTCAAAATCCAACAAATTTTTTGGGTCCTTATGCGGGAATAGGCGCTGCTGGAAATCAAACTTTTTTGCAATATTTAACCAATCCGCTTAACAACTTTTCAATAAATCCAAAATACAAATGGGCAGAATTGCAATTGGGAACACAATATTTAAACTATAGCGAACTCACTACCGGTGATATTGGTGTTTTTGGAGCAGGAATAGACCTAAGACCCGGAGGTTATTTGATTAAATTTTTTACTGGAAGTTCACAACAAGGCATTAATCAATCACTTGCTCCTCCTGTTATTGGTGCTTACAAACGTACGAACTGGATGGCCCAATTGGGGAAAGAGAAAGAAGGAACTTACAAAATTGCTCTAACCGCAGCTTCAGGAAAAGACCATTTTAATAGTGTCTCTTCACCTCCTTTATTGGTAACTCCACAAAGAGGTTTTGTTTTAAGCTTATTAGGGAAAGTTCAATTAGATCAAGGCTATTTTATAGAAGCAGAGACAGGCCAAACTTTTTTCTCGACAGATACAAATTTAGGACCGCCAATTCCTGGTGGCGTAAAATCTTTTCGACCTTTCTATACTGCCGATGCTTCGTCCTTGAATGATTTTGGCGGAACAGCAGCTTTTGGTAAAAAATCTACCAATTTTGATATTGGTTTTAAAACATATTATTTGGGAGCTGGATTTTTTACAATGGGCTATCCATTTCAACAATCAGATAGGTTAGATTTGACCGTAAATACGCGTTTTAATGCCTGGAAAAATAAAGACAAAACATTTAAAACTAATGTTGTTGCCAGTGTTGGTAAACGCACCAACAATTACAGCAATTCTTTATTACGCGAAAATATGCTCATTGCAAACATCAATTGTTTTACACAATTTAACGAAAAATGGAGTTTGAATGTAAATTATAATAATTTTGGCTTTCAGAGTGTTGGCACAAATCCATTTACCACAAAAAATATAAGTAATGATTTTGGCGTAAATCCCTCACATACTTGGACTACTACGAAAATGTCACATTTGTTGAGTTTAAGTTATAATTATAGTCAATATGACGAACGCGACGTTTTTACGGGAATTGTAACATCAAACCTTACACATACCGCTTTTTTGAGTTATGTGCCAACCTATTTTGATAAAGATATTACTCCTGATTTTAGTTTATTGTATTTTACAAATCAAATGCCGTTGTTCAAAACCACCTTAGCTACCGCAAGTGCCGGTTTAGGAACACCACTTTTTAACAAAAAAGTAAATCTTAAAGCCCAATTGCAGTACACATTTATAAAAAACAATGTATTTACGCCAAACAACAATCTTGTTGCCAGTTGCTCCATCGATTGGAAAATTACCAAAGAGCTAATTTGGACCAATTATTTTTCGACCAATTATTATAAATTCGGTAATGAATCGCTTCCTGTAGGCGCCAATTATATCGAAACCAATTACAAAACAGGATTACAATATAAATTTTCAACTAAAAAAAGTTAAAATGAAAAAGCTAAAACTCATCATAATTGCTATGCTTTTGTTTGTAACAAATAGTTTTGCGCAAATCAACACCAATCTTATAGTTAGCAGCTCACCGCCGGCATCACTTGCATCATGGTCAAGCCAAAAACAAACTATTGTTTATATGGTAAATGGAAATGCTGCCATGCAAGGTGAATATAAAATAAAAACCGAAATTCAATTGAGCGACGGAACTGTTATTGGTAAAACTGATTTGACTCGGTCAAGAATTTATGTTTTACAACCTGGAAATACTATTTATTATGCTGATGATGTCTTGCCTCTTGAGCATATGATTTTTACAGGAAAATACAGGACAGAACTAAACCAATCAGGCAAACTACCTAGTCAAACCTATCAAATTTGTGTAACATTAGTCAATAGTACAGAATATTTACCCCTTACTACAACCAAATGTAAAGTCTTCACTATTGCTGCACCAATATTACCAAAGCTTTTAAAACCATACAAAGATCAAGTGCTAGATGCAGTCGAAGCCCAATCTGTCATTACCTTCAGATGGACTCCTCGTACTCCTGTAACCCCAAGTATTACTACTTATAAGGTTTTAGTTTTTGAGGTTTTGCAAGGCCAAACCCCACTGCAAGCCCTACGAAGCAATATGCCTGTTCTTGACCAAGAAGTGCGCGGCACCACTCAATATATTTGGCAACCACAGGGAATTTTAAACGAAAATCCAACAGACGAAAATGGAGTTTTACATCAAAAACAACTTGTCTGGACTGTGCAAACGTTTGATAATCTAGGAGAACAACCTTTGCTCGACGGAAGTTTAAACCGTGATGGCGTGAGCGAACCACTTACTTTTTTTATAGAAAACAAAAGCGTGAAAGCTAAAAATTGAATTACAACTTACAAATGACAAACCCGATTATTATAAGCCTACTAAATTTAAAAAATAAAAAACGATGAAAAATCTAAAAACAACAATACCTAGGGTAAATGCACAATTAGATAAGACTCATCAACTGCCATGGGTTAACTAATATTAAAAAGAAACCATGAAAAAAACACTTGTCCTGTTTCTTTTGTTATTTGGAATTACCCAAATTTATGCACAGAAAAAAAAGACGAAAACGGTCAAAAGAACATTTATCTCTAAAATAATAACGGCACCCAAAGTAAGTCCTTTTGCAAAGCTTTCTGCCAATAACGCTTTCACTATTAATACAGTTTGTGTGAGCCCTGATGGAAAACAGATTCTTTCCTCAGGCGATGACGGCGAAGTACGCCATTGGGATATTGCTACGCTTACGCAAACCGAAAGTTTTACCGGGGACAGAAACAACGATGGAATTATTTATCCTGTAACAGGAGTGGCTTATAGTCCTGATGGGAAAACTTATGTATCAGCTCAAAAAGGTTTTTTACCAAAACTTTGGGATACTACTTCTAGAACAGTAATTAAAAGAATCAATCAAAATGGAGCTGGTGTATATTCGCTTGCTTACAGCCCCGATGGAGTACTAATAGCATTTGGCAATTACGGGTCAATAACCATTAGTAATCTTCCTTTGGGAACCCAATTAGAAATTGCAATGCCAGAAAAGAGTGAGGTGATTTCGGTAGAATTTAGCCCTAATAATCAATACCTTATTGCAGTTACAAACAATCAAGAAATTTCGCTTTGGGATGTTAATACAGGTGCAAAAATACGAAATTTTGATATTCATAATTATGATAAAGATGTAGAATATGCTACTGATGCGGTCTTTACTACAGATGGAAAAATGATAATTACAGCAGGTTTTAACAAAAATCCCTACCAAGGAATTATCAAAATGTGGAATGTAAACCATGGCAGACTTGTGAGGGGAATGGCAGACGGACAAAGTGTAGATTGTTTGGCTATAAGCCGAGATGGGCTAAAATTGGCCACAGGAAATTCCGACCATACAGTTAAAATATGGGAATTAGCCACAGGGAAACTATTATGGATACTCGTAGGAGTTAAAAACTATGTGAAGTCGGTTACTTTCAGTCCAGACGGTCAAACCGTTGTCGCTAGCAGTACGAATGGCGCTATAAATCTTTGGAAAACTAACTAAAGAAAAGTGTAAGGCTTAGATTATGAATTAATAAGAAAGTGACGATTTATTTGTCACTTTTTTTATTTTTTAAAATTTTACCACTCGAAAAAAAAGCAAGAAATAACATGTTTTATGCCGCTATTTTAAAAGAAATTTCCAAAAAACATATTGGTAGCTATTGATACCATATCGTAATACCTATTTTTTCAGTTGTTTACCACTAAGAAAATAGATTTTTACAATTCCTTAAAAACTCCACGTATCTTTGAAACAAATAAATTAGCGATAAAAAAAATTAGCTTAAATGAAAAATCTCCACGTTATTCTCAAAAAAGAAAACTACCGAAAAGTAAAATTTAAGATTACCAAAACGCAGCATCTTTTGATAAAAGCTACTATAAATGGGGTGAAAGGGAATTTTATTTTAGATACAGGAGCATCTAACAGTTGCGTAGGATTTGAGAGTGTGGATTTATTTACATTAGATGCAAAAAAATCAAAAACAAAAGCTTCTGGTGCTGGCGCAACCGGAATGTTTACACAAATTGCCACAAAAAATCAACTGCAACTGGGCTCTTGGAAAGACACTGCTTTTGATATTGTTATTTTCGATTTGTCTCACGTTAATGAAGCTTTACTACAACACAAAGCAAAACCAGTTCATGGAATCATTGGTGCTGATGTTTTAATGAAAGGAAAAGCAATTGTGGATTATTACAACCATTATTTGTATTTGTTGAAATAAAAGAAAAGAGCGTATCGAAAATCAATACGCTCTACTTCAACTATTAACTCAAACACATTTATTCTTTGATCATTTTTGTGGTGGTTGCTTTTCCTTCTACAACTGTTTTTACGATATAAACTCCTTTTGAAAGTTGACTTGTTTGAATGGTTGTGGAATTACTTTTTGGACTTCTAACTAAAACTTCTTGTCCCAACACATTATAAATACTGATATTATTTATTTCACCATTAGCATCAATTGTTAAATAATTAGTAGTCGGGTTTGGATACATGATCACTTTTGAAATTTCAAAATCAGGAACATCTAAGGTAGAAGCTGTTTTGCTAAAATAAACATTGTCCATATAAACAGTTCCTGCCGGCGCTCCTGAAAACACCAATTGAGCAATATTCCCTCTAGTTGTCAAACCTGTAAACTCTGATAAAGGAATATCAAAACTATTCCATCCTGATAATGTAGGCGTACGTGTAATTTCAAACTCCTTATCATCACCTCCCTGATAGACTCCATTTGCACCAAAATCAACTAGTTTTATTTTGAAAGCTGTTAAATCCGATGTCCATACATCAATATGAAAATACAACATTGCTGTCGCGTTTATTGTACCAGTCACATCAACTCCAAAATAATTCAAATTTGTATATTTCTTCGTGTCATTTCCGGCAATTTGCATATCCGTTAATGTACTTCCTGCTGACCAATCTGTTCTCCAAGTTGTAATTGGCACATTAGTATATGCATTACTGAATAGCGAAATAACATCTGCTACCGCAGTTGTAGGCGTTGGCGCAGCAACAGTTGGTACAGTCGGAGTAACAACTACTGCAGTTTTATTAAAATAAACATTATCAATATAAACAGTTCCCGCTGGTGCTCCAGAAAAAACTAACTGTGCGATATGTCCTCTAGTGGTCAAGCCTGTAAATTCTGACAAAGGAATATCAAAACTATTCCATCCTGATAATGTTGGCGTACGTGTAATTTCAAATTCCTTATCATCACCTCCTTGATAGACTCCATTTGGACCAAAATCAACCAGTTTAATTCTAAAAGCTGTTAAATCTGGTGTCCATACATCAATATGAATAAAAGTCATTGCTGTAGCATCAATGGTACCAGTAACATCAACTCCAAAGTAATTCAAATTTGTATATTTCTTCGTGTCATTTCCGGCAATTTGCATATCCGTTAATGTACTTCCTACTGACCAATCTGTTCTCCAAGTAGTAATTGGAACGTTAGTATAGGCATTACTAAACAGCGATATAACATCTGAGGCTGGCTTTGTAGGAGTTGGCGCAGCAACCATTGGTCCTGTTGGAGTAGCTGCAGCCGTTTTATTAAAATAGACATTGTCAATATAAACAGTTCCAGCTGGCGCTCCTGAAAACACTAATTGAGCGATATTCCCTCTAGTGGTCAAACCTGTAAACTCAGATAAAGGAATATCAAAACTATTCCACCCTGATAATGTTGGCGTACGTGTAATTTCAAATTCCTTATCATCACCTCCTTGATAAACTCCATTCGGACCAAAATCAACCAGTTTAATTCTAAAAGCTGTTAAATCTGGTGTCCATACATCAATATGAATAAAGGTCATTGCTGTAGCATCAATTGTGCCAGAAACATCAACTCCAAAGTAATTCAAATTTGTATATTTTTTCGTGTCATTTCCGGCAATTTGCATATCCGTTAGGGCACTTCCTGCTGACCAATCAGTTCTCCAAGTAGTAATTGGAACATTAGTATATGCATTACTAAACAGCGATATAACATCTGAGGCCGGTTTTGTAGGGGTTGGCGCAGCAACAGTAGGTTCTGTGGCAACAACTGGAGCGGTTGTTTTAGCAGAAAAAGTGATATTATCTACATAACTAACGTGGTCAGCTGATCTTGTTGTACCTTCTGGAATAAAATCTGGAAATACAATAATTTGATCAATGCCAGTTGAAACTCCCTCCCCAATTTTTCCGGCAAAGTTGAATGTCAATTCTTCCCATTCATTGATTTTAGTATTGGTAACAGTGATTTCACCTGTTGATCCACCATCAGGTCGAGCAAACTTGATACCTACCTTACTGATTACATCCTTATACACCATCATTTTTACAGTGCTGTTGGTCTCATTCAAAGTAAAAGTTCCAATACCATTTGTACCAGAAGCATGAGCCGTTTCGAAACCAGTATACCAAGCCCCTGCAACCAATGCTGTAAATTTTACCGCTGTGTTAGAGGTATTGATTCCTGTTTTATTTGGATTTGACGCTAATAAGGATGCTGTTGAAGGTCCAGATGGATTATCAAAAGAAGTCAAGACCCATGTAGATCCATATTCGCCTGATTCGAAGGTTACAGGTGCATATGGAGCTGAAGGAGGAGGAGCAACTACTGGTGTTTTATTAAAATAAACATTATCTAAATATATTGTCCCTGCTGTTCCAGAAAATACAAATTGTGCGATATTCGCTTTTGTAGTCAAACCTGTAAATTCTGACAACGGAATTTCTAAGCTGTTCCACCCGCTTAATGCCAATGTACGAGTCACTTCAAATTCTTTATCATCTCCACCTTGATAAGCACCGTCAGCACCAAAATCTACTATTTTAATTTTGAATGTATTTACATCCGGCGTCCAAACATCGATATGAAAGTTCAACATTGCTGATGCATTAATTTTGCTTGCTTCAGTAATCACTCCAAAGTAACTTAAATCCGTATATTTTTTAGTGTCATTTCCAGCAATTTGAATATCTGTTAAAACATTACCTGACTGTCCCCAATCAGCTCTCCAGCTATCAACAGTTACGTTACTATAAGCATTGCTAAACAACGAAATAACATCTGCGGCCGGTTTGGAGGGCGTTGGTGCGGCAACAGTTGGAACAGTTGCTGCTGCTTTTGCAGAAAAAGTAACATTATCGAAATAGCTTGTCGTTTCAGAAGTTCTTGCATTGAAATCTAAAAAGAAAATCATTTGATCAATATTGATGGTTTCATTTAATCCAATTTTCCCTGAAAAGTCAAAAGTCAATTCTTCCCATTCATTGATTTTAGTGTTTGGCACTTTTATTTCTGGCTGAGCACCACCATTTGCAATTGCAAACTTGATAGCTACGTCACTAATTACAGTTTTGTAGACCATTATTTTGACGATGCAATTAGAAGCACTCAAAGTGAAAGTTCCAATGCCGTTTACACCCGAGGCATGAGCCGTTTCAAATCCTGCATATGGTTGAGCACCTGATGCACTTGTTCCCGCAGCAAACTTCCCCACAGTTGCTGAACTGTTTATACCGCCTGGAAATGGATTAGCAACTTTCGAGTACCCAGCTCCTGATCCATTTTCAAAAGTTGCAAATGACCAAGTAGAACCAAAGCCTCCCGTTTCGAAGGTAATAGGTGCATTTTGTGAAAATCCTACTGAAAAAATCAGCAGAAAAATAAATAAAGTAAAGTTCTTCATAAGTTTAAGTTTTGAGTCTACTCCAAAATTACAATTCTATTGTGTCGAGTAACAGAAATAGCAGTATCTAAAAACTATACAACTTAAAAATCAAAAAATTAAACTAAAACCAGGCAATCGGAGCACTATCAATAGGGCTTAACATTAATTTGGTTTTTTAAAATAAATTAAAATTGTTTTTAAAAAAGAAGGAATGTTGTGGTAATGTTATGGTAAAAATTAAATTTTTTACAATAGTATTTACATAAATCATAAAGTTTTAATTAATAAAAAACATTTTTAATAATTATAAACACAAAAACATAAATGTTTAACAAGGAGGATTACATAAAAAATCCCGTCATGTTGCACATAACGGGATTCAAAAAATATAATGTAAAGAATATTACAGTTCTAATGCTTTTTTAGGATTGTTATCCATCAATAATTCCATTGGGTTTTCTAGAGCTTCTTTAACAGCAACTAAGAAACCTACAGACTCACGACCATCTATAATACGGTGGTCATAAGAAAGTGCTACGTACATCATTGGGTGAATTTCAACTTTACCATTTACAGCAATTGGACGCTCAATAATGTTGTGCATTCCTAAAATTCCTGATTGCGGTGGGTTGATGATTGGAGTTGACAACATAGAACCGAATACACCACCATTAGTGATTGTAAATGTTCCACCTGTCATATCATCCACTGTAATTTGACCGTCACGTGCTCTTAAAGCCAAACGCTTAATCTCAGCTTCAACACCACGGAAAGTTAAGTTTTCAGCGTTACGAACTACTGGTACCATTAAACCTTTTGGTCCAGATACAGCAATAGAAATATCGCAGAAATCGTAAGCTACTTTGTAATCGCCATCCATCATAGAGTTTACATCTGGATACAATTGTAATGCTCTAGTTACCGCTTTTGTAAAAAACGACATATACCCTAAACTTACACCACCATGTTTTGCTTTAAAAGCATCTTTGTACTCGTTACGAATCAAGTTGATTGGCGTCATGTTTACTTCGTTAAAAGTAGTCAACATAGCCGTTTCGTTTTTAGCAGCTACTAATCGCTCTGCTACTTTACGGCGTAACATTGATAATTTAGTACGCTCTGTTCCACGAGATCCACCAGTAGGCGTTCCCATAGAAGGCACTGCATTTACAGCATCTTCCTTAGTGATTCTTCCTGCTTTACCTGTTCCCGTTATGGATTCTGGAGCTATATTTTTTTCGTCTAATATTTTTCTTGCTGCTGGAGATGGCGCACCCGAAGCGTATGTTGTTGCCGCTGGAGCCGCAACTGGTGCAGGCGCAGCCTCCACTTTTTTAGCTGCGCTCGATTCGGCTGCGCCTCGGGTCTCTTCAGCAGGAGCTGCTGCTACTGGAGCTGGTGCAGCACCGTCTGGTTTTGCTGCAGCTGTATCAATATGGCAAACAACAGCGCCAACTGCTACTGCATCGCCTTCTTCTGCTTTTAAAGTAATGATTCCGCTCGCTTCAGCAGGCAATTCTAATGTAGCTTTGTCTGAATCAACCTCAGCAATCGCTTGGTCTTTTTCTACATAATCTCCGTCTTTAACTAACCAAGTTGCAATTTCAACTTCTTTTATTGATTCCCCTGGCGATGGGACTTTCATTTCTAAAATCATGTTCTATTATTTTAAATTATGAATTTTAATTTTTTTCTTGTTATTGCACCTTTTGTGAATCGTGCTTGGATTTTTTCTAGCCCTGATCGAAGCGATATCCTTTTTCTAGCTTCTTTAGCTAGGAAAAGATTTAGCGCAGAGCAGGAAATAGCTCCTTATTATCTAAATAAATCTTTATCAAAAACCATTCTGATGGCATCTGCGTGACGGCGTTTTGCTCTGGTGTAACTACCTGCCGCTGGTGCTGCATATGCTTTTAATGAAGCCAATCTCCATTTTACTAAATCAAAATTCATCAACATATAGCTGTAAGCCCCCATGTTTTTAGGCTCTTCTTGTGCCCAAACATAATCATGAGCATTAGGATATTGAGCGATAATTGCTTTTAATTGCTCTACTGGTAGCGGAAACAATTGCTCTATACGCACTACTGCAACATCAGTACGCTGGTTGTTTTCGCGCTCAGCGGTGATATCATAATAGAATTTACCGGTACAAAACACCAAAGTTTTTACAGCCGCTTTGTCAACTGTATTATCATCAATAGTTTCTTGGAATTCTCCGTTTGCAAGGTCCTCAACGGTAGAAACACATCTTGGGTCACGCAACAAACTTTTTGGTGAAAACACCACAAGCGGTTTGCGGAATTTAGTCTTCATTTGACGTCTTAACAAGTGAAAAAAGTTGGCTGGCGTTGTACAATCAGCTACGTACATGTTGTGACGCGCGCACAATTGAAGGTAACGCTCCATTCTTGCTGACGAGTGTTCTGCTCCTTGCCCTTCGTAACCGTGAGGCAATAGCAATACAATTCCGTTTTGGTTGTTCCATTTGTCTTCTCCACAAGAAATGTATTGGTCAATCATAATTTGCGCACCGTTAGAGAAATCTCCAAATTGTGCTTCCCAAATGGTTAATGCGTTCGGGTTAGCCAATGCATATCCGTAATCAAAACCTAAAACTCCGTACTCAGAAAGGAAAGAATTGAAGATACGGAAATTTCCTTTTTTGTTTGCAATATGATCTAAAAGCACTACTTCTTCTTCAGAATCCTCAACTTTTACCACTGCATGGCGGTGAGAAAAAGTACCACGTTCTACATCTTGACCAGAAATACGAACATCAAAACCTTCGGTCAATAAAGAACCGTAAGCTAATGTTTCTGCAGTACCCCAATCGATGGTATTGTTATCGTAACCTGTTTTTCTGTCGGTTACAATTTTATTGATCTTGTTGATGAACTTTTTATCTTTAGGCAAGCTCGATACGGTTTCAATAATAGAATCCAATGTAGCTTTCTCGACTTTTGTATCAAATTTTTGAAGCATCACGTCATTGGATACTTGCTCAAAACCGCTCCATTCGTTTTGCATGAATGGCGTGATTATGGTCAAATCTTTTTTGCGCGAAGCTTCTAGATTTTGATCTAAATCCGATTTGTATTCTTGTTCCAACTCTTTTACATAACTGGCATCAATTACTCCATCAGCAAGTAATTTATCCATGTAAAGGTCTCTTGGATTTTTGTGTTTAGCAATGATTTTGTACAATAATGGCTGAGTAAAACGAGGTTCATCACCTTCGTTGTGACCGTATTTTCTATATCCTAATAAATCAATAAATACGTCGCGACCAAACTGCATTCTGAAATCTAAAGCAAATGACATGGCGTGCACCACTGCCTCTGCATCATCAGCATTTACGTGCAATACTGGCGAAAGGGTAACTTTGGCCACATCTGTACAATAAGTTGATGATCTTGCATCAAGATAATTGGTTGTAAAACCTACTTGATTGTTAATTACAATATGAATGGTTCCTCCGGTTTTGTAACCATCAAGTTGCGCCATTTGCACGATTTCGTACAAAATACCTTGACCAGCGATAGCGGCATCTCCGTGTACTGCAATAGGCAATACTTTTGAGAAATCATTAGGGAAATATTTATCTTGTTTGGCTCTTGTGATTCCTTCAATAACTGCACCTACTGTTTCAAGATGCGAAGGGTTTGGAGCCAAATTAATGTTGATTTTTTTACCTGAGCTTGTTTCTTTATCAGCTGTTAAACCTAAGTGGTATTTTACGTCACCATCAAAATATTCTTGATCGTAATCTTTACCATCAAACTCGCTGAAAATATCTTGAGTAGATTTGCCGAAGATGTTTGCTAAAACGTTCAAACGCCCGCGGTGCGCCATACCCATAACGAACTGCTCCACTCCTTTTTCGGCTGCTTTTTCGATTAAAGCATCAAGTGCAGGAATTATTGATTCACCACCTTCTAGTGAAAAACGCTTTTGACCTACATATTTTGTATGCAAAAAGTTTTCGAAAGAAACTGCTTGATTTAACTTGTTAAGGATTTTTTTCTTTTCGTCTAATGAAAATTTTGGTTGATTGTCATTAACACCCAATTTATTCTGGATCCAAGAAACCACTTCTGGGTTACGAATATACATGTACTCGATTCCAATATGCTGACAGTAAATCGCATCCAAATGGTTGATGATTTCCTGTAAAGTACATGGCTGGATATGGATGACTTTTGCCGCATCAAAAACCGTATTTAAGTCTGATGCTGTCAATCCAAAATTAGTATAATCTAAATTAGGAGAGGAAACACGTCTTTCGCGTACCGGGTTTGTTTTGGTAAACAAATGTCCGCGGGTACGGTAGCCGTCAATTAATTTAAGAACATTAAATTCTTTGTGAATTTTATCTGAAACTAAACTTACATCAGCATTATTTGCGGCAAAGTTTGCTATTTGTGATGCAGGATTTTCTTCGTTATAGGTGGTCATTCCAAAGTCAAAACCTTGAAAAAAACTCCTCCAACTTGGCTCTACGCTATCTGGATTCTCTAAATATTGATCGTATAACTGGGCGAAAAATTCTGTGTGTGCTGCGTTTAAAAATGAAAACCTATCCATAATATTTAGTGAATATACTTTTTTTGTTAAAATAGTTTTGCAAAAGTACGATAATACAATAAATTTATAATTTATTTTAAGATACTTTTACATTGATAATTGTTAAAAAACCAGAAACTCATGACTAGATCTTGCATTTTGAATACATTCAATACTATCTTTTTACTTTTTTTAGTTTTTTCTTGCAACGCAGTTTTTGGACAACAAAACACTACCACTGTGCAAAATGAACCTAAATTTTGGGATCATGTACAATTTGGTGGTGCTGTTGGTTTGGGATTTGGAACTGGCTTTACCGATATTGTCCTTGCACCGAGTGCCATTTATAATGTAAATGAGTATGTCGCTTTGGGTGCAGGACTTCAATACAAATTTTTGAGACAAAAAGATTTTTACACTTCTCATCTTTATGGCGCAAGTGCAATTGGACTTTTAAACCCCATTCCTGAAATACAATTATCGGCAGAGGTTGAGCAGTTGCGCGTAAACCTTCGTTTTGATAGCAATACTACTCCATCAGAAAATTTTTGGAACACAGCTCTGTTTGTGGGTGCGGGATATCGTTCTGGCAATGCTACTGTAGGTGTTCGATACAATGTTATCGAAGATAAAAACAACTTATATGGCAGTGCATTTATGCCTTTCGTACGTTTTTACTTTTAAGTTTAAAACCAATTAGCGGTACTTATTTCTGAACCAAACTTTTTGCCATTCTCTTTTTAAAACTAAGAATGAAATTTGCTCAGCGAGCTGCACCAAATCGGATCCGTCTAGTTTTTTAACTTCATCTTCGGCTACATCAATAATGTAAAGCAGGTTTAAATATTCGGCAAATTTATATTGGATGAGTCGGTAAATTTTTTCATGCAACTGAATTTTCAGCTCTTCTGGAGTGATACTTTTAGGAAAATCAACCGCTTCATTGGCTAGGTTAAAATCTTTATTGAGTTGTTCAACCAATTGCAAATACAAGTTCTCAGCCGAAGCCTCGGAAAGAAGTAAATCTGTATTTTTTGGAACTATAAACATATTTTTAAAATTTCAATAGCCGCAGCAATTTTCAATATTATGTAGGTACAATTTACTTCTTGTTCAACTTAAAATAACAATTTCCACAATCAACATTGCTATTGATTATTGTAATTTGAAATTGTCATTGAAATTGAACTATACTTTTCTTCCCATTAGGTTTTCACCAAATGCTTTGAGCATTGCTTTTTTATCGGCACTAACATTCAATTGATCTAACATTTGAAAGGCTTTAAAAGTGTAGTCTTGTATGGCATCTTGAGTAGCTTTTGATGCTCCTGAAGCATTGAATAATTCTTTTACACGCTCAATTTTATCGGTATTATCTTCTAATTGAACAGCGAATAAATCACGTAGTTCTTGCGCTTCTTTTTCTGCAGAAAAGGCCACCGCTTTGAGATACAAATAGGTTTTTTTATTTTCGATGATGTCACCGCCTACTTGTTTTCCGAAAGTTTCCGGATTCCCAAAGGCATCTAAATAATCATCTTGAAGCTGAAAAGCCAAGCCTAAATTCAAACCAAAATCATAAATTAAATTAGCATTTTCAATAGATGTTTCGGCTATAATAGCGCCCATTTTCATGGCAGCAGCTACTAAAACCGCTGTTTTATATTGAATCATTTTGAGGTATTCCTCAAGAGTTACATCAGTACGCTCTTCAAAATCAACATCCCATTGTTGTCCTTCGCAAACCTCGAGAGCTGTTTTACTGAACAACTTGGCTAAGTCTCTAAAAATTAATGGCTCGTATTGTTCAAAATATTGATAGGCCAAAATAAGCATCGCATCACCAGATAAAATTCCGGTATTGATGTTCCATTTTTCATGTACTGTTTCGTTTCCTCTTCTCAAAGGCGCATCATCCATAATATCGTCATGTACCAACGAAAAATTATGAAAAACCTCAACTGCTAATGCTGCCGGAAGTGCGTTTTTATAATCGGCACCAAAAATCTCAGCACTCATTAAAGTCAACACGGGACGCATGCGTTTACCTCCCAAATCAAGAATATAATGAATTGGTTCATATAAATTTCTTGGCTCTTTGGTTTCGTATTGCGATTGCAAATAGTCGGCTAAAAACTCTTGGTATTGAGAAATGGTATGCATTCGTGTTTTGTTTATCGGTTACAACTGCAAAATATGCGGTTTGATGCAACCGAAGCTTTTGCTTGCACAAAGAAACTCAAAAATCTTTAAACTAGCTAAAATGTTAAAGTTACTCAAATGTTAAATAAATCAAAATACACTGGAAACTATTTTGGTATTCAAAGTTTCCAATATACATTTGTACCCGAATTAGAGCGACAAGAGAAGCGTATTGCCTATTCTTAAACCAAAATTTATACATTCAAACACATCCTCTACCTATGAAAACCACTTGGAAATTAGATGCAGCACAATCAGATGTGCAAATAAAAATGAGGCATTCTATCATAGCTTATTTGGCAGGAACTGTAAATGAATTTGATGGACATATAGATTTGCAGAACGATCAACTAGAAAATGCCTCAGTAGCTTTTTCGTTAGATGTAAATAACAAGCAGCACGTTTTGGAGCACATTGACAACTCATTAAAAATGAATGATCTTTTTGATGTTGATAACTATCCTATCATTCAGTTTCAAAGCACTTCTTTTGAAAAGGTAACGCCAAATATCAATTTCTTGAAAGGAAACCTGACTATAAAAAACATTACTAAACCTGTAGAATTGGATGCAGCATTATTAGGAATTGCTGAAAATAGCGGCACGAAAAAAGCGGCATTTGAGATCACAGCCAATATCAACCGTAAAGATTTTGGCCTTACTTACAATGCTTACCACCAAACTAGCGGCCTCGCTTTAGGGCAAGACATTAAGTTGATTGCTAATTTGGAGTTTTGCATCTAAGTAAGAAAAAATCAATGTTAAAAAATCATCAACAAACAGGAAACTATTAAAGTGTTTCAAGTTTCCTGCTGTATATTTGCCATAACATTTACACGCCTAATCAAAAGACCAAAATTTACTTTTTGAAATAACCGCCAGAAAAAAGTATCATGAAAGAAAAAATTATTGCAACCGCAAAAGAAATGTTTTTGAAACTGGGTTTCAAAAGTATCACTATGGATGATATAGCCGGCGAAATGTGCATATCAAAAAAAACTATTTACAAGTACTTTGCAAATAAAGAATTGTTAATAGAAGAAAGTGTTCAAGTATTGCATTCAGATGTGAATAATTTGATTAACAACGTTACCTCACAAGATTTTAATGCCATTCAAGAAAACTTTGAAATCAGACGCATGTTTGACGAAATGTTCAAATCGACCGATACTTCGCCAGTATATCAATTAAAAAAACACTATCCGGAAGTGTACCAAAAAGTACATCAGGTACAAATAGAAATGTGCCAAGCCTGTTTTAGGAGAAACATTTTAAAAGGAATTGAGCAAGGCTACTACAGAAAAGAGATTAATGTAGACGCGTATGTGAACTTTTATTACTCTTTGATTTTTGCAATTAACGAAAACACAAGATCAGAACGGGAAGCATTTGCTCTTGAAATGCAAGCTTTAGAATATCATACTCGCGCCATGGCAACAGAAAAAGGAATTATTGAACTAAATAGAAATTTACTAAATCCAATTATATAAAAAATGAGAAAAACAATCATACTAATGACCGTGCTGCTTTCCTTGAGCATGCAAGCACAAGAAATAAAAAGTCTCACCCTAAAAGATGCTATTACGTACGCACTTGAAAACAAAGCCGATGCAAAAAAGGCAAGATTACAAGTTGAAAGAGGAGAGTACGAAATTCAAGAAGTACGTTCAAGAGCTTTGCCTCAAATTGCAGCAAATGGTAGCTTAAATTACAACCCTATTTTGCAAACTACTGTAATTGACGGAGCTGGTTTTGGTCAACCTGGTACTACAATTCAAGCTGCGTTTGGTCAAAAATGGAACTCAACAGCAGGGATTTCTCTTAATCAGGCGTTATATGACCAAGCTGTATTTATAGGTTTGAAGGCGGCAAAATCTACTCGTGAGTTTTACCAAATAAACGCACAATTAACTGAAGAGCAAGTGATAGAGCGCGTGGCCAATGCTTACTACCAAGTTTACGTAACGCGTCAAAACTTAACTGTATTGGATAACAACCTTAAAAACACTCTTAAAGTTAAGGACATCATTCAAGGACAATATAATAACGGACTGGCTAAAAAGATTGATTTGGATAGAACCTTAGTTCGTATCTCCAACATTAATACTCTGCGTCAACAAACCCTGAACGCTGTTACGCTACAAGAAAATGCTTTGAAATTTTTTATGGGCTTAGCTGTAAATACGGGTATTTCAATTCCAGAGACAGAATTTGAAATTACTCCAAGCGCACTTTCACTAGCTCCAGATACAACAACAAGAACGGAATATTTGTTACTTAAAAAGAACGAACAATTACTAGAGTACCAAAAAAAATCTATTGAAGCCGCTTATTACCCAAGTTTATCGCTTACCGGTGGATATAACTTCATCGGTCAAGGCCCAGAGATGCCTTGGTTCAAGAAACCATCAGATGGGGTTTACTGGTCTGATTTTGCTTCGGTAGGACTAAATTTACGCATACCAATTTTTTCAGGATTTGGAACAAAAGCAAGAGTAAGCCAAGCCAGTAACAAACTAGCTTCGATAAAAGTAGATTTGGAAGAAACAAAACTGGCATTGGATTTAGAATACAGTAATGCAAAAACGCAAATCGAAAATAGTATTGTATCGATCAATAATCAAAAAGAGAACGCAAAACTAGCTCAAGAAGTTTTAACAAATACGAACAACAACTACATTCAAGGTTTGGCGTCACTTACTGATTTACTTGAAGCAGAAAGTGAACTTGTTGTAGCTCAAAACAATTACACATCGGCCTTATTAGATTACAAATTAGCCGAAATACAATTAATCAAAGCAAAAGGAGAACTAAAAACATTAACCAATAAATAATCAAAATGAAAAAAATTATAATAACCGCTGTAATCATCATAGGTAGTTTAGGTGTAATTGGATATATTTTAACCAATAACAAAAAAGAAAACGAAGCCAAAACAGCCATCGTTGCTGAGAAAAATGCAACGATATCGGTGCGAACTGATGTGGTAAAAATAGAAGTAGTGTCTCTTGACTTTACCTCAAATGGAAATTTTGAACCGGTTCAAGAACTTAAATTTTCAGCGGAGAAATCAGGGAAAATAACCAAAATACTAGCCAAAGAAGGCGATTACGTGAGCGTAGGACAAACTCTTGCTATTGTGCGTAGTGATGTGGTGAATGTAAATGCGCAAAATGCAAATGCTATTTATCAAAACGCAGTGGCTGATTACAACCGATTTGAAAACGCATTCAAAACAGGTGGTGTGACCAAGCAACAACTAGACCAAGCCAAACTACAAATGGTAAATGCTAAATCGCAATTGACACAAGCAAACATCAACGTAGGAGATACTAGAATTAAAGCACCAATTAGCGGATTCATCAATAAAAAACACATTGAAGTAGGATCTATTATTACCGGAATGCCTGCAACACAATTGTTTGATATTGTAAACGTATCTAAACTAAAATTGAAAGTTAACGTGAACGAAAGTCAAGTAGCTGGATTAAAAGTAGGAAGTACAACAAATGTTGTTGCCAGTGTGTATCCAGACAAAACTTTCTCAGGAAAAATTACATTTATTGCTGCAAAAGCGGATGAAACTTTGAACTTCCCAGTAGAAATAGAAATCACAAACAATGCCAATAAAGACCTAAAAGCAGGAATGTATGGTACGGCAGAATTTGCATCAAACCAACAAAAACAAGCTTTAAAAATTGTTCCTAGAAATGCCTTTGTAGGTAGTGTAAGCAGTAATCAAATATTTGTAATTGAAAACGGAACTGCTAAATTAAAAACAGTTACTGCTGGTAGAATTCTAGGTGATAAAGTAGAAATCTTAAACGGTCTTGACGAAGGACAACAAGTAATTATAACGGGACAAATCAATTTGCAAGACGGTAGCAAAGTGGAGGTGATTAAATAGATTAAAATTTGTTTCAAGTTTAAAGTTTAAAGTTACAAAACTTGAAACCTGAAACTTGAAACCTGAAACTAAAACATATGAAATTAGCAGAAATATCCATAAAACGTCCGTCGTTAGTGATTGTATTGTTTACGATTCTAACACTTGGTGGACTGTTCAGTTACAGTAATTTGGGGTATGAATTGATCCCAAAATTTGAAACGAACGTAATTACTATTGCTACCATTTACCCGGGAGCATCGCCTAGTGAGGTAGAAAATACCGTTACTAAAAAAATTGAGGACGCGATTGCCTCTCTTGAAAACATAAAAAAAATAGACTCTAAGTCGTACGAAAGTTTATCTACTGTATCGATCACATTGACTTCAACAGCCGATGTTAATATTTCGATGAACGATGCGCAACGTAAAATTAATGCCGTTTTAGGGGAACTTCCTGATGATGTAGAAACTCCCTCTTTAACTAAATTCTCCTTGAGTGATTTACCAATTATGACTCTTGGTGCCAATGGAAATTTAGACGAGGTAGCTTTTTACGATCTTGTTGACAAAAAATTAGCTCCCGTTATTTCACGTGTTGAAGGTGTAGCACAAGTAAATATTATTGGTGGACAAGAACGTGAAATCCAAGTGAATCTGGATGCTGTAAAAATGCAAGCCTACGGACTTTCTATTCCACAGGTACAACAGAATATTCTGGCTTCTAACTTAGATTTCCCTACCGGAAACATTCAAACTCGTGAGCAAAAAATATTAATTCGTTTAGCCGGAAAGTACAAAAACGTTGACGAATTAAGAAACCTAATTGTTTCCTCTAGAAATGGTATCCAAGTACGTCTTAGCGATATTGCTGATGTACAAGATGGTCAAAAAATTACTGAAAAAGTAGCACGTGTAAACCGAAAAAGCGCTATCATTTTACAGATTATCAAACAATCTGATGCGAATGCGGTTGCGGTAAGTGAGGAATTGGTGAAAACCATTGCTAAACTTGAATCGGATTACAAACCAGTAGGTCTAAAACTTGCAGTAGCTAAAGACAGTACTGTTTTTACACTTGAAGCGGCTGATGCAGTAGTTCATGATTTACTTATTGCTGTACTTCTTGTGGCACTTGTAATGTTGTTTTTCTTGCACAGTATCAGAAACTCATTGATCGTAATGGTATCTATTCCGGCCTCGTTAATTGCAACGTTTATCGGAATTTATTTGATGGGCTATACCCTAAACTTAATGAGTTTATTAGGATTGTCTCTTGTGGTAGGTATCTTGGTGGATGATGCCATTGTGGTACTCGAGAATATTTACAGGCACATGGAAATGGGCAAGAACAAAGTGCGAGCTGCTTATGATGGTACTGCCGAAATTGGCGGGACCGTAGTATCGATCACCTTAGTAATTGTGGTGGTATTTTTACCTATCGCTATGAGTACAGGTTTAGTATCAAACATTATCACGCAATTTTGTGTAACAGTAATTATCTCAACCTTATTGTCATTAGTAGCATCGTTTACTATTATTCCTTGGTTGTCTTCAAGATACGGTAGATTAGAGCACATTACTGGTAAAAACCTTTTTGGAAGAATAATTCTTGGGTTTGAAAGTTACTTGACTCGTTTTACAAACTGGATCTCTAGATTATTAGAGTGGTGTTTGGATCATTATGTAAAAACCTTAGTGATTATAGTTGTGATCTTCTTTGGATCGATGATTAGTTTATTAGGTGGTGGATTCATTGGTGGAGAATTCTTTGCAGCTTCTGATAGTGGTGAGTTCTTGGTTCAAATAGAAATGCCAAAAGATGCGTCATTGGAACAAACCAATTTCATGACTCAAAAAGCAGAAGATTTCTTGTCGAAAGAAGAATATGTTTTTAGTCAAATTACAACTGTAGGACAAAACAGTACTGGATTAGGTGCTTCACAAGCTACGGCTTACAAAGCAGAAATCAACGTGAAAATGGTAGGCTTAGACAAGAGAGATGAACCTGCAAATGTATATGCAGCTAAGACCAAACGTAAACTAGAAAAAATTTTAGTGGGTGCAAAGGTAAAAACAGTTCCTGTTGGTATTTTAGGTACTGCTGAAGATGCTACTTTGAATTTAATTGTAACAGGTCCTGATGTAGCTAGCGCTATGCTTTTTGCAAAAGCGGCCGAAAAAGAATTACGTACAATTCCTGGAGCTACCGAAATTGAATTATCTGTTGAAGACGGTAATCCAGAAGTGAACGTAAAAGTAGATCGTGATAAAATGGCTGCTCTTGGGTTGAACCTGCAAACAGTAGGTATTACAATGCAAACGGCCTTTAGCGGAAACACTGACGGACGTTTTAGAGCGGGTGAATACGAGTACGATATCAACATTAAATACAACGCTTTTGATAGAAAAAGTATTGCCGATGTGAGCAACTTGATCTTCATAAACGATATGGGTCAACAAATTAAATTGAATCAATTTGCAACAGTAACCGAAGGTTCTGGACCAAGCCAATTAGAACGTAGAGACAAATCAGCATCGGTAACGGTAAAAGGTCAAAACGTAGGAGTTGCTTCTGGAACTATTGTAGGAATGTGGCAAGAAAAAATTGATAAGCTTAAAAAACCTGTTGGGGTAAATTACATTTGGGGTGGTGATCAAGAAAACCAGGCTGAAGGTTTTGGAACGTTAGGAATTGCATTATTAGCGGCTATTATTTTGGTTTATCTGGTAATGGTTTCGTTATATGACAGTTTTGTGCATCCATTTGTAGTATTGTTTGCCATTCCGCTTTCGTTTATTGGAGCAATGTTGGCTTTGGCTTTGACCAATAATACATTGAACATATTTACCATTTTGGGTATCATAATGCTTATTGGTCTGGTTTGTAAAAATGCGATCATGTTGGTAGATTACACCAATCAAAGACGTAAAGCTGGTGAAACAGTAAGAACGGCTTTAATTCAAGCCAATCATGCTAGACTACGTCCTATTTTGATGACTACAATTGCCATGGTTTTTGGTATGTTCCCTATTGCATTAGCATCAGGAGCTGGAGCCGAATGGAAAAACGGACTGGCTTGGGTAATTATTGGTGGATTAATATCGTCTTTATTCTTAACGCTGGTAGTGGTTCCTGTAATTTATCAAATTATGGAGAAAATCATAAACAGAGTTTCTAAAGGTGAAAAAGTAGATTACGAAGCTGAAATGATCGCTGATTATGAACACAGAGAAGTGAGTGAACACTAAACACTAGATCATTCTTATTTTATACAAAACCGACCTGCTCTTGATAGATGCAGGTCGGTTTTTTTTTTGAATGTCATGCATTCAAATATCAAATTTAGATGTTCAAAATTCAGATTCAGGAGTTATAAAGAAAATCTAACTTTGAATAACAGTTGTCGTGGTCTTAATAGAAAATTAGTTGTCACATAACTATAATCATTGACATTGATAGTTTTGAAATTATTGGTACCAAAAATATTGTTCATTTGCATCTCAAAATCAATTTTTTTCTTCTGACTCGTGTATCTATAAATAAAATCTGCAAACAAATTTTCGTTTCTTTTATTGAACAAGGTCGTACTTACATACTCTGACTTTAGACCTAAATATTGTTTGTTTTTCAAATTAAAATTCAGATTCAAAACATGATTTTGTTGTTTTACTTGCGGTTGTTTTAGTTCCTCTAATTTGTTATTCGAGAACGTCCAACTTCCTGCGTATTCCAAGTTAAGCCAATCCGTTAAATCGGTATCTATTTTACTTCCAAAAATTAAATTTTGATTTGCTATATCTACTAAATTACCATTAATGCTTTGCTGAAATTCCTGCAAAGCAAAACTGCTATTAAGCGTTAGATTTGATTTAATAGCTGAAACATATTTCCCAATTCGGGTTGAAAAATTATGACTGTATCTTGTATTTAATTGTTCAATCGCCTCAATTGCAACTGCTCCATTTGCTAAAACTTCACTTTGGTACAGTAAATTATTCTCACTTTGTACATTGCTGTAGCTGGTATTAAAAAAAAGTGCCTTCACAGGATTCCTAAATGAGACTCCCACATTATAATTTTGAATTTTAGATTGTGGTAAGGGAGAATCAATTCTCTTAATGCTTCGGTAATTTTGTAAAATATAACCGTAATGCAACTGGTTTATAGTACCAAATTGATTCGAAATTCCTGCAGAAGAATTAATTTTCCAATAGGAATTTATATCATAGTTAACCGTCAATCTCGGTTCGAAAGTAGTTTGACTTACGTTTTCAGACTGTTGTAGCGGAGAATCTTTGATCCTGTACGAATGCCGATTAATTGGGGTTGACAATTCAATTCGCCAATTCGCTTTTTTAAATTGAGTTTGCAAATCAATATACACTTTAGAACGAAACCAATCTAAAGTATTCGAAAAATCAGGACTTAAAACGCTATTGGTTGATGTAACTATATCACTATTAAGTTTTTGATTTTCTAATTGTAAACCTACTTTTGACTCCAATGTAAAATACTTTACCGCTTTGATCATCGATAACGTATTGTTTGTGAAATAGGTGAGTAAATCTGTATGTTGTGTAACGGAGTCGTAAGGTTTATTTTCGTTGAGTAAACCTTCAAACTGTCCGGGATTTACGCGAAGTTCTTGTGGTGTTTTGTTTAAACCTAGGTATGAAAAAAGTACAAGCTTTTGTTTTCCTAATGAAAAAATTGATTTCAAATTATTTGAAAACCTAAAATATTCATTACTTAACTCCTGCTTTAAACCTTCATTATTCAAAACGATATTACCGCGCTGACTATCCCAAAAGCCCTGAAACTCCAGACTGTTTTTAAAATAGTTTTTAGTTGTGTTTTTTTGAAGCGTAAAATTTGTTTGCAAAGAATTGTAATAAAATTGATTGTATTTTTCTTCTAACAAATCAATTGTACCCGAAGGCGTAAAAAACTGCGTATTGGTAAAACCCTTTTGCTGTTGATAATCGTTTAAATACGAAACATTCACACGCAATTCATAGTCTTTCTGTAGCTTTTGCAAATAATTGCTTGACAATAAGTGAATGGAATTATCAAGCCATCTCTTTTCAGAAAATTTCGGATTAGCTAATTGCTGTACTGCAAGCCAATCTATTTTCTCTGAATTGTTTTCAAATTGATTCAGTAAATCTTCAATCGTTAACTTTTTAAGCTGCGACGCTACATTATCTCCCGTATTATTCGTTTGGTAGGTAGTGAGCATTTGTCTTTTTTTAGAGAAAAGCATCGGTGTAATATTGGCATCCCAAAGTAATGGGCTAAAACCAGTGCCAATTCTAGCTTGACCTGTAAAAGTATAGGAGTTTTTAAGTTTGATATTGAGCGCCGTTCGATCAGAAAACTGTAAACTATCCAGTGTTTTTATAGGCTGATGGTTCTCCAGAATTTGTACTTGAGAAACCTCTTGATAAGGCAAGTTGTCATTGGCTAAATTGTATTTCCCTTCTAACAAATCTAGACCTTCAATATAATATTTGTTAATTGCTTTACCTTGATATAAAATTTTACCATCAGGTAGCACTTCAATTCCTGGCATTCTCTTTAACACATCACCAATGCTTCGGTCTTGCTCTTTTGAAAATGAATTTACCAAATAGCGCAGCGTATCACCTTTTTGTAAAATAGGCGCTGCTTTTACAGAAACCTCCTTTAAGATAAATGACTTTTCAGAAAGAATGAAATTTTTAATTTGCGTAGAATTATTAATTGCACTTACCACAGTTTCATATCCCATGCAGCGTACCTCCAAATCTACTTCAGGATCAGGACTGGCAAAGGTAATTGCAAACAGACCTTTACTATCTGTAATGGAATAAGCAATGATAGCAGAAGATGATTTTTTATAGATGGATACGCTAGCACTAACAATTACCTTGCCTCGTGTATCCGAAATTTGCCCTTTAATTACGGTTTGAGAATACAAGCAATTACATAAAAATAACAGCAGCCAAAAAACTATTCGCATTAATCTGTCAGTTCAATAGGATTGTTTTCAAACATCATCTTTTCCTTGGCTCTTTGATCGGCTAAATCAAGCATTTCCTTTGGAAAAGTCATTCCACCCGAGTTAATCAAGGTCGATGGTTTTTCCTTGTATCTCTTTTTTAGTTCTTTATACTCTTCATAAGTTATTTGAGTAGGTTTTTGTAATTGCTCCCCAGTATTACAAAAAATAGAACTATTTTTTATACTCGAAACAGTAAATTGATAATGTTTATTGGTATCATAAATCGATAAAATTAAACCCGGTAACCCATGAAATTTATATGGTCCATCGGCTATACTAATTTCTGTGGTATACCATGCCACATAAGTTCTACCAGCAAATTGAGTAGTCGCCTTTTTACAGTCATACCCCAATATTTCTTTTTGCTCCTCTTGTAATTTCCAATCAAACTTATCTAAATCTTGATTGTATGTATAAGTACCTTGTCCAATCCTATCGATAAGAGTTGATTTACTAGTACTATATTCCTTTACTATTGTATAATTTATTTTTGATCTCGATAGCGCCTTTCTATCAGGAAGTACCTTAGACACCTCATATTCGCGCGCCATATCAAGCAATTTCTTTTGATTCAAACTTATATAATATGAAAAATCTTTTGCAACATACAATGCCATTTGCTCTTTCTGTTTGCTGAGAGTATCCTCTTTATTTACTTGGTATAAATAATCATAAGTGATTTCATACCGTAAAGTATCTTTTGGAAAATTTTGAGCATAAATTAGAACTCCTGAAAACAGGAAAACAAGTGCAAGTAAAAGTCTTTTAATATTCATTTTAAAATTTTTATATAAAAATATGGCTGATTTTCGGCCATATCAAGTAGACATTTTTTAAGATTGACTTTTCTAATATTGAGCATTATTCACAAGAAATTTTGTTATTAGCAAATGGGCAATAATTTTAGAACTCGAATTCTATTCTTATTTATTTTATATCACTGGGTCCTTTAAATTTTCCAAAGCTTCATAGATTGAAATTCCTATACGTGTTTATTATTTTTTAAATCTTAAACCCTCGACAGAAAACACCAAACAAATCTGAATAAAAATCAACAATAAAAAACATATATTAACGATTAATTAACAATATTATTCATGTATTTAAAAATCATACTACTCTTTTACAATAATTTAAAAAATCATACTTCTTAACGTAAAGGAATTAAATGCCTTTACGTTTAATTTTAATAATTGTCTTGCGACGATAAAAATTGAAATATTGATTCCTTCTCAAACATCTCCCAAAATAAAAATTGGCACGCTACTTGAATATATCTTAGAAAATAAGTTAAAGCGGCAACCGAAAAGCTAACGAGTAGGTACCAATCAAAAAATGAAATGTCATGAAAAAAATTACTCTTTTAGTTGCAAGTATCTTTGTTTTGGGAGGCAGTATCGCTACGGCCACTGCAGCAACAACTCCTAACATTAGCGGAAAATCAATTTTCGATTTTAATAATGAAGATCCAATTGTTTTTGTAGAACGCGGTATCGAATTTTATGTGTTCCCTGACGGACAAATAGATTTTAACACAAGACCAGATGCCAAAGGCGGTATGTATTATAAAACAGCCCCAAGCCGCGCTACTAACAAAACGTACGGCGCTCCGGTGAGTAATCGAAAAGGAGATTATGGAGTACGCGTGTCCCATGATAATTTGGGTCGTGTACGCCAAGTGGGCAATGTATTTATAAACTATGATGCCTTTGACCGTGTAAAGCGAATAGGATCTGTATACATGTCTTACAACCGTTATGCCTTGGACCGCGTAGGTGGTTTAGAAATCATTTACAACAGACGTGGACAAATTGTTGATCTTATAGGTTCAGTAAAAGGAGGTCGTTCTGTTTATGGCAATAAAGGCGACTATGATAACCGCTACGAGTCTAAAAACGATGACATGTACTATTACAGAAGTAACAGCAATACGAGCGCTACCGAGGCAAAAGTAGCTGCTAATACAGCAATAGTTCTTAATAGAAATAAATAGTTTGGTTTGTTTGAAAATTGATTAGTTAAAAAAACCCCGTTGAAATTGTATCAACGGGGTTTTGCTTTTAACACGCTTAGCGTTTCTTATATTTTTAATCCATAGAAATAATAACAAATTCACTTCTACGATTAGCTTGATGCTGTTCCTCTGTACAACTTGATTCATTCGTTGGTTCACATCCACAATCATTCACAAGTTGCGATTCACCATATCCTTTTGCAGTTAATCTATTTGCGTCTATGCCGTTTTTGATCAACCAAGCTTTTGTTGATTTCGCTCTTCTATCAGAAAGTACTTGGTTATAAGCAATCGTTTGTCTACAATCGGTATGAGATCTAATATCGATTTTCATTTTTGGATATTGCTGCATCACAGCTAATACTTTCTCTAATTCAAAGGCTGCATCTTTTCTGATAAACGATTTGTCTAAATCAAAATACAAAATCGGAATATCTAATGTTTTAGCTAAATCAGTACCTACATCAACACGTTTTTTACGCGGTTCAAGTGCTAAAGGCTGTTTGGTTTCGCCAGACGTTTTCGCAATAGCTACCATTTGTTCTTTAGTTTCGTAATCTGCTTTTTCTCCGCGTAAATAGTACGTCTTTCCACAGTCAACTGCAAATGAATAAGCGCCATCAAAACCTACTGTAATTTCTTTAATCAATTTAAAAGAGCTATCAAACAAACTCACTTTGGCATTAGCCAGAACTTGTCCACTTTCTTGATCAGATATTATACCGGTTAACAATTGCTCACAAACCGGAACTGGCAAAGCTGAGAAAGTATAAATATCATCAGAACCTAAACCTCCTTCTCTATTTGAACTAAAAAATCCTTTGGTAGCAGTAGCATTCATCAACAAAGCAAAATCGTCTTTGGAACTGTTTATTGGCGCTCCAATATTTTGGACTCCATCTACAGTATTTGACGCATTTATTTTAGAACTAAATACATCTAAACCTCCTAAACCAGGATGACCATCACTAGCAAAATACAATGTGTTGTCGGCAGCGATAAACGGAAAAGTCTCTCGCCCTTCAGTGTTAATAGAAGTGCCTAAGTTTTGAGGAGTTCCATAACTATTATCAGAATTAATAGTAACATACCATAAATCTGACAATCCTTTTGTACCCGGCATATCAGATGCAAAATATAATAGTTTTTCATCCAAACTCAATGTAGGATGTGCCACACTGTATTCATTGCTGTTAAATGGCAACTCTTGTACATTGACCCATTTACCATCTTGCTTAATCGCTTTGTAAAGCTTAAGCAAAGTCACTCTGCTTTTATCTTTCTGCTTTTTACCGTTTAAATAGTTGTTTCTGGTAAAATACATCGTTGACCCATCTTTCGTAAAAACAGGAGTCGACTCATGAAACTTAGTGTTAATTGTTGTATTAAATAGTTTTGGATTACTAGCATTACCATCAGTATCAACTGCTGCGGTATACAAATTGGTAAAAGCCTCGTTATTCCATTTGAAAACTTTTTTTGCTACTCCGCCAGTATCTCTTGCTGAAGCGAACAATAATGAATTATCTACGAATGAACTTCCATAATCAGAATAAGGTGAATTAATTCCTGCATCTGCAACTTCAAAACGTCCTGAATTTGCTTTAATATCCTCCAAGTAATCCTTTTGATTAGAGAAAAGCTTAGCTCTTTGATCATTAGCTGCTATTGCAGTAAATTTTTCGAGTATTGCATTGGCTTTGTCATACTGACCAACCGCTTTTAAAGTTTGCGCATAGCGGTAATAGTATTCTGGTTGCTGCTGTTGGTTCATTGCAAAAAGCTCAGTATACCATTTTTCTGCAGCCACTAGATTGGCGATGAAATAATAAGAATCCCCTAGTTTACGGAACATCTTTTCATCCTTATATCCCTTTGCAGCGACCTTTTCATAGGTTGCAATTGCATCTACGTACGAATAATTTTCGAATTTTTTATCGGCCACTATTACTCCTTTATTTTGACTCCAAGAAGTAATGGAAACCAATACAAATAGAAGGGCGTAACGGAAACTTTGCATATTTGTTTTCATACTACACATTTTTTAAAAGAATCTTGGAGAGGTAATCCTGTTGTATTTATTAAAGATCTCATAACGAAGAAAGATCTCATGCGAACCAGAGTTGTAATTAGCTAAACGAGTTGTTTCTAGGTCATAACCATAGCCAATAAACCAAGAATCAGAAACTTGAAAACCTACTAATGCACTTAAAGCAGCACTCCATCTGTAAGCTAGACCCGCAGTAAATTTTTCATTAAACATAAAATTGGCTGACAAATCAACTTGTAATGGGGCGCCTTGAACCAACTTAGTCATCATAGCAGGCTTAAACTTTAAATTGTAAGTCAAATCAAAAACATGACCGGCAGTAAGATAATAATTAACTCTTTCGCGAGCGATGTAAGAAGTAGATCCTTGGCTTGCCGTACGATCAAAATGTTTTGTTTCTAGCAAATTTGGCGCTGATAAACCAACGTATGTGTTGTCAGAGTACCAATACAATCCAACTCCAATATTAGGAGAAAATCGATTATCAATATTGCCCTCTAGAACATTTTCATATTGTTTGAGTTTACTGAAATTAACCGATAACAAGTTCGCTGATGCTTTCATACCAAAAGCCAACTTAAAATCTTCAGAAGTGTTGATATAGTATGAAAAATCAACAGCCAAATTACTCTCATCAGAAGGACCGATTTTATCATTAATTACCGATACTCCAAGTCCTACTTTAGACTCATTAATGGGAAAATTAATAGATGCCGTGTTCGTTACTGGTGCACCGTCAAGACCGACCCATTGCGTTCTATACAATGCAAAAATACTCATCGATTGACGTGATCCTGCATAAGCAGGATTCACGTTAATAGTGTTATACATATATTGTGTAAACTGAGCATCCTGTTGCGCGCTTATTGTGGCAGTAAACAACAGTAAAATAGCTATTAGTTTTGTTTTCATGTTCTATCGTTTTAGACTTAGCAAATTAGTGTTGATTATCTATTGATGTATAAGTATCCTGCTTTTTCAAAATTATTACCAGCACTATCCTTGTATTTCAAGATGTAGTAATAAGTTCCTTCTGGCAGTTCTTCAGATTGTTTTACAGTTACTCTTCCTTCTGAAATACCTCTAAAGGCTCTATCATCATTATTGTAACTGTTTCTTTCAAATACTAGTACACCCCAACGGTTGTATATTTCTACTCTATTGTCTTGATAACATTCTAATCCTCTGATTCTAAATATTTTGTTGTCACCTGCACCATTTGGAATCACGGCATTGAACACTTCAATTTGACAGCCATTAACTCCTAATACGGTAGGACGATCATCAACCATACTTGAATCATCAGAAAGATCCGTTACAACAACTCCCAATGGCGTAGTTCCACGTACTTGCGCTTGATTAGAGACACTACCAAGATTAATATCACTTTGTTTTAAAGCGTATACTCCTTGGTAGGCAGTAGTATTGGTTTCATTAATGTTTAGAACAGCAATTGGAGCACCAGTCAATATTAATCCTGGTAGATTATCTGTTACAACCACGTTATTCAACACAACATTTCCTGAATTTGTCACTTCAAATCTGTAAGTAATAGTTTCTCCTGCTTGAGCAAAACCATCTCCATTTTCATCATTAAACACTGCTGTTTTAATGATTGAGATTTTAGGAGATTCTGGAACTACAACTGTTGCAGTTGCAGTGGTACAGTTTGCTGGTACAGCACCAGTCTCACAAATTTGATATCTAATGGTATATGTACCTGCAGCTGTATTTGGAGCAACTGTTAAATTACCTTCAGCATCAATACTCAACGGACCATCTGTTACAGGAGTCACATCAGTGGTAGCTGCTGTTACACGTTGACCGTTTAACGTATCATTATCAGTAACATTACCTCCAGTAGCTGGGAATACATTGTTATCTGCAACTATTGGATTAAAAATCACAATGGTCACCATTGCTGTAGTACAATTTGCTGGAACAGCGCCAACTTCACATAATTGATAAACAATTGTATAAGTACCACTAGGAGCATTTGGAGCAACAGTGACATTACCTGCTGAATCAATACTTAATGGACCATTTGTAGCTGGTGTCACTGCAATCATTCCCGGAGGAACTGGCTGACCATTTAATGTATCGTTACCTAATACGTTTCCTCCTGTTCTTGGCAAGGTATCGTTATTTGCAACAATTGTTGGATTATTAATCACCACTGTTGCAACAGCTGTTGTACAATTCGCTGGGGTAGCACCTGCCTCACAGATCTCATACGTTAAAGTATACGTTCCGCTTGGTGTGTTTGGAGCTACTGTTACGTTTCCGTCTGCATCAATACTCA
>NZ_JAGPXB010000008.1 GCF_018069925.1 Flavobacterium erciyesense | reverse complement strand
TAGTAAAACTCTCCAACACTAAAGTGTGGGAGGGTTTTTTGCGTTTTGAAGGTGTTAGAGGATTATTCTTTAGGAATATATAAAAATGTCTAAAATTTATTTACAATTAGCAGTATATTAGTAAAAAATTAAAACTAACATTATATAACTAACCACAATGAAAAGAAGATCCTTCTTAACAACTGCTACCTTAGCTTCAGCCGGACTAAGTACACTTCTGCTTTCAAGTTGCTCTGATGGTGCAAAAAATGCTATAACAGATAACGACGGTTCCGACTTTGAGATTGATTTTGAATTGGATGAGGAAACTATTTCTAGTTTGCAAAAAAAAATCGAAAATGGCACCTATAGTTCTGAAAAATTAGTTACTCTGTACTTAAATAGAATTGAGGCAATTGACAAAAATAGTGCAAAATTGAATTCTGTTATTGAGGTTAATCCTGAGGCTTTAGAAATTGCTAAAGCAATGGATGTTGAGATGAAAAACGGAAAAAAACGTGGGGTTTTGCATGGAATTCCCGTTTTAATCAAGGATAATATTGATACTGCTGACAAAATGCAAACTACAGCAGGAGCTCTAGCGCTTGGTGGGAATATTGCCAAAAAAGATGCTTTTATAGTTAGCAAATTACGTGAAGCTGGCGCTGTTATAATAGGTAAAACTAATTTAAGTGAATGGGCAAATTTCCGTTCCACTCAATCTAGTTCT
The DNA here is from genome assembly GCF_018069925.1 of Flavobacterium erciyesense. Taxonomy (GTDB): domain Bacteria; phylum Bacteroidota; class Bacteroidia; order Flavobacteriales; family Flavobacteriaceae; genus Flavobacterium; species Flavobacterium erciyesense. Next base: position 139,055 of record NZ_JAGPXB010000008.1, on the reverse strand, counting down.
GGATGGAGCAGTAGAGGTGGTCAAACTAAAAACCCTTATTTTTTAGATCGTAATCCTTGTGGTTCAAGTGCTGGCTCTGGTACCGCAGTTTCAGCAAATTTATGTGTTGTAGCTATTGGTACCGAAACAGATGGCTCTATTGTATGTCCTTCATCTGTAAACGGTATTGTTGGGATTAAACCTACTGTTGGGCTTGTTAGTAGAAGTGGTATCATTCCAATTTCTGCAACTCAAGATACCGCAGGTCCGATGGCAAGAACTGTTGAAGATGCTGCTATACTGCTTTCTGCAATTACAGGTATTGATCCTTTGGATACCATTACAAGAGAAAGCAAAGGAAAAATAGAAAAAGATTATACTCAGTTTTTAGATGTTAATGCACTTAAGGGTAAAAGAATAGGTATTGAGAAGAAGCCGCAAGGTACAAATTCCGCTATTAACTCTTTGTTAGATGCAGCTATTGCGATTTTGAGGAAACAAGGAGCAACAGTTGTAGAGATAGATTATATAGATAAAATTAATGCTACTGGGCAATCAGAATTTGAAGTACTGCAGTATGAATTTAAAGATGGAGTCAATAAATACTTAGCCTCTGCTAATGGAAAAGTTAAAAATTTAAAGGATGTCATAGCGTTTAATAAAACCAATGAAAAAGAAGCAATGCCATTTTTTAAACAAGAAACATTAGAAAGTTCCGAAGAAAAAGGAGCTCTGTCCGATAAGAAATATACGGAAGCTTTATCAATTAGCAATACTCAAAATAAATTTTTCTTAAAATCTGTTTTTGAAAGTAATAAACTTGATGCAATTTGTGGTATAACGATGGGACCTTCTTGTAGTATTGATACTGTCTACGGAGATAAATGGGGCAGTTATTCACTTACATCACCTGCTGCAGTTACTGGTTTTCCACATATTACGGTTCCTTGTGGACAGGTTTATGATTTACCTGTAGGGTTGTCATTTTTTAGTACTCCATATCAAGAAGGGAAATTGATTGGATTAGGATTTGCATTTGAGCAAGCAACCAAGAAACGAGTTAAGCCATCATTTAAAAAGTCATTTTTAGCATAACTTACAAATGTAAAAAAGGGTATTTAGGTACCCTTTTTTATTAGAACTGCAATGCTAATGATTTTTTTATTCTTTAAAATCTATGGATAAAGAATTGACGCAATATCTTTGACCTGTTTTTGTAGGGCCATCATTAAAAACATGTCCTAAATGGCTTCCACAATTTGCACACAAAATCTCTGTGCGTTTCATGCCGTGTGAAGAATCTTCTATGTATTGAACTTTTCCTGGAATCGATTCATCAAATGAAGGCCAACCACAATGTGCATCAAATTTTGAATCACTTTCAAATAAAGGCTCATGACAAGCTCCACAGGTGTAAGTTCCTTTTTCGAAGTGTAAGTTATAAGTCCCTGTATGAGGATATTCGGTGCCTTTTAAGCGTAGTATGCGAAAACGTTCTTCACCAAGCTGTTCTTTCCACTCTTGCTCGGATTTTATTATTGGATATTTCATAACTGTCTTTTTAATTGAGTTCTTGACTTTTTATAAATGTAATAATTTTAGAGATTACGGCAGCATTTCCCAGTATTTTTCGATGTCCTAAATTTTCTGTAAGTTCTAATTCGCCTTTGTTTAAATGCTTATAAATATGGTGTGCAGTTGTTACAGGAACTTCTGGATCATGTTTATCGTGCAGAACCAAAACAGGAACTGTAATTGTGCTTGCGGCTCTGAAAGCGGCATGCTCACTCATTTTTGTACCTAGTTTTTTTTCAAAATGACCTATTAGTAAAGGTGCATATTTTGAATTTAAACCTAATTTTTTTACAAAGTTCTCTATCACTTCTTCGATGATGTCACCGCTGCCAATAGCGACAGCACATGTAACTTTTAAACCTTGTTTCATAGCATTAAGTACAGCCATACCTCCTAATGAGTGTCCAATAATGGCATCAAAAGGCCCCATAGTTTTATCAATTTGAAGTATAGATTCAATGAAATCTCCCATCAAACTTGAGTTTCCTGCGGAAGCGCCATGAGCTGGGGCGTCAAAACTTATGGTTGAATAGCCTTCGGCAAGAAGATTATCTGATATTTTAAACAATTGTGTCCCTCTGCCTGACCAACCATGAACTATTAAGATTTTTTTATTGAATGCACCGTTTTCATAAAGTTGAATATCTTGATTCAAAGAGGGAATATATAGCTTTCTTTTACCGCTTTTTTGCAGCATTTGAAATTCTCTTTTGGGAATTTTGTGTTTTACTGGTGTAGTAAAAATTTTCGCAATTAAAAGCACTGTTAATCTCTCAGATAATAAAGAGATTAATTTAGTTGGGACCACTATAATTTTAGGAATTTTCAATGATTCAGTAGCAGGAGAACTTTTTTTTGTCATTTTATTAAATTTTCAAGTCGGTCGAGTTTTTGGTATTTTTTTTACTAAATTTAGAAAAACATAAAAGTAGTATTTTTAAGTTGTAGTTGAAAAGACAAAGTTATAAAGTTGTTGGGTTTAGCTTTCTTATAAAAATTGCTTGTTTAAAAATGGAATAATTTAATAATTCAAATAGATTTTATCACGATGGAAATTTTTCATATCAGTGCCGAATGTTATCCAGTTGCAAAAGTAGGTGGTTTGGCAGACGTGGTGGGTGCCTTACCGAAATATCAATGTAATGCGGGTCATCAAGTTAGGGTTATAATGCCTTGTTATGATACTAAATTTAGAACTGAAAATCAGTTTGAATGTGTACATTGGGGCAATGTAACTTTAGGGCATTTTAATTTTCCGTTTAGTGTGCTCAAACAAATAGTTGATGAATTAGGTTTCGAACTTTACCTGATTGAGATTCCTGAATTATTTGATCGAAAACAAGTTTATGGTTATCAGGATGATATAGAGCGTTTTTTATCTTTTCAAATAGCTACACTTGATTGGATTGTAGGTCGAGCAGAAATTCCAGATGTGCTTAACTGTCACGATCATCATACAGGATTAATTCCTTTTATGACCTTGTATTGTCATAAATATGCCAAATTACGGTCAATATCTACTATGATTACTATTCATAATGGACTATATCAGGGTCAATTTGGATTTGATAAATTGTATTATTTACCGCCTTTTGATTTAGAACATGTAAAACTTTTAGAGTGGGACAATTGTATCAATTCATTAGCTGTTGCAGTCAAATGCGCAGGTGGTGTAACGACTGTTTCTCCGAGTTACCTAAATGAAATAAATTATTTTGCTAACGGTTTAGAGTCGCTTTTTAACTCTGTCAGATCTAAATCGCGTGGTATTTTGAACGGAATAGATATTGAGGTTTGGGATCCTGCAAAGGATGTAATGCTTGCAAAAAATTATTCTTTGACTACTGTTCAGAAAGGAAAGCAAGAAAACAAGAACAAATTATGTTCCCTTTTTAATTTCGATCCCGAAAAGCCATTATTCAGTTTTATAGGCAGACTTTTTGACGAAAAAGGCGGAGACTTACTACCTGAAGCTGCATCACGATCGTTGAATGCACATTACAAATCTATTAATATCTTAATTTTAGGTTCAGGAAATGAAGTTATTGAACAACAATTAAATGGACTTTTAACTGAATTTGAGGGTAACTATAACACTTTTATCGGTTATAATGAGGAATTAGCACATTTGATTTATGCTGGTTCTGACTTTATATTGATGCCGTCAAGAGTGGAACCATGTGGTTTAAACCAAATGTACGCCTTAAGATACGGAACCATTCCAATTGTTCGTCGAACAGGTGGTTTGCGCGACACTGTTATTGATTTTGGCGATGATGGTAATGGTATTTGTCATGACCAAGCATCGGCAGATGATATAGTTTACTCGATAGGTCGTGCGGTAGACTTATTTCAAGACAAAAAGCATTTGAATCAATTAATAAAGAAAGCCATGCAAACCGATCATTCTTGGGAGCGAGTTTGTCAAGAATATATAGAAATGTACAACCTAATTATATCACATAATGAAAGCTAAAAAGAAAAATGTAATTGCCATTATTTTGGGTGGAGGACAAGGTTCACGATTGTTCCCCCTTACTGAGACACGTTCTAAACCCGCTGTTCCCATTGGAGGAAAGTACCGTTTAGTAGATATCCCGATTTCTAATTGTATGAATTCAGATATTTATAGAATGTTCGTTTTAACTCAGTTCAACTCAGCTTCGCTTAATGCGCATATAAAAAACACCTATAATTTTAGTATTTTTAGTCATGCTTTTGTTGATATTTTGGCCGCCGAGCAAACTCCAGATAACCCCACTTGGTTTCAAGGTACTGCTGATGCGGTAAGACAGTGTATGCCTCATTTTTTAAATCATGATTTTGATTATGCTTTAATTCTTTCAGGAGATCAATTGTATCAAATGGATTTTAATGATATGGTTGAAGAGCACATCAAAAACGAGGCAGACATTACTATTGCAACTTTGCCAGTAAATGCCAAAGATGCCCCAGAATTTGGGATTTTAAAGACCAATAGCGCTAGTGAAATTGAATCGTTTATTGAAAAACCAGCGAAAGAATTATTACCAGATTGGGAATCTGATGTAAGTGAACAAATGAAATCAGAAGGTAAAAACTACCTAGCATCGATGGGAATTTATATTTTCAATCGTCAATTGCTCATTGATATCATGGCCAATAAAGAAACTAAAGATTTTGGTAAAGAGATCATTCCGCAAGCCGTTGGTAACAAAAAAATATTAAGCTATCAGTACGAAGGATACTGGACTGACATTGGAAATATTGATTCGTTTTTTGAAGCTAATATCGGATTGACAGAGGATTTACCTAAGTTTAATTTATTTGACAACGATAATAAAATTTTTACCAGACCTCGTTTGTTACCGCCATCTAAATTTCAAAAAACCATGGTTGATCGTTCGCTGATTTCTGAAGGTTGCATTTTAAATGCCAAAGAAATTATGAATTCTGTCATAGGGATTCGTTCTCGTGTTGGAGAAGGAACAGTAATTGAGAATTGTTATGTTATGGGTAATGATTTTTATCAAAATATTGATGAAATGACCGCCGATATTAATAACGGACGCCAATTGGTTGGAATTGGAGAAAGATGTTTCTTAAAAAATGCTTTAATTGACAAAAACTGCCGTATCGGAAATGATGTTCATATCAGTGGCGGTGCTCATTTAGCTGATTTTTCAAATGAATTGTACGCCATTAAAGATGGAATTGTTGTGGTTAAAAAAGGAGTCACAATCCCAGATAATTATGAGATTAAATAAATCTTAAACACAAAAAAAGTTTTTACTTACAATTAGTTAGCAGCACATCCACCTCTTATGAGTACAGTTATCACACATTCTCTTTTTACCGATTTTGATATTGATTTATTTAAAGCAGGCAAACATTTTCGGCTTTATGAAAAATTAGGAGCGCACCTCACAACAATCGATGGTGTGGCCGGTGTTTATTTTGCTGTTTGGGCACCATCAGCACGCCAAGTTTCAGTGATTGGAGATTTTAATTTCTGGAATAAAGGAGAACACGCTCTATTCGTACGTTGGGACTCATCAGGTATTTGGGAAGGCTTTATACCAGGCGTGCAAAAGGGAACTGCGTACAAATATTTTATAGAATCAAATAATGGAGGTGTTGTAGCAGAAAAAGCTGATCCTTTTGCTTTTTATTGTGAACATCCACCTAAAACGGCATCAATTGTTTGGGATTTAGAGCACAAATGGAACGATAGTAATTGGATTAAAAACAGACAAAAACACAATAATTTAGATAAACCTTACTCAGTTTATGAGGTACATCTAGGCTCTTGGAAACGTCATGTTGATGGCAATCGCTTTTTATCCTATGCAGAATTAGCTCAGGATTTGGTTAAGTATGTAAAGGAAATGGGTTTTACTCATGTTGAATTTATGCCCATCATGGAGTATCCGTACGATCCTTCATGGGGGTATCAATTGGTTGGGTATTTTGCGCCAACTTCGCGCTTTGGTAATCCACAAGAATTCATGCAATTGGTCAATGAATTGCATAAAGCCGAAATTGGAGTAATTCTAGATTGGGTTCCATCACATTTTCCGGATGATGCTCATGGTCTTGGTTTTTTTGATGGATCGAATCTTTTTGAACATCCTGACAGAAGAAAAGGTTATCACCCTGATTGGAAAAGTTTAGTCTTTAATTACGGACGAAACGAAGTACGTTCCTTTTTGATAAGTAATGCATTATTTTGGTTAGATCACTATCACGTTGATGCGTTGCGAGTTGATGCTGTAGCTTCAATGTTATATTTAGATTATTCAAGAAATAATGGTGAATGGGAGCCGAATATTTATGGCGGAAGAGAAAATCTAGAAACGATCAGTTTTTTAAAAGAATTTAATGAAGCTGTTTATTCTAATTATGAAGGTGTGCAAACGATAGCCGAAGAGAGCACTTCTTTTCCTATGGTATCTCGACCAACATCTATCGGAGGTTTGGGTTTTGGGATGAAATGGATGATGGGTTGGATGCATGACACTTTAGATTATTTCAAAAAAGAAACTGTTTATAGAAAATACCATCAAAATGATTTGACTTTTTCGATGACTTATGCTTTTTCTGAGAATTTTATGTTGCCTTTGTCTCATGACGAAGTAGTTTACGGAAAAAAATCCATTTTAGGCAGAATGCCCGGCGATGATTGGCAACGATTTGCAAACCTCAGATTGTTATACGGTTACATGTTTGCACATCCGGGAGCCAAATTGCTTTTTATGGGTAACGAATTTGCGCAAGAAAAAGAGTGGAATTTCGAAGCTAGCTTAGATTGGCATTTGCTCGAGCAACCCAAACATTTGGGAATTAAAAAACTCATTACCGATTTGAATGCTTTGTACAAAAAAGAAACAGCCCTTCATGAAAAACAATTTGAGGGCGGTGGTTTTGAATGGATCAATTATTCTGATCATCAAAATGCAGTACTCTCTTTTATTAGAAAAGGAAAAAATTCCAGTGAGGATGTAATTGTAGTTTGCAATTTTACCCAAGTGGTTCGTCAGGATTATAAAATTGGTATGCCACGTACGGGTAAACTTCAAGAAATATTCAATAGTGATGACACGCAATACGCAGGCAGTGGCGTTTTGAATACCTCAAAATTAGCTGTTGAAGCCATTCCTTATGATGGCAGAGATTATTCGGTTGCAATTACACTTCCGCCTTTGAGTGTAGTTCTTTTTAAAATTGTTTAAATAAAATCCAAAGCCATTTAATTTACCTTAAGTGGCTTTTCGATTTACTAGGTTTAGTCAAAATAACACAGCTCATGATTACAAATACTTCGTTAGAGTACAAAGGAGATACCTATCCGTCAAGAATTGTTTTAGTAGAACAAAACGTCGATTCTTTTTATTTTCATTCAGAGAATAATGTTATCCTAAAAATTACGGTGCTCCGTGATAGTTTAATTCGATTTCGATATACCACAAAAGGATATTTTAGTACTGATTTTTCGTATGCAATTGATAAAAGTCATACACATGGATATAATTTTTTAGATTTTAATGAACTAGAGCAATCTTACTGCATTACCACGAGCAAAGTGAATTGCATTATTCAAAAAGCTGATTTGCGCGTTTCTATTTTAGACAAAAACAATCACGTAATTCTTGAAGATGAACTCGGTTTTCATTGGGAAGAAAGTTACGAATATGGCGGAAACATTGTCAAAATGAGTAAAACTTCCAGAGACGGAGAATGTTTTTATGGCTTAGGTGACAAAGCTACTCAGATGAATTTGAAGGGAAAACGACTCGAAAATTTTGCCACCGATCAGTACGCGTACCAAAAAGATCAAGAGCCTTTGTATAAAATAGTTCCTTTTTATATTGGCTTACACAACAAGCAATCTTATGGAATTTTCTTTGACAATACTTTCCGTACTTTTTTTGATTTTTGCCATGAGCGTCGCAACGTAACTAGTTTTTGGGCCGAAGGTGGCGAAATGAATTATTACTTTATTTATGGTCCTCAAATGCAGGATGTAGTTACTACTTACACTGATTTAACTGGCAAGCCTGAACTACCGCCTTTGTGGGCTTTGGGTTATCATCAGTGCAAGTGGAGTTATTTTCCGGAGAGCAATGTTAAGGAGATTGCAGCGACTTTCAGAGAGCTAAAAATTCCGTGTGATGCGATTTATTTAGATATTGATTATATGGATGGTTTCAGGTGTTTTACCTGGAACAAGTCGCATTTTCCGGACCCAAAGCGCATGGTCGCAGAGTTGGCCGAAGATGGATTCAAAACAATCGTAATTATTGATCCCGGCATAAAAATCGATAAGGAATATGCCATTTACCAAGAAGCTTTAGCTAAAGATTATTTTTGCAAAAGAGCCGATGGGCCGTATATGAAAGGAAAAGTATGGCCTGGCGAATGTAATTTTCCTGATTTTACCAATCCAGTCGTACGTGAGTGGTGGGCAACTTTATTCAAAGAACTAGTTTCAGATATTGGGGTAAAAGGAGTTTGGAACGATATGAATGAACCTGCTGTAATGGAAGTGCCAAACAAAACATTTCCTATGGATGTACGTCACGATTATGACGGAAACCCTTGCAGCCATCGAAAAGCGCATAATATTTACGGAACGCAGATGGCGCGTGCTACCTATCATGGTGTCAAAAGATATGCCTATCCTAAAAGACCTTTTGTCATTACCAGATCAGCTTTTGCAGGAGCGCAACGCTACACTTCGTCTTGGACAGGTGATAATGTGGCAACATGGGAGCATTTGTGGTTGGCTAATATTCAAGTGCAACGTTTATCACTTTCGGGAATGGGCTTCACAGGCTCTGATATCGGTGGTTTTGCAGAGCAACCTTCGGGGGAGTTGTACGCGCGTTGGATTCAATTGGGCGTCTTTCATCCATTTTGTAGAACGCATTCTTCGGGCGATCATGGGCATCAAGAACCTTGGGCATTTGATGAAGAGGTTCTTAATATTACTCGAAAATTTGTTAATCTGAGGTACCAATTACTTCCGTATTTGTACACCATGTTTTGGCAGTATATCAAAGAAGGTGTTCCGATGTTAAAACCACTAGTTTATTTTGACCAAGATGATATTCAAACGCATTACCGTAACGACGAATTTATTTTTGGAAATCAAATTATGGTATGCCCAATACTTGAACCTAATGCTTTGGGTCGAAGATTGTACATTCCGCGAGGGCAATGGTATAATTACTGGAATAATACAGCAATGACGGGCGGAAAAGAACTTTGGATTGATACTGATTTTGATCAAATTCCACTTTTTGTCAAAGCAGGTGCTATTATTCCAAAATATCCAGTGCAACAATATGTTGGCGAACTGACTTTTGAAGAATTGACTTTAGACGTTTATTTCAAAAATGGAAAAGAAAAATCAGTAGTTTACGAAGACGCACAAGACGGTTACGATTATAAAAAAGGCAGGTTCAGTTTGCTCTCTTTTCAATTAACGGGTAAAGAAAACGAACTTATGATTCAGCAACATAAAGAGGGGAAATTTGAAACTTCATACAAGAACTACAAAATAAATTTAATTGGTTTGCCTTTTGAAATTCGTTCCATTGAAATTGATACAGTTGCTGTTTCATTAGATTCGAATTTCTACATTCAAAATGGATTTTTGTTTGTTGAAAAAAGTTTTTCAGTATTACATATCAAAGGTTAGAGCACAAAATGATGTTACTTTTTTTGTTAATTGTATAAATTGAGCGTGAATATTAATTGTATTTTTGTTGTCAATCAAAACCAAATATCATGAAAAAAAATTTAATAGCAGGATTAGCAGTAGTTGCACTTGTAGTAGCTTGCTCAACCAATCCGATAACAGGTAAAAAGAATTTTAATATTGTTTCGAATAGCGCATTATTCCCATCTTCATTTCAGCAATACGGAACTTTTTTAAAAGAAAATAAAGTAATTACGGGTACGGCTGAATCAAGAAAAGTGGAAGCGATTGGTTTCCGAATTAAAGCAGCAGCAGAAAAATACTTAACTTATTTGGGAAAAGCAGAGTATCTAAAAGATTATCAGTGGGAATATAAACTAGTTGATAGCAAAGAGGTCAATGCTTGGTGTATGCCCGGTGGAAAAATTGTGGTATATTCAGGTATTTTACCAATTACTAAAGATGATGCAGGATTAGCAACTGTAATGGGGCATGAAGTATCACATGCTTTGGCTGATCATGGCGCACAACGTATGAGTGCGGGACAAGCTCAAGAGGTTCTTGGTCAAGTAATAGCGGTAGGAGTATCAGGTAAAAGTGAAAGAACGCAGCAAATTATTGGTCAAGCCTATGGTTTAGGTTCACAATTTGGAGTTATGTTACCATTTAGCCGAAACCACGAAACAGAAGCGGATAAAATTGGCTTGACATTGATGGCTATTGCAGGATACAACCCAGAGCAATCTATTGCATTTTGGCAACGTATGTCAGCAAAATCTGGTGGCCAAGCACCGCCAGAATTCATGAGTACGCACCCATCTGATGCAACTCGTATAGCTAATTTACAAGCTTTTATTCCAGAAGCTAAAGCTATTGCAGCACAAGTTGGAGTCTTGAAATAATTTTATTTTTAGAGAAGTAATACAGGCTAACTGAGTACAGTTAGCCTTTTTTATTTTGTATCATGAAGTACTTTGCTAAAAAGCTCAGGTTATCTTTAGATAAATTTTTATATCAATAGGCTTGAGTTACGTGAAAAAGAAATAAATTCGTGCAGTAAATAAAATTCTATGGTACAGCTTGAAAAAGGAAGTAAGAAATTATTAAATGCTTGGGCATTTTACGATTGGGCAAACTCTGTGTATACCTTAACGATTGCTTCGGCGGTATTTCCAATTTTTTATGAAGCACTTTTTGCAGAGCGTGATCATTACATAGATGTTTTTGGTTTGCATTTAAAAAACTCTGCCTTAATTAGTTTCGTTACTGCATTTGCTTTTTTAGTTGTGTCGTTTTTGTCTCCCTTACTTTCCGGAATAGCTGATTATTTAGGCGACAAAAAGTCGTTTATGAAATTCTTCTGTTACATGGGTGCACTCTCGTGTATGGGATTGTATTGGTTTAATTTGGATTCCATTTATACCGGTTTATTGTTTTATTTCTTGGGTTTGATAGGTTATTGGGGCAGTTTGGTATTTTACAACTCGTATTTGCCAGATATTGCTTTTCCGGAGCAGCAGGATAGCATTAGTGCCAAAGGGTATTCAATGGGCTACGTGGGAAGTGTGATTTTATTAGTCATCAATCTTGGGATGATCATGAAGCCAAAATTGTTTGGCATAACAGGAACCGATGGCGAGGCAGCCATGAAAGCCATGCGTTATTCCTTTGTAATGGTGGGTGTTTGGTGGGTTTTATTCAGTCAATATTCGTATTACTTTTTACCGAAAGGAAGTGCGGTTAAAAATCAAAAAATCAGTAAATCAGTTGTTTTTAACGGCTTCAAAGAATTAAAAAAAGTTTGGCAGTTACTACAACAAAATATTCCGCTGTCGCGCTACTTGCGTAGTTTTTTCGTGTCAAGTATGGCTGTTCAAACGGTGATGTTGGTAGCCACCTATTTTGGTGCTCAAGAAATAGAATGGAGTACAAAAGAGGAGGGAACCATTGGGCTAATAATATGTATTTTATTGATTCAATTAGTAGCAGTTTTGGGCGCTTTTTTAACATCAAAGGCATCAGGTCGTTTTGGTAATATTCCAACTCTAATTGCAATCAATAGCATTTGGTTGGTTTTATGTGCATTGGCTTATTTCATTACACAACCTACAGAATTTTATATTATGGCTGGTTGTATTGGATTGGTAATGGGCGGAATTCAGTCTTTGTCTCGCAGTACGTATTCAAAATTATTGCCGGAGACAGAAGACACAGCTTCATTTTTTAGTTTTTATGACGTAGCCGAGAAAATAGGAATTGTAATTGGAATGATTGTTTACGGTGTTGTAGATCAAGTAACCGGAAGCCCTCGAACAGCTATCGTAATTTTAGCGTTGTTTTTTCTAACGGCGATTGTTTTGTTAAATAAAGTACCAAAAAAAGGTGCTTTAGATAACTAAAACACCTTTCTATAATTTTAAATATTTCTTACTAGGCCTTAGAAATTGAGCCAGAGAAGTTTACTTTAGTATCTTTTTTCTTTGGGTCGCCTTTGTATTGAATATCACCCGATCCTGAAACTCGCGCGCGAATCATTTCGGTGCAATAAACGGTAGTATCTCCAGAACCTGAAACTGTTGCATCAGCATTTTGTGCTTTCAGTTTGCTAGTGTCGATATCGCCTGAACCACTTAATACGGTGGTAATTTTAGCAGTAGAGCCACTTAAATTAATGTCGCCAGACCCAGTTAAAGTTACATCAACGTTGGTAGCACGCACATCTAAATTCATATCACCAGAACCAGTTAATTGAACTTGAAAAGATTTTGATTCAATAGGATTTTTTGTGGTAACATCACCTGATCCAGTCATCGCCACCTTTGAAATGGACTCAAAAGGAACTGTGATGATAATTTCTTTTCCTTTACTTGGGCTGATGTATTTGTTTTTTTCGGATGCAATCTTCAATTGATTATTTTCAACTGAAATGTTGATGTATTCTAGTAAATTTTCTTCGCCTTTTATGGTAATGTTGCCCTCTTTTCCTTCGACTAAAACCACATCAAAAAAGCCTGTTGCAGCAATTCCATCATAACTTGCAGTAGTTTTTTGTTGGGTAATTACGTTGCCATTTCCTGTTATTTTTCCTTTGCTAGACCTTTGCGCTTGCGCAAAAGAAGTTGCTAAAATGGCCAAAGTAAGTGCTAATTGTTTTGTCTTTTTCATAGTTATTGTTGTCTATTGGTTTTGTGTTAATGCAACATTTCCGTATCCGGATGTAATTGTGATTGTGTTTTGTCCTCGCTTTTTATGAAACCCCTCGTAGCGTTTATTATTTGAAACTTCTTCTTTGTTATCTATTTCTAAATTAGATGAATATTTAAAATTAGCGTATTTTAGAGTGACATCAAAGTCAAATGCGTAATTAGGGTGATATCCTAAATTAATTCCGGTATAATCGCCTTTTATGCTTACATTATTGGCTTTAGCAGAAAGGTTTTGAACGGTCAATGAACTATATTGTGTAGCTAGTTTTAAGGCGTTGGACACTTCGCCAAGACGGATGGTTAAATAATTACCTGTACCTTCAAGAACATGAACTGCATCAAATTTAATTTTTCCGTACGTGCAATCGTATCTGATCATGTCAGCGTTGGTAATTTCTACATCAGTATAATCAGCGTTTAAATCGAGTTTGCCAACTTCGGCGATTTTTATACTCGAGTATTTGGCCTGTATTGTTCCCGTGCGCAATGAACTCATGCTAGAATTAGAACAATACTCTAAATTATATTCACTATTTCCTGATACATTTCCCATAGTCACTTTTCCGTATTTGCATGTGATATCGGCATCAGCATTGATATCGGCAACCAATATAGAACCGTATTTGTTTACTAATTTAACACTTCCTTTAGTGGGAATTTTAATGGTGTAATTGATTTCAAAGTTGTTGTTTTTACTTTTTCCGCTGTATGAAGTGTTTTCAAGAATAGTTTTGGTACTTACCAGATTTTTTAAGGCTGTGATAGTAACTGAAATATTATCAATTCGCTGGTTTACATATTTTTCATTATCCCCACTTACTTTTATTAAAACATCAATTTCGATGATATCTTGATTCCAAGTAGTTACGGTTATATTTCCGTAGGAATTGTCAATTGCTACCGAGGCATCAGCGTTGACATAATATGCTTTTTTAATATTTTTTTGCTTGCTGTGTGCAAAATCATCTGAATTCGCTTGCGCTAAAAATGGAAGAAAAAGCAGTAGAAGAAGTAGTTTACATTGTTTTTTCATCGGGTATGTTTATTTTTCGTTCGTTTTCTTCAATGTGCTGAAGCACCGTTTGCAAAAATGAAATTCGGGTTTGTAAATTGGCAATCATAGCCTGTAAAATGGGTTTGCTTTCGCCATTTTTCTCGAGTTCTAGAATTATTTTTTCATAATCTGCATCAAGAACTTTCATTTGCTGTAAAGCATCGGCAATTATTTTTTTGTTTTCAGGCGATTCTTTTTCATTGAGTTTATCCAGCTCTTTTTTGATTATTACTGTAAAAATCGAATCGGTTTGCTTGGTTTCTTGAGATGCAAAATGCAAGTTGGGCGTTGGCGGTGCTGCTTTATTGAAAAGTGTGATTGTCATCATTAGCAATAGTGAAGCAGCAATACTTAACGGAATCAAATACTTTTTAAATGATTTTTTTTGTTTGAGTTTATTTTTAAATCTGTTCTCGTGACCTTCTGGCAATGGTGTTACATCCCATTCGTCTTGCCAAGTTTCAAATAATTCATTCCAATTTTCATTTTCCTTTTTCATAATTCCTCCAGTTTTTTTCGTAAATTTTCTTTTGCTCTACTCAATGTGGTTCTCACATTGGCATAACTTATCTGTAATATTTCGCTAATTTCTTCTTGGTCGTAACCTTCAATAAAATGCAAGCTCAATACCACTTGATAATTGTATTTAAGTGTTCCAATACAGTCTATAATTTGTTTTACTTTTAGCTCTTTAAATTCGACTATATCGACACAATTTTCAGTTTGATCTTCCAGTTTGAAAATGGTATTTTCCAAATCTTCTGTTTTAAAAACATTGTTTTTTTTCAAAAAATCGATACTTCGATTGACAACTATTCTTTTAAGCCAAGCACCAAAAGCCACTTCTTGTTTGTAATCGTCAATTTTAGTAAAGGCTTTCAAGAAACTTTCTTGCATCACATCTTCGGCATAATGGCTGTCCTTTACAATGCGGAGCGCTACATTATACATAGCCTTTGCATATCGATTGTAAATTTCGAATTGTGCTTTTTGATTGTTTTGTTTGCAACTTGCAATCAAGTCGTCGATATGGTTTTCTTTTGAATTCAAATAGTTTAAGCTAGTTATTTAAAGAGACTTTGAAAATTTGGTATTGTTACACTTTTGTAAAAAATATTATAATTGACTTTACTTTGTATTTTAAAATGGATTAAAATAGCATTGATGCTTTTTTTGTAACCGAAAGATACGTTCTTTTGGCATAGTGATTGAACCGTAAAGGGACATTCTAATTTGAAGGTCTTTGCTTTGATTTTAAGCAATATTCAAAAGTGTAGAACTCAAATTGGTGTCGCTTTTATAATAATTAATGACAAAAAGACTTAAATAATAATATGTCAAATCATAAAATACTTACTATTGACAATCTGTCACTTCAAGAATTTGATTCTGATGCAGATTTAATTCCACTTTTAACTCCCGAAGACGAAGAGGAAATGAATAACGAAGCTTTACCGGAATTGTTAGCTATTTTGCCATTGCGCAACATGGTTTTGTTTCCTGGTGTTGTTATTCCGATTACTGCGGGTCGCGATAAATCTATCAAACTGATCAACGATGCTAACGCTGCAGGAAAAACGATTGGTGTTGTGGCTCAAATCAATGAAGAAGATGAAGACCCTACTAAAAACGACATTCATAAAATAGGTACTGTTGCCCGAATTTTACGTGTACTAAAAATGCCTGATGGCAATGTAACCGTGATTTTGCAAGGTAAAAAGCGATTCGAAATTGAAGATATTGTCGAAGAGTTGCCATACATGACTGCTCAAATTAAAGAAGTTCCCGAAGAACGTCCAGCTAAAAATGATACAGAATTTATAGCTATTTTAGACTCGATGAAAGAGTTGGCCATTCAAATCATTAAAGAAAGCCCGAGTATTCCTAGCGAAGCTACATTTGCAATTAAAAACATTGAAAGTCAGTCGTTTTTAATCAATTTTGTGACTTCGAACATGAACTTGTTAGTACAAGAAAAACAAGATTTATTGGCTATCAATGAGTTAAAAGGCAGGGCTTTAGAAACGCTTCGTTACATGAATATTGAGTTGCAAAAACTCGAGTTGAAAAACGATATTCAATCTAAAGTACGTTTTGATTTAGATCAGCAGCAGCGAGAGTACTTTTTGCATCAGCAAATAAAAACTATTCAAGAGGAATTAGGTGGCGTTTCGCAAGAAGAAGAAATGGACGAAATGCTTCAAAAGTCACTCAAGAAAAAATGGGATGATAAAACCAAAAAGCATTTTGAAAAAGAACTTTCGAAAATGCGTCGCATGAATCCGCAAGCACCTGATTTTGGTATTCAGCGCAATTATTTGGAGTTGTTTTTAGATTTGCCTTGGAATGAATTTTCAAAGGATAATTTCGATTTAAAAAGAGCACAGAAAATTCTAGATCGCGATCATTTTGGACTAGAAGATGTCAAAAAAAGAATGATTGAACATTTGGCAGTTTTAAAATTGCGAAATGACATGAAGTCTCCAATTATTTGTTTAACAGGACCTCCAGGTGTGGGTAAAACCTCAATTGGTCGTTCTATTGCAGAAGCTTTGGGTAGAGAATATGTGCGTATTTCATTAGGTGGTTTGCGCGATGAGTCTGAAATTCGTGGACACCGAAAAACTTATATTGGTGCTATGCCAGGACGAATCATTCAAAGTTTGAAAAAAGCAGGAACATCAAATCCGGTTTTTGTTTTAGATGAAATTGATAAATTGTCAAATAGCCATCAAGGAGATCCATCTTCGGCTTTGTTGGAAGTACTAGATCCGGAGCAAAACAATTCTTTTTATGATAACTTCCTAGAAATGGGTTATGATCTTTCAAAAGTAATGTTTATTGCCACTTCAAATAATATGGCAGCCATTCAGCCCGCATTGCGTGACCGTATGGAAATCATAAAAATGTCAGGATATACCATTGAAGAAAAGGTAGAAATTGCACGCCAGCATCTGTTTCCAAGACAGTTAAAAGAACACGGATTAACATCAAAAGACTTGACTATTGGTAAAAAACAATTAGAAAAAATTGTGGAAGGCTATACAAGAGAATCGGGCGTACGTGGTCTTGAAGGTAAAATTGCGCAAGTGATTCGCAATGCTGCGAAATCAGTTGCAATGGAAGAGGAGTACAATAAAAAAGTTACCGATGAAGATTTGGTAAAAACTCTTGGCGTAGCACGTTTAGAGAGAGATAAATACGAAAACAACGAAGTGGCGGGTGTAGTTACGGGACTAGCTTGGACTTCGGTTGGTGGTGATATTTTATTCATTGAATCGTTACTTTCTCCTGGAAAAGGAAGCATGACCATTACAGGAAATCTGGGTACGGTGATGAAAGAATCGGCTACAATAGCGCTAGAATACATCAAAGCCAACACAAAATTGTTAGGATTAGAGTCGGAAATTTTGTCCAAATACAACATTCACTTGCACGTACCAGAAGGAGCAACACCTAAGGACGGACCAAGTGCAGGTATCGCAATGTTAACTTCGTTGGTCTCTTTATTTACTCAAAAAAGAGTGAAGAAAAATTTAGCGATGACGGGCGAAATTACCTTACGTGGCAAAGTATTGCCTGTAGGCGGAATCAAAGAAAAGATTTTGGCAGCCAAAAGAGCTAATATCAAAGAAATCATTTTGTGTCACGAAAACAAAAACGATATTGATGAGATCAAGCCAGAATATTTGCAAGGATTGACATTTCATTATGTGAAGGAGATGAGCGAAGTTCTTGAGTTTGCTTTAACCGATCAGAAAGTTAAAAATGCCAAGACGTTGTAAAAACGTTTTCAATTAAAAGTTTAAAATCCAAATTCGACAGCTAGTAAAAAGCTTGTTGAATTTGGATTTTTTCATCGATACATATTTTATTCTACAACTTCAAGAGCGCATTTGTTTTTTCTACCAAAAGAGAAGGATAAAGTTTTGGCGCTTGTAGGTGATCGCCTTCGTAAATCCAAAGCTCTTTTTTTGATTTGGTGTTGTTGAAAACCGTTTCGCATTGGCTGAAAGGAACGTCTTTGTCGGTTTTAGAATGAATAAACAAAACAGGTACTGATTGTATGTTTTTGATGTCTTCTGCAGCAGAATAAGGCGAAGTTACATACATACGAATCATTTGATGTTGTGCCTCGGGAGTTTTACTTACCGCGATTTCTGTAAAGGAGCTTATAACGCCATCTACAATTAATCCGCTTATTTTATCTTGGTTGTTTTTGGTTAAATTTACCGCAACTTGCGTTCCCATTGATGCGCCGTAAATGATGATTTTTTTGTTTTTGAAGTCGGGATTTTTTTGAATTTCATTAAAAACAGTTTGAGCATCTGCTGCAATGTTGAGGTGCGTGGGTTTACCACTTGATTTTCCGTATCCTCTCATGCTGATCATGATCACGGTATATCCGTCATTTACCAAAGGTTTTACATAGCCTGCATAATTCATACAATTGCCTCCTGCACCTTGGAAATAAAGCACAACTGCTTGCTTTGCTTTTTGTTTTGGCGATAAAACAATGGTGTTAATAGTGTCTTTTTCTATAAAATAATTTTGCTCCTTGAATTGTAAAGAATCAATTGTGATTGTTTTTGCTTTTTTAGGATAGTAAAATTTGTCATCCATTTGCGCTTGCGTGGCTATTGTTGCTAAAAGTAATAAACTGCTGATAAGTAATTTTTTCATGATAGTTGAGTTTTAGGTTTTAATTTCATGTCAAAAGTAGGGCGAGGATAATTTGTCGCAAAACAAAGCCTACTCAACTGTCGATTTTAAAGACTGAATTGTATCATTTTAAACTTTTCTTTTTCTAAAAAATAATATCTTCGCACAAGCGTTGTCATTTTTGTACTTTTGCGCTCCTAAGACATGTTTAAAAAATTAATGATATCCAGTTTGTTACTCTACGGCAGCGCATCCATCGGGCAGATAGGTGGTCAAACGGTATATCAATTTTTAAACTTAGTAGCTTCGCCAAGACAAGCCGCATTGGGTGGTAAAGTATTGACTATTTATGATAACGATGTCAATCAGGCGCATTACAATCCAGCCACCATCAATCCAGAAATGCACAATCAGTTAGCCATAAATTACGGAAGTTATTTTGGAGAACTTACCTACGGTACGGCATCGTACGCTTATACTTATGACAGGCACATTCAAACTTTTCAAGCGGGTATTAATTATATCAATTACGGTAGTTTTGAAGGTTATGATGAGCAAGGCCAACCAACAGAGTCGTTTTCGGGTAGCGAAGTAGCGCTTTCAATGGGTTATGCGTATAACGTTCCCTATACCGATTTGCATATTGGCGCTAGTGCTAAATTAATATCTTCAAGTTTAGAAACCTACCAATCATTTGGCGGCGCTTTAGATTTAGGAGCCTTGTATATTGACGAACGCAATGATGTAAATTGGGCGTTGGCCATACGAAATATCGGTACTCAATTTTCAACCTATAATGGTATTCGAGAAAAGTTGCCATTAGAAATTTTAGTTGGAGTGTCACAAGAGCTAGAAAATGTTCCAATACGTTGGCATTTGACTTTAGAGAATTTACAACAGTGGAATGTTTCCTTTTCAAATCCCGCAAGAGCGGAGCAATCATTTGATGGAACAGCAACTCCTGAAAAAGTTTCATTTGTAAACAACGCATTGAGACACGTAATTGCTGGGGTAGAGTTATTTCCTAACCGAGGTTTCAACCTGCGTTTGGGATATAATTTTAGGCGAGGCGAGGAGTTGCGAATTGTGGAGCAGCGCAATTTTTCGGGATTATCAGTAGGTTTTGGACTCAAATTAAACAAGCTCAAGTTCAATTATTCCTACTCAAGATATACGCTTGCTGGTAACACGAGTCTTTTTGGACTCTCCATCAACTTTCAAGAATAAAACAATTGTTTCAACAATCAATAAATAAATTATTTTGACAAATAAAATTACCATTGCTATTGATGGCTTTTCATCAACGGGAAAAAGTACCTTGGCCAAACAGTTGGCGCAACATTTGGGATACGTATATGTAGATACGGGTGCTATGTATCGTGCGGTGACTTATTACGCGATGCAAAAAGAATATATTACAAGTGCTGGCTTTGATGTTGCTGCTCTTGTGAATGATTTGCCAAATATTTCATTGCAGTTTCAGTTTAATCAGGCTTTGGGTTTTGCCGAAATGTATTTGAATGGCGTACTTGTAGAAAAGGAAATTAGAACCATAGAAGTGTCAAATTTTGTGAGCAAAATTGCCGAAGTTTCTGAAGTTAGAGCCAAGTTGGTCGAGCAACAAAAAGAAATGGGCAAAAACAAAGGCATTGTTATGGACGGTCGCGATATTGGTACCGTTGTTTTTCCAGATGCAGAACTGAAAGTGTTTATGACTGCTAGCGCAACTACTCGTGCGCAGCGACGATTTGATGAGCTGGTAGCAAAAGGTGATGCAGTGACTTACGAAGAGGTGCTTAAAAATGTAGAAGAGCGCGATTATATTGATACACACAGAGACGATTCGCCTTTGGTAATGGCTTATGATGCCATTGCGGTAGATAATTCTGCTTTGACACGTGAGCAGCAATTTGCAGTTGTTTTAGATTTGGTAGCGCAGCGTACTAAAAACATTTAATTATTTGCAGATTTCATTTTTAATGGTAGATTTACGCCTTGTAAATTTTTTAAAGTATATAAAACAATTCATCTCATGGGAATTAAAAATAGATTGGTAATAATGAGTTTTCTCCAGTTTTTTGTTTGGGGAGCTTGGTTAATTACAATTGCAAATTATTGGTTTGGTACGAAAGGATGGGAGGGAACTCAGTTTGGATTGGTTTTTAGTACCATGGGAATCGCCTCTTTATTTATGCCAACGCTTACGGGTATTTTAGCAGACCGATGGATCAATGCTGAAAAGTTATATGGAGCGTTACATATATTGTACGCTGCAGTTTTGTTTTATATTCCTCAAGTAACTACTCCTGAAAATTTTATTTACATTATGTTATTGGCTATGTGTTGTTATATGCCAACAATTGCCTTGAGTAATTCAATTTCATACAATGCGTTAAAAACAAACGGTTTGGATGTGGTTAAGAGTTTTCCGCCTATCCGAGTTTTTGGAACTATTGGTTTTATCGCAGCAATGTGGATTACCAACTTAACAGGAAATAAAGCCACGGCCTATCAATTTTACATTGCAGGTTTGGCAGCGGTGGCACTTGGTTTGTATGCCTTTACTTTGCCGCCATGTAAACCACAACGATTGTCTAAAGAGAATGCTTCTTTAATGGAGACCTTAGGATTAGAATCGTTTAAATTATTTGCAAATTATAAAATGGCTTTGTTTTTTATCTTCTCTATGTTTTTGGGAGGTGCTTTGCAATTAACAAACGCTTATGGAGATGTTTTTTTGGATGAGTTCAAGCATTTTCCTAAATACGCCGATTCATTTGTAGTGGAATATTCTACAATTATAATGTCGATTTCTCAAATTTCTGAGACCTTGTTTATATTGGCAATTCCGTTTTTCTTGAAGCGTTTTGGTATCAAACAAGTAATGTTAATTAGTATGTTGGCTTGGGTATTGCGTTTTGGGTTGTTTGCTTACGGAGACCCAACAAGCGGTTTATGGATGATTATTATGTCGTGTATTGTGTACGGAATGGCATTTGATTTCTTTAATATATCAGGATCGTTATTTGTTGAAACGAATACTGATGCTAAAAACAGATCGTCAGCGCAAGGATTGTTTATGATGATGACCAATGGAGTAGGAGCGGTTTTAGGAAGTTTTACCTCAGGTTGGGCAATTGATAAATATTTTACAAAGTCATTTACAGGAACTGCTGATTTAGCTGCTTTCTTACAAACCGAACCTACTAATGCAAAAATGGCTGAGTTTGTTACTAGTCAGGGCAAAAAAATAGGAGCAGATGGCTTTTTTGATTCGGTTGTACTAATGAAAGATTGGCATACGATTTGGCTGGCTTTTGCACTATACGCATTGGCAATTGCAATAGCTTTCGCGGTTTTGTTCAAACACGAGCACAATCCTGAAGATGTAGAGCAAATTAGTCACTAAAATAAATCTAAAACCCGATGCCAATTTGTATCGGGTTTTTTTTATTCCAAAAATGCCCTAATTCCCTTTGTAGCCCCGATTGCAGCGGCATCCTTTTACAGGGCTTGCTGTTCGCGGCAGCGAAGGGAAAGGACTGTAAAAGATAGAGCGGAAAGCGGGAACTTTCTCGGCAAAAAAAGCCAATTTATTCGCTCCTGATAGTCAAATGATTAACTTTTGTGTAAAGTTTTGTGGTTTAAGATTAATGTGTTACTTTTGCACACCTTTTGGTGAATAAGAGTTTCCATTGGGTTGCAGTAAATTATACCAACAACTTCTGCTGTTTTCTATCACATTATGAAACTCGAGAAAATACAGAATACAAATTTTTAATCAGCATGTCTGAACAAGTAAAATCACAAGAAGAGTTTTTAGCAAATTTTAACTGGCACAATTTCGAAGAAGGTATTGATGCTGTTGATGAAAAAAACTTATTAGAGTTTGAAGAATTAGTTTCTAAAACTTTTATTGCAACTGATCAAGAAGAAGTTGTAGAAGGTACAGTTGTAAGAATTACAGATAGAGACGTTATCGTTGATATCAACGCTAAATCTGAAGGTGTAATTTCATTGAATGAATTCCGTTACAACCCAGCATTAAAAGTAGGTGATACTGTTGAGGTATTAATTGACATCCGTGAGGATAAAACAGGTCAGTTAGTATTATCTCACCGTAAAGCACGTACTATCAAATCTTGGGATAGAGTTATTTCGGCTAACGAAACAGGTGAAATCGTTAATGGTTTTGTTAAATGCAGAACTAAAGGTGGTATGATCGTTGACGTTTTCGGAATTGAAGCGTTCTTACCAGGATCTCAAATTGATGTTAAGCCAATTAGAGATTACGATGTATACGTAAACAAAATGATGGAGTTCAAAGTTGTGAAAATTAACCACGAATTTAAAAACGTAGTTGTATCTCACAAAGCGCTTATTGAAGCGGATATTGAAATCCAGAAAAAAGAAATCATTGGTCAATTACAAAAAGGACAAGTATTAGAAGGTGTTGTTAAAAACATTACTTCTTATGGTGTGTTTATTGACTTAGGTGGAGTTGATGGATTGATTCACATTACTGACCTTTCTTGGTCTAGAATCAACCACCCATCTGAGGTTCTTGAATTAGATCAAAAATTGAACGTTGTAATCCTTGATTTCGATGATGAGAAAACAAGAATTCAATTAGGATTGAAACAATTAAACGCTCACCCATGGGATGCTTTAAATGCTGATTTGAAAATTGGTGATAAAGTAAACGGTAAAGTAGTTGTAATCGCTGATTACGGTGCATTTATCGAAGTTGCTGAAGGTGTTGAAGGTTTAATCCACGTTTCTGAAATGTCTTGGTCTACGCACTTGCGTTCAGCTCAAGATTTCGTAAAAGTTGGTGATGTTGTTGAAGCTGTTATCTTAACTTTAGATAGAGATGACCGTAAAATGTCATTAGGTATCAAACAATTGTCTCAAGATCCTTGGACTGATATCACTGCTAAATACCCAGTAGGTTCTAAGCATACAGGTATCGTTAGAAACTTTACAAACTTTGGAATTTTCGTAGAATTAGAAGAAGGAATTGATGGATTAATCTACATCTCTGACTTATCTTGGACTAAGAAAATCAAACACCCATCTGAATTCGTAAACGTTGGTGAAAAACTTGACGTTGTAGTATTAGAGTTGGATGTTGACGGACGTAAATTATCTTTAGGTCACAAACAAACTACTGCTAATCCTTGGGATCAGTACGAAGATTCATTCGCTGTAGGAACTATCCACAATGGTGAAATTTCTGAGATTGTTGACAAAGGAGCTACTGTAGAATTCGGAGATGATATCGTTGCTTTCATTCCAACTCGTCACCTTGAAAAAGAAGACGGAAAGAAATTGAAAAAAGGCGATACAGCTGATTTCAAAGTAATCGAATTCAACAAAGAATTCAAAAGAGTAGTTGCATCTCACACTGCTATCTTCCGTGAAGAAGAAGAGAAAAATGTGAAATCAGCTTCAGAAAACAATTCAGGTTCATCTACTAATGCACCAGCTGCAACTTTAGGAGATAACAATGATATGTTAGCTGCATTGAAAGCTAAAATGGAAAAATCAGAGAAAAAATAATTTCTTGATTTTTTGAATATAGAAAGTCCCACAGCAATGTGGGACTTTTTTTTGTGCTTTGTAAGATTTATTTAATAAGAAAAGGTGTTAACTAAATCCAAAAGTATATATTTGATTTTTTAAAAATTACTGATGAAAAAAATCTACTTTTTGTTGTTAGCTCTTTGTTTTTTTAATGGTTTGAGTGCCCAGATTATTAATTTTCCTGATTCGAATTTTAAATCAAAGTTGCTTTCGGCAAGTTCGGGAAATACAATAGCTAAAAATTTACTAGGAAATTATTTTAGAATAGATTCTAATTATAATAATCAAATTGAACTTACTGAGGCATTGCAAGTTAGTTATTTAGATATGAGTAATTCGACACTTTCTTCATTACAAGGTGTTTTGAGTTTTACCAATCTGCAAAGTTTAAATTGTTCAAACAACAAAATTACTTCTCTAGATTTAGGAGGTTTGATAAATCTTCAAAACTTATATTGTTCAAATAATCAAATTAGTTCATTAAATATTGCAGGCTTGAATAACCTTCGAGTTTTATTTTGTGATATTAATTACCTATCTTCAATTAATTTGAGTGGTTTAACAAATCTTCAAATTTTGAATTGTTCAAGTAATAATTTTTCATCCTTGAATTTAGGGGGATTGAAAAATCTCATTGATTTAGATTGTCATGATAATAGTTCTTATATCTCGACATTAGATTTAAGTGGATTGTCAAATCTAACGCGTTTAGATTGCAGTAATATAACCCTTAATAAATTAATTACAAGTGGACTGACAAGTCTTCAACAATTAAATTGTAGAAATAACAGCCTTATTACACTTGAACTTACAGATTTGATTAATCTAACTAATTTAAATTGCTCTACTAATAATCTCGTAACGCTGAATGTTAGTGGTTTAACAAATCTTCAAGTTCTAAATTGTTCTCGTAATATGCTGAAATCTATAGATGTTAAAAGTTCAAAAAAACTTCAAAATTTAAATTGTAGAGCAAATCCATTTGGTTCATTAGATTTAAATGGTTTGTCAAATCTAAATATTATTGACCTTGATTTTAACACAAGCTTAAAATCACTTTATATAAAGGACATTGGGTTTAATAGTAATGATCCAACTCATTTATTTAATTTTGACACTCAATTTGCGTTGCAATATATTTGTGCTAATTCTGGTCTAATTCCTTATTTGCAACAAAGAACATCTAAGTATGGCCAAAATGGTGCCGGTTATAATTGTCTGGTTATAGATTCCTCTTGTTCTTCCAATCCATATAGTGATGTTATTGTTAATGTTCCGGATGTAAATTTTAAAAATAATTTGGTGTATTCTAATTGTTTTACTGCTACCGCTAAAGATTTAACTGGCAAGATCATTCGGATTGACAAGAATGCTGATGGTGAAATTCAAGTCAATGAAGCATTACAAGTAAGTTATTTATTTATTTCTTCAACACAACCTATTACTTCTTTAATTGGAATTAAAAATTTTACGAATCTTCAAAATTTGTATTGCAACCAGTTACAACTAACGTCGTTAGATTTAACTGGTTTGACTAAACTTCAAACTATTCAAGGATCTAATAATGCTCTTACATCTGTAAATGTCACAGGTCTAATAAACCTTAATAATTTGTATCTTGATTCTAATAAATTGTCACAATTAAACTTGAACGGTTTAGCTAATCTTAAAACTTTACATTGTAGTTCTAATCAACTGAAATCATTAAATTTAAGTGGGCTAGGTAATTTACAGACTTTAGAATGTTATTCGAATCTACTAAGTTCAATAGATTTGAGTGGTTTAACAAATTTATTAGATTTGAGTTGTCAAAGTAATAAACTTACTTCTTTGAATTTTAATGATTCAACAAAAATTAAATCTTTAGCATGTTATTATAATCTTCTTACAAATTTGGATGTTAGTAATTTGTTTAGTCTTGGCTCATTATATTGTAATAATAATCTATTAAAGTCATTGTTTTTAAAAAACGGTATCAATGAGAAAAATCTAGAATTTGGCAATAATCCTGGTTTAACTTATATATGTGCAGACGATACACAAATATCAAATGTAGAAGCACAAATTTTAACCAATAAAATGAGTGGTTGTAATGTAAATTCATCTTGTTCGTTTACTCCAGGCGGAAATTTTTATACAATTAAAGGAAATAATAAATTAGACAGTAATGCTAATGGGTGTGATTTTTTAGATAATGGTGTCCCATATGTAAAATTAAAATTGATAAATGGTTCAATTTCTGGAAGTTTAATATCTGATGCTTCTGGAAAATATTCAATTCCACTACAAGCAGGAATGTACACTATAACTCCAGCAATAGAAAACTCAAATTATTTCACTATTTCTCCATCAACAGTAAATGTCAATTTCCCAACTCAAACCAATCCTAATATCCGAGATTTTTGTATTACGCCAATTGGTGTACATCCGGATTTAGAAATCACATTATTGCCATTACAAAACTCTAGACCAGGTTTTGATGTTGAATATAAAATAGTATATAAAAACAAAGGAAATCAAACACAATCTGGTTCCGTAAATCTAACTTTTGATGATACTAAATTAGATTTTATTTCAGCGATTCCAGTTGCAACTGATCAAAAAGTAAATAGTCTCTCTTGGAATTTTACAAATCTTAAGCCGTTTGAAAGTAAGGAAATAATCTTTACATTAAATGTAAATTCCCCAATGGAAATCCCTGCAGTAAACAATGGGGATATTTTGGATTTTACAGCAAACATAACTTCGGTAGTTATTGATGAAACCCCAATTGATAACATATTTACTTTAAATCAAACTGTTGTTGGTTCATACGACCCAAATGATAAAACTTGTTTGGAGGGCAATAAAATTAAACCAGAATTAATTGGGCAATATGTACATTACATGATTCGTTTTGAAAATACAGGAACTTATGCAGCACAAAACATTGTTATAAAAGATATGATTGATTTGTCAAAATTTGATATTTCAAGTTTAATTCCAACTAGTTCAAGTCATTCTTTTGTTACTAAAATTTCTGATATAAATAAAGTTGAATTCATTTTCGAAAACATCAATCTTCCTTTTGATGACGCAAATAATGACGGTTATGTTTCTTTTAAAATCAAAACAAAGCCAACTTTAAAAGTTGGAGATTCATTTACCAACGAGGCTAATATTTATTTTGATTATAATTTCCCAATAGTTACAAATAAAGCGATATCAAAATTTGAAACAACTTTAAATATTCAGGACTTTGATTTTTCTAATTATTTCAGTTTGTATCCAAATCCAGCAAATGAAGAATTAAATATTATTGCTAAACAAAATATAGAAATACAGTCTTTAACAATATATGATATTTTAGGACAAGTAGTTATTGCTGTTCCTAATGCTAAATCAGTCTCAAAAATCGATGTTTCCAAACTTTCATCCGGTAACTATTTTGTAAAAGTAAAATCAGATAAAGGATTTTCAAGTAAGAAGTTCATTAAAAATTAAGTTTAAGAATATCAGAGAAAAAATAATTCTCCGTTTTTTCATAAATAGAAAGTCCCACAGCAATGTGGGACTTTTTTTATGCTTAAATTTTTCTAGGAGCTAATCCTGCTATTCGCTGCAATCTTTTATAAAGTTTTTAGCCAAAAGGCTAAAGCTTTATGAAAGGATTTACGCTGCTATCAGGGCTAGGGAATTCGTTTGCAGTACATGCATTCTTTATAAATTTCACCTATTTTATATTCATTCAACTTTAAAATTTACTCAGAATTGTATCAATTTACATTCGTGTGAATCTGTGTAATTCGTGTTTTATTATTTAGTAATGTATTTATAGTGAGGTGTATTTTAGTTAGCTGCCAGTAATTTAGATTCTTCTAGAGTGAACTCGTTAATGATCGCGTAAGTATCAATTTTGGCAATAGCCATTTCGTCTAAAATGTCAACTAGATTTTTATAGTTGCATTTTTTACTCGGTTTTATAATCACAATTGGTCCTCTTGACGGATCACCGTAAATCTCTTGAATTAAACGTTTTTTATTTTGTAATTCTTTTCGGATTCCATGTGAATCGTAGGATAATGTTTTGGGTTTTTCATTAGGGTAGCTTAAAAGTCCATGGTAGCTTACTAGCCTGTTATTATTGTCTAGTAAAATGGTAATCATGCGAATGTCTGTTCCTGATCCACAATTTGTTCTACCATCCCATTCTGGATTCTTATCAGGTAAGCCCATGCTCATAGTTTTTGGCTTTGCCAAATCAATAGTGACCATAAAAAATACGATCAAAAGAAAAGATACGCCAACCATTGCAGTGAGGTCAACTCTTGATTCTAGTTTTTTGGTTCTAATTTTTTTAAGTTTCTTTTCGCTATTCGGGTTAAAATCTTCCATAATCGTTTTGATTTAAATTGATAGTAGTAGCAAAATCGTTTTTCAATTGTACTAAAGGTACAAAAAAATCATTCTTGCAGAATAATTTTACTAAAATTTTTGGTCTGTAACTCCTTATAGATTAAGGCTTGGTGAATTTGTTTTGTCAAATTCGTAAAAAATGAAAACCAAAACCATTTAATGTGCGTAAATGACTTTATATAACTTAACAAAAATAAATTTTATGAAAACTAAAAAATTCTTATCAATCGCATTTATGGCCTTAGTATTTGGAGCAACTTCTTTCGCTCAAAAAACAGTAATGGTAGGTGGAGCAGCAATGTATCCTTCTAAAAACATTGTTGAAAATGCTGTAAATTCGAAAGACCATACTACTCTTGTAGCGGCAGTTACTGCAGCAGGTTTAGTAGAAACATTACAAAGTAAAGGACCATTCACCGTTTTTGCCCCAACAAATGCAGCGTTTGCGAAATTGCCAGCAGGTACAGTAGATACTTTGCTAAAACCAGAAAATTTGAAAACTTTGCAAACTATTTTGACTTACCACGTAGTTGCAGGAAAAATGAATGCTGCTGATATTGCTAAAGCAATTAAAGCAGGAAACGGTAAAGCTACCGTGAAAACCGTAAGTGGTGGTACGTTAACAGCTTGGATGAAAGGCAAAGATTTGTACATCACTGATGAAAACGGAAACATGTCAAAAGTTACAATTGCTGATGTAAACCAATCAAATGGTGTAATTCACGTTGTAGACACAGTAGTTTTGCCTAAACAATAACAATTTAGTTTAAGGTTAATATGTTTGTTAGTCTTAAGAGCCTCAGATTTCTGAGGCTTTTTTGTGCAATAAAAAAACCGATACTATTTGAGAGTATCGGTTTTTTTAATTCTTGTTGGTTCTTCTTATCTTAAAACAGCACCTAATTCCGTTTCAAATGTTTTTTGCAACTTGCTCATGATTTTGTCAATTTGCACATCGGTCAAGGTCTTAGCGCTATCCTGAATAGTAAAACTTATAGCGTATGATTTTTTTCCTTCGGCAAGATTTTGGCCTTGATATACATCAAATAAATCTACATTTTTAAGTAAGCCTTTTTCTGTTTGTCTCGCTAAGTTGTAAATACTGCTGTAAGTTACGTTTTCATCAATCAACAAAGCTAAGTCTCGTCGTACCTCAGGGTATTTTGGAATTTCAACAAATTTAATTTTAGTTGAAAGTTTTTTCAAAATTAAATCCCAGTCAAAATCAGCATAAAATACTTCTTGTTTGATTCCGAATTGTTTCAAAATGCTCTTTTTCACAACTCCTAACGATACTAAAACATCGTTTCCTATCGATAATGAAATTCCTTCTGACAATACATCAAGAGTAGTAGGGATATTTTGAAATTTAGATAATCCCAAACGTGATAAAATTCCTTCTACATAACCTTTAAATAAGAAAAAGTCAGATGGTTTTTGTGTAGCCGTCCAGCTTTCAGCGTTGCGACTACCCGTTAAAAACATAGATAAATGCTTTTTTTCTTCGTAACCTGCCAAATATTTGTGGTACGTTTTTCCGAATTCAAATAACTTTAAATCGGCATTTTTACGATTGATATTATACGAGACAGCCTCTAAACCAGAAAACAATAAAGACTGGCGCATAGTAGACAAATCGGCACTCAACGGATTTAAAATTGTAACATTATTGCTAGGATTCAACTGCTCAGATAAATCAACATACGACGCTGTTGTTAACGAGTTCGCCATCATTTCATGAAATCCTTGAGAGTTCAATTGTGTGGCAATAGTATTTTGAATTTTGTAATCTTCGTTTCGAGGAGAGTTAAACACGGTTGCATGTAACTTATTTGAAAAAGCAACATTGTTGTAACCGTAAACTCTTAAAATTTCTTCGATAACATCAATTTCTCTTTGTACATCTACGCGGTAGGATGGAATAGTTAAACCGAGTCCAGCATCAGAAACACTGTTAACTTTAATATCAAGTGAAACTAAAATTTTCTTTATTGTATCTTTCGGGATTTCTTGACCAATGATCTTAGCAACTTTGCTGAAGTTTAAGAAAACCGTGAAGTCCTCAATCTTTTTTGGGTAAAAATTTACCACATCAGATGTGATTTCTCCACCTGCTACTTCTTGAATTAATAAAGCAGCGCGTTTCAATGCATATTCTGTAATTGTAGGGTCAATACCTCTTTCAAATCGGAAAGACGCATCCGTATTCAATTGATGTCTTTTAGCTGTTTTACGAACACTAACAGGATTAAAATAAGCGCTTTCTAAGAAAATAGAGTTCGTACTTTCTGAAACGCCCGATTTTTTTCCACCAAAAACCCCTGCGATGCAAAGCGGCCCTTTTTCATCGCAAATCATCAAATCTTCTTCATGTAGTGTGCGCTCAACATCATCCAACGTAACAAATTTAGTTCCCGCAGGAAGCGTTTGTACAATCACTTTACCGTTGATTTTAGCTGCATCAAAAGCGTGCAGCGGCTGACCAAGTTCATGTAAAACATAATTGGTAACGTCAACTACATTGTTTTTTGGTGTTAAACCAATGGCTTTTAATCGGTTTTGCAACCAAGCTGGTGATGGTTTAATCTCGATTCCCGAAATGGTTACACCACAGTATCTCGGAGCTAATTTGCTCTCTTTAACATCAACATCTATTTTAAGGGTGCGCTTGTCTACTCTAAAGTTACTCACAGATGGCGTGATTAGTTCTACACTAATTCCTTTTTGTAGCATTCCAGCTCTCAAATCGCGTGCTGTTCCCCAATGACTCATGGCGTCTGCACGGTTTGGTGTTAATCCAATTTCAAAAACTTCGTCGTTTTCTATTTTAAACACCGTTGCAGCTGCTGTGCCAGGAACTAAAGCATCATCAAGAACCATAATTCCGTCGTGACTATCGCCTAAACCTAATTCGTCTTCGGCACATATCATACCGTGGCTTTCTTGACCTCTGATTTTTCCTTTTTTGATGGTAAAAGCTTCTCCATTGGCATCGTATAAAACGGTTCCAATAGTTGCAACCGGTACTTTTTGTCCTGCAGCTACATTGGCTGCTCCACAAACAATTTGTACGGGAGTTCCTGTTCCTAAATCAACGGTAGTTACTTTTAGTCGATCAGCGTCAGGGTGTTGTACGCAGGTTAACACATGACCTACCACAATACCCTCTAAGCCTCCTTTTACAGATTGGTATTTTTCAACGCCTTCTACTTCAAGACCTAAATCGGTCAATAGAGCAGATGTTTCCTCTGAATTCCAGTCTGTTTTAATAAATTGCTTTAACCAGTTGTATGATATTTTCATGTGATAATTTTAATAAAAGTGCAAAGAGCTTCATTTTAGAAACCGTGTGCAAATATAAGGATTGAAGCGTGTAGAAAGAAACAATTTTTTTGCTTTTTTAAACGGTTTCATTAGCATTGTACAGTTAATCTTTTTCGATATGAAAGCCTAATTAAATGTGAAATGTGTAATAAATAGTTCTTAAAAAAATGTATTTGAAAATTTTATGCTACTAATTGATACTATCGTGCTATATTTTTTAGAATTGTGTTGCTAAATTTGAAAAAAACATAAAAAGTAGTACTATGGATAATGTGTTAAAAAGACCTGAATTTAAGGCAAAATATGATAATTACATTGGCGGTAAATTTGTTGCGCCAATAGGCGGAACTTATTTTGATGTTGTTTCACCAATTGATGGAAAAGTATTTACGCAAGCAGCTCATTCTAACAAAGCGGATCTTGATTTGGCTGTCGATACGGCTTACGATGCTTTCAAAACTTGGGGTAAAACATCAGTAACCGAGAGAAGTGTTCTATTAAATAAAATCGCTCAAATAATCGAAGATAATTTAGAATATTTAGCAATTGTAGAAACCATAGATAATGGTAAAGCGGTTCGTGAAACTCTAGCGGCCGACTTGCCGTTGGCAATAGATCATTTTAGATATTTTGCAAGTGTAATTCGTGCTGAAGAAAGTTCAATAACCGAACTAGATTCGCAAACAGTTTCAATTGCATTAAGCGAACCTCTTGGGGTTGTAGCTCAAATTATTCCTTGGAATTTCCCTATTTTAATGGCAGTTTGGAAACTGGCTCCAGCGCTTGCAGCAGGAAATACGGTGGTGCTCAAACCAGCTGAGAGTACTCCGATATCGATTTTGATCTTAATGGAATTGATAGGAGATATATTGCCTCCCGGAGTTGTAAACATCGTTAATGGATTTGGTTCTGAGTTAGGAAGAGCATTGGTAACCAACAAAAAAGTTTCAAAAGCTGCCTTTACAGGATCTACTCCAACAGGACGTTTGGTTATGCAATATGCTACTGAGAATATTATTCCTGTAACCTTAGAACTTGGAGGGAAATCACCAAATATTTTTATGAAATCGGTGGCTGATGCCGATGATGAATTTTTTGATAAAGCAGTCGAAGGTGCTGTGATGTTCGCCTTAAACCAAGGTGAAATTTGTACCTGTCCATCACGTTTATTGGTGCACGAAGAAATCTATGATAAGTTTATTGCCAAAGTAATTGAACGTACCGAAGCAATTGCAACAGGACATCCTTTGGATAAAAATACCATGATGGGTGCGCAAACTTCGATGATTCAGAAGGAAAAAATTCTATCCTACATTAAATTAGGAAAAGAAGAAGGAGCAGAGTTGCTTACTGGCGGTTTCGAAAATACGCACGACGGGGAATTAGAAGGTGGTTACTACATTAAACCAACTCTTTTTAAAGGACATAACAAAATGAGAATTTTTCAAGAGGAAATTTTCGGACCAGTTTTAGCAGTGACTACCTTCAAAACAACCGAGGAAGCCATCGAGATTGCGAATGACACAATTTATGGTTTGGGCGCTGGTTTATGGACACGCGACGCTCACGAAATTTACCAAGTGCCTAGAGCTATTCAAGCTGGTCGTGTTTGGATTAATCAGTACCATTCATATCCTGCAGGAGCTCCATTTGGAGGCTACAAACAATCAGGAATTGGTCGTGAAAACCATAAAATGATGTTGGGTCATTACCGTCAGACTAAAAATATGCTTATTTCTTACGATAAAAATAAATTGGGTTTCTTTTAATTGGTTACAATAGATTGTTCAATTCAAAACCTGGCAAGTACTTCAATTTGCCAGGTTTTATTTTAAAGACTAAAAAATGAAAAAACGAATTCATGCTACTCAGAAAGCGATTGATTTAATACACATTTTACAAGAAAAACATGGCGATTTGATGTTTTATCAAGCAGGAGGTTGCTGTGAAGGAACGCAGCCACAATGTTTTGAAAAAGGAGGTTTCTACCAACGGTATGGTGATGTGTGCATTGGTACACTAGAAAACACAGAGTTCTGGGTAGATAAGGATTTATTTGAATATTGGAAACATGCTCATTTTACACTTGATGTTTTGGATGGCTTTGGCGTAGGAGGCTTTTCATTGGAAACTCCGCTTAAAAAGACATTTCGAATTGAATATCGATTGTTTTCAGAAGAAGAACTTCTTGATTTAGAACCGCTGCGATTTATAGAATAGACTAATTTACAAACAGTTGTTGGTATTGTTTTGGCGTGATACCTTCGTGCTTTTTGAATAGTCGAATGAAATAATTACAATCTTCAAAACCAGATAAATAGCAAACTTCATTAATTTGAATCGCTGGATTTTTAAGTAATTGTTTAGCACAACGCATTTTTTCTACGTGAATAAATTCTACAGGACTCATGCCTAGTTCGCGTTTGAAATAGCGATAAAAAGAGCTTGTACTCATAGATACTTTGTCGCTAAGCTGCTTCATGTTGAAATTTTCTTTTATATTTTCCCTGATAAATGCAACAATTTGAGTCATAGGATTATTAGGATCTGTTGGGGTTCCTTCTTCTAAAGATTGGGTAGCTTGCGATTGTATAATGCGGATTAATAATTCTTGTAATGTCAAATCAGCGAGAACATCCTTGGTGATGGATGTACTCATGCATTCCTGAATTAGTTTATTAATAGTCGTAGCTAACTCAACATTGTTGTAGAAAAAGTAATTTTGGTAATTAAGCTCCCAAAACTGATTGTTTCCTTCTTTAGGATAACGTTCGTTCAAAAATTGGAGTGTATCTGTAATTTTTACTTGGTCAATGGCAAGTGCTAAACATTGTGTGGGGTTGTGACTTGAAGCCTCTGGGAAATCGATTTTCATAGCTACATTTGACGGAATCACAACAGTTTCGCCAGGTAAATAAACAAAACTAGGGTCATCAAAAAGATGCATTACTTTTTTACCTCGAAGCATACTGGTTACCACCAAATCATTGAACTGTAGCGGCACAGCCATTGAGGATTCATAAGTTTCGAACAAGTTTAACTCGCAATGATTCAATCCGTAAACAGTTCTGTTTTCTACTAAAGTTTTAAGTGATTTTTCGTTAGATAACAGTGGTGGCTGAATGAAATAGCGGTTATTATTCATAGTATATTACTTTTCGATGAGGGAAATATAAATATACTAAAAAAGCTTTATTCGGTAACTTACTTTAACATTTTTACAATAATTCGTTGACGTGCCTTTTGATATTTTCGCTAATTATTTCAGTTGGTAAATCATTTTCATCGGTACCAAAAGGTTCTTCGATTTCTTCAGCAATCAACTCTAAACTCGCCAAAACATAAAATATAAATACCACTACTGGCACCACATAATAACCTAAACTGAAGGAATAGCCGAACGGTAAAGTCATGACATAAAAAAAGATGAATTTTTTTAGAAAAGCACTGTAGGAGTAGGGGATTGGCGTGTTTTTAATCCTTTCACAAGCACCGCAAATATCAGTAAACGACTTTAATTCGTCGTTTAAAATGATAAGTTGGTCGCCTGTAATTTTTTTATCGATGTACAATAAATTGATTCTCTCAAACATTAGTTTAGCCACTTGATTGGGCCTATGTTTGTCTTGGTCTAAATCAATAACTAAATTTTCATTTAATTGTTGGCTCGTTGCTTCGTCTTTTAAATGCAAGTTTAAAACAAAAGCGTAATTCGGGATTAGATTTCTAAAAAAAGCTACATCTTCTTCGTCTTTGAGAATCGCAGCTAGTTTCAAAGCAAGATTGCGACTGTTGTTTACCAACGCACCCCATAATTTTCTGCCTTCCCACCAACGATCGTATGCAGTGTTGGTTCTAAAAACAAGCAAAAGAGATATGACAAAGCCTAACATTCCATGCATAATGGTAATGTTTCTGACATAACTGTCTTCGGCTAGCTTCCAATATTCTACTTCAACATAACCAACTACTCCGGAATAAATTCCAATGGCAATCATCACTGGAAATAATTTTCTAAAAGTATCTGCTTTGTGAAAGCGGAATATAAATGTAAACCAATCTTTGGTGTTGTACGAAACCATTTTGTTTTTTTTACTTCGGTAAAAGTAATTAAAAAACTAAATTACCAGCCAATTCACGTAAGGCAATTTCAGATAGTTTACCTTGAAATTGAGCATTGCTGTAACGAACTTTGGCGTTTACATAATTTAACTGCGCTGTTCTAAACTCTAAAGTGGTAATGGTTCCAATTCGGAATTTATCTAAAGTAATTGTTAAGTTCTGTTGTGCAATAGCTTCATTTTTTTCTTCTAAACGTATCAATTCTAAGTTAGTCAAATACGTTTGATAGGAGGAAGCCAACTGTGAATTAAGAGTCAGATTTTGCTGTTCAATGGTTAATTTAGAATTAGCTACTTGTAATTTTGCTATCTTCTCGTTTCTGTTTTGTGCAAAACCATCAAAAATATTGATCGAGGCCGTAAATCCGTAATTAAAACCTCTGGATTGTGATTCTCTAACAAATCCTAAACTACTTTCACTTTCTGAAAAATTGTAGGCCGTATTCACTCTCAAAGTAGGGTAGCGCGCAGCTTTTACCTGTTTTAGCTCTAATTCAGCCACTCTCTTATTGATGATTTGAGCTTCTAATTGAGGGTTTTGCTTTTCAGCTAAGGCTTTCAACTCTGGTAAAGTTAAAAACGAATCTACAGCTAGTTCATTTACTACTTTAAAATCAGTGGTCACATCACGTGCAAGTAGTTGGTTGAGCAAAATTTTGCTGTTAGCGTACAATTCTTTTTGACGCAAAAGTGCCACTTGATCTGTATTTAAGTCCACTTGCGCATTTAAAACTTCAAGTTTTGACGCCTTACCAATTGTAAATCGGTTTTGAGCCAATGCTAATCGTTGGTTCGAAATTACAATAGTTGTATCAAGAGCTGCTAATTGTTGTTGTTGCTGTACCAAATCGTAATAGGCGGCATTGACATCACTAACTCTAGTTAAAATAGTGAGCTTTAATTGTGCTTCACCTAGTTTTTGTAATTCTTTTAATTGATCCCTGCGAGCAAACATGCGCATACCATCAAAAATAGTCCAATCCAATCCAACACCGTAGGTTAGATTGTTATTTTTGGCATTATCTAATTCGTTTTGTGTACCATCTTGCCTTATTTGCGAACTGTTTTGTACACTATTGTTATCCAAAACATTAGCAGTTAACGTAGGTAGCATTCCAGCGTTACCAATAGCATTATTTATCTTTTGAACATCCAGATTATTACGCCCAATTTTTATATCATAATTATTCTCTAGTGCAGTTTTGACAGCGTTTTCTAGAGAAAGTACTTCTTGCGCAAAACCGGTTGTACAGCATAAAAGTAGGAACAGTTCGGTTACGATATGTTTTTTAAAATTTGTCATTTTTCTAATTTTTCGTGCCAAAAAAAATGGCTATTTGGCTTGAATACAATTACTTAATTTTATTTGAATTCTTTCTCGTACTCTTCAATACGGTCAAATTCAGGATAATGTTTACGTGCTTTAGACCACATTAAATACATAGCTGGGATAACAAACAATGTTAATACGAGAGAAAAAATAGTTCCTCCTACAATAACAACTCCCATACCAATACGACTTGTAGAAGCTGCTCCTAATGATAAAGCAATTGGCAATGCACCTAATGAGATAGCCAAACTGGTCATTAAAATAGGTCGCAAACGTGCTTCAGAAGCTTCGAGAATTGCTTCTAATTTTGGCTTTCCTTGTTCACGGAGTTGGTTAGCAAATTCTACGATCAGGATTCCATTTTTGGTTACTAAACCAATCAACATTACGGTTCCAATTTGACTAAAAATGTTCCATGTTTGATCAAATAGCCACAACGAGAACAATGCACCAGCAACAGCCATTGGTACCGTTAAAATGATGATAAATGGATCGATAAAACTTTCGAATTGTGCTGCTAATATCAAGAAAATTAAAAGTAAAGCCAAACCAAAGGCGAAAGCAGTATTCGAGCTACTTTCAACAAAATCACGAGATTCACCACCTAAATCAGTTGTGAAACTGTCGTCTAAAACTTTAGCTTTGATTTCGTTCATAGCATCAATTCCGTCGCTGATACTTTTTCCTGGTGCCAAACCTGCAGAAACCGTTGCCGCCATATAACGGTTGTTGTGGTACAACTGTGGCGGATTACTTTTTTCCTCAATAGTCACTACGTTGTCCATTTGAATTAATTCGCCCGCACTGTTTTTTACAAACATCGAGGTTAAATCCAATGGTTTAGAACGGTCATCTTGATCAAACTGCCCAATAACTTGGTACTGTTTACCATTTCGCATAAAATATCCAAAACGTTGACCGCTTAAAGAAAGTTGTAACGATTGTGCAATATCAATTACTGAGATACCCAAACTTTCAGCTTTTTCTCTATCAATAGTTACATTGACTTCCGGTTTGTTAAATTTCAAGTTGACATCACTTACAGCAAAAGTTGGATTTTTCGCCACCTCATCCATAAAAACAGGAATCTTTTCTTGCAATTTTTCAAAGTTAGGTGCTTGAATGATATACTGAATTGGCAAACCACCACGACGGTTTACAGCAATTGTTGGCTGTTCGATAACAGATGTTTTTGCATCTGGATATTGCTTGGTCCACTTGGTTAGTTTTTCGGCAATTTCTTTCTGAGAATCTTTACGTTCGTCTGGTTGTACCAATGAAACTCGTATGAATCCACTGTTTACAGATGATGAACCAAAACCTGGTGAGGTAATTACGAGCGCTACTTTTTTACCCGGAATAGAATCATCTACTAGTTTTGAAACTTCTTGCATGAAGCGATCGGTATATTCGTATGAAGAGCCTTCTGGCGTAGACATTCGCATTACAAAACCAGAACGATCATCGTAAGGCGCAGTTTCTTTTTGAATCAAACTAAAAAACAAGTAAATTAAACCAAAACAAGCAATTAAAATAGGGAAGCTCAACCATTTGTTTTTGATGAAAGAAGCTAACGAACTTGCGTAACTGCTATTTAATTTTTCAAAATAAGGTTCTGTTTTGATGTAAAAATTAGACTTTTTCTGCTCGCCACCTTTCATTAAATAAGCATTTAACATTGGTGTTAATGTCAAGGATACAAAAGCAGAAATTAAAACGGCGGCTCCAATTACTACTCCAAATTCCCGAAACAGTCGGCCTACGAATCCTTCTAAGAAAATTACAGGTAGGAATACTGCGGCTAAGGTTACCGAAATTGAAATTACTGCAAAAAAGATTTCGTTCGATCCTTTAATTGCTGCCTCAATTGGCGTCATTCCTTCTTCGACTTTTTTGAAAATATTCTCCGTTACTACAATACCATCATCAACAACCAAACCCGTTGCCAAAACAATGGCTAAAAGTGTTAACACATTGATTGAAAATCCGAACAACCACATGATAAAAAAGGTAGCAATAAGTGATACCGGAATATCAATTAAAGGTCTGAAAGCAATAGCCCAATCTCTAAAGAATAAGAAAATGATCAAAACTACCAAGACAATGGAGATACCGAGAGTTTCAGCTACTTCAATTACTGATTTTTTTACAAAAACAGTATTGTCAATAGCAATATTCAGTTTGATGTCTTTGGGTAGGTCTTTTTT
This sequence comes from Flavobacterium erciyesense, assembly GCF_018069925.1. GTDB lineage: Bacteria > Bacteroidota > Bacteroidia > Flavobacteriales > Flavobacteriaceae > Flavobacterium > Flavobacterium erciyesense. The sequence goes on along the minus strand of NZ_JAGPXB010000008.1, from coordinate 99,434 downwards.
TAGTTGCTCAAATTCTTTGTAAAATGCAGCGGAAATATCCAAATAGTTCGCTCCTGGAAGCGGTACAATAGCAACTCCCACAAGCGGTGTTCCTGATTGTGTCATTTTGGTTTCGGTATTTTCAGGACCTAAAACAGCGTTTCCAACATCGCTTAGGCGTACTACTTTTTCACCTTCTGAACGAATGATAATATTGTTAAATTCTTCTGCAGTTGAAAGGTTTCCAATAGTTTTTACCGTTAATTCCGTATTGTTTCCGGTTAATTTTCCAGATGGTAATTCTACATTTTGTTTGTTTAAAGCGGTTCTCACTTCGGCTACTGTACAACCGTAGGAAGCTAATTTTACCGGATCAATCCACAAACGCATCGCGTAGCGTTTTTGCCCCCAAATTTGAACTCCAGATACTCCTGGAATAGTTTCTAAACGTTGCGAAATTACATTTTCAGCGTAATCACTCAATTCTAAAGCGTTTCGCGTATCACTTTGAACCGTCATCGAAATAATGGCATCACCATTGGCATCCGCTTTTGATACTACTGGTGGCGAATCAATGTCTTGTGGTAAGTTTCTAACAGCTTGCGATACTTTGTCACGCACATCATTAGCTGCATCTTCAAGGTTTTTATCCAAGTTAAACTCGATGGTGATGTTACTGCTTCCTTGTGCACTTGACGAAGTAACGTTTCGGATTCCATCAATTGAATTAATTGCTTTTTCGAGAGGCTCTGTAATTTGCGATTCGATGATATCAGCATTTGCACCAGCGTAATTCGTTCGAATCGATACTTGAGCGGGGTCAATAGAAGGGAATTCCCTCACGCCCAGAAAGGTGTAGCCAATTAAACCAAATAAAACAATGGCTAAATTAATTACAATGGTAAATACAGGTCTTCTAATACTAGTTGTTGATAAACTCATTTAGATTTTTAATTTTTGATTGCTGTTTTTAGATTTTTGTGTTGTTCAGAAATCTACCTTTTGAATCTATTTAACTTTTACGGCAACTTCGGCCTCATTTTTTAATGACATTACGCCTGATGTGATCAATGTATCGCCTACATTTAATCCTGAAAGAACAAGTAGCGAGGTAGCCGTTCTTGTAGTTGTTTCGATATTTACTTCTTGAGCAAGACCATTTTTAGATATAAAAACTTTTTTACCATTTTGAACCGGAATAACCGCTTCTGTAGGAACAATGATGGCGTCTTTTATGATGTCTAGCGGCAAATCAACATCAGCAAATGTTCCAGGTAATAATTTTCCGTTTTTATTGTCGGCCAAGGCACGAACTTGCAGCGTACGAGTTGCTACAGCTACTTCAGGTTCAATGGCGTAAACTGTTGCCGTATATTTTTCTTCTGAGCCAGATATCTTGAAATGAAGCACGGTATTGTTTTTAACTTGCGTAGCGTATTTTTCTGGTATCGAAAAAGTAATTTTCAAGCGGCTTGTGTTGACCAATTTTGCTACTAAAACTGTAGGTGTGATGTAAGTTCCAGGTGAAATACTACGAAGACCAATTTTCCCTGAAAATGGTGCTCTAACAGATGTTTTAGCAATTTGTGCACGAATTAATGAACTTTGTGCTTGAGCCGATTTTAGATCTGCTCTTGCCAAATCATATTCTTCTTGACTTATGGCTTCCTTTTGTAATAATAATTTAGCTCTGCGTTCGTTTTCGGATGCTAGCCCTTCACGAGTTTGCATTTGCGTAAGCTGTGCTCTAAGTTCAATATCATTTACCTTGAACAAAACTTGTCCTTTGCTTACGTTACTTCCTTCTTGAAAATAAATACCTTCAACAATACCTGAAACTTCGCTTCTTATTTCTACTTGCTCATTGGCTTCGATAGAACCTGAAAGTGACAAATTATTGTCAAACGTTTGGGCTTTGATTACAATTCCACTTACATTCATTTTTTTGCCTTTTCCTTTTGGATCTTTTCCATCACCATTTTCACTTTTGTTTTCCATGATGCGGTAACCAATAAAACCAATGATTCCGGCAGCTAAAAGGGTGTAGGATAAGTATTTGATTTTCATAAATTAAAGTATAAAGTAAGATTATGTTTGTGTAAATTGAGTTAAAAGCAAATTTAGCTTTTATTAGTGTATAGTTGCTTTTCTTAATTATTATTTAACGTTTGTAGCTACAACTGTTGTATTGAAAAGCAAAAAATCTCATAGCAAAATATGCTTGATTGATTTTTTAGACAATAAGAAATGAAAAAGGTTTAATTTGATTATTTAAAAAAAAACAAAAAAAGCTAAATGGATTTAGTAAATGGATTTGTCAAGTAGCAGAAAATATCTAACTAATGTAGTTCCAAATATTTTTCTTTTTAGTTAATTCCAAATAGACTGCACGTAAAGTAGCGTGCTCTGGTTTTTCTAAAGGAGCATCAGCTTTTAAAATTTTCATAGCATGATGTCGCGCTAAGCTAAGGATATCTCGATCTTTGACAATATCAGCAATTTGCAAATTCAAAACACCGCTTTGTTGTGTTCCCATTAAATTACCCGGGCCACGTAATTTTAAATCAACCTCAGCAATTTCAAATCCGTCGATCGTGCGCACCATCGTCTCTAATCGGGTTTTACTATCGGCGCTTAGCTTGTGGCTGCTCATTAAAATACAGTAACTTTGATCGGCACCACGACCTACGCGACCACGTAATTGATGTAGCTGCGACAATCCAAAACGTTCCGCACTTTCAATAATCATAACCGAAGCATTGGGGACATTTACACCAACTTCAATCACAGTAGTAGCCACCATGATATTGGTTTTACCATCAACAAATCGTTTCATTTCGGCTTCTTTATCGGCAGCTTTCATTTTACCGTGAACAATTGAAATGGCGTATTGCGGCAACGGAAAATCACGAGAAATACTTTCGTAGCCATCCATCAAATCTTTGTAATCCATTGATTCCGATTCTTGAATCAGTGGATAGACAATGTAGATTTGTCGACCTAAGGCAATTTCGTCTCTAATAAATTTCCAAACCTTCAAGCGGTTGCTGTCAAAACGGTGTACGGTTTGTATGGGTTTTCGTCCCGGCGGTAGTTCGTCAATGACAGAAATATCCAAATCTCCATATAAACTCATGGCCAAAGTACGCGGGATAGGAGTAGCGGTCATCACAAGTACGTGCGGAGGAATACTATTTTTTTTCCACAATTTCGAGCGTTGCTCCACCCCAAAACGATGTTGCTCATCAATAACGGCGAGTCCTAAATTTTTAAACTTAACCTTATCTTCAAGCAAAGCATGTGTGCCAATAAGGATTTGCAGACTTCCGTTTTCAAGTTCTTCGTGAATTTGTCGGCGGGCTGCTGTTTTGCTTGATCCGGTGAGAATTTTAATATTGAGTTGTAGTTTTTCGGCCAATTCGGCTAAACCTACATAATGCTGATTGGCTAAAATTTCTGTAGGTGCCATCAAACAAGCCTGAAAACCATTATCCAAAGCCAATAACATAGTCAAAAAAGCCACAATTGTTTTCCCCGAACCCACATCACCTTGCAACAAACGGTTCATTTGTGCATTGCTTCCCATGTCGGTTCTAATTTCTTTAATCACCCTTTTTTGGGCATTCGTCAAATCAAAAGGCAAGTGTTCTTTGTAAAAACTATTAAAATTATCACCCACAATTCGAAAAGGATGGCCTTTTATTTTGTGTTTTTGAATCAAATTTTTGGTGATCAATTGCAATTGTATAAAAAACAATTCTTCAAATTTGAGTCGGAATTGCGCTTTTGCTAAAGCATCTGGATTTTTTGGGAAATGTATGTGCAGCAACGCATCTTTTTTAGAAATGAGCAGCAATTCTTGTAGCAAATAGTTTGGTAGCGTTTCAACAATCAAACTGTGCGTTTCCGTAAACAACTGCAGCATCATTTTATTGATTGTGCGGTTCGAAATCCCTCTGTTAGTCAAAGTCTCTGTCGAAGGATAAACCGGTTGCATGGCTGAACGCAAGCTTTTTTCATGCTCACTCAACAATTCAATTTCAGGATGTGCCATGTTGTACGCCCCGTTAAACGAGGTGCATTTCCCAAAAACAACACACATTTCATTCAATTTTAGCGATTCACGCACCCATTTGTGACCCTGAAACCACACCAATTCCATCTGCCCGGTTTGGTCCACAAAAGTAGCAACGAGGCGTTTTCTACCTTTGCCAAACTCCACCGTTTTTACATGAATAATTTTACCAATGAGTTGTACCTCAGCAACATTATTTTGCAGCTCGTTAATTTTGTAGTAACGGGTTCGGTCAATATATCTGTTCGGGTAAAAATTCACCAAATCAGCGTAAGTATGAATCCCCAATTCCTTGCGCAACAAAGCACCGCGACTAGGTCCCACGCCTTTTAAATATTCAATCGGAGTTAGTAAAATTTGATTCAATGACATCTTTTGCTGTTGGAATTAAGGTTTCGCTACGTATCTGTTTTTATTCGTAATTGCGACTTATTTCTACCGCACGAAGATAGTTTTTTGTTCCTAAAATAGAAAATGCTCTTTACTTTAAAACAAATCTTTCTCTTTTGTTTTGGCAGCTATTCTTGCTCTTCATTTCAAGCTTTTTGTCACAAAACCTTTTTTCTTGCCTTTGTCAGGAGCTTCCTTTGGTCGCTCTGTCAAAACCAGAAAAAAATGGTTTTCTGTCTGCAAAGGCTTTTCATTACTATCAAGGCTGCGAAATTGTTGTCAATAGCAATAAAGTACTTCGGTTTGTAAATTCTCTCATTGTTAAAACTATATTAATTTTATAAAATTAAATTGTACACAATTTAATTACGTCATATCTTTGTACTATAAATTATTTCAACTATGAATGAGCAACTCAATTTAAGTCAGCAAGTTTGTTTTCCTATTTATGCCTTTGCAAAGGAAATCATCAATCAATACCGTCCTATGTTAGATGCTATTGAGTTGACCTATCCGCAGTACTTGGTCATGATGGTGTTGTGGGAGCACGATTCACAAACCGTCAATCAGCTAGGTGGCAAGTTACATTTAGACAGCGGAACACTTACGCCTTTGCTAAAACGATTGGAGACTAAATCATTGGTGAGCAGAACGCGCAGCACAACTGATGAGCGTATCGTAAACATTACTTTAACCCAAAAGGGGAAAGAGTTACAAACTCAAGCGGCTACTATACCGCAAAAATTAATGCAGGCTATGAATTTAGAAATGGAAGATCTGGAAGAATTAAAAAGAATTATCACAAAAATTTCAAATAAAAATAAATAATACAATTAGAAAAATGAAAGCATTATACAGTACAAAAGCAACTGCACAAGGCGGCAGAAACGGTCAAGTTAAAAGCGAAAATGGCGTTTTAGAACTAACAGTTCAGCATCCAAAAGCCTTAGGCGGAGCAAATGATGATCACGCCAATCCAGAAATGTTATTCGCAGCAGGATACGCAGCATGTTTTGATAGCGCGTTGAACTTAGTTATCAAAAAAGAAAAAATTACAACTGGAGAAACTACGGTAACTGCTAACATTGGTATCGGACCAAACGCCACCGGAGGTTTTACCCTTGAAGCTGCTTTGCATGCCAATATTCCCGGCGTTACAATCGAGGTAGCACAAGATTTAATTGAAAAAGCACACCAAGTATGTCCGTACTCTAACGCAACTAGAGGAAATATGGAAGTTGCACTATCAGTTTCAAACGACTAAATTCCTGATTAAAATAAATACAATGGCATTAATTGAAGATTTAAATTGGAGACACGCTGTAAAAGCATACGATCCTACCAAAAAAGTAAGTAAAGAAAATATTGATAAAATAATCGAGGCTGCTCGTTTGGCTCCAACTTCATCTGGTTTGCAACCATTTCAGGTTTTGGTAGTCGAAAATCAAGAGTTAAAACAAAAATTGGTGCAAGGCGCTCTAAATCCGGAATGTATGCGTGATTGCTCGCATGTATTGATTTTTGCAGGTTGGGACAGGTACACTGCTGAGCGTATTGATAAAGTTTATGATTTTACAACTGCTGAACGTGGTTTGCCACAAGGCCGCTTTAATAGTTATACAGACATGCTAAAGAAAATTTATTTAGCGCAACCTGCCGAAGAAAATTTTGCTCACATTGCCAGACAAACCTATATCGCTCTTGGCTTAGCATTGGCACAGGCGGCAGAGTTAAAAGTGGATACAACGCCTGTTGAAGGTTTCAAAAACGAGGTTGTTGATGAGATTTTAAAACTAAACGAATTAGGTTTGAAAAGTGTTTCCTTAATGTATGTAGGTCATGCTGATACACCAAACGATTGGATTGCACCTATGAAAAAAGTGCGAATCCCAACTGAGGAATTTGTAGTAGAGTTCAAATAAATTAAAATAAGTCATATTTCACGATAACTGATTTTGTGGAAAGTTCAAAGCAAAGGATATTATTTGCTTTGAACTTTTTTTTTCATGTGTCTCGCAGTGCGGGAACAAATTTGTAAACTTGCACTTTCGATTTTTTGTTTTCAATTTTAAATAGTGTCTATATGAACCCAACGATTATATCTATTCCTGAAAAAAAATGCATTGGTATTCGTCAAGATATGTCTTTTGCGGATTACAAAGCGCATGAAGTTTGGCAGCGTTTTATGCCACGCAGAAATGAAATAGAAAATAGGTTGGGGCAATACTTTTTATCGGTTCAAGTTACTGATGCACATTTTTGGAGTAATTTTAATCCCAATTCTTTGTTCCAGAAATGGGCGGTTGCAGAAGTAACTGATTATTCATCGCTACCTCAAGGAATGGAAACAATTACAATTCGATCAGGTCTGTATGCTGTGTTTATCTACAAAGGAGACGGAACCGATACGTCTGCATTTTTCGAGTCAATTTTTACAGAATGGCTGCCCAACTCAAATTATCAATTAGCTCATCGTCCGCATTTTGAACTTTTAGGAGAAAAGTACCAACGTGGTAATCCTGATTCTCAAGAAGAAGTTTATATCCCAATTGAGTTGAAATAAAGCGTTTCGATTATTTTAAAGAACAATTTTTGCAGTTGAAATCAAATTCATAGCTTCTACTTTTAAAATAGCTCTTACATTTGTCAAAAAAAATACAACATGATAACTCATCTTGCATTGTTGCGCGGTATCAACGTATCGGGCCACAATATGATTAAAATGGAGGCTTTAAAAACAGTGCTTGAAGCAGCAGGCTTTCAAAACGTACAAACCTATATTCAGTCGGGCAATGTTTTTGTAGATACAGATGAAACCAATGCTGCGGCTGTGGGATTCAAAATAAAGCAAGAATTGTTTAAAAATTTTGGTCATGAAGTACCTGTTGTTGTCATTGCAAAATCTGATTTAGATGCGTGCCTAAACAACAATCCCTTTTTGAAAGAAAAAGAGCTTGATATTAAAAAGTTATACGTGGCCTTCATTTCTACTACGCTAAAAGATACAAGTATCAATGATTTAAAAGTAAGTCAATTTAAACCCGATGAAGCTCGAATTGACGGCAATAAAATTTTTATTAAATATGCTGTTGGTGCGGGTAAAACAAGATTCGATCAAAAATACATCGAAAAAAAATTGAATGTAACAGCTACAATCCGCAATTGGAATACGGTTACTCAATTGTTACAGTTGTTTGTAGAACGAGAGTAAATTTCTGTTTAAAAGGGTATTGAGAGTTTTATTGTGTCAAAATATCCAATGAACACACATGCATTACTGAAATTTTTTTATTTTTTTTCAAAAAAAAAAGCTTTTGCCACGCAACCTTTTTTTTAAACCACATCTTACAAATGTCCTTTGCAAAATAAAACATAGGTTAGTTATACTTTGAGTTATAAAAATTTTAAATAAAGGAGTGCTTACATTAACATTTTTCATAAAGATTAGTTTGGTTAATTTTAAGAAAATGAAGTACTTTACAAAGAGCATTTAAAAGGTGAAAATCTTTTGGTGCTCTTTTTTTTATGCAAAATAAAACAATTGCAAACTTTCAAAGATGATTTACAGAATTTTATCTTATGTTTAAACTTTTATTAAGGCACTATTACCAAAATATATATCAAACCATCGAGATGACTTTTAAACTTTGTATCATAGCAGTAATTTTCAGCGCAGCGAATCTTTTTGCGCAAAATAATAAGCCAACTGACTATTTAAGTCCACAATTTCACAAAGAAAAACGTGACGCATTTCGCTTAAAAATGCCAAAAAATTCGGTAGCCGTTTTCTTTAGCAATCCTTTACGTAATCGAGCGAATGATGTTGATTTTATTTTTCACCAAGATCCTGATTATTATTACCTAACAGGTTACAATGAACCCAATGCGGTTTTGGTTCTTTTTTCTGAGAAACAAACCCTGTCTGACGGAACTTCAACCAACGAAATTTTATATGTTCAAGAAAAAAATTCACGACGCGAGCAATGGACAGGCATTCGTTTAGGAGTAGAGGGAGCCAAAAAGGAACTTGGCTTTGCAGTAGTCAAAAATGGTAGTGATTTTTTAAAAGCCCAAATTACTTTCGGAAAGTTTGATACCATTTTGTTCAAAGAGTTTCAAAACGATGTTCGCGACGAAAAAAGCGAAGCAGCAAATTTGTACCAGTTAATTTCAGCTTTTAAAGCTCAAATTGATTTTGATAAAGAAAGTAACGCTCAAAATGATCCTGCAGAATTAAAAACTGTTAGTCCGACAACTTCAACACCAGTTAGAAAAACTAAGCTAGATACAAAATCGATGTTGAATTTTATGGCAGCAATGCGAGAGATAAAAACAGATGAGGAAATTAAATTAATTACAAAAGCGGTGCGAATTTCTGCGATGGGACAACGCGAAATAATGAAAGCGATGCATCCTGGCATGTCTGAAATGGAGGTACAAGGTGTTCATGAATATGTGTATAAGAAATACGGAAGCGAATACGAAGGATATCCATCCATCGTAGGAGCGGGAAACAATGGCTGTGTTTTGCATTATATTGAAAATACAAAGTTAAAGGTTGAAAATGACTTGGTTCTTATGGATTTGGGAGCAGAATATCACGGCTACACTGCTGATGTGACAAGAACAATTCCTGCAAATGGAAAATTTTCTACAGAGCAACAATTGATATATGATTTAGTTTTTCAAGCCCAAGAAGCAGGCATTGCTGCAGTGCAATTAGGAAATTCATTTAATGCTCCAGATGCCGCTGCAAGAAATGTAATTACAGAAGGTTTAGTTCGATTAGGAATTGCTAAATCAGCAATGGATGCCCGACGATTTTTTCCACACGGTACAAGTCATCATATTGGTTTAGATGTACATGATCCGGGAACTTATCAAGCCTTCAAACCCAATATGATCGTAACAGTTGAGCCAGGTATTTACATTCCAATTGGTAGTGATTGCGACAAAAAATGGTGGGGAATTGCCGTCCGCATCGAAGATGATATTTTAACAACTACTAAAGGTCCAATCAATCTTTCTGCTGAAGCGCCAAGAAGTAGTAGCGAAATTGAAAAATTAATGCTTGAAAAAAGTATTTTGGACTCATTTTTGCTTCCTAAACTAGACTAATAATTATTGATTAAATAAAATTGTCTAATGGCGTCTCCAACCTAAAATTAAGCTTTTTAACGATAAAAATTGTATTTTGTCGGATAAATATTTCGACTTTGTATTAAAATTGTTATAAAAGTTTTTATTTTTTATATGCAAACATAATAAAATTGTATTTTTGCATACTTATTTCTTTGATTATCTGTTATATAAAGTTTTGGTGACATTACTTTTTAAACATTCAGAGGGTGGGGAAGGGAGATGAAGAAAAATATATAATAGAATGATTACACCTCAAATACACCATGCAGAATTTAAAAGACTACAAGTCTTAGAATCCTATTCCATTTTGGATACTTTACCGGAAGAGGATTATGATAACCTCGCTGCTATTGCTTCGCAAATATGTGACACACCAATTGCTATTATTGGCTTTATTGATGCCAATAGGCATTGGTTTAAATCTAGAGTAGGAACTCCTTTAAATGAAAATTCAAGAGACTATTCCTTTTGTGGTCATGCTATCAATGACAACCAAAACATTTTTATAGTCCCTGATGCTAGAGTTGATGATCGTTTTCAAGATAATCCCATCACAAAGGGAGAAGCACCAATTCTTTTTTATGCAGGAGTATCGCTCATTGATGATGCAACAGGTTTACCTGTAGGTACTATCTGTGTACTAGACCATCAACCCAAAAATTTAAGTGAAGGCCAAATTAATTCTTTGCAAGCACTTTCTAGACAAACGATGAAACTTTTGGAGTTGCGTGCCAATAAACTAAAGTTGGAGAAAAATATTGCTTTATTGGAGAAAAAAAATCAGGATTTAGAACGTTTCTCATACAGTGCAGCTCATGACTTGAAATCGCCACTGTCAAACATTTCAGGTTTGTCAACTGTATTGATAGAAAGTTATGAAAATAAGATTGATGGCGAAGCTATTGAAGTCATTGGTTTAATTAAAAGTTCAGCACTCAAATTAAAGGAAATGATTGATAATTTACTTGTAATAAGCAAAGCGGAAAGTGTTGCAGATACAAGTAATGACGAGGTTTTAGTGGCTACGTTAGAGACGGAGTTAAAAAATTTGTTATCCTTTGAAGAGAATTGTAAAATTGTTTTAAGTTCGAATGTGGTGGCGTTGTACATCAATAAAACAATCCTTGAGCAAATTTTACTCAATTTGATTTCAAATGCAATTAAGTATAATAACAAAGAAAATATACAAATAACAATTTCGATAAATGCTGAAGCAGATAGCTATATCATTTCGGTTCAGGATAACGGTTTAGGCATTTTACCTGAGCATCAAAAAATCATATTTGATGAATTTGAAGTTGTAGCAGAGCAGGATCGTTTTGGAGAAAAAGGTAGCGGGATTGGTTTAGCAACCGTAAAACGTCTGGTTGATGCGTATAAAGGGACTATTCAAGTTTCTTCAGAAATTGGAAAAGGTTCGCTATTCACATTTAATTTACCTCGATTGAAATAAAGAAAACAAAGTAAATCGCGTTATTTACTTTGTTTTTTCTATCAAATCACAATACCAAAAGCCATATTCATATGGAGCGTCAGAATCGGTATCACAGGCTGTGTTAGAAGCAGTTGAAGTAGCTGGTTTTTCATATTTTCGATATACAGTTTCTCCAATTTCAAAATTGATTGGTTGTTTAAACAAAGGACCATCAAAAGTAAAGGTGTGAAATTCTCCATTTTCTCCGCAAGGATCCACATTTTCAGGCAAATCTTCTAAAAAGGAAGCGTCAATAATTCGCCCAACAAAACTTTGATCCAAATATCGTTCGTTTACACAAACTACTATTGTTTTAAATCCTAAATCAATAAATTCTTGAATGAGTTCAGGAGTTGACTTTTTCCAAAGGGGAAAAATACCTTGAAGACCAACCGTAGCTAATTTTTCTTCGCGGTAGCGGCGTAAATCTTCTAAAAATATATCTCCAAAAATTGATTGGGTGATGCCTTGCTCTTTTAATTTCGATAGTTTTTCATGCATTACATTTTCGTAAACTTCCATGCTCGGCATCTCTGGCAGATACATAATTTCTAGTGGAATTCCGATACTCTTAGCTTGCTGCAGCAGTAAACTTTCGCGCACGCCATGCATTGAAATACGACCGTACTTTTCATTTACACTTGTAAGTAAGCAAGTCACTTCGATTTCTTGTTGTTGTAAAATTTTATATAATGCCAGTGCAGAATCTTTACCACTGCTCCAATTAAATAAGGCTTTCTTTTTCAATGTAAATTGTGTTTTGTGCGGTAAACTTACAAAATTTCAAGCGGTAGTATTGCAATCCTTTGTAACTTTGAAACTCTTGCTGAAAATACTTTTATGAAATATATTTTTTTACTGTTGTGTTCTTTTGCTTGGGGACAGCAAACCAATTTTGTTGATTTTACTACCGCGAATGCAGAGCTAACAATCAACGCAGAGAATAAATCTATTTCGGGTACCGTTACCTATACTTTTGAAGTATTAAAAGATACCGACACAATAGCCATTGACGCACAAAATATGACATTCGATGAGGTGCTTCTTGATAAAAAGTCTATTCGCTTTCAAAACACCAAAAAAGCCTTACTCTTAGTTTCTAATTTTAAAAAAGGAAACTATATATTAAGTTTTAATTACCAATGCAGCCCGAAGCAAGCCCTTTATTTTGTGGGATCAACTGCTTTGGATAATTTACAAATTTGGACACAAGGCCAAGGGAGATATACTAGTAATTGGTTTCCGAGTTTTGATGATGTCAACTCAAAAGTAGTTTTTAATCTTGCCATACAATTTGATAAGGATTATACTATTATCTCAAATGGAAATTTAATAGAAAAGATCGTAAAGGACAATACAGCGACATGGAAGTACAAGATGACTAAATCAATGAGTTCGTATTTGTTGATGTTAGCTATCGGGAAATTTGATAAACGAATTGAATTTTCGAAATCGAAAGTTCCACTACATACTTATTTAGATCCCAGTGATTCTGCACGATTTGATTGGACCTATCGTTACAACAAGCAATTGTTTGATGCACTTGAAAAACTAATTGGCGTGCCTTATCCATGGGAAGTGTACCAGCAAGTACCTGTGCGAAACTTTTTGTACGCAGGAATGGAAAATACAACAGCAACAATTTTTAATTCGCGCTATGTTGTAGATGAAGTAGGTTTCAATGATCGAAGTTATACCAATGTGAATGCACATGAGTTGGCGCATCAATGGTTTGGAAATTTGATCACTGCAAAAAGTAGCACACATCATTGGTTACAAGAGGGTTTTGCTACTTATTTTGCGTTGCTTGCAGAAAGGGAATTGTATGGCGATGATTATTTTTATTTTAAATTATACGAATCGGCCCAGCAGTTAAAATATGCTTCACGAACGGATGCAATTCCTGTTTTAAATGCGAAAGCCAGCTCCTTAACTTTTTACCAAAAGGGAGCTTGGGCGCTATTTGTTTTACATCAAGATATTGGCGACAAAGCTTTTAAAAAAGTCATTCGAAATTATCTCACTAAACACGCATATCAAACGGTAGATACAGATGACTTTTTTGCTGAGGTTACAAAAGTAGCTTCATATGATGTGAAGAACTTTAGCAAAATTTGGCTCGAAAGTACGGCATTTGACACTCCAAAAAGCAATGAATTACTTTCGAAAAACAAAATGACACAAAGCTTATTGGAAGTGGAGCAGCTTAAAAAAGTAGGTTGGGACCAAAAGTTCGATTCGATGCTCAAAATTATGGATTCTCAAGTGTACTTTCCCGTAAAAGAAGCTGTACTCAAACAACTAAAAAATGAAAAGTGGGAACGTCAAGTTATCTTTTTTACCAAGGCCTTGCAATCAAATGATTTGCAATTACGGCAAGTTGTTGCGCAATTATTACCGCAGTTCCCAGCTAGTTTTAGGGAGCAATACGAAACTTTATTACAAGACGCCTCTTATCAAACCCAGGAAATTGCCTTGTTTACACTATGTGATTTATTTCCAGAAAACCGATCTAAATATTTAGATCAATCAAGAAATTGGGTGGGTTTTAACGATTATAATTTGAGGGTACTATGGCTTTCGCTTGCGATTACCACGCCAAATTATCTTAATGATTTGGATTCAAAAGTTAAAGAACTCAAATCGTACGCATCTGCAAAATACGAGGCCAACATCCGTCAAAATGCGCTTGAAAAACTAATTGCGTTTGAGTTAATTGATGAGGTTGTTTTACGTGAGTTGGTTCAGGCAACTACACATCACATGTGGCAGTTTTCTAAATTTGGTCGCGATTCCATTCGTTTGTTATTAAAAAATCCACAATGGAGAAACGCTTTCATTGGTTTAGAACCTAGTTTAGAGGCAACTGAGAAAGCGCAGCTCAACCGATTGTTAAAAGAATTGTAATTGTGATTTTACCACATTTCCGCCACTTCATTTTTCAAAAACGCTAGGGCAGCATGACTCGGAGTTTGTTTTTCTAAAAATTGTTGCAACAATTGTTCTCGTAACTGATCGGCATTGTTTACGTTGGCTTCACTAGCTACTTTGCGAATCATTTGAATCGTACTGTTTTTTGCGGTAAGAATAATAGTCCAAGCTTCATCAGAGATGTATAGTTGTTGTGTTAAATTATGTTCTAATTCTTGCTCTATTTGACTGATTAGGTAATTAGCATAATCGTTTTTATTGTCACTAATAGGAGACACGCGCAACAATAGTTTATTCGGATTAATTCGTTCTAAAAATAAGGTCAATCGCTCGTATGCTTGCAAACGAAGTGGTAAAGCTTGTTTATTGGCTTCATTTTGTAACTGAAATTTTCTTGTTTGCTGCATTTCTGCAAAATAAGCGGTAAAAAAATAATAGGCTACACAGCCTGTTACAAGTGATGGTACTGTGTAAGCAAGAATGTCAATTAATTTAGAAGTATCCATGGCGATTGTTATAGTATTAATCAAAAAGCAAAAATATACTTTTTTAGGTACAAATCAACTTAGGATTCTTAGCTAATAAGGTGGTGGAATACTATTTTTGTTTCAGCTTTGAAAAATTAACGATGGAAAACTACATTTTACCTTTATTGTGTTTGGCTGCTTTTTGTGCGGGATTTATTGATGCAATTGTAGGCGGTGGAGGCTTGATTCAAACTCCAATGGGATTGGTGTTATTACCAAATCTTCTAGTGGCAACTGTAATTGGCACACTCAAGATTCCTGCCTTTAGTGGTACTTCAATTGCGGCCTACCAATACCTAAAGAAAGTGAGTATGAATTGGAAATTATTAGCAATAATGATGGCCTTGGCACTTCCTTCCGCTTTTTTAGGATCAACTTTACTGACATATGTGAGCAATGATTTTATGAAACCTTTATTGCTCGTTGTGCTATCGTTTTTGGTGATTTACACTTATGCGAATAAAAATTTCGGACAACAGAAAACAAAAGATACTTCTGCCAGAACCCAAATTTGGAATGCTGTTTCCATCAGTTTTGTGATAGGGTTGTATGATGGTTTTATCGGACCAGGCACAGGAAGTTTTTTGGTAGTAGCGTTTATAGCTATTATGGGTTTCGACTTTTTACAAGCCAGTGCCAATGCCAAAATGGTGAATCTAGCGACTAATTTTGGTTCTATTTGTTTGTTTTTTATCAAAGGAAAAATCATTTGGAGTATAGCCTTGCCTATGGCTGCAAGTAATGCTTTTGGTGGTTTTTTGGGAGCTAAATTGGCTATAAATAAAGGCAATGGATTTATCAGAATCTTTTTCTTGATTGTAGTAATTGGCACCTTGACTAGGTTTGCCTACGATGTGTTTTTTAAATAAAAATGATCTTAAATGCAACGTTACTTTCTAGCTTTTGCGGCAGCGTAAATGTTGTTTTTGATGTTCCAAAGCTCGCTCAAAATGCCTATTTTTGTTCTCTTAAACTATATTATTCTCCATGCACAAATATATCGATCAACTGAATGAAGCCCAGCGCGAACCTGTTTTGCAAAAGGACGGTCCTATGATCATCATTGCGGGTGCCGGCTCCGGAAAAACAAGGGTGCTCACCATTCGTATTGCTTACCTGATGCACCAAGGCATCGATGCTTTTAGCATTTTGTCGTTAACCTTTACAAACAAGGCCGCGCGCGAAATGAAAAAAAGAATTTCAGATATCGTTGGAGCAGGCGAAGCCAAAAATCTTTGGATGGGTACTTTTCACTCTGTGTTTGCTCGAATTTTGCGTTCAGAAGCGGAACATTTAGGATATCCGTCTAATTTTACTATTTACGATTCTCAGGATTCGTTGCGTGCCATTTCAGGAATTATCAAAGAAATGCAGCTTGATCGTGATGTTTACAAACCAAAGCAGGTTTTAGGACGCATTTCTAGTTTTAAAAACAGTTTGATTACGGTAAAGGCTTATTTCAATAATCCGGAACTTCAGGAGGCTGATGCCATGTCGAAGAAACCAAGAATGGGCGAAATTTATCAAAATTACGTAGACCGTTGTTTCAAAGCAGGTGCAATGGATTTTGATGATTTGCTCTTGAAAACCAATGAGCTTTTAACGCGTTTTCCTGAAATTTTAGCCAAATACCAAAATCGTTTTAGATATATTTTAGTTGATGAGTACCAAGATACCAATCATTCGCAGTACTTAATTGTGCGCGCATTGTCGGATAAATTTCAAAATATTTGTGTTGTTGGTGATGATGCTCAAAGTATTTATGCTTTTAGAGGTGCCAACATCAATAATATTTTAAACTTTCAAAAGGATTACGAAGGTGTAAAAACTTTCCGTTTGGAACAAAATTACCGTTCTACCAAAAATATTGTAGAGGCGGCCAATACGATTATTGATAAAAACAAAGTCAAGCTGGATAAAATTGTTTGGACAGCCAATGATTTTGGACCCAAGATAAAAGTGCATCGTAGCCTTACCGATAATGAAGAAGGCCGTTTTGTTGCCAGTACAATTTGGGAACAAAAAATGCAAAATCAACTCCACAATGGCGCTTTTGCTATTTTGTACCGCACCAATGCGCAATCGAGAGCCATGGAAGATGCGCTACGCAAACGAGACATTCCGTATCGTATTTACGGTGGACTTTCATTTTATCAAAGGAAGGAAGTAAAAGACGTTTTATGCTACTTGCGTTTGGTTTTGAATCCAAAAGACGAAGAAGCGTTGATTCGTGTTATCAATTACCCTGCACGAGGGATTGGGAATACCACCATCGAGAAACTCACAATTGCCGCAAATCATTACAAACGTTCGTTGTTTGAAGTGATGCAAAATATTGAACGAATTGATTTAAAACTTAACTCTGGTACCAAACAAAAGTTATTGGATTTTGTGACCATGATTCAGAGTTTTCAAGCAATTAATGAAAATCAAGATGCTTTTTATTTGGCTGAACATGTTGCTAAAAAGACAGGTTTAATTCAAGAACTCAAAAAAGATGCGACTCCTGAGGGAATGGCAAAAATTCAAAATATCGAAGAGCTTTTAAATGGTATCAAAGATTTTACCGAAGGACAAATTGAAGTTGATGGCGCAAGAGGATCTTTGGCTGAATTTATGGAAGACGTCGCTTTGGCTACTGATTTAGATAAAGATACTAGCGATGAGGATCGTGTGGCTCTTATGACCATTCACTTGGCCAAAGGACTTGAGTTTCCGCACGTTTTTGTGGTGGGTATGGAGGAAGATTTGTTTCCTAGTGCCATGAGTATGAGCACCAGAAGTGAGCTTGAAGAGGAGCGTAGGTTGTTTTACGTAGCTTTAACACGTGCCGAACACCAGGCATATTTAACTTATTCGCAATCGCGTTACCGCTGGGGCAAACTGACCGATAGTGAACCATCACGATTTATTGAAGAAATTGACCCTCAATATTTAGAGTATTTAACTCCAGCAGAGAGTAATTACCGATTTAAACCAATGATTGACAGCGATATTTTTGGCGATGTTGATAAATCTAAACTGCGATTAGCAAAACCATCCAACGGAACTCCGCCACCTAAAACAAGTGCTCCAGGACCAAAACCAGAAATTAATGTTCGAAAATTAAAACCAGTTGGTTCTAATGCTGGCTCAGGAACAAGTAATTTATTCGACAATCAATTGGCAATAGGAAATGTGGTTATGCATGAACGTTTTGGTAAAGGCGAAGTTCTTAATTTGGAAGGAGCTGGTGCTGATAAAAAAGCAGAAATCAAGTTTGAAGTAGGTGGCATCAAAAAATTATTACTGCGCTTTGCGAAATTGGATATTATTGGATAAAAATTTGTTTGAAGTTTAAGGTTTAAAGATGTCATTAAAAAGCACTTCAAACCTTAAACATTTTAAACTTTAAACTTAAAAATAAATGGCACAGTTTATCAAAATATACGAAGACAAACCCAACGAGGCCGCTATTGCAAAAGTAGTGAAGGTTTTAAAAGAAGGAGGATTGGTGATTTATCCAACCGATACGGTTTACGGATTGGGTTGTGACATTACTAATACAAAAGCACTTGAACGCATTGCCAAAATCAAAGGAATTAAACTGGAGAAAGCTAATTTTTCTTTTATCTGTCATGATTTAAGCAATTTATCCGATTACGTAAAACAAATTGATACGCCTACTTTTAAAATCCTAAAACGTGCTTTGCCAGGACCGTATACCTTTATTTTACCCGGAAATAATAACTTGCCAAAAGAATTTAAAAAGAAGACTACAGTCGGAATTCGTGTTCCAGATAATTCCATCATTCTGGAATTAGTAAAACAATTAGGTAATCCAATTGTATCAACCTCAATTCGAGATGAAGATGATGTGATTGAATACACAACAGATCCGGAGCTGATTTTTGAAAAGTGGCAAAATCTAGTTGATCTTGTTATTGATGGCGGTTACGGAGATAATGTAGGTTCTACCATCATCGATTTATCTGATTTTGAGCCAGTAGTTGTTCGTGAAGGAAAAGGTAGCTTGGATATTTTATAGCATTTCACTGTTTTATGGATAATCAGTAGTTTTTATAAGTATTTTATTCGTTTCGCTGTCTATTGTCGATATTTTTAGTTTTTCGTCTGACAAATAATATTTTGGCTTGATTTTGGGTATTTTGATTTTAATATCTATATTTACAAAAATCGCATCAGTAAAACTTAATATATAGCATGCTATTCTTAATTATATTTAATTGGTTGTTAAAGAAAAATTGAGGATACATAAGGGCAGGTCTTAGGATCTGCCTTTTTTATTTTAAATGAATGCAAAAAAAAATCACCTCGCGAGAGGTGATTTTTTCATTAAAACACAAAATTAATTATTGTTTTTGTTTTTTCATTTCTTTTTCGATCATATCGTAAAATTGGTCAATCTTTGGCAATACTACAATACGCGTTCTTCTGTTTCTAGATCTGTTTTCAGCAGAATCATTAGCTACTAAAGGAATGTATGAACTTCTTCCTGCAGCAATCAATTGCTCCGGTTTTACACCCAATTGATTAGTCAATACGCGAATGATAGAAGTAGAGCGTTTTACACTTAAATCCCAGTTGTCTAACAATACTCCTGAACCGTTGTAAGGAACATTATCAGTATGACCTTCAACCATACATTCAAAATCTGGTTTGTCATTTACCACTTTTGCAACTTTTGCTAAAACTGTTTTAGCTTTGTCAGTTACATCATAGCTACCGCTTTTGAATAACAATTTATCAGCAATTGAGATAAATACAACTCCTTTTTCAACATTGATTTCGATATCTGGGTCAGAGATACCTACAGAACTTTTTAAACTTGTAACCAAAGCTAGTGTAACACTGTCTTTTTTAGTTAAAGCATCCTGCATTCTGCTTATCTTTAAATCTTTTTCCTTGATAGATTCAAGGGCTTTTTCAATATTTTGTGCACCTTTTGTAGATAAAACCGTCATATCTTTCGAAACGCTGATTAAACCTTGATTTTGCTCTTTTAAAGTGGCAGCTGTAGCAGCAAGTCCCGCTTTTTCTTCTAAACAAGCATTTAACTTTACAGTAGCAGTGTTTAATAAATCTTGAGTTTCTTTGTTTCTAGCTTCTAACTCAGTGTATTTCTTTTTAGAAACGCATGAGGTCAAAAGTGCCATTACGGATAATGCTAATACGATTTTTTTCATAAATAATTATTTTGTTGTTTTACAAAAATAGGTTTAAAGTGTTAATTAAACAGTCTACAAAAGTACAATTAATTGTTAAAACTTATTGCTCAAAGACCTTGCCAGCTTTAATGAAGTATTGATAAACTATACTTTTTATGTGGAAATACTGTGCCATTTGCACCATATCCCGTTTTTTATAATGCTTTCTAAATCCCTGATAAAAAGAAAAATGCGCTCTTAATATTGCCCAGAAATGTTTCACTTTTCCTTGTGTTAAAAATTGTATTCCGGCAAGTCCATCTAAAACCATTCTTGTAAAAAGAATTGGAAACAATTTTTTTCTTGGTAAATTTTTGGTCAACATAAACAAGGAGTTTCTGAAATTCAAATAGGTTTTCATGGGATTGCCTTGCTGCAATGTTGCTCCGCCAACATGAAAAACGGTACTTTCGTGTACATATTTTATTTGATAACCTTTATTATTGGCACGCCAACACAAATCAATTTCTTCTTGATGTGCAAAAAAATCATCATCAAAACCTTTCAACTCATGGTACACGGAGGTGCGAATAAAAAAGCAAGCGCCCGATGCCCAAAAAATAGTTCGTTTGTCGTTGTACTGTCCATTATCTTTTTCGATCGTATCGAAGATGCGGCCGCGACAATACGGATACCCATATTTGTCAATAAATCCGCCGGCTGCACCCGCATATTCAAATAGTTGCTTTTGTTTGTAATCTAAAATTTTTGGCTGTATGATTGCTGTTGAGCGTTCTTCTTGAAATGTTTTTACAATTGGGGTTAACCAATTTGGTGTTACCTCAATATCAGAGTTTACTAAAGCATACACATCTGCTTGTAGATTTTTTAAAGCTTCGTTGTATCCTTTTGCAAAACCATAATTTCCATTATTTTGAATGATTTGAACAGCAGGGAAGTGGGCTTTTACAAAAGCTATTGATGCATCAGTAGAGGCATTATCGGCGACGTAAATCTCTGCTTCAGGAGAATATTGAACCACTGATGGCAAAAACTTTTCGAGCAATTGAACTCCATTCCAATTTAATATAACAACGGCTATTTTCATTTTTAGATTTTAAATGGTAACGTTTGGATAATCGGGTAAGTCTCTCAAAAATTGGTATTTTTCTTCTAGAAAATCCATTTGGCAAAAATAGTGATTCAAACCATTAGTCACCATTAAATATTGTGCTTGCAAGGTCATATTGTACTGTGCAATTTGATCGAAAGTGGCTTGCGAAATTTTTATTTCGGGAGCCTTACATTCAATTAGTACATAGATACTGCCGTCTGCTAAGTAAACAACCACATCATATCTTTTGCGCAAGCCATTCACTTGAAGTACTTTCTCAACATTGATGAGTGATTTTGGATATTTTTTTTCTTCTATCAAAAAGTGAATGACATGCTGTCTGACCCATTCTTCAGGTGTAAGAATGATGAATTTTTTACGAATAACATCAAAAATTGCTGTTTTATTTTCGCTATTTTTGAAACGAAATTGAAAAGAAGAAAATTGTAATTGCTGCATGCGGCAAAAATAAGTATTTAGTTTAAAGTGGTGGCGTAAAATAGCAGGAATGCTTTTTATTTCGCTCCATACTTTTGCTAAAACACCACATTTTATGGACGAAGTTGTAAAAATTGTCACCGATATTAAAAATGGAGTTATCAAACCTATTTATTTTTTAATGGGTGAAGAACCTTATTATATTGACAAACTCTCTGATTTTATTGAGCAAAAAGTCTTAACAGAAGAGGAAAAAGGATTCAATCAAACGGTTTTATATGGTCGCGACGTAACAATTGATGATATTGTGTCTGCAGCCAAACGTTACCCTATGATGGCAGATCGTCAAGTGATTATTGTCAAGGAAGCCCAAGACTTGTCGCGTAACATTGAAAAATTGGAAAACTATGCCGATAACCCCATGTCAAGCACGGTTTTAGTGATGTGTTACAAATATAAAACTTTAGACAAACGAAAAAAGGTAACTAAATTATTGGCTAAAAACGGGTTGGTTTTCGAAAGTAAAAAATTGTATGAAAACCAAGTAGGCGATTGGATTAAACGCGTTTTGTCAGGTAAAAAATATGGTATCGACCCTAAAGCTAATGCTATGCTTGTTGAGTTTTTGGGAACCGACTTGAGTAAAATAAATAATGAACTCGAAAAACTACAAATAATTCTACCACCAGGAAGCACTATAATGCCACAAGACATTGAGGAGAATATTGGTTTTAGTAAAGATTATAATGTTTTTGAATTGCGAAAAGCTTTGGGGGAACGCAATCAACTCAAAGCATACAAAATTGCAGCCAATTTTGCCCAAAATCCAAAAGACAATCCAATGGTGGTAACTACTAGTTTGGTTTTTGGATTTTTCATACAGCTTTTAAAATACCACGGTTTAAAGGACAAAAACCCGAAAAATGTGGCAGCTGTACTTGGTATAAATCCATTTTTTATGAAGGAATACGATTTAGCCTTAAAAAATTATCCCATGAAAAAAGTAAGCCAAATCGTGGGCGCTTTGCGCGAAATTGATGTCAAGAGCAAAGGAGTAGGCGCTAATCAAATGTCGCAATCTGATTTACTACGAGAAATGCTTTATAAAATTTTCAATTAAAACTCAAAAGAACGATATTTGTAGCCCGTTATGAGTAACAGGATTTCAAAAATGTAACACCACAAATATGGGAATGAATAAAAATACAATTTTAGGTTGGGCTACTTTAATTATGATATTAATGGGGCTTTTGCTTATTGCACTAGGAGCTTTTCGTTATGATGATGTCGCTGGCTGGGGCTTTGCTGCTGTAGGAGTTGGTTTTTTTGCTAACGCTTGGGTATTTAGTTCTTTAAAAGGACGTTTGTAAACTACATTTAATTAAAAATTAGAAAAAATACATTAAAAAAAAGATAAATCATGGCAGACGATAAGAAAGTTATATTCTCAATGTCAAAATTGAGTAAAACCTACCAAGGAGCTGATAAACCAGTACTTAAGAATATTTATTTAAGTTTCTTTTATGGAGCTAAAATTGGTATTTTAGGTTTGAACGGATCTGGAAAATCATCTTTATTAAAAATTATCGCAGGAGTTGATAAAAACTACCAAGGCGATGTTGTTTTTGCTCCAGGCTACACAGTTGGCTATTTAGAGCAAGAACCAATTTTGGATGAGACAAAAACAGTTATCGAAATTGTGCGTGAAGGTGCTGCTGAAACGATGGCTGTACTTGAAGAATATAACAAAATCAACGATTTGTTTGGCTTAGAAGAAAACTATTCTGATCCAGATAAAATGGATAAATTGATGGATCGTCAAGCGGCATTACAAGATAAAATTGATGCTTTAGGTGCTTGGGAAATCGATACCAAACTAGAAATCGCTATGGATGCCTTACGCACACCTGAGGGAGATACGCCAATTAAAAATCTTTCTGGTGGAGAGCGTCGTCGTGTAGCACTTTGTCGTTTGTTGCTGCAACAACCGGATGTTTTGTTACTTGATGAGCCAACCAACCACTTAGATGCGGAGTCGGTTTTATGGTTAGAGCAGCATTTGGCACAATACGCAGGTACTGTAATTGCAGTAACGCATGATCGTTATTTCTTGGATAATGTAGCGGGTTGGATTTTAGAATTAGATCGTGGTGAAGGTATTCCTTGGAAAGGAAATTATTCGTCTTGGTTGGATCAAAAGTCAAGCAGAATGGCATTAGAAGAAAAAGTAGCTTCTAAACGTAGAAAAAACTTGGAGCGTGAGTTAGACTGGGTTCGTCAAGGTGCAAAAGGGCGTCAAACCAAACAAAAAGCGCGTTTGCAAAACTATGATAAGTTGCTGAACGAAGATCAAAAACAACTAGATGAAAATCTAGAAATTTATATCCCGAACGGGCCGCGTTTAGGAACAAATGTTATCGAAGCAAAAAATGTAGCAAAAGCGTTTGGTGAAAAACTACTGTACGACAACTTGAATTTCACTCTGCCACAAGCAGGAATTGTTGGAATTATTGGGCCAAATGGTGCGGGTAAATCTACAATTTTCAAAATGATAATGGGCGAGCAAGAAACAGATAGCGGATCATTCTCAGTAGGAGAGACGGTAAAAATTGCTTATGTTGACCAATCGCACTCTAACATCGATCCAAATAAATCAATTTGGGAAAATTTTGCTGACGGACAGGAATTAATTATGATGGGAGGAAAGCAAGTAAATTCAAGAGCTTATCTTTCTCGTTTTAACTTTGGAGGCGGTGAGCAAAACAAAAAAGTTTCGATGCTTTCAGGTGGAGAACGCAACCGTTTGCACTTAGCTATGACTTTAAAAGAAGAAGGTAACGTTCTGTTATTAGATGAGCCTACGAACGATTTGGATGTAAATACACTTCGTGCATTGGAGGAAGGTTTAGAGAAATTTGCAGGTTGTGCAGTGGTGATTTCACACGACAGATGGTTTTTAGACCGTATTTGTACACACATCTTAGCTTTTGAAGGAGATTCAGAAGTGTATTACTTTGAAGGTGGTTTCTCTGAATACGAAGAAAACAAAAAGAAGCGTTTAGGTGGTGATTTAACTCCAAAACGATTGAAATACAGAAAATTGATTCGTAGTTAAGAATTGATTTTACTAAACACAAAAGGATAATCCAATCGATTATCCTTTTTTTTGTTTGTAATTACAGCAAGACTTTATACTAAAAATTTATTCAAAATTTCTTTTGAAGGAACCATGCAAGCCTCTTTCTTACCATACCATTTATAGCGATTACTAGCTACATAATCGTAAACTGAATTTAAAATAGTATTAGGCAACCAACTAATAAGTGGTCCAAAAACAAAAATGCCACCAAGATCTTTCGCGATTTCAAACGCAGCCTCAGCTTTGTAATAATAAGCTACACCGGGCTGATATAAAATGATACTGTCGGTTTTTGTAGTGTCGATTCCTAAATAATTAATGATTTCCTGTCCTAAGGTTGACTGCGAGGCTACAAAGCGAAAAACATCTTTGGAGTCGTGTTTTATTATTTTTTGCACACTTGCATCGCACAAATTACATACGCCATCAAAAATGATTATCTTTTTGTCTTTTGGTAAATTTTGCATCTTGTCTTTTGTCAAAACTAATTATGTGAATTTTTATTTTTATCAGAAAAATTCAAAAAAGTATTTATTTTTTCACAGCTTCTACCAATTCCAAAACTTCGAGGCTCGCTTTCGAGGTAAATACACCATAGTTTACTGTGGCTTTGTTTTTTTCGATACTGTCAATTGTTCCCACAGCTTTACCGTCAAACATGCGTACGCGATCGCCAATTTTTAAAATCGGTTTTGGTTTTTCAACCACCACTTTTTGTTTTTTCTCTTTCTTTTCTTTTCGAATTTCTTCTACCTGAACAGTTACTTCCTCAATAATCTCTTTCTTTTTCTCGAGTTGGGCTTTGCTTTCTTTGGCAGTTGCTTTTTTACGTTTTGAATTTTCTATTTCAATGATTTTCAAAAATTCGCCTATGAGTTCTTTTTTGTTCTTGTTGTTGAAATATTTCTCAGAGATGTCTTCAATTTTTTGACCAATGTAAATCGTCTTTTGATTGCTATCATACAACTCTTGATAACTCTCTAGTTTTTGTTTGATTTTGACATTGATGGTCTCCATTTTTTTGCCCTCTTCACGCGCTCTAGACTCTTCTTCTTTGAGGGTTTGCGATGTTTTTTCGAGTTTTGAACGCTCTTTTTGCAAAGTAGCAATGGTTTTGTCAAAACGTACTTTGCCTACTTCAATTTTCTTTTTGGCTCTGTTGATTAAGCTAAATGGAATCCCATTTTTTAAAGCCACTTCAAAAGTAAAAGAGCTTCCGGCTTGGCCTAAAACCAATTTGTACATGGGTTCCAGTGTTTTTTCGTCAAATAACATGTTGGCATTGGTTGCAAAAGGCAATTCGTTAGCCAAAATTTTCAAATTAGAATAATGTGTCGTGATGATTCCAAAAGCTTCACGGTGGTAGAACTCTTCGAGGAAAATTTCGGCAAGAGCGCCACCCAATTCCGGGTCAGATCCTGTACCAAACTCATCAATTAAAAACATGGTTTTGCGGTTGCATTTTTTTAAAAAATAGTTCATGTTTTTCAATCGGTAACTGTAGGTACTCAGATGATTTTCTATCGATTGATTGTCGCCAATATCAGTTAAAATACGGTCGAATAAAAAAGTTTCACTGCGCTCGTGCACCGGAATTAGCATACCAGATTGTAGCATTAATTGCAGCAAACCAACAGTTTTTAACGAGATTGTTTTTCCTCCGGCATTAGGTCCTGAAATCACAATTATTCTATTTTCTTGCCCCAATTCTATGGTTTGTGGATGCGTAATTTCGTCTTTTTGTTTGTTGTTCAAATACAAAATAGGATGGTAGGCATCTCTAAAATACAAACGACGTTCTTCAGTAATCGTTGGCAGAATTCCGTTGATTTTATTGGCATATTTGGCCTTTGCGGCGATAACGTCAATGTCACTTAAAAAGTCTTGGTATTGCACCAATAATGGTAAAAAAGGACGAATTTGGTTCGATAATAATTTTAAAATTCGGGTGATTTCTTCTTTTTCTTCGTATTCTAAATTGCTTAGTTCACGCGAATATTGTAAGGTTGCTTCGGGTTCAATATAAGCAATACTGCCTGTTTTTGAACTTCCCATAATCGAACCTTTCACTTTACGGCGATACATAGCTAAAACGGCTAAAACGCGTCGGTTTTGAACAAAACTTTCGCGAATATCATCCAAATAACCCAATGAATTGTAGTGGGTTAGAGCAGTACCAAAACTTTGATTGACTTTTCCTCGGACTGCGTTCATGCTCCTCCGTATGTTAAGCAAATCAGGTGAGGCATTGTCTTTAATTTCGCCGTACTTGTCGACTACATCGTCAATCATGTGAATGATGTCTTTGGTCAAAGTGACTTGTTTGGCGCGGTGGTTTAGGTTAGGATAATACTCTTCGAATTTTTGTAAAAATTGCAACATGAAATTGACCGTTGCCGATAAGTTTGCAATTTTTCGAAAGCTGCTTACTTCCAGAAAACTATCTTCAATGGCCAAAAATTTAATTTCGTGTGTAATGGCATCAAACCCATGATTGGGTATGGCGTTGTTGTTTTGAAAAGAAGAAACATACTCTGAAGTTTGCAACAAGGCTTGTATCAAAGTGTCTTTATCTCTAAAAGGTGTGATTTCTAGCGCCTTTAGTTTTCCTATTTCGGTGTTACAAATGGTAGATATGGTGTCAAGAATTACAGGAAACTGTAAATCTTGTAATGTTTTTTCAGTAATTGATATCATGTATCGTTGGGTCTTTTGTGGCACAAAAATAACCAATTACTGCCTTTTTTAACATATTTTCACAAAGAATTAAATAATGTTTAGGTTGGTCAAAAAAGCTGTCCTGAACCAAAATGAATGTATCTTTGGTTTTAAATTACAAATGAAAATGATACCCAATTTGCACCCTTCGTGGCAAGCTGTTTTAGCAGAAGAATTGAAAAAACCGTATGTGGCTGCTTTGCAAGAGGCAGTAGCACAAGAATATGCGCAACATACTTGTTATCCGCCACAGGAATTGATTTTTGAAGCTTTGAACCAGTGTTTGTTTGAGGATATAAAAGTGGTCATTATTGGTCAAGATCCGTATCATGGAGCAGGCGAGGCAAACGGACTTTGTTTCTCTGTATCCGATGGTGTGGCAATTCCGCCCTCGTTACGCAATATTTTTAGAGAATTAAATGATGATTTGGGCGAAATTTTGTTGCCTTCATCAGGCAATTTATTGGCTTGGGCCAAACAAGGAGTGTTGTTGCTCAATGCGACTTTAACCGTGCGGAAAGACAGCGCTAACAGCCACAAACACTTGCCTTGGCAAGAATTTACAACGGCAATTATTGAGCGAATCAATGCCGATAAACAAGGGGTTGTTTTTTTACTTTGGGGTGGCTTTGCGCAAAAAAAAGGAAAATTGATTGGCCGCAACAAACACTTGGTACTTGAAAGCGGACATCCTTCGCCACTGAGTGCCAATCAAGGCAAGTGGTTTGGAAACAAACATTTTAGTCAAGTAAATACCTATTTAAAATCACAAGATAAAGAAACTATCAATTGGGTTTTGAACGGAAATGTGGGGTAAAAAAAACGCCAACAACCACTGTTTTGCGTGACTGATGGCAGTGGAGCTCTTTTTGGGGCAGCTTTTTTAGCCGCCCCAAAAAAGCGGGAACGTACAGCAGGACCCGAAGCTTTTGCGTAGGGGCACGCCAGAATAAAAACCGAAAAGAGACTATTTTTTGATAATTTCGTCGAGAACGGCTTTGTTGCTGTAGTTGATTATTTTTAGAGTAACGGCTTGATTTTTTACTGTTTTTCCTTCAATAACATAAAGTTTTCCGTTCTCTTTTTTAACGTTGCTTTGGTCAAAATCAACATCGCCAAATTGCAAGGTATTTTTGATATCGGCTGTATCAATCCATTTTTCCTGCATTACTCTGGTAGCTTTTTCAGAATAATAGAAGGGTTTGTTTCGAAGGTCGTTGAGGACTCTGGCATTTGGGAAATAGTTGCAGCGTGTGTCCTTGCCACTAAAAACGAGGCCTACAAAAAACAGGCCGAGAACCATACCAACCAAGTAATAAGCAAAACGGTGAACTAACTTCATGTGTTTATTTTTTGTGCAAAGGTAGCTGAAAGTTCTATTAAAAAACAATTAAATTAATGTCGCTACTTGGTAAATTAAACCAATCAGCAATGGCATTGTTCGTTAGGATTCCGTGGTACATGTACACGCCGTTTTTGAGTCCTTTGTCACAACGAATGGCGCTTTCGATGCCACCATCTTCGGAAATTTGGATCAAATAAGGCGAGATAATATTACTGATAGAGAGGGAAGCGGTTTTGGAATAGCGCGACGGGATATTAGGCACGCAATAGTGCAACACATTGTTTTTGATGAAAGTTGGTTTCTCGTGCGAGGTAACTTCGGAAGTTTCAAAACAACCTCCGGTGTCAATACTTACATCAACAATTACGGCACCGTTTTTCATGTGTTCCACCATAGTTTCGGTAACAATAACCGGACAACGGTCTTTGCCACGCATGGCCCCAATGGCAACATCACAGCGACGCAAGGCTTTGAGCAAAGCTTTAGGTTGAATAGTAGAGGTAAATATGCGTTGGTTTAAATTGTTTTGCAAGCGGCGTAACTTGGTAATGGAGTTGTCAAAAACTTTTACCGTAGCACCCAAACCAATGGCGGTTTTAGCCGCAAACTCGCCCACGGTGCCTGCTCCTAAAATAACCACATCAGTAGGAGGAACGCCTGTGATATTGCCAAATAATAATCCTTTGCCTAGTTCATTGGTAATCATGAGCTCGGCAGCAATTAAAATAGAAGCTGTTCCTGCAATTTCGCTCAAGGATTTCACTGCAGGATAGGTCCCGCCTTCGTCCTTAATATATTCAAAAGCGAGTGCTGTAATTTTCTTTTTGGTCAAAGCCTCAAAATATTCTTTTTTGCGCGTTTTGAGTTGTATGGCTGATATTAAAATAGTTTGCGGTTGCATCATGTCGATTTCTGCAAGAGTAGGCGGCTCTACTTTCAAAATCATAGGGCAACTGAAAACTTTTTGAGTGTCGTTGGTAATTTCGGCACCGGCTTGGCTGTATTCTTTGTCAGTGTAACTTGAGCTTAAACCAGCGCCAGCCTCAATCATTACGCGGTGCCCTTGAAATGTTAATGAAGTTACTGCATCTGGCGTGAGGCAAATGCGGCGCTCCTGAAAACTGGTTTCTTTTGGGATTCCAATAAAAAGTTCACTCTTATGGCGGGCTACTTCTAATTTTTCCTCTTGAGGTAAAAGATCTTGTTTGGAAAATGGCGTTATAGTGATGGACATGATTGGTTTTGAATTTTAAGGGTACAATTTACGCAAAAGTTGGCTACGATTTGACTTGAAATACAATAAAAAAAAGCTTTTTAAACCGCATTTTGAGTCAGCGGTTTTTCCATTTTTATATCTGCTCTTTCGTACACGCCGTCTTCCAATTCGATTTCGACAAAGCCATATTTTCGGTACAAATGTATTGCTGAATGTAATTTTCGGTTTGAATACAAAACAAGCTTGCTAAAGCCTTCCTTTTCGGCAAAATCAATGCAATGTTGTAGCAAATCCTTGCCAATTCCTAAACCTTGTACTGCATCAGTAACTGCCATTTTGCTTAATTCAAATACACCTTCTTCCATTTTGAGGAGTGACGCAGTTCCTACTATTTCATTTTGGTATTGCGCATAAAAAATGAAACCACCTTGATCAATAATTTCTCCCTGCGGATCCGAGAGCACTTTTTCGTCTTTGGGTTCTACTTTAAAAAATTTGGTAAGCCACTCTAAATTAAGTGTTTTTATGTGTTCTTTTAAAGCGGGAGTATAAGGAAATATGGTTACAGTCGATGTGATTGACATGATGATTAGCTTAGGGTTAATGATCTGTTTCCGTCGGGTAACACTGTGATCGTAATCACAGAATGTACGGGTGGAATTAAATTCTCAATTTTTTCGGCCCATTCTATAAAACAAAAATGTCCAGAGTACAAGTAATCATCAACGCCCATATCCAAGGCTTCTTCTTCCTTATTCAGCCTGTAAAAATCAAAATGATACACTAACTGATTATTGGCTGCTTCGTATTCATTTACCAACGAAAAAGTTGGACTACTCGTTGCGCCTCGTACGCCCAATGTGCGGCAAAGTTCCTTGATTAAAGTGGTTTTGCCAGCGCCCATTTCGCCGTGAAAAAGAATCACTTTTGATGGGTTTTGCTCCAGTATAGCTTGTGCAACGTTTGCTAATTGGTCAATTGAAAAAATGGTAGTCATTTTTATAAAAAGGGTTTAAAGTTTGCCATTCAAAGAGCAATCGATGCATGGCAAACTGATACTGCTTACTTATTTCGGATTAAATACCAAAAACGGAATGATCATTTCTTCTAACGAAATACCACCGTGTTGGTACGTATTTTTGTAATAACTCACGTAATGATTGTAATTGTTTACGTAAGCCAAAAACAAATCTGTCTTTGCAAAAATAAAAGAACTACTCATATTTATGGCAGGTAAACCAATATTTTTTGGTTCTTTCACGGCATACACATCTTTGTATTCATAGGTTAAGCTTCTGCCTGTTTTGTAACGCAGGTTTAAGCTCGTGTTTTTGTCGCCTACTACTTTTGATGGATTCTTGACGTTAATGGTACCATGATCAGTAGTTAAAATAAGTTTGAAACCCATTTTTTGCGCCTGCTGAATAATTTCAAGCAAAGGCGAATTTTTAAACCAACTCAAAGTCAAAGAACGGTAAGCTTTGTCATCTGATGCTAATTCCTTTACCACATCCATTTCTGTTTTTGCGTGCGATAACATATCCACAAAATTATAGACTATGGTAACCAAGTCGTTTTCTTTTAGTGCTTTGAAGCTTTCGGCTAATTTTTTCCCGCCGGCTAGACTTGTGATTTTAAAATAGTCTTCTTTGATATTCAATCCCAAACGTTTGATTTGTGCTGATAAAAATTCGGCCTCAAACAAGTTTTTACCACCTTCCTCAGGATCGTTTTTCCAGTATTGCGGAAACTGTTTTTCCATTTCCAAAGGTGTTAATCCAGAAAAAATGGCGTTGCGGGCGTATTGCGTTGCGGTCGGTAAAATAGAGTAGTAGGGAACTTCTTTTTCCAATTTATAGTAGTTGCCCACAACAGTTTCAAAAGTTTTCCATTGGTCGTAACGCAAATTGTCAATCACAACAAACAAAATCGGCTTGTCTTTTTTCTTCAATTCCGGCAATACCAACTCCTTAAACAAAGTATGTGATTGTATTGGACGGTCGGCATCGCTAACACTAGCAACTTTTTTAGGCATCGGAGCAAACCAATCTTCGTAATTGCGCTCAATAAATTTTCCAAACTGCGAGTTGGCCTCTACTTTTTGCGACTCTAAAATCTGAATCATGCCTTGATCGTCAATATTTTCGAGCTCTAATTCCCAAAAAATTAATTTTTTGTACAACTCAATCCAATCTTCAAAGGAATTTACCATACCCATTTCAGTGGCTATTTTGCGGAATTCTTTTTGGTAATCCAAAGTCGTTTTTTGCGATACCAAGCGCGAATGGTCTAAGTTTTTCTTTAAACTCAGTAAAATTTGGTTCGGATTAACGGGTTTGATTAAATAATCAGCAATTTTAGAACCAATTGCTTCTTCCATAATATATTCTTCCTCGCTTTTGGTAATCATGATCATAGGAATTGCTGATTTTTTTTCCTTCATTTCTGAAAGTGTTTCTAATCCGCTCATTCCAGGCATATTTTCATCCAAAAAAACAATGTCAAAATTGTTTTCTTCAAATATCGTAATTGCATCTAAGCCATTATTACAAGTAGTTACCTCGTAATTTTTCTTCTCTAGGAATAAAATATGTGGTTTCAACAAATCAATTTCGTCATCAACCCAAAGTATTTTTATAGTGTTCATATGTAGTGTCAATAAAGTTTAAAAAAAGTAATCAAAGTGCCAAATTACATCATTTTAGAGCGTAGCTTTCCTAAATTTTTGATAATTTTTAAAAGAAATTCAACTTCCTTACTGCCCAAAACGTTCTTATTTTACTCTTTTAATTCTTTTTTTTGGGCGTGCCCCGCGCTACGTAAACTCCGCTTAGGTCAGGCTGTACGCTATATCTTTCCTTTTTTTTGCAAAAAAAGCAAAGGATGCCGCTTCCATCCTTCACGCTAGACTATTTTATAATTCGAAACTAAGTTCCAAATGCATTGTTTTCCAGTGACTTGAATTTGTTTCTTAAAAAGACACAAAAAATTAATAAAAATTTGGCAGTATTCTTGTATTAAGTTTATAAAATTCTTTCTTATCTTGTAGCAAGGAAGAGAGTCTGTAGACTTCGAAATGGAACATAAATACAATTAATTAAATTACAAATACCATGACACACGATTTTACCACCATCGATAAAGAAGCGATTGCCGAATTGAAATTTCCAGCAATCGAAGTACTAGAAGACGATCAAGAAATTAAAGAACGATTGAGCGAAATTAACCGCGCCTTAGCTCTTGGAAATCTTGAGCATTCAAAAATTAAAATATTTTTTGAAGACGTAGAGTCTAAAAAAGTTGTAGATACGACCGTTTGGGCCGTAACTGATAAAAATATTATCTTAAAACAAGGTGTAATGATTCCTATTCACCGTATTCACAGATTATTTTAAAAATCCAGTTACTAGCAAAACAAATAGGAATCACTTTTAACAAAAAAGAGAATTTCTATTTGTTTTGCAGTTCTAATTTATACCAAAATACGGCAGTTGCAATGCTGGATATTGCCTACCTTTGGAATTCATTTTTGCCAAAATTATTGTTATGAATTCCTCCCTGTTTTACAGTTTTTTACAAAAACAATTTCCTTTTCAGCCCACTTACAAACAAGATATTTTTTTTCAAAAAATAGCCATCTTCTTGACTGAAGCAGAGAACAGAACCATTTTTGTACTCAAGGGTTACGCAGGTACAGGGAAAACAACAGTTATTTCGACCATCGTTAACAGCTTGCTTGACATAAATAAAAAGTATGTGCTGCTGGCACCAACAGGTCGAGCCGCCAAAGTAATTGCTAATTACTCTAACAAGCCCGCTTTTACGATTCACAAAAAAATCTATTTCCCTAAAAAATCTTCTGGTGGCGGAGTATCTTTTACTTTACAACCTAACAAACACAAAAACACCATTTTCATCGTCGATGAAGCTTCGATGATTTCTGATACGAATTCAGATTCTAAACTGTATGAAAACGGTTCCTTGTTAGATGATTTGATTTCCTATGTTTATTCCGGTGCGAATTGCAAAATGATTTTATTGGGAGATACAGCTCAGTTGCCTCCGGTGAATTTAGATATCAGTCCAGCACTTGATATTCGGACGCTTGGAATGAATTACGATAAGGAAATTGAACATATTGAACTAGACGAAGTGATGCGTCAAGAGGAAAATTCGGGAATTTTGTTCAACGCTACAGAATTACGTGAAGTGCTCAAAGAATCATTTATCACAGATTTTAAATTTGATCTCAAAAAATTCAAAGACATTGTGCGCTTGACAGACGGCTATGATATTCAAGATGCTATTAATTCTGCCTACAGTAATTACAGCATTGAAGACACTGCATTTATAGTTCGCTCTAATAAAAGAGCTAATCAATACAACGAACAAATTCGCACCAAAATTCTGGACAAAGAAAGCGAGCTTTCCACAGGAGATTTTTTAATGGTGGTTAAGAATAATTATTTTTGGTTAAAGGATTCTGATCAAGCAGGTTTTATCGCCAATGGTGATATTATTGAAGTGCTAGAAATTTTTAGCATCAAAGAGTTGTACAGCTTCAAATTTGCCAAAGTAAAAATCAGAATGGTAGATTATCCCGATCAAAAACCTTTTGAAACTGTTTTGCTTTTGGATACGATTAAAAGCGAATCTCCTTCACTTACGTATGAAGAATCAAACCGACTTTATCAAGAAGTTTTGAAAGATTACGAAGGCGAAACCAAATTCAAAAAATTCCAAAAAGTAAAAGCAAATGAATATTTTAATGCCTTGCAGGTGAAATTCTCCTACGCCATTACCTGTCATAAATCGCAAGGAGGGCAGTGGAACACCGTTTTTATTGAGCAACCGTATCTACCTGATGGTGTTGATAGGGATTATATTCGTTGGTTGTATACCGCTATGACACGTGCCAAAAACAAATTGTATTTAATAGGTTTCAAGGATGATAGTTTTGTGGAGTAAATCATGTTACCATATAAGTCATGTAAGGAAAATTAAAGAAAACTTAAATGACCTTAAATGACTTATATGGTTCAATTTTTTAAAATAGTTTCGTTATGGATTCATTAAACGATTTACATAAAATTTCAGGCTCTTTTTCAAATACCGAAAAAATGCCCGTTTTGTTTCTTGGTCATGGAAGTCCAATGAATGCCATTGAAGAAAATCAGTTTGTAACAGGTTTTCGGAATTTAGCCAAAACACTGCCACAACCCAACGCTATTTTGTGTATTTCGGCGCATTGGTTTACCCACGGGACTAAGGTTACAGCAATGGAAATGCCAAGAACCATTCACGATTTTGGAGGTTTTCCGCAAGCGTTGTTTGACGTGCAATATCCTGCAAAAGGTAGTCCTGAATTAGCAGTAGAAACTAAACAATTATTGACGCCGATAGCGGTTGAACTCGATGAACATTGGGGATTGGACCACGGTGCTTGGAGTGTAATTAAACATTTATATCCCAATGCCAATGTTCCTGTAATTCAGTTAAGTATTGATTATACAAAACCTGCGCAGTACCATTTTGATTTGGCACAAAAATTAAGTGCTTTACGTACCAAAGGTATCTTAATTGTTGGTAGTGGAAACATTATTCATAATTTGAGATTAGTCGATTTCCCGAATTTAGATAAAGATAATTACGGCTATGATTGGGCAATTGAAGCTCGAGAAACGATCAATGCTTTTTTGCTAGATGGAAATTTCAAACCGCTTATTGATTTTGAAAAACAAAGCCATGCATTACAATTAGCGATACCAACACTAGAACATTATTTACCTTTGATTTATACTTTGGGTTTAAAAGGAAAACAAGAAGAACTCGGTTTGTTCAATGATAAATTATTGGGAGGTTCGCTGAGTATGACTTCGGTAAAAATAATGTAACATTGAAAAAATAAGCCATTTAAAACGAATTTTAAAATGGCATTAAAATAATTTCATCCTTAGTTGCAATGATGTATTTTTGAACCAAAACTTTTTTAGCCACATGAAAATAATAGCAGTCATTCCAGCACGATACGCCTCTACACGATTTCCAGCAAAATTAATGCAAGATCTTGGAGGGAAAACCGTAATTTTAAGAACTTACGAGGCAGCCATAAACACGCAACTGTTTGACGATGTCTTTGTGGTGACAGATTCTGATTTGATTTATGACGAAATTATTTCTAACGATGGAAAAGCGATTATGAGTGTCAAAGAACACGAATCTGGCAGTGATCGAATAGCTGAAGCAGTTGAAAATCTGGATGTTGATATTGTGATTAATGTGCAAGGTGATGAACCCTTTATTGATGCCGAACCTCTTGCAAAAGTCATTGAAGTTTTTAGAAACGATTTGGATAAAAAAGTTGATTTAGCGTCGTTAATGCGCGAAATTACTCATCAAGAAGATATCTATAATCCGAATAATGTAAAAGTGGTGGTGGATCAAAATGGATTTGCTTTGTATTTCTCACGTTCTGTAATTCCGTATCCACGAGAGCAAAACGTAGGTGTTCGATACATGCAGCACATCGGTATTTATGCTTTCAGAAAACAAGCATTATTAGATTTTTACAGCTTACCAATGCAATCTTTGGAAGCATCCGAAAAACTAGAGCAATTGCGCTATCTGGAGTTTGGCAAAAGAATCAAAATGGTCGAGACCACACACGTAGGAATTGGAATTGATACGGCAGAAGATCTCGAAAAAGCACGAAAAATGATTGCTCAATAAGTTTAACTTTCTAATTTTGAGATGATAATTAATTCGTTGTGAGTTTCAAGTCGCGGGAGTGAGCGAATTTTACAAGAGGCAGCATTGAACCCAGCGATAAAATCCTTATTGCGCTGGTTTTGTATTTCGTTTAAAATCATGGTATTGAACAACGCAAAACCATTATTCCGCAATAAGTAACAAATTCTGTTGCTAAAAAAGGACTCAAATAAAAAATTCGGCATGTGTGTATCTTGAAACACATCGATGATGATGAGATCGTATTTTTGTTTGGTTTTTAAAACAAATTCAAACGCATCATCAACTATTAGGGAAACGTTTTTAATTTGATCTAATTGAAAGTAGGCGTTGGCAATGCGAGCCATTTCAGCATCAAGTTCAACACCCGTGATCTTTCCTTTAAATCCTATTTCATCAACTAAGGTTTTAATAACGCTGCCGCCTGCTACGCCAAGAACCAATATGTCTTGCATGGGTTGAATGCGATTAAAACCAATTTCTTTTAATCCGTGACGTAAAATACGTTGTAAACTTCCGTACGAGTAATTCGCGTTTTTAGAATCGAGGACCAATTCACCATTATTCCAAGTTACTTCGATTGACTTACTTAAGTCAGATTTAGTTTGAAAAATGGTGATAGGAGTCAAGTAGCTCAATATTTTTTTAATCATTACGGTCTGTTTTACTCAAAAATAAGATTTAAATTATTTATTTTACACCAAATTTCGAAATAATGAAAAAACGGTTGTACGAGTTTATCTTTTTCAAACTTATGGGTTGGAAAATTGTGGGAGGCATTGACGCTTCGGTTAAAAAATGTGTCATGATGGTATTGCCTCATACGAGCGCGCACGATTTTTATTTAGGAATTTTTACCAGAGGTATTACGCAATTAGAAATGAATTGGGTAGGCAAAAAGGAATTGTTTCGTTTTCCGTTTGGATATTATTTCAGATATATGGGAGGTGAGCCACTGGATCGTTCTGGAGGTTTGAATAAAGTAGAATCAATCGCCGCTATTTTTGAAAAGAAGGAAACCTTTCGCTTGGCTGTGGCAGCAGAAGGCACACGCCACAAAGTAACAGAACTCAAAACAGGATTTTATTATATTGCTCTGCAAGCAAATGTGCCTATTATTCCTGTCTCTTTTGATTTTGGTAGAAAACAAGTTCACTTGGGAGCGCCATTACAACCAACCGGAAATTTTGAAAATGACTTGTCAATATTAAAAGAACATTATAAAGGAGTTGAAGGAAAAATACCTGAAAATGGATATCATTTTGATTTTAAAAATTAAATAACTTACTAGAATGAAGAATTATAAAGGTTTACTCGCACTTGGATTAAGTTGTACTTTTTTATTATCTTGTACTAATGATAATTCAATGACAGAAAGAAACTTGTATTTATTAACATCAAGTAATACTTCTGGTAAAATAAGTTATACGAATCTATTAGCAGCCACTCCTAAAGTTGGGTCATTTACTATTGTTTCAGCTGATGCGGATGGTATTTCTTATGATCCGATTTCTGATGCTGTTGTTTTAGCATCACGTTCTAATAACCGACTCGAAGCTTATGCTAGGCTACGCACAACAAGTGATGCAGGACTTGATAATCTTACACTAATTTCGAGTAGTTCAGGAACTGATTTTACAAATGCCAGAGAAACGGCGGTTTTAAATGATATTGTCGTGGTTGCACAAGATCAATCAGCTTCTAATAACCTAACCAATAAGTTATTTGTTTATCAAAAGTCGAGTACAGGATTTACTTTGCTAAAAACTTTTAGTACAACATTTAAACTTTGGGGAATTCATTTAGACGGTACCGATTTATATGCTGTGGTTGATTTAACGGGTGATGTCGTGCAATTTGAAAACCTATTGAATGCAAATAGCGGAGCAATAACGCCAACAAAACGAATTAGTATTGAAGGCATCAATCGAATTCACGGCATTACGTATTCCGCATCAGATGACGTTATGGTTGTAACAGACATTGCAAGTGCAACTTCAGCATCAGATGGCGGTTTTGTTGTACTTCCTTCTTTTTCGAATCTTTTTGCACTTACCGCAAATGGCGGTACGCTTAAAATGGACAAACAACTACGCGTTTATGGACCTAATTCGCAGTTAGGAAATCCAGTTGACGTGGCTTATGACAAACAATCTCAGCAAATTTTTATTGCAGAAAATTTAAAAAATGGAGGGCAAGTAATGTACTTTCGTTTTCCAAGTCAATCTGGAGACAGTGCGCCATTGTTGGTAAGGGCAGAGGCAGGTGTGAGCTCAATTTTTGCAACCCGTTAAACAATGCTGTAAGTCAATTTTTTTAATTGATTATAGTTTAGGATGGTAACTTTTAAAGGAACCATCGGTATAAAAAACAACTATTTTATCGATCTGAACTTCTGGATCGGTAGCTATGCTTGTATTTGACGTCGTATCTTTTATTTCAGATTTAGGAGTAATCACTTCTTTATCACTTGCGAATAAATCAGTGGTGAATAATGTAGTTTCTTCTATTTTTTTTGCAACATCTTCATTTAGAGTAGAGGATATTTGTTTTTTGTCAGAAGCCGGAAAAGTACCTTTGCCGTTTAAAATCCAATATAAATCTACCTCAGGATAAACCTCTAGAATTTTTAAAATAAAGTCTAAACTTGGCTTGTTTCTGCCTGAAAGCAAATGCGACAAACTAGAGCGTTGTACACCTATTTTATCCGCAAACGAAGAAGCATTTAAACTGTAATAATCCAGTAGTAGCTCTAGTCTTTTTATAAAATCTTCTATGTTTACCATTGTGAATTAATTTATAAATTACTTTATTTACAAATGTAATTAATTAAAGCAAATAATCCAATTTTAAGTCTGTATTTAGTGTCATACACTCATTATATTAAAACTATTGCTTTATATAATTGTTATTAAAACACTGTTATTATGTAATTTAAAACGTATTTTTTAAATATGTAATAATTATGAATATGTTGATAAATCAATTGTTCTTGGTAGTAGCTTAATTTGTTTACAAAATTGAAATTTAATAAAAAACAACGATTTACATTTGTAAATAATAAGATGTTTACTTTTGTAAATTAAATAGTAGACTATGAATTTACAAGAGTTATTCTATCAAAATAAAGAAGAACGTATATCCGGCAGGTATCTTCCCTTGTCAATGATTGAGCCTATTTTAGTTCAATTAAACACTGATAATCAATTGCAGGTTATTGGTGAATCTGTGCAAGGAAAACCCATTTACTCCTATCAAATTGGAATTGGTAAAACCAAAATCTTTTTATGGTCGCAAATGCATGGAAACGAAAGTACAACTACGAAAGCGCTCTTTGATTTTATAAATTTTTTGCACAGTGATGATTCATTAGCGAAACAATTTTTAGAAGCATTTACATTTTATGCTATTCCCATGCTTAATCCTGATGGAGCTAATTTGTATACTCGAGAAAATGCGAATAAAGTAGATTTAAACCGAGACTCTCAAAATTTAACGCAGCCAGAAAGCAAATTACTACGGGCTACTTTTGAAAGTTTTCAGCCTGACTTTTGTTTTAATTTACATGATCAGCGAACCATTTTCGGTGTTGGTGATACAGGAAAATCTGCTACAATGTCTTTTTTAGCTCCTTCCTTTAATGAAAATCGTGACATTAATGACTGTCGTAGAAAAGCGATTGATTTAATTGCGGCTATTAACGAGGAGTTACAAGTTTATTTGCCGGGACAAATTGGTCGCTTTGATGATTCGTTTAATATCAATTGTATTGGAGATACTTTTCAGTCCATGGGCGTGCCAACTGTGCTATTTGAAGCGGGGCATTTTCAAGGTGATTACGAGCGAGAGGAAACTCGAAAATATGTTTTCATAGCCTTGATTTCTGGATTTAAAGCACTTAGCGAAAACGTTATAGTTAGCAATGGAATCGAGAAATATTTGAATATTTCTCAAAATAAAGTCGTTTTTTATGATTTTATGTATAAAAACATCAAAATAAATTATGATGGTATCGAAATAATCACCAATTTTGCATTACAATACAAAGAAGAATTAGTCGACAATAAAATTTGTTTTAATGCTTTTTTCTCACAAATAGGGGATTTAGAGCATAATTTTGGTCACATAGAGTACGATGCTAAAGGAGCTTTATACCAAGATGATAGCAACTCTATTCCTGAATTAAATAAAAAAGCTGATTTTTATTTAGATAACGACATAAAAATTGTTAATGGAATGATAAATATTTAATATTTTTCTCATTTTATTGTTTTTATGTATAATTTTATACTTTGTTGAAGCAATTAATAATGTTAATAATAAAGTTATGAGTAAATTTCGTTTAGATGAAGTAGATCACCAGATTCTGGATATGTTGATAGATAATACTAGAGTTCCATTTACGGATATTGCAAAAAAATTATTAATTTCTGCGGGGACGGTGCATGTACGGGTTAAAAAAATGGAAGATGCTGGAATCATCATGGGATCGTCATTGGTTTTAGATTATGATAAATTAGGCTACTCTTTTATTGCTTACGTTGGTGTATTCTTAAACAACACTTCTCAAACTAAATTTGTTTTGGAGCGCATTAACGAAATACCTTTCGTGACTGTAGCTTCTGTAACAACTGGTAAGTTTAATATTTTTTGCAAAATTAGAGCAAAAGATACTAAGCATGCTAAAGATGTAATTTTTATGATTGATGATATCGATGGTGTTTATAGAACTGAAACTATGATTTCTCTTGAAGAAAGCATCAATGATAAAAAGCGTTTAATGCATACTATTTTCAAAAATATGTAATTGATCTTGAACGCTTATATGAA
Organism: Flavobacterium erciyesense; assembly: GCF_018069925.1. Classification (GTDB taxonomy): domain Bacteria; phylum Bacteroidota; class Bacteroidia; order Flavobacteriales; family Flavobacteriaceae; genus Flavobacterium; species Flavobacterium erciyesense. The sequence continues at coordinate 58,222 of NZ_JAGPXB010000008.1, read as the reverse complement.
ATATAACCTCAAGTTCGTTCTTGGGGTTTTTTTATAACAACTATTTACTAAACCAACTACACAACACCAACTATGTATACTTTACCTAAAATTGAACGCTTTAATCAAGACGTTCTATCAAAATACCATATTTACAATAGTGTATTTATAACTTTACCTTTTCACTCTATTGATAATACGGGAGCATTACTTCCTCTGTTTACAGAAGTTTGCGATACGGGTTTTAAAAAACAAGAAACTCCTAAAGAAATCTTCGATTTTTTTGCTGATAAATATTTACAGAACGCATCTGAGTCTGAAAAGATTGACATTATGTTCCGTTTTATTCAATACATCGAAAGGCAGATAGTATTATTTGATGCCATTGAAGATGCTGCTTTTCCTGTTGTAAACAATATGGAAGGAATTGGATCTTTGCGTGATATTAAAGAAAAAACAGATGCCACTGCGAAGGAGGAAGAGGTTATCGATTTTTTAGAAAATTTTAATGTTCGAACGGTTTTAACAGCACATCCAACGCAGTTTTATCCCGGTGCAGTATTGGGAATCATCAATGATTTAACTGAGGCGATAAGGAATAATAATTTACTTGATATCAAGCAATTATTGGCTCAGTTGGGTAAAACTCCTTTTATTCAGCAAGAAAAACCAAATCCTTTTGACGAAGCTGTAAGTTTAATTTGGTACCTCGAAAATGTATTTTACCACACTTCGGGCGAAATGGTGCAGTACATTCAAAAAAATATTTTTAATGCTACTTCAATCAAGAATCCATTGATAAAACTTGGTTTTTGGCCTGGTGGTGATCGTGATGGAAACCCTTTTGTAACAACTGAAATCACCCTGAAAGTAGCCGATCGCTTGCGTACTTCAATTTTAAAGTGTTATTACATTGAAATTCGAAACTTAAAACGAAAACTTACCTTTAACGGTGTTGATGTTTTGGTTACAGAGCTGGAGCAAAAATTATATCGCTCTGTTTTTTATTCGAAAGGTGAAATTTTTATCACTTTGGAGGAATTCAAATCGCAACTTAATAAAATTAAGCAAATTGTGATTGAGAAGCACCAATCCTTGTATTTAGATGAATTAGAAGCCTTACTTGTTAAAGTTAATTTGTTCGGATTTCATTTTGCTACTTTAGATATTCGTCAGAATAGTAAAATTCACGACGCTGTTTTTAAAGAAGTCGTGAGTTTATTTTCTAATTCAAATACCAATGTTTTTCCTAAAAATTATTTTGAATTAACCGAAGCTGAAAAGTTTGAAGTGCTTTCAAAAGTAAAAGGGAGTATCGATCCTACAGTATTCGAGAATGAAATAACACGACTTACACTCGAGTCGGTACAAGCCATCAAAACTATTCAAGAAAATAATGGCGAATTTGGTGCCAACAGATACATTATCAGTAATAATGAAAGTGCGTTAAATGTGATGGAAACCTATGCTTTATTTCGCTTAAGCGGTTGGCAAAATCCTACTGTTGATATTGTGCCTTTGTTTGAATCGGTTGACGATTTGCAAAGTGCGCACGAAATTATGGAGAAACTATATACCAATGAGACTTACGCTGCGCATTTGCTAAGCAGAAACAACAAGCAAACCATCATGTTAGGTTTCTCTGACGGAACAAAAGATGGTGGTTATTTGATGGCGAACTGGAGTATTTACAAAGCTAAAGAAGCCTTGACTGAAATGTCTCGAAAATATGGTATTAAAGTTATTTTCTTTGATGGGCGAGGTGGACCTCCAGCACGTGGTGGTGGAAAAACGCATAAATTTTACGCTTCATTAGGGCCTAATATTGAAAATAATGAAATTCAAGTAACTGTTCAAGGACAAACGATAAGCTCCAATTTTGGAACTCTAGATTCTTGCCGTTATAATTTGGAAAATTTATTGAGTGCGGGTGTAACCAATCAAGTTTTTGGTAAAGGAAGCAATGCATTATCAGCTACTGAGCAAGAAATTTTAGATCAGTTAGCTAACTTGGGGTATGATAAATATTTAAATTTTAAAAATCATCCGCAATTTATACCTTACCTCGAACAAATGAGTACGCTGAAATATTATGCAAAAACCAATATTGGTAGCCGACCATCAAAAAGAAGTAAGTCGGAGCAATTGGATTTTGCTGATTTAAGAGCCATTCCTTTTGTTGGTTCATGGAGTCAATTGAAGCAAAATGTTCCTGGTTTTTTTGGAGTAGGAACGGCCTTAAAACATTTTGAAACTATAGGAGAGTGGGATAAAGTTCAAGACTTGTACAATCATTCTTTGTTCTTTAAAACCTTGTTGGAAAATAGTATGATGTCGTTAGCAAAATCATTTTTTCCTTTAACAGCCTACATGCGTAAGGATCCTAAGTTTGGTGATTTTTGGCAAATTATTTACGACGAATTTTTAGAAACCAAACGTTTGTTATTGAAAATTGCAGGTCATACTGAATTAATGGAGAATTATCCTGATGGTAAAGCTTCTATTCAAATAAGAGAGCGTATTGTATTGCCTTTGTTAACAATACAACAATATGCTTTGTTGCGAATAAATGAATTGAATAAAGGAGAAAACCCAGACGAGGCTTTAATCAAGATCTATGAAAAAATTGTGACTCGTTCGCTGTTCGGAAACACTAATGCAAGTAGAAACTCGGCTTAAAACAAATACAAATATGAAATCAACTCAGTTACCCGTTAATGAATATGCAGCTTTTTATGCTCCATATATACAAGCCTTAGGAGAGGTAGATCTTATTGAAGAATTAGAAATTTCATTACATGCCTTTATTAAATTTGTGCAAAACATTCCGATGGATAAGTTTGACTACAGGTATGCTGAAGGGAAATGGGATATCAAGGAAATTATTCAGCATGTAATTGATACGGAACGCATTTTTGCCTACAGAGCCTTACGAATTTCTAGAAACGATCAAACGCCTTTACCGGGTTTTGATGAAAATGCCTACGTTGACAATACTGAGGCTAACAAAAGAAGTATTCAAGAATTACTTACAGAATTATCTGCTGTTCGTCATTCCAATTTATTGTTTTTTAAAAGCTTAAGTTCGGATCAATTTCAAAGAATCGGAATAGCATCCAATGCAGCAATATCAGTTAGAGCAATCGGTTTTATTATGATTGGTCATCAAAAACACCATCAAAAAGTTTTCGAAGAAAGGTATTTATAATATTTTAAAAACCTGTCGACCAAATTGTAAGTTTATTATCAAACGACATGGTATTTGCAGGACTTGTAGAAGGCATCACATAATAGGTGATGCCTTTTATTTGTCCGAATTTTTTAAAAAACAATGAAAAACTAGCTTTACCATTAAAAACAATTGTGTTAATAGTTGGATGTTGTTTTAAAAAAGAATTAAAATCATTTATCACAGGATTTTTGATATTCAAATCGAGACTTCCTTCACGCTCACAGGCAGCTACAACATCCCAAAGGCCGATATGATGGTGCTGTAGTAATTGAATTTTACTTTGATAATCAGGCAGTATGTCACTATGACCAAGGGTTTCTTGCATGATTTTCCAGAACTGATTGCGTGCATTTCCGTAATATTCCTGCTGTTGCAAAGAAATATTGCCTGGTATCGAACCAAGAATCAACAGTTTGGTTGTCGAGTTTACTATCGGTGAAAAAGAATGTATCATTTTAAATTTCGGCATTTTCTTTCTCAAGTATGGCTAAGGCGAGTCTAATTTTACCATAATCAATTTGTTCTTCTAAATAATCAAAATAAGGTTTTAAGGCTTGCGGAGCTTTTAATTGCTCTTTGGCTTCGGCTACTTTAAGGATATCATTTTCTGAAACAAACGATTCTAAATCAATTTCTTCACCATCGGTAAACAATTTTGCCAAGTGCGAAAAAACGGTACTTTCGCCAATTTTTCGTTTAGCAGCAATTTCGCCTATGCTTAATCCTTCTTGATAGAGTTTAAGTGTTTCTTTATAAGTTGTTGCTTCTTTCTTTTTGCGAACGGTTTTTTCTTTGTGATGCGCGATAATAACTTCAATAAAGGCAGTTCCATATTTTTCGAGTTTCGTTCGTCCCACACCATCAATAGCGAGTAATTCGTTTTCGCTCATTGGTCTTTCAGTTTCCATTTGGCGTAAAGCTGCATCACTAAAAATAACATAAGCAGGAACTTCTTCCTCTTTTGCAATCTGATAACGTAGGTTTCGCAAGGCTTCAAAAAGTCCATTTACTTTGCTTGCTTTACTTTTCTTGCTAACCGCGGGAGCTGATTCAGTTTTTGGTCTTTGAACAGCGGTTAGTTGAACTTTTTCGTTCTCAAATAAAACCTTAGTAGCTAAACTAGTGAGTCTTATTTTGTTTTGTTGATGAAAAGCGATTTCACAATAGCCTAAGTTGATCAATTGAATTAGGTACTGATTCCAATCGTACCACGAAATAGACGTGCCTACACCGTAAGTCTTTAAATTTTGATATTCTTTTTCAAAAATATAAGCGTTTTTAGAACCTCGTAAAAAATCAATGATTACCGGTAGCGGTTCACTTTCTTTTAGTCTTTTTATAGCTGAAAGTGCTTTTTGAGCAATTATAGTTCCATCAAAAAACGAGGGTGGATTTTTACAAATATCGCAGTTGCCACAATTGGAGGTAACTAATTCACCAAAGTAGGATAATAAAATCTTTCGCCTACAACTCAAAGCATCAGCATATTGTTTCATCCGATCCAATTTAGCCAACTGCAATTCGGCATTCAATCCTTGGGATGCAAATTTTTGCAGTTGTATTAAATCACCATAGCTTTCGAACAAAATAGTTTCTGATGGAAGTCCGTCGCGACCTGCGCGTCCGATTTCTTGATAATAGCCCTCAATATTTTTGGGCAAATTATAATGAATAACCCAACGCACATTCGATTTGTCAATTCCCATTCCAAAAGCTATCGTGGCGCACACAATTTGGCATTCATCGTTGATAAATTCATCTTGGGTTTGAGAGCGCACATCAGCATCTAAGCCTGCATGGTAAGCTTTTGCAGCAATGCCAAGTTGTTGTAATTTTTCGGCTAGCTCTTCAGTTGTTTTACGACTTAAGCAATAAATAATTCCAGACGCGTTAGGTTTGTCTTTTATAAATTCAATAATTTGTTTTACCCGATCTAAAGCAGGTCGCACCTCAAGACTTAAATTTTTACGATCAAAAGAAGAAATATATATTTTAGGTTGTTTGAGATTGAGTTGTTTGGCAATATCCCTGCGGGTTGCTTTGTCTGCTGTTGCAGTTAATGCGAGAATAGGAACGCTTGGTAATCTATTTTTGAGATAGCCCAAATTAGTGTAGGCAGGTCTAAAATCATGTCCCCATGACGAAATGCAATGCGCTTCATCAATTGCAATAAGACTTACATTTAAGGAGCTGAATAAAGGATCTAGGATAGTTAAACTCTCTGGCGCAACGTAAACTAATTTAATAGTTTGCGCTTGAATTTTATCTATTAAAATTGCTCGTTCTTCATCTGTTTGACTACTATTTAGATAGCAAGCAGCAATACCGTTTGCCTTTAAGCTGTCAACTTGATCTTTCATTAAAGCGATCAAAGGCGATAATATAATTGTAATTCCGGGTAATAAAAGGGCAGGTAATTGAAAGCAAATTGATTTCCCTCCACCTGTTGCCATTATTGCAAGTGTATCAAGCCCTGCGAGCACATCACTAATGATTTCAGCTTGGTGCGGTCTGAATTTGTCAAAACCAAAATTTTCTTTAAGAGTCGTGTGTAAAAGGGGATGGGTCATTTGTGAATTTGTGAGCACACTTTAGATAAAAAAAAGGAACTCCAAATAAGAGTTCCTTTAATACAATTTTATAAAAATCGAGACCTAATTAGTCTTCGTCTTCATCATCTTCTTCGTCAGCGTAATCTTTTGTGTCGATATCATCGTCATCATCCTCGCCGTCAGTATCTGGCTTGTCAATGACTTCGTCTTCGTCATCATCATCAATATCGTCATCAAGATCTAATCCTTTGATTGGTTCTACTACATCATCAATCATCATTTCGTCATCTTCGTCGTAATTTTCGATTCTGTCTGCAAGTTTTGTACTCACTTTTACTAAATAGATAGTATCTTCAGTACGCACTTCTACTGCTTCTACCAATTCGTTTTTAGCGTTTCTAAAACTAATAATGTTTGAATCATCATAACCATCTGGAAATTTATCCACCAAAAGGTTTAAAATTTCATTGGTAAGTTTTGCGTAGTCAACTATTACTCTTTTCATAAATATTCTATAAATCTAATAAATAAGCGAAAATTAATGGCGCTACAATGGTAGCATCAGATTCTATGATAAATTTAGGTGTATTCATATCTAGTTTACCCCAAGTGATTTTTTCATTTGGAACAGCTCCAGAATACGAACCATAACTTGTTGTTGAGTCAGATATTTGACAGAAATAGCTCCAAAATGGAACATCATGCATTTCCATATCTTGGTACAACATTGGTACCACACAGATCGGGAAATCCCCAGCGATACCACCACCAATTTGGAAAAATCCAATACCGTTACTGCAGTTTTTTGGATACCAATCAGCAAGGAAAGTCATATATTCAATACCAGATTTCATGGTAGAAGCTTTCAATTCTCCTTTGATTACGTAAGAAGCAAAAATATTACCCATGGTGCTGTCTTCCCAACCTGGAACAACAATTGGTAAATTTTTCTCCGCCGCAGCGTACATCCAACTGTCTTTTAAATCAATTTCGTAGTATTCTTCAAGAACACCTGATAATAACATTTTGTACATGAATTCATGCGGAAAATAGCGTTCTCCTTTATCATCTGCATCTTTCCAAATTTTGAAAATATGTTTTTGTAAACGACGGAAAGCTTCATGCTCCGGAATACAGGTATCAGTTACACGGTTTAAACCACGCTCCAATAAATCCCATTCGTCTTGAGGAGTCAAATCACGGTAGTTAGGCACTCTTTCGTAATGAGAGTGAGCCACCAAGTTCATAATATCTTCCTCAAGGTTAGCTCCAGTACATGATATTATATGTACTTTGTCTTGACGAATAATGTCAGAAAATATTTTTCCAATCTCGGCAGTACTCATAGCACCTGCCATACTCACCATCATTTTTGCGCCTTTTGCTAATTGTTCTTCGTATGCTTTAGCTGCGTCAACTAAAGCTGCAGAATTGAAATGCAAATAATGCTTTTCTATAAACTGACTGATTGGTCCTTTACTCATTTTTATTTTAATTTTTAGCTGCTGTTATTGTCGTCACGACTAATTCAAATGTAACGATTTTTTAAATTCAAAGAAATAAATGCGATTATTATTTGCGGTCGTAACCTAAAATTTTCAAAACGTCTTCAGAGGTTTGTTGCTCTGAAAATACTTCGGTTGCCAAAATTCCATTTTCATCACGATCGATCAAAATATGTTTTGGCTGTGGAATCAAACAGTGGTGTAATCCGCCGTAGCCTCCAATAGTTTCTTGGTATGCACCTGTGTTAAAGAAACCGATATACAAAGGTTTTTCTTTATTGTATTTAGGTAAGTAAATGGCGTTCATGTTCTGCTCTGAGTTGTAGTAATCATCGCTGTCGCACGTCATTCCTCCTAATAAAACACGTTCGTAAGTATCGTTCCAACGGTTTACAGCCAACATGATAAAACGCTTGTTGATAGCCCAAGTATCTGGTAAAGTTGTAATGAAAGAAGAGTCAATCATGTTCCATTTCTCTCTATCATTTTGTTGTTTTTGATACAAAATTTGATAAATAGCACCGCCACTTTCACCTACAGTATACGATCCGAATTCTGTAAAAATGTTTGGAACATCCACTTCAGCCTCGTCACAAGCGATTTTAATTTGATTGATAATTTCATCAATCATGTATTGGTAGTCGTATTCAAAAGCCAATGAATTTTTGATAGGGAAACCACCACCAATATTCAAGCCGTCAAGTGTAGGACATTCTTTTTTTAGTGCGATGTATACTTTAATACACTTTACCAATTCGTTCCAATAATAGGCTGTATCATTGATACCGGTATTGATAAAAAAGTGTAACATTTTAAGCTCTAATTTATCATTTTCCTGAATTTGTTTTTTATAAAATGAAACAATATTCTTGTAACCAATTCCTAATCTTGAGGTATAGAATTCAAATTTTGGCTCCTCTTCAGCTGCAATACGAATTCCAATTTTGAATTTGTTTTTGATTTGACCTTGTAACAAATCTAATTCTTCATAATTATCAATAATCGGAATGGTGTTCTTGTGTCCGTTATTGATTAAACGCGCAATATTTTCAATGTATTGATCGCGTTTGAAACCATTACAAATAACATAAGTGCTCTTGTTTATTTTACCATTTGCTAAAAGATTTTCAACAATATTTATGTCAAAAGCCGAAGAGGTTTCGATATGAATGTTATTCTTGAAAGCTTCATTCATAATGTACTCAAAATGAGAGCTTTTGGTACAATAGCAATAGTAGTATTTGGCTTCGTATTTGTTTTTCTCCATCGATTTACGAAACCAACTTTTTGCTCTGTTGATGTTATTTGAAATTTGTGGCAAATAAGTAAACTTTAAAGGTGTACCGTATTGCTCAACCAATTTCATTAAATCAATATTATGAAAAAGTAAATGGTCTTTGTTTAGCTTAAATTCTTCTTGCGGAAAATAGTATGTCTGATTGATTAAGTCCGAATATTTTGTATTCATTGATGCAGGTTTAATAGATTAAATAGTGTTTACAACATAGATGAATCTATCATTCAAACCCGAATATTAGCATATACAATCTGTAGCTTTTCGTTATCGGCTTTTAGGTATTGAAAAACATCAAAAGTAAAGTTGCCTTTAATAGAATAAAACCGCTTCAATATCCTTAAAAAGGACATGGTTTTGCGGGTTTTATTAGATCCTAGGCGTGACTTACTGTGTGTTTTTTTCATCGGTGCAAATGTAAAAAATATTATCTACGCAATGCAATGCTTTTTTAGAAAAAAAATATTAAGATTTGTAATCTTTAAACGCTTCAAGAATTAATTCATTTTCAACTTCTTGATTTATTTTTATTGCTCCAATGCCTTCAATTAGGGCAAACTGAATGGTTCCGTATTCATTTTTTTTGTCATGAATTAGCAAAGCCAAGATTGGATCGATATCTTTTTCATCAAAAACAATAGCATCATAAATAGATTGAATGCAATTTTTAATTTCGATGTAGTCCTCCTCAGTTAGAAGTCCTTTTTTCATGGCAATGAAACTTTCTAAAATCATACCAACAGCAATAGCTTCGCCGTGTAAAAGTGTAGTTTTTTCGGTGCTTTCTAAAAAGTAACTTTCAATAGCGTGTCCAAGTGTATGTCCAAAATTAAGTGCTTTTCGAATGTTTTTTTCGGTTGGATCTTGAGTTACAATTTCATTTTTTATTTCTACCGATCTGTAAATAAGTGCATCAAAATCGGTATAATCTATTGCGGCTAGGTCTAAAAATTGATTCCAGTACGTTCTGTCATAAATTAAACCATGTTTTAGCATTTCTGCCAAACCTGAACGCATCTCAGTTTGCGGCACTGTTTCAAGATATTGCGTGTCAATTAGAACCATCAGTGGAACGTTGATCACTCCAATCTGGTTTTTTAAATTACCTAAATCAACACCGTTTTTACCACCCACAGAGGCGTCAACCATAGATAACAAGGTTGTTGGAATATGAATAAAATCGATTCCCCGTTTGAAAGTACTAGCAACAAATCCGCCCAAATCAGTTACAACACCGCCGCCCAAATTGATAACTAAACTTTTCCTATCGGCTCCAAGTTCAGTAAGTACATTCCAAATTTGTACACAGGTTTCAATGTTTTTATTTTCTTCGCCGTCTTCAAATTCTATAATTTCAATAGCAACATCTGTTTCCAATAAAGGTAAAAAATTAGGCAAGCAAAATTCATTTGTATTGTTATCAACGATAATGAAAATAGAAGAATAACTGGTGTTTTGTAGGTGAGTGTTCAGCGCTTGGTACGCTTCTTCGTTAAAATGTATGGGGTAGTTGTTGGCTTGTATGGTCTGCATTGTAATACTTGTATTTGATGTGTTGATCTTGGTTTAATCCGATGTCAAATGTATTAATTAATCAATTCTTATGCGGTCAAACAGCTATAAAATTCACATTCATTGCATTTTTCTTTTTTTTAACCATTGTATTTAGTTAAATATTCAAAGTCTATTTATATTTGTATAAAATTTAAACAGATAATGAAAAAAATATTTGATAACACACAAGTTGCTTTTGCTTTAAAAAGCGATACCGAACTTGATCGCGCTTATTTTCTTTTTAAAATGATAGCTAATCAGCCTTTAGTACGCATTGGTACTGCGGTGACAAATTTTGCTTTAAAAGCGAATCTACCGGTAGAAGGACTAATACGAGCTACTGTTTTTGATCATTTTTGTGGTGGTGTCAATGAGGATGATTGTTTGTCTGTAGTAGATAAAATGTATACCAAAGGAGTTTCTTCGGTCTTGGATTATTCTGTGGAAGGAAAAGAAGAAGAAGATCAATTTGATGCTGCTTTGCAAATGACCTTAAAAACTATCGAGTTTGCTAAAGAACGTATGGCAATTCCTTTTGCTGTTTTTAAGCCAACTGGTTTTGGACGTTTCGAATTGTATGAAAAACTAGGAGAAAAACAAATTTTGACTGCTGCCGAACAAGTAGAATGGGATCGAGTAGTGGAACGTTTTGATATTGTTTGTAAAGAAGCGCATCAAAAAAATGTGGCCTTACTTATTGACGGTGAAGAGAGTTGGATGCAAGATGCGGCTGATGATTTGGTTGCTTCTATGATGCGAAAATACAATAAGGAGAAAGCTATCGTTTTTAATACGCTACAAATGTATCGTTGGGATCGATTGGACTACTTGAAAAAATTACATGAGCAAGCCAAAGCAGAAGGATTTTATATCGGAATGAAAATTGTTCGTGGTGCTTATATGGAAAAAGAAAATACACGTGCCGAAGAAAAAGGATATCCGAGTCCGATTTGTGCATCAAAAGAAGCTACCGATATTAATTACGATGCAGCTGTTGCGTATATGGTAGCGCATATTGATACGATGGCTATTTTTGCTGGAACTCACAATGAATTAAGTACTTATACTTTGATGGATTTAATGCAAAAAAACGGTATGGCTACTACTGATAATCGCATTTGGTTCGGGCAATTGTACGGAATGAGTGATAATATTAGTTACAATTTGGCAAATGAAGGTTATAATGTGTCTAAATATTTGCCATTTGGACCAGTGAAAGATGTGATGCCGTATTTGATTCGCCGTGCTGAAGAAAACACTTCAGTAGCAGGTCAAACTAGTCGTGAACTATCTATGATAAAAGCGGAAAGAAACCGTAGAAAAGGAAAATAATTTTATTCCAAGTTGATTGAAATATTATAAAAAAAGCTCCAATAGATTTTTATTGGAGCTTTTTTGTTTTTCTCTTGTAGCTATTTTTTAGCTTGACTTAGGAGTTGCTAAACTGTAAATTACTTAGGTTTTTATAAATCCCATTTTCTAATTCAATCAAATCTTGGTGCGTTCCTTGTTCGGCAATTCTACCGTTGTCTAAAACCAAAATTTGATCAGCACTTCGAATGGTTGATAAACGGTGTGCAATGATAATGCTGGTGCGACCTTCCATTAAAATTTCTAGCGCTTCTTGTACTAATTTTTCACTTTCACTATCTAATGAAGATGTGGCTTCGTCTAAAATTAAAATACTAGGATTTTTAAGCAAAGCACGTGCAATAGCAATACGTTGTCTCTGTCCGCCTGATAATTTAATACCACGTTCTCCAACTACGGTTTCGAATTTTTCAGGGAAACTTTCGATAAAGTGATAGGCATTAGCTTGTTTGGCTGCGAGTAGAATTTCTTCATCTGTAGCATTTGGTTTACCGTAGGCAATATTTTCTTTAATTGTGCCGCCAAAAAGAATGACATCTTGAGGAACGATACTCATATTTCCTCGGAGATTTTCTAAATCAAAGTCGTAAATATTTTTACCATCAATTTGAATTTCGCCTGCATCAATATTGTAAAAACGAAGTAGCAGCGATGCAATTGTTGATTTTCCAGTACCACTTGGCCCAACAATTGCAATTTTTTGACCAAAACCAGCCGTGAAACTGACATCTTTTAAAACTTGAATCTCTTTTCTGGATGGGTAACTAAAAGCAACATTCTTGAAACTTACATTGCCCTGTATTTTTTCAAGTGGCGAAGTTGTGCCATTAGCATTAATTTTCTCGGGTGTTTCATCAAGTAATTCAAAAACTCGTTCGGTAGCGCCAATTGCCTTTTGAATTTGGGCATACAACTCGGCAATTCCGCCAAATGAAGCACCAACAAATGTAGAATACAATACAAACGATATTAATTGACCCACGCTCATTTCGCCACTAATACTCAATTGTACTCCGTACCAAACCACCGCTACGATCGCTCCAAACAAACAAAAAATGATAAATGAGGCAAAGTAACCGCGGTATTTTCCGCCTTTGATGGCAATGCTCACAACTTCCTTAATTTTGCCGTTGTAACGTGCTATTTCGTACCATTCGTTTGCAAAAGCTTTAACTATCGAAATTCCTTGCATGGTTTCCTCAACCACTACTTGGCTCTCGGCTACTTTATCTTGTACGCTTTTAGAATATTTTCGAATAAAACGACCAAAAATAACAGCGGCAACTGCTACTAAAGGCACGACAGATAGCATCAATAAGGTGAGTTTGATACTTTCATTTGCCAAAAGTAAAACGCCCCCGATAATTAAAATGAATTGTCTTAAAAATTCTGCAATGGTTGATGTTAGTGTATCTTGAATTTGAGTGATGTCTGAGCTGATGCGACTGTTCAACTCTCCAACTCGTTTTTGCGAGAAAAACGACATTGGTAATTTCACCAAATTAGAATACAATGAAAGTCGGAGATTGGCCAACGTGTTCTCTGTAAAATTCACGAAAAGATACAATCTGAAAAAAGAACAGATCGATTGTAAAAAAAGAATTAACACCAAACCGCCTGCAATATAGTTAGCTTGCGAATTGTCTTTATTTTTTACGCAATCTATTAACATTCCCATCAATTTTGGAAAGGCCAGGGCAGTGGCACCTGTAAAAAGTAGAAATACAAGGCCAAAGTAAAATTTCCAACGATGATTGCCTGCAAATTGAAATATAACGGTTGCTTTTTGGAGTGAAGTAGCTGTAATTTTTGATTTTGGTAAATCGTTTTCTTTGAATCGAGCCATTATTTTTTGTTTATGTTACAAATGTATGACTATAAGAATGCAATTCAAAAAAATAGTTTAAAATCCCAGTAATGGTAAAGTGTTCGTATTGAATGAGGTACAGTAAAGGTGTGATTTTTTATGAATTTATTTTATAAAAACGCTTGCAAATACAGAATCTAGGCGTATATTTGCACACGCAATCAGGTAATGATAGCAACCTAGTAAAATAGGGCGATTAGCTCAGCTGGTTCAGAGCACCTCGTTTACACCGAGGGGGTCGGGGGTTCGAACCCCTCATCGCCCACAAAATTACACCTTCAAAGTCAATTGATTTTGGAGGTTTTTTTTTTTGGAAAATTTTCTCTTCAAAATTATTCTAATAAAAAAATAAGTTTCGACAAGTTTAGGTAAAAAAAAACCTCGCTAATCAAAGACAGCGAGGTTTGTTTTTAGGAAGTAAAAACTATTTTTTTGATTCTTCAACAGAAACTTTTCTAAACTCTTTTAAAAGTTTTTCTAGCTCTAAAGTAGATTTACGAGCTCTTGGTCCCGCAGCTTTAATACCTTTTTCAATTAGTGATTCAGATTCTGTTTTGAATGTTTCGAACTCAGCATTGATTTTTGCAACTAAATCTTTCATAATAATACTATATTAAATTAGGTCGCAAAAATAGAATTTTAGTCGATAGTCAGAAATAAAATGTTGTTAAAGTTACTCTTACAAATCAGATTTTGTGACTAAAAATTGATAACCATTTTTAAACTAGTGATTTAAAAAATTCTTGATCTTGCATGTATCGCTTAGAATCGAATAGGAATTATTATTTTTTATATGCTTTTATGGCCTTTAAAGAACAAATAAATAGAAATACTAGCTGTTTGCTGAGCAGTTTATACTCAATTAAACAGTTTTACATTGTGCTCAATAGAGTCCTTTCCTCAGTTATAAGTTCAAATGTACTTGTCATTTTTTCTTCACCATTTATTTGTACCGAAAGTTTTTGCGTTCCCGAATAAAATTTTCGAGTGGTTATAATTTTAAAACTTTGTTTTCGAACAATTGTCATTATTTGATTTGGCTCAATGATACGTTCGGTAATTTTAAAAACCTTTTTTGAAAGTTGCTGGTTTTGTCTCAAATAATAAATAGCGTATTCTAAACGTACTGTTTGAGCCTCATTACTATGGTTACAAACCGAAAATGAAAATTCTAAATAATTTCCAATTGCAACTATTGGGTTATGAATACGAAATTCAGATACTGATATTTGTGATGCATCAAGACCAAAGAGCTTTAAAACGGCTTGATTTCCTTGCTTTAAAAGTGTTCGGCAACCATGTTTAATTATTCCATCGGTTTCTTTTGAAATTCCTTTCCAGTTTTTTGCAATTTCTATACAAATTTCAGGATTATCTTTTGCAATATCATTTAGATTGTTGGCAACACTTCTTCTGACATATTCAGATGGATCTGTTTTTAATTGATGTAGAATTGGTAAAATTGGTTCAGGATTTTTCTTGAGTTTTGGCAATGCAGTTGCCCAAGGTAGTCTAGGTCTACAACCTTCAGAAGCCAACCGCCTAACATGATGGTTTGATGACTGCGACCATTGCTGCATTATTGCGATAGTTTTGTCAAAATCATTATTTAAAAATTCACGAATTGCAAATTCTGACGATCCAAACTGAGTGTAATAGGACAAGGCTTCCATTGCAATTTCAAAATCATTCAGACCAAATTGTCCCACATAATCTGGAAAAATTAGCGTGGTATATCCAGTAGGCATGTTCGGGATTACTTCATTTAAAATTCTTATAGCTTCTCTAAATTCAGAAGGGAGATGACCTTTTAGGACTCGTGTTGTATGCCGTAAGCGTTGATTTAGAGATCTATTTTCGATGCCCTCAGTCACTTCAGCTAAAAATTGTTTTTCATTAAATTGTGAACGAACCGTTTTAATTTGGGTTGCTAAAAGTTGATAGAATTTTAGATTAAACATTTCTTTCAATTCGGCTGCCATATACTGCTATTTGTAAAAATTAGTAACTTCAAAGATAGCATTAAATAAAATTAAGTTGTTCGGAATTCCATGGGTCAATTTGATTGTCGCTTCCAAACTTTGACCAATTCATACCATAAAACAGAAACAGCTCCAACTCCAATAGCAATGGATAATTGTATCAAATTTAGATGTTCTAATTGAAAAAATAGAGTAAGAGGCCTTAAATAAAGAATCAAGGCGGTAAGCAAAATGGTAAGACCAACAATAATGAAAACTAAATTGTTCTTGTATCGTAAGGTCGTAAAAATGGAATAATAAAACGAGCGATTAATTAAAGTTAAAAATATATTTGAAGTAATCAAAACTAAGAAAACCATTGTTCGAGTTACGTTTTCATCATACGATTGGTAAACCGAAAATTGATATACTGATAACGATCCTACAGTGATAACTAATCCTTGGACGATGCTGGTAGAAAGTTCTTTCCAGCTAAAAAAGGTAGTTGTAAATGGTCTGGGTTTTTGTGACATTGTATTCTTTTCCATGGGCTCGTTTTCATACACAATAGAGCAAGTTGGTCCCATTACTAATTCAAAAAAAATGATATGAATAGGAGAGAAAATATTAGGGTACACCCAGCCGAATGCCAAAGGGATAAATACAGTTAGAATTATGGGAATATGAATGGAGATGATAAACTGTATTGCTTTTTTTAGATTAGCAAATATCTTTCTGCCCATTGCAATCGCAGCTACCATTTTTGCTAAGTCATCGTTTATTAAAATAAGTGAAGCGGCTTGTTTGGCAATTTCGGTACCTTTTTTACCCATTGCAATACCGATATGAGCTGCTTTTAATGCGGGTCCGTCGTTGACACCGTCACCTGTCATGGCTACAATTTCTTTATTTGATTTAAGAGCGTTGATGATTTTTAGTTTGGCTTCGGGAAACATTCGAGTGAACAAATTGATTTCGGAAACTTGTTCTTTGAGCTCTTTTGTGGACAATTGCATTAACTCGTCGCCCGAAATACTTTTTTCATATCCGATAAAACCAATTTGTTTGGCGATCGATGTGGTAGTCTCAGCATTATCACCGGTAATAATTTTTACTTGAATTCCTGCTTTATAAAAATGTTGTAAAACCAGATGGCTATTTTTCTTGGGCGGATCATAAAAAGCTACTAATCCCACGAACTCAAATTCAAATTCTTGTTGAGTTTTTGGATAATTTTTTCCTGTAAAAATTGCTCTACCAACGCCTAAAATCCGATACCCTTCAATTGATAATTCCTTTATTGCATCTAAGTTTGCCGCTTTTTCATCTTTTGAAAGTTTTGAAACCGCTATAATTGCCTCCGAAGCACCTTTGGCAGCAATAATTCTTTCTCCGCTTTTGTTTTCAAATATATGAGTCATCATAGGAGGTTTGCCTGACAACGGATACTCGTGAATTAATTTAAAATCAGGTCTTTCATCTTTAGGAGCAACTTTAGAATAATTTTCGTGCAGTGCTATTTCCATGGGATCAAAAGGAACGGGTTCACTTGCCCACATTGAGATCGAAATTAACTCTTTTTCATCATCGGATAATTCATTTTGTACATCAGAAATCTTTTGAGATTTTAACGTAAAAATTTTAGCTAGACTCATTTTATTCTCGGTAATCGTTCCTGTTTTGTCAATACAAATTACTGTCGCGCTACCCAAGGTTTCAACGGTTTTCATTTGTTTAACGATAATTCCGTGTTCCATCATTCTCCATGCACCTAGCGCCATAAATGTGGTAAACGCAATGGGGATTTCTTCGGGTAAAACACTCATTGCAAGTGTTAATGCTTTGAGTAAACTGTCTAAGATATTATGAGAATTGTAAAAATTAATCATCCAGACAATCACAAAAATAACAGCGCCTGCGATAGCCATTTTTTTTACAAAATTGCCAATTTGAATTTCTAAGGGTGTTTTTTCTTCTTCAATTTGCTCTAAACTTTTGCCTATTTTGCCTAATTTGGTTTCACTGCCTATAGCCGTAATGGTTGCTATTGCTAGTCCGCTAGCTACTGTTGTTCCTTGATAAACGGTTTTGTCTTTGGTCGAATTGTCTTTGTTAACTGCCATTGATTCCCCCGTAAGGATCGATTCGTTTACAGAAAAATCAGCAGCATATTCGATTATTCCATCGGCTGCAATAGCGTTTCCTTCTTCAATTAGCAAACTGTCACCTATAACTAGTTCTTCTGTTTTAATTTCGGTGACGTTATTGTTTCTAATGACTTTGCATTTGGGTTTGGTAAAATCTTTCAATTTTTCTAAAGCGTTGTGGCTTCTCGCTTTTTGATAAGATGAAATAACAGCAATTAAAACAATAGCTGATGCTAAAAAGATACCATCTGAAATTTTTCCGCTAATAAAATAAATACTTGAGGCAGTCATTAGCAAGATCGTCATCGGATCTTTAACAATTTGGATTAAGCCTTTTAAGAAAGGATTATCTTTTTTAAAGGTTGTTTTGTTCTGACCGTACTTTTCTCTTGCAGCGTGTACTTGTGCTGAAGCTAAACCTGCAATGTTATTGTATTTATTGGCTGGCATATGGTAAAATTTACTGTAGTTGCAGAATTGACAATCTATTTTTTTAGAACACCTGCAATTGTATTTCACAATTATTGAAGTCAACAGCTGATTTATAAAGTTTCATCATTGGTTTTATTTAATTTATACCATTTTGCTTTATCTAAGGTTAGAGTGTCAATATCAGTTGTCCATTCTATGCATGGGAAAATAGAGTGTATTTGTATAACCCGTTTTGTATGACTAAACGAAAAACGATCGGCACGAAATTGTAAATTGATGGTTTTGTTTTGATCACTTTTATTTTGATATAAAATGGTTTGTGTTTTCCAGTCGGCGCTCCAAGTTAAAAAAGCTTTGGTTGCAATTACAATTCCTATTACTATAAAGGTAAGTATTTTAGACCAGCTAGTTTGTAATTTGTTAAAAAAATGAGCTACGATAAAAACGAATGATGTAGCTGCAATAAGATCAAAAAAGTAGTGTACCCGGTAATCTGTGATGTGAAGATTTGTAAATCGATTGAGCAATACGATTGAGCTTGAAAAAGCAAAAACGATATACAACAATACACGAGAGTTTTTCATTTAAATATTTTTTGCTTTTGATGTGGTAACGTGCAACATAAAATTCGCTGTATCTGTATCCGCCGATGTGCCATAACCATCAACGAGTGTCCCTTTTTCACCAGTTATGCCCTCAATGGCATACAAAATAGAACTGTCATCAGGATTTGATTCGCCTTCAAAACGATAAAAATGTTTAATTGTAACTTCCTCAGGCAAAAAATGGGTGTTAGTTTTTAACGAAACTAAGTTGTTACCAGTTACCTCAAATTGGGATCGAAAACCTAATGCTTCTACTTTAACTAATACAGTCACGAGACTATCCATATTTACTTTTTCCATAATACTGTTTTTAATGAAGACTTTTTTGTTATACTTATTTACCAAATAGTCCGCGTGTCATTGTAAAATTGGTAGGTTTGAATCCGGGCTGCAATGCGATCAATAATAGTGTTTTGTTCTTCGAGTTGTATTTCAAACAGTTTGCACTGTGCAAAATTGTAAGGATCTAAATTGTGTACATCAGTTTGTTGATGGTACAGTGCTTTTTCTTCTTCTAGAATGGTTGCTAATTCATGAATAACAATTTCTCGATTCGCTACTGTTTTGTTTCTAGCTGTTTCCATTTTTGATCACTGACTTTAATGATTTATTGAAAGAACAAATGTGCTGCAATTGGGTTACACTTGTAATGACTTTAAACACTTAAAACTATGATTTATATTACGTTTAATATTTGTTTCAAAGTGATTTCGGTAATACAAAAACAACCTGATTTTTGGTAACCTCTGAATCTTCAAATGAATTGAAATTTTCAATTGTGATACGCGCTATGGCATGTAAGGCTTCTTTGGTAAAAAATGCTTGATGTGGTGTAATTAGAACATTATTAAAAGACATTAGTCGCTCTATTTGATCGTCAAGTACCACAACATTCGATAAATCTTTAAAAAAAAGTTGCTCTTCGCCCTCGTAAACATCAATACCTAAATATCCGAGTTGTGCTTTCTTCAAGGCTTGTATGACATCGGCAGTATTTAGTATTGCGCCACGACTTGTATTTATAAGCATCATTCCTTTTTTTACTTTTGAAAAGGCAGCCGTATTAAACAAGTACTTTGTTTTACTATTCAACGGGCAATGAACCGAAATGATATCCGATTGCTCCAAAAGGGTATCGAACGAAACATATTGAACACCTTTGTCCTTTAACTCTTTAGACTCCATGAGATCAGTAGCAATAATTTTACAGCCAAAGCCCAACATTATGTTGCAAAAGGCAGTTCCTATTTTGCCTGTTCCTACGACGCCAATTGTTTTACCAAATAAATTGAAACCCATTAAGTTTTGAAGCAAGAAGTTGTTTTCGCGCACTCTGTTGTAGGCTTTGTGCGTTTTTCTATTTAATGTTAAAATTAGTGCAACAGCATGTTCTGCAATGGCTTCGGGCGAATAGGCAGGTATGCGCAATACTTTCATTTTGTGTTTTGCTGCCGTTTCTATATCTACATTGTCATAACCTGCGCTTCGAAGTGCGATATATTTTACGCCAGCCTTCGCAATTTGATGAATTACGTTGGTATCTAGTTTATCTGTTAATTGAATACACACCGCTTCAAAATCCTTCACAGTTGCAACCGTTTCTGTATTTAGCGGTATTTCGAAATAGGTCATTTGGTGTTTGGCAGTTTTATTGTAAAAATCTAAATATTCACGTTCGTAATATTTAGTACTGTAGATCGCTATTTTCATTTTGTTTTTGTTTAGGTATTAAATTGTGATAGGTAAAACGGCTGCGTCTTTTGCATTCATGAGGGCAGCATTTTTCAATATAAGCCAAACCGAATAGCTTATGGGAATTGTAAAAAAACACCATACAGAGATAAGATAGTTTTGATAAAAAAACATACCAATGCAATATGAAAAGAAGATCATCAAACCTAAAACTCGCATCTGTTTAATGTGTGAAATAAAGCAAGGAACAATTGTAGCGGTTCCGTATAAAATTGATCCTAAAAGCCTGAACTGTTCGGGATAAGGTTGAATATATAGGATAGTCGATTCGTATATTTTTGCATGAACACTGTAATTACAGAGACAGTGTGCTAAAAAGCAGGATACTACCAAACCGATTCCCACAAGAATTCCTAAAATTATTTTCCGAATTTTATGTTTTTCTAAAAATAAAATAGCTATCGGAATATACAGTGGCCATACAACTTGTGTAAAATTGAGGTGAAAAAAAACAGTGCTTTTTTGAAGTAAGTGTAAATTAGAAAGGGGTAGTGCCAACCAAAGAACTCCTTCGCAGAATTGCTGAATGCATAATATTAAAGGAATTGTAGCAAATAATACTTGCGATTGATGTTGTACTTTTTTTAATGAAAAAACACCAAAAAGAAGCATTATTAAGCTTAATCCGAAACTCACAAACGCGTATAAATACATAGACTCAATTTATTGTTTAGTTTCCGTTGATGTTATGCTTAAAAAAACTCCCCGAAAAAATTCCAGAAATTTTCGGGAAGTCAGCACAGCTACTAATCAATTAGAGATGAGTATTTCTTGCGGAATACATTCTTATACCCTCTAATTTTTTAATCAGAACTGTTTTTTTCTACGTTGTGCCATCTTTAGTTAATTGCTAGGAACGGCAGGTTCTATTTGTTTTTTAGGTGCTGCTTTTTTAGCTGTTGTTGTTTGCTTTTTTTCTTTTTTTACAATGTCCTTTTGTGATTTTTTTGCAGTAGCATCCATTTTTTTGGTGATTGTTTTAGCCATTTTTTTAGCAGTAGCATCGATCTTTTTCATCATTTTTTTGGCAGTAGTATTTACAAATGTTGCTGCTGCCAAAGCCGATGTGATTTCGGCTGTCATTTTTTTGAGTTTGTTTTCATGATTGTTGTTTTTTGTAAGTAATTTTTTTCACGTTTGCATTAGTTCATCTTTCATTTATTGGTTTGCTTTTACCTAAGTGCTATGACTTTATAAAAATTTGATGCTAATGAATAATTTTTAAAATTTTACTTTTATTCAGGTTGAAAAGAGATTTTTTATTCTCGATTTCTTCTTTGTAGGTTGCTATGGTAAGTCGTGCCATTAAGTAACTCACAGTTGATTCGGCACCTTGATTCAAATTAATGTAATCTTCTTCTAAACCATCATAACATCCGCCTGTACACGGATTGTACATAATTTGGTGTAAATGATTGTTTCCCAAGAACCAACTAAAAGCAGTTTCCATTTTTTGTAAATAGTCACTACTTTTAAATGTTTCGTAAAATTTAGCAAGTGCTAAAATTGTATAGGCCACATCAATAGGTTGTTCGCCACCAATAGCCGTATTTTCTGCTTTGTGGCTGTGCAGCCAACCTTTATTAGAAATTACTTTGATACTATTTTTAGTTATTGTTTTTGATAGTAAAAAGTCGAAAGATTTTTTGGCTATATCTTTATAAACTAATTCTCCAGTCGCTAGGTAGGCGCAAAGTAATGCTTCAGGAAGTATACTGTTGCCATAAGTTAAGTAGCTTTCGAACCAAGACCAATTTTCTTTTGATTCGTGTTTGTACATTTGAACCAATCGGTTGGCTAGCACTTTTAAAATAGCTGTATTTTTAAAATTCATCTCATTTTTAGTGCTGTAATAAATGCCTTTAATGATGAACGCCATTGCTCGTGTAGAGTGTATTTTTGTAGCAACGTCAAGAGCATTTTGCATAGTTTTCTTGGACTCCATAATTAATACATTTGGTATCAAATCCTGCATTGAAATCAAAAAGCCCAAAGCCCAGATAGCTCTTCCGTTTGAATCTTCTAAATTTTCATCGTTTTGAGTAGTGAATTCTTTGTTTTCATTTACGTAATTCAAAAAAGTACCGTCTTTTATTTGGCAAAAAGCTATGAATTGGTAATATTGACTGATGTACTTTAAGTCGGCTTTATCCTTTGTTAATCGATAATGCTGGCAAAAAGCCACTAACGCTCTGGCATTGTCATCTAAGGTGTAACCACTATTTAAATCAGGTTTGTTAATTACTGAAAATTGAATCATGGCAAAAGGCGTAGTCATATTTTTCAGGTGATCCAATTTGATTGCTGGAATTTTGTAATGCAATCGTGATTTGGTATTAATCAATCTTGAAATCAACAAAGTATGCGCAATTGCAGCATTTTCCCAAGCAGTTGGTGCCATTTTGTGAATGCCTGCGCTTGAAATTTCGTTTCGTAGTGCCGGATTACCTAATAAAATAGCTGCCTGCTTTTGCAGTTGTGCTGAGTTTTCAAAATTGATAATGATGCCGCCTCCATCTTGAAGCAGTTCAAATGCATGCGGGATTGGTGTGGAGATAACAGGACAGCCGCAACTAATAGCATACGAAAAGGTGCCACTCACTGCTTGATTAGGATCTTTTGAAGTAAATAAATAAATATCAGTCAGTTGCAAATAATCTAATAATTCGGCAAGAGACAGGTAGCTGTTGATGAATTTTACATTTGCTTGTATTCCTAAATCTTCAATTTTTTGTTCTAAACTATTGCGATACGCTTCACCTTCTTCTTTTACGACCGTGGGATGTGTTTTGCCTATGATAAGAAAAAGTAGCGTCGGATTTTTTTCTACCAAAAATGGCATTGCATTTAAAGTCGTTTCAATTGATTTTCCCGAACTCAACAAGCCGAATGTTGAAATTATTTTTCTGCCTGTCAAGTTGTATTTGTCTTTCAAAATATCTTTGTCAGCATGTTTTACCAAGTGTGTACCGTGTGGGATAACCGTAATTTTGTTTTTCGCAATTCCGTAACTGTTTTCTAATAATTTAGCCGAAGCATTGGTCATTACAATAAAAAATTGCACTAGCGACTCCATTTCGGCTATGTTTTGTTTCAAAAACACATCGGGATTAGGGAGTACGGTATGAAAAACTAAAATGATGGGTTTGCGAATTGTTTTCAAAAACAGAATGAAATCGGCTTCATTGTTTTTAAACAAGCCAAACTCATGTTGCACAATAACTACTTCTATAGTTTTGCTGTCGTTTACATTTTGAGCCAGTTTTTGGTAAGAAATCGGATTAGTGGTATCTAAAACATAGTTGACCTCCGCAGGATATTCGTGTTTTTGATGTTGTGTTTCAAGCGCTGCAATTTGAATATCGAAAGTGTTTTTGAATTTGTTGTTTATCGATCCGATTAAATCTTGGGAATAGGTAGCTATACCGCATTCGCGAGGCGGATAAGTGGTGATAAATAAAATCTTTGGCATTTTCTTTTTTTCAAGAATTGGTTTTGCTTGTAAACCAAAAGATTTTCTATTATTGTCTGAATAGATATTGTTTCTATTGGTTTTGATTTTATTTATCATCTTGAATAGTATAAAGTAATAGTTCGTTGATTAATCCTGATAATGATACTGATGCGCAGGCAATACGCTCATCTGCAGCTCCGTAATAGATGTACAAAATATTGTCAAAAACAGCTGCTCCTGTTGGGAAACAAACATTATTTACTTCACCTTTGAGTTCCCATTCTACCTGAGGAAAGAATAAAGGGTAAGGCAGGCGAGCAAGCTCGATTTTAGGATTCTCTAAATCAAGTAATGCGGCACAGGCCGAATAGATATATCCGTTGATTCCATCTTTTACGCCGTGGTAAATGAGCAGCCAACCCTGAGGAGTTTCAATAGGAGGACAGCCACCACCTACGTAACTAACTTCGTGATCAAATTTGGAACTGAGCACCACACAGTCATTAAAATGTTTTAAATATTCTTGATAAAAGGTAGCGGTTAAGTCCTCTAAATTATCAACACCAACTACAATTTGTATATCAGGTTTGATGCGGTGTAAGAAATAAAATTTGCCTTCAATTTTTCTAGGAAAAAAAATAACGTTTTTGTCCCAAACTAGTGATTTCTCCTTGTCTGATTCTAAAATACCGATATGCTCGTTGTAACGAAAATATTTGGTATTAATTGGACTCGTATTTTCTGCTAAAAGATCGAATTCGGCATAGGTTATCTGCGGAACAATGACTCCTTTTTTTTCAAAATGAATTAAATCTTTAGAAACCGCTAGACAACCTAATGCATTTACACCATCAAAACCGGTGTAGGTAAGATAATAAATGTCTTCAATTTTTACAATTCGAGGATCTTCTAAACCATGACTTTCATAGTCAAATTCAGGAATTAACAAGGCAGTTTTGTTCCTTTTTACCATTGATAAAGGGCCTTCTAATTGACAATATCCAATGGTAGAATGATTGCCAATTCTTACGGCGCGATATAAAATATGTACAAAATTACCTTCTCTAATGGCTGCGGGATTCATCACACCTTCATTTTCAAAAGGCAATGAGGTTTTGTTTAATATAATCCCTTCTTTTTTGACTTGTATCATTTGCTTTGTAAAAGAGGGTACTTCCCCGATGATAATTGATTATTTTCGTTGAAAATGGAACTTAAGGTTTCATGTTTAAACAACTAACAGACTTTTGTTTACTAGTTTTTTAAACAATGATGATTTATTAATTGCATTCACAATTTTTGTCTTGACACGAACAGTGATTATCAGCAACTTTTAGTTTTTTAATTTTTTTTCCCAACGTGTTCATCAAAATTGTGGTTGTCATTGAGGTCAATATGATGGCATAAAAAAGTACTTTCATAGCAGTATGTTTTAAATTAGTAGTTAAGAATCGGGAAGCATTAAACTCCCCGATATTTTTGGTTTAGTAAATATAAGAATAGTCGTATTCTACCTCAAGTTTATTGTCAACAGGTCAAACTCCTAGTGTTTTCCAAGCAATTTTTTCTGATTCTTCTTTTTGGTTTAAGGAGGTAACATTACCATATAAGGTTACTTTCCTTCTCTAGGCAGTACATGAACATTTTGGACGTAAATAGACCAATGACGCTCAAGGGCTTTTTCAACATCTTTTTTCTTGATTTCAGTTTGAACTTTTTTTTGTAATTTTTCTTTTGATTTCATTTAAAAGATATTTTATTTCGTTTCTAAAAACCACCTGCCTTAATAAATTTTAGAATGGTACTTTAAGCAAAGTTGAGGCTCTTTTTATGATTACAAAATGACGTAATCCGTTGTAATAAGTGATACCTAACACTTTCAAATAAAAAATGTCAGAGTACTAATCTCAAGGTAGAATGATCTACATAAGCATCTAGTTTTTGCATTGGTTTCAAAGTATCATTAACTGTTGAGGTTGGGTTTTTTAACCTTCATGTTGCTTTTTCATCTAGTAATAAAGAATTTATAAATTCCATAAATAAAATTTAGCACCACATGATGGCTCGCGGTACTAATTGTGACATGCATCACTTTTTGAACCAAAAACGTACTAATTGGCGTACCTTTACTATTAACCGATACTTTTTGGTTACCCAACTGTTATGAAAAAAGCTTCGCTAATGCACGCTCTTGTACATAACGCCATTGACGGAATCATCACCATAGATGATCATGGAATTGTAGCATCTATTAATCCAACAGCTTGTAGGTTGTTTGGTTATAAAGAGGCTGAGGTGCTGGGAAACAATGTTTCTCTGTTGATGCCAATGCCTGAAAAAGAAAAACATGACTTTTATTTAAAACAATATAAAGCAACTGGTAACGCCCATATTATAGGAATTGGAAGGGAATTGATTGGGAAAGCTAAAAACGGAACGCTATTTCCATTTAAACTAGGAGTGAGCGAGGTCGAGTATGCCAACAAGAAAATTTTTATAGGTTTTATTCACGATTTGACACAGCAAAAAATAGACGAAGCACGTTTAAAAGAATACGCTTCGCATTTAAAGGAATTGGTGGAAGAACGTACAAAAACACTCAATAAAACCATCAAAGCACTTGAGAAATCACGGGAAAAAGTACGTCAAACCTTAGAAAAAGAAAAAACGCTAAGTCACTTAAAAAACAGATTTTTATCGATGGCTTCGCACGAATTTAGAACTCCATTGAGCACGGTGCATTTGTCAGCTTCGCTCATAGAAAAATATGCTGAGGCCTACGGTAATGCCAACATTACGAAACATGTGGGTAAAATAGTCAATTCTGTAACTAATTTAACAACGGTATTAAACGATTTTTTATACATCGAACAGCTAGAAATAGGTAAAGTTGTACCCCGAGAAACTTGCTTCGATTTGGTACTATTAGCGTCTGAAATCACTGAAGAAATGCAATTATTAGCCAAGCCAAAACAAAAAATAATATATTCACATTCAGGTGAGGTACAAGAAATTAATTTGGATAAAAACTTACTTAAAAATTGTTTAATTAACCTTATTTCAAACGCAATAAAATATTCCAATGATACGGGGTGTATTGCATTAACAACCGAGATCGATGACCAACAATGTATTATCAAAGTGAAAGATGACGGAATAGGAATTCCTATTGACGATCAACCTCATTTGTTTGAACCTTTTTTTAGAGCTCATAATACAGGAACTATTCCTGGAACTGGCCTTGGCTTAAACATTGTAGCGCGTTACATCGCCTTAATGCGTGGCCAAGTAAGTTGTTCCAGTTCAACTGAAAAAGGATCAATATTCACACTAACATTTTCGAAATTATGCGAAAAATAGTAGTAATAGAAGACAATAACGACATACGAGAAAGTATCGTTGAAATATTAGAATTGGCTAATTATAAAGTGCTTTTAGCAAAAAATGGCATCGAAGGAGTAGCATTGGCAATTGCTGAAGTACCTGATTTGATTTTATGCGACATCATGATGCCTAATTTAGATGGGTATGGCGTTTTATATTTGCTCGCAAAAAATGCTACGACTTCTTCAATACCTTTTATTTTTATAACGGCCAAGTCTGAAAGAGCTGATTTACGCAAGGGAATGGAAATGGGAGCCGATGATTATTTGGTAAAACCATTCGGACGCTTGGAATTATTAAATGCTATTGAAATTAGATTGAACAAAAAACTCAAAGAGCAACAATTTTATTCGCAATCATTAGAACAGGATATTTCAGATATTCCTAAAAAAGTAGGTTTAGCCGAATTAAGTAAATTAATTCATAAAAGCCAAAGCAGAATTTTTAAAAAAAATCAAGTGGTTCATTACGAAGGCGATAGTCCTTTGGGCATCTATTTGGTACTTTCTGGAAAAATAAAAACCACAAAAATGACCGAAGACGGTCGCGAGTTAATAACGGCTATTTATCGGCAGGATGATTTTTTAGGTGCTAATTCGTTACTTTCAAATCACTTGTACAACGATACTGCAACGGCCTTAGAGGAGAGTCATTTGTGTTTCTTTTCGAAGCAGCAGTTTGATGAATTGTTACAATTGTATCCTGATGTGTCAAAAAAGTTTCTCAATATTTTATCCAATGAAATCCTTACCAAAGATTCCTCATTACTACAATTGGCCTATCAATCTGTAAGAAAACGAATTGCAGAAGCTATTGTTGACTTGTTTAAACACGATACTACCATTCGCATCAGTAGAGATGACCTAGCAGCACTAACTGCCACTGCTACCGAAACAGTAAGCCGTACCTTAACCGAGTTTAAAAACGAAGGTTTGATTGAAAAAAAAGGAAGCGTCTTAAAAATTGTCAATATGGATAAAATCAGTAAAATGCGCAATTAATTGTTGATTCATAAAACTATAACGGCCCAAAATCAGATGATTTTGGGCCGTTTAGATAAATATGTTAGCAATCTAATTAATTAATTTTAGCCTTGGTTTGATTGGTTTTTTTTATAAAATAAAAAGCAAAACAAACTGCAAGAACTAGCGCCATTACAATCAAGTTGTCTATGGGTGCAGCGGGTACGTCTTGTACATCCTCAGGAAATTCTTCTTGTGCAAGTAGGGTGTAGGCAGGACATATTAATAACGCCGCAGTTGCTAATGTATGTAAACGACTTTTTAGTTTCATGATGGGTCTTAATTTAAATAAGTGAATCCTTATTTGATAGTAATTTTTTTAGTTAAGTTCATTCCTTGATTGCTAATTTTTACAAAATAAACTCCTTGAGGTAGCTCTTTGTTAAGCATTACATTCAGCATAGGTTTGGCCTCTGTTTCTAGTTTGTATACCAATTGTCCTGTTACGTTGATTAATTGTACTTGTAACGCGCCTTGCATCATTGTAGGTAGCGTTAAGCTAAATTGATTGTTTGTAACTGGGTTTGGATACAATACAACTTGCTCTGCTATAAAATCATCATTGCCCAATGTTTTGTTTTGGAATGTGATTTTAAAACGATCACTTTTGTATGAAGCTGTACTTGCAGTAGTAACAAAACTAATATCAGTAGTTGCGTTAGTTGTTAAAGGAGTTGTAGTTCCTAAAAAAGTATCTACCAAAAACGGACTTACTGCTGGATCAAAATTTGAAAACTGTGTGCGGAAACTGTAGTTTTTATTCGCTTGAAAATCTTGTAAATTCAAAATTACTTCGTCTTTCTCGCTAACAGGTCCACGAGCGTCAATAGCCCACATTTTACTATTATTAGCAATTGAAATATTCTCAATTCCAGTGCTTAGTTTGGTAACATCTGCATTATCAATTGCACTGTTAAAAGCAGCATCGAAAACAGCAACAGTTGCATCGATTGGGAATCCACCTGCTGTCAATTCACTTGTTTCGTATACGCTCAAGTTCAGTTTTGCTATTGGGTTTTGTTTCGTTCTAAAAACAGGAGTTAAGTTAGCTGCACCCACTTTGTTGATTTCTTGAAAAGTAAGGGTTCCAGCAACTCCTACTATACTGTTTTGTACAAAAAAGGCTTGACCAGGCTGGATGTATTGGTTAACCCCTGAGGCGTTATTACTTGAACCACTCAAAGTATTGTAAACTACATAGCGTCCTCTTTGTGTAGCAGTTCCCATATTAGGATCCCATACGTAATAAGAATCTGTTAATCCTACTTTAGTCAACGCATTCCAATCTACGGTATTTACATAAGGGTTACCTACTAAGCTATAACCGTTTGTTACCAAATTGCTAGTAGCATTTAAAGCAATTGCCGATGCACTACCAAAAATTACAGGTCCCGTAGTTAAAGTACCTGTTGCTCTAAGTGTTACTGCTGCATTCATAGTTGGAGCAGAGTTGGTGTTGATATTTACATTACGGTCTCCACGTACCAAAATGCGATAGCCTTGTCCAGCTTGCAAATTAGTCGCATTGGTAGAGGTTGCAGCGCTCCAACCACTTCCGGTGGCTTGATTGTTATTATAGGTAAACAGCGATGCACTTCCTGTTGTGGTGGCATCAAAACCATTGGCTCCAGTTGAAGAACCTGTAATATGTGTACCCAATTGCCAGTTGTTGCTGATAAAATTGGTAGTTGTTACGCCAGGACTTAAAAAACGGAATGCTCTTTTGCCTTGTGGAATGTAGCGTTCTACGGTAACATTCGTAGCCCCTGTTACTAAACCAGTTACCTGACCTATAACAGCAGATCCTGTCGCATCTGATTTTAAAGTAACTGGACGATCGTTTAAAGCTAATGTACCTTCAACGGTTATACTTGCAGTTGGAGCTATTGTTAAGGTTCCCGTTCCCGAAACTGTTACTGATTTTGTTGCAGGTACGGTATACGCTACATCTAAAACAAGATTACCTGAAGGAATTTCAATATCTAAACTACCGTCTGGAACAAGGTTGTTTGACCAATTACCTGCTGTAGACCACGAGTTATTTACTGCACCAGTCCAAGTGGCGGCGCAATTGGCGACGGTTACTACAACTGCTGTACGAGGACTTTCGCAATTGTCGATCGTTTGTGTGGCATAATAAGTACCCGAGCTAAGAGCAGTGCTTGATGTTAACACCGTTGTACCAGTCTCTGTTGCGTACCATTTTATATCTTGGCCTGTAGCTACTAAATTAGCTACAGTAGGATTTGCACTGCTACAAAAGGATTGAGTAGCTGCCGTTGGTACAGCAGGTTGTGCACAGCCAGAAACCATTACACTATTATTTTCACCAGTAATTGACACCGCAACAAACCTGTCATTGCCGTAGGTTACACCATACCAACCGTTACTTGCTGGAGAAGTTCTGGATGTCCAGTTAATACCATCAGGGCTTGTCATTATTCGATCATTTGTGGCAGATGCTGATGCGACTGCAACAAAAAGGCCGTTACCATAACATACCGATCGCCATGAATTAGTTGAAGCACCATTTCTTGAGGTCCAATCGATTCCATTGGGGCTTGTCATTACATTGTTGCCACCACTATTTGTAACCGCCACAAATAATCCGTTACCATAGGTTATAGATTGCCATGAACTATTTGTTGCAGAGGTTCTAATTGTCCAGTTGATACCATCATTACTAGTCATCACACGATTATTTATTCCACTGATTGCAACAGCTACAAAAAGACCATTGCCATAAGTAACAGATTGCCATCTATTATTTCCAGGAGTGGTTCTACTGGTCCATGTAATGCCATCGGTACTAGTCATAACTTGATTGCTTGCGCCATTACTTGAAACTGCAACAAACATT
Source organism: Flavobacterium erciyesense (assembly GCF_018069925.1). Lineage (GTDB taxonomy): Bacteria > Bacteroidota > Bacteroidia > Flavobacteriales > Flavobacteriaceae > Flavobacterium > Flavobacterium erciyesense. Next base: position 27,251 of record NZ_JAGPXB010000008.1, on the reverse strand, counting down.
TCATTTCCATAGGTTACAGAAGTCCATAGATTATTTGCTGCTGCGTCTCTTGGTGTCCAGTTAATACCATCGGGACTAGTTATTACAAAATTATTAATTCCAGTATTAGCTACTGCTACAAACATTCCGTTACCATATGTCACAGAGTGCCAATTATTATCTACTGCAGATACTCTAGGAGTCCAAGTGATTCCATCAGGGCTAGTCATGACACGATTTCCAGTTCCACTCGAGGCTACTGCTACAAACAGTCCGTTGCCATAAGTTATTGAACGCCATTGATTAACTGCTGCAGTATTGATTGCAGTCCAGTTAATCCCATCGGTACTACTCATTATGCGATTACCAGAACCAAACTCTGCAACTGCTACAAATCGGCCGTTACTATAGGTAATTGAACGCCAATAATTTAATGGTAATGCCGTTCTTGAGGTCCAGGTGATTCCGTCAGGGCTGGTCATAACGCCATCGCTTGTACCATTATATGCTACAGCCACAAATAAGCCGTTTCCGTAAGTAACTGAACTCCACGAAGAATTAGTTGTTGGCGTCTGTAAAGTCCAAGTGATACCATCTGAACTAGTCATTACTCGGTTAGTAGTGCCAAAGGTTGCAACTGCTACAAAAAGCCCATTGCCGTAGGTAACAGATTGCCATTCATTATTAGCTGCTGCTATACTGCTGGTCCAGGTAATCCCATCAGTACTGGTCATAACTCGGTTACTATCACCAAAGTTTGCAACTGCTACAAATAACTCGTTACCATAAGTGACAGACCTCCAGTTATTGTCTACTGCAGAGTTTCTTGTAGTCCAAGTAATACCGTCAGGACTGGTCATGACTCTATTGCCTGTTCCTGAACTTGCTACTGCCACAAATAGTCCATTGCCATAAGTAACCGAATTCCATTGATTATCGGCCGGAGTATTTCTCAAGGTCCAGTTAATCCCATCAGGGCTAGTCATTGCACGGCTTCCTGCAGTTCCAGAATTAGCCACTGCCACAAAAACTCCATTTCCGAAGGTTACCGATGTCCAACCATTATCAGCTGCGCTATTGCGCATTGTCCAGGTAGCGCCATCAGGACTAGTAGCTACGCGCTTACCTAATCCATTAGTAGCTACAGCCACGTAAAGACCGTTACCATATGTTACAGATTGGTAACTTAAATCAGTACCTTGACTGATACTTTGCCAATTAATTCCTTGACCAGTCACAAAATGAGTACTACAGAGTACAACAGTAATTAATAAATATCTTAAAAATTTCATGTTAGTTGTTTTTTACATAAATGATTATTAATTGGATCTTAAGTGAGGTTGACAATGTTCCTTTGCAGAAAGTAAGGGAATATCCTCTTTTCAGGTTAGTGAATGCCGTGGTGTTAATCGTTTGGGATTTGCAATTGACCTATCGCCCAAAAACGATATGTAACAATAAAGTAGTTTTTTAATTTTCATAGTTTTTGTTGTTTAATGTTGTTAATAGTAAATTTATTGTATTAAATGTTGCTAATGAATTATATTTCAGCGTATTGTTTATTGTAGCATATAAACAATACAAAAATGATTTATCTTTTATTACTAACCAAATTTTAAAGCATTTATTTCTTACTTAATCTTGTAAAAAACGCATTTAAACGATAAAAAATGTCTTTTCATCGATTTTATAGAGGTGTGAGCAGCCAAAAAGTTATTTTCTAGAATATACTCAAAAAAGATATATTCGCTTGATAAGTTGTAATACTATATAAGTTTTAATGAAGTAATACGATGAATTCTACTACTTTTATTTAGAGTATAGAAAAGGCAGTAAAGACTTAAGTTCGATGCTGGGAATAAAATTAGAAATGGCATACAACAAAAAAGAAAATCAAATAAATAGTAAGGTTGCATTAAAAAAAAAGAGAGGTCTATGACCTCTCTTTTAAGTAATTTTATAATCTAAAATTAGTTTTAATTAATTGGGAAATAATCTACCCAATCTAGCGATTTTATGGCTGTTACTTTGTTATCTGCATTCATACTAACGCGTAGTTCTTTATTGGCTACTTTTTTGGTATAATGAGCCTTGTATCTGTAAATAGTAATTTGATCTGCTTTGTTAACGTAAGCTTCAACAAATTGCAAATCAATAAAAGAACCATAATATTGCCTAAACCGAGTACATGTTTTTGTTAAACGTGCTTCGGTTGTATTTTTAATTACCGAGGCAGTAGCTTCTGAAGTAGTGAAAGGTTTGAATTTTGAGGTGTTACAAGTCATCAAAACGCGCTTCCCCAAATCATACGATTTATTTTTTTGATTGTCATTTAATGCTGCGGTTGCAATTTTGACATTTTTGCCCTCTTTAAGTTCTGGAACAACTGCTGTTTGCTTTGTTTTACAACCAATGAAGAGCACAATAGCGCACAATACAAGTATTTTTTTCATCTTAATAAATTTTAAGTAAAAGATTAGGATCTGGACAGTTTTCTAAAAAATGCTGAAGATCTTTACTATTGCATACTCCTGGATAATCTCCTGATGCATTCGGGATTTCTTTAATAATTTGGAAATGTAAGTGCGGAGCATAATCACCATTAACACTAGCATCGCCCAAAGTAGCGATTTGATTTCCTTGTTGAACTGCATCGCCAATGGCAATATGATTAATACTTTCTAACGATAAATGCCCGTAGAGCGTATAAAATTTATGTTCCTCAATTTGATGCTCTAAAATTATGGTAGGCCCGTAATCTCCTAAACCGGTATTGTAATTGAAACTATGAATGTGTCCGTCTAAAGGCGCTAAAACAGGAGTTCCCGCTTTTATCCATAAATCTAAACCAAGGTGTATGTTGCGCTCATCAGTAGTTTCATCATTGAATTTTTCACTTCGCTTGTACAAATTGCGTTTTTCATTGTAACCACCATAAGCTACTTTGGCATTGCGCTTTTGCAAAAGGTTTTCTATATAAATTTCAAAATCGGTTGAGTTACTATCTTTAATGTGTTCTAAATCGGTATTAGAAGGGGATAAGTCTAGCGGAGTGTAATATTGGTAATCAATTGAAGCGTCGATTACTTTGATGTTATCTAATTCTTGAAAAAGGGATTCTAAGGTTTTCATGCGTTATTTTTTATAATGTTTAAATTTAAATAAAAAATGCCAACATAAAAATTTACGTTGGCATTATAACATTTAATTTAGATTTTATTGTTGCAGATTTTAGTTTTAGTTGAACTATTTACTCTAATAAAGCAAGTGTATTTCTATTTTACAGCTAATAAATCTACAAATTCGATAACTGGATCTTGTGCTAATAATGTACCAGCATTTGCCATTAAAGCCTCAGCGATTTTTCCAGCTAAATGCGCTTTTCTTCCTTCTTCGGTTTCAAAAGTATCAAAAATTCCAAAGGTAGAAGAGCCAATTTGCCATCCGTACCAATTTACGGTTTCAGGTTCATCAAGAACTAACGGTAAGGCGCTTTTTAAGAAAGCTGCAACTTCATCTTCTTTGCCAGGTTTGGCTTCTAATCGTGCTAATAATGCAAATTTTTCCATGTGATTTGTTTTTCTTTAAAATTACAGCTTTAATTCGAAACTCCTATTTATTTAACTGTTGTTCAAGTAACTATTAGCTTTAAAAAATAGTTTTACTTTAAATGATATCAAAAAAAAGTCCCAATCTACAGCAAGCAAATTGGGACTTTGTGGTATTAGTTTATTATTCTTAGTATAAACTTGGATAAAGTGCAGGATTGCTTTCGTGCATCATTTCGTAAACTTTTTCAAAAATATCCTCGGCAGATGGTTTCGAAAAATAATCACCGTCAGTTCCGTAAGCCGGACGGTGCGCTTTTGCAGTAAGTGTTTGAGGCTTGCTGTCTAGGTAAGCGTAAGCGTCTTGTTGTTCTATAATTTGTTGTAAAATAAAAGCTGAAGCTCCACCTGGTACATCTTCGTCAATTACTAACAAACGATTTGTTTTTTGAATACTCTTTACTATGTCTTGATTAACATCAAAAGGTAATAAAGATTGTAAATCGATAATTTCACAATCAATACCTACTTCACTAAGTTCTTTCGCAGCTTGTTGCACTAATCGTAAAGTAGAACCGTAAGAAACAAGTGTAATGTCATTTCCAGTTTTTAAAGTTTCGATTACTCCAATTGGAGTTTTAAACTCACCGTAATTTGAAGGCATTTTTTCTTTCAATCGGTAGCCATTCAAACACTCAATTACCAATGCAGGCTCATCACATTCTAACAAACTGTTGTAAAAACCGGCAGCTTGTGTCATGTTACGCGGAACCAAAACATGAATTCCACGAACAGCATTAATGATCATGCCCATTGGTGAACCTGAATGCCAAATTCCTTCCAAACGGTGACCACGAGTACGAATAATTAGTGGTGCTTTTTGTTTACCAACTGTACGGTATTGCAGGGTTGCCAAATCATCACTCATGATTTGAATAGCGTACAATAAATAATCTAAATACTGAATTTCAGCTATAGGGCGTAAACCACGCAAAGCCATTCCAATACCTTGACCCAAAATGGTTGCTTCGCGAATTCCAACATCGGCAACACGTAGTTCACCGTATTTCTCTTGCATACCTTCTAATCCTTGGTTAACGTCACCAATGGCTCCAGCATCTTCTCCAAAAATTAAAGTTTCTGGATATTTTGTAAAAATAGCATCAAAATTATCACGCAAAATCATACGTCCATCAGTATCTTCTTTGGCATCGTCTGCATAAACAGGCAATACTTTTTGAGCTGAGAAAACGTTTTTTTCAGTTTCTGAAAATAAATTGCTACTAAAATTCTTTTGTTCTTTTTGAGTATATTCAGTAATCCAATTTGCTAAAACGGCTTTTCCACTTTCAGCAGTAATTAAACGCAATACTTTACGAGCAGTTACTAAAATCTCTTTTTTCAAAGGAGATTTAATAGCGTTTAACTCATTTACATAATTAGTGATAGCTTCTTTATGTGCGCTCGTTGCCGCAATTTCATTCAATAGTGAAACTAAAGCTTTTTGATCGGCAATGATTGGTTCTAAAAAGGCGTTCCATGCTGCTTTTTTAGCTTCCATTACGTCTTTTTTAGCTTGAGCATCGATTGCATCAATTTCTTCTGGCGAAGCAATATTAATCGCAATCATCCACAATCTCATTTGACGGATACAATCAAATTCTCTTTCCCAAGCCAAACGATCGCTGTTTTTGTAACGCTCGTGTGATCCTGAACTAGAATGTCCTTGAGGTTGTGTTAGTTCATTTACGTGAATTAATACCGGAATATGGTTTTCTCTTGCGATCTGTGCCGCTTTTTGATACGTAGTAATCAACTCAGCATAATCCCATCCTTTTACACGAAGAATCTCGTAGCCGTTGGTATCTTCTTCTTTCTGATATCCTTTTAATATTTCAGAAATATTTTCTTTGGTGGTCTGATGTCTTGCATGTACCGAAATTCCGTATTCATCATCCCAAACACTCATTACCATGGGTACTTGTAAAACACCGGCAGCGTTGATCGTTTCAAAAAATAATCCTTCAGAAGTACTTGCGTTTCCTATGGTTCCCCAAGCAATTTCATTTCCTTGATTCGAAAAATTAGCAGCGTTTGGAATACCTTTTACATTTCTATAAATTTTAGATGCTTGCGCCAAACCTAACAAACGTGGCATTTGACCCGCAGTAGGAGATATATCTGAGCTTGAATTTTTTTGTTTGGTTAAGTCTTTCCAAGAACCATCAGCATTCAAACTGTGCGTTGCAAAGTGCCCGCCCATTTGTCTACCCGCTGACATCGGATCTTGTTCAATATCAGTATGACCATATAAACCTGCAAAAAATTGTTGCATGGTCAATTCGCCAATAGCCATCATAAAAGTTTGGTCGCGATAGTAACCTGATCTAAAATCGCCGTTTTGAAATGCTTTGGCCATAGCCAATTGCGGCACTTCTTTTCCATCACCAAAAATTCCAAATTTGGCTTTTCCTGTCAATACTTCTTTTCGTCCTAATAAACTGCATTCGCGGCTAATAATAGCGGTGGTGTAGTCCTTTAAAACTTCGATTTTGAAATCTTCAAATGTCAACGTACTATTGGTTTTTTCTTTTATCATAATTGAAAAGCATCACTTTAAGCTGCAAATTTACTGAAAAGCAAGTTCTTTTCATAATAGTTTGATGAAAATAGATTTTAATTTTTTCAATTTATTCTAAGAAAATGAAACTTATTTTTTTTATATGTGTAATTTTATTGCTTTTAAAATGATAATTACGCAATAAAAAGCACTCATTAATTTCGATTAAAACCATTTTCGGCTAAAAAGATTGATTAATGTTTTAGGCGAAAATGTTACGATAAAACGTACTTTTTCGCTATAATTATTTGAAGAGATCTCCCAACCATTGCTTGAATACACCGGAAAATAGAGTTCAAAATAGTCTGTAACTAAGTTTAATCTTATGCCGCTATCAAAAACAAAGCGTTCTTTTTGGCTTCGATTCTTTAAAATTCCGACATCACCATATACTTCGATCCAATTCCAAATACTCACACTAGCATTTAAACTACTTAAAAAAGTGTTGGCAAATGGCGTGTTTAATTTAGACTTAAATCCGCCCTCGGCAATAATGTATTGTTGACTGAATAAGCCACTATTTTCAGATCGTCCTAAATAATTGTAATCAAACAAATAATCAGTCGGGCGATCTAGCGCGAAACTAAAATAATCCGAATCGGTTTTGTTGTACAAAAAGTGTCCTGCATACAAACGCAAATTCAGTTGGCGGTTGTTTTCATATAATTTTCTGAATTCAACTTCCGCGGTGGCTTTACCAAATTTCCCTGAAAATTGGGTTACCGCAGTAAAATTAATGTGATTGGTGACCTCTGTTTTGTTGTTGCTATAGCGTAAATCAAGAACTGAATAATTGTTTGGTGAATTATCGTTAACAAAAGCACTCGTTTCGCGATCTACATTAATTTGACGTAGCAAGATAAATTGTTTGCGGTTGTCTCTAAAATTTGGTTCACGAATACGCATTTGTACCGAAGTATTGAGGCGCAAATAACTAGCATCTGGTGCATAGTTGAAGTAGTTGGCACTTAGACCATATTTTATATTAAACAAATTACTATTTCTCATATTTTGGTTGACCACGAATGCAGCAGCACCGGACAAATTTTGCGACTTTGTTGAGTAGGACGGATTAACATCAAACGTAAACGGCTTGTCTAAAATAGTCTTGTTATGCAAGCGTAAACCAGGAGTTAAACCGTCATAGAAGTTATAGTAAATAGAAGGTAAAAACAAAATTTGATTAAAGTAAGGATCCTCTAAATCTTTAAAAAAGGCAAATTTCAAAGGTCTGTTGTTCGGGAAAAAACCATTTAGTTTAAACCAATTGTTCCGTAAATTATATTCAGGAACTTCATTTTTTAAATTAATGACCATTTTGTCAATAGCTTGCCTCGGGATTGTCATTGTAGTGTCACAGGCTTTGATATCGAACCATTTTTGATATACAATTTTCCCTTTTGCTAAACCAAAAATGGGCACAGGTACTTGTGTTCCTGTTTTATTTTTAACCGAAAATGTGATATTGTCTTTGGTTGATGAAACGTTTTTAAACTTGTAATCAACAATCGATCTGGAGTTGATAATGGTATTAAAAAACCAGTCCAAATTACTTGCAGTTTTACTTTTTAGAATGGTTTCAAAATCAATTCTGGTACTATTTTTTGTTTGATTATTTTGGTAAAATTCAAGTATTGTGCTGCGTAATACATCGTTTTGCAGGTATGAGTCTAAATATTTCATACTCAAACCAGCTTTGTATTTGTTAGCAATTTGCTCATTAAATTTTATCAAGGAACTTTTAGGTTCGCCAAGTGCTTGATCTAAATTTTTGCGAGCCATAAGCATGTAAAAATAACTGTACTGCTCATTAAAATTTACGTCTGCTAGACTAAAAGGTTTCAATAATTTTAACTTTGCTAAGCTACCAATCAGTTTACTGTCCGTATAATAGTTTTCAATGTATTGCATCATTAAATATACTTGTAAACCATCATAGAGCCAATTGTCTTTTCTAGGATCAAGATGCAGACTATTTTTTAAAAAACTGTTCAAATAGGTTTTTAAAAATTTTATTTCAAATAAAAATTCATTTGGAAACGGACTTAAAAACGAAGGCAACTGATTTAATCCGTAAAACGGATTCTTATCGTAATCGGCCTGAGCAACCATTATATTTTGCTGCGGATAATTCCCTAAAAAAGAATGCGTAAATTGAACAATGCGGTCTACGCTTATGGCTTTCTGAATGTCATCAACTTTATTTTGTTTTAAGTCCGTCCATACATTAACCAAAGCATTGTTATAACTGTAAAAGTTCGCTTTGGGTTGAAGGCTGAGCGTGAAATCAGTTCTGTTTTTACCTGTTCCTTGATAAATAGAGTTTTGGTCTTGTGCTGCTTTATTAGCATTCAAATCGGTAGTAATTATCCAATTGTTAGGCGTAGCAATAACAACTTCTAAGTCAGTAATGGCATTGGCTGTATCATCAAGATTGTAATTGCTATAACGTACAAAATCATGATTTTCATAGCGTGCCACATACAAAAAAGTGTTTTTTAAATAAACACCACCTGTATCATTATAACCTACTTTGGTGAACTTATCATACGGAATTTTACTGTTGTAACGCAGTAATAGTGTTGTTTTTTCTCCTGGTAACAAAGGCTGAAGTAGCGTAACTTCGATTAAGTCGGGATGGATCTCTGGTCGCTGCCAAATAAGTGACAAATGTTGTGCGTTGGTAATGTTTAGGTTTTGAGTACTGCCGCGTTCCTCTTCTTTTGCCAAATGAAATCCTCTGTAAAATTCATCCGAAAAGCGTTTGGCCAACGGAGTAGTTTTACTAGAATACGCATGATTCCAATCGTTTAAAACAATCGATTTTAAAGTGTCTTTAGTTTCATTTGTAAAGTTAATTTGTTGACTAACTTCAAAACTTTTGAGTTCCGGAAGCCAATTGAGCTTTATTTTAGATTCCTGTTGTCCCAACATTCGGGCGGGTAGCATTAAAGCAAGGAGGCAAAGTGTGGTTAAAAATAATTTCTTCAAAATCGGGTAGGGCTGTATTAAAAAATAAATATACTTATAATGGAATACAAATGCTTGCTATGAGTCAAATTTTACCTAAAAAAAAAAGAAGCTGTTGTTAGCGCTTCTTTATCGTATTAAAAATTAGGAGATAAATCGTATTTTTTATAAAAGGCATCAATTACAGCAACCACTTCATCTTCGGTATCTACAATTTTAATTAAGTCTAAATCCCCAGGACTTACTGTCTTTTCTTTTTCTACAAGCACCGTTTTAACCCAGTCTAACAACCCAGACCAGAAAGTGCTTCCCACCAAAATAATAGGGAATTTTCCAATTTTTTTGGTTTGAATTAACGTGATTGCCTCAAAAAGTTCGTCTAATGTTCCAAAACCTCCAGGCATAACCACAAATCCTTGCGAATATTTCACAAACATTACCTTTCTAACAAAGAAATAATCAAAGTTTAGGTTTTTATCATTGTCAATATATGGGTTAAAATGCTGCTCAAAAGGCAACTCAATATTCAAACCTACAGATGTTCCACCGCCTAAATGCGCTCCTTTATTGCCAGCTTCCATAATTCCAGGACCACCGCCAGTAATTACGCCGTAACCCGCTTTACTAATTTTGTAAGCAATTTTTTCTGCCAGTAAGTAATTTGGATCCTCTGGCTTGGTTCTCGCCGATCCAAAAATAGACACACAAGGACCTATACGCCCCATACTTTCGTACCCATTTACAAACTCTGACATGATTTTAAAAATCGCCCAGCTATCGTTAGTACGTATTTCATTCCAATCTTTCTGCTTCAATCGGTCTTGGATTACTTTATCCTCGTCATTATCAAAATCTTCTAATCTCATATTCTATATTTTAATTATCTTTTCTATTTTTTTCAGGAGCTTTATCCTGCTGTACGTTCTATCTTTTTATTTTTTAAAGAAAAAAAATAAAAAGGATGCCACTTCCATCAGGGCTAAAAATCGAGCCTGCTAAAGTAATTCTTTTTTTAAAACTGAAGCGTACTGCTTTTGTAGTTTTTTATTCCCCTCCTTTGGAGGGGTCACCGCCCAATGTCATTAATTTAAATAATAATCCCTATGATTTTGTCATTCCGACGAAGGAGGAATCTCAACAAACGTGAGCAACATACAGAGATTCCTCCTTCGTCGGAATGACAAATAAACTCTTAACGTAATGACAATCAGGGCATCCCTCCAAAGGAGTGGAATTAAACCAACTCTTTCTTTAAAAACTGTGCGGTATAGCTTTTTTTGCTTTTTGAAACTTCTTCAGGCGTTCCCTTGGCAATCAACTGACCGCCGCCTTTTCCGCCTTCAGGACCAATATCAATAATGTAATCAGCCAGTTTAATCACATCCATATTGTGTTCAATAATTAAGATCGTATTTCCTTTATCAACTAGTTTATTAATTACTTCCATCAGCACTCTTATATCTTCAAAATGGAGTCCTGTTGTAGGTTCGTCTAAGATGTAAAACGTATTTCCAGTATCTTTTTTAGACAATTCTCCCGCTAACTTGATGCGTTGTGCTTCACCTCCTGAAAGAGTGGTACTTTGTTGGCCTAAAGTGATATAACCCAAACCTACATCTTGTAAGGTTTTAACTTTTCTATATATCTTCGGAATCATTTCAAAGAAAGGAACGGCCTCGTCAATAGTCATATTCAATACATCTGAAATGGATTTTCCTTTGTATCGAATTTCTAATGTTTCTCTATTAAAACGTTTTCCTTGACAGGTTTCGCATTCTACGTACACATCAGGTAAAAAGTTCATTTCTATTGTTCGAACACCTGATCCTTCGCAGGTTTCACAGCGTCCTCCTTTTACATTAAAACTAAAACGACCTGCTTTGTATCCGCGAATCATACTTTCAGAAGTCATCGTAAATAGGTTTCTGATTTCTGTAAATACCTCGGTGTAGGTTGCTGGATTCGAGCGTGGTGTTCTACCAATCGGGCTTTGGTCAATATCAATCACTTTATCTATATGTTCTAAACCTTCAATTTTTTTGTACGGTTGCGGTTTTTTAACACCATTAAAATAATACGCATTCAAAATAGGGTAGAGCGTCTCGTTGATCAAAGTTGATTTTCCACTTCCCGAAACTCCAGTTACACAAATCATTTTACCCAATGGCAATTCAATCGAAACGTTTTTCAAGTTATTTCCGGTTGCTCCAGTTAATTTTAGGAATTTTCCGTTGCCGTCTCGTCGTTTTTTAGGAACTTCAATTTTCATCTCGCCATTCATGTACATCGCTGTAATAGTATGGTGTTTCAAGATTTCGGCAGGCGTTCCTTTACTAATGATTTCACCACCGTATTTTCCGGCTTTGGGTCCAATGTCAATTACATAATCAGCGCGTTCTATCATGTCTTTGTCATGTTCAACGACAACTACCGAATTCCCAATGTCTCTTAACTGCTCTAGTGATTGAATCAGTTTTTCATTGTCTCGCTGGTGCAATCCAATACTCGGTTCATCCAAAATATACAAGACACCAACCAATTGTGAACCAATTTGTGTGGCCAAACGAATACGCTGTGCTTCACCTCCTGAAAGTGATTTCGAACTTCGGCTTAAAGCCAAATAATCCAAACCTACATTCATCAAGAAGTGCAAACGGTCCTTTATCTCTTTGATTACTTCGGTGGCGATACGCTTTTGTTTATCAGATAAATGGTTGTCTAAATCTTTGAACCAAGCAGTCAAATCCGAAATGTCCATATCGCACAATTCGGTGATGTTTTTTGTGTTGATTTTAAAGAATTGGGCTTCTTTTTTTAATCGGGAACCTTCACAAACCGGACATTTTATTTCATCCATGAATTCCTTTGCCCAGCGCTTAATTGTCGCCGATCCACTTTCATCGTATTGGTTTTTTATGAAATGCGAAATTCCTTCAAAATCAATTTTATATTCTTTAGTAACTCCAGCTGTTTTCGATTCGATGCTAAATTTTTCTTTGCCACCATTCAAAATCATTTCCATCGCCTCAGCTGGTATGGTTTCAATGGCATCAGTCAATTTAAAACTGAATTTTTCACCAATGGTTTCCAATTGCTTAAAAATCCAAGAGCTTTTGTATTCGCCCAAAGGGGCAAAACCACCCGCTTTAATAGATAATTTTGGGTTTGGAACAATCTTTTTACTGTTGACTTCATTCACAGTTCCGAGTCCGTTGCAATGATCACAAGCTCCTTTCGGAGAATTGAAAGAAAACAAATTAGGCTCTGGATTTTGATAAGATATTCCAGTGCTAGGACACATCAAGTTCCGACTAAAATAGCGCACCTCATTCGAATCTTGGTCTAAAACCATCAATACATTTTCACCTTGATTCATGGCGGTATTGATACTTTCCATCAAACGTTTGGCGTTATCTGGTGTGTCTTCAATTACCATTCGATCTACAACAATTTCGATGTCGTGGGTTTTGTAACGGTCGAGTTTCATCCCTAAAGTAATATCGAGTACGTCGCCATTCACACGAACTTTCAAAAAGCCTTGCTTGGCAATTTGTTGAAAAAGCTCTGCGTAATGTCCTTTTCGAGCTCTAATTACAGGCGCCAAAATATTGATTCGTTTTCCTGCAAAATCATGAAGAATTAAATCTTTGATTTGTTCATCGGAGTAAGAAACCATTTTTTCGCCACTGTTGTAACTGTAAGCATCGGCACCACGAGCATAGAGCAAACGCAAGAAATCATAAATTTCAGTTATAGTTCCTACCGTAGAACGTGGACTTTTACTGGTCGTTTTTTGTTCAATAGCAATCACAGGTGAAAGGCCATCGATTTTATCAACATCAGGACGTTCTAATCCACCCAAAAACTGACGTGCATAGGCAGAAAAAGTTTCTACATAACGGCGTTGCCCTTCGGCATAAATGGTATCAAAAGCTAAGGAGGATTTTCCAGATCCCGAAAGACCGGTAATGACAACCAGTTTTTCTCTTGGAATGGAAACATCTATATTTTTTAAGTTGTGGACGCGAGCGCCTTGAACTTCAATGGTATTGTCTTTGTCTAGCATAATTTTTTGCAAAAAAGCAAAGTTACCATTTTGAATTGTTCTTTTGATGCAACAGTTTAGAAGTTTGTGTTAAAATGAGGTATAAAAAAACGCCAACCGAAGTTAGCGTTTTTGATACAATTTGTTTTAAATGTTCTTATTCTGAAATAAACTCTGCAAATGTTTTCAAAACAAACGGGATGTTTTGTTCTTTTGCTTGTTTTAAATAAGTAGCTTCATTTTTTGTTTTAACCGTTTTGAAATCTTTCATTTCGCTATCAAAGCGCTGCATAATCGATTCCTTATTTTCTAATTGTGAAGGAGAAGGAGCTGTAAAGTTGCTAGCAATAGAAGCGTATAATTCTCCAAGTTTTTCTCTTAACTGAGGCTCTGCTGAAGCTACGTAGGCGTCACCAGTAGTAACTACCATTTTTGCTTTTACATTTTCAAAATCAGTTTTGATTTTTGTGCCATTTTTGGCAAAACCTTTATTTTTAGCAATTAATTGATCTAATAATTTTACAGTTTCGTCAATTTCATACACTGCATAAGCTAGTTCTTCGTTTTTGTTGAACAACTCTCGTGTAGTCTCTTTTTGTTTCCCTCTATCAGCGGCAGAAATACTACTTTTTGGATCATTTAGAACTTTAAAGGTGTGTGTGTAAGTATCTTTTCCTTTGGTCATTACTACTTTATAATTGCCCTCTTGCACACGTGGCGAAGTAAAACCAGCAAATGATACTGTTTTTCCAGACGCAATTTTTGGGTTTTTCATGTTATAGTCCCAGGCAACTACGTTGATTCCTTTTTGTTTGCCTGCAGGTAACGACACAATTTTATTGCCTTGTTCGTCTTGTATTTCAAGATCCATCTTACCTAAAGTATGTCTTTTTTTCAGGTAATAGATAATTTGAGCACTTGATGATGGATTATTTCCCACAAACTCCAATTCTGTGGCAGTAGTTCCAAAACTTGATTGTTCTTCAATTACAGCTGGCTTCAAATCAAAGAAATGAACATCTTTAGCAAGAACGTCTTGACTGATTTGACGCAAGGGCGTAATATCATCTAGGATGATAACCCCACGACCATGAGTTGCCATAACCAACGAATTGGTTTTAGTACTTAATTCCATGTAATGCACAGCAACCGATGGCATTTTATTGGTAAAATGAGACCAGTTTGCGCCACCATCTATAGTAATGTATAAACCTTTTTCGGTACCCAAGAACAATAAGTTTTCATTGGTAAAATCTTCTTGAATATTACGAACAAAACCATCCACATCAGATGTAATAATAGATTTCCATGTTTTTCCAAAATCGGTCGTTTTGTAGGTGTATGGAGTATAATCATTTTTTGCATGACCCTCAAAAACGGCATAGGCTGTTCCTTCTCCAAAAGTACTTGCTTCAATGTGATAACACCAAGTATTTTTTGGAAGTCCAGCAATGTTAGCAACCACATTAGTCCACGTTTTTCCACCATCTTTGGTAACTTGTACATTACCGTCGTCAGTACCGGCCCAAATCACTTTTTCGTTTAATGGAGACTCGGCAATTGTAAAAATAGTACAGTGTTTCTCCGCTCCAGAATTGTCAACAGACAATCCACCCGACTTTTCTGTATTGTATTTTGAAGCATCATTCGTAGTTAAATCTGGTGAAATTTTGGTCCATGTACGACCCATATCCTCTGATTTGTGTACGAACTGACTTCCCATGTAGAAACGATCGGCTTGTTTTTTACTTATTTCCATTGGAGCATTCCAGTTGAAACGTAATTTTGGATCGCCTTTTACTGCTAATGGCTGAATTGTGATTAACTCTTGCGTATCTGTATTGTAGCGCCAAACATTTTCGGCACCTTGCATTTCACTGTAAATGATATTTTTGGTTGGATGCTTGATTACTCTAAAACCATCACCTTGACCAATTCTAGTCCAGTCTCTTGATTCAATTCCGCCCGGACTTTTTGATGGGCCATACCAAGAACCGTTATCTTGTAAGCCTCCATAAACATTAAATGGTTCTTTATCATCGATACTTACGTGATAAAACTGAGAAACAGGAATGTTGCTGACCATTTCCATCGTATTGGCACCGTCCCAACTTCTGTAAACACCACCATCTGTCCCACAATACATTCTGTTACTATCATTAATATCAAAAACAATATCATGGATGTCTGAGTGCATGTTTCCAAGGTTTTTGAATGTTTTTCCACCATCTCTACTTATTGATCCGCTCAAACCACCTTTGACAACAATTTCAGGATTTTTTGGATCAACAGTTATTCTCGAAAAATAGAAAGGTCTTACCACTAAACCAAAATCGTTATTCAGATGTTTCCAATTGGCACCTGCATCATCAGAGCGGTACAAACCATTCAACTCTGGTTTTTCTGTTTCAAGTACCGAATACAAAATGTTTGAGTTCGAAGGAGCTACTGCAATGGCTATTCTTCCCAATTGACCTGCAGGAAAACCAGTGTGGATCTTGTTCCAAGTTTTTCCACCGTCTACAGATTTATACAAAGCCGATTTAGTTCCACCCGAACTGAATGACCAACCCGTTCTTCTGAATTCCCAAAAAGAGGCATACATGATGGCGCTATTTTTAGGGTCGATAATCAAATCTGAACAACCTGTTTTGTTATCTACAAAAAGAACTTTGTTCCAAGTGTTTCCGCCATCTGTTGTTTTGTAAATACCTCTTTCGTCACTATCTCCCCACAAGGCTCCAAGAACACCAACCCAAACAATATCACTATTTTTAGGATCAACAACAATAGAACTAATTCGGTCAGATTTAGGCAATCCCATGTTTTTCCAGTTTTGACCACCATCTGTCGATTTGTAAATTCCATCACCCATGGAAACACTATTTCTAGTCCACGTTTCTCCGGTACCAACCCAAATGTTTTGGTCTGGTTTTGAAGGATCTATAGTTACGCAGCCGATAGATTGAATATGTTCATCAAATATTGGATTAAATGAAGCTCCTCCATCGTTACTTTTCCAGACACCGCCGCCAGCTGTACCTGTGTAAATGATTTTATTGTTTGTAGGATGCACTTCAAGATCGGTAATTCTACCACTCATTAAAGCAGGACCCAGGTGTCTGGCTTGAATATCACCAAAAAGCTCTTTACCTTTCAGAACGATTTTATCTTGTGCCAAAGCATTTGTTGCAGATAGTATGCCTATACAAGCAACCCACATTATTCTTTTTTTCATAGAAATGTTTGTTAAAAAAAGTCCTTACTTCGCAATAAGGACTTTGAGTTGATTATACAGATATTATTGAGCTGGAAAAGCGTAAATTTTTGAATCTAAAGTAGGGTTTAAAGTAATTTTTTTAACTTTCATTTCTTGGCCACCTTGATTCATTGAAAATGGGAAAAAGATTCCGTCCACTTCTTGGTAATCACTCATAGTTGAAGTTGATTTTTGTCCTTTTGCAGGTCCTTGCTTTATCTCAGTTTCAGCTGCAATTGGTAAATTATTTTCGGTTTCGAAAAAGTAATAAGAAACATCATCAGATTTTACACCATTAACCATGATTGGTTTTTTGGTAAATTTTATTTTGTAGCATTCTGTTCCTTCTTTTGTTTCTTTACCCATAAATTCTGCACTATATCCTTTGGATTTGTAGTCTAAAAATGGTTCTGGAAAATCTTCACTACTCAATTTAGCATTTGCGGTAGTTTCTGCATCCATTTTTTCAGCTTTCATCGTCATAAAGTTGGTGCTCCACATGGTTTCGCCGTCTGACGCCATTTGTGTAATTTCTTTTCCTTGGAAGTTAAGCTTTACAGCCATTTTACCACCTTTTTCTTGGAAAATTTCTACCGGAATTTCCATTCCTTGAGCGTTAGTAACCATTTCCATCTTTACACTTTTCAGGGCTTTTAATTTTTCTGCGCCACCAATGGTTGTAATGTATTTTGAAATAATTTCATCTGCTGTTTGTGCAAATAATGAAGCACTGCTTGTACAAAGAAAAAGTACTAGTGCGCTGATTTTGAATGTTTTCATGGTTTTTTAATTTAGTTATTTTCAGTTAGATGATTTGTTTTATGTAAGTATACATTATGTTTATTTTGTTACAAAAATCTTTATTTATGTGAATAATTGGTTTTGAATTGTAAAAATAGGCATCACGGGTATTGAGTTAATATAGGAAAGCCTCAGGTACGGTTATTATTTCAATGATGATATTCTGAGCTTTCATGGTCGTTTCATTTTTGATGAATTTTTACTTGGTACCCATTGAAATTTAATAATCTTACCTTAGTCAAGGATAATTTTTTGGAACAGTTATATTATCATTTTGATTAGTTCTTTTGAAGCAAAAGTTTCGAAGTTTGTTTTAAAAGGGGACATAAAAAAAACGCTAATTTAAGTTAGCGTTTTTTTGGTGTGTTGATATATTTTTTAAATAATAATTACTGTAGATCTAGAATTAGTTTTCCATATTTGCTCCAATAGACTTCTTTTTGATTAATTATTTCTACGGTGTTGTTGGGATCATTATTTACCATATATAAATTATCAGCAGTTTTAGTAAGATTGAACTTTTTTCCTCCTTCATTAGTAATGATTAGCTCTTCGGTATCAATTTGACCGCAAAATCCAAAAGAATTACAAATTTTGCCATTTACAGAACTATCATTAATAGATTTACAATTGACAAAGTTCAAGATTATTAGCAAAGTTATTAAGAACATTTTTTTATCATTTTTTTGTTTTTTGGTGTTACACTCTTTTGAATGGATAATTCGGCACAATTTTATTTGCACAACCGTAAAAGTCTTTCAGGATATACAAGCTGAAAAGGAATATTTTCTTTTTCTTTTTCATAAATAAATTTTCTGACAGATAATATTTGATAGGTACATTCAGGTTGTTTATCAAATATGTTATCATAAAAATCAATTGTTTTAACACAAAAACCTGATGAATCCATAAATTCAAAACGGTTTTTGCTCTCTAAAATATCGGGTTCATTTGATAATCTTTTATTGTAATTAGGTTCATTTGCGTGACAACCTTTAAGATTTTCATACCCTAGAATGTCAATAATTCTAATCTTTTCATCATCTTCGATGCCATTTTTATTAGTTACTTTGATTGTAAAAATCTGAAATTTGTTTAAATCAAGTTTAGACATAAACTCGCCAGAAAGGGTAGGTTCAGAGTCTAGCATTCCACTAATATGAGCGAAATCAATAACTTTTTTGTTTGCTAATGAAGTATCATATAGTTTTGTATCATCTTTTTGAAGATTAAGATTTGTATTTTCCTCTACTGTAACAGGAGCATTGCTTTTATTTGAGTTTCTTTTATTGTCATTGTTGCAGGATAGAAAAGTTAGTAATGTTAGTAAAACTAATATTTGATTTTTTGTGTTTTTCATAAAATAAGAAGATGTTAAGTCGAAAGATGTTTGATGAAATTGAACAAGGCGATTTTAAAAAAGTAACTTTTTAGCTTGTAAAAGATTTCTATTCTAGAAGTCCAACACCATACTTATTTAGCAAGAACTCTTGGAAGTCTTCAATTAATGTGAGGTCTTTATTAATTCTTAAAGTATCTATACATTTTACTAATGCTCCTACATCATTTTTAGCTCTAAATTCATGTACGTATCGATAATGAGAAATATTTTTAGAATTAACATAATTTTTTAGTTGGTTAATTTCATTTTGAACAATTTTTACTGAATCTTTTTCTAATCGGTTTAAAATTATTTTTTGCTTATCTAATTTTTTCATCGCTGATATTAAGTAGTAATGATTTCCACTAAACAAAGCATTTGCTGCAATTTTTGAATGTTCCTCCCTTTTTTCTTTGACGTAGTTCTTGATTTTATTTATTTTAACTTCCCTTTGAACTGTTAAGTAATTCGATACTTTTTGCTCATTAATGGTATCGAATAATTTTAAATCTACCAGTTCGTAGCTGTCAGGGTCGTTAAAGTTTTTTTCTACGTATTCATCAATTTCATTTTTTACTTTACTCTCATTAGAGCAAGAAATAAATAGAAAAGAGAGAATTATCAATGTTTTAGTTAAATGGTTCTTCATTATTTTTCGATTACATTTTCGGCTACTTTTATAAATCCTCCT
This sequence comes from Flavobacterium erciyesense, assembly GCF_018069925.1. GTDB lineage: Bacteria > Bacteroidota > Bacteroidia > Flavobacteriales > Flavobacteriaceae > Flavobacterium > Flavobacterium erciyesense. The sequence continues at coordinate 7,957 of NZ_JAGPXB010000008.1, read as the reverse complement.
GCTTGTGGAGCAATAGCCTTTATTGCATTATTAACAACTCTATTTATTGCTTCTTCGTTAAGTTTAAAGTCTTTATTTTCATGACTTTCTAGAGGAGTAAATACGGGGTCAAAAACAGGAATGCCTTTTACGAATAATTGACGTTTATAACCAACTTCTATGAATTTCTTTTTAGTATTAAATATCACAAAATCATTGCCTTCTTCATAACTATATTTATATGGGCTAACGTTTACAAAATAATCTTTTTCAAATTCTAAAGCAGCTTCCTTTTTTCCCTTATCATATGACTCTCTCTCTACGATTATACATTTATTTTTTAGATCAAAAATCTGTTCATTCAAAACAGACACTTTTTCTTCGAGTTTTCTATTGACCTCGTAATCAATGTTGGATTTCATATTACCTAATTCAATCGATAATTTTTCTTTATCATGGAGTAGTTTAGTCTGAATATTCTTAAAAAAAATTATCCAAACTAATGTCGTTAGGACTAAAGTGCCCGTTATTGAAGTAATAATTATTTCCATATTATTTGTTTTTATTTACAATGCCGGTGAATGCTTTCCTTTACTTGATCCGTTTGGATGTCTTGGACAGGAATTAGCGGTTAAACTTGATATACTACTTGATGATGATCCGCAGTACTTGCAGCTGTATTTTGATTTTTCGGAACCTTCGTAAAGCATATGCTTCCCCTTACTTGGTCCTAAAGGGTGACGCGGACAGGAGTTAGCGGTTAAACTCGAAATACTAGAACTTTTCGATCCGCAATTGGCACAATAAAAATTTGACATATTTTGGTGTTGATTTATGGTTATCAGCCAAAACTAAAAAACTTAAAACAACAAAAAACCCCGAAATTATAAATCGGGGTTTCTAGGCTATAAAATGGGTAATCTGTGTTATAATTTTTTTTCCAGCTACATAATTAATCGGATAATTACTGTAGTTCCTGTCTCTGAAAAAGTGATTTGAATAGGATTAATATTATTAGGTTGCATAATTTGAAGGCGCTTTTTGGCAATACTTATCCCTTTTGAATCGTGCGTATTTATATTTTTAGTATTGCCTTTTCCATTGTCTGAAATTTGAATTTGAAGCAGCTGATCAACCGTAATTGTAAAATCAATTGTAAAAGAAGGGTGAGGAGATTCCTCATCAAAAGCATGCTTGAAAATATTTTCTACAAAGGGCTGTAATAACATTGTAGGTATTTCTATTTGGTGTTTATCGATGCTTTCATCTACTTCAATTGTAAATTGAATACGGTTGTCAAATCGTTTATTTTCAATAGCAATGTAGGTCTCTAAATATTTAATTTCATCAGCAATTGTTATGGTTTGGTAGGTAGAATTGTCTAATGTTTGACGCATCAAACTAGCAACTTCGCTAATATAAATTGTAGAATTTAGTTTGTCATTATTAAAAACAAATTGTTGAATGGTGTATAAAGCATTAAACGTAAAATGCGGATTCATCTGACTTAATAAGGCTTCTAGTTTTGCCTTAGCAAGTTGATTTTCGGTTGCTGCTTTTTGTTGGGCTCGTTTCTTTATTCTGAAAATCAATAGCGCTGCTCCTAGAATTACAAGAATTCCAATTACACTATAAAAGAGTCCTGTTTTCCAAAATGGAGGTTGAATGATAATCTTTAAAACACTAAAACGCGTTGTTTTTCCGGCATGTAAGTCTAAAACTTCAATTTCTAGATTGTAGGTGTCATTTGGTAAGTAAGACAAATAAACGAATGGCTTTTCTGTATAAGGACTCCATCGATTTGTTTTTTTTAAGCGGTATCTAAACTTTAATTTGTTTGGGAACGAATGTCCTTTTGGTACAAAGTCTAATGCGATTGTATTGTGTTCATAATCTGTAATTAATTGATTGGATTGATACGAAAACCAACGGTAGTTTTTCGGAGCAATCGGAACGGAATTAATGGCAATTGAACTGATTTTGATATCCGTAACCGAATTTTTAGTTGCAGTAATTTTGTTTAAATCGATTGTAAAAAACCCTTTCTTTGTGCCAAGCCACAATTGATTTTCAAAAATATACGAACTAGTTATGGCGGCATCTTTCAGCCCTTGTTCCTTATCGAATAACTGCATCACTCCTTTATGATAGCAGTTTATTCCTTTTTCGGTACCTATAAAAATATAGTCTTGGAAACTTTCTAGAAACGTGATTGTAGTACCTATCAACTGATTTTTTGGAATTGTTTTTAGTATTTTAAAAGATTTGGTGTTATCAATTACATAAATAGCACCAAATTCAGATGCAATAATTAAGTTTCCTTGCTTGTTTTGAGTAATAAATTTGAGTTTGCTTTCGTTCCAAATACCTTTCTTTAGCAGCGATTTAAAAGTTTTATTTTCATAAACAAACAATCCTTGAAACACTGAGATGAAATAGGTTTTATCATTTGAATTTAAAATTCCAACTACGTCCAAAGGGGTATTTGTGTTAAATTCTGAGAAATGTTTGGCTTTTAAACCAGTAAGATCATCATATACACGAACTCCTGCATAGGGAATCGTTTCTATAAATTGCTGATCATAGGTAAATCCAATTTTATAACTGTGAATGGGTACGTAATTGATTAATTCACCATTAAAGCTCATCTCAAATACACCGATATTACTGCTAATCCAGAACGATTTTTGATGTTTTATGATTTCATAAAATTCGATTTGGTTTGTGGGTATTTTATAATTTAATTCATAATAACCGTCAGCATGTGAAGGCAGTTTTTGTTTTGAATTTTGGATAAAAGCTAGTTCGGCATTTTTAAAATCATTTAATGAAACTGATGTGGCAATGTTGTTGTCTTTTTCTAGAAAGGAAACTCCATCCTGATGCAATATCACTTTTTTTGCTCCCATGGAGGTGAAATCCACTATTGATTTATTTTCAAATGGGTTGTAGTTAATGGTTTTATCGAGCTGAATTTCGTATATTCCTTTGTCCTTTGAACCTACGAAAAGAATGTTTTTTTTACGAGCGTGGACCACATTCAATAAATTTTTAGAATCAATTCCGTACAATTCCGAAATGTTTTTCGTCTGGTTATTTGCAATTGCATACAAACCACCGCTATTGTCAAACACACCCCAAGCAGCCGCGTACAGATTATGATCACTATCTGCAGCAAAATCCCAAAAGGTAGATTGTCCAAGAGATTTTGAAGTTTGCCGATGTTGTATTAACTTTTCCATTGGAAAGGATTGCAGAAATCCTTTATTGGCACTTAGTAAAGTTCCTTCAAATAAACCTAAACTGTAGGTATAATTAAACTGATGTACGGCTACAATTTCAGGCTTTTTTTTATTGGTTACAATTTTAAAAATTCCCTCATTTGAGGTTGAAAAATAGACCTCATTCTTGTAAACCACGAAATCGGTCACTATAAACACTCCAAAATGTGGGACAATTCCTTTCGGGACTACAATAGCATTGGTTTTAGTGTCGATAATTGCAATTCCTAGTTCTGTACCTACATAAATTTTGTCGTTGTGAGGCAACACTTTTCGAGCTCGTAACGATGGTAAGCCTTTTTGTTTATCAAAAACAGTAAATTGTAAACCGTCATATTTGTAAACACCACCACCGTAACTAGCAAACCATAAGTTGCCATTGCGATCTTGAGCTATGTCCCAGCAACTGTTATTGTTTATTATTTTTGGTAAAATGAGATTTGAAAAGGCTCCATTTTCCAATTTCGAAATTCCATTTTCGGTACCAATCCATAATTCTTCATTTTTATCCAAAAACAATGCTCGTACCGCATTATTAGGTAATCCATTTGAAGTAGTATAATTGATCGAAGGCTTGTATTGAGCTGAACAATAAAAACCATAGAAACAAAGAAGAAAAAGTAATACTTTAGTTAGCAAGTGCATCTATAAGTTTAGTTTTGTTATAATAAGCATCTGAAACTTTAATGTTAGAACCATCTGACATCTTTACGGTATACGTTTTACTGTTAAAAGAAACGATTTTTTTCTTATTGATGATGGCGCTACTACTTATTTTAATGAAAATGCTTTCGGGTAATACTAACAGGACATCTTTTAAATATTTATGAATTACAATGTTGTCATTTGTTGTTACAATTGTACATTTTCCAGTTCCATTTTGTGATTGGCAACTTATAATTTCACTTGTATCAACTACCGTAAAGCCATCATTAGACGGGAATAAAATGGTAGTTTGATTTCCCTTCAAATTATTCTTTAGGATCTCGTTTCTATTTACAGTGTTAACCATTGCGTTTTTATTTTCGAATTGTTCAACAATGGCCTTTATGTTCAATGGATTAATGGGTTTCATTAAATAATTCATGGCACTTATTTCAATAGCTTTTGTATATTGGTTGGCATGTCCCGTAACAAATACCACTTCAAAAGGCAGTACATCAAAACTATTGATTAATTCAAAACCATTTTTTTCGGGCATATCAATATCTAAAAACACTAGATCCGGCTTATGGGCTTTAATGGCCTCTAATGCGGTATCAACTGAAGGACATAGGGCGACAATTTGAATAACCCCATTACTATACAACTCACAGAAGCTTTTAATAAGCTCTCTCGAATTTTTTTGATCATCAACAATGATTGCGTTTAGTGCCATAAAACAGAAAAGTTGTAGATATTAGTTGAAATTAAAATGAATCTGAAATTGTAATATTTTTTTTGGTAATACGGCAAAGTTATCATTTTGATTGGTTCTTACATCCTAAAAAAATAGAAGTTTATTACAAATTTTGAGATATATTTGATAGTTGTACAAGACATATCTAAAAGTAAAGTTGATTTAATGAAAACAAGAATTGGTGTTTTAGGAATTGGTGGCGTAGGCGGCTATTTTGGTGGATTGCTAGCACAGGCTTATATAAATTCAGATACGATTGAAATTATATTTATAGCCCGTGGTGCAACTAAAAACAGCATAGCACAAAATGGCTTAAAAATAACTACAGATACTACTGAAAGCATTGTGTTTCCTGCATTAGTCTCCAATAATCCAGCAGAGATTGGAACTCTAGATGTACTTATTTGCGCTACAAAAACCTACGATATTGAAAACAGTCTCGCCTCAATAAAAGAATGTATCAATTCAGAAACTATCATTTTTCCTTTGTACAATGGCGTTGATGCAACGGAACGGATTAAAACATTATTTCCTAAAAATACAATTTTACAAGCTTGTGTTTATATTGTTTCAATGATTGAATCGCCTGGGGTTATTAAGAAAATTGGGGCTTATGAGAAATTGTTTTTAGGTTCTTCAACTGTACCTATTTCTAAATTAGAAGTATTGCAATCTATTTTTACACATGCAAAAATCGAAAGCTACCTCGTTGAAAACATTGAAGAAACAGTATGGGAAAAATTTATTTTTATTTCGGCTTTAGCCTCAGCAACATCGTATTTAAATGAAAATATAGGAGGGATTTTAAATAACCCTAGCAACAAAGAACTTTATATTTCTTTATTAAATGAAATTTCTAATGTTGCTTTAGCAAAAGGGGTAAAATTACCGAACGATATAATTACTCAAACCATAACAAAACTCGAAAAAACACCACATAATAACACATCATCGATGCATCGAGATTTTCTAGCTGGAAATATTACAGAAGTGAAATCATTAACAGGATATGTGGTTGTTGAAGGGTTTAAATATGGAATTCCAACTCCGAACTATCAATTAATTTTAAACGAACTAACTAATAATAAGAAATAGTATAAAATTCTGATTTTTTGAACTTTAATTTAGTAGGTTTGAAAACTGAAATTATCCATTAAAAAAATAATTAAAAAAGAATTTGAAATGCCATTAAAAAATTTTAAAAATAGCAAAACTTTTATTTTAGCGGCCTTTATGGCTTTGACAATTCCTAACTCTTTTGCTCAGAACATACCCTCCGTAGCTAAAAGTCAATTTAAAATTAATGTACTATTACCAGGTTTGGTGTATGAATATGGTTTAAGTTCTAAAAACACTTTGTACACCGAAATAAGTTCGGGGTACGGATATACTTCAAATATGTTTGGGAATACATGGAGTTTTTATCCGTACTTGGACACGCAGTTCCGTCATTATTATAATCTTGATAAACGTGCTGCTAATAATAAAACTACAGCGCATAACACAGGAAGTTTTGTTGCATTAATGGGCGTTTACAATTTCAAATCGATCAATAGTAACAAAAACTTTCTACCCTCACAATCGTCTTTTACACTTGCACCAGCTTGGGGTTTTCAACGTACTTATAACAAGAATTTTAATCTCGATCTAAGCGCCGGAATAGGGTATAACTTTCAAGGCTCCGACTCCAATGTCATACCAGTTATCAATTTTACACTTGGTTGGGTTATTGGTAAATAATGAAAACAAAAAAAGCGCTCAGTGAGCGCTTTTTTTTTATGATAATTTTATTCTTCTTCTCCTTGATCTAAAGGAATTACTTTAACATCATCTTCGTCATCATCGTCATCACTTTCAATTTCGAAAAAACTAAAGATTGATCCTCCATAACTTTTTTGGAAAGAAAAATGCATCATATGATCGAGTTTGGTGTATTTTGAATGTTCAATAACCATCATTCCATCCTCATTTAGCAATTGCCTCTCAAAAACTAAAGCCACAATGCGCTCAAATGTTTTTTGATCCAAGTTGTACGGCGGATCAGCAAAAATAATATCGTAAGAAGTTTTACATTTTTCTAGGTAAGCAAAAACATCACTTTTGGTGGCAGCAATATTAAAATCGTATTCGGCAGCTACTTGTTTGATGAATTTTACGCAACCAAAATCGCCATCAACAGAAGTGATAGGTGTGCTTCCGCGTGATGCAAACTCATAACTTATATTGCCCGTTCCTGCAAAGAGATCCAGTACTTTTAGACTATCAAAATTAAAATGATTGTTTAAAACATTGAATAATGCCTCTTTAGACATATCTGTTGTAGGGCGAACAGGTAGTCCTTTTGGAGGAAAAATGCGTCGTCCTTTGTATTTTCCTGAAATAATTCTCATGAATGGAATAGTATAAAATGGTTTCGGTTTTCAGCTTCGGTAAAGTAATTATTCCAACGCAAATCTTCCACATCAATCAACGATACATTTCGAATGTATTTATACGCAATTTGAAAAAGCGGATCCTCTTTGGTAATGGCTCCAATTAAGTCTAAAGTGAAATATTCGGGGTTTAGCTGCAACTGTTCTGCAGTAAATAGGATGTAGTAAATAAAATCTTCTGGAGTTTGATATTCAAAAGAATTGAAAAAAAGTAATTTTTGATTTTGTACAACTACTATTTCAAAATGACTTACACTTACGTGGACAAACATTTTTTTATCCCTCTGGTTTTTCGAAGCATTAAGCAATGTTTGCACTAAAATAGTACTTGCGTGCTTGTAATTAAAAGCTCCAAATTGATCAATAAAAAAATTATTAATGTTTACGTATGGAATAAAAACAGTATTCATTTCGTAAGCAGGAATAGCATCAAAAGCAAAAAAATCAGTTTCGAATACTTTGGTATTGTATTGCAAATAACTACCTAAATATTGCTCATCAAACAAAGGTTCAGGAACAAAGGTTGCCAAATTATTATTGTGAATCACAAGTACTTCGTCGTAAGAATCACGTAATTCAGGATGTTTAGTAAAAGCGTCGGCAAACAAATCTTCGATTTTTGATGTTTTAGGGAAAACATCAAAATGAATTTCGTTAAAAGACGAAACTGTATTATTTAAAGTATCGAAACAACAAAAGGAAAGCCCCGTTAATGAAACTTGAATAGAAAGTTTTTTATGTTTTTTATCGGTAATAATCATACTGCAAAGCCTTTTTTCGAGAAGGCAAACTTACAAATTTTAAAACAAAGAAACAGATTGTGAAGCAGCGAAATCAAAAGTGTTTCTAATTGCGGCAAATTGCTA
>NZ_JAGPXB010000007.1 GCF_018069925.1 Flavobacterium erciyesense | reverse complement strand
TCAAAAGAAAAAATAGCGTTGTATTCGAATCGAAATAATGCATCATTCCTTTTTCAGAAGTCGGAAAGGGAAGGTTGTTTGACTGCGACTCAATAAAAAGCGCTCCTACAAATAACATTTGCCCAATAAACGATGCAATTATCAATACCAGAGAACCCAGCATATAGCCCCAAAAAGAATTTTTGTTTTGTATTCCTTGTTCGATGTACATACAATTAAGTTTAATTATTTCTTAAATAAGTTTAACAAATGCTACTTTTGTTACAGTAAATAATCAGAATTTTTCTAATAGTTATCTTAAAAAATATATCTCATGATAAAAGTTTTTCATAATGCCCGCTGCGGTAAGTCCAGAACATGTTTGGCTTTATTGACCGCTAAAAATATCGATTTTGAAGTTGTTAATTATTTGCAAGAAGCGCCAACTTTTCATGAATTAGAAACAATACTTTTAAAATTAAACTACAAGCCAATTGATTTGATTCGACAAAAAGAGAAAATATGGATAGAAAATTTCAAAGGAACTGAAATGACTGATGAAGCTATTATTCAAGCAATGGTACAGTATCCTATTTTAATTGAACGTCCGATTGTAATTGACGGTAACAAAGCTATTGTGGGTCGGGATGAAAAATTGCTTCAAGATTTTTTAGCAATTTAAGTACGTATTTTTTTATTAACATTTTTTTGTGATTCTCCTTATTAAACCATTAATCGGTTTAGTCATCTAAAAAAGTGTAACCAAAGTTTTAAAAAATGAAAAAAATCAAATCCGTTTTAATTCTTGTTCTTGTTTTTACATCGCTCTTCACTTTTGCACAACCGGGCGCTGCAGGATCAAAAATTAAAATATCAGGTAAGGTTGTTGAAAAAGTAAGCAAGCAGCCATTAGAGTACGCAACTATTACCTTTATGCTACCCAATGATTCGAAACCAGTAGCGGGCGGAATCACCAATGCAACAGGTCAATTTGACATTGAGGTTAAACCAGGTGTGTATGATATAAAAATTGAATTTATATCCTTTAAATCCAATGACATCAAACAAAAAGCTTTGCAAAAAAGTACTAATCTAGGAGTTATTAGCCTTGATGAAGATGCCAATCAGTTGAATGAAGTTGTAGTTCGAGCTGAAAAAACTACTGTAGATATCAAGTTAGATAAAAAAGTATACAGTGTAGGAAATGACCTTATGGTTAAAGGTGGTACTGTGAGTGATGTACTTGATAATATCCCATCAGTATCTGTAGATGTAGAAGGAAATGTAAGTTTGCGCGGAAACGAAAATGTACGTGTATTAATTGATGGACGCCCATCAAATGCGATTAATATCGCTGAGGCGCTACGTTTAATTCCTGCTGATGCAATCGAAAAAGTGGAAGTAATTACAAACCCATCTGCACGTTATGATGCTGAAGGTGGAGGAGGATTATTAAACATCATCTTGAAAAAAGGAAAAAATCAAGGATTGAACGGAACTGTAATTGCTTCTGTAGGTGATCCTAGAAATTACGGATTGAGTGGTACTTTGAACTACAAGTCTAAAAATTTTAACCTTTTTACTACACAAGGATACAATGACCGTAACAATCCCGGAAATGCGTTTACCAATACAGATTACTTAAATGATGCTAACGAAATCACAAGTTCTGTTAATGAATCTCGTACTAATGAAAGGTTAAGTAAAGGATACAATGGAAATTTTGGTGTGGAATGGTTTTTGAATGAAAGTACTTCATGGACGAACTCTATTAATTACCGAAAAAGTAGCGGCGACAATACCGATAACGTTTTTCAGAATAACTTTAACGCGGATGGTTCTTTCGACTATTTAAGAAGTCGTATCAATTTGGAAGGAAGCGACAATGAGAGTGTTGAATTCAATACCAATTACATCAAAAAATTTAAAAAAGACGGGCATAAGTTAACCATTGATGGATCTTTTTCTACAAGTAATGAATTGAACGATGCTTTTATTACTGATACTGATACACGAACAAACGAAGTAACATTCGATACTACTTTAAATGATCAGAAACAAAGTAGAAACTTAATTCAAGCAGATTATGTTTTACCGCTTGGTAAATCAAGTCAATTTGAGGCAGGATATCGTGGAGATTTTTTAGAAACAACTACAGATTTTAATGTACAAAATAAAGGCGTAGTAAAACCAGAATTTACTAATATATTGCAATACAAAGAAAAAGTAAATGCTTTGTATACGCAGTACGGAACGAAATTCAATAAGTTTTCAGTATTACTAGGATTACGTTTTGAAGATTCAAACATCGACGTAAACCAATTAGGAACAAATGATTTTAATACCAAAAAGTATAATAACTTTTTCCCAAGTGCTTTCTTAACCTACGAGCTATCAGATAAAAGTAGCGCATCTGTAAGTTACAGCCGACGTGTACAAAGGCCAAGAGGTCGACTTCTGAATCCATTTAACAATTTATCAAGTAACATTAACATCTTTGTAGGAAATCCAGATTTAAATCCTGCGTTTACGGATGCACTTGATTTTGGATATATCAAACGTTGGGAAAAATTGACTTTTAACACCTCATTGTATTTAAACAAAACAACTGATGCTTTTCAATTTGCACGAAGAGACTCAGGTGATATTGTAAACGGAATTCCTGTTATCATTAGTACTCCTTTTAACTTGGGTATTGAATATCGCGCTGGGTTTGAGTTTACGCTGAATTATTCCCCTTACAAATGGTGGAAATTGAATGGAAATTTTAACTTTTTTAGAAACGAAACGCAAGGATCGTCTACATATACTGATTTTAACGGTGATGAAGTGGTACAAGATTTTAATAACATAGCAACTTCATGGTTTACCAGAATTACATCAAAAATTACTTTACCTTATAAAATTGATTGGCAGACAAACGCTACTTACAACGGTCCTCAAGATAATGCCCAAGGCAGAAGTTTAGGTGTATTTGCAGCCAACTTGGCATTCAGTAAAGATGTTTTAAAAGACAAAGGAACATTGTCATTTAATGTAAGTGACGTGTTTAATTCAAGAAAAAGATTGATGGAAACATTTATTCCAGGACGTTTAACTTCATACAGCGAAATGCAATGGAGAGTGCGTCAAATCAACTTATCATTTACTTACCGTTTCAACAAACCGAAAAACGAGCGCGAGAAGCCAGAGCGTAAAATGCAAGGTGACGGCGAAGGCGATTACCAAGGATAAAACAGAAAGGACTCATGAAAATGAGTCCTTTTTTTTATTCTTGTAAATTAGATTGAAACCCAAAAAAAAAGGACACCCATTGGATGTCCTTTTTTATAATAACAAAAAGCTTATGCTGATTGTTCTTGCTTCTTTTTTGCTCTTTTCTCTTTAAAAGCTTCCCAACTAGCTCCGCCAACCCAATAGGATACGAAACCAACTAGAAAAAACATCAACCAAAAACCGATAGTTAAAATGGTCAAGAAAAGTAAAAAGCCTAAGTACTGTGAAAATTCAAACATGTTTTCCGGAATTTTGAATGTTGCTACAAATGTAAGTTTAATTCTTTGTGATAGCAATAATTTTTCATAAAAACTGATGACAATTTTCAACCTTATAATAAATATCGTAACTTACTTTCTTGGAAAATTAAAACGACTTTGATTTGTTTTTAAAATGCTGAATTGATGAGGTTTATAGTTATTTTAGATTCCCTACAACAACTTAAAAATAATTGAAATGAAGTACCGAATTGAAAAAGATACCATGGGCGAGGTAAAAGTACCTCATGATAAATACTGGGGTGCCCAAACAGAACGCTCGAAGAACAATTTTAAAATTGGACCTGCAGCCTCAATGCCCATTGAAATTATTGAGGGATTTGCCTATTTGAAAAAGGCGGCAGCGCACGCCAATTTCGACTTGGGTGTTTTATCAGAAGATAAAAAAGAGGCTATCAGTGCCGTTTGCGATGAAATTTTAGCGGGTAGTTTAGCTGACCAATTTCCACTTGTGATTTGGCAAACAGGCTCTGGAACGCAAAGTAATATGAATGTCAACGAAGTAATAGCCAATCGAGCACAAGTCTTGGCGGGTTTACAAATTGGTATTAATGAACCTTTTGTAAAAGCAAATGATGATGTGAATAAATCGCAATCGTCAAATGATACATTTCCCACGGCAATGCACATAGCAGCTTATAAAATTGTGGTTGAAAAAACAATTCCTGCGGTGCAGCAACTTCGCGATACTTTGCACAATAAAGCCATTGCGTTTCGCGACGTTGTCAAAATAGGTCGTACACATTTAATGGATGCAACACCGCTAACTTTAGGACAAGAACTTTCGGGTTATGTGGCCCAATTAAATTTTGGAATTCGAGCTTTAGAAAATACATTGGATCATCTCTCTCAAATAGCTTTAGGAGGTACCGCTGTAGGAACGGGTTTGAATACGCCTGATGGTTACGATATAAAAGTTGCAAAATATATCGCACAATTTACCGGTCATCCTTTTGTAACCGCTACAAATAAGTTCGAAGCTTTGGCTGCACACGATGCGCTGGTAGAAACCCATGGCGCATTAAAACAATTGGCTGTTTCTCTAAATAAAATTGCAAACGATATCAGAATGTTAGCATCTGGACCGCGATCTGGTATTGGAGAATTATTTATTCCGGAGAATGAGCCTGGTTCCTCAATAATGCCGGGAAAAGTGAATCCAACGCAATGCGAAGCTTTAACGATGGTTTGCGCTCAGGTTTTAGGTAATGATGTGGCTATATCAATAGGAGGAATGCAGGGTCATTACGAGTTGAATGTTTTTAAACCCATGATTGCTGCTAATTTTTTACAATCAGCACGATTATTAGCGGATGCTTGTCTGTCATTTGATGTGCATTGCGCGCAAGGAATCGAACCTAACTACCAAAGGATTGCTGAGTTGGTTAACAATTCTTTGATGTTGGTGACAGCTTTAAACACTAAAATTGGGTATTATAAATCGGCAGAAATTGCACAGTTGGCACATAAAAACGGAACTACTCTTAAAGAAGAAGCTGTTCGATTGGGATATGTCACCGATGAAGAATTTGACGAATGGGTTCGACCAAAAGAAATGGTGGGTAAATTAAAATAGTCTGCTTGATTAGATTGTTTTGGCTCAAGAATAAAAAAAGAAAATCTTTTACGCTACAGTACAAGATTTTCTTTTTTTGAATTGACTATAGATTCCGCCACTGTTTTCATGAGGTGTATACTTCTTATTTTAGCATCAAAATCATAAATCGGGCTCGTGATCATCAGCTCATCTATTTGTGTATATTGTACAAATTGTTGCAGCTCGCGCGCAATTTTCTTAGGGCTTCCTACAAAAGAGCAGGCTGTCATTTGATCTACATGAAATATTTCTACTTCGTTCATTAGATCATTAATAGCTTCAACAGGCGGTTGCAAGGGTTTGCGATCATTCCGAATTAAGTTCAAAAACATTTGAGTTAAACTTGTGGCAAGTTTCGCAGCTTCTTCGTCTGTATCTGCAGCTACGGCATTAACGCAAGCCATGATTTTGGGTTTTTGCAAATATGCTGAAGGTTCAAAATGATCGCGGTAATATTGAAATGCTTGATGCATGAGTTTTGGAGCAAAATGACCTGCAAACGCGTACGGAAGACCTTTAGCTGCTGCCAATGCGGCGCTGTCTAAACTAGAACCTAAAATCCAAATAGGTACAGAAACACCTTCTGCAGGAAACGCTCGTACTTTTGCGGAAGCATTATCGACGTTAAAAAAGTCTTGCAAAGCCGTTACGTTTTCTGGGAAACGTTGCGACTGTTCTACAAAATCTTTACGAATGGCCTGCGCTGTTAAACCATCGGTGCCCGGTGCTCTCCCTAAGCCTAAATCAATACGATTGGGGTACAAAGTGGCTAATGTTCCAAATTGTTCAGCAACAATTAGCGGCGCGTGGTTGGGTAACATGATTCCGCCAGAACCTACGCGAATGTTTTGCGTTTGCGAAGCTATATGACCAATTAAAACTACGGTTGCTGAACTGGCAACGTGTGCCATATTGTGGTGTTCGGCCAGCCAAAAGCGCTTGTAACCCAATTTATCGGCTGTTTGAGCTAGTAGTTTAGTTCTTTCTAAAGTTGCAGTAGCGTTGCTATCCTCGGCAATAATTGCCAATTCTAAAATCGAAATAGGAAGAGATGCTGACATTGTATTTTTTTTACAAAATTAAGCAATACTTCCCTTTGCAAGTCTTTACGGATTGTTAATTGAATGGTAATTGTCACAATACCGATATGAAAAAAAATAACCTGTAACCAAAGGCTACAGGCTAATAAGTATGAATTTTATTATTAATTTTATTGGAAGCATATTAATTATGAGTTACCAATATACGTAAGAATCTGCTTATTGACCGTCTACATAATCTTGCAAGTAGCTAAATCTCTCGGTCAATTTGCCGTTTTGAGTAATTTGTGCACGTTGTAAAATACCGTCTTTATCCCCATCGAAGAAAGCCGGAATCACATGCTCTAGGAACATTTGCCCAAATCCTTCGCTAGCATCTTTAGGTAACTCACAAGGTAAATTATCAACTGCCATGACCACTATCGCACCTGGATGAAAAACATCAACCTCTTTGTTTTCTAAAGGCAAGTAACCGTACAAAGGTTCTGCTATTGTTGAGGCACGTAAAGTACAAGCAATTGGACCGTTGACATCGCAGGAAACATCCGCCACAATTTTGATCTTACAATCTTTTGAATTTAACATCTCCTGTGTCAAAATCATTGGAGCTTCATTGGCATGAAAATGTCCTGAAATATAGATGTCAGAAACAGTGGTAAATCGTTCAAAATTGGTTTCGTATTCAGTTGGGTTTTGGTAAAAATCATAATGATCCAAAACTTGACCGTCTTTTCGTTTGTTGTAATCTAAAACATCAATTTGAGTGTAAACGGCTTGAGTGTAATTTTTAGTTAAATAATTCTCTACGTTTACTGATTTGATTTTCATGGCATCGAGTATTTCTTTGGCGCCACTGCCTACTTTTCCGCTACCGGTAATTACAAATTTAATTGGAGGTAAAATCACACGTTTCAGTTGTGCAATCAGCGCTTCTTTTCCCGAAAGGGTTTCTGCTTTTGGCAATTTGAACAATTCAAATTTGATTCCGAAAGCACGAATTCCGTTGTATGCACCAACCATGCCAGCATAGTGACCAAAACCTATTAGTCGTTGGTTTTTAGTATTCACGATAGTTTCGTGGTCGAACAATGAAATGTTTTCTTTTAAAATGGTTTGTAGCAAATTTCTATTGTACGGCTGTTTTTTAATAGTGTGCGAAAAAAAGAAATACGATTTATTAGGAATTAGTGCTTCAACAGGAACTTCTTTTACTCCCAACAAAACATCGCATGTACTAAGATCAGTACCAACTTCAATTCCGGCTTGTTCATAGGCTTCGTCTGTAAAAATGCGACAATCTGAAGTTTCAACAAGAATTTCTATGCTTGGATATTGATTTTTTAATTGTACTAATGCCTCTGGAGAAAAAACCACTCTACGATCTGCTGGTTTTTTTCTTTCTTTTATGATTCCAAACTTCATTTTATAAGTTTTTTCTAAATTATAATATAACTTTAATAATGCTATTTGTTACAAATATAACAAATGCCGTTTCTTTTTTAATTTTTTTTCGAAAAATTCGATAGTTTTTATTCAAGTATGCACTGATGTACAATTTGGTAGCATTCCAAAAGCCTTGTAGGACTGATAAAATACTGTTAAGGTTTAAAAAAAAGAAGGAGCAAAAACAGACTGATTCTATATATTTGTCTTTCTAGTTATACCACAATGAATTTTATTAAAAACGCAAATATACTACATATATCACTCCTTTTTTTGATTTTTGGATCTTGTGCCAAAGAGAAAGTAAAGGTAGAATTACGAGACGATCAATTGCCAAAAAATAGGTTGCCAATTATGAAACCTTTGGCAACAGCTGAGCCAAAACTTACGGCATCATATATCAATGTAAAACGGGCTGAAATCGATTCTTTTTACCAAAAAAACTGGCCCAATCAAACTGCAAATGGAAGTTTTTTGGTAGCCAAAAATGGTCAAATCATTTATGAAAAATACGAAGGTTTCTCCAATTTTAGAGATGAGACAGTCATTACAGCAAATACTCCTTTGCATATTGCATCAGTAAGCAAGGTTTTAACGGCTACAGCAGTATTAAAATTGGTTAACGCCAAAAGGTTGAATTTAGATCAAAAAGTAAATACTATTTTAAAATCTTTTCCTTACCCAGAAGTGACAGTGCGTACCTTGCTGAATCACCGTAGCGGATTGCGTAACTATGCTTATTTTACAGATCGTGATAAATCGGTTTGGGACAGGCACAATACTTTGACTAATACAGATATTTTGACAATTATGGCTACTAAGGATATCGGTTTAGAGTTTGCAACTGATACTCGTTTTGCGTATTGCAATACCAATTATGCAATGTTAGCTCTAATTATTGAAAATATTACAAAATTGTCCTATGAAGAGGCAATGAAAAAAATTATTTTCGAGCCGCTAGGCATGAAAAATACTTATGTTTTTGATTACGAACGCGATAAAGACTCTGCTGTAACTTCGTACAAAGGCAATAAAGTAGAAATTGGTAAGGATTATCTTGATGCAGTGTACGGAGACAAAAATATTTACTCCACACCACGAGATTTATTGAAATTTGATCGCGCTAGGAGCAGTTCTCATTTTTTGTCGAAAGACCTAAATAAACAAGTGTACCAGCCGTATAGTAACGAGCGTAAGGGAACTAAAAATTACGGACTTGGAATCAGAATGATTAATTGGGAGACTGGGCAAAATTTTTATTTTCATAATGGTTGGTGGCACGGGAACACTTCGTCGTACATTAGTTTGACTAAGGAAGGCGTGACTATAATCGCACTTTCAAATAAGTTTACACGTAAAACGTATGATGTTAGAAAACTGGCGACTTTATTCGGAGATTATCCTTTTAAATTTCAGGACGAATAAATAAAAAGGCACTATTTTTGAAATAGTACATTATAAAAAAGTGTACATTTGCACTCTCAAAAAAATGAGAAAATTGGGGTCGACTGGTTTTGACAGCAAGTCGAATTGATAAGTAAGCACGTCGAGCATTGAGACCTTGCTCGTAAATATAAGATCTTACACTTTTACACGGCGAAAATAACTACGCTTTAGCTGCATAATCCGAATTATAGTACGATTACGCCACGTCTCTACAAGGTAGGGAAGCTGGATTCTCCTTGAAAGCCTTGGTTTGTGGCGTTCAGTACAGGGGAACCGTAAAAATAAACCTAGATTTCCATGAGCTTCGGGTGGATTTCGACATTAAGAAGATAAGTAGGGTGTGGTTGTTTCTGGCCGAGCACACTATCGAAAATTCAATCAGGAAATAAGCGCGTAGAAAGCTTTTTAGTTGCTTGTTTGGACCCGGGTTCGATTCCCGGCGACTCCACAAAAAAAACCGTAAGAACTTCATTGTATGTTTTACGGTTTTTTTTATTTGTATTATCCAGATATTTTCCCCGCATTTTTTTATTCTTGATTTCCTTTTGATAGTAGTATTGGAGCAAATTTTCCATCATTCTTTTCCAAATCTTTTCAATTTTATTTTGTAATTATTGCCTCTGTAACATTTGTCACTGTGTGTGTTTTATAGGGCTCTTACTTTTGTGTGGGATGAAAAACAAGTTTACTCTCTTGCGGGCAACTTAGCATTCAATTTTAAACAAATAAGTACCACGATGGATTCAGAACAAAAGAAAAATAAAGATCTCATTTTACGAGAAAAACTGGCCCTTCAGCGCACGACGCTGGCTAATCAATCTACTTTTTTGTCGTTTATGCGAACGGCTATGTATTTTTTAATTGCAGGTTTAAGCCTCAAAAATTTAATTGCAGTTCCAAATAGTTTTTATATCGAATTGGGCTTGTTTGTCAGTTCATTGATCATTTTTGTTTTCGGAATTATAAATTATTTTGTTCACCGAAAATCAATTGCTAACAATAAAAAACACGTAGGCGATTACCAACTTGAATATTTAAAACTTTAAGAATGACTGTAAAGTAATCTTTTGATAGATTAACCTGAAAAGAATCTTCAAATAAAAGGACTTGTGTGACAAAAGTAACAGAACTTTTTGGTGCAAAACTTCACCTTTGTCAAAAATAATTTATGATTAATACTATGGAAATTTTAGAATTTATTCAACAACCTTGGCCTTGGTATGTCGCTGGCCCGCTGATAGGTTTAACTGTTCCCGCTTTATTGCTAATTGGAAACAAATCATTCGGCATTAGCTCCTCTTTGCGCCATGCCTGCGCTATTTGTGTACCTGCAAATATTCCTTTTTTTAAATACGATTGGAAAAAGGAAATTTGGAATTTATTTTTTGTGTTGGGAATTGTGCTTGGAGGCGTGATTGCCTTTTTTGGACTTTCAAATTCAGATCCTATACAAATCTCCTCATCATTACAAACCGACTTAGCCCAAAATGGTATTACTGAAATTAAAGGCCTGCTTCCCGAACAATTGTTTGCTTGGTCTAATTTAGGTACAATTCCTGGTTTTGTGGTTTTGGTGCTTGGAGGTTTTTTTGTTGGTTTTGGTTCGCGCTACGCCGGAGGTTGCACCAGTGGTCATGCTATTTCAGGCTTATCCAATTTGCAAGTAGCGTCTTTAATTGCAACTTGTTGCTTTTTTATCGGTGGTTTGCTGATGGTTCATTTTATCCTGCCTCTAATCTTAACACTTTAATTTTAATACAATGAATCAATTTAAAAATATTACACCTAATAATAAGGAGCAGGATAACAATCGTGTTAGCTTTTTAAACTCTTTAAAATATTTAATCGTAGGGATACTTTTCGGAATTGTTTTTATTAAAGCCGAAATCATTAGTTGGTACCGAATTCAAGAAATGTTTCGCTTTGAATCTTTTCATATGTACGGTGTAATTGGTAGTGCAGTAGTAGTAGGAATGCTTTCTGTATTTATTATCAAAAAATATGAAATCAAAACATTTTCTGGTCAGCCAATTACATTTCAAGACAAGCTTTTTCACAAAGGTCAAATTATAGGCGGATTACTATTTGGTTTCGGTTGGGCACTTACAGGTGCTTGTCCCGGTCCTTTATTTGCACAAATTGGAAGCGGTGCAACTGTGATGTTAGTTCCTCTTTTAGCTGCTATTTTTGGTACTTGGGTTTATGGACTTTTAAAAGAACGTCTGCCTCATTAATTGATTTTCTCATGTCAACTTCTTTCTTTAGCATAAAATGCAAGCTTCCATAGTTGATTTCGAATTGTAACTAAAATTTAGTTTATCTATTTGATTCAAAGGTAGAAAGAGAAATTTAACATTGCTCTAGAGTATGTTTTTTTTGTTGTATTATAGTTTTTATCTATTGAAATTTTAATTAAGCTCGAATTTTTTTAGGTAACTTTGAAATTAGAAAATTAAAAATCAAACATATTATGGAAAATAATTCAAGACCTACCTCTTACAATGTCAATGGAGAGAGTAAATGTCCTTTTTCTGCTGGTGCAAATGCGCCTAAGCAAAGCGAACGTCATGGTAAAATCAATCGCGATTGGTGGCCAAATCAATTAAACCTGAATATCCTTCGTCAGAATGGAGTGGCTTCAAACCCAATGGGAGAGCACTTTAACTACGCGGAGGCATTTAAATCAGTTGATTTAGAGGTTCTTAAAAATGATATTAAAGAGGTAATTACAACTTCACAACATTGGTGGCCTGCTGATTATGGCAGCTACGGTCCGTTCTTCATTCGTTTGGCTTGGCATAGTGCAGGTACCTATCGTATTGCCGATGGTAGAGGTGGAGCAGGTTTTGGTACACAACGTTTTGCACCCTTAAACAGCTGGCCAGACAACGCTAACTTAGATAAGGCTAGATTATTACTTTGGCCTATCAAACAAAAATATGGAAACAAAGTATCTTGGGCAGATTTAATGGTTTTGGTAGGAAACTGTGCGCTTGAGGTAGCTGGTTTTGAAACATTTGGTTTTGCAGGAGGTCGTGTTGATGTTTGGGAACCACAAGAAGATATCTATTGGGGACCTGAAAAAGAATGGCTTTCATTAAGTACAGAACCACACAGCCGTTACTCTGGCGATCGTGAACTTGAAAATCCGTTAGCAGCAGTACAAATGGGATTAATCTATGTGAATCCAGAAGGACCAGATGGAAATCCAGATCCACTATTAGCAGCTAAAGATATCAGAGAGACTTTTGGTAGAATGGCCATGAATGACGAAGAAACTGTTGCTCTTATTGCTGGTGGACACACTTTAGGAAAAACGCACGGTGCCGCTGATCCTAACAAATATGTTGGCGCAGAGCCGGCAGCAGCTTCTATGGAAGAGCAAAGTTTAGGTTGGAAAAACACTTACGGAACTGGAAACGGCGCGGATACAATTACAAGCGGATTAGAAGGTGCATGGACAACTACTCCTGCAACATGGAGTAACAATTACCTTGAAAACTTATTTGGTTACGAATGGGAATTAACTAAAAGTCCAGGTGGAGCACACCAATGGAAACCAGTTGGTGATGCAGGAGCAGGTACAGTTCCTGATGCGCACGACCCAAACAAAACGCACCAGCCGTTTATGTTAACTACTGATTTATCTTTAAGAGTAGATCCAGCTTACGAAAAAATTTCAAGACATTTCTTAGCTAATCCAGATGCTTTTAATGATGCTTTTGCAAGAGCTTGGTTCAAATTGACACACCGTGACATGGGACCAAAAGTTCGTTATTTAGGACCAGAAGTTCCTGCTGAAGAATTAATTTGGCAAGATCCAGTTCCTGCAGTTACTCATGCTTTAATAGATGCTGAAGACGAGGCAGCTTTGAAAGCAAAAGTTTTAGCTTCAGGATTGAGTATTTCTGAATTAGTAAGCACGGCATGGGCTTCAGCATCTACATTTAGAGGTTCTGATAAGCGTGGTGGAGCTAACGGAGCACGTATTCGTTTAGAGCCACAAGTAAACTGGAAAGTTAACAATCCAGCACAATTGCAACGTGTTTTACAAACTTTAGAGGGAATTCAAAATGAATTTAACGCGGCGCAAACTACTGGAAAACATTTATCAATTGCTGATTTGATCGTTTTGGCTGGAAATGCTGCAATCGAAAAAGCAGCAGCAAATGCAGGACACCCTATCACAGTTCCTTTTGCAGCTGGTAGAACAGACGCTTCTCAAGAACAAACAGACGTAGAGTCGTTTGCAGTTTTAGAGCCACAAGCTGATGGATTTAGAAATTATGTAAAAACTAAATATACTGTTTCAGCAGAAGAAATGCTTATTGATAAAGCACAATTATTGACTTTAACTGCGCCAGAAATGACAGTGTTGGTTGGTGGGTTGCGTGTGTTGAACACTAATTTTGATCAATCTCAAAACGGAGTATTTACTAAAAAAGTAGATGCTTTAACTAATGATTTCTTTGTGAATCTATTGGATTTAGGTACTACTTGGAAAGCCGTTTCTGAGTCTGATGATGCTTTTGTAGGAAGCGATCGTATGGCTGGTGGAATCAAATGGATTGGAACAAGAGTTGATTTGATTTTTGGTTCTAATTCAGAATTAAGAGCACTTGCCGAAGTATATGCATACAGTACAAGTCAAGATAAATTTGTAACTGATTTTGTTGCAGCTTGGACTAAAGTAATGAATCTTGACCGTTTTGATTTGGTTTAGATTTTGAATTTAATTTGTTAGAAAAGTGAGTTGGAAACAACTCACTTTTTTATTTGTAGACAAGAGCTAATCGATTTTTAAATTTTTTAGTTCCACAAAAAAAAGCCCGACTGTAAATCGGGCTATTTTGTTTTATGTGTTTTGCTATTTGCGATTCAATCAATTTGATTTATACTTGAATCACGCCTAAGTTAAATGCTTTTTCAATAGGAGCGTGGTTGGCTGCTTCAATTCCCATAGAAATCCAAGTTCTGGTATCAAGAGGGTCAATGATGGCGTCTGTCCACAATCGTGAAGCTGCGTAGTAAGGAGAAACTTGTTCGTCATAACGTGCTTTGATGGTGTCGAATAGTTCTTTTTCCTTGGTTTCGTCTACCAGTTCACCTTTTGCCTTGAGCGATGAAGCTTCAATTTGAGCTAAAACTTTGGCTGCTTGAGTTCCGCCCATAACTGCTAGTTCAGCGCTTGGCCAAGCAAAAATTAATCGAGGATCATAAGCTTTACCACACATGGCATAGTTGCCGGCACCGTAGGAGTTACCAACAATTACTGTGAATTTTGGAACAACAGAGTTAGAAACTGCATTAACTAATTTAGCACCGTCTTTAATGATTCCGCCGTGCTCGCTTTTTGAACCCACCATAAAACCGGTAACATCTTGTACAAATACCAACGGAATTTTCTTTTGGTTACAATTAGCAATAAAACGAGTTGCTTTGTCAGCGCTGTCAGAGTAAATAACTCCTCCAAACTGCATTTCGCCATTTTTGGTTTTTACCACTTTACGTTGGTTAGCCACAATTCCAACTGCCCAGCCGTCAATGCGGGCATAACCTGTGATTATGGTTTGTCCGTAACCATCTTTATACGTTTCAAATTCAGAATTATCTACTAATCGGTGAATGATATCCATCATATCGTACTGTTCGCTGCGCGCTTTTGGCAACAAACCGTAAATTTCATTTTCGTCATATTT
Organism: Flavobacterium erciyesense; assembly: GCF_018069925.1. GTDB lineage: Bacteria > Bacteroidota > Bacteroidia > Flavobacteriales > Flavobacteriaceae > Flavobacterium > Flavobacterium erciyesense. The sequence continues at coordinate 149,015 of NZ_JAGPXB010000007.1, read as the reverse complement.
TGGTTTCTCTGGAGCAATACGGTTGTAACCAGCTTTGTCAAAATCACCAATTTTATCGACTATTTTTTTAATTCTATCCAAAGCATCTTTATCGTCTTTGGCTTTATAATCAGTCACACCTGAAATTTCACAATGTGTAGTTGCACCGCCCAAAGTTTCATTATCGATGCTTTCTCCAATGGCAGCTTTTACTAAATAACTTCCTGCCAAAAAGATACTTCCGGTTTTATCAACAATCATAGCTTCGTCACTCATGATTGGTAAATATGCACCACCAGCTACACAACTTCCCATAACTGCAGCAATTTGCGTAATACCCATGCTGCTCATTTGCGCATTGTTTCTGAAAATTCGACCAAAATGTTCTTTGTCTGGAAAAATTTCATCTTGTAACGGCAGATAAACACCGGCACTATCTACAAGGTAAATGATGGGTAATCTGTTTTCCATTGCGATTTCTTGTGCGCGAAGATTTTTCTTTGCTGTAATTGGGAACCAAGCACCCGCTTTTACAGTGGCATCATTGGCAACAACTACGCATTGTTTGCCTTTGATATAGCCAATTTTTACCACTACACCTCCTGATGGACATCCGCCGTGTTCTTTGTACATTCCTTCTCCAACAAAAGCTCCAATTTCTATACTTTTTGCTTTCGGGTCTAATAAATAATCTATGCGCTCGCGAGCTGTCATTTTGCCTTCGCTATGTAATTTTTGAATGCGTTTTTCGCCGCCGCCAAGTTTAACAATGCTTAATTTTTGGCGCAAAGCAGATAACAAAAGTTTATTGTGGTCTTCGTTTTTATTGAAGTTCAAATCCATGGTCAATTATAGTTATAAAAGTTTGTGCTAAAATACAAAAAGGAACTTAATTATTAGTATCAATGTCGTGTTCTAGTGAAAAAAATAGCGTATTTGATTGCTATATAAACAAAAAAACAGAAGCGAACTTCTGTTTTTTTATGGATATGATAAAAAAAATAATTATTTATTTTTAGATTCGTTAACGAGTCTTTTTAAGATGGCCCATTGTTTTAAGGCATCTCTAGCTTCAACCGCAGGGTAACCCAACATTGTTTTGCCGGCAGGAATATCGCCAGTTACACCAGATCCTGCGCCAACAATAGCACCATCACCAATAGTCGTGTGGTCTTTTATCGATGCGCTGCCACCAATGATTACGCCGTTTCCTAAGGTTACAGATCCAGCCAATCCGCTATTTCCAGCCATGATACAAAATTTACCAAGTTTACTGTTGTGACCTATTTGTACTAAGTTGTCTATTTTACATCCATCACCCAGAACGGTAGAGCTAAATTTACCGCGGTCAACGCAAGAGTTGGCGCCAATTTCAACATTATTACCAATGATGACATTACCTATTTGCGGAATTTTTACCAAGCCACGTTGCGGATCAGGTCGAAAACCAAAACCATCAGCACCAATTGTTGCGTTGGGATGAATAATACAATCGTTACCAATATGACAGCGCTCTCTTACCACCGTACCCGACCAAATTACTGTATTTTTACCTACGGTTGATTCGTCTAAAATGGTTACGTTTGGATAGATAGTTGAGTTGTCGCCAATTATTACATTCGGTCCTATGTAGCATCCAGCGCCAATCTTTGCGCCATTACAAATTTGTGCGGTAGCGTCAATGGTTGCAGTATGATGTATGCTTACCGCAAAAACTGGAGTAGGTGGAGCAAAAAGTTCTAAAACTTGTGACATAGCCAAGTCGGCATTTTTTACTTTGATAAAAGCTCGATTATCACCTGGTTCGATGCTAATATCTTCATTTACAACAGCAGCACAAGCCTTTGAGGTAGCCCAAAATTTTTCGTATTTTTTGTTTCCTATAAATGAAATCTCCGTAATACTTGCAGCTTCTAATTGTTCAGGCGCAGTAATGCTTGTTAGGGTTGACCCAACGATTTCTCCGTTAAGAATTTCGTTTATTTCGTTAATTGTATAGGATTTCATTGAAAAATTGGAAGTTTTTGAGTTAAATATTTTCCAAATAAAAGAATTTACCCGTAGTTATCCTAATTAATCCTCCATTTTAGTTCTAACATTTTTTGATTGTTTTCCCTCAAATGATTCTACGGTAATCGGAATTTTATACTTCATCACGATTGCCTTACCATCAATTTTTCCTGGTATCCATTTCGGACTTCTTGCTAATGTTTTGATTACTGCTAAATCAATTTCTTTATTCACACTTTTTATTACTTCAAAATGATTTAATGTACCATCCAATTCTACTGAAAAACCAATTATCACTTGTCCAATACTATTATTTGGTTTTTTAAAATCAGAGGCAATGAAATCATAAAATGCTTTTTCTCCTCCTGGAAATTCTGGTTTTATGTAGTATGGAAAAAACGCTATCTCTGCTTCGTTTTCATCAAAACATTTCCCATCTACAAATTCCCCATTTTTATAATTTTCAACTCTTTTAATCTTTCCGGATTCGTAATAACGTGTTTGTGGACCTTCTTGTTTTCCTTTTACATAAATCGCTAAATACTCCTTTTTTCCGTTTGCATACCATCTTTCAGACGTACCATCAATTTCTCTCTTTTTATAGTTGGAGAAATAGTCCTTAGAATAGATACTATCGTTGATGTAATAAGTAGTTCTAATTGTTCCTTTACCATTTGGTTCATAAACGGTGTAGTAAGTGGCATTAGTTTGTGATGGTAATTCTTTAAAATCTTCATTAAAATAAACTTTTTGTTGTGCCCACATAAAGCTTGTGATAAATAGTAGGATCGCAGTAGTTATAATTTTCATGTTTGTCTTTTTTGTCGTAAAAATATATAAAAAATCCTACAAAAAAGTCTTTTATAGGATTTTAAAATTTATTCTTCTTTTTGTCCCATCATCATCAGATAGGCCTTTAGGAACGCATCAATTTCACCATTCATGACGCCGTCAACATTACTCGTTTCGTAGCCTGTCCTGACGTCTTTGACTAGTTTGTAAGGTTGCATCACGTAATTTCGGATTTGTGAGCCCCATTCAATTTTCATCTTGCCAGCTTCAATATCCGCTCGTTGTGCTTGTTTCTTTTTTAATTCAATTTCATACAACTGTGATCGAAGCATTTGCATGGCACGTTGTCTGTTATCTTGCTGTGAACGCGTTTCTGAACATTGAATTTGAATACCGGTTGGTTTGTGAAACAGTTGTACTTTCGTTTCTACTTTATTCACGTTTTGCCCACCAGCGCCACTAGAGCGTGAGGTAGTAATTTCGATATCAGCAGGATTGATTTCAATTTCAATACTATCGTCAACAAGCGGGTACACGTAAACGGACACAAATGAAGTATGTCGTTTGGCGTTACTGTCAAAAGGCGAAATACGTACTAAACGATGTACGCCGTTTTCTCCTTTTAAATAGCCAAAAGAATAATCGCCCTCAAACTCTAATGTTACGGTTTTGATTCCAGCGGCTTCTCCTTTTTGAAAGTTCAGTTCTTTGATTTTATAACCGTATTTTTCGCCCCACATCATGTACATACGCGTAAGCATTTCGGCCCAATCGCAACTTTCAGTTCCACCAGCACCAGCTGTAATTTGAATGACGGCACTCAATGTGTCGCCTTCGTCAGAAAGCATGTTTTTGAATTCAATGGCCTCAATATGTGCTTCTGTTTTGGTGTATTGCTCGTCTAATTCTTCGGTAGAAAGTTCTCCTTCTTTATAAAAATCATAGGCTAACTCTAATTCGTCGGTCATTTCAACCGCTTTATTGTAGTCTTCTATCCATTTTTTTTTGTTTCGAAGATTTTTTACCAAAAGCTCAGCCTCTTTCGGATTATTCCAAAAATCGGGAGCAAATGTTTTTTCTTCTTCGTTAGAAATTTCAATTAGTTTGGCATCAACGTCAAAGATACCTCCTCAACGCACCAAGGCGCTCTACAATACCTTTTATTTGTTCGGTAGTTGTCATAAAAATTAGTGTACTAGGTTGTTATTTTATCATTTTACTTCATTACGTTTTTGCTGTGTAATATTAGTTCAGATTTAACGGAACTTATTGGAAATAACAATTCGTATTGTGTAAATTTGTGCCACAAAAATAGGAAAATTATGCGACGGTGCAATTGTAAGTACTGCACCGTGTCTAAATAAAAATATAATATGGAAATAAATTTAATAAGCGATACGATTACAAAACCGTCTCGCGAAATGCTAGTGCACATGTTAAACGCAACTGTGGGAGACGATGTGTACAAGCAAGATCCTACAGTTATAGCTCTTGAAGCTAAAGTAGCAGCGATGTTTGGTATGGAGGCTGGACTTTTTTTTCCTTCAGGAACGATGGCTAACCAAACGGCAATCAAATTACATACGCAACCTGGTGAGCAATTAATTGCCGATAAATACGCACACGTGTATCATTACGAAGGTGGTGGAGTTTCGTTTAATAGCGGTGTATCCTGTTGTTTGCTTGACGGAAAACGCGGAATGATTACAGCAGATCAGGTGGCAGCAGCGATTAATGATCCTGAATTTTACCACAGCCCATTAACGAGTTTGGTTTGCGTTGAAAACACAACCAATAAAGGTGGTGGTGCTTGTTATGAAATTGAAGATTTACAAAAAATTCAAGCAGTTTGTAAAGCGAATAATTTGAAATTCCATTTAGATGGCGCGCGAATTTGGAATGCTTTGGTAGCTAAACGACAAGATCCTAGAGCTTTTGGGCAAATTTTTGATACGATTTCAGTGTGTTTATCAAAAGGTTTGGGTGCTCCAATTGGTTCTGTACTTTTGGGTGATAAAGCAACAATTCATCGTGCGTTACGCATCCGTAAAATATTTGGTGGAGGAATGCGCCAAGTAGGTTATTTGGCTGCAGCTGGAATTTATGCCTTAGATAATAATATTGAACGTTTGGCCGAAGACCACCGCAGAGCCAAAGAAATTGCAGAGGTATTAAAAAGGGTAAGTTGGGTAGCTTCTGTAGAGCCAGTAGAAACAAATATTTTGATTTTTACTTTGGTTCCGAATGTAATCGAGAAGAATTTAATCGAACTGCTAAAGCAGAAAAATATTTTAATTAGTTCAATGGGGCATGGTAAACTACGTATCGTAACTCATTTAGATTATAAAGAAGTAATGCATACTTATGTGCTTGAAACACTTCAAAAATTAGTGTAAAGCTAATTCAAGAATTTTTTAAAGTTTAAGGTTTACCGTTTTTATTGATTTCAAAAAATGGTAAACCTTAAACTTTTTTTTTATTTAAACAAATTATCCATTCCTGGAATCATCGGCATATCCATTTTTGCCACAGCATCCAATTCGGCTTCATTAACTTGAGAGGCTTTTGCGATAGCTTTGTTCAAAACCAAAATCATATAATCCTCAAGTTGCTCTTTGTCCTCCAAAAGTGCATCATCAATACTAATTGATTTGATCGCTCTGTTAGCAGTTAGCGTCACTTTAAGCAATCCATCTGAACTTTGTTCGTCAATCAATACCGTATCAAGTCTCTTTTTTGTGTCTTCTATTTTTTGTTGGGTCTCTTTTAATTTGCCCATCATTCCCATTAAATCCATGTTTAGCTATTTTTAAGTTAATTCAGATACAAAATTACTATATTGCGTAGTCATTATCAATAAAAGATTCATGAAAAACACACCCTTCCTTAGTGGTGTTTGTCTTATTTTTGCATTTGTAAATAGTAATGTGCAAGCACAAAAAATAGTAACTCCTATGACTCAGCCAAAAGCTAAAATTATACCTAAAACGCTAGAAAAACACAATCAAAAACGTATCGATAATTATTTTTGGCTAAACGATCGCGAGAATCCAGAAGTAATTGATTATTTGAATCAAGAAAATGCCTACTACGAGGCTGCTACTGCTGGTACGAAAGATTTTCAGAAGGCTTTGTATGAAGAAATGAAGGCTCGTATTAAAGAAAATGACCAATCTGTTCCGTATTTGTATAATGGTTATTATTACATTACTCGTTACGAAACTGGCAAAGATTATCCGATTTATTCTCGAAAAAAAGGAAGCCTGAGCGCTGCAGAAGAAATTCTTTTTGATTGTAATGAATTAGCCAAAGGGCACTCTTATTTTCAACTTGGCGGTATGAGTATCAGCCCTGATAATAAATTGGTTAGTTTTGGAGTAGATACGGTTGGTAGAAGAATTTATACCATTCAAATCAAAAACCTAGAAACGGGCGAATTATTCTCTGACACCATTGAAAATGCTGATGGTAGTTCAGTTTGGGCAAATGATAATAAAACTATTTTTTACACCCGACAAGATACGGTTACGCTACGTTCCGATAAGGTTTTTAAACATAAAGTAGGTACTTCAGCTGATCAAGATGTGGTTGTTTTTTATGAAAAAGACGATACATTTAGTGTTTCTGTGGGAAAAGAAAAGTCCAAAAAATATATTGTAATTAGTTCAGGTAGTACACTTACAACCGAGTACCGCACTTTAAATGCAGAACAGCCTGACGGCGAATTTGCGATTTTTCAAAAAAGAGTACGTGGTCTTGAATACAGTATTTCGCATTTTGGAGATTCATTTTATATTCTAACCAACAAGGATAAGGCGAGCAATTTCAAACTAATGAAAACTCCAGAAAATGCTACATCCAAAGAAAATTGGAAAGATGTAATTGCACACCGTGAAGATGTTTTGCTGGAGGACATTGAAATTTTCAAGAACTATTTAGTTGTAGAAGAACGCTCAAATGGTTTGAATCACATTCGAATTATGCCATGGAGTGGAGAAGCGGACTATTACTTGCCTTTTGGTAGCGAGACCTACAATGCATTTACTACAACGAATATCGATTTTGATACTGATGTTTTGCGTTACAGTTACCAATCATTGGCTACGCCTTCTTCGGTTATTGATTTTAATATGACAACTAAGGAGAAGACGATTCTAAAAGAGCAGCAAGTTTTAGGTGGTAAATTTGATAAAGATAATTATACCGAAGAACGTGTGTGGGCGACTGCAAAGGATGGTACCAAAGTGCCGATTTCGATGGTGTACAGAAAAGGATTGAAGAAAGATGGTAAAAATCCGTTGTTACTTTATGCATATGGATCGTATGGGGTGACTATGGATACCTATTTTTCATCTACAAGACTTTCTATTTTAGATCGTGGATTTGTTTTTGCAATTGCACACATCCGCGGAGGCGAAGATTTAGGAAGGCAATGGTACGAAGATGGGAAATTGCTTAAAAAGAAAAATACGTTTACTGATTTTATTGACTGCTCGAAATTTGTAATAGAGCAAGGTTACACCTCTGCAGATCATTTGTACGCTGAAGGAGGTTCAGCAGGTGGATTGTTAATGGGTGCGGTGGTCAATATGGCTCCTGAATTGTATAATGGCGTAATTGCTCAGGTGCCGTTTGTTGATGTTGTAACAACCATGCTAGATGATACTATACCATTGACAACGGGTGAATACGACGAATGGGGAAATCCAAACGTAAAAAAATACCATGATTATATGTTGTCTTATTCGCCTTATGATAACGTAAAAGCACAAAAATACCCTAATATGCTTGTCACTACAGGCCTGCACGATTCGCAGGTGCAGTATTGGGAGCCTGCCAAGTGGGTGGCCAAACTTCGTACATTTAAGACCGATGATAATGTTTTGTATTTGAATACCAATATGGATGCGGGTCATGGCGGGGCTTCAGGACGTTTTGAAGCATTGAAAGAACTCGCTAAGGAATACAGTTTTTTGTTAGATTTAGAAGAAATTAAAAACTAATTAGATTATTTTTGTTAAATTTGCACCATGCGCGTTCGAATTTATAGTCGGTGCGACTAACTATTTTTTTATGAAAAAAGAAATATCTGCTTATAATAATGTCTTAGAATTAATAGGGAATACACCCCTTATTAAACTTAATAAAGTTACTGAAGATCTAGTTGGAAATTTTTACGCTAAGGTTGAAGCTTTTAATCCAGGACATTCCTCTAAAGATAGAATTGCATTATATATTATTGAAGAAGCTGAAAAACGTGGGATATTAACTCCAGGTGATACCATTATAGAAACTACGTCGGGGAATACCGGATTTAGTTTGGCTATGGTGAGTATCATTAAAGGATATAATTGCATTTTAGCAGTTAGTTCTAAGTCATCAAAAGATAAAATTGACATGTTGCGTAGCTTGGGTGCTAAAGTATATGTTTGTCCAGCGCACGTTTCAGCAGATGATGAGCGATCTTATTACAATGTAGCAAAACGTTTACATGAAGAAACAAAAGGGTCAGTTTACATCAATCAATATTTCAATCAGTTGAATATTGATGCACATTACAACTCTACCGGTCCAGAAATTTGGAAACAAACCAACGGATTAATAACTCATTTAGTTGCTTGTAGCGGAACCGGAGGAACTATTTCTGGTACAGCCAAATATTTGAAAGAGCAAAATCCGAATATCAAAATTTTAGGAGTTGATGCTTTTGGTTCGGTGTTAAAAAAATACCACGAAACAAGAGAGTTTGATAACGAAGAAATTTATCCGTATCGTATTGAAGGTTTAGGTAAAAATTTAATTCCATCAGCAACTGATTTTGATATCATTGATAAATTCATGAAAGTGACTGATGAGGAAAGTGCTCATACTGCTCGTGAAATCACCAAAAAAGAAGGTTTGTTTGTAGGATATACATCTGGTGCAGTAATGCAAGCCATCAAGCAATATGCTGAAGAAGGAGAGTTTGATGAAAACAGCAATGTAATTGCTATTTTTCCTGATCATGGTTCTCGATATATGAGCAAAGTATTTAACGATGATTGGATGAATGAGCAAGGCTTTTTTGATAGCATCAATGAAGAAGAAGTTCAAAAAATCGAATTCATTAAATAATTCAATATTGAATTAAATTCCATACAAAACTCCAGAGCAATCTGGAGTTTTTTTTGCTTTTTGGTACTTGATTTCCATAAAAAAAAAAGCCCTTGTAAAACAAGAGCTTTTAGAATTGTATAAGAAGAAATTTATTCTTCCATAGTGTGATACACGTTCATCACGTCATCATCTTCTTCGATTTTTTCGATCAATTTCTCTACATCTGCCATTTCAGCTTCAGTAAGTTTTTTGGTAATTTGTGGAATTCTTTCAAAACCTGAAGAAAGAATTTCGATTCCGCGGCTTTCTAGTTCTTTTTGAATGGTTCCAAAGCTTCCAAAAGGTGCATAAATTAAAATACCATCTTCGTCAGCAAAAATTTCTTCTGCACCAAAATCGATAAATTCTAATTCAAGTTCTTCAATATCTTGATTGTTATTTGGAATACGGAAATTACAAGTATGGTCAAACATGAATTCTACAGATCCTTGTGTTCCTAGAGTACCGTTACATTTGTTAAAATAACTGCGAATGTTGGCTACTGTACGATTGTTGTTATCTGTTGCTGTTTCAATTAAAATTGCAATTCCGTGTGGAGCGTAACCTTCAAATAATTGTTCTTTGTAGTTAGCTGTATCTTTATCAGTTGCTTTTTTGATGGCGCGTTCCACATTTTCTTTTGGCATGTTAACTGCCTTCGAGTTTTGGATCACCGCTCTAAGTCTGGAGTTGGCTTCTGGATTTGGTCCACCTTCCTTAACAGCCATCACGATATCTTTACCAATTCTGGTAAACGCTTTGGCCATTGCTGACCAACGTTTCATTTTTCTTCCTTTTCGAAATTCAAACGCTCTTCCCATTTCTATTAATTATTTTGAAGTGCAAATATAAAAAAATAAAGCAAAAAAAAGAGGCCTAAGCCTCTTTTGGATAAGTTAATCTACCTATCATGCCTGGCATTTTTTTACCCTGAATATCGTAAATTGCTTTTAGCCACATGACAAACAGCATCGGCACTACAACAAAGCAAAGTGGGTTGTATTCCCAAGCTTTTACAAAGTCAAAATGAATAAAATGCATTACAGCTCTTGTGAGTCCGCAAGCATAACATTCAATTCCAGCCAAAACTACAGACAAGCAAGTGCTTTCTCCTTTATCAAACCAAGTTTTTGGTAAAAAGAGCAAAACAATTGGTGCTAATATCAATACAAGATTCGAAAGGTAAAAATAAGCTTTACGCATTTTTAGGTTGTATTAAAGTGTTTTAGAGTAAGAACCGTCTTTTGGTTGTAAATCTCCAGTGATGATACGAATTAAGTCAATTAAAGACCAGATTCCGCAACCTCCAAATGTCAACAACTGAACAATTCCTTGCCAAGTGTACCCTAAGTAAAAACGGTGAATACCGATTCCACCAACAAAAATAGCCAATAACAAGGCTGTCAATTGGCTTTTTCCGCTTGCAATAGCGGCTGGAGATGATAACTCATCTTCTTGCGTGTTCACCACTGTAGTGTTTTCACTTGTTGCTCTTTGCACAGGGAAAGATGCGTAGGTTGTTGTTAAAACACCTAAAAATAACAGTACAACTGTAAAAAGTAATTTGATTTTCATAAGAAAAAGTTTAAGTTTGTGCCAAATATAAATAAAAAAATAAAATACCGATGTATATTTTTATTAAAAAAATAACAATTTTTTTTGTGGCCTTTCTAGCATACTTCCTGACAGTAGAAAATGCATTTTCACAAAATAATTACGAGTTTCTTGGAGCATTAAAACTGAATGGGAATGATAAAAGTGTCATCACGTACCGTTTGGTTTTTGAAGAATTGAACGGGAAATTAAAAGGTTACTCTATTACTGATTTAGCTGGTAAACATGAAACCAAGAATTTAATAGAAGGTAGCTATAATAAAAAACTAAAGTTGTTTGAGTTCCGCGAAACCAATATTGTGTACACCAAATCAAAGTTTGAGCAGAGTGCATTTTGTTTTGTTAATTTCTCAGGAAAATTAAAGTTGGTACAAAGTACAAGTAAATTGGAAGGAGCTTTCAAAGGACTTTATAAAAACAAACAAAAGTGTATTGATGGTACACTTGTTTTAATAGGAAGTACTAAACTTTATAATTTGGTAAATAAGGTAAATAATCGCATTCAAAAATCTAGTAAGGTTGATGTAAAAACTAAAGAGAATATTAATCCTTTGAAAGTGTTAGACAGTTTAAAAACAAATCGATTGAGTAACGATGAAAATTTAAATGTTTTCTGGGGATCGAATAAATTTAAAATGGAGATTTACGACATTGGTAAAGAAGATGGCGATGTTGTAAATATTTATCAAAATAATAAATTAATTCTGGCTAAGCATAAATTAACCAATGCAAAAAGAATTATCGAAGTGATACTTGATGGGGCTAAAAATGAGTTTAAAATTGAAGCAATTAACGAAGGTACAATTGCTCCTAATACCGCCAAAATTACTTTATTTGATGGAGATACTTCTTTCGACTTGATGTCAAATTTAAAGAAAGGGGAGAAAGCAAGCATCACAATTCACAAAAAATAAAGAATCTTCTTGAAGTTCGAGATAAAAAAAACCGGAAGCTATTGCTTACCGGTTTTTTGTTTAAGATCCTTTTTAGGATTATTTTTTGTAAAATGGTAGTTTAACTACTTTCGCAGGAACATCATTTTTTCTGATTCGGATAAAAATATCATTATCAACAGTACTGTTTTCTGTAGTAACGTAACCTAATCCAATTCCTTTGTTCATGGAAGGCGACATAGTTCCCGAAGTTACAATACCAATTACAGTTCCTTCGGCATTCACTATTTCGTAATCGTGTCTTGGTACGGCACGTTCTTGCATTTCGAAAGCTACTAATTTGCGACTAACTCCTTTTTCTTTTTGTTCTTTTAAATTTGCAGCATTTACAAAATCTTTATTGAACTTTGTAATCCAGCCTAAACCAGCTTCTAATGGCGAGGTCGTATCGTTAATGTCGTTTCCGTACAAACAGAATCCCATTTCTAGGCGTAAAGTATCACGAGCTGCCAAACCAATTGGTTTGATTCCAAATGAAGTACCTGCTTCAAAAACTTTGTTCCAAATTTGCTCTACTTCATCATTCTTGCAATAAATTTCGAAGCCGCCTGAACCTGTGTATCCCGTTGCTGAAATAATAACATTTTCAATCCCTGCAAAGTCACTTACTTCGAAATGATAATAGGCAATAGACGCTAAATCAACAGAAGTGAGAGCTTGCATAGCTTCAACCGCTTTTGGCCCTTGAATAGCTAAAAGTGAATAATCGTCTGAAAGGTTTTTCATATCCACGCCTAAATCATTGTGGCTAGAAATCCATTCCCAATCTTTATCAATGTTTGATGCATTTACTACCAAAAGATATTGTTCTTCTTTCATTTTGTACACCAATAAATCGTCTACAATTCCGCCATCAGCATTTGGTAAACAAGAATATTGCGCTCTTCCAATAGTTAAAGTAGCGGCATCATTTGATGTTACTTTTTGGATTAAAGCTAGAGCATTTGGTCCAGTAAGCAAAAATTCGCCCATATGCGAAACATCAAAAACACCTACCGCGTTACGTACGGTTTCGTGTTCAGCATTTACTCCTTCGTATAAAATAGGCATGTTAAAGCCTGCAAATGGTAGCATTTTTGCTCCTAAACTTTCATGTATGTGCGTTAGCGCAGTATTTTTCATTGTGTTGAATCTAAAATTTTAAGTGGCTAATTTATTGATTTTATTCGGTGTGACAAAGGTTCTTTGAGGGATTATTTCAATCGTTTTCGGTAGTCTGTTTTTATATTAAAGGTTAGAAAAATAAATAGCAATTCTATCGATGATCAGTGTTTAAAAAATAGTAATGGCACTAATTCCAAAATTTCCCAGCACTTATTTGTAAATTTGCAAATAGGTAAAAATGACTTAGCCAATTAAATTATGGATAAAACACTGCATCTGAGAACAGTAAACGTGACGCGTTACATTACGCCTTTACGGGAAGGTGGATCGTTGCCCGCATTAGCTGAAGCCGATGATGATTTTAAATATGTCTTAAAATTTAAAGGAGCAGAGCATGGTGTTAAAGCACTTATTGCCGAGTTAATTGGGGGAGAAATTGCTCGTTTTTTGGGTTTGAAAATGCCTGAATTGGTTTTTGCCAACCTAGATGAAGCTTTTGGTCGCTCGGAGGCAGATGAAGAAATTCAGGATTTACTACAAGGTAGTCAAGGTCTTAATTTGGCGTTGCATTACTTGTCAGGTGCTATTAATTTTGATCCTGTAGTTACGCAAGTTGATGCTAAATTAGCTTCTCAAATTGTCTGGTTAGATGCATTTATTACCAATGTAGATCGCACGTTTAGAAATACTAACATGTTGCTGTGGAAAAAAGAATTGTGGTTGATTGACCACGGTGCCAGTTTGTACTTTCATCATTCTTGGACCACTTGGGAAAAGCATGCACAAAGCCCATTTGGGTTGATTAAAGATCATGTGCTTTTGCCGCAAGCCACATTACTTGATGAAGTAGATGCTGCGAGTAAAGCTCTTTTAACGACTGCTGTTTTACAAGAAATTGTCAATTTAATACCTGAGGTTTGGTTGCAATGGGAAGATACAGATGAAACTCCAGAGCAAATCCGCCAAGTATATTTCAACTTTTTAACGACCCGATTACAACATTCTGAAATTTTTATAAAAGAAGCGCAAAATGCAAGAAAAACACTTATATGAGTACGCGGTAATACGAGTGGTACCTCAAGTTGAGCGCGAGGAATTTCTCAATGTTGGTGTCATTCTGTTTTGTAAAAAAGCCAAATTTATCAAAGTTCTTTATACCATCAATGCCTTGAAACTGGAATTATTTTCGAAAGAATTAGACGTTGAGCAACTGCAATTAAATATCGAGGCTTTGGCAAAAATTGCGCATGGCGAAAAGCAAGCAGGTCCGATAGCGCAGTTTGATATTCCTTCTCGTTTTAGATGGTTAACTGCCTTGCGCAGCTCTGTGATACAAACTTCGCGTCCGCACGCGGGCCTGTGCGATGATTTAGATTTAACTACCCAACGCCTATTTGAAGAAATGGTTTTGTAGCCAAAATGATTTTCTTAAAGAACTTTTTCGAGAACTAAAAATTCTAGTGGCTCAGCTGTAATCGGAATATGAACTTCACTTGCAGGAAATGGCTCGCGCACACCTGTTTCTGTATAGCCATTACGTTTGTACCATGCTATAAGTTCATCTCTAACAGATATTACTGTCATTACAATTTTGGGTAATGAAAGTGATTTGGCATGAATTTCAGCTTCTTGAAGTAGTTTTTTACCAACACCTCCATTTTGTAAATCGGGTGATACTGTCAGCATTCCCAAATACAGTTGATTTTCCTTTTGAACTAACAAAACACAACCAATAATTTTGTCTTGATCAGTGTATTTTAAGATAGTATTTTTCGGATCATTTAAGGTTTCTGCTAATTCCCTTTCGGTGGTTCGCAAACCTTCTAAAATGTTGGCTTCGGTGGTCCAGCCTTTTTTAGAAGATTCGCCGCGATAAGCCGAATTTATCAATGCGTTGAGTGCTGTTATATCAGATGCTGTTGCTTTGGTAATCATATTTTTTTGCGTGTTTGGATGTCAAAGATATAAAAAAGGCGCATCGTAAACCGCACATTTGAAATCCTGATATAATTTTGTTTCTAATGAATTAATTCTGTAATAAATAGCTCTTTAAATCCTCGTAATTACGTACTGAAACACTCAATTTTTCTTTGTTTAATATGGGTGCAATTTGCATCGGAATTGGTAGTTTTATCTTCAAAGCAGGCTCTACAGTATCTAAAAATTTGATGGGATGGGCTGTCTCTAAAAATATACCAATAGAATCAGGATGGTTTTGTAATTCTTGTTTTAAACCAAGGTAGCCAACCGCGCCGTGAGGTTCAGCAACATAGCCTGATTTATCAAATATATTTTTCATTGCAATCAAGGTTTCCTCGTCAGTAAATGAAAATGAACTAAAATCTTTTTTGAATTCTGCTAAATCATTCTGATACAGCTCCTGAATACGGATAAAGTTACTCGGGTTTCCAACGTCCATAGCATTTGAAATGGTTGCTTTTGATGGTTTAGGATTGTATTTCCCTTCCTCTAAAAAGCATGGAACTGTATCATTTATATTTGTAGCTGCAATAAAATGTTGAACAGGTAAACCCATTTTTTTGGCTACAATTCCAGCGCAAATATTGCCAAAATTTCCACTTGGGCACGAAAATACTAGAGGTTTGTTGTATTTTTTTAAAGATTTGTAGGTAAAGAAAAAGTAAAACATTTGCGGCAACCAACGCGCAATATTAATTGAATTAGCCGAAGTAAGATTTTTGTGTTGTAATGATTCATCCAAAAAGGCTTTTTTAACCATGTCTTGACAATCATCAAAAAAGCCATCAACTTCAAGTGCTGTTATATTTTGTCCCAAGGTTGTCAATTGACGCTCTTGAATGTCGCTTACTTTTCCTGAAGGATATAAAATTACTACATCAACGCCAGGAACTCCCAAAAAACCACTTGCAACTGCACCTCCTGTGTCGCCAGATGTAGCAACTAAAACGGTATTGTGGCTGTTATTTTTATCAGAGTTAAAATAGCCCAAGCAGCGCGACATGAATCTTGCTCCAACATCTTTAAACGCCATGGTTGGACCATGAAATAATTCAAGCGAAAAAACACCGCTCTCTATTTCAACAACAGGAAAATCAAAACAAAGTGTTTCTGAAATGATTTGTTTTAAAATTGCTTCCGGAATTTCATCTCCTACGAATTGTTTTATGGCTTCGAAAGCGATTTCTTCATGGCTCATTTTTTCAATATTTTCGAAAAAACTGTCAGGAAGTCGTGTTATTGATTCTGGGAAATACAAACCTTTGTCGCTGGCTAATCCTTGCACAACGGCCTCTTGGAAAGTAACGTTTGGTGCATTGTGGTTTAAACTATAGTATTGCATGCTGTATTTTGTAAGTAGTTGTTTAATTTTTAGTTGTTTCTATGTAAGAAAATCGAACTGTTCTTTTATATGATTTTAATTCCCTCATCATTTACTTTTGAAACATGTATTTCATAAGGTAGGTTCATTTCATCGTATACTTTGCTCATGCCTTTTGCAACAGCATTAGCAGTTTCAAGTCCTTTGCTCAAGGCAAAAATTGAAGGTCCAGAACCTGAAATACCAGAGCCGAGCGCGCCATTTACATAAGCACTTTTTTTAATGAGATCAAAACCAGGAATCAATACAGATCGAAGTGGTTCGACAATTTCGTCGTGTAACGAGCGACCAATCAATTCATAATCCTGCGTGTACAAGCCAGCAACTAAGCCGCCTACATTTCCCCATTGTGTGATGGCGCTTTTTAACGAAACAGTTTGCTTTAAGACGGAGCGGGCATCAGAAGTTTTGAGTTCAATTTGAGGATGAACAACGGTTGCATATAAATCGGTTGGACTTGGAATTTTTACAATATCAAGCGGACTCGAACTTCTAACGAGTGTAAAGCCGCCAAGTAGGGCAGGCGCCACGTTATCAGCATGAGCATTTCCGCTTGCCAACTTTTCGCCTTGCATGGCAAATAATACCAATTCTTTTCTGGTAAAAGGTTGACCTAACAATTCGTTGATGCCGAAAACTGCCCCTGCTGAACTAGCTGCGCTACTGCCAATACCACTGCCGGCTTTGATGCGTTTGTATATTTCAATTTCGAATCCAAATGGGGAATCAATTTGCTCCAGCATCGCGAGAGCTGCGACACCCGCCACATTTTTTTCGGTTTCCAAAGGTAAATAAGCACCGTCTATTTTGATGATTCTAACTCCCTTTTCAGTAGATTTTCGAACAATCATTTCGTCGCCGGCGGTTTCTAAGCAAAGGCCTAACACATCGAATCCGCAGGATAAATTGGCAATTGTTGCAGGGCAAAATAACTTTATTTCGTTCATGATTTTTTATTTCAGGTTTAAAGTTTATGGTTGTTTTCAGTTCTTGAAATTGAAACTTTAAACAAAGAAGACTTTAAACTATTTTCTATATATTTCCAATTCGAATCACATCAGCAAAAATACCTGAAGCAGTAACCGCAGCTCCTGCACCAGCTCCTTTAATTAGCAACGGCTGATCGGAGTATCGGTCTGTAAAAAAGAGTACGATATTGTCTTTTCCTTCCAAATTATAAAAAGGATGGTCTTTCGGGATGAAACGCAAGCCAACATTAGCTTTTCCATTTTCAAACTGAGCTACATATTTTAATCGCGAATCTTTGGCAATTGCCTCTTGAAATATGGTGTTAAAATGATCAGCATGCGAAATTAATGATACAAAAAAGGCCTCGTTGTTAGTTGTTTCCAAACAAGCCGCTGGTAGGAAAGATTCGTTTGAAATTTCGTCAATCTCCATTTTGTAGCCGCTTTCGCGAATCAAAATTAAAATTTTACGCGCTACATCAATTCCACTCAAATCAATCTTCGGATCAGGCTCAGTAAATCCTTGTACACCTGCTTCTTTAACCACATCATGAAAACTGCTACTTTCATTGAAATTGTTAAAAATAAAGTTTAAACTACCCGATAAAACGGCTTGAATTTTATTGACTTTATCGCCAGAAGCAACCAGATTTTTTACGGTATCAATAATTGGTAAACCCGCTCCAACATTGGTTTCAAATAAAAATGGTGCATTGTATTGGCGAGATAATTTTTTCAATTTTTTATAATTGTCAAACTCAGATGCGCAAGCAATTTTGTTACAAGTTACCACCGCTATATTTTGTTTTAAATAATGTTCATAGGTTTGTGAAACGCTTTCATTTGCAGTAATGTCAACAAATATACTGTTACGTAAATTGAGGTCTTTGGCTGTTTTGAAAAACAAAGAAGCATCAGCTGCATCACCTGTGTCTAGCAAAAATTGCCATTCTTTTAAAGAAATTCCGTCTTCGTCAAAATACATTTTACGTGAGTTTGATAATGCAATAACACGTAAGTTGATTTTTAATTTTTCTTTTAGGAATTTTTTCTGTTGGTGAATTTGTTCAATGAATTTTTCGCCTACATTACCTACGCCCATCACAAACAGATTCAATTGCTTGGTGTTTTCTTCAAAAAAGTTCTCGTGAAGCGTGTTTAAAGCCTTTTTTACATCACGCTCATTAATCACTGCTGATATGTTTCGTTCTGAAGCACCCTGAGCAATGGCTCGAATATTGACATTGTTTTTACCCAAAGTACTAAACATTCGGCCACTCAAACCTTGATGGTTTTTCATGTTTTCACCAACCAAAGCGATGATGCATAAGTTTTTTTCAACGATGCAAGGTTGAATTTTATTTTGAGAAATTTCTACTTCAAAGGCTTTATTGATGGAATTTTCAGCTGTATCAGCATCTGAATTTAAAATTCCAATGCAAATTGAATGTTCCGATGAAGCTTGTGTGATAAAAATTACGTTTATGTTTTTTTGTGAAAGCACTTCAAAAAGACGTTTTGATGATCCAGAAACACCAATCATTCCTGAACCTTCCAAAGTTACCAATGTAATGGAATCGATGTGCGTAATTCCTTTTACGGGATTGTTTTGCGTAAAAATGTCATTCGAAATATAAGTACCAATTGCAGTGGGTTCGAAAGTGTTTTTAATCAAAATCGGAATGCTCTCGCGTAAAACAGGCTGAATTGTAGGCGGATAAAGTACTTTGGCTCCAAAATGAGACAATTCCATAGCCTCTTGATACGACAAGTTTGCAATAGGTTTGGCTTGCTTTACAATTTTAGGATTTGCAGTAAACATCCCGTTTACATCCGTCCAAATTTCTAATTGATGCGCTCGCAAGGCTGCTGCAAGTATTGCTGCCGTATAATCTGAACCTCCACGCCCCAAAGTAGTAGTAATTCCTTCTGTTGAAGCAGCTATAAATCCAGGCATAATAACAATTTCCTGACTGTTTGTTTGAAAGAACTCTTGAATTAGAGCATTCGTTACCTCAAAATTCACGCTTGCCTTTCCGAAATTACTATCAGTTTTAATGAGTTCGCGACTGTCTTTGTAACCGCTGTTTTTTATTTTTTGCTGTAAAGCTTCAGAAATAATGTATGCTGAAAGTAGTTCACCAAAACTCAGTATTGTATCTGATGTTCTAGCAGATAGTTCGCCCAGCAAGAAACAGCCATCCAATAAAGTTTCAAGATGATTGATGATACGTTTTATATGACTCAACAAAGCACTTTGCTCGCTCACAGGAATCAATGCTTTAAGCGCTTCTAAATGTTTGGTTTCTATTTCGGCTACTATTTCTTTGAATCTATCATCGCCTTGTGCTGCTTTTTGCGATGCGAGTTGCAGTAAATCAGTGACTTTGCTGAAAGCAGAAACCACAACAACTAAGCGTTCTCCTGATCTTGATTCTTCAATTATTTGTAAAACTAATTTTATGTTTTGTGCATTGGCTACCGATGTGCCACCAAATTTTAAGACTTTCATGTGTTGTAATGTATAAAGTTGTGTGCTGTTTTTGTTTGAATGACATCGTATTTTATTGTTGTAAATACCTTTTTACAACTGTAGTTTAGTCTCTTTGTAAATAGGAGACAAATAAAAATACTTGGTTATATGTAGTTTGTTTACCCCAAAGGGGTAGTGGTAGTTGTAGTAAACGTCATGGTAATAACCGCCTCAGTTGAGATCGATTTAGAAGAAACTAGTATGTAATTTTTTTGTTCCATGATTGTTTTTCAAAAATAAGGTTTTTTGTAGAAATGAAAGTCTAAAGTGCTCTTTTTGTGAATATTTGATTATTGTAGTTTTAAATTAATAATTGCTAAATATTGGTTGTTTTATGAATAGTTAATTTTCAGTATTCGTATTTATATCCCTTTTTTAATCATGAAAAAAGAGGAAATAAATCCTAGTTTTTAGCTGAAACAATATTCAAAAATGAGAGTTTGATTCGGATTCTAGTTGTGAGCTCTATTAAAAGCTATGTATCTCACTTACAGTTTTCACCAAAATTATTAAGATTTGTTGAAGCTTTTTTTGAAATAAAATGCAACTGGTATTGTGTAATCCTAAAGAATTAATCACTTTTACTTTCCAAATAGAAAACCGATGAATTCAACGCATTATATTACAAGTGAAACTCTTGATTTTGATTTGTTACATAAAATAATCACTCAAGATAAAAAACTGTGCTTATCAGAGGAGAGCAAGGACAAAATTTTAAGTTGTAGAAATTACTTAAACAAAAAAATGGAGTTGCATGCAGCACCCATTTATGGTATTAATACAGGTTTTGGATCACTTTGTAATGTCAAAATTTCTAAAGATAACTTAGCTCAATTACAAGAAAA
This sequence comes from Flavobacterium erciyesense, assembly GCF_018069925.1. Lineage (GTDB taxonomy): Bacteria > Bacteroidota > Bacteroidia > Flavobacteriales > Flavobacteriaceae > Flavobacterium > Flavobacterium erciyesense. The sequence goes on along the minus strand of NZ_JAGPXB010000007.1, from coordinate 128,721 downwards.
TTTAGTCAAGTCGCATTCTTGTGGTATCGGAAATAAGGTACCTATTGCAATTGTGCAGCTTATGTTACTTTTAAAAATTCAGTCTTTGAGTTATGGATATTCAGGTGTACAACTCGAAACGGTTGAGCGTTTAATTGCTATGTACAACAATAAAATTTGGCCTGTGGTATATGGGCAAGGGTCCTTAGGCGCATCTGGCGATTTGGCTCCGCTGGCACATTTGGCATTGCCATTATTAGGAGAAGGCGAAGTGTATTTTGAGGGCAAGATAGTTCCGACTGAACATGTAATGCAATTTTTTAATTGGGAACCTATTGTTTTACAATCAAAAGAAGGATTGGCTTTATTAAATGGAACACAGTTTATGAGTGCTTATGGAGCTTATTTAAGTTTAAAAGCAGCTAAAATTTCGTATTTATCAGATTTAATTGGAGCCATTTCATTAGAGGGTTTTGATGGTAGGATAGAACCGTTTGATGCGTTAATTCACCAAATCAGACCTCACAAAGGACAATTGGCAACAGCCGAAAGGATTAAAGAATTTTTAGAAGGTAGTGCAATTATTTCACAGCCAAAAGTGCAGGTACAAGATCCGTATTCTTTTAGATGTATGCCGCAAGTTCATGGTGCTTCAAAAGATGCTATAGCTTATGTACAACAAGTTTTCAAGATAGAAATAAACTCGGTAACCGATAACCCAAATATTTTTGTAGACGAAGATTAGATTATTTCTGGTGGTAATTTCCACGGTCAGCCGTTGGCTTTAGCGCTTGATTTTATGGCTATTGCGCTAGCGGAGTTGGGTAGTATTTCGGAACGTAGAACCTTTCAGCTTATTTCAGGAACACGCAATTTGCCTCCCTTTTTGGTTGATAATCCGGGATTGAATTCGGGTTTAATGATTCCGCAATACACCGCAGCAAGTATTGCAAGTCAAAACAAACAATTGGCAACGCCTGCAAGCGTTGATAGCATTGTGTCGAGTAATGGTCAAGAAGATCACGTGAGTATGGGTGCCAATGCTGCGACGAAAGCCTTACGAGTTCTTGAAAATGTGGAGCGCATTTTAGCTATTGAGCTGCTCACAGGAGCTCAAGCAATAGCATACAGAAGGCCTTTCCAATCTAGTCCGTTTATAGAAAGTTTTTTGACAGCTTACCGTGGCGAAGTACCATTTGTTAAAGAAGACAGAATATTGCATTATGACATCGAAAAGACAATTGCTTTTTTGAACTCTTTCGATATTGAAAGTGATTTATTAATGTTAACTTAACATTCGCGCTGAATAATGAAGTAATTTTGCCAAACTAAATTTAAATGAAATGAACATTAATAATTTTTTCCAATTTTTGGTTCCAAAAGACAAAAAGTTCTTCCCCCTTTTTGAAGAAGCTTCAAGCAATTTGATTGAAATTGCTGAAAATTTACACGAAGCAGTTAATTTACCTTTGAAAGAGCGTGAAATACTTTTTCAAAAAATTGATGTATTGGAACAAAAAGGAGAGGACATTGCACGTCAAACTAACTTAGAATTGAGTAGAAATTTCATTACTCCGTTTGATAGAGAGGATATTCACTCGTTAATTACTGCTATTGATAACGTTGCAGGTAACCTACACGGTGCAGCAAGTAGAATGCGTTTGTATCAAGTTGACAAAATCACAAAATCGATTCGTAAGTTGACTGAAATCAATTTAGAAGCATGTCAAAATATCGATGTGGCTATTCGCGAATTGAGAGATTTGAAAAAAATGAAAAATATCACTGATGCTTGTGCTCGTATCAATAAATTAGAGAATAAATCAGATAACGTTTATGATAAAGCGGTTTTAGATTTGTTTGAAAACGAAACTGATGCAAAAAATATCATCAAGTACAAAGAAGTATTATCTGTTTTAGAAACGGCAACTGATAAATGCAAAAGTGTTGCAGGTGTTTTAGAATCTATTTCTGTGAAGCACTCTTAATTCAATCCGTTTTATTCTGAAATCATAAATATGGAATTTACTCTTTTAATAGTAATCATAGTCTTAGCATTAATTTTTGATTACATCAATGGTTTTCATGATGCTGCTAATGCGATTGCGACAGTAGTTGCTACAAAGGTATTGACACCTTTTCAAGCCGTTGTTTGGGCTGCTTTTTTTAACTTTTTGGCATACTGGGTTTTTGGTTTTGGTGTTGCAGATACTGTTGCAAAAACAGCCAATACCATGGAAATTGATTTGGTTGTGATTCTCGCAGGAGTCATTGCCGCTATCATTTGGAATTTATTCACATGGTGGCAAGGTATTCCTTCAAGTTCGTCCCATACCTTAATTGGTGGTTTTGCTGGAGCTGCGATTGCGCACGCTATTGCAGTACATGGTTTTTCGTCTTACACGACTGGTACAGGTGCTGAAATGGAGACAGCCTACTGGTATGAGACTGTAAACTGGTACACTGCAAGCAAAAGTGGAGGTTTTCCTTCTGGAGTACTTGTAATTATTGCTTTTATCGTTTTAGCTCCTTTATTGGGTGCTTTAATGTCCTATTTAATTTCTATTTGGTTGCTCAACGCCTCTAAAAGAGAAATTGGACCAAAAATATTTACTGGGTTTGTGATTTTGTTAACTATCTGGTTTGTAGAAAGTCAAATGGTATATTATGAGGATATAGCCAAACCTCGTTTCGATTCGCATTTTTGGAGCGTAGTTTTCGAAACGCATAACATCAAATGGTTTTTAGTAGCTTTTATTATACTCTCAATTAGTACCTTTTGTTTGATTTTTAGTAGTTTAAACTTACATCAATCAACTGAATGGTTAAAAAAGATGCAATTATTGTCTTCTGCTGCCTTTAGTTTAGGGCATGGTGGAAATGATTCTCAAAAAGTAATGGGAATTATTGCTGCTGCTGTAACGGTGTATATTCAAACAAGTGGTATTTCGCAAGATATGATGCCTGAGTGGTTGGATGTTGTTTTGCCAAATGATGAGGGTGTTTTCAAAATGCCAGAATGGATTCCTTTAGCATGTTACTCTGCCATTGCAGCAGGTACTTTGAGTGGTGGATGGAAAATTGTGAAAACAATGGGGTCTAAAATTACAAAAGTAACTTCATTTGAAGGTGTAGCGGCAGAAACTGCAGGAGCTTTAACTTTATATTTTACAGAGCATTTTAAAGTTCCGGTGAGTACAACACATACAATAACAGGATCGATTATTGGGGTTGGATTAACGAATCGTGTATCTGCAGTTCGTTGGGGTATGACAGTAAGTTTAATGTGGGCTTGGGTACTGACAATTCCAATCTCAGCAATTCTTGCAGCTCTTATCTACTACTTATTTCGTATTTTTATCTAAGCAAAATATCAAAAATAAAAAAAACCATTCTCAGAATGGTTTTTTTGTTTTAGATAGACTCTTTTTATTTAAGTTCTATTTTTTGTCTGAAGTTCTTTTCAATTGCCTTAATCATTTCGCCAGCAATGTCTTTATTGGTTGCTCCTTCAATACCTTCTAGTCCAGGTGAAGAATTTACTTCAAGTAACAATGGTCCTTTTGAAGACCGAATAATATCAACTCCTGCCACTTTTAAGTCCATTGCTTTAGTTGCACGAATGGCGATCTTCTTTTCTTCTGGAGTTACTTTAATAACAGATGCAGTTCCGCCAAGGTGAATATTGGCTCTGAATTCTCCTGGCATTGCTTCACGTTGAATAGCAGCAACTACTTTTCCGTCAATTACAAAGCATCTAATATCTTTACCATTAGCTTCTTTTATAAACTCTTGAACCAAAATATTAGCATTCAAACTTTTGAAGGCGTTAATAACACTTTCCGCCGCTTTTTTAGTTTCTGCCAAAACAACACCTTTTCCTTGTGTTCCTTCAAGTAGTTTTACAATTAAAGGAGATCCACCTACCATTTTAATTAAATCATCAGTATCCAAAGGAGAATTTGCAAATCCAGTTGTAGGAATAGCTACACCATGATTGAGTAATAATTGTAATGAGTATAATTTGTCGCGCGACTGTGTAATGGCGTTAGACGAGTTCAAGCAATATACTTTTAAAGCTTCAAATTGACGTGTCAAGGCGCAGCCGTAAAAAGTGATACTTGGTCTAATTCTCGGAATTATAGCGTCAAATTGATTTAAAATTTTACCACCACGATAGTGAATTTCAGGAGTTTTAGCATCCAATTTCATGTAGCACTCCTTTATGTTCAAAAAGTGCATTTCATGGCCTCGCATTTCGCCGGCTTCCATAATACGTTTGTTGCTGTACAATTCAGGGTTACTAGCCAAAAGTCCGATGCGTAATCCTGAACTTGCTTTTTCTGAATTTTTATACAATTCTTTTAAAGTATCGCTCGAAGGCTGCCCTAGTAAATATTTTTGTTCAGGATCAACTAAAACTCTTCCGCTCATAGCTTCACGACCCAATAACATACGAAAACCCATGGAGTCACGATTGGTCAAAGTCATTTCTATAGGCCATTGCCCGCTACCAAGTTGAACATTAGTTTGGATTACATATCGGTGTTCTCTAAAACCACTTGAACTTTTTACAATACGTTTGTCTACTAGTGGAGCTTCGCAGTGAATTACTGTTTTTAAGTTATTTTGAATGGGATTGATGTCAAATTTTACCCAGTTGCTATCGTTTTTGATAAAGGGTGCGATGTTAATAGCATGCAATGCTGATGTTTTAGCACCTGAATCGACACGGGCTTTTATGGTAGGAATGCCTAATTCTGGAAAAGAACACCATTCTTCGCTACCTAAAATTACTTTATTATCTGACATAAATTGCGGATTTAATCTTATTTTAAAATTCAAATGTAGCTATTTGTTTTCACAAAATGTTGGTTTACTGTAAAGAATAAACCCGTTATGTTATAAAAACGTAACGGGTTTATTATCAATTAAAAAGTGGTTTTTACAAGTTACTTGCTTCGCCCGCTTTGTGTACTTTTACGGTTAATTCCTGAGCTCCTTCTTCTATATCCATGAATATTTCGTCGCCTAATAGAATTTTTGAAGTAATTATTTCTTCGGCGAGTGTGTCTTCTACATATTTCTGTATCGCTCTTTTTAGTGGTCTAGCACCAAATTGTTTGTCAAAGCCTTTATCAGCGATAAATGCTTTTGCAGTATCTGAAAGGTTTAAATTGTAACCCAATTCAGCCACACGAGCATATAGTTTTTTCAGTTCGATTTCGATGATTAAATCAATATCATGCTTTTCAAGTGCATTGAATACGATAACATCATCAATACGGTTCAAAAATTCAGGAGCAAATGTTTTCTTCAAAGCATTTTCAATAATACTTTTCGAATTGTCATCTGCTTGGGCCACTTTTGCAGCTGTTCCAAATCCAACGCCTTGACCAAAATCTTTTAACTGTCTAGCACCAACATTAGAGGTCATGATGATTATGGTGTTTTTAAAATCAATTTTTCTGCCTAAGCTGTCAGTTAAAAATCCGTCATCTAATACCTGTAATAGCATGTTGAACACATCAGGATGTGCTTTTTCAATTTCGTCTAATAATACTACACAATAAGGTTTTCTTCTTACTTTTTCAGTAAGTTGTCCGCCTTCTTCATAGCCTACGTATCCTGGAGGCGCACCCACTAATCTTGAAATGGCAAATTTCTCCATGTATTCACTCATGTCAATGCGGATTAACGCATCTTCTGAGTCGAATAGTTCTTTTGCTAAAACTTTAGCTAACTGTGTTTTTCCTACTCCTGTTTGGCCAAGGAAGATAAATGATCCGATTGGTCTGTTTGGGTCTTTTAATCCTGCACGGTTACGCTGAATAGAGCGTGCTATTTTAACAACGGCTTCTTTTTGACCAATAACCTTGTTTTCAATTAGCTCTGGTAATTTGGCAAGTTTGTTACTTTCGGTTTGTGCGATACGATTTACGGGTATACCGCTCATCATCGAAACTACATCGGCAACATTGTCTTCGGTTACTTGAATACGGTTATTTTTAGCATCTTCTTCCCACTGTTCTTGAGCAATAGCAAGATCTTTTTCGATGCGTTTTTCATCATCTCTAAGTTTTGCAGCCTCTTCGTATTTTTGTTTTTTGACCACTACATTTTTCATCTCGCGAACTTCTTCTAACTGACGTTCTAGATCTAAGATTTGCTTAGGCACTTCGATATTAGTTATGTGTACACGTGAACCTGCTTCGTCAAGAGCATCAATCGCCTTGTCTGGTAAAAATCGCTCAGACATATATCTGTCGGTCAGTTTTACGCAAGCCTCAATGGCTTCAGGTGTAAAAGTTACGTTGTGGTGATCTTCGTATTTGTTTTTGATATTGTTCAAAATCGTAATTGTTTCCTCAACAGATGTAGGTTCAACAATGATTTTTTGAAAACGTCTTTCTAACGCGCCATCCTTTTCGATGTATTGACGGTATTCATCCAAAGTTGTAGCCCCAATGCATTGAATTTCTCCACGGGCCAAAGCTGGCTTGAACATGTTAGATGCATCCAATGAGCCTGTAGCACCACCTGCTCCAACAATAGTATGGATTTCATCAATGAACAAAATAATGTCATCGTTTTTTTCTAGTTCGTTCATGACCGCTTTCATACGCTCTTCGAACTGCCCGCGGTATTTTGTTCCAGCAACTAAACTTGCTAAATCCAAAGTTACCACACGTTTGTTAAAAAGTGTACGTGAAACCTTTTTTTGAATAATGCGGAGCGCTAAACCTTCAGCAATTGCTGATTTTCCCACTCCGGGCTCACCAATAAGTAAAGGATTGTTTTTTTTACGACGGCTTAAAATTTGCGATACGCGCTCAATTTCTTTCTCGCGTCCCACAACAGGGTCAAGTCGTCCTTCTTCGGCCATTTCGGTTAAATCGCGACCAAAATTATCTAGAACTGGAGTTTTTGACTTTTTATTGGATTTGTTTGTCGGATTGTTGAAAGTTCCTTCTTTCAAACTGTCATCTTGTCCTGAATCGTCGTTGTAAGACTCATTGCGTGGCAAATTTTCTCTGAAATCTTCGTCGTTTGGCGTCATATTAATGTATTGTTCTTTAGCTATATCATAATCTATTTTGAGCTTATTCAATAGCTTGGTTGTAGGATCGTTCTCGTTTCTTAAGATACACAGAAGTAGATGTGCGGTGCTAATCGAGGTACTTTGGAATACTTTTGCCTCTAAAAAAGTGGTTTTTAAGGCACGCTCTGCTTGTCTAGTCAAATGTAAATTTTTCTTTTCTACATTGATTTCTAGGGTAGGGCTTGCAGGACTTAAAATTTCTACTTTGCGGCGTAAATGGTCTAAATCAACATCTAAATTGTTCAGAATTTGTATTGCTTTTCCGCTGCCATCTCTCAAAATACCTAACATTAAATGTTCAGTACCTATAAAGTCGTGACCTAAGCGCAAGGCTTCTTCCTTACTGTAGGTTATTACGTCTTTTACTCTTGGTGAAAAATTATCATCCATATTATATATTTAATCTCGTAAATTTAATGATTTACAATTTGAAAAACAAAAACCGTTCCTCTTGTTGCGCATGTCAGCTAAGAGACAAAAAATATTACGATTTAAGAGTTAAATTTACCTTAAATTATCAACTAAAAGCGGGTTTGATTTTGTTAATAAATCATTGAAATATGTTGCTGTAAAGTGGTAAAAAAAAATCTAAAAAGTGTATCTTGGCACGTTTTGAAACTAATATAATATTTTAATATAACAACTTATGTCTGAAGGAGAAAAGTTAATTCCTATTAACATAGAAGATGAAATGAAGTCAGCTTACATTGATTATTCAATGTCTGTAATTGTATCTCGAGCGCTTCCAGATGTTAGAGATGGTTTAAAGCCTGTACATCGAAGAGTTCTTTATGGTATGTATGATTTAGGAGTTTTTTCAAATAAAGCCCATAAAAAATCCGCAAGAATTGTAGGAGAGGTTCTTGGTAAGTACCACCCACACGGTGATACTTCTGTATACGATGCCATGGTGCGTATGGCTCAGGAATGGAGCATGCGTTATTTATTAATTGACGGTCAAGGTAACTTTGGGTCTGTTGATGGTGATAGCCCTGCAGCAATGCGTTATACAGAGGCTAGAATGCGCAAGATTTCTGAAGAAATCATGGCAGATATTGAAAAAGAAACAGTCGATTTTCAATTGAACTTTGACGATACTTTATATGAACCGAAAGTAATGCCAACACGCGTTCCGACTTTATTGATAAACGGAGCAACAGGAATTGCAGTAGGTATGGCTACTAACATGCCACCACACAACCTTACCGAAGTAATCAACGGAACATTAGCTTACATCGATAATAACGAAATCGAAATTGATGAGTTGATGACACATATTAAAGCGCCTGATTTTCCAACAGGTGGTATTATATATGGTTACGAAGGGGTTCGTGAAGCTTTCAAAACAGGAAGAGGACGTATTGTCATGCGTGCCAAAGTTGGTTTTGAAGAAGTAGATGGAAGAGAGTGTATCATTGTAACTGAAATTCCATACCAAGTCAATAAAGCAGACATGATTAAGCGTACTGCTGATTTGGTAAACGATAAAAAAATAGATGGTATTGCCAATATTCGCGACGAATCGGATAGAAACGGAATGCGTATTGTGTACATCTTAAAACGTGATGCTACTCCAAACGTAGTTTTGAATACACTTTATAAGTTTACACAATTGCAATCTTCATTTAGTGTAAACAACATCGCTTTGGTTAAAGGACGTCCGCAAATGTTGAATCTGAAAGATATGATTCATTATTTTGTAGAGCACCGTCATGATGTGGTTATTCGTAGAACACAATTTGATTTGCGTAAAGCCGAAGAAAGAGCTCATATTTTAGAAGGTTTGATTATTGCTTCAGATAATATTGACGAAGTAATTGCATTAATTAAGGCGTCTAAAAATACAGAGGAAGCTCGTAACAAATTGATGGAGAGATTTCAGTTATCTGATATTCAATCTCGTGCCATTGTTGAAATGCGTTTGCGTCAATTAACAGGTCTGGAGCAAGACAAGTTAAGAGCGGAGTACGATGAGATCATGAAATTGATTGATCATTTAAGAGCATTATTAGCGGATGTTAATTTGAGAACGGCTTTGATTAAGGAAGAACTTGAAGAAATCCGTGATAAGTACGGTGATGAGCGTCGTTCTACTATTCAATATTCTGGTGGAGACGTTAGTATTGAGGATTTGATTGCCGATGAAAATGTAGTAATTACTATTTCGCATGCAGGATATATCAAACGTACCAACTTAACAGAATACAAAACTCAAAATAGAGGTGGAGTTGGACAAAAAAGCGCTGGAACTCGTGATCAAGATTTCTTAGAACACATGTTTGTGGCTACAAACCATCAATATATGATGTTCTTTACCCAAAAAGGGAAATGCTTCTGGATGCGTGTTTACGAAATTCCAGAAGGAAGTAAAACAGCTAAGGGTAGAGCCATTCAAAACTTAGTGAACATTGAAAGCGATGACAAAGTGAAAGCTTTCATTTGTACCCAAGACCTAAAGGACAAAGATTATATCAATAGTCACAACTTAATAATGGTTACAAAACAAGGTCAAGTAAAGAAAACTTCATTAGAAAAATACTCAAAACCACGCGTAAATGGGGTGGCAGCTATCACAATTAAGGAAGGTGATGAGTTACTTGAAGCAAAATTAACTGATGGCGAAAGTCAAATTATTTTGGCGGTTAAATCCGGTAAATTGGTTCGTTTTGAGGAAACTAAAACACGACCAATGGGTAGAACAGCATCTGGAGTTCGCGGAATAACTTTAAAAGACGAATCTGATGAAGTAATTGGCATGGTTACTGTTGCTAAGGACAATATCAACGATTCACAAATTCTTGTTGTTACTGAAAACGGATACGGAAAACGTACCAAATTAGTTGACGAAGATGGAGAGGATGTTTACCGTATTACTAACCGTGGTGGTAAAGGTGTAAAAACACTCAATATTACTGAAAAAACAGGTAAATTAATTTCGATTAATGCCGTTACAGATGCTGATGATTTGATGATTATTAACAAATCAGGACTTACAATCAGAATGGCAATTGAAGATTTACGAGTTATGGGACGCGCAACACAAGGAGTGAAATTAATCAACTTGAAAGGCAAGGACTCTATTGCAGCGGTAACTAAAGTAATGAAAGATGATGTTGCCGAGGTTGTTGTTGATGAAGATGGAAATGTCGTTGAAACAGCGGCTATTGAAAGAGTAAAACCCGTTATGGAAGTACTAGAAGAAGAAGTTGTTGAAGAGGATGAAGACGACGAAGACGAAGTTATCGAGGACGATGAAGATCTTGAAGACGAAGAAGAATCTGAAGAATAAACATAAATTAAAACAATTATAAATTAAATTAGAATACCATGAACAGTAAATATGTAGTATTAGCATCAGCGTTATTGATATCAGTAACTACTTTTGCTCAAAAAGACCAAATTAAAGCTGCTGAAAAGGCTTTAAAGGGTGGTAAATCTCAAGAGGCAGCAACATTTTTAACTGAGGCGGAGGCATTAATTGCTAATGCAGCAGATGCTGAAAAAGCACAATTCTTTTTCGTTAAGGGTAATACATACTTAGATTTAGCTAATAAAAATGTAAACACAGACGCTAGTCTTTCTGCCGCTGCCAAAGCATTTCAAGATTTAATTGATGCTGAAAAGGCTTCAGGGAAATCAAAATTTTCTGCACAAGCAATAAAATCAGTTACTGAGATAAAATATAAATTAATCAATAGTGCAATTGCAGATTCTAAAGTTGAAAAATTTGCAGAGGGTTCTAAAAAGTTATATGATGCTTACTTGTTGGATAAAAAAGATACAATCAACTTGTATTATGCAGCTTCAACTTATGTAAATGCTAAAGATTACGATAAAGCACTTGAACTTTACGGCACATTGAAAACATTGAACTATTCTGGTAAAGCAACCAATTTTATTGCTGTTAACAAGCTGACATCTGCAGAGGATTTCTTTTCAACGGCACAAGAAAGAGACCGTTTGGTAAAACTTGGTACACACGAAAAGCCAAGAACAGAGGTTGTACCTTCAAAAAGAGGAGAGATCTACAAAAACATGGCTTTAATTTTGGTTGAAAAAGGAAAAACAGATGAGGCTAAAAAAGCAATTTCTGAGGCTCGTAAAACAAATCCAGAAGATGGATCTCTAGCTTTAACAGAAGCTAATTTGTACCTAGAAACTAAAGATTATGACACTTACAAAAAGTTAGTTTCTGAAATTTTAGAAAAGAATCCGAATGATTCCGAACTAATTTTTAACCTAGGTGTTCTTAGCGCAAATGCTAAAAATGTAGTTGATGCTGAGAAATACTACAGAAGAGTAATCGATATCAATCCTCAATACGTGAATGCTTACATTAATCTTGCTGCCATGAAATTGGAAGATGAGAAGGTGATTATTGATGAGATGAATAAATTAGGAACTTCTACAAAAGATCAAAAACGTTACGACGAATTGAAAAAGAAAAGAGAAGATATGTTCAAAGCGACGATTCCATTTTTGGCAAAAGCGGTTGAATTAAATCCAACAAATCAAGATGTATCTAAAACTTTATTAGGTGTTTACAATGCACTTGAAATGACTGCTGAAGCAAAAGCTTTAAAAGCGAAAATGTAATTAAAACTTGAAATTACAAAAAAAGCCTGTCTTGAAAGAGACAGGCTTTTTTATGTTTTATATTATTTGAATGAAATAGTAAAGGTGGTTCCTTCATTCGGTTTGCTATTAACCGAAATACTTCCACCCAAGCTGTTCACATGATTGTAAACGAGATACAATCCAATACCACTACTGTCTGAATTATCATGAAATTTTTCGTAAAGACCAAAAACTTTATCTTTAACTTTTTCCATATCAAAACCAATTCCTTGATCGCTAAAAATTAATTGTTTGGTACCACCATTAAATTTTGTGGATATTACAATATTGGGTGCACTAGCAACTTGACAGTATTTAATGGCATTGCTGAGCAGATTTAAAAAAATACTTTGCAAATAGCCTTTGTTAAAATTTATTTCATCAAAAGCAGAAAAATCAGTTGCAATAGTAGCTTTAGAGTTTAAAACTAATGATTTGATTGAGGCTGTTACTAACGCCAACGTTTCGGGGATATTTACGGTTTCAATGTGAGGGTGTAAATTTTCGTTAACCACTAGTTGATCAAGTGAATCATTTAGTGTGTTTCTTAAATTTTGACTTGTTTCCTGTAAGATGTTTATTAATTCTAGAGTTTCGCTATCATCTATTTTAGATGTATCTATCAAGTTGAAAATAGCCATCATATTATTTAGTGGCGATTTTAAGTCATGTGAAATTTTATGCGAAAGTACTGTGAGTTCTTTATTAATTTGTGTCAGTTTTGCTAATAAAATATCACGTTCTTCCTCTCTCTTTTTGGTATGCGTTATATTTTTTGCAATTGCGTACACTAATTTTTCTTCTATCACTGGCATTGAAGTCCATGACAACCAAATAATCTCTCCGCTTTTAGTAAGGTATCGATTTTCAAAATTGAGAAGAGGTTTATTTTTGTAGACCTGATCCCTGGTTTCAATTGTAATTTTTAAATCAGCTTCGTGCACAAAACTACTTATTGGTCTAGCATAAAGTTCTGCATCAGTATATCCTAAAGTTTGGGATACGGCAGGATTAATTCTTTTAAAATAACCGTCAAATCCTGCAATACAAATAAAGTCTGCAGATATTTTAAAGAAATTATCAAAATGATAAATTCCGGCAGGATCAGGATTTTCTTTGTTTTTAGTCATGATTGTTTCACCTAAATGATACTATTTCTAAGCCAAATAAAAAATTAATATTTGTTTAGTTTTTGTTTTGGTTATCAAAGAGTTTAACTTCAAATCTAGTCAATATTTATCAATAAGTAGGATGATTTTATCACAATATTTTTAATGTTAAGCTTAAACAAAAAAACAGACTCTTTATTATAGAATCTGTTTTTTTGTACTTTGAATTGTTGCGAAAGTGTTATAGTTTAAATATTCCACCAAAAGCTATGATTCTTTGCAAAAAGAAAAAATCTTGTGAAGCACGATCCGCGGTGCTTTGCGTCGTGCGAATGTCTGGCATGTTGATGTAACCGCCTTTGATTTCTCCTTGAATATAAAAATGTTTAAAAAAGGTAACATTTACACCTGCTTTTACCGAAGCTCCATATCCTGAAACATGAAAATCGTCGTGGCGCTCTTTGCCAAGTAAAGTAGTATTAGTTTTGGGATAAAGTACTCCTGCGCCAATACCTTCTGTCAGATTCACTTGAATTTTATCAGTATTCGTAATTTTAAATACTTTGGAAATGTCATCATGACGCGATATTTCAGTATGTACATAGTTTAAACCATCGGTGTGTTCGTACATTAAAAAATCTTCAGTCAATTCAATCGGGGAATTATTATACACTCCATCAAAAGGCGTTCCTGCTGCAATTGTACCACTAATATTAGCCGTTTGACCTTGAGTCATTACATATTTCATATGGTCAACTCCAAGGGCTATACTGTAATGGTCATTAATGAAGTATCCCAAACGCAAATTAGTTTGTGGGATGGTCATTTTAGTGGGGTTGATGTAATCTACATGCCAACCCTTAGGTTTGTCATGCGCCGTTATGTTATTTAGGGTAAAATTATAATCGGCTCCCTTAAAAGTAACGTCAGATTTACTGTAGGTTTCTCTGTTTCCGCCCCATGATACAAAAAACTTCCCTTTATTGTGTGCAGTATATTTATCTTGAATTTTAATATCATCTTGAGCTTGAACCCTATTTCCAGTCAAAACGGTAAAAATTGCAGATATAAAAATTATTTTTTTCAATTGTTTAGTTCTCAAAAATTAGAATTTATTAACAGTTTGTCTAATTGCCACAAGCTTAGTCATTAAAGCCTCAAAATAATCTAAATGTAGCATATTAGCACCGTCACTTTTAGCATTAGCAGGATCAAAATGTGTTTCTATAAAAATTCCATCCACTCCAGTTGCAATTCCGGCCTTGGCAATCGTTTCAATCATATCAGGGCGTCCACCAGTAACACCCGCAGTTTGATTAGGTTGTTGTAAAGAGTGAGTTACATCTAGTACCGTTGTAGCATAGTTTTGCATGGTTGGAATTCCTCTAAAATCAACAATCATGTCTTGGTAGCCAAACATCGTTCCTCTATCCGTTACCATCACATTGGTATTGTTGCAATCCAACACTTTTTGAACGGCATGCTTCATGCTTTCTGGACTCATGAATTGTCCTTTTTTCAAATTTACCACTTTTCCAGTATTGGCCGCTGCAACTACCAAGTCAGTTTGACGTACTAAGAAAGCAGGAATCTGCAATACATCAACATATTGAGCAGCCATGTCAGCATCTTCATTGGTGTGAATATCAGTAACGGTTGGAATATTAAAAGTTTCAGAAACTTTTCTTAGAATTTTTAACGCCTTTTCGTCGCCAATGCCAGAAAAACTATCTATTCTAGAACGGTTTGCTTTTTTAAAGGAACCTTTAAATACAAATGGAATTTGAAGTGAATTCGTAATTCCAACTAATTTTTCAGCAATTTGTAATGCCATTTCTTCGCCTTCAATAGCGCAAGGTCCAGCCAATAAGAAAAAATTTCCGCTATCAGTATGCTTAATTAAAGGGATATCTTGTATGTTCATAATGTGTTGTTTTTTAAAGTTGCAAAGATAGTGAGGTTTTACAAATTTGTTGGCGATTTTATTTTTTTTAGGAGCTCTTTCCTGCTATCCGTTGCAATCTTTTGCTTTTTGAAAATAAAAAGCAAAAGGATTTCCACTGCTATCAGGGCTAGGAACGATTATTTTTTTAAAGTAAAACCCACGGGAACCATCAAAATTCCTTTTTCATAGATGTTTAAGTAAAGTAAAACAGGTTTATTTTGACCTTGCCATTTAATCTGATATACATCTAAGAAACCTGCACCCATATCGCTTTTTGTGGTTGGAAAAGGACAACAGCTTTCTAATTTTTCATAACTTATTTTTTCGCCTTTTGGCCCAGCCAATGCATTCAAAAATCGTTCTTGGTTAATGGTTGTATTTGCTGTTCCGCTAAAAAATAAATTTATCGGGTAATCTTTGTCGTATCCATATTTTTTATCAGTGCTAAATTGAGTAATTATAAAGGTGTTATTTTCGCTCAATCGTAGGTTTGGTGCCGAGTCATCGGTGTTTTTTAAAGTTGATTTGGTGCTAGTGCAAGAGCTTAGTTGTAGTGCCAAGATGGTTAAGAGGAGTAATTTTTTCATGCTAGGTGGTTTTTTATATTTGTTTGTAGCGCTTTTTACGAGTTCAATTTCTAAAACAAAGATAATTGAAACTAATATGTATTGTATTTCTACATTCAAAAATTACAAGTGTTAATTGAACTTTGCAAATGCTTCTTATATTTGTCTAAAAAATTCAAGAATATGGAAATAATTTTTCAAACCTGGCCTTGGTATATTTCAGGTTTTTTGATTGGTATGATAATGCTGGCACTTACTTATTTTGGAAAAGCTTTCGGGATGTCTTCGAACCTGCGCTCACTTTGTGCAATGTCTGGATTGGGTAAAAAGGTGTCATTTTTTAATTTTGATTGGAAATCGCAACGTTGGAATTTAGTTGTGGTCCTGGGTGCTATGCTTGGTGGATTTGTAGCAGTTCAATTCATGAGCGACCCTTCTAACGTTAGTTTAAATCCTGCTACAGTCATGCAATTAGAACAAATGGGTATTGATGCGCCAAATGGTAAACTGATGCCTGCGGCTCTTTTTGGGTCTGATGCAATTGCAAATCCTGCTACTCTTATTTTATTAGTTGTTGGCGGAATTTTAATTGGTTTTGGCTCCCGTTATGCCGGCGGATGTACGTCTGGTCATGCTATTTCTGGCTTGAGCAATTTGCAAATTCCATCTTTAAAAGCGGTTATTGGCTTTTTTATCGGAGGCTTATTGATGGCTCATTTTATTTTGCCTTATCTTTTATCCTAATCATTTTAAATAGTTCAAAATGAAAAATATAATAAAATATCTTTTAGTGGGTTTTGTTTTTGGAATTGTCCTTACAAAGTCCGAAGCCGTTTCGTGGTACCGAATTTACGAAATGTTTCAATTTCAATCTTTTCATATGTTTGGTATTATTACCGTTGCAATTGTAACTGGAGTAATAGGGTTACAGCTAATCAAGCGTTTTAATGTTAAGGACAGTTCAGGTGCAGCGATTAACATTCCAGATAAGGAAAAAGGAAATGCCAGATATTGGATTGGCGGTCTTATTTTTGGATTAGGTTGGGCCTTAGTTGGTTCTTGTCCCGGACCTATTTTTATTTTAATTGGTGCAGGCTTCTGGAGTGTACTTATTGTGTTGTTTGGCGCGCTATTGGGTACTTTTTTGTACGGTGTTGTTCGTTCAAAATTGCCTCATTAAACTAAAACAAGTGAACTTAAATTCAAACAAAAAAACCTATTCGAGATCAAATCAAGAATAGGTTTTTTTATTGTTTTTAAATAAATTAATTACACTATTTCAGCGCTAATTCCTGCTTCTAACAGTTGTGTGCATTGTGGTTTTAGCTTTTCAATAGGTCCCGTTTTTACGGTACATTTGCCGTTGTAGTGCACAATTAAGGAACATTGCTCTGCTTGCTCAGGAGTATGATCGCATACACGAATGAGAGTTTCAATAACATGATCAAAAGTGTTGACATCGTCGTTGTACACGATAATTTCATTTTCAAGCTGCAGAGCCTCTTTTAAACTGACTCTTTCTCTAACTTTTTCTTTAGTACTCATTTTATTTGCTTTTTGTACTGTGATTATTACTTTTTACAAATACTAGTTCTAATTTACGTATTTTAATGATACCCAGTTGTTTCTTTCAAATTTTTTAACATAGGTCAGCCCTTTTTCAGTGCATGACGCATCGATAAACGGGATGTCTTCTTGGTAAAAACCACTTAATAACAAAGTACCACCCGGATTTAAACAATCCACATAGCTTTGCATATCATTTAACAAAATATTGCGATTGATGTTGGCAATAATCAAGTCGTAATTTTTTCCTGCAAGTAAAGCAGCTTCGCCTTCATAAACGGTAATGTGTTTGCAATTGTTGCGTGCTGCATTTTCAATCGAGTTCAAATAACACCAATTGTCAACATCAATAGCATCAATAGGTTGTGCGCCTTTCATTTCGGCTAAAATAGCTAAGATGGCCGTTCCGCAGCCCATATCTAATGTTTTAAGACCAGTAACATCCATTTCAAGTAAATGCTGAATCATCATGTGTGTAGTTTCATGATGACCAGTTCCAAAACTCATTTTGGGTTCAATAACAATATCAAACTCGGCATCAGTCTTTGGGTGAAAAGGAGCTCTCACATGGCAATTCCCGTCTACGTCAATTGCTTCAAAGTTTTTTTCCCATTCTTCATTCCAGTTAACTTGCTCGATTTCTTCAAAGGTGTAATCAATTTCAAATTCTTCTGAACTTAAAATTTGTATTCCTTCTAAAATCATTTCGTCCCAAAGGTCTTTTTGTACAAAAGCTGAGATTCCGTTTTCTGTTTCGGTAAAACTTTCAAATGCTTTTTCTCCTAATTCAGCAATTAAAATTTCTGAACCTAATTCTTTTGGACTTATCGTAAAATGGTAGCCTATATAAATGTTTGACATGCTTATTTTTTTTGCAAAGGTAACAATAGCGTAGCAAATGCATTTGATATTTAAATAATATTTTACATTTGTAAGACAAACACACAACAAAATAATGAAAAAAATTGCCTTAATCATTGCGCTTGCTTTTTACGTGAGTAGTTCTGCTCAAGTGTCTATTAAACAAAGCAAACAAGACAATGATTTAAAACTTTCTGCTTTACCCTATTATAGTTTTGGAAAAGGAATTGGGATTACTTCGCCAGATAGTTTGTACCAATTGAATATTAGGTTCCGTATGCAAAACAGAGTTACCTACTTAGATAATGAAGGAGCTGCGGCTTCTTATGATGGTCAAATTCGTAGGTTGCGATTGCGCTTGGATGGTTATGTGGGCTCACCAAAATTTTTATATGCGGTGCAATTGTCATTTGCCCCGGGCGATGTAGGCGAATTTAGAGAAGGAGAGAATATAAACATTATTCGGGATGCTGTTTTGTTTTACAGACCTAACAAAAATTGGAATCTCAGTTTTGGTCAAACGAAATTACCCGGCAACAGACAACGTGTAAATTCGTCAGGAGGATTGCAGTTAACCGATCGCTCCATCAATAATGCCAAGTTTACGATTGATCGTGATTTTGGTTTTCAAGTTCACAATTTGAATGAATTTAAGGATGCATTCTCTTATAATTTTAAAACAGCTATTTCAACGGGAGAAGGTCGAAATATTACCGATAATGCTGATGCAGGTTTAGCTGTCACTGGTAAAGTAGAATTGTTTCCGTTTGGCGCTTTTGCAAAAGACGGTACTTATTTTGAAGGAGATATTGTGCGAGAGCCAAAGCCTAAATTAATGCTTTCAGGAGCTTTTCAACAAAATAATCAAGCCAAGAGAACGCAAGGACAATTAGGAAATGATTTATTTCAAGCTCGAAATATGCAATCCGTTTTATTGGATGCCATGCTGAAATACAACGGTTGGGCTTTCATGAGTAGTTATATGTCTAGAACTACGAGTAAGAACGCTGTTACTTTTAGCCCTACTGATGCAAGTCTTTTTAATTTTGCTTATGTTGGTCATGGATTTGACCATCAAGTCAGCTATAATTTTGTATCAAATTATGAAGTAATTGGTCGTTTTTCAACTCAAAAGGTGGGAACAGATATTCAAACATTGGCTCCCAATACCAAACAGTATAGTTTAGGACTCACCAAGTACATCTGGGAACATGCCTTTAAGGTACAAGGTGAAATTAGTTTTGATACACTGACTTTTTATTCAGGTGATAGAAAAAATAATTGGTACGCCCGTTTTCAAATTGAGATTGGGATTTAAAACAAAAAAACCGATGCTGTTAGTGCATCGGTTTTTTTGTTTTAAATAGGAGTTGTTTAGATTGCAGTAACAATTGCAACAAAATCATCTGCTTTCAAGGCAGCACCACCAATTAATCCGCCATCAACATCTGGCTTAGAGAAAATTTCTTTAGCATTTTCAGGTTTAACACTTCCTCCGTAAAGGATAGAAACGGTATCAGCCACTTCATTTCCGTATGTTTTACGAACAGTTTCTCTGATAAATTCGTGCATTTCTTGTGCTTGCTCTGGCGAAGCGGTTTCACCTGTACCAATAGCCCAAACAGGCTCATAGGCCAAAACAACTTGCTCCCAATCTTTTGCTTCAATTTGAAACAAACCATCTTTTAATTGGTTTTCCACCACATTAAAATGATTGGCTGATTGACGGTCTTTTAATTCTTCGCCAAAGCAAAAAATAACAGTCATATCATGTTCTAAAGCTGTGTTAACTTTGTTTGCAATGAGTGCATCAGTTTCGTGAAAAATGGCACGTCGTTCAGAGTGACCTAAAATTACGATGTCAACACCAACACTTTTTAACATGTCTGCCGAAATTTCTCCGGTGAATGCACCGCCTTCAGCTTGGTGCACGTTTTGAGCTGCAACCTTGATATTGGTGAACTCTAAATGATCTACTGCCGATGCTAAATTGACAAATGTAGGTGCAACAATTACGTTTGTATCAGTATCAGTTGGAATTTTAGCGATTAATTCATTCAATAAATCTTCTGTTTGCTCCGCATTTTTATGCATTTTCCAGTTTCCAGCAACAATCTTTTTTCTCATTATAATTCTCTTGTAAGTTTATTAGTTTTTTCTTTTGTGTCAAAGTAGTAGATTACTTTAAACTTTCTAGTGTTTCGTTAATTTTATCAAAGTCGGTTTCAATGGCTCTGTAAAGAACGATTTTACCCGTTTTGTCTACGATGATGTAACGCGGTATCCAATCGATGTCCATTGCTTTTCCAAAAACACCTTTCATTTGGTCATTGGCCATATAATGATCTCCAACCAAAGCGTGTTTCTCAATACCAGACTTCCATTTGTCAGCAGTTTTATCCATCGAGATAAAAACGTAATCAACATTGGTATGAGTAGCTTGCATTTCTTTTACTTTCGGCATTGCTTTTACGCAGTCACCACACCAAGAAGCCCAAACTTCAATCACTACGGTTTTACCTTTGTGTTTCTTTAAAATGTTTTTAAATGCTACTTGGCTGCCATTAGATGCCAAAAGTGTTTCATTCAAAGCGGTTTTTGAAAATGCAGTTTTTTGTGCATTGGTATTACAAGAACAGCTCAAGATTACAAGAAATAATGCTATTAATTTTTTCATTTTTATTTTGTTTTTAACAAAGTTACGCAAACAAATGTAATGCCAAATAGAGAAAAAGCATTTTTGAAATTATTATTCGAAAATCACAAAATTATATCGTTATCGTATAGTAATTTTGTAACACTTTTGAGTTTTTGCAATGCAATATTTTGATTTAAAGTCATAAAAAAAGTCGTAAAACTCATGAGAGTATTTACGACTTTATATTTTTAACTTTTTTCTACCACTTGATTTGATCCAAGTCTTGATGGTGTACTTTTTGTTTTACGGTACCTTTTTCAAGAAGTATAATACTTGGATTTGCTCTTTCAATAGTTTTAACTGTGATTGCATCACAAAAATAAAAATCAAAATTGTAACCGTATTTTTTTTGAGCCGCAGCTATATCCTCTGGTAATGAAGCCGTCATTCCTACAACCTGATACCCTTTTGCGATAGCGGTTTTACTTAAATTTGCTAACTTTTTCATCCCATCAGCATCAGCATTTGGTAAATCATAAGCCGTAATTAAAAGTAATTTAGGAGCATTCAAAAATTCGTCTTTATAATCAGAACCGTCTTTTTCCATAATAAAATCATGAATAGGAGGAACGTAGCCTTCAGTAATTACCTTGTCTTTTCGGTCAACAAATACGGCTCCTTCTGGTATCGCCATTAAATCAGCCTCTTTGAATTCTTTATCAACACCGTCTACTTTGTAAATAAATACCATTTCAACTACCGATTTTGGAGCGCCATCAGGAATTTTCATGCCTTCTTGAATGCTGTTGCCCACTTTGTATGGTCTAAAATCGATGATAGGCAAGTGATTCAGTACCCAATAGCCCATGAATACCGAAGCTGCAATGCTTCCTAAAAACAAAGTATTTTGCACAGCGGCAGGAAATAAGGGTTTGATTAGTTTTTGGTTTCGGTACAAAATCAAAATAAAAACTAACAAGACCACATCTTTTGTAAATGATTCCCAAGGTGTTAATTTTAATGCATCACCAAAGCAACCACAATCTTTTACCACATTAAAGTAAGCCGAGTAAAAAGTTAAGAATGTGAATAAGACAATTAAAATAAGTAAGCTCCAAACAGTAAACTTTGTTTTGTAACCAATTAACAGCATTATACCTAAAACCACTTCAAGTATTACAAGAAATAGCGCAATCGCTAAAGCAAAAGGAACGAAAATAGGTAAGTTAAAAACGGGTTCGCTGAAGTATTCGGCAAGTTTGTACGAGAATCCTACTGGGTCATTCAATTTGATTAATCCTGAAATGATAAAAAGGATTCCAACAAATATTCTAGAAAATTGAGTAATTGCATTTTTCATGTGAAGAAATTATTTTTGAGAGCCAAAGCCCATTAAAATTAGTGCGAAAACAGCATAATTAAGCATGTCTTGATAATTGGCATCAATTCCTTCTGATACCAAGGTTTTTCCTTTATTATCCTCGATTTGTTTTACGCGAAGTAGTTTTTGCAAAATTAAATCGGTTAAGGATGCCACACGCATTTCGCGCCAAGCCTCACCATAATCGTGATTTTTAGCTTCCATGAGTTCTTTGGTTAAAGTAATTTTAGCGTCGTACAAAGCGGTTGCTTTGGCCACTTCAAGATCGGGTTGTTCTACAACTCCAAGTTCCAATTGTATTAAAGCCATTACTGCATAATTGATGATACCGATAAATTCGCCCGTTTCATCCTCATCAATTTTGCGTGTAGCGTTTTCTTGAAGACTTCTAATGCGCTGTGCTTTGATGTAAATTTGATCAGTTAGCGATGGGAGTCGTAAAATGCGCCAAGCACAACCGTAATCTTTCATTTTGTTAACAAAAAGGCTGCGACATATGGCAATCACGGCATCATATTCTTGTGAAGTATTCTTCATTATTGCTGTATATTTGTATTCAATTTTTTTCAAAAGTAAAGAATTAAGACCGAAGTACAAAGTTCCAAAGTTGTTACGCCACTCATATTAAAATTTCATCTTGCTGGTTTGGGCTCTACTGCAAAAGGAATTGAATTAAAACAAGTATAAAATGACAATTAACTGTAAAGGAAATTTAATCGATTTAAGCAGTCCGAAGGTGATGGGGGTTTTAAATATTACACCCAATTCGTTTTTTGATGGCGGGAAATATAAAGAGGAAACTGCTATTTTGACTCAGATAGAAAAAATGCTACAGGCAGGCGCTACTTTTATTGATGTAGGTGCTTATTCTAGTAAGCCTAACGCCGAATTTGTAACCGAGCAAGAAGAAATTGACCGCATTGTGCCCGTAATTGAATTGATTTTAAAATATTTTCCTGACACGTTATTATCAATAGATACTTTTAGGAGCGCTGTTGCAAAAGCTACTCTTGATCGCGGAGCAGCTCTTATTAATGATATTTCGGCGGGGAGTTTAGATGCTGCCATGTTTGAAGTTGTGGCCAAATACCAAGTTCCCTATATCATGATGCACATGCGTGGCAATCCGCAAACGATGCAAACTTTGACAAATTATGATAATGTAGTAAAAGATTTATTGTCTTATTTTTCTGAAAAAATAGCATTGGCACGCAGTTTTGGTATTAATGATCTTATTGTAGATCCTGGCTTTGGCTTTGCTAAAACTTTAGTTCAAAATTTTGAAATTTTCCAAAAATTAGAGCATTTTCACATTCTTGAGTTGCCTTTGCTTGTGGGTATTTCTCGTAAATCTATGATTTATAAAACTTTAGAAACAACCGCTCAGGAAGCCTTAAATGGTACAACGATCTTAAATACGGTTGCACTAACCAAGGGCGCTAAGATACTGAGAGTGCATGATGTGAAAGAAGCTAAGGAGTGTGTTACTTTGCTTCAAAACTTGAAATAATTATTAATCAATTTATTGATGGTGATAGGGTTCATTTCGCAAAATAGTAAAGCCACGATATAATTGCTCAATAAAAAATAGCCGAACCATTTGGTGCGAAAAAGTCATGAGCGAAAGGGAAATTTTGCCTTGTGCTTTTGCGTAAACAGTATCAGAAAATCCGTAAGGACCTCCAATTACAAATACCAAAGTTTTTATTCCTGAATTCATTTTCTTTTGTAATTCGGCCGAGAAACCTACGCTCGAAAAATTTTTACCGTTTTCATCCAGGAGAATCAATTGGTCAGTTGCAGTAATTTTAGAAAGTATCAATTCTCCTTCTTTTTCCTTTTGTTGGCTTTCGCTAAGATTTTTTACATTTTTGATGTCAGGGATGATTTCTAGGTCAAATTTGATGTAAAACGACAACCGTTTTGTATAATCGTCAATTAAAGTTTGTAACGCTTTGTTGTCGGTTTTTCCTATTGCAATAAGCTTAATATTCATAAAAGTAATGCTTTTGGGCAAAGGTAGTCCTAATCTTGGATAAGGAAAAGTGGATTGAATTAAAATTTAATCCAGATTTTGTCAATGTACAATTCAAAAGTTTCTGCTACTTTGTTACCAATTAAAAAAGTGATTTCTTCGAGATTTCCGCCGGTGTAATTAGGTAAATCTAATTGTCGTCCTCTGTAAAAAGGAGTTAATTCTTCAACTGGAATTTTGATTACTTCCCAGTCTGGACCTATAGTGAATGTATAAGTAAAGGCGTGTTGTTCTGATTTAAACTGCTTCACACGAAATTGATACTGTTTACCATCGCCCTTTACACGTAGAAAAACTGTAGCTTTTTGTGATATACCGCTATTTTGACAATCTAGTTTAGTTGCGCAAAAACCGCCATTATTTTCTAGGGATACTTTACCTTTAAAAAGCACGAAGTTTTCGCGTTCAATTCTCATCTCGCTGTTTGAAACGCCTCCCATCACGGTGTCGTTTACGGTACGCCAAGTTTCAAAATCTTCTTTTCGGCTTGAATCGAAAAGAATAATGGTTTCCAAAGAGTTTGTTTCCATTTTTTACACTTTTGGTAATGGAGCACCAACGGCAATATCACAGCGGTGATTTTCTTGGCCATGTGGCGGATTCATTCCTGCTTCAGTGACTACAGGTGCTGGAATTGTTGCGGGCTGTGTTGTAGTACTTTGTGGTACCGATTTTTGTGTTGCTGCAGGAGTTGGAGCTGCAGGTGTGCTTAATGAAGCTCCTACGGGTATGTCACATCGGTGTCCTGGCTGGCCATGTGCTGGATTTACGTCAGCGCTAGTAGGCGCAACGGCTAAACTAGTTGCTGGAGTAGCATTTGGAACTTCGCTTTTCATTTGGCGTCCTACTTCTGTAAAAGGAACTACAATTTTATTTGGCGCAGGCTTTTGAGTTTCTTTGTTGCAAGAAGTCAGTGTAAGGAGCGCAACAGCGCTATAATAGAGCAAAGATTTCATAATAGTTCATTCTTTAGAAACTCAAAGATACTTGATTATTGCTATTTGCCAAAATAATTAGGGTAGGGTTTTGGTTCTCAGAAGTTACATGTGAAAAAGTCTTTATTTATCAATTTTTTAATAAAGTTGCTTGTTTCCAAATTTCCTAGTCCGCAAAATATAACCTATTTTAGCAATTCAAAAATTATCGAAAAATGATCAGCGAAAAACAGTTCGAAAAGGAATTACAATTAATTATTGAAAATGCAATTCGAGAAGATGTAGGAACCGGAGATTATAGTTCACTAGCTTGCATTCCTATTGATGCAGCAGGAAAAGCGAAGTTATTGGTAAAAGAAGATGGGATCATCGCTGGTGTAGCTTTTGCAAAAAAGGTTTTTGCATACGTTGATGCTGATTTGCAAGTTGAAACTTTTATTGAAGATGGGAATTTTGTAAAAAAAGGAGATGTCGTTTTTCACGTAAGTGGTAGTTCACAATCCATCTTGAAAGCAGAGAGAGTAGTTTTAAATTCGATGCAAAGAATGTCCGCAATCGCCACGAAAACCAATCAATATGTACAATTGTTAGAAGGAACTCAGACTAAAATTTTAGATACTCGAAAAACCACACCGGGATTTAGAGCTTGTGAAAAGTGGGCTGTAAAAATTGGTGGCGGAGAAAATCATCGATTTGCTTTGTATGATATGGTAATGCTTAAGGATAATCATAATGATTTTGCTGGGGGAATTACGTTGGCAATTGCAAAAACCAAAGCTTACCTTGAAGCAAATAAGCTCGATCTAAAGATTATTGTAGAGGCAAGAAATTTAGCTGAAATTGAGGAAATTTTAGAAAGTGAAGGTGTTTTCAGAATTCTAATTGACAACTTTAACTTTGAAGATACCAAAAAAGCAGTTGCGCTAATTGGAGATAAATGTCTGACGGAATCGTCCGGAAATATCAACGAAAGCACGATTAGAGCCTATGCAGAATGTGGAGTAAATTACATTTCTTCAGGAGCATTGACTCACTCTGTTTATAACATGGACTTGAGTTTAAAAGCAATATGAATCTCTTATTAGAAGATAAACTTGTTAAAATGCCTGTGATTAGGCATGTAATCTCGGGACTTCAAAAATTGAAGTTACCATGGTTACAAGGTTTGTCTTTATATGATTTGATTGTTCTTTACAGTAAAGGAATTGTTGAAAGTGCCGTTCCGTATCATGCCAGTGCCATTGCTTTTAGTTTTTTTATGGCTTTGTTTCCCTTTGCACTTTTTATTTTGAATTTGATTCCTTTTATTCCAATTGATGGTTTTCAGGAGGATTTTTTACTATTCGTTAAAGATGGTGTTCCGCCCAATACCTATGATGCTATTTATAAAATCATCAGTGATATTTTGAATAATAGTGATTCTGGTTTGCTGTCTTCGGGTTTTATGTTATCTATTTTTTTGATGGCAAATGGTTTAAACGGAATTCTTGGTGGTTTTCAAACTTCAAGACATGTTATTGTAAAAAGGGGTTTTGTTAGGCAGTATTTGGTGGCTTTAGCAATGTCTTTGTTGTTGTCGGTTTTACTTTTGGTTACCGTAGCAACCATTGTTGTTTTTGAAGTTTTGTTGCAAAAAACAGTATTTAGTGATCAAGTTTTACTCATCGTTGCAGGTAGATATGCCTTTGTAATTTTGATGATTTTGCTTACTACGTCGGTACTTTTTAAATTCGGAACTAAAAGAGTAGGCAATAGAGCATTTATCTCGATAGGATCTGTATTCACAACAATTTTAATTTTAATTGATTCTTATCTTTTCGGGATTTGGGTAACCAAGTTTTCTAAGTACAATGAGTTGTATGGCTCCATTGGAACGCTTTTAATTTTGATGTTTTACATCTGGATTAACTGTGTAATTTTGTTGTTGGGATTTGAATTGAATGCAACAGTCTCTAAGTTGCGTGCAAAAAAAGAGTAGTTTAAAAGGGAATAGTTTTAGTAAAAAATAATAAAAATAAGATTAGAATGAAAAAAGTGATTACCGCAGTAGCAATTATGATTTCAATGGCATTTTATGGCCAAAATAATCAAGTAGTTGGTAAATGGAAAACTATTGACGATGAAACAGGTAAGCCTAAATCTACGGTCGAAATTTATGAACGTGCTGGACTTTTGTATGGTAAAATTGTTGATATCGTAGAGGCAGATAAAAGAAAAAGCCTTTGTACTTTATGTACTGGAGAAGATAAAAACAAACCAGTAATGGGTCTTGTTATCATTAAAGGTCTTAAAAAAGACGGAAAAGAATACAATGGAGGGAAAATTGTAGATCCAACAACCGGAAAGCAGTACAAATGTTTTATTGCACTTGAGGGGAATGATAAATTAAATGTACGAGGGTACATTGGAGTATCTCTTTTTGGTCGTACTCAAACTTGGAATAGAGTTAAATAAACGCCTCATTTAGGTTTTGAATAAATCAAAAACGTAAAGTAATAAGCTTTCAAAGTAAAAAAATAATACATGTATTTTGTTGAAGTAATTTTGCCGCTATCTTTGGCTAAGACCTTTACGTATGCTATTTCCGAGGAAGAATATAAGTTTATTCAAATAGGGATGCGCTTAGCGGTTCCGTTTGGTAAAAGTAAAATTTATACTGGTTTAGCGATAGCTACGCATCAAAACGCGCCTGTTTTGTATGAAGCAAAAGAAATTAACCAAATATTAGATGAAAAACCAGTTGTTACTGAGATTCAAATACAACACTGGCAATGGATTGCATCGTATTACATGTGTGCTATTGGTGATGTGTACCGCGGTGCCATGCCAAGCGCTTTGTTGTTGGAGAGTGAAACAGTTATTTCGCAGCAAAATAGTACAATAATAGATGTTTCACTATTAAGTGACGATGAGTTTTTAGTGTACGAGGCGCTACAACAACAAGCTACCTTAAAAGTCAACGATATTATTGCAATATTGAACAAGAAGAATATCTTTCCTGTCATTCAAAAGTTAGTTGATAAAAATATTTTAGTACTTCAGGAAGCGATTCAAGAAAGTTATAAGCCCAAATTAATTCGATATGTGCGCTTGCACTCTCAATATGATGGCGATTTGGGTTTGGGTGTTTTGCTAAACAACTTAAAAAACGCTCAAAAACAACGAGAAATTGTGATGGCTTTTTTTCAACTTAGTGCAAGTGAAAAAAAGCCGGTAACAGTAAAGAAATTAGTAGAAATAACACAGTCATCAATTGCAGTTGTTAAAGCTTTAATAACAAAAGAAATTTTCGAAGAGTATTTTTTAGAAACAGATCGCGTAGAATTTGGAGCCAAAAATGCCAGCGAATTGAAATTGAGTGAGCAACAAGAGGAAGCGAGCTTGGCTATCAAGGCAGTTTTTGAGTCTAAAGAAGTTTGCTTATTGCATGGTGTAACCTCAAGTGGTAAAACGGAAATCTACATTCAGCTTATTCAAGAGTATCTAAACTCAGGATTACAAACCCTGTATTTGTTGCCTGAAATTGCGTTGACCACTCAATTAGTCAGCCGGTTAAATGCTTATTTTGGTAACAAAGTGGCTGTTTATCATTCCAAATACAATAATAACGAGCGTATTGAAGTATGGAGGCAAGTTTTGTCAAATTCAGAAAAAGCGCAAGTTGTTATTGGTGCCCGTTCTGCTTTGTTTTTACCATTTTCAAATCTAGGTTTGGTTATAGTAGATGAAGAGCACGAACAAACCTTTAAACAAGTAGATCCTGCGCCACGTTATCATGCGAGAGATGCGGCTATTGTATTGGCTCATTCTCATAAAGCTAAGGTGCTACTAGGATCTGCAACACCAAGTATCGAAACCTATTACAATGCACAATCCGGAAAGTTTGGATTAGTTGAGCTTAGTAAACGATACGGTAACGTGCAGCTACCGGTCATTGAATTGGTTGATTTAAAAGATAAATATTTCAGGAAAAAAATGACAGGTCATTTTAGTGATGTTTTAATTGCTGAGATGGGGCAAGCACTTTCGTTGGGAGAACAAGTAATTTTATTTCAGAATAGAAGGGGTTATTCACCTGTGGTAGAATGTATGACTTGTGGGCATGTTCCGCAATGTCAGCAATGTGACGTAAGTTTGACTTATCATAAAAATAAAAATCAATTGCGATGCCATTATTGTGGCTATACTATGGCGAAACCAACTAATTGTCATTCATGTTCTAGTATTGATTTGTTGACTAAAGGATTTGGTACCGAGCAAATAGAACAAGAGTTACTTACTATTTTGCCGAATGCAAGAATAGGACGTATGGATCAAGATACGACAAGAGGTAAATTTGGCTTTGAACGTATAATTGATGCCTTTAAAAATAGAGAAATTGATGTTTTGGTTGGTACGCAAATGTTGGCCAAAGGACTGGATTTTGATAACGTAAGCTTAGTTGGGATTTTAAACGCTGATAATATGCTCTACCATCCTGATTTTCGTGCTTTTGAGCGTAGTTATCAAATGATGACACAAGTTGCAGGTAGGGCAGGGCGCGCTCAAAAACAAGGAAAAGTAATTATTCAAACCTACAATGTCAATCACAATACGATTCAACAAGTTACCAGAAATGATTATGTTGGTATGTATAAAGAGCAATTGTATGATAGGCAAATTTATAAGTATCCTCCTTACTTTAGAATCATTAAGCTTACTTTAAAGCAGCGTGATTATGATAAATTGAAGCAAGGCTCTCTGTGGTTGTATCAGGTTTTACAACAAAATTTAGATATGCCTGTTTTGGGTCCAGAAGAGCCAGCGATAAGTAGGATTCGTAATGAATATTTGCGTACAATTATGATTAAAATGCCTCAAAATGTTGGGGTTGCTACAACAAAAAAAACTATCCAGAAAATCCTGAATAGTTTTGAAGCTGTTGCGCAATACAGAGCAATTAAAGTTTCTGTAAATGTTGATTTTTATTAAGAAAAAGACAAAGCTTTTACTAAATCTTCTTTTTTGTGACGACTCAATGGTATTTTTGTCGAACCTATTTCGGCAAATTTACTATTAAAACGTTCTACCTTGTCAATATTGATGATATACGATTTGTGTACACGAACAAACTTATCCTTTGGTAAGTCGCTTTCAAAAGCCTTCATTGTAGACAAAACCAAATTACTATCATCCTCTGTCACTACTTTTACATAATCTCCAAATGCTTCAATCCATTTGATTTTTGATGTAAATATTTTTAGTTTCTTAAGATTACTTTTAATGAAAATGTGATCACCTTCTTCGTCTTTATTTTCTTTTTTAAGTAAATGAAAATCAATAGCTCTTTTTACAGACGAATTAAAACGATCAATTGCAATTGGTTTTTGTAAATAATCGGTGGCATCATAATCAAAAGCCTTCATTGCGTATTCTGCTTTTGAGGTGATAAAAATGATCTGCGGTTTGACTTTTAAACCATCCAAAAAATCAAATCCACTAATTACTGGCATCTCAATGTCGAGAAAAATCAGGTCAACATTGTGAATAGACATACAACTACGCGCTTCAATAGCATTAGAAAAATCACCGATTAAATGTAGGCTTTGGTGATTATTAACTAACTTTGCGATAATCATTCTCTGAATGGAGCTATCATCTACAACTACACAGTTTAGTTTCATAATTTTTCAATTTTTAGATTTGGCATTGTAAACATAATAATTATTTTTTAATCTGTAACCACTTGCTATTCCTTTTTTTGTCATACGTCGAATAAAAATGAAATAATGTTGCTTATTTTAAAAAAATGATTACTTTTGCACCCAAATTAACAATAAATATATTTTTATGAATCATTATGAAACTGTTTTCATTTTAAATCCCGTTTTATCTGAAGTTCAGGTAAAGGAAACAGTAAGCAAATTTGAAGATTTTCTTACTAGTAGAGGTGCTGAAATGGTGTCGAAAGAAGACTGGGGTCTTAAAAAGATGGCTTACGAAATTCAAAACAAAAAAAGTGGTTTTTACCATTTGTTTGAATTTAAAGTATCTGGAGAAGTACTACTTGCATTTGAAACTGAATTTAGACGTGACGAAAGAGTTATGCGTTTCTTGACTGTAAGTCTTGATAAACATGCTATTTCATGGGCTGAAAGAAGAAGAACTAAATTAAAATCTACAAAAGCTTAATTATCATGGCAACATTACAACAATCAGCTTCAGGGAAAAAAGACGGAGATATCAGATATTTAACGCCTTTGAACATAGAAACTAACAAAACTAAGAAATACTGTCGTTTCAAAAAATCAGGTATCAAGTATGTTGATTACAAAGATGCTGATTTCTTATTGAAATTTGTAAATGAGCAAGGAAAAATTCTTCCTCGTCGTTTAACAGGAACTTCTTTGAAATACCAAAGAAAAGTGTCTGTAGCTGTGAAAAGAGCACGTCACTTAGCTTTAATGCCGTACGTAGCGGATTTACTTAAATAATAATTAATCAAAGTTGTTGCCTCGCCTAGGCGGGCTAACTTCTACAATACAAGGACAACAACATGGAACTTATTTTAAAACAAGACGTTCAAAATTTAGGGTTTAAAGACGATGTAGTAACTGTAAAAAATGGTTACGGTCGTAATTACTTAATCCCACAAGGGTTCGCTCAATTAGCTACTTCTTCTGCAAAGAAAGTATTGGCTGAAAACCTAAAACAAAGAGCGCACAAAGAAGCTAAAGTGGTTGCAGATGCAAAAGCACTTGGTGAAGCTTTAAAAGCAATTGAAATCAAAATTTCTGCAAAAGCAGGTGGAGAAAAATTATTCGGTTCAATCACTAACAGTGATATCGCTGAGGCATTAGCTAAAGGTGGTCAATCGGTTGATAGAAAATTCATCACAAGCGGAATTGTGAAACGTACTGGTAAATATACTGCTAGTGTACGTTTACACAGAGATGTTATAGTTGAATTAGACTATGAAATTGTTGCAGAAAAATAATATTTTGTTAGCATTTCGTTAATAAATTACTAAAATCACTCTTCGGAGTGATTTTTTTTTGCTTAATTTCGCGCCACAAACAATACATACTCAAACAAATGAAAAAAATCATTACATTATTACTTATCTTTTGTAGTTCGGTCACCATGATTGGTCAAACTACAACTTCTAGTATTAAAGGAATTGTAAAAAGCACAACGGGTGAAACATTACCTTCGGCATCAATTTTAGCAGTTCACACTCCTACAGGATCTAAATATTCTGGAGTTTCAAACGTAGATGGAAGATACAATATGCTTAACATGCGTATTGGTGGACCGTACAAGATTACCGTTTCCTTTGTAGGTTACAAATCTCAAGAATTTAATGAGGTTTATTTAGAACTTGGTAAAGCATTAATTTTGGATGCAGAATTATCAGACGAAAGTATGCAATTGAGCGAGGTGAAAGTTACAGGAGCTAAAAACAAAGTATTTGGTAACGGTAGAACAGGTGCTGAGACTACAATTGGTAGAAAAGAGTTATCAGCTTTGCCAACAATTTCTAGATCTGCAGAGGACTTTACACGTTTAGAGCCATCTGCAAGTGGAGGGTCTTTTGGTGGTCGCAATGATCAATATAATAGTTATTCATTGAACGGAGCTGTGTTTAACAACCCTTTTGGTTTAGATGCTGCTACACCAGGTGGACAAACGGGTTCTCAACCAATCTCATTAGATGCAATTGATCAAATTCAAGTAGCTACTGCTCCTTATGATGTTACTTTATCTGGTTTTACAGGAGCATCTGTGAATGCAGTTACTAAATCAGGTACTAATGAGTTTCATGGTACAGCTTATGCTTTTTTTAGAAATCAAGATCTTACAGGTGGACGTATTAAAGGACAAGATATTTTTGTTCCTTCTTTAGAGCAAACTCAAGCAGGTTTTAGCATAGGTGGACCAATTGTAAAAGACAAACTTTTCTTTTTTGCCAATTATGAAATTGACCAAAGAAGTGATTTGGGGTCTAATTTCGTGGCTAATAATGGTGATGGAGTTGCCGGAGTGAATGAATCAAGAGTTTTAGAGTCTGATTTAATTGCTGTTTCATCTGCATTGAGTAGATTGGGATACAATGCTGGAGCTTATCAAGGTTTCAAGCACAACTCAAATTCTAATAAAGGAATTTTTAAATTGGACTGGAATATCAATGACAACAATAAATTAGCAGTTATCTACAATTTTTTAGATGCTAGTAAAGATAAACCAGCACATCCATCAGCATTAGGATTTAGAGGACCGGATGCAAATACACTTCAATTTGAAAAATCAGGTTACCAAATTAACAATGAGTTGAGTTCATTTTTAGTAGAGCTTAATTCAAAAGTGAGTGAAACTGTTTCTAACAAATTACAAGCCGGATACACAACATTCAATGATTTTAGAAACCCTTTTTCGACACCAGCACCAGTAATTAATATTCAAAGTAATGGATCTAATTATATTATCGCAGGACACGAGCCTTTCTCTATCAATAATACTTTAAGTCAAAAGGTTTTACAAATTACAAATAATTTAAATTATACTGTAGGAACACATGCACTTACCTTTGGTGGTTCGTTTGAAAAGTACCAATTTGAAAACTCATTTAATCTTGCTGGTTATGATAATTTTGGTAATCCAAATGGTTATGCTGGAACTTTCTTTTCTCCGTACTTCAGTGTACAAGATTTTTTAACAGATGCTGCTAAACCATTTGCTAGTAGTATTATTGCACAAAATTTACTTTACGCGCAAAACACAGCTGCAACAAAAAACACTTTTGCTGTTGGTGCTGATAACGGCTGGAAATTAGCGGAATTAAATGTAGGTCAAGCTGCATTCTATGTGCAAGATGATTGGAATATTACTGAGAATTTCAAATTCACGTATGGTATTAGAGTTGATAAGCCATTGTATTTTAATACGTCAGATTTGATTCAGAAATATATTGATACGCAAAATGGAGCTACAAGAAACAATAACACTTTGTATTACAATCCAACAACTAAAATGAATGAGCAATTAATCTCAACTACGTTACCTACTGCTGAATTGTTGTGGTCTCCTAGATTTGGTTTTAATTGGGATGTAAAAGGTGATAAAACAACACAATTGCGTGGAGGTTCTGGAATTTTTACAGGAAAACTTCCTTTCGTTTGGTTAGGAAATCAAGTAAGTGGTGCTGATGATGGTTTCTTCCAAATTATGGATAAAGACTTTAAGTGGCCACAAGTATGGAGAAGTAGTTTAGGTTTGGATCACCGTTTCAAAAATAATTATATTGCTACACTTGATGTTGCTTACAATAAAGATATTAATGGGGTACACGTTCAAAACTGGGGATTAAGAACTCCATCAGGTACTTTGGCAGGTGTAGATAATCGTTTAATCTACAATGCTTCAGATAAAGGTGCTAACAATGCTTATGTAATGACCAATTCTAGTAAAGGTTATGTTTTGAACTCTTCTGTAAAGTTGCAAAAAACATTTGATAACGGAGTATTCGCTAGTTTAGCTTACAACTACCTAGTTGCCAAAGATGTGAACTCTATCGAAGCTGAAATTACAGGTGATGCGTTTGCATTTAATCCTGCTTTAGGAAATGTAAACAATGCTGTTTTATCAAATTCTAAATATGGAGATACACACCGTTTTATTGGTGTAGGTTCAAAAAAATGGAAATACGGTTCTAATGATGCATGGGCTACAACAATTTCAACTTTCTTTGAATATGCTCAAGGAGGTCGTTTTAACTACATTTACGGTGGCGACATTAATAATGACGGATCAGGAACTAACGACTTAATTTACGTTCCAACTACTACTGAAATTGGTGCTATGGCATTTAGTGCTCCTGGTCAAGGTGCTGCTTTTGATGCATTTATTAGTCAAGATAAGTATTTGAGTGGTAGAAGAGGGCAGTACGCAGAACGTTATGGAGCTTTAGCACCTTGGAGAGGAAAATGGGATATGAAATTAATTCAAGATTTTAACTTTAAGCCTTCTTCTCAATCGTCTAAAACTAACACTATTCAATTTAGTATTGATGTTTTAAATGTTGGAAATTTAATCAATTCTGATTGGGGATTAGTACAGGTTCCTACAAGTATCCAACCTATTGGAGTTAGCGTTAATCAAACTACAAAAGTACCTACTTATACTTTTAACGGAACGCAAACAAAAACATTCAATTATGATGCTAGCTTATTGTCAAGATGGCAAGCACAATTCGGATTAAGATATATCTTTTAGTAGATATTTTAAAGTACCCAAAAGCCTTCTTGAAAAAGAAGGCTTTTTTGGTTTTAAAATTATAAATTTGCACCCATTTTTATTTTAATCAAAGTCCGTATTCGGACCAATAGCAATTATATATTTCATGAAATATTCAAGACTTACAAAAGAGCAATTTGAAGAATTAACGCAAGAGTTTACTAATTTCTTAGCAACCCAAGCAATTGATAAAGCGGAATGGGATAAAATTAAATTAGAAAAACCTGAAGTAGCAGAGCAAGAATTAGATGTTTTCTCTGATTTGATTTGGGAAGGTGTTTTGTCTAGAGCAACTTTTTTAGAGCATTTTTCTAAAAATCATATTTTTCTTTTTGAATGTTTTGATACACACGTACAATCAATTGTTTTAAAATCATTAGTTCCTGATGTTGATTTTCTAACGCGTGAAGGTTTACAATGGTTGAGTGACAATATGTTTACTGATACTATTGAAATGAAAGTAGGTAAAAAAGAATTCACAGAAGAGCGAAATTCATCAATTTTTCAATTGATACAACAAGGAGCTTTTTTGAGCGACGGTCAGTTATACCAACAAATAAACTCGATTATCACATCCTAATTATGTTGTTTTTTGGTTTAATTTGGTTATTTTAGTACACTGATTATAGGTACTAAAATGACCAATTTTTTTTTATGGATGACCAAAAGATAATATTAAAATTACGCGAAGAATTACACTTTCATAACCACAATTATTATGTGTTAGATACACCATTAATTTCGGATTATGAATTTGATATGAAACTAAAGGCCCTTCAAGATCTTGAAAATGTACATCCAGAATGGTACGATTCTAATTCTCCAACGCAGAGAATTG
This sequence comes from Flavobacterium erciyesense, assembly GCF_018069925.1. Lineage (GTDB taxonomy): Bacteria > Bacteroidota > Bacteroidia > Flavobacteriales > Flavobacteriaceae > Flavobacterium > Flavobacterium erciyesense. The sequence goes on along the minus strand of NZ_JAGPXB010000007.1, from coordinate 92,877 downwards.
GTGGTGCTGTAACTAAGAATTTTGAAACTGTTGCACATGAATACCGCATGTATTCGCTAGATAATTCGTATTCAAAAGAAGATTTAATAGAATGGGAAAACCGAATAAAGAAAACTTTAGGTGATGTACCTTTGCAATATACATGTGAGCTTAAATACGATGGCGCCTCTATAAGTATTACCTATGAAAACGGACAGTTGAAACGGGCATTAACTCGTGGTGACGGTTTTCAAGGAGACGATGTTACGAATAACATAAAAACTATCAAATCAATTCCTCTCTCTTTGAACGGAAATGATTTTCCTGAAAAATTCGATATTCGTGGTGAGATCGTTTTGCCTTTTGCAGGTTTCGAAAAAATGAATCAAGATTTGATTGCCCTTGGTGAAACACCTTATTCAAATCCAAGGAATACAGCTTCAGGAAGTTTAAAATTACAAGACAGTGCCGAAGTAGCCAAACGCCCGCTAGACTGTTTGTTGTATTTTATGATTGGCCCCAACCTTCCTTTTCAATCTCAATTTGAAGGCTTACAAGCTGCGAGAAAATGGGGTTTTAAAGTTCCTCAAGAATCAAAATTGGCTCAAAATTTAGACGAGGTTTTTGAATTTATTGAATTTTGGGATCAAAACCGAAGCAATTTGCCTTACGAAACAGATGGTGTAGTCATAAAAGTGGATAACCTACAATTTCAAGACGAATTGGGTTATACAGCTAAATCACCAAGATGGGCGATGGCTTATAAATTTAAATCAGAGCAGGTTGCTACCATTTTAGAATCTATTTCGTATCAAGTAGGTAGGACAGGGTCAATAACACCTGTTGCTAATTTAAAGGCAGTACAGTTGGCAGGTACAATTGTAAAAAGAGCTTCCTTACACAATGCGGATCAAATTGAAAAATTAGATATTCGGGTTGGAGATACTGTTTTTGTTGAAAAAGGCGGCGAAATTATCCCGAAAATTATTGCTGTTGATTTAACCCAACGACTCCTTCACGCTGAGCCTACGATGTATATTGATAAATGTCCGGAATGTGAAAGTAATCTAGTAAGGAACGCTGGCGAAGCTAATCATTATTGTCCCAATTTTTATGGTTGTCCGCCGCAAATTATAGGTCGTATTCAGCATTTTATTTCTCGAAAAGCTATGGATATTGAAGGATTGGGTGGCGAAACAGTTGCGCTATTGTATCAAAACAATTTAGTTCAAAATTACGCAGATCTTTATGACTTGAAGGTTGCTGATATTTTACCATTAGAAAGGATGGCTCAAAAATCAGCTGAAAACCTAGTAAATGGTGTCGAAAAATCAAAAAGTATACCGTTTGAGCGTGTACTTTATGCATTGGGAATCCGTTTTGTTGGTGAAACTGTCGCTAAAAAATTGGCCAAGTATTATAAAAGTATTGATGCTTTGCGAGCGGCAAATTTGTTAGAGTTGATGTTAGTTGATGAAATAGGAGAGCGCATTGCTCAAAGTGTCATGGACTTTTTTCAAAACCAACAAAACAGTATTACCATACAGCGCTTAAAAGATTATGGTTTACAGTTTGAGCTATTAGAAAATACAAATCCTAATGCAACTAATTTGTTGGTTGGAAAAACATTTGTGGTTTCTGGTGTTTTTGAGAAATTTTCTCGTGACGAGTTGAAGAAAGCAATTGAAGATAACGGCGGAAAAGTAGGAAGTTCTATCTCTGCCAAAACAAATTATTTGATCGCTGGAGCAAATATGGGTCCTGCAAAATTGGACAAGGCTGTAAAGTTGAATGTTTCGATTATTTCGGAGGATGATTTTATGAACTTAATAGCTTAAAATAATTATGGTATCATTTAAAAAAACTCAATTTTCGACTGAAAACATTCTTGTTTTTTTGCTTTTTGCATTTTCGTTAGTAGCTGTAGTTGCGGAATGGAGAGAAAATCATCTATTTACAGTTTTATATAAGCCAACGATAGCTGTTTTTTTAATAGCCTTGTATTGGTTATCATCAAAAAGAAGAAATCCTATTTTTATTATTTGTTGCATTTTTTTGTTGGCCGCAAGTGTATTGATGATGAATCCTTCGATGTTATTTGTGATTCTAGGAGTAATTTCGATTGTAATTTTTCGGATTTTATTGATTGTTTTAATTTTAAAACTACAAAGGGTCAAAAAAACAGGAATTGCAATCTTGGCCGTTATGCCATTTTTAAGTATTTTCTCTTATTTACTGATCAATTCAGAAGGATTGCCAGCCAATAGTTACACTGTAATTATAATTCAGAATGTAGTTGTTGCTGTTGCATTAGGTATTATCGCATCTTTGTACATAAATCAATACTTAAGTAATAATACAGTTTGGTTGTTTATTTTTGGAATCCTGTATGCTTCGCTTTATTTTTTATTACTAATCGAAAAATGCTTTTTGGTAAAATTTCCTTTATCTCATTTCGAACCTTTAATAATGATACTTCACGTATGTTGTTATTATTCTTTTTATAAGTATGTACGTGACATTGAGGATAAGTCAGATTTCGTTACGCTTTCGTAAAAAAAAAAGAATCGATTAACTAAATCGATTCTTTTTTTGTAAAACCTATTTTCAATAGGAAGGTTTTATACAATTATAGTTTTGCCATCGATAGCTTTTGCCTTATCATTATCGAAGTAAAAGTCAATACGCCCCAAATTTATGCCGTAGCAGCCCACTTGGTTTACTAGTACATCTTGACCAGCTTTATTTTTTACAACTGTTGGCTTGTCTAAAAAAGTATGCGTGTGCCCTCCAATAATCAAATCGATATCTTGTGTTAGTTCTGCTAATTTTATATCAGATATTTTGTTTGGTTCGTCTCTGTATTTGTATCCTAAATGCGAAAGGCAAATTACAAGATCGCATTTTTGTTCTTTTTTCAAAATGCGAACCATATCTTGCGCAATTTCAAGTGGGTCATTGTAGACTGTTTCTTTCGATAAGTTTTTATCAACTAAACCGGCTAATTCTATTCCAAGTCCAAAAACACCCACTTTGATACCATCCTTGTTAAATACTTTGAATGGTTTTACAAAACCGTCCATCACAGTATTTTTAAAATCGTAATTAGCACATAAAAAATCAAATTTTGCATGAGGCAATTGTGCGCGTAAACCATCAATTCCGTTGTCAAAATCATGATTCCCAATAGCAGAAGCATCGTATTGCATCATGCTCATTAATTTGAACTCTAATTCACCTCCGTAATAATTAAAATAGGGAGTTCCTTGAAAAATATCTCCCGCATCTAATAATAATACATTTGGATTTTCTTTGCGTACGGTTTCAATTAATGCAGCGCGGCGTGCAACACCGCCCATATTTGCATTTCTTGGATGGTCAGCTGGAAACGGATCAATGTAACTATGTACGTCATTTGTGTGTAAAATAGTCAAATGTTTTGTTTTTGAAGTACCAAAACTACTTAACGATACTCCTAAGCCAAGTAGTGCAGAACCGGCAGCAGTTTTTTCTATAAACTCTCTTCTTTTCATGTGTATACTTTTTTATTAAAAGCAGGAACAATATTTTTAACTTAGAATGCTGTTCCTAATTTTGTTATTGCTAAATAGAAAATCCTAATCGGTTTTAATCTATTTTGCTACTACTATTTTATATTTAGTTCTGTTTAAAAACTATATTTTTATTCTTCTGTGATTCGCACGTCGTTTGGAACCGCAATAGTTTCAACATCTTTGAAATAGTCAATTAAGATGTTACGTAATTTGTATTCCAAATCAAATTTTTGAATTCCTTTTTTGAAAAAGTTCATATTGTCTCCGCCGTTGGCTAAGTAATCGTTGGTACCAACGTAGTAAATAGCGTCGTTTTGAATCGGTTTTCCTTGTATTACTATATTTTTTGCAAGTTTGTTTTTGTCAATTGTAAAAGTAATTCCTGCTAAAGGATGTGGTTTTTTTTCGGCAATAAAGAAATTTACCATTTCAATAATTTGCTCTCCTTTTAGTGCAATTACAACTAGACTGTTTTCAAAAGGCATGATTTCAAAGGCAGTGCGAGCTGTTACATTACCTTTTGGAAGAATAGAACGAATACCGCCACTATTAAGCAAACAAATATCAATACTTTTTTTGTCTCTTAATTGAAATGCTTTGGTACCATATTGTAATGTTACATCAGCCATTAAATTTCCAATTTTGGTTTGCCATTTCCCGGTACTTTTGTCAAGTGTTTCAGGGCAAATTGCCAAAACATTATCCAAATCTTTATTGATGTGCTCTCTGTATGGAGCTACAAAGTTTTCAATTGCAGCAACTTGCGAATTCGTATTGTTAATTGGAACTTTCTTTCCCTCAATTTTTGTAACGTAATATTGCTGATTGCTACATGATGCAATACTATTAAGTGTTAAGAATATAACAAAAAGTTTCAAAAAATCGTTATACTTTTTTAAATTTACCATTTTAAATGCGACTTTATTAATTAAATTTGTAATCAGGTAAAAGTACTATGTTTTTAAATTATTTAAAGCGTTTTTTGGTAAAAAAAACATTAAATTCTGGATGGGGTAATTTAAGAACAAACGTGGTAAACAGCCGTATTAAAACAGTTGGAATACTAGCAGATGATCAAAAGAAAGAGTATCACAATGATTTATTAAAGGGAGTTTTGACACACGGGATTAAAGTCGAAAAAAGTTCGTTTTTAGTTTTTAAATCAGATAATACAAATTGTTTTGCCGAAAATGTCACTTATTTCAGCCCGAACGATTTCGGTTGGAGCGGTGGTGTTAATGACAAATTGACAACTGATTTTTGTGATATAAAGTTTGATTTACTGATTAATTTTTTTAACGAACCTAATCCCTTTTTGATTAAAGTAGCTCAACAATCAAAAGCAGAATTTAAAGTGGGGTTTGATACCGTAGACCAACGATTGAACCATTTGCTGATACAATCCGCTGATACAAAGCCTGCGGTTTTTGTAGATGAATTATTCAAATACCTAAAAATACTTAACAAAATATAAATAGACTATCATGCAGGCATTAATAGGGACCGGAGTTGCCTTAATCACTCCATTTAAAAAAGATTTTTCAATCGATATAGAAGCTTTGAAAAGAATTGTTCAATTTTCAATCGATGGGGGAATTGAGTATTTAGTAGTTTTAGGTACTACTGCCGAAAATGCCACCTTATCTCACGAGGAGAAGGAATTGGTAATTAAAACTGTAATCGAAGCGAATAAAGGAACGTTGCCTTTGGTTTTAGGAGTGGGTGGAAACAATACTGCAAAAGTAGTAGAAGAGTTAAAAACGAGAGATTTATCAGCATTTGCAGCTATTTTGTCGGTTTCTCCGTATTACAATAAGCCAACACAGGAAGGAATTTACCAGCACTTTAAGGCTGTTGCGCAAGCATCGCCAATTCCCGTTATTTTATATAACGTACCAGGTAGAACATCAAGTAATATGTTGCCTTCTACTGTTGTTCGATTAGCAAATGAGTTCAGTAATGTAGTTGCAATTAAGGAAGCAGCAGGCGATATCGTTCAAGCCATGCAATTAATCAAAGATGCACCAAAAGGCTTCTTGGTTATTTCTGGGGATGATATGATTGCGTTACCAATGGTTTTGGCAGGAGGAGCAGGTGTGATTTCAGTTATAGGTCAAGGATTTCCAAAAGAATTTTCAGAGATGATTCGTTTGGGGCTTAATCGCAAAGTTGATGAGGCTTTTAAAACACAATACCTCCTAGCAGAAAGTATTGATATGATTTTTGAACAAGGAAATCCAGCCGGTATTAAAGAAGTTTTTAGTGTATTAGGACTAACCGAAAATACGGTACGTTTGCCTTTGGTTACCGTTAATGATGATTTGTCTACTCGAATTGCAGCTTTTGTGGGTAAACTTTCAAAAATTAGCTAAAAAAGCTACTTTTTTTTAAATAAAAAATATATTTTGCAGTCGCTAAATTAATAACTAAATTTGCCGACGAAACTTCGGCGTGATTCTGTAAGTAGTTTCAGCTTGCAAATCATGAAATAAGTAAGAAAATGAAAAAAATAATATCGCTTTTTATTGTAGTTGTTCTGTTGTGTTCTTGTAATGAGTATCAAAAAGCCTTAAAATCAGAAGATATGGCTGTTAAATTTGATTTAGCAACTAAAATGTATGATGCAGGTAAATACAATAAAGCTATTCGTCTTTTTGAACAAATATCGCCTTCGTATCGCGGAAAACCTCAAGCAGAAAAGTTGTTTTACATGTTTTCTCAGTCTTATTTTAAAACCAAACAATATTATTTGGCTGGATATCAGTTTGAGAGTTTTGTTTCAGGTTATCCAAAAAGTGAAAAATTAGAGGAAGCTGCGTTTCTTGGCGCCAAGAGTTATTCAATGTTGTCTCCAGTGTATAGTTTAGATCAAACAGAAACTAACAAATCGCTTGATAAATTGCAAACTTTTATTGATGCTTATCCGAATTCAACTTATCTAGCAGAAGCAAATGCGATTGTGCAGACTTTGAGTGGAAAAATTCAAAAAAAGGTGTTCGAAAATGCCAAAGGTTATCATACAATTTCAGAATACAAAGCTGCTATCGTGGCTCTAGATAATTTCGTAGCTGATTACCCAGGTACGCCTTTTAAAGAGGATGCTTTGTTTTACAAATTTGATTCGGCATACCAATTGGCGATAAATAGTATTCCAGCTAAGATGGAAGAGCGTTTAAATGCAGCTAAAGTAGCACAGTCAAGTTTGATTAAGTTTAATGCGGAAACAAAATATAAAAAAGAAGTAACAGCAATGTTAGCTCGAATAGAAAAAGATTTACAAAAATTTACTAAATAAATAAAGTCATGGATTTAAAAAAGACGAATGCTCCAGTAAATACAATAACTTACAATAAAACAGTTATTGAAGAACCTACTGGTAATGTGTATGAAGCGATAACCATTATGGCTAAAAGAGCAAATCAAATTAACTCTGAAATCAAAAAAGAATTGACTGAGAAGTTAGAAGAGTTTGCTACATACAATGATAGTCTTGAAGAAGTTTTTGAAAATAAAGAACAAATCGAGGTGTCTAAATTTTACGAGAAATTGCCTAAGCCACACGCTTTAGCTGTTCAAGAATGGTTAGACGGTAAAATCTACCACAGAGATTCAAACAAATAATAAAGTACTATGTCAGTTTTAAACGGGAAGAAAATTCTACTAGGAATTTCTGGTGGAATTGCAGCCTATAAAACAGCGTCATTAGTTCGACTTTTCATAAAAGCAGGTGCACATGTCCAAGTGATCATGACACCTGCTTCTAAGGATTTTGTAACGCCGCTTACTTTATCTACGCTCTCCAAAAATCCGGTTCACTCTAGTTTTTACAATCAAGACGACGAGAATGAAAAATGGAACAATCACGTAGAATTAGCACTTTGGGCTGATTTTATAGTTATTGCTCCTGCAACAGCCAACACCTTATCGAAAATGACTCACGGCACTTGTGATAATCTACTTATTGCGGCCTATTTATCAGCTAAATGTCCAGTTTATTTTGCTCCAGCAATGGATCTAGATATGTACAAGCATCCATCGACTGTTGCTAGTTTTCAGGCTTTAAGTAGTTTCGGTAATGTAATGATACCTGCTGAAACAGGAGAGTTAGCAAGTGGTTTATCGGGCGAAGGTAGAATGGCTGAGCCGGAGAACATAATTGCTTTTATAGAGGCTGATTTAGAGAGTAAATTGCCTTTGAAAGGGAAAAAAATTCTAATTACTGCTGGCCCAACATATGAAGCTATAGATCCTGTACGTTTTATAGGTAATCATTCGTCTGGAAAAATGGGTTTTGATATTGCACAAGTAGCTGCTGATTTAGGTGCTTCGGTGACCTTAGTTACAGGTCCTACACATTTAAAAATAAATCATTCCTTAATTCAAGTTGTACCTGTTGTGGCTGCAGAACAAATGTACCAAGCATGTCACGAGTTTTATAAGGATGTAGATGTTGCAATTGCTGCCGCTGCTGTGGCCGATTACAAGCCTAAGTATAAAGCTGATCAGAAAATTAAAAAAGCATCAGATGATTTTACAATTGAACTGGAAAAAACAAAAGATATTTTATCTTCTTTTGGAGCTCAGAAAAAACAACAGTTTTTGATAGGTTTTGCTTTAGAAACAGAAAATGAAATTGAGAATGCCAAATTGAAAATTCAGAAAAAAAACTTAGATTTGATTGTTTTAAATTCGTTGCAAGATGACGGTGCAGGATTTGGTACACCTACCAACAAAATTACTTTCATCGATAAGAATTTTTCGATTGAGCCAATGCCTTTGAAATCCAAAGAAGCAGTTGCCGCTGACATTGTCGCAAAAGTTTTGAAACATTTTAATTTGTAGTTAAAACAGAGCTAAAAAACTGCTGTTTAAAAAACCGAGTCAAACAAATACAGAAAGTTAAAGATGAATAAATTAGTTACTTTTTTGCTCCTTTTTATTTGTGGATACGGACAAGCACAACAGCTTAACTGCACAGTTACTGTTGATTCACAGCGGTTAAGTGCAACTAATCAGCAGGTTTTTAAAACTTTACAAACATCGATAACAGAGTTTGTTAACAAAACTGATTGGACAGGCCAAGTTTTAAAACAGTCTGAAAAGATTAACTGCTCGATGTATATTACTATCAATTCTAATAGTTCAGATCAATTTTCGGCTACTATTCAGGTGCAATCCTCTAGACCAATTTATAATTCTACTTACGCTTCGCCAGTTTTAAATTATAACGATAAAGATTTTAGTTTTAGATACGTTGAGTTTGAAAACCTGTTTTTTAACCCGGCTTCGTACGATTCTAATTTAGTTTCTGTTTTAGCTTTTTACAGCTATATGATTTTGGGTTTAGATGCTGACACTTTTGTAGCCAATTCAGGTTCAAGTAGTTTAGAAATCGCCCAAAACATTGCAACGGTCGCACAACAAGGTGGTGCTAAAGGTTGGAGTCAAGCAGATGGAAATCAAACCCGCTTCTTTCTAATTAATGATTTATTGTCGCCACCATTCCAGCCAATAAGGCAAGCAATGTTTGATTACCACACCGCACTCGATGTTATGAGTCAGGATAGTAAGAGTGCGAAAAATAACGTAAAAACAGCGCTGATCAACCTTTCCAAATTAAATTCATCAAGGCCAAATGCTTTTTTGTCAAGAGTTTTTTTTGATGCTAAGTCTGATGAAATAGTTTCTATTTTTTCAGGAGGACCATCTGTACCTACCGCAGATTTGGTTGATGGGTTGAATAAAATTTCGCCTTTAAACTCTAGTAAGTGGGCTATGATGACTTTTTAATTTCATAAAAAAAATCCTCTTTTTACTGCCAATTATCTATTAATAAATCAAACTAATGATTACGTCACTTTCGATAAAAAATTACGCTTTAATAGAAAAGCTGAGTATTGATTTTTCTTCTGGATTTTCTATTATTACAGGTGAAACTGGTGCAGGAAAATCTATTATTTTAGGTGCTTTAGGATTAGTTTTGGGCAAAAGAGCCGACCTAAGTTCTCTAAAAAATAAAGAAGAAAAATGTGTAATTGAAGCACAGTTTGAAATTAGCAAATACAATCTTCGTCCGTTTTTTGAATCAAACGATCTGGATTACGAGGATGAAACTATTATTAGACGTGAGATTTTGCCTTCGGGAAAATCGAGAGCATTTATTAATGACAGTCCAGCGAATTTACAAGAGTTGCAGGATTTGAGTGTTTTTCTTTTGGACATTCACTCACAGCAACAAACTCAAGAATTATCTGATGAAGGAGTACAGTTTGCAATTATTGATGCAATTGCTTCAAATAATGTAACGATATCAGAATATCAGTCGTTATTAAAAAAATTCAAAGCAGATCAATCTAAATTGAATGCGCTACTTAAAAAACAAGCTGAATCTAAAAAAGAACAAGATTACAATACCTTTTTATTGCAAGAATTGCAGGCTGCCAAACTAAAAGCTGGTGAGCAAGAAGTTTTAGAGACAGAATTTGAAAAATTAAATAATGTTGAAATCATCAAAGAATCCCTTCAAAAGGCTTTAGCAATTTCGAACGAGGAGCAAATTGGAGTTTTCCATAATTTGAATGAAATTAAAGCTGCTTTACAAAAAATAGCTCCTTTTTCTAATGACTATGCGCTTTTGTTAGATCGCATTACAAGTTTAGCTATTGAGTTTGATGATATTTCTGCTGAAATGAATCGCAATGCGGAGAAGTTGATCGATGATCCAGAACAACTCAATTTACTAAGTCAAAAATTGCAATTGATTTTCTCTTTGCAGAAAAAGCATCAAGTAGCAACCGTTGAAGAGTTATTGGCTATTCAAACTGGATTAGAGAATGCTGTTTTAGAGTTAGGAACAATGGAAGAGGATATTGCATCTTTAACTGCTTCGTTGTCTTCTTATACAGAGCAATTAGATGCTATGGCAGAGCTAATTCGTAAGAATAGACACGTTGCTATTCCGGTCTTGACAGAGCAATTGGTTACTATTTTAGCATCTTTGGGTATGCCTAACGTTCGCTTTGATATTCAAGTATTGCCTTCAAAAATATATCATACGAATGGTAAAGATGAACTTCAATTTTTGTTTTCGGCAAACAAAGGAACTGATTTCGGGATTTTGAAAAAGGTAGCTTCTGGTGGTGAAATGTCGCGAATTATGTTGGCCGTAAAAGCTATTTTGGCACAGTATTCAAAACTACCTACTTTAATTTTTGATGAAATTGATACTGGAGTTTCAGGAGAAATCGCTATTAGGATGGGCGAAATCATGAAGCAAATGAGTCAACAGATGCAAATATTTGCAATTACGCATTTACCGCAAATTGCTGCCAAAGGAAATGCGCATTTCAAAGTTCTAAAATCAACTGTTGGAGAAGATACGCAATCGGAATTGAGATTGCTGTCTGCTGAAGATAGAGTAGTAGAAATCGCTCAAATGTTGTCTGGAACTGTAGTCTCTGACTCGGCCTTAAATCATGCAAAAGCCTTGTTGAACTAATTTTTTAAATTATATTTGTCAGCGTTTTGGCAATCATTTGCAAAGCATTCACACAAAAAAACTAAAACTGTACATAAACGAATAAGCAAGAATATGATTATTGAACCAAGAATGAGAGGATTTATTTGCACAACATCTCACCCAGCGGGATGCGAGCAAAATGTAAAAAATCAAATTGAATATATTAAATCAAAAGGCAGTATTGATGGTGCTAAAAAAGTATTGGTAATTGGAGCTTCTACTGGATTTGGTTTAGCCTCAAGAATTACTAGTGCTTTTGGATCTGATGCCGCTACTATTGGTGTGTTTTTTGAAAAAGCACCAGCAGAAGGAAAAACAGCTTCGCCAGGATGGTACAATTCTGCAGCTTTTGAGGCAGAAGCACACAAAGCAGGTTTATACGCCAAAAGTATAAACGGAGATGCATTTTCAAAAGAAATCAAACAACAAACTATTGATTTAATCAAAGCAGATTTAGGTCAAATTGATTTAATTGTATACAGTTTAGCAAGTCCTGTGCGTTTACACCCTGTAACAGGTGTTTTGCACCGTTCGGTATTAAAGCCAATTGGTGATACTTTTGCCAATAAAACAGTTGATTTTCACTCTGGTAAAGTTTCTGAAATTTCAATTGCTCCATGCAATGATGAAGATATCCAAAATACTGTAGCCGTAATGGGTGGTGAAGATTGGGCTATGTGGATTGACGCTTTGAAAGAAGCTAATTTGCTTGCTCCAGGAGCAACAACTGTTGCGTATTCATACATTGGGCCTGCGTTGACAGAGGCTGTTTATAGAAAAGGAACCATTGGTCGCGCTAAAGATCACCTAGAAGCTACAGCTTTTGAAATTACAAATAGCTTAGCTGATTTGAATGGAAAAGCTTTCGTATCAGTAAATAAGGCATTGGTAACTCAAGCGAGTTCTGCTATTCCAGTTATTCCTTTGTATATTTCATTATTATACAAAATCATGAAACAAGAAGGAATTCATGAGGGTTGTATTGAGCAAATTCAACGTTTGTATCAAGAGCGTTTGTATACTAACGGTGAAGTTCCTGTTGATGAAAAAGGCAGAATCAGAATCGATGATTTAGAGATGCGTGCAGATGTTCAGGAAAAGGTAGCATTACTTTGGGATCAAGCTGTAACTGAAAATGTTGCTGAAATTGGTGATCTTGAAGGATATAGAAAAGACTTTTATAACTTATTCGGATTTGACGTAGCTGGTGTTGATTACAAAGCGGAAGCGAATGAAATGATGGGAATTGAAAGCATTGCTTAATCCGAAATCATAAAATTATATAAAAAACCATCGCTGAAAAGTTGATGGTTTTTTTATGGATTAGAGTATCTTTGTTAAAATTTTTTGAATTAAAAAAGTGTTGTAAAACCACCATTTTCTATTATGTTATTTTCCTTAATTATTCCAGTATACAATAGGCCAGACGAAGTTGATGAATTACTAGAGAGCCTATCCAAAACTACCTATACAGAGTTATTTGAAATTGTTTTGATTGAGGATGGATCGACCATTAGGTGTCAAGATGTGGCTAGCAAATATGGTGATCGATTGGATATTTGTTATTATTACAAAGAAAATTCAGGGCCAGGTGATTCTCGAAATTACGGTATGGATAAAGCACGTGGTGATTATTTTATCATCTTTGATTCGGATTGTATCATTCCAGCTAATTATCTGAATAATGTGGCAAGTGCATTAGAAAAAAATTACGTGGATTGTTTTGGTGGTCCAGATCGTGCTTTAGATAGTTTTTCAGATATTCAAAAAGCAATCAATTTTGCCATGACATCCTTTTTGACAACCGGCGGAATCCGTGGTGGATCAGAAAAAATAGATAAATTCCAGCCTCGTAGTTTCAATATGGGATTGTCGCGGAAAGCCTTTCAAGCTTCAAAAGGCTTTGGCAACATTCATCCAGGCGAAGATCCAGATTTATCCATTCGCTTGTGGAATTTAGGATTTGAAACCAAATTGTTTCCAGAAGCTTATGTGTATCATAAACGCCGAATTGATTGGGATAAATTCTCTATTCAAGTAAACAAGTTTGGTAAAGCAAGGCCTATTTTGAACAGTTGGTATCCTGAGCATAACAAATTAACTTTTTTCTTTCCAAGTGTATTTATCGTTGGTTTATTGGTAGCTCTTGTAGCAGTGTTTTGCAATTTTGATTATTTATTACAGTTGTATTTCCTATACTTTGCTATACTTTTTGTAACGGCAACTTATCAAACTAAAAGCTTTAAAATTGGCTATTTGTCGCTAGTTGCTGTTTGGAAACAATTTTATGGTTACGGTATTGGTTTTTTAAACTCTTACATTAAAGTGATTGTTTTAAAACAAAAACCCCAACTAGCATTTCCAGAGTTATTTTTTAAAAAATAATATGACAAAAATTATCGGGTTAACTGGAGGTATTGGTAGTGGAAAATCTACTATTGCTACTTATTTCAAAGAGGCAGGTATTCCTATTTATTTAGCCGATGACGCGGGTAGGGAAGTAATGCAAGATCCTAGCATTATAGCCGCTATCGTAGATGTATTTGGTACTAGTATAATTGAAAACGGTGTAATTAACAGACAAAAATTAGCAGCTATTGTCTTTAATGAATCTCAACAATTGCAAAAATTGAATAGAATTGTTCATCCAGCAGTTAAAAAACATTTTGACAATTGGTTGCTAAAGCAAAAACATTTTCCTTACGTACTTTATGAAGCTGCTATTTTATTTGAAAGTGGAAAATATAAAGAATGTGATTGCGTTATAACTGTAATTGCATCCCTTGAGGCCCGAATTGCAAGGGTTGTAGAACGAGACCAAACTACAAGAGAGCTTGTTTTACAAAGAATTAATGCGCAATGGGCTGATGATCAACGAATTCCTTTAAGTGATTTTGTTATTGAAAATGACGATTTAGATTTAGCTAAAGTACAAATTGCTAAAATTCTTAAAATTTTAGAGATTAAACAAAAACAGTCCTAGATGTTAATGTTTGGTTAATCTATCATTTAATATATTGTTAAAATACTAAATTTGTTTCGATGAATAAACTTTTCTTTAGACTGCTTGTATTGTTAATGAGTTTGTCCCTCATCGGGATAATTCTGGTACAGGTATATTGGTTTAACAATTCTTTTGAAAATAACGATGAGCAGTTCAAGTTTCATGTGAACCAAGTGATTGGCAATGTTGCCGAAAAGATTCAGAAACAAGAAGCTTATAATTTTTACGATAAGATAAATCATTACAAGGATAGTACAGGTAAGGTGCCAAAGAGAGATGATATCTTGGAATTTTACTACGTTCAAAAAAATCCGCGTACCAAAAAAACGATCATTTATTCAAACAGTATTATTTCTGAAGATTATAATATTTCGCCTTCGTTCTTTGATAAAAAATATAACAACGATAAATTCAAAAGCTTTAGTGCCAAGAGGGTAACAGAGGTTTATGATGATAATTCAATAGATAACTCAGGATTGAACCAAAGTATGATTCCTGATATTAAAATTGAAAAATCAGGTAATTTGAATGTTTTAGATAATGCTTCATTTGAAATTTTTTATAAAGATTTTGCTTCGGTTTTGCCCATTCAGGAGCGAGTTTCGAAAGAAACACTGAGTAAATTAATTAAAAAAGAATTGGCAGAATCTGGTGTTAATACCAAGTTTGAGTTTAGTGTTTACAACAACAATATTGCTACAGCTGTTAAATCTAATGATTTTAAATACAACAAAGAGGCAACTTATTCGATTCCGATTTTTACAGATAACGAGGGGAATAGTAAATACCAATTGCTGGTTACTTTTCCGCAGAAAAAGAAGTTTTTGTTATCAGAATTGGTGAGCATTACTATTCTTTCAATTGTTTTTACATTAATTATTTTGATAGCCTACACAAGTGCATTAAATCAGTTAATCAGACAACGTCAGATATCAGAAATAAAAAACGACTTTATCAATAATATGACGCATGAGTTCAAAACACCAATTGCTACCATTAACCTAGCTCTTGATGCTATAAAGAACCCAAAAATAATTGAAGACAAGGAAAAAGTTCTCAGGTATTTGCAAATGATTAAAGACGAGAACAAACGGATGCATGCCCAAGTTGAAAACGTTTTGCGAATATCGAAATTAGAGAAGAAAGAGCTTGATATCACAAAGGATTCAAACAATATTCATGATATAATAGAGGATGCTATTGATCACGTGAATTTAATATTAGAAGACAGAGGCGGAAAAGTACAATGTTATTTTAAGGCCGTTAGAACAACCGTTCTTATCAATGATGTTCATTTTACGAATGTAATTGTGAATATTTTAGAGAATGCGATTAAGTATTCTCCTAACGCACCTGAGATAGATATTTATACTGAAAACATTAAAGATGTTATCATTATTAAAGTTAAAGATAGAGGTTTAGGAATGAGTAAAATAGCTCAGAAACGTGTTTTTGAAAAATTTTATAGAGAACATACTGGTGACATCCACAATGTAAAAGGGCACGGTTTAGGCCTTGCTTATGTGAAAAGAATAGTTGACGACCATAACGGTCAAGTTTATGTAGAAAGTGAAAAGGGAAAAGGAAGTACCTTCATAATAAAATTACCATTAATAAATTAGAATATGGAAAATGTAAATAAAAAAATACTTTTAGTAGAAGACGATCTTAATTTTGGAGCAGTCTTAAAAGATTATTTGATGCTAAATGATTTTGATGTGACTTTAGCTAAAAATGGTATGGAAGGATTTGAAAAATTCAAAAAGGATACCTATGATCTCTGTATTTTAGACGTCATGATGCCTTATAAAGATGGATATACACTAGCAAAAGAGATCAGGGAAAAAAATACTGATGTTCCAATCATATTTTTAACCGCTAAATCTATGAAGGAAGATGTGTTGAAAGGTTACAAAGCAGGAGCTGATGATTATTTAAATAAACCGTTTGACTCTGAGGTTTTGTTAATGAAAATTAAAGCCATTATTCAGAGAAAATCATCTGATACCAAGGCTGAACAAGTACAGTTTGAATTCAAAGTTGGTAAATTCCATTTGAACTCTAAACTTCGATTTTTAACGTACAAAGATGAGGAGCCAATCAAACTTTCTCCTAAAGAAAATGAGTTGCTTAAAATGCTTATTTTACATGAAAATGATTTGATGCCAAGAGAATTAGCATTAACCAAAATTTGGAGAGATGATAATTATTTCACCTCAAGAAGTATGGATGTCTATATTGCAAAATTGCGTAAGTACTTAAAATTAGATGAGGATGTTGAAATTTTAAACATTCACGGTGAAGGTTTCAGGTTAGTTGTAAAAAACAAAGTTGCCCAATAATCGAAATTCACAATAGATAAAAAAATGCCCTAAGATTAATTTCTTAGGGCATTTTTTTATTTCCAATTGAGTTGTAAAGCAAAGCAAGTTTTGCCTTCTTTGGTAATATTAAAAAGGCTTTCGTTATCATCTTCTTGGTTTAAAATTTCTACTTGATCCTGAAGTGATAATTCCTTTAAAAAATTCATTTCTAGGCTTTGTAATTGTTGTTTTAATAGTAGAGGTGTCGCAGTGTAATCAAGGCACCATTCCAAATATTTGACATTGTTTACATGGTTTACAATATCCAAATCTGACATATACACTGTTTTATCGGCAATTTTGGTAATGGCAGTGCTTACATTTACTTTACTAAATCCGTGTACGGTAGCTCTTTTTTCAGGATAAAGTTCAAAGTGATCGTATGGTAAAGCCAATGCTTCTGGACGGCGTTTTTGGGTGTTAAATACAGCCCAAAAGGTTTCGGCGCCCACAATTTTTTTTCCGTTCAAATGCATTTCTAAGGCGCGAACGGAACGCGAATTTTCTAATGAATTGATCCATGTTGTTACCGTTACAGTATCGCCCCATTTTGGAAGTTCTGCTATTTCAACGCGCATGCGACTTAAAACCCAAGCTTGGTGAAATTCCTGCATATCATAAAAACTGATACCTCCAAGTTCAGAATGGGTAGCTGCTGTAAGCTGTAACATATTGCATAAATCAGTATACTTTAAGTAGCCATTTGGCGCACATTGTGTAAAATTAATATCCCATTGTTTGCTGATAATGGAATTGAAATTAGGGGAAATAGGCATGTAATTAAGTATGAATTATGATTTAATGAATTATTTGTATTGTTTAATGTAATCTATAATGGTTGTGTACGGGGTTTCAAAGTCAAACCATTTGGTGTTTTCATTTCTTTTAAACCAAGTCAATTGTCGTTTAGAAAATCGTCTAGTGTTTTTCTTTATTTCTTCGATGGCAAATTCTAATGAAAACTCTTTGTCAAAATAGCTAAATAATTCTCTGTACCCTACGGTTTGCAATGCATTTAGTTCTTTATTGGGATATAAAGTTTTGGCCTCGTTTAGTAATCCTTCATTCATCATGATATCTACACGTTGGTTGATTCGGTTATAGATTATTTTTCGATCAGCTTCTAAACCGATTACAATAGGAGTGAACTCTCGGTTGTTTTTTTTCTGGTTCAAGAAAGAGGAATACGGTTTTCCTGTTCCCAAACATACTTCTACAAAACGCATCATACGCTGTGGGTTTTGTAAAGTTTGCGGATTTTCTGTGGTTAGGGTTCTGTAATAAGTTGGATCTAAAACTTCTAGCTTTTGTTGTAAATATCCAATTCCCAATTTTTCGTATTGTGTATTTATTTGAAGACGCAATTCAGGATCAATTTCAGGAAATTCATCAAAACCTTTTAAAATGGCATCAACATACAAACCTGAACCTCCTACTAAAATGGCATAATCATTATTTTGAAATAGTTCGTTAAGTTTTGCAATGGCTTCTTTTTCAAAATCGCCGACTGTATAATTTTCAAAAATAGACTTGTTTTGAATAAAATGGTGTTTGGCTGCTGCCAATTCAGCTATGCTTGGAACAGCGGTGCCAATGGTCATTTCTTTAAAAAACTGTCGGCTATCACATGAAACAATTTCGCAATTGAAGTGGTTTGCCAAAACAATGCTCAAAGAAGTTTTCCCGATAGCTGTAGGTCCGACGATAGTGATTAGGTATTTCATATTTTTTAGCCCAGATGGCAACGTAAACCCCGCAGTGATTGAAGTTTGTTTTTTTTGGTGTAAAAGAGCGACCGTAGGAAGCTCCTTTTATGCCTTAGAAAAACAACTGAAGTCACGAGGAGTTGAAGTGAACAGCTGGATTGGCTTCAAGGTTAATAAATTATAATTCGGTTCCGCAATGGAAACAATATTTAGCGTGAAACTCATGTCCATCTGTTCCGCAGGTGGCACATGGATTTATTTTTTCGGCTTTTAATTTTTTTCGATGACTATTAGCAAACTCTGCCGATACGATTCCGGTTGGTACTGCAATAATTCCGTAACCCATAATCATGACTGCAGATGCTATGGATTGACCAAGCGGTGTAATTGGGGAGATGTCACCATATCCTACTGTTGTTAGGGTGACAATTGTCCAATAAATACTTATTGGAATGCTTGTAAAACCTCCTGCGGGGCCTTCTACAACATACATCACTGATCCTATTATAATACTACTAATGAGCATGAAGTAGATGAAAATTAGTATTTTACCGCGGCTGGCTAGCAGTGCTTCTTTAAGGTGTATTGATTGGCTGGAGAATTGCGGGTGCTTTAATATTTTAAATAAACGCAACAGCCTGAGTGCTCTAACAACCGTCAAGATACTTGTTCCTGCAAAAAAAAGCGAGAAATACATGGGTAACGTAGCAATTAAATCTATAATACCGTAAAAACTAAAAATGTATTGCCAAGGTTTTTTTAGTGAAATAATTCGCAGAACATATTCTAGGGTAAAGAAAATAGTGATTATCCACTCTAAAATAATGAGCTCGCTGTGGTATTTTGCATCAAAACTTTTAACTGTTTCAAGCATTACAATGATCACACTTAGCAGAATAACACACAGTAAAACAAGGTCAAATAAGCGACCGTAAACTGTATTTGTGCCATAAATGATGACGTTTATTTTTTGCCTGAAAGCGTCAAATTTTGACTTCATTTTTTGCATATTTACTACTATTTAGGCGCTTACAGATGAACTATTTTTAAGGTCTTGTTTTTTCGGATGTGTCCTTGAATAATATTCTTCACATCGCGATTATTTTGCATGGGGATAATGATGTTTCTTAGAATTTCAACATTTGTTATTTGATAGTTCAAATCATAAAAAGCATACCCTTTATAAATTCCGTTTTCTATCAAAACCGCTGAGCGCTCGCTTATGGTTCGGCCTTTGTCAATTAAAATCATGTTTTGATTGTCAAAACTATTTTTGTCGATAAAAGCTTGTACTCTTGCGTTGTACTCCTCTGTAGATACTTTTCCTACGCAAGCGCCATCACATTCTTTAATGGTATACTGAAAACAATTTGTTTTACTAGCGTACAAGCCCGTTAGTTTTTGGCATAAATTGTAATGAGATGTGATTCTGAACAAAGCATTTTTTCCTTCTTGGATTGAAGTGAAGGATGTGATTTCTTTTTTACGGCCATCGGCTTTTTGAAGTTTTAAGTTCAAATATCCTTTTTCATCTTTCTCTACATACAAAGCGAGTTGAAAGATACTTTTGCGCTGTGCCCTGTTGTATATGGGTTTGTTAACTTTGATTTCCTCGCTTTCTTTTAACAAAGCGATTAGTTCACTACCCGTTTCTTCATAAGTTACGGTATAAACTTCGGCTTGAATTTTTTTGCATTTTTTTGTAGTCCCAGTGAAATGTTGGTTGATTCTTTTTTTTATGTTTCGGCTTTTGCCAATGTAAATGAGATTTCCTTTCTCATTATGAATGTAGTAAACACCGGTTTTTGATGGTAAACTTGACACAATGTCTAAGAGTTTAGGAGCAATACCTTTTTGCACTTCTAGTTTGATGAAATCTTTTACGATTTCTTTTTCCAGATCTTTTTCTAAAAGGATTTTAAACAATTTTACGGTAGCCAATGCGTCTCCGCTGGCACGATGTCTGTCGGCCATTGGGATACCAAGTGCACGCACCAATTTACCTAAACTATGTGAGGGTTGTTCGGGTAATAATTTTTGTGAAAGAGCGACGGTGCAAAGTGTTTTGGCTTCAAAATCATAGCCTAATCTGCGAAATTCTGTTCTCAATATTCTATAATCAAAAGAAGCATTGTGCGCTACAATCACGCAACCTTCCGTAATTTCAATGATGCGTTTGGCTACCTCAAAAAATTTGGGCGCAGATGTAAGCATGGCATTATTGATACCGGTAAGTTTTACAACAAACGGCTGTATGGGAATTTCAGGATTGACCAAGCTGATGAATTGATCTACTATTTCGTGTCCATCAAATTTATAGATGGCAATTTCAGTGATTCCCTCTTCGTTAAATTGGCCTCCTGTGGTTTCTATGTCGAGTATTGCGTACATTTTCAATGTCAATTTCAAAAATCAATAGCAATGTCAAAGTCAATTCTTAAATCAATGGCAATTCCTAAAAATTGAAAATTGTTATTACCATTGCTATTGTCATTGAAAACACATTGTATTTGTGATTGAATTATTTTTTATTATTAATCATTTTTGAAGCGATCGCAATTAGTTCTTCAACTTCTGTCAAAAGCCATTTTCTTTCCTCTAATTCTCCTGCTTTTATGTAATTCAGAACTTTTAATGAGTTTCAAGACTCTTTGAGTTCTTTCACAGAAAGCGACACTTTAAAAATAAAATCTTTATTTGTAATCGTACCTTGAGCCTCTCCGTAATTTAATGCTGAACTTCCGGAAGAGTGTATAAGTTGGTTTTTGTAATATTCAATTTCAAATGATTTTTCCAATTTTCTGACAAACAAAATACATTCTCCCGCAAATCTTACTAAACGGTCTTCAAAATTGTATATTTTATCAAAATTTGGTTCGTTTACAAGCATTTTTATCTAAATTGAATTTTGTTACCACATATTATCGCCCCCCAAAAATACTACTTCCTATTCTAACCATAGTACTACCACATTCAATCGCAAGTTGATAGTCACCGGACATTCCCATTGATAGAGTCTCTAGCTGGCAGTTTGAAATTGTTAGAGCCTTCGTTTTGTCGAAAATTGTTTTCAATTGCGTGAACTCTTTCTTGATTTGATCTTTGTTGTCAGTAAAAGTTGCCATTCCCATTAATCCAACGATTTTAATGTTCTTTAGTTCTTCAAATTCATTTGAGGAAAGGAGGGAAGCCAGTTCAGCTTCGTCAAGACCAAATTTACTTTCTTCTTCGGCAATATATATTTGCAATAAACAATCTATAATTCGGTTGTTTTTTAACGCTTGTTTGTTGATTTCTTGTAATAGTTTTAGGCTGTCTACACCATGAATCAAGCTTACAAACGGCGCCATGTATTTTACTTTGTTGGTCTGAACGTGACCAATCATGTGCCATTGAATGTCTTTGGGCATTTGTTCCCATTTATCGGCCATTTCTTGGATTTTGTTTTCTCCAAAAATTCGTTGACCTGCATCATAAGCTTGCATTAAATAAGATACAGGTTTCGTTTTTGAAACTGCAACTAATGTAATGTGGTCCGGCAAGGCTGCTTTTATGCTCTGTAAATTATTTGTGATAGACATGGTTTTGTTTTTTTTATTAACCTAATCAAATTCATAAACGACCAATCCGCTTCTGAATTTGGGTTCGATATATGTGCTTTTCGGTGGCATAATCAAATTAGCATCTGCTAAGGCTTTGATTTCGCTAATATTGGAAGGGAAAAGAAAGAATCCTAACGCAAACTCGCCTTGATCTATTTTATTTTTTAATTCTAAAACAGCTTGTTTCCCTGAAAGATAATCAATTCGTTCGTCATTACGCAAATCTTCAATACCCAAAATTGGCAACAATATCGTCGTGTACAAAATTTGAGCATCTAATGAATCTAACGGACTTTCGAAGTTTAGATTTTCAGATTTTAAAGTCAAACTGTAAAACTCCTCTTCAAGATACATTCCAAATTGATGTTTTTGACTCGGTTGAAATGGTTGTTGCGCTCTATTTTCGATAGTGAAATGAGCACTAACTTGCTGTAAAAATTCAGCTTTGGTCAAGCTATTCAAGTCTTTAATTAATCGATTGAACTCGTATATTTTGACATTATTTTCAGAAATTAAATAACTCAAAATATGATTCGTTGTCGTGTTTTCAGGATTAGCATTTTCCGCAGCAAGCATGCGCATGGCTTCTGTTCGATGATGACCATCGGCAATGTACAAGCTTTCTGTTTGATCGAATATTTTTTGCAACCAACTTATTTCTAATGCGTCATCAATTTTCCAGAGATAGTGAATTTCTTTTTTGGTAGTTGAAAATTCAAAATCAGCTAATTTTTGGGTACAATTAAAAATCCAATTTTCGATAGTTTTGTTGTCAGGGTAGGTCATTAAAACCGGCTCCGTGTTGAAGGCAGCGTGTTTCATGTACTCCTTAAGTACTTGCA
Organism: Flavobacterium erciyesense; assembly: GCF_018069925.1. Lineage (GTDB taxonomy): Bacteria > Bacteroidota > Bacteroidia > Flavobacteriales > Flavobacteriaceae > Flavobacterium > Flavobacterium erciyesense. The sequence goes on along the minus strand of NZ_JAGPXB010000007.1, from coordinate 70,308 downwards.
CTCTAAACGCAATAATATCTTCGTGCTTTTTGATGTGATCTTCACAATAATCCGCAACGCTTGTTCCTGCAATAATTCCAGTAAAGGATTGCGTTTTGTTGACAATTTTATGAATGTATAGCGCTGGTTTTTTATCTTTTACCAAGATGAGTTCATTTTTGAAATCTTGGTATTTTTGATGCACTTGGCGGTATCTTTTTTCGAAAGAAACGCTTTCTTGATTGGTATAAGCGGGTTTTAGAATGTGTAAAAAAGAAAGCGGATTAAAATCCAATTGTGCAGCAAGCTCTGCATTGACATATTCCTCGTAGGACCTGCACGTTACAAGACAAACTTTATCACGGGTAGGACGAACTGCTTGAAAAGGAATTATTTTTGCCATAATTAAGTCAAAAGTCAAAGGTCAAAAGTCAAAAGTTCAAGGTCGACAGAAGTTTACCTTGATACTTTTGACTTTCAAAATTTATGACATTAAATAAATTGTTTAGATATTTTTTCCGCTTTTTTGCTTTCAGAATAATCATAGAAACCTTCACCAGATTTTACTCCTAATTTTCCGGCGCGAACCATGTTTACAAGTAATGGACAAGGCGCATATTTTGGATTTTTGAATCCATCGTACATCACATTCAAAATCGCCAAACACACATCAAGACCAATAAAATCAGCTAGTTGTAATGGTCCCATTGGTTGTCCCATTCCTAGTTTCATTACCGTGTCAATTTCATACACACCTGCAACTTTATTGTACAAAGTCTCAATAGCTTCATTGATCATTGGCATTAAAATTCTGTTGGCAACAAATCCAGGGTAGTCATTTACTTCAACAGGAGTTTTTCCTAATTTTTCAGAAAGACTCATGATGGTTTTAGTAACTTCATCGCTGGTGTTGTAACCGCGAATGATTTCTACCAATTTCATAATTGGCACTGGATTCATAAAGTGCATGCCTATTACACGTTCTGGGTGTGCCACAACAGCACCGATTTGTGTAATAGATATAGACGATGTATTCGTAGCCAAGATAGTATCGTGAGAACAAAGTTTATTCAACTTTTCAAAAATGCTTAGTTTTAAAGCTACGTTTTCAGTTGCCGCTTCAACAACTAAATCAACGCCAACAACTCCATCTTCGATATCATTGTAAGTAATAATGTTGGTAATTGTTTTCGTTTTATCTTCTTCGGTGATAGTACCTTTAGCAATCATTCGATCTAAATTAGCGGCAATAGTTGCCATTCCTTTATCTAATGATTTTTCAGATACATCTATTAATTTTACGGTAAAACCACTTTGTGCAAAAGTATGAGCGATTCCATTGCCCATTGTTCCTGCACCAATTACGGCTATTGTTTTCATATTTTAAGTTTAAAGTTTAAAAGTTTAAAGTTCAAAGTTATTGTGAGTAACTGAAAACTGTAAACTTGAAAGTAATTATGTTTATTTTTTAAAGCATTCAATGATTTGGTACGCTACTCGCAGCGCCTCTGTTGCTTGATTTAAGGTTACAGTAGGAGTGGTGTTGTTGGTAATGGCATCTGCAAACGATTCTAATTCATCAAGTATTGCATTATTTTGCTCAACCTCTGGATTCGAAAAGTAAATTTGTTTTTTTACGCCTTCGGCATTTTGCAAAATCATATCAAAATCACCTGGAACTTCTGGAGCATCTTTCATTTTAACGACTTCACATTTTTTTTCTAGGAAATCAACTGAGATGTAAGCATCTTTTTGGAAAAAGCGTGATTTACGCATGTTTTTCATCGAAATTCGGCTTGCGGTCAAGTTGGCAACGCAACCATTTTCGAATTCAATTCTAGCATTGGCAATATCAGGAGTGTCAGAAATAACAGAAACTCCGCTCGCACTTATATTTTTTACTTTAGATTGTACTACGCTTAAAATAGCATCAATATCATGAATCATTAAATCTAAAACAACAGGAACATCGGTGCCACGAGGATTAAATTCTGCCAAACGATGCGCTTCAATAAACATTGGGTTTTCGATCATGTTTTTGGTCGCAATGAACGCTGGGTTAAAGCGCTCCACATGCCCAACTTGCCCTTTTACATTGTATTCATTTGCCAAAGCGATAATTTCTTCGGCTTCTTCAACTGTGTTTGAAATTGGTTTTTCAATAAAAACATGCTTTCCTGACTTGATTGCGACTTTGGCACATTTGTAATGCGAAAGAGTAGGAGTAACAATGTCAATTACATCTACAGCATGTATTAAAGTAGCGATAGTGCTAAAATGTTTGTAACCAAATTCTTTAGCTACTTTTTCAGCATTTTCTTGATTGGGGTCGTAAAAACCTACTAATTCATATTTTTCAGATTGTTGTAATAAACGTAAATGTATTTTTCCTAGATGACCCGCACCTAATACTCCAATTTTTAGCATAACGATGTAATTTTTACAAAAATAGCAATAATATGATTAAAATTCAATTTAAAAAAGTCCAATTTCAGGCTATAATTGCAAGGATTGTTTTTGCAAATTGCCATTTGCTTTTTGGCATTTTTCCCTCTATTTTTACCAAAATAAAACTACCCCATTTTGAGAGATACAGCCAAACATCAAGGACTTCGAAATCAACTAACAAGCATTTTAGAGCAAAAAGGGATTGTAGATAAAAATGTACTTGATGCGATTAAAAAGATACCAAGACACTTGTTTTTAGATTCTAGTTTTGAAGATTACGCTTATCAGGACATGGCTTTTCCTATTGGTGCAGGGCAAACTATTTCGCAACCCTACACGGTAGCTTTTCAATCGCAATTGTTAGAAGTTAAAAAAGAAGATAAAATCTTAGAAATTGGTACTGGTTCTGGGTATCAAACGGCTGTTTTGTGTACCATGGGAGCTAAAGTATACAGCGTAGAACGACAAAAAGAGTTGTTCAAAAAGACATCTAATTTGTTTCCGAAATTGCATATTAGACCCAAGCATCTTTCTTTTGGCGATGGATACAAAGGTTTACCAAACTATGCACCATTTGATAGTATTATTGTCACTGCAGGCGCTCCTTTTATCCCGCAGCCTTTGATGGCTCAGTTAAAAATTGGAGGTCGATTGGTAATTCCGCTTGGCGAAGACGTTCAAATCATGACGCTACTTATTCGTAAAAATGAAACACAATTTGAAAAACACGAATTTGGTGAATTTCGATTTGTACCGCTTTTGGAAGATAAAAATTAACTGAGGTTGCTAATATTCTTTCCTTATTACTAGATTTTCAGCTTCTATTTCAATTTCATTCGATTGAAGTAGTTAAACCATATCGTTTCAAAATGTTTTTCTGTTCATTAATCACAGCGATATAATTTTCTTCTTCGCTTGAATTTGTTGTGTTTAATAAGGTTTGAATAATCGGTAAAAGTGTATAACCATTCAGTAAGAATAAATAATTTGTTACTAGGCACGCCATTTTTTCAATTTCAACATCAAAAACAGACAGCCTTCTTAACTTTTGATAGGTTTGTACAGCAAAAATCATAGGATGAAGCTCATTTTTTTGGCTTTCGAACCATGTGAAAAAGCTTTCCAATTCCTTGTTTGATTCATTTGTCTGATTTTCAATTGCATCTGATGAAATTCCGCGAATTAACAATTGATAAAGGGTATGTAATTCTTTAGAACTGATAACTGTATTGTTTTGAGCAAGGTCACGAAGGTAGGCGAGTGCTTCGTGCTGATTAATGACTTCAAGGTGTTCGCGCATGCTTTTACCTGAAATCGTGTGGCCTTTGTTGATAATCAAATCTGTTTCCTCAAGACTCATGCTGTTGCCTGCAGCACGATTACTTTCATGAGTGAGTTCTATTTCTAAAGCTTTGGAGATGCGGTATCGGTCAAAGTGACTAATTGTACTTAAGTCATTTTTCAAAGAAGCAACTTCATCTAATAATCGTAAAAGGATTTTTGAAGGCTCGAACTTTTTTGGTTTAGTAATTACTTGTAATTCCTGCTGAGCGAGTTGTAAGGCTTGCATTGCCCATTCTTCGTTATTGATTTCGTTTAGGATTTTATCTTTAAGCCAAAGTATCACAATTTTTTCAATATCTATTTCAAGTAAATGAGCTAGTTTGACTAATTGGTCTTTTGTAGGCTTACGGTTTCCGGTTTCAAATTTGCTAATTAAAGCCTGATCAATGCCTAATAATTGCGCTACTTCTCGAGTTTTCAAACCTTTTTGTACGCGCGCTAATTTAAGCATTTGGTGCATATAATTGAAATGTTTTTTTGAGTCTTGACGATTTAAGTCATCAAAGAAATTACTTCTTTAAGTAAAATTCAAGTTAACAACTTAGAACGATTTTTTGATTCGTTCTAAGTCGCGTTTGGTATCTTGTTCTTTTAATGATTCGCGTTTGTCGTAGGTTTTTTTACCTTTACAAAGGCCTATTTGTAGTTTAGCTAACCCTTTTTCATTGGTAAACAATTTCAAAGGAACAATGGTTAAACCTTTGGCTTGTACGCTTTTTAGTAAACCTTTTAATTCTTTCCTTTTTAAAAGTAATTTTCTTTCACTTCTGGATTTATGATTGAATTGATTACCAAAAGCATACTCTTCAATATAGGTATTGATTGCAAAAAGCTCAGCATTGCTGTTAAACTCACAAAAGCTTTCTGTAATATTGGCTTTGCCCAAACGAATAGATTTAATTTCAGTACCTGCTAATACAATTCCAGCAGTGTAGGTATCGAGAATTTCATAATCGAATTTCGCTCTTTTGTTGAATATGTTTATTGTTTTTACCATAGGTGACAAAGGTAATAAAATTTAAAATGGTTTTGTCAAATTAAGGAAATTTGAGTAGTTGGTAACTAATGGTGTCACCAATAATTGTTACTATATAGAGGTTTCCAAAGGTGGTATCTTCAATATCGTTAAATACTTGTTGGTTTATTATCTTATTGACAAAGTCTGGAGTGGTATTGCTATGACCTACAATCAGTACTTTTCTACCTAAAGTTATTTTTTTAAACGCCTTTAACTCAATTTTTTGAGGATCATAAAGCTGTATTTCAATTTTATCGGCAGTAGCAATTGGAGTCGCTGTTTGCTGAGTTCTTTTGTAATTAGTGCTGTAAATTTGGTCAAAATCAATTGATTCAAAAATAGCTTTCCATTTTTGTGCTCGTTGCATTCCTAACTCTGATAAATTTGGATCTTTAGAGTTGTCTACTTTTTCGGCATGTCTAATAAAATAATAAGTAGTGCTTTTTTGTTGACTAAAACTAAGTTGCCATGCCATTAATAGGAATAAAATCAGTTTTGTTTTCATGATCAATTGTATTTTGCTTCGGTTGAAAATTAGTTATCTTTGCATTATGCAAAATTCTACATCAAAAGACCCACTTCACGGTATTACCCTAAAATCTATTGTAGAGCAATTGGTTGCTTATTATGGGTTTGATACTTTAGGAGAATTGGTCAAAATTAAATGTTTTAGAGACAACCCAAGTGTAAAATCAAGCCTTACTTTTTTGCGTAAAACCGATTGGGCACGTCAGCAAGTTGAGGAGTTGTATGTAAAAACTATTCCAAAATTCTCAAAGTAATTCCATTACTTAATTCGGTAAGAAAGCATTATGCCACCTCTATAAGGAAGCCATTCACCACTTTTGTTGTATTTTTTGGCCTCATCCACACGTTCACCTGTACTTACTAAATACCCTTTGTAAAAACCCTGATGGTTTCCGCCACCTAAAAAGAAATCCAAAACAAAGCGTTCTTTAATTCTCTTTTGGTAGCCAATTGTTGCCCCGGCCATGTATCCCACACCTTTTTCATAATTATCCGTTTTCCAGTAGTTCCATTTTTGAAAATTATACACGGTTCCACCTAAGTGAACGCCAGCATAAAAACCATTAAATTTTTCCTTGAAGTGATAACGGTATTCTGGGATAAACATATAGAATTGCGCTGGATTTCCATTGATAGATTTCCACATAGATGCGGTAATATCAAACTGAAAAGTTGATTTTTCACCAATGCTGGTTTCAATCCCAACATTTGGTACGGTTAGCAAGGTAGTTATCGCATTGGCTTTTACATAGGTTTGTGCTTGAGCGAAAGTGCTAATTAAAAGGAGACTGAAGTAAATTAGTTTTTTCATAATTATCGAATTACTACCAACGGTATTCAAATTGTAAAATGGTTTGGAGCAAATTTAGAATATAATAGGTACCAAATAGGCATTGTGGTTTAAAAATCACTTTTAAAGTGATTGTTTTATTTTTTTAAAATCGAATAAATAACACTATCCCAAAAGCGACCGTCAAAAAATTCATTTTCTCGCAAATGACCTTCTTTAATAAATCCGTTTTTCTCTAGTACTTTTGCGGAAGCATAATTTTCTGGATCGATAATGGCTTCAATGGAATGCAAGTTCATCTCGTCCCATCCATATTTCACAACTTTTTGTACTGCCTCTGTAATAATTCCTTTGCCGTGATGTTCAGGTAATAACATGTACCCAATTTCGGCTCTGTAACTCTCAGGTTTAATTCTGTAATGTCCAATAATACCAATCATTTTCGGGTTGTCTTGAAATGATATAGCCCAATTTATTCCTAAGTTGGCATCAATGTTATCATTGATTGTTTTGATATGTTCAAGGGCTTGTTCAGTAGTATGTAAAAGTGGTCGTGGAATAAATTCCATTGTTTGAGGATTGGAACGTAGCGCATGTAATTCGGCAGCATCGCTATCATCTAAACGTCTCAAAACCAATCGCTCGGTTTGTAAAATAGGGAATGGAGAAAAATTAATTACCATCATGAGAATGAAAATTTAAAGTATTTCAATTTGATATTGTGCCGTAAAAGATTGATTTGCATTAAGTTTTTGCATTCCTTCTTTTTCAAACAAATTACCATTTGCAGTTTGAGTATCAGAATAACCATACCAAGGTTCAATGCAAACAAATGGAGCGTTTATTTTTGTCCAAATGCCTAAATTAGGAAACCCAGCATATTTTACTTTTAAAAGTGGTTTTTCTTGATGTACGATGGTCAGCTCTTTAGATTCAGTGGTTTTGAAAATCAAAGCGTCGTTTGCAAACAAATCATAATCTAATGCTACTTTTTTATTATTTGAAGCAAGAACTTTGGTTTGATCAGATACTAAATCGTTGACCAAAATAAAGTATTTCAAAGTTTCTTCTTTTTCGAAAACTAAACTATAATCGTTAAAATTATCTTCTAAAGCAAATGCAGGATGTGCACCTATGGCAAACGGCATCGAATGCTCTCCTTTATTGATCACTTTGTAATCAACAAGAATAGTAGCATTTTGAAGTGTGTAACTCACCTGCAATTCAAAATGGAATGGGTAAACTGCTAAAGTTTTTGGATCGGCTTGCAAAGAAAAAGTAACTGCTGTTTTTGACGATTGTACGATATCAAAAGGCATATCTCTTGCAAAACCATGACGTGTTAATTGGTATTGTTGCTCATTAAAATTGTAGGTGTTGTTTTTTAAAGTTCCAACAATTGGGAATAAAATAGGAGCGTGCTTTCCCCAAATAGCTGGGTCACCTCCCCACATGTATTCTTTTTCCTCAGAGTTTGTAATCGAAAATAATTCGGCTCCAAGCTGCTTGATTTGAACGGTAAGTTTTGAATTTTGTAGCGTTGTAATCACGTTAGTTGATTTAAAATGAGAATTTGCAATAGTGTAAAAGTATTTATAAAATATCTAATAGTTGCTTGAAGCACTTTTTTTATTCATGCAGCTGGTAATGATTGTGTTTTTAAGGCTTAAATTCCTCTTTTTTTATTTAATTTGTATAAAAAATTATAAACAATGAAAAACTTAAAATTAGGATTTCTACTACCAGTTGCTTTACTGTCTGTAGGAGTTCATACTTTGTCAGCGCAGCAGGCTCCTGCAAATGGAGCAGCAGCACCGATTTCAAAGTATGATTATCATGATGCTTTTGCACCTCATTTTTACTCGAAAAACGGAACAAATACTCGTTCTGCAAGTGGTCAACCTGGAGCCGAATATTGGCAAAATAGCGCTGATTACAAATTGACGGCTAAATTAGATGAGCAAAAAAATGAAATCGCAGGTACGGGAATTATCACTTATACCAATAATAGTCCGGATAAATTGGGCTTTTTATGGATGAATTTGGATCAAAATTTATTCAAAGCTGATTCTCGTGGAAATGCCGTTGTCCCCTTAACAGGAAGTAGAAATGGTGCTCAAGGACAAGTTTTTGACGGAGGTCACAAAATTAAATCGGTTAAAATTCTTAGCACTAATAAAGGAGTAACAACCGAGTCAGTAGCTAAGTATGTAATCACTGATACTAGGATGCAAGTTTTTTTACCTCAAGCTTTGAGTGCAAAAGGTGGCGTTGTAAAAGTAAAAATTGAATTTTCATTTGTTGCGCCTTTCGAAGGATCAGATAGAATGGGAGTTTTGGAAACTAAAAACGGAAAAATCTTCACAATTGCCCAATGGTATCCACGTATGTGTGTGTACGATGATGTGCGCGGCTGGAACACTAACCCGTACTTGGGAGCTTCTGAGTTTTACCTAGAATATGGTGACTTTGATGTAAGTATTACTGCCCCATCAAACCACATAGTTGTGGCTTCGGGAGAATTGGTAAACACAACTGCTGTTTATTCTGCGGCGGAACAAGCTCGTTTGGCACAAGCAAAACAAAGCGATAAAACGGTTATCATCCGATCTGCTTCAGAGGTTGAGGCGCTCGCTAAATCAGCAACTTCAGCTACCAAAACGTGGAATTATAAAATTAAAAATTCACGAGATTTTTCATGGTCTTCTTCTGCGGCTTTTGTTTTAGATGCTGCAAAAATCAATTTGCCAAGCGGTAAAAAATCGTTAGCAATGTCAGTGTACCCTATCGAAAGTGCTGGTGATGCAGCTTGGGGACGCTCTACAGAATATACCAAGGCTTCTATTGAAAATTACTCAAAAAGATGGTATGAATATCCTTATCCTGCTGCAATTAACGTCGCTGGAAATGAGGGTGGAATGGAATATCCAGGAATTGTATTTTGTAGTTGGGAGTCTAAAGGTGCTGACTTATGGGGAGTTACTGATCACGAGTTCGGACACATTTGGTTCCCAATGATTGTTGGTTCGAACGAACGTTTGTTTGCTTGGATGGATGAAGGTTTTAATACATTTATCAATTCATTAAGTTCACTTGATTTTAACAATGGTGAATATAAAGAGCCAAAAGCCGACATGCACCAGAGAGCTGAAACGTATACAAGCCCGAATTTAGAAACTATCATGAGTTCTCCTGACAATATGAAGGAACGTAATATTGGTTTATTAGCGTACTCTAAACCAAGTTCTGGATTGGTAATTTTGAGAGAACAAGTTCTAGGACCTGAACGATTTGACTTGGCTTTGAAAACATATATTGAGCGTTGGGCTTTTAAACACCCACAACCAGATGATTTCTTCAGAACAATTGAAAATGTTGCTGGAGAAGATTTAAGTTGGTTTTGGAGAGGTTGGTTTCAATACAACTGGCGTTTAGATCAAGGTATAAATAATGTGAAATACGTTAAAAATGATCCTAAACTAGGTGCGGTAATTACCATTGAAAACTTCGAAAAAATGGCTATGCCAGTAGCCTTAGATGTAAAAACTAAAGCTGGAAAAGTTACACGTGTGAATTTACCAGTTGAAATTTGGCAACGTAACAAAGCATGGTCTTTCAAACACAATTCAACTGAAGAAATTGAGAGTATTACTCTAGATCCAGACCACGTTTTACCAGACAGCAATACTAAAAACAATACCTGGACATCAACTGCTGGTACACTTGAAAAAGATGTGATTTTGGATGGATATTTAGGAACTTATTCTACAAAAATGGCTCCGCTTAAAATCACTTTCACAGAGAAAAATGGCGTTTTGAATGCATTGATTACAGGTTATCCAAGTTTTAGTGTAGAGCCAATTGGTAAAAACAAGTTTGAATCTAAACTGGCAGGATTGACTTTTGAATTCAACGATAGTTTAAATGGTTTCGAAATGTTGGTTCCAGATGGACAAAAAATTCCTTTTACTAAGGAAAAATAAAAGTTTGATTGTTATTAAGTAAAATAGGCTGCCCATAAAGGCAGCCTATTTTTATTTAGAATTTTAATTGTTACTGTGGAATTTGTTGACTTAAGCAGTGCAAAGTTCCAAATCCCCAAATGAAATCAGTAGCACTGATTCCTATAACTTCTCTATCAGGAAAGCATTCTGATAAAATATTCAATGCAATTCGGTCATTACTGTCATTAAATGTAGGTACTAAAACGCAGTTGTTCAAAATTAAAAAATTCGCATAACTTGCGGGTAATTGTAGTCCGTCAAAAAGTACTTTTTTAGGCATTGGCAACACTACAATCACTGGTGATTTACCATTTTCTAGTTTTGCATTTTGCAAGCGCTTTAAATTGTCTTGTAGGGCATGGTAATTTTTATCTTCTGGATTTGTCTCTACAATAGTCACAATGGTATCTTCGTTGACAAAGCGGCACAAATCATCAATATGGCCGTGCGTATCATCTCCTACGATTCCGTCTCCAAGCCAAATGACATTGGTAACACCTAAATATTCTTTAAACACGGCTTCGTAATCTTCTTTTGTGAAACCAGCATTTCGTACTTGAATGTCTGGATGCAATAAACATTCTTCAGAAGTTAACAAAGTACCTCGACCGTTTACATCAATCGCACCGCCTTCTACAATGACAGGTTTTCCTTTGTATACCACTTGCGTTAGCGGTAAGCCAAGATGAGTGGCTACTTTTTCAGGAACTAATTTATCTAACTGTATGTTTTTGTATTTGGCCCAACCGTTGAAATTAAAGTTTAAAGCTTCTCTTTCAGAACCATTGTATACGATAATTGGTCCTGAGTCACGCATCCAACTGCGATTGGTTTTGTATAAAATATAAGATATCGAGTCGGCTGAAACATGTGCCATCTCTAGCATTTCTTGCACTTTTTGCTTTTGTTGCTCATCTGCTACAACCAAATAAACGGTTTCAAAAGCGGCTACTTTTTTAATAAATTCAACAAATGCCCACTGAACGGCTTCGTATTTTCCAGGCCAATCTTTTCCATTGTGAGGAAAACAAAGTAACATTCCTTGTTGTTTTTCCCACTCTGCAGGAAATCGTCTTGTAGTTGTAGTCATAAAGAAGTTATTATTTGAAAGATTGCAAATATAAACATTCAACTTCATTCTCGAAAACTATGTATTGACTGATTTTACATTTGAAATGAACCTGGATTGTTTTGGTAATAATTATATAATGTTGTGTTAATTTCAAAAATACAGTTGCGTGTTAGTTTTGGCAAAAACAAAAAACACACAATTATGAAAAAACAATTTATGATGTTCTTGGTTGCCGGTGCCGTGTTGGTAGGTTGCGAGAAAGATTTGAATGCAAACCAAGAACCCGAGTTAATCGTTAATGAAAATGCTGCAAGTTTTAAGGAAATCGGTTCTCTTGCTATAGGAGGAACGGGTGCTGCTGAAATTAGTGCCTATGATGAAGTGGGTAAAAAATTATTTACAGTAAATAACAGCAACACCAATCAAATTGATGTAATTGATTTATCAGATCCTACTAGTCCTAAAAAATTAGCTGTGATTGATTTATCGGTTTATAATGGAGCATCAAATAGTGTGGCTGTTTATGATGGCAAATTAGCGGTTGCATTAGAATCTACTACTAACAAACAAGGAAATGGAAAAGTAATTGTTTTTAAAACGTCTGACTATACCTTGATTAAAGAAATTACTGTTGGTGCATTACCTGATATGATAACCTTTTCGCCTGATGGGAAATTTATTATGACGGCCAATGAAGGGGAGCCAAATGCAGACTATTCTATAGATCCTGATGGAACTATTTCGATTATTGATGTAAACAATAACTATGCTGTGACAACTTTAAATTTTTCGGGATTCGAAAATCAATTAACAACTTTGAAAGCTAAAGGATTCCGAATTTCTAAAAAAGCAAAATCTTTTGCAGCAGATATTGAGCCTGAATATGTTACTATATCTGAAGATTCTAAAACGGCTTGGATCACTTTACAAGAAAACAATGGAGTAGCTAAAGTAGATTTGACTAGCAAAACCATAACGGCTCTTTTTGGATTGGGTTATAAAGATTTCAATAGCGTTGAAAATGGCATCGACGTAAGTGATAGAGACAATGTAATTGCCTTCACTCCATGGAAATTAAAAGGATTGTTCATGCCTGATGCAATTGCCAGTTATACAGTAAACGGAACTACTTATTTTGTAACAGCTAATGAGGGTGACGCTAGAGAATATGATAACTATAGTGATGTTACCCGTTTGAAATCCTTATCATTAGATCCAACTGTTTTCCTTGATGCTGTAACTTTAAAAACTGATCCTAAAATGGGACGTTTGAATTTAGTAGCTACCGAAGGTGACACTGACACTGACGGTGATTTGGATGAATTAATTAGTTTTGGAGCGCGTTCTTTTACCATCTGGAACGGAAATTCAGGCGCTTTGGTTTTTGATAGCAAAAATGATTTAGATAAACGTTCTCAAGATTTTGGAACCTATGACGATGCACGTAGTGATGACAAAGGTTCAGAACCAGAGGCTGTTGTGGTGGCAAAAATGGGAAATAAAAATATTTTATTTGTTGGCTTAGAACGAACAGATACAGTAATGGTTTATGACATTACTAACCCATCAGTTCCACAGTATTTGCAAAGTTTTAAAACTGGCGATGCACCAGAAGGTTTACTTTTTATACCAGCATCAAAGAGTCCAACTAAAAGAAGTTTACTCGTTGTAAGTAGTGAAGGAGATGGTGTAGTGAAATTTTTCCAACCGGATTTGAATTAAATAAAGTCATTATTTAAAACAAAAAAGCCTGCTGAATTTAAAATTAGCAGGCTTGTTTTGTTTTTACAATATAAATTTAGTCGATGGCTCTTTTTGTAATGTCTCCAAAAGCATCAATACGGCGGTCTCTAAAAAACGGCCAGTTTTGACGAACGTTTTCTTGTAAATCAAGATCCACTTCGGCAATTAGGATTTCTTCTTGATCATGTGAGGCTTGTGCCAAAATTTCTCCTTGCGGTCCAGCAATAAATGAGGAACCCCAAAATTGAATACCAGCCGTGTCAGGTAAATATTGCTCCAAGCCAATGCGGTTAGCTGCTGCAACATACACACCATTTGCTACGGCATGCCCTTTCATTACAGTCATCCAAGCATTGTGTTGGTTTTCGCCATATTGCTCTTTTTCTTGTGGGTGCCACCCAATTGCAGTAGGATAAAACAATACTTCAGCACCTTTCAAAGCGGTCAAACGAGCTGCTTCAGGATACCATTGATCCCAGCAAATTAAAGTTCCAATATTTCCTTTTTTGGTTGGATTGTTTTTAAATCCTAAATCACCTGGTGTGAAATAAAATTTTTCGTAAAAAGCGGGATCGTCTGGAATATGCATTTTGCGGTACAAGCCAGCTTCTGTCCCGTCAGTATCAATAATGTACGCACTGTTATGATAAATACCCGCCATTCTTTTTTCGAAAAAAGGAACAATAATAACCACTCCTAGTTCTTTTGCTAAAGCACTAAAAGCAGTAAAAGAAGTGCTGTACAAAGGCTCTGCAATCGAAAAATTTTCAACATCCTCGCTTTGGCAAAAGTAATGACTGCTGTATAACTCAGGCAAAGAGATAACTTCTGCTCCTTGTTTTGCGGCATCGCGAACCCAACTGATGCATTTCTTCAAGTTGTTTTCGGCAACATCATTCAAATTCAACTGAATAACCGCTATTTTGTATTTTTTATTTGACATGCTTTCTAATTTTAGACTGCAAAAATAGTGAATTTTAGAAAGAGTAAAAAATAGGGTGTTAGCCAATTTGTTTTTAGAAAGGCTCGCTTTTTCATTGCGGTCCTTTTTTTGGCAATTTCATTAGCACTTTACCACTAGATTTTGATCAATTTCCCGGTTTGAGTCTCGCCTTTAGCGGTAATAAGCTTATAAATATATACGCCAGATGTGAAATTAATAAGCGTGATTTCTGAGGATTTTGAACTAATAGGATTGGTTTGTATTAATTGTCCGCTACTATTAAAAAGTTGTAATTCGCTAGCGCCTTCGGATTTAGCTTCAATTAAAAGTTTGTTGTCTTTTTGAACTAAGGTTGGAGTAACAAAAAATAACTGTTCGAAGTAATAATTAGTCTCAAATACGGACGAGTCAAATACGGTTCCATCAGTTAAAGTTAATCTTATAAAGTAGCGATTAATACCAATTTCGGGATTGTCATCTGTTACGGTAATTGTTTTTGAATTGATATTTAAGATGGTATTTACAGCAGTTTCTTGATTATTTTTTGTTTTGAGTATTTCTATTTTTTTTATTTGAAAAAGACTAAAAAGACTAGCGCTAATTTTAATTTGATTTTCTGATTCAATTTCAGCTAGAGTCGACTCAAAGTAACAATCTGTATTAGGTGTTGTGACTGCAGTTGATTCACTTTTGATGCCCTCAATTCCTGTAAAAACGGGTGCTACCGTATAATTTGTGGCATCGGTAAAGGTGTAGGTATTAGTTGTTATTTGCTCTTTAAATTGTAAGCTATTGTCTCGCAATGTATAAATATTGAAAGCGTTGACAGTAGGTGGATTAGACCAAGTAATTTCTGTAATTCCACTGCAAGCCAAAGTTGTGGTAACGTTTAAGTCGTACGATAAAATAAAGGAATCACTTAGATATTCTCGTTCGTTAATCTTCATTTTAAGTTTAGCTTGCGCAAAAAGGGGTTGAGCTGGTAAGTACAAATAGCGTTGATTTTGTATATCGATATTATTTTGAATTGGTGTCCATGATAATCCGTTGTCGAAGCTTATAGATAATGTTCCGATTGTATTCGTTTGATTGGTTTTCCATTTAAAAGGAAAAGGATTTTTTCCATCAAATGGGAAATTATCATTGCGTTTTGGATACAACCATTCAAAGGTATCGGCTGATTCATAATCATAAACGATACTGTAATTTTGAAAATCATTTTGTAAAAGCTGACTTTTTACTGTCAAAGTATAAGTTTGCTCCTGAGGATTTGCTAACTCAATTTGTTCGATTGTATTGAGATGGTCCGGCGCTTTAGTTGCAGGAGCTACTGGATTTGCTGCATTAAGAATCCAAGGCAATTCATTTTCTGTAGCTGAATTTAAAGATAAATCAAGGTCATTTACCAAACAAAAGGTACTATTGGCAGGCGCTTCTGGATCAGTCCAAACTAATGATATTTTTAGATTTTTTGCGGAGGCAGGCAATTCTATTTGATGTGTGTTAGTTTGCATGGATCCAATTTTACCTAATATAATCCGATTTTCATTTATAGTATTCAAGCATTTCGTAGCATTTATATTCCCGAAACCAAAGGTATAATCAGGGCCTTTATTGCCTAAATCTTTAGCACTGTTTATTAAAATGGCTTTGGCAGTATCATTACGTAACGGCTGTTTGTTTTTTGCAGTATGTAGTTCGTTCATCAAGGCGATAACTCCAGTAGTAATGGCTGCGCTATTGGAGGTACCTTCTGTGCTGTAAGCAACAATTTCGGGTTTTATTCGACCGTCATTAGCAGGTCCTTTTGACGAAAAAGGCAGTATTTGTTCATTAGTATCTACACAACCAACTACAATACTATTTTTAGAGTTTTTAAAGTTGCCTGTAATGGTTTTATAGCCCTCAGTTCCTCTGTTTCCTGCCGAAAAGACATGGTTTAGGCTGGTGTTTTCAAATAAATTTTTGTCGTAAGAGTTTGCTAGTAGACCATAAAAATTTTCAATAGTTGTTCCATACGAATGATTTTGAACAGTTACACCTTGTAGGGAATTAATTGGATCAGGAAAAAGTGAATTAAAATTAGAGGATTGTATTTTAGCCTTAGGCGCAACACCTTTACCTAATGCTGAACTATTGCCTAATCCTGCTGAAATAGTTGCCATAGCAGTAGCATGGGAACCTACTTGTGCTGACTCTGTACTAGACGGAATATATTTTCCGAGTAGGTCAATATCTGTTCTGTCAAACAAATCATCTTTAATAGAAATTATTTGATTGGCACCTTCGATGAGCGGAAATTTTTCTGAAAGCCCGTTTATTTGATTTACAGTTAAATTTTGATCTCTGATTTTAGATTCCAGAGTAGGAGTAAAGGATTCTGTTGTGATTGACAAAACGAAGGGTAATGGCAAAATATGGCTTTGTATGGTTTTTAAATCAGTACGCAAAACAATATAATTACCAATAATTATATGTGCTATTTGCAGCTTGTTTAATGTGGCTTGTAGTAAATCAATGTTAGAAGTTGAGAGATTGAAATTGATCTTTTTATTTTTTTTTAAAGTTTGTTGCGGTAGTTTCCAATCATTGTTAACTGGATAAATTTGTTCCCTAAATTTTGCTGATGATTTTTCTGAAACGGATATGATACAAAATTTTGCGTCTAATTGTTTTACTATTTGTTGTTTAGTATTTACTGCATTAGCAACAGTGGTTAAAAAGAAGCTTGAAGATAGTTTTTTGTCTGTGGTAACAATTAAATGTTTCCACTGATCTATTTTTTGAGAAAATGTAATCAGAGGAATGAAAAGTAATGCTAAGATGATTTTGCAATTCATATGTTTAAATATTGTAAGCGCAGTTTTTTAAAGTTTTTTGTGTCTTGTAGCTCTAATTTCTGATGATTTATTTGTAAGAATTTGTGATTTTGTATTATTTTGGAGCTATTGCGTTAGGGTTTTTTCCATTTTAACACCTTACAAAAATTATGTTAAAAAATATAAAATTACTATTGTTTATACTTTTTTACTTAACTAAATTTATTGTTTACTTTTTTTCAAATATAAAAAAATAATTTCTATTTGTATTTTTCATTTTATTAAATAAAATTTATAGTATGATATTTTATTATTCATATTTAGTACATATTGTTTTTTTTTAACAATAAAATTACTGTATTGATAAATGAGTCTTAATTCTAAAATGCTGCTTATTTATCATTTCTTTTGTTAAATTGTTATATTTGTAACTTAATATGTTAAAATTGTTAAATTATGTAAATTGTGATTTTCGTACAAAATTTATTGTCTATTTTCGGCTTTTGGAATTTGCAAAGTGTTTCAAAAAAATAATTATTTAACTTTTCTTAAAATTAACCAAACGATGAAAAAAATTAAAAGAATTTTAATGTTGTCTTGTGCTGTTTTAGCCTTTGTGGCATGTACAAAAGATGACGAAACTACAGCTGTAAAAGCGGAAGCTACAAAAGTAACACCGGAAATCTTAGCTAAACTTAGTGCGCTTTCATTCAACAATAAAGATGTGAAAGTAATCAAACATACCAATGCAAATGGAGTTTCAGAAGATGCTTTTTTAATTGAAGGCGATATTATCATGACTGAAAAACAAATTAATAGCATGGACTTGCATGGAGGTATTACCTCGGAGCAATATCGTACAACTAATCTTGTTTCAGGAACAAGAACGATTAAAGTTGTTGGTTTATCAGGTACTGGTTCATCAGCTCTAAGTACTAACATGCGTTCGGGATTACAAGCGGCAGTTAATCGATACAATAGTCTTAACTTAAGGCTTAAGTTCTCTTTAACATTTAGTTCTAATACCACTGGTGCTAATATTGTTGTACGCAGAGAAGTTGGTGGAGCAGGCGGAGTAGCCGGATTCCCATCAGGAGGAAACCCATTCAATACAGTGACTTTATACTCTGGTATGGACACGTATTCAGTTGGTGTAAACTCGCATGTAGCTGCTCACGAAATCGGACACTGTATTGGAATGCGTCACACAGATTGGTTTAGCCGTCAAAGTTGTGGTCAAAATACCAATGAAGGAACAGCTGGTGTAGGAGCAATTCATATTCCTGGTACTCCAACTGGATATGATGCTACTTCTTACATGAGAGCTTGTTTCAGTTCAAGTGACACTGGTGTATTTAATACTAACGATGTTACTGCTTTAAATTATTTATACTAATAAGTAGTATTATAAACACTTTGCAAATTTTAAGAAGGCTGTTTCTCTGTTGAGAAATAGCCTTTTTTTTATATTCTATTCTTTTTTAATTTCAGTTATAGTTAATAAACAGTGCTTGTAATTTGATTATTTAAGTTTAAATCTGATGTTTACATAACTAGTATTAAAAATATTTTTTGTGTAATATTATTTTAAAATAACCCATGATTTAATTGTGTAGTTGATTAATTACTATATTTTTGTGAGAAAATTATATATTTTGTTTTCATGCAAAAAAATACGCTTCTGTTCCGCTGGTATTTGCTTTTGGGATTCTTTTTTGGAATTAATTCGTTACTAGCAAATACGATATACCCTAACAACGAGATTAAAGAATTTGCTCCAAGCGTAGATTTTAATTTTAATAACAATAGTAGTTGCTCTGATACACCCATTACATTTAACCCAACGTTGAGCGGTAATGCTCCTTATACTTTTGTTTGGGACTTTGGGGATGGTAAAACATCTACAGACAGTAATCCGACTCATGCTTTTTCGGCTTTAGGTTGCGGTATCCAAACTTTTCTTGTCAAATTAACAGTTAAAGACAGGAATGGAGAAGAAAGCACAGTTAGTAAACCGGTTTTGGTACAACAAAAACCTGATCTGAAATTTGTTAATCGAGTGGCAGGGTCTAATTCGGTTTTTGAACGTTGCGGTGATAATAATTCCAGTTTAAGTTATACGATAGATGTTGAAAATGTATCGGCATCTACTTCATGTATAACTTCTTATAATGTTGATTGGGGAGATGGTAGAAAAGAGACTAATGTTATTTTTCCTAAGCAACATACTTATGAAAAGTTGGGGTCGTTTAATATGGTAATCACTGCAGTAGGTGCCATTGGTTGTAATAACCGTGTTTCGTATATTGTTAAAAATTCTAATAACCCAATTGGAGCCTTAATTGCTCCCGGAAATACAACCAATTTCTGTCTTCCAGTGGCGCCAATGAATTTTGCAATTGGGTCTTGGGCTCTCAATCCCTCTGATACAAAATATCAGGTAAATTATGGAGATGGAACTATCGTAAATTATACTCAGGCACAATTAGAGAGCTCGATTTATTACAACAAGGCCAATCCAGCAGCTTCTCAAAATTTTCCAATTCCACATACCTTCACTAGATTCAATTGTCCCAACGGAAATACAGTTGCTTTAATTATTTCTACCTCATGCGGGAGCACTTATTTAACAGCTGGTCCTATTATTATTTTAGATGTTCCTGTGGTTGATTTTAACGTGAATCGCGTTAATTGTGTAGGTAGATCAGTGTTTTTCAATAATAATACCATTGCAGGTTACACTAATGACTGTAGTACTTTTAATGTTTATACTTGGGATTTTGGAGATGGCAGTCCTGTTTCAAGAGCAGTTAATCCATCACATGTTTATAACAATCCAGGATCTTATACAATAACTATGTTTGCCCAAACGCCGTGCGGAATTGGAAGAACAGTAACCAGAACAATTTGCGTAGAACCTGTATTGCAACCTAATTTCACCTACTCAAAGCCATGTGCCAATTCAAATACTCAAATAACCAATACAACAGATGTAAGGCAAAGTTGTGGAACAGAAACGTACATTTGGGAGGTAATAAATTATTTTGAAGGTTTTTGTGGTAAAAAGCCAGAACAATGGTTTTTTGCTAATGGTACTGGACGGAATTCAAAGGATCCAGTGATTAATTTTGTAACTCCAGGAACTTATTATTTACGCCTTACAACCATAAATTCATGTGGTGTAGAACGAGTTAATGTACAGCTTATAGAAGTTAAAACACCACCAAAAATTACGCTTAATCCAATATCCGATTTTTGTAATTCGGCTACTATTCAGCCTGTTGGTACCGTAGTAGATGGTTGCGCTCCGCAATCAGAGTTGACTTACTTATGGAGTTTCCCGGGTGGAACTCCATCAACATCAACTCTTTTGAATCCGGGTTCTATTACTTATTCGGTTAGTGGAAATTACCAAGCCACTTTTAGTGTAACCAATAGTTGTGGTACTACTACTGCAACACGAAATTTTTCAGTAAATACGGTTCTTTCGCCAATAATTAGTCCAAAATCCGAATCAATTTGTAGTGGTTCTTCATTTTTTGTTCGCCCTATTTCTAATGGTATTGATAACGTTCCAGCAAATACGACTTATACTTGGACTAATCCGGTTGTTTCGCCTGCGGGAGCGGTAAGTGGTGCTGTCGGACAGTTTTCTCCCGTTAGCGCTATTGGTCAAACATTAGTAAATAATACGAACACTCCTGCCACAGTTACCTATACCATCAACCCAACGGCAGGAAGTTGCCCTGGGCCAGCCTTTACAATAACGGTTGTAGTAAACCCTTTGATTAAAGTAGTAGAAACGAATAAAAAATCAAGTTGTTTTGGTGCAAATGATGCTTCTTTGAGTATTGTAGTTTCTGGAGGAATTCCATTTGCAACAGGTAGTCCATACCAGTTTTCTTGGTCAGGTCCTGACGGATTTTCTGCCAATACCAGCTCTATCATTAATCTAAAACCTGGATTATATACATTACGAGTTATTGATAATGGTAATTGTCCATTTGTCAAATCATATTTGGTGGAAGAGCCAGGAAAGTTTCAGTTTGGAGCATCAAAAATTGATATCAGTTGCTTTAATAAAAATGACGGAACTATTGATTTGAATGTGATAGGAGGTAATTTGCCTTATACTTATGAATGGACCAAAGATGGGGTTTCATTTTCAACAACTGAAGATGTTAGAAATTTGCAAGAGGGTACATATAAGGTTACAATTAAAGAAGCTAATAATTGCGATATTTTAACAGGTACTTATAATGTAATAAATCCGCCATTGCTAGAGGTGAAATTAGAAAGTAAAGTAGATATTTTATGCTATGGTTTTAGCACGGGAGAAATAAATGTTACACCTAGTGGTGGGCGTGTAGTTGAAACCACTCCTGGAAATTTTAATTATCGTTACAATTGGACAGGTCCAAATGGTTTTAGCAGCAGCAATAAAAACCTAAGAAATGTTCCCGCTGGTACTTATAATTTAGTGGTTACAGATAATTCAAATTGCACAGCAAATTTACAAGTGATTCTTTCCCAAAACGATGAAATAGCACTTGAGTTTACCAAAACGGAAATAGCTTGTTACAACGACGCGAATGCATCTATTACAATTACGAATATTAAAGGTGGAATTCCTTTTGCAACAGGAGCGCCGTACCAAGTACAATGGAGCAATTTAGGAACTGGTTTGGTTCAGAATAATTTATCTGCGGGAACGTATTTAATTACCGTGACAGATGCCTTAAATTGTTCGAAGATTTTCCCAGTTATTATTGACAATGCACCAGTATTTACAATCAATCCTGATGTTAAAAACATATCGTGTTTTGGGGCTAAGAATGCTTACATTCGTTTGAATTTAGTTGGTGGATTGACTCCTGTAAAATTAGTGTGGGATGATGATTCAACTGCTGGAATTGAGCGAAATAATATAGGGCCAGGCCGCTACACTGTTACGATTACAGATGCTAAAATGTGTCAAATTAAAAGAACTTTTATAATTAATGAGCCCTTACTATTAGAATTGAAAGCTGATGTAACTAATACATTAAGCTGCTCAAATGCCAATACTGGAGCTATCAATTTGGTAGTAACAGGTGGTGCACAGCCGTTTAAATACTTATGGTCAAATGGTGCAACTACTGAAGATTTGCAAAATTTACCTCCTGACAACTATACCGTAATTGTTACCGATGCAAATGGTTGCACGGAGACACAGTCATGGAAAATAACACGTTTTGAACAATTAACTCCGACTGTTGAGGTGCTTACGGATTATAATTGTGAAACTAAATTTGTAAAACAAACGTTTGTGGGTAAAGTAAAAGGAGGAATACCACCCTATACTTTGAGTTGGTCTGATGGTATCGTTTCTGGAAGCAACAACGAGATTATGAATACCAACAATAATGGTTTGATCATTTTTAGTGTAACAGATAGTTTTGGTTGTAGCGCAGCGATTAATTTTAATGTTGCTACGCCAGTTCTAGGAACTCCAAATTTTGAAACAAGTTCGTATGGTAACGATGTTTACCAGCTTTACTCCATTCATGATCCGGTTCAATTTTCTAATTTAGCTACTGGCGATTTCACTAGTATTTCTTGGGATTTTGGAGATGGAAATTTCTCAGATCAAGCTAGTCCACAACATATTTATACGAAGCCAGGAACCTATACAATTAAACAAACGGTAAATTATCCTTTTGGATGTCAATATGTAAATACTAAAACTCTGCTTGTGCAAAAAGGCTATAGTGTAGTTATGCCTAATGCCTTTACGCCAAATGGTGATGGAGTAAATGATTCGTTTGTGCCTGTTTTTTTAGGTTTTATTGAGATGACATTAGATGTTTATGATAGCTGGGGAAGCATCGTTTATACTGAAAAAGGTCAAACACTTGCCGGTTGGAACGGGAAAGTAAAAGATTTAGATGCAGAAAATGGAAATTACTATTTCAAACTTTCAGCAACTACTTTTTACAATAAAACAGTTGTCGAAGAAGGCGCATTTACATTAATTAAATAATGAAAAGCATTGTAGAATGAATTTTAAATTTTTTATTACCACTATTATTACTGCTTGCTTTTTTGCGACAAGTACTGCACAAGATCCTATTTTTACACAATATTTTTTGGTTCCTGAAACACTAAATCCGGGTTTTACAGGTTTTATGGAAACAACTTACACGGGTATAATTCACCGTGAGCAATGGCCTGATTTGGCTTTAAAAATTGATACAGATTATGCTTTTTTAAATACTTGGAACGAAGAAATGAATTCTGGTTTTGGAATTAGCATTTTGAATCAAAGAGAAAATGCCAGCAATTACACGTTCACGCAACTCAATGCCAATTATGCTTATCGTGTTCAAATTAGTGATAATTGGCAATTTCGACCAGCTATAGAGGTAGGTTTTGGCTTTAAATCATTTGCATTTCAAAACTTACTTCTTGAAGATCAAATTAATATTAGAACAGGAATTATCAATGCTAGTTCGATTGACCCTTTGCTTAGAAACGATAAAATTAGCTTTTTTGATGTGAGTGCAGGAATGGTTTTTAATACGGATGATATGTGGATTGGTCTTTCAATGAAACATTTAAATAAGCCAAATATTGCGCTTACTCAAGATGGAAATTTACCGCTCAACACATTTTTTTCATTGAGTGCAGGATATGAATTTTTATTAGCCAATTACATTGATGTTAAATTCTTTCCATACGAAACAAAGTTGTTTTTAACTTCTAATTATATGCAACAAGGTCGCTACAATAGAGTTGATTTAGGAGCCTCATTATTGTTTGAAAAAATGTTTTTTGGTGCCACTGCAGTGACCAATCCTGCTAAAAATGGTTTGAATAGTCAGTTGCTAACTTCTGTCAATTTATTTACAGGCTTGCAATACGATCATTTAAGATTGGGCTTGGCTTACGATTTAAATACTTCAAAAATTGGTAAAACAGGCGGGATTTATGAGCTATCCTTAACCTATCAATTTAATCTGGATAAAAAATGTTTTGGTTGTCCTAATTATACCGGACGTTAGGATTATTTCTTTCTACCGCTTTGCGAGGTCGGGATAAGAGATTCGAGATTTTCTGTTAAAGACAAAGTTTTTAAAGACAAAACTATCTTTAAATTCAGCTTACAGTCCCGATCTTGTCAAACGCCTGCTAGCGGTAGTTTTTACAAATAATTTTTTGTGATCAAATACATTGGCAATAGTATACTCAATACTATAAAAATTAAACCAAAAATTCTGTCAGCAAAAAGATCTACATTTCCATTATAAAATAGTTCAGGCTGTGGAATTTTCGGGTCTCTTTTTTTTCTTGCCCAAAATGCGATTAATAATATTCTGTATAGGAGAAGAGAATATAATGGACAAAACCAAATAAATGCAAAGTTCGGTTTTCCTCTTTCGGCTGATTCAAAGTTTAAGATTGCCAAAATTCCGCAAACTATGCAAACACAAAAAATTATTAAAAATGGTTGTCTTTCGCGCAATGCTTTTCGGCTAATGAAAAAAATTGCTGGAATTAATATCAAACCAATAAAAGAGAAATCTTCGAGCATGTTTTTAGGTTTGTATTCTTTTCAGCGCAATCTTGGTAGTAAAGGTTGTTATTATTTTTCATTTCTGCTTAAAAGGGAACCTTTTAAGCATCTAAACACTTCGATTTAAATATTTTAACTAGATTTTTTTTTGATTGGTTTGCGCTAAAGGTTTCAGAATGGTTTACTATATTATTCTGAATCAAGCTCACCAACTTCTTCAATTTGATCTAGAATGTTGGTTTGATTGGGTGAAATGTAGTTTTTTATTTCTGTAGGAGTATCTTTTTTAAATAGTAAATCTAAAGCATTATAAAGTTTTAAAAGAACGTCTCTATCCTCTTTTGCAATGGCTACGGAGTTATTAAAATCAAAAACATAGTTGTTCGAGTTTCGAACTTCAACTTTAATGGTTTTGGGTGTGATTTTAAATTTTACAATATCCATATTACTTTATTTTTAACGCTGATTCTCTTTTCTTTCTTGCTTATTTAGCTACTGCTGTACTTTTATTTGATACTTCAAAACTACTGGAAATTTCTATAAATACAATGGTCAAAAGAGGGTCTTTTTGAATAATCTTTAATTGTATTCGAAAATAATCTTTTGAATTTTTGTTTCGAATAAAACTGCTATCAAAAAAAAATCAGTCCGAAGACTGATTTTGTAATCCGTGTATAAAGTGAACACTTAATGTGCTTTCTTACCAAAAATTTTCTTAACTAACATTACTACGATCAATACAGCTAAGCCAAATCCTAAACCGTAAGCGAATTCCATTACAAATGCAGGAAGTGGCGTTTTAATATGGTGTAAAAATGGAATGTAGTGTGCGAAAATCCCTCCGGCTACCAAAAGTAAAGCGATGGTACCAATTACAGATAAAGCTTTGATGATTAGCGGTAATGCTTTGACTAAAGCTGTTCCGAATTTATAGGTAAAGCTTTTTTCATTTGAGTTCAATTGAATTAGTTTTAACCCTGCTTCATCCATACGAACAATAACAGCCACAATACCATAAACGCCAACTGTAGCAATTAAGGCAATAATCGAAACTACTGCTATTTGCTTACCAATTGATTCGCCCAAAACGGTACCCAGTGCAATAATTACTATTTCGACCGATAGAATAAAGTCGGTTACAATAGCCGATTTGATTTTTTCTTTTTCAAACGATAGTACTTGCTCTTCGGTCCATTCTGTGGTTGTAAGTTCTACTTTTGCGTGTTCGTGTGGAAAAAAATATTCGTAGATTTTTTCGGCTCCTTCGTACGCCAAGTACAAACCACCTAATACTAAAATGATAGTAACAGCTGTTGGCAAAAAAGCACTGAGTACAAATGCGATGGGTAGAATGATTACTTTGTTCAACAGAGAGCCTTTTGAGATGGCCCATAGCACAGGTAATTCTCTATTGGAAACGAAGCCGGAAGCTTTTTCAGCATTTACGGCCAAGTCATCGCCCAAAATTCCAGCTGTTTTTTTTGCAGCTACTTTGCTCATGACAGCCACGTCGTCCATCATTGCTGCGATATCATCTAATAATGCGAAAAATCCTGATGCCATAATTCTAGTTTTTAGTAGGGCGTGCAATAACTTATTGCTTTAAAGCAGTAACCCATTTTATTGTTTTGTGGTGCGAAGCTAAAACTTTTTTGCTTTAAAAAAAAGTATTAAAGATATGCTTTGTAGCAGTTTTAGTCAATATTTGATGCCTTTGTTCTGAAGGGTTACGCAAATGTGAGCGACTGCTGAAAAATAGTTATCGATCATAGCCCTGATCGAAGCGGTATCCACGGCGCGTAGCAAAGTGATTTAGCGTAGAGCAGGACTAATAGTCTTGAATAAATACGATTTATGTGCTCCTAATTTTATCAGTATTTTACCAGATAATTGAAGTCGTGATTTTTGAAGTACTACTTTACTTTTGATCTTGGTTCAAATAAGGATTTCCGTTGTGTATAACTTGGTAAATTGCAGTTGTGTTTTTTATATCCGTTAAAGGGTTTTGATTTAAAATTAGGAGGTCGGCAATTTTATTTTCTGCCACATATCCTTTTTCGTAGGTAGGTCCAAACCAAATGGCGGGATTTACGGTAGCAGTTTTCAAGGCTTCGTAGTTACTTAAACCAGCCATGGTAAATCGTTCGATTTCTTGATGTAAGGACAGGCCGGGAACTAACCATGGATTTGGGAAATCGGTTCCGGCTAGTAGTTGTGCTTTTTCTTTGTGCAATAACGCAACCGTTTGATGCTGAAATTTAGTGTAATTAGTGAGTTCAGGACTATTGCCAAAACCGGTGCTTTGCCACCAACCTAATAGGCCATCTAAACCGGGATGAATTTTAGTTTTTAAAATGTTTTTACAAAAAATAGTGTCTGTTTTATTGTAAAATAGGACTAGAGTAGGGCAGTTCCAAATTTTATTTTTGACTGTTTGGCTGACTGCGGTTTTAAGCTTTTCGTCATTTATTGACTTTGATGAAACTTCGTCAAACGGGACGTCATAATTTTTCAGCATAATTTTTTTAGGTAAGCTATCTTGGGCGTGCGCAAAACGGGCATAACCGCTTAAATGCTGAATTTCGCCAGTAGCATTTTGAAAGAATTTTGATTTTTCTACGTCGGTCGGAATGTGGTAAGTAACTTTAATTTTATTAGCCTTGCAATACGCAACCGCTTCCTGAAAAACGTCTTGTTTGAGTCTACTATAAAGTTTTATGAAATCATATCCTTTTTTAAGTTGCTCTTGTATTATTGGAATGATTTGTTCTTTTTTTGTCACGATTGGGCCTTGATGGTCAGCACCAAAGGACGGTGGATTGCCATCAATTAACTCGGATGCAATATAAATATCGGGTAGTCTTTTTAGTTTATTGGTTCGAATACTGTCTCTTTTAACGCGTATCGCATCGTTTCCGGCCATTACTCTAATGGTAGTTACTCCATATTTCATAAAAAACGGTAGTGCATACGTATCCATGTAAGGGTTAGAGTGCATGTGCATATCTACTAGCGTAGGCATGATGTATTTACCAGTACAATCAATAGTTTTTACGTTTTCAGTGTTTTTCCATTTCGTACTTGGAATTATTTTAGAGATTTTATTTCCAGTTATTAAAACGGTTTGATTTAATAGTACTTTGTCGTTTTTCATTGTAATGATATTGCCATTAACCAAAGCAAGATCTAGTTTTTGGCAGTAACTAGCAGTGTAAGCAAAAAGAATAAAAGTAAGTACAAGTTTTTTCATAGTGGTAGTTAGTTTAGAAGTCAAAGAAAAGCATAAAATTTTTTTAATCAAATTTTAGCTACCAAAAATTAAAGGCTAAATGACTTATAATAATGTTGTTGCCACCGCACTTAGTAGTTTTCTTTTATTATTTTTCTTATTTGTCTGATACCCATATAAAACTTGAATGTTGAATTGCTCATCGCTTTACTTGTGTCTTATGATAGAATAAAAAAACACCTTCAAAAGAATTTTCTCTTTTGAAGGTGTTTTGAAGATATTACCTAACGTAATTTGATTGTGTGTGATTAATTTACCAACTCCGTTTGGTTCCTGAACACTAATTTTCCATCAAAGGCATCGATTAGAACAATGCTATCGGTGGTAATTTTTCCAGAAAGTATCTCTTTTGAAAGTTCATTGAGTACTTCTCTTTGGATCACTCTTTTTACCGGTCTGGCGCCAAATTGCGGATCGTATCCTTTTTTAGATAAGTAATCAATTGCTTCGGGCGTTGCATCTATCGTGATTCCTTGAGCTGCCAACATTTTCACCACACTTTTTAATTGTAAACCTACAATTTGAGCGATATTAGAATGAGATAGTGGCGTGAACATTACAATTTCGTCAATACGATTGATGAATTCTGGGCGAACCGTTTGTTTTAATAATCCTAAAACTTCTACTTTGGCAGCTTCGGTTGCGGCTTCAACGCTTCCTTTTAAATTTTCAAATTTATCTTGAATGATTTGGCTTCCCATGTTAGAAGTCATAATGATAATCGTGTTTTTGAAATCGGCCAAACGTCCTTTGTTATCCGTTAAACGTCCTTCGTCTAAAACTTGTAGCAAGATGTTGAAAGTATCTGGATGTGCTTTTTCAATTTCATCGAGTAATATTACGGAATAAGGTTTTCTGCGTACGGCCTCAGTCAATTGTCCGCCTTCGTCGTAACCCACATATCCGGGAGGCGCACCTACCAATCTACTTACACTATGGCGTTCCTGATATTCACTCATATCTATTCTGGTCATGGCGCTTTCATCATCAAAAAGGTATTCCGCTAAGGCTTTGGCCAATTCGGTTTTTCCAACTCCAGTTGTTCCCAAGAAAAGAAAAGTGCCTACTGGTTTTTTCATGTCTTGTAATCCTGCACGACTTCGTCTAACGGCATCGCTCACGGCTTGAATCGCTTCTTCTTGACCTACAACACGCAGGTGCAATTCATCTTCTAGTTTTAATAGTTTTTCGCGTTCGCCTTGCAGCATTTTCATGACCGGAATTCCTGTCCATTTAGCAACAACTTCGGCAATATCTTCTTTGGTTACTTCTTCTTTTATCAAAGAGGTGCCCGATTGATTTTCTTGTAATTGTTTTGTCAAAGCAGCAAGTTGCTCTTGCGCTTCTTTGATTTTTCCGTAACGTATTTCGGCTACCTTACCATAATCACCATCTCGTTCCGCTCTTTCGGCCTCGTATTTCAGGTCTTCTATTTGTGTTTTAATTATTTGAATGCCATCAACCACATCTTTTTCTGATTTCCATTTGGCAAAAATCTCATTGCGTTCTTCCTTCAAATTAGCTAAATCTAAGCCTAAAATTTTGAGTTTGTTTTCGTCTTTTTCTCGTTTGATAGCTTCGATTTCAATTTCCAGTTGCATTATTTTACGATCCAAAACATCTAATTCTTCTGGTTTCGAATTGATTTCCATGCGCAATTTTGAAGCTGCTTCGTCCATCAAATCGATGGCTTTGTCTGGAAGAAAACGGTTGGTAATATAGCGCTGTGATAATTCGACAGCAGCAATAATTGCCTCGTCTTTGATTTGAACTTTATGGTGCGTTTCGTATTTTTCTTTAATACCTCGTAAAATTGAAATGGCGCTTTCGGTATCCGGTTCTTCAATCATGATTTTTTGAAAACGTCTTTCAAGTGCCTTGTCTTTTTCAAAATATTTTTGATATTCATCAAGCGTTGTAGCACCAATGGCGCGTAATTCACCACGTGCCAAGGCCGGTTTCAAAATATTGGCCGCGTCCATAGCGCCCTCGCCACCGCCCGCACCTACGAGTGTGTGAATCTCATCGATAAAAAGAACAATGTCACCATTGGCAGCGGTTACTTCTTTCACTACCGATTTTAGGCGTTCTTCAAACTCACCTTTGTATTTGGCACCAGCAATTAAGGCGCCCATGTCAAGAGAGAAAACCAATTTATCTTTTAAATTTTCAGGTACATCGCCATCCACAATTCGATGTGCCAAACCTTCGGCAATAGCTGTTTTTCCTACTCCGGGTTCACCAACCAACATTGGATTATTTTTGGTTCTTCTGGTTAATATTTGCAATACCCTTCTGATTTCTTCATCGCGACCAATAACAGGATCTAATTTTCCAGAGCGTGCCAGTTCGTTGAGATTTTTTGCGTATTTGTTTAAGGAATTATACGTTTCTTCTGCTGATGCTGAAGTTACTCTTTCGCCTTTTCTGAGTTCGTCAATAGCAGCTTTTAGTCCTTTTGAGGTAACGCCTTGATCTTTTAAAATTTGAGCGACTTTGGCTTTCGATTCGAAAATAGCCAGTAGCAAATGTTCGATAGAAACGTATTCATCATTCATTTTTTTACTGATGATTTCAGCTTCGTTCAAGGTGTTGTTTGCGATTCGGGAAAGCATGATTTCGCCTCCAGAAACCTTGGGAAAATTCTGCAAACTGCTATTGAGAATTTGTTGAAATAACGGAAGGTTTACGTTCAGCTTTTTTAATATAAAGGGCGCTACATTTTCGTCTACTTCAAAAATAGCTTTTAATAGGTGTTCGTTTTCAATTTGTTGTTGTCCCAATTCTTGCGCCAACTGCTGTGCGCGTTGAATGGCTTCTTGCGATTTGATGGTAAATTTATTTAAGTTCATCTTTTCGGTATTTTTAGGTTGAATTAAGTAACTTTGCGTGAGAATATTCAATTTATATTCCATTAGTAAATATACGACAAATTGACATATTTAAGCTTTTTTTTGCTTTTTTAAAATGTCAAAATGTCTTAAAAACAGACAATTATGAGTTTTTTGAAGAATATTTTTGGTAGTTCTGAGAATCAAGAACAAGCCCAATCAAAAATGCAGTGGAACAATTTAGAGACAATTTCACAGCTAGATGAATTAGTGGCTTTGTCACAAGAACAAGCGGTTGTGATTTTTAAACACAGTACACGTTGCAGTATTAGTCGTATGGCTTTAAAACAATTTGAAAGTGAGTTTGATTTTGCAGATAGTGTACAACCTTATTTTTTAGATTTAATTTCTTTTCGCGAGGTTTCAAATGAAATTGCAGCTCGTTTTGGAGTTGTTCATCAATCGCCACAATTAATTTTGATCAAAGAAGGGAAAGCGGTTTACAATGTTTCGCATAGTGATATTGATGCTGGAGAATTGAAAACTAAATTGTAAATACTTTCTTTTGAAATAAATAATTGAAATATACAGTGTTGATGAAATTAAACAAATGGCTACTAACAGGATTAATAAGTTTTCCTTTATTATTCTCATGTACAACGGTTCGAATTAGTGAAGTTAAGGAATACAATAAATCCGAATTTACCTTTGGAACAAATAAAACAGCATTACTAGTTAGTAGTGATGAGGTTTTATTGAAAGAGTTTACCAAAACTTTTGGTAAAAAGTACAAGGAAAAAGAAGATTTTATTAAGGAGTTTGATAGTCTACTTGTTACTACATTAAAAAATGAGAGTGTTTTTGGTACTATTAAAACCGAAAAATCAAGAGATTTGGTTTCAAATGATTCATTTATATTTAATCTGGAGCAACAAAAAAAAGTAGATTCCTTGTTTACAAATGCGACAACTGATTATTTGATACGAATTGTTAGGTATGAAATAACAAATAGCATCCAAGGCAACCCAGGCATGATGATGCCAATGGCCGGTGGTGGTATGGGAATGATGGGTGGAGGACAAAGTGAGAGTTGTATTGTAAATTCTCATTTTCAAATTTACGATATCAAGTCTAAGAAAAAAGTCCTAGATTTCGTGTCAAAAGGAAGTGGGAGTGTAGTGTTTTTTGCATTTGAGTCAGCCCTTAATAGTGCGATAGATAACTCAATTAAAAATGCAACGATTTATCTCAAGACAGGAAATATAAAATTCTAGGTTAAGAAACATATCGAAAAAACCGCAGTTTTACTAAATCAGGATTGAAGCCTAGTTTGTAAAATTGCGGTTTTTCTGTTGTACACTTGAGCAAGATTAGTTTATATACGATAGTCTATTGTACTCAAAATTCTCCTGAAGCGCCACCGCCACTGTAGCCGCCGCCACCAAATTCCACCGGTGAATCGGTTGTTTGTTGATTGGATTGCGTACCACCAACTTGTGTGGAGACTATAATTTCAGCCGCTTGAAAGGGAGTAGAATTGCTAAAACGGTCAGGTTTAAAGGTAATTCCAGTTGTTTGATTTTGTAATTTTTTGATCAACACCAAGGTAACTCCAAATAAAAATAACCCGCCAAAAGTTAGTGCTAATTCCAATGGCAGTAAAGCGTAGTAAAACCGTATACTATAAATTGAAAATGCCAATGCTGCAAAACCAAGCCAAAGTATAATTTTATTTTTTTGTTGTAATGCTTGATAGATATAACCAACAGGTATAATAAAAGTAAAAATATAGAAAAACCATGCAAAAGGTATATCTTGACCATGATTGATGGCTTGCTGCAGTAAAACTACCGAAAGTTCACGAACTACCAAATAATTCCCCGAAAGATAAAACAACAGGTAGCTGTAATAACGAATTAAATTTAAATCAAATTTATAAAACGTTGAAGTATGCTGTAGCTTTTTGTTCCAAAGTAAAAAAAGGAGCAATGCAAACACCATGCTTACAAATGGTAGTATTATTGCAATTTCAGTACCAAGGTTAAGGATTCCGTAAAAAATACTTGCCGTTGCGGCAACACAAGCTAACAGCAACATGCTACGGTGTAAATAACGCAAATAACAGAATGCGGCTGATGTTGTTACTACAATGGCTATCAAAAATTCGTTTCCCGAGGTATAAATTCCGATGGTAGCTGCCAAGCATATTTGAAATCCGATGATAAAAGCATCATCTAAGCCATGACCGAAATAGTTTTGTCGTGCAAAAAATTCAGTTCCTGCAAGACCAATTAAAGCAAATACAAAAAAGAGAACTTCAAAATGCTCACCTGTAACTTGAAGAATTGATAGTGCAATAAATCCACATATCGATGAATATAAAAAACTCCCAAGTAGTAAAAATGCAACTCGTAAAAACCAATTTTGGTTACTTTTAAAATCGGCTAAATCTTTTTTAATGTTGCTGTAATGCTCTTCAGAAATGAAGCCGGCATCCTGTAATGCTTTGGCTTCTTCGCGCAGGTATTTATTTTGTAGTAGTGTTTTATCGTGTACTATCATGTGCAATTTTTTTATTGAAGTCTTTAATTACTTTTATGAACAAAACAATGGAACCTATAAAATAGCCTGGAATTATCATAAAAAATAGGCTTACTAATTCACCAAGATCAATAAGCGAAAGCAGTCTTCCTAGTAGAATGTTGCAGCCGATATAGCCATAAAGACAAGTAAAGACAAAAAGCGAAACTGCTTTTTCCTGATAACTAAATTTGTAAAACAAATAACAAGTTGAACCAAGTATAATGGTAAAAATAGGCCAATATGTTTCAACAAGCTGCGAAAGACAAGCCAATGCAATAAGGTGCAGTGCGAAAGTGAGGTACAAAAATGTAAAATGGGTTTTTAAACCGATTCGTTTGCTGTATTGCGACCAAACTATTAATGCAAATCCAAGTATAATTGAGGTGTAACAAAGAAAATCGGTGGCGATGGTTTCGTTATTTAGTAAAGCCTGTGGACTTACAGTTAGTCCAACTGCAGCAGCAAGTCCGGTAATAGAAAGCGATAAAATACTCTTGTTATCGAAATAGTATGCGCAATAAAAACCAATTGCGGTTGGCACCAATGTGGCTAAGTTGTTAAAAGTGCCAAAAACTTTATATTGGTATTGCAAATAGCCAAAAAACACACAAGTTAACAACTGAGCCGCTAAAAGGAGATAGTCCAAAATCGGATTGTCAAAGGAAACTTCCTGCTTGTGAAAACCTTTTGCATTCTTATTGCAAAAGTAAAAACAACCAATAGTCGCCATTAAAATTAATGCTAAAAGTATCGTGTGGCCAATGGAATCAATGTTTTGGTAAATTAGTATTCCGATACCGCTACTTATTGCCAATACTGATCCATAAAGCAACAATTTTAGTTCGTTGTGCAATGAAAATATCTTCAATTTTCGGTAGTCTTGAACTGCATCGAACTGTGATTTGTCGATAAGTTTTCGATCAAAAAGTTCCTGAGTAAGTTGTTCTTGGTGGTTATGCATCATTGAAATTGACTTTTTGTATTTCAAATATAAACATTAATTGCTAATGAAATCTTTCGGACAATTGTAAAAAAAAATCCATTCAGAGCGAATGGATTTTTAAAAGTAGTTGTAGTTGTTGCAGTAGTTGCATTTTTAAAATGTGTTGTTCATTTTATGCTTTATTTCATCTAGGCAGAGGTTGTTGATACTGCCTTCGTGAGTGTGTTGCGTAGCTTGAGGCGATTGGTAGCTGCCGTTTTCCAATTGTTCTGCTACGGCTTTGTAGGCATCTCTAAAAGGCATTCCAGCTACTACCATTTCATTTAAGGTATCTACAGTAAACAAATAATCGTATTTTTTATCGTTCAGGATGTGTTCCTTAACTTGAATGTCTTTGATTGAAAATAAAGCGATATCCAAACAAGCTTTTAAGTTTTGAATGGCCGGAAACAGGCCTTCTTTTAAAAGTTGTAAATCACGGTGGTAACCACTTGGTAAATTGTTGGTTATTAGCGTAATTTCATAAGGCAAAGCTTGAATTTTGTTGCATTTTCCACGAATTAATTCAAAAACATCGGGGTTTTTTTTATGAGGCATAATGCTCGAACCGGTGGTTAAATGAGCAGGTAAACCAATAAAATCAAAATTCTGACTCATGTACAAGCATACGTCCATTGAGAATTTTGCCAAAGTTGCTGCTACACTGCTCATAGCAAAAGCAACGCTTTTTTCTGATTTTCCTCGGCTCATTTGTGCAGCTACCGAGTTGAATTTTAGAGTTTTAAAACCCAATTCGGTAGTAGTAAAACTTCGATTGATGGGGAATGAACTGCCATAACCGGCTGCGGAGCCAAGCGGATTTTGGTCGACAATTGCAAGTGCAGCATTGAGCATGCTTACATCGTCAATTAAAGTTTCTGCGTATGCTGAAAACCACATCCCGAACGAGGAAGGCATGGCGATCTGCAAATGCGTATAACCCGGCAGCAGCACGTTTTGATGCTGCTTAGCCAAATCCATCAACAAATCGAATAATGCTTTTACTTGAGTTTTAAAATCGGTTACGACATCTTTAAGGTACAAATTCACGTCTACAAGAACTTGATCGTTACGAGAACGAGCGGTGTGTATTTTTTTACCAGCATCGCCGAGTTTTTCGGTTAGTAGGTATTCAATTTTTGAATGCACATCTTCAAAACTATCTTCAATTTCGAATTGGCCAGCTTCCACATCTTTTATGATTTGTTCCAAGGCTTCGACCAAAGAGTGCGTTTCTTCGTTGCTTAATAAGCCAATGGAGCCTAACATTTTGGCATGTGCAATTGAGCCCAGTGCATCGTATTTAGCAAGTACTAAGTCTAATTCTCGGTCGTTGCCAACGGTAAAATGTTCTATTTGTTTGTCGGTAGGTATTCCTTTTTCCCAAAGTTTCATATTCGTTTTTGTTTCATATTTACCGTTTCGATTTTGTGGTTGAAAAGGTAAAATAGGTTTTTATTTGTGTTGTTTGTAGCCCTGATTACTTCACTTGATTTCTATTTTCAGAGGAGTTCAGTGAACTCCGTTTAAAGTGAAAATCCTTTTATGGCGGGGTTCGCCAAGAAAGATTGCAAAGGATAGCAGGATTAGCTCCTAAAAAAATCGCTTAGGATTTGAATGTACAATTGAATTCCTTTTTCGATTTCGTTGAGGTATATAAATTCGTTAGCAGAGTGTGACCGCAGTGTATCGCCAGGACCAAGTTTTAAAGATTGGCAACTCAAAACCGACTGATCAGAAAGGGTAGGAGAGCCATATGTTGTTCGGCCTAGCGCAACTCCTGCCTGAACTAGCCCGTGATTTAAAGAAATAGACGAGGCGTTGAGGTGCATGGATCTTGGGGTAACTTGCGCTGTAAGATGTGCTGCTATGGTTTGTAAAATCTCTTCATTGCTGTAGCAATCATTTACTCGAATATCGACCACCAAATGGCATTCGGCGGGAACTACGTTGTGTTGTTTGCCTGCATTGATTTGCGTTACCGTCATTTTAACCGGCCCAAGAACTTCTGAAACTTTATCGAATTGAAAACTGTTAAACCACTCGATAACCGGAATGGCGTTGTAAATCGCGTTATCCGGATTGTGATGTGCGGCATGGCTCGCGGTACCTTTAACGACTACATCAAGCACTAATAATCCTTTTTCGGCAACGGCTAGTTGCATCAAAGTTGGCTCGCCCACAATGGCGCAGTCTAGCTCAGGTAAGTGTTGCAAAACGCTGTTTAAACCATTTTTCCCGCTGCTTTCTTCTTCTGCCGAAGCTACCATTACTAAATTGTATGGTAAATTTTCAAGTGGGAAAAAATGTGTAAAAGTAGCCAATAACGATACCAAGCAACCTCCAGCATCATTGCTACCTAAGCCAAAAAGCTTGCCCTCTTGTTCGATTGGCTCAAATGGATCGAGGGTGTAACCTTGATTGGGTTTTACCGTATCATGATGTGAATTGAGCAGTAAGGTTGGTTTTGATGCATCAAAAAAGCGATTGTAGGCCCAAATATTATTGTTTTCGCGCTCAAAAGGAATGGCATTGGTGCGAAACCAATTTTCAATCAATAATGCGGTTTGCTGCTCTTCACTGGAAAAAGAAGGTGTTGCGATGAGTGCTTTGAGCAAACTGATGGCCTCTTGTGTAAGTTGTGCTGTGTTTTTCATAAGTTGGGTTGCCACAAATATGGGTTAGGAACGGTAAAAGGTTTCAATAAATTGTAAATAGTACAGTTCCTTGGTGGTTTATAAGTTAATAGTGGTACAAATGGTTTTGTTGTTTTGTAACATTTGGCGTTGGCCAATTTTGATGCTTTGTACACCTTGTTTTAAGCTATTGAAACAATTATCAAGTTTTGGAATCATGCCTGAATGTATGGCGCCTTTTTGTTTTAAGTTGGCATACAAGCTTGCGTTTAGATGTTCGATTACCGAATTATCATCATTGCTATCAGATAGAACGCCTGCTTTTTCAAAACAGTAATTTAAAGTTACCTCAAAATGAGATGAAAGTGCAATAGCCAATTCACTAGCAATAGTATCAGCATTCGTATTAAGTAATTGCCCTTGCTTATCATGCGTTATGGCGCAAAAAACAGGTACAATTCCGGTATTTACTAGTATTTGTAGCAAACTCGAATTTACATGGGTGACATCGCCGACAAAGCCGTAATCAATAGTGGGGTGATTTCTTTTTTGTGATTGGATCAAATTCCCATCAGCACCGGTAAATCCCATTGCGTTGATTTGGTTGGCTTGCAACTGTGCCACAATGTTTTTATTGATTTGGCCTGCATAAATCATTACGGCAACATCAAGCATTGCGGCATCAGTGATACGTCGTCCATCAATTAAAACAGGAGTTAAGCCAATGCTCTCAGCCATTTTAGTAGCTGATTTTCCGCCACCGTGAACTAGTAATTTAAACCCTTCCATGTTTGCGAAATCGTTTAAAAACAGCGCTAATTCGGTTGGATTGTCAATGACATTGCCACCAATTTTTATTATCGTGATCGGTTTTTTATTTTCCATTTAAAAAAGGTTCTGAGGCGATGAGATACAAACCGTCTGAGGACTTATGGCCTTAGAACTTTGCATCTCAATGCCTTATTTTTTTAATATTTTTTGCAAGACCAATTGCGCAGAATAGGTTCTATTATTGGCTTGTTCAATTACAACAGAATTGGGACCGTCAAGTACTTCATCAGTGACAATTACATTTCTACGTACTGGCAAACAATGCATGAATTTAGCGTTGTTGGTCAGTTTCATTTTTTCGGCCGTAACTGTCCAATTTGGGTCTGAATTTGTAATTTGACCGTATTCGTTGTAATTGCTCCAGTTTTTGGCGTAAATAAAATCAGCATTTTCAAATGCTTTGTCTTGATCGTATTCAATGTGCGAATCTTTTGTGATTTCGGGATTAAGCTCATAGCCTTTCGGATGAGTGATTACAAACTCGGCATCTTGTAACTGCATCATTTCTACAAAAGAATTGGCTACGGCTTGAGGCAAAGCTTTAGGATGTGGTGCCCAAGTGAGTACTACTTTGGGTCGAGCTTTTGTTTTGTACTCGGCAATCGTGATGGCATCGGCCAAAGCTTGTAGCGGATGACCAGTAGCACCTTCCATATTGACAACAGGAACTGTAGCGTATTTTAAAAAGCCCGACATTACTGTTTCGGCATTGTCTTTTTCTTTGTCTTGCAATCCCGCAAATGCACGTACAGCAATAATATCACAGTATTGTGAAACCACGGCTGCGGCTTCTTTGATATGCTCTGACGAACCAGAATTCATTATAGCGCCATCTTCGTACTCAAGTGTCCAACCTTCGCTGCCAAAGTTCATCACCATAACATTCATGCCAAGGTTTAAGGCTGCTTTTTGCGTACTCAAACGGGTACGAAGGCTTGGGTTAAAAAACAACATTACTAAGGTTTTATTTTTTCCTAGTTTTTTATTCTTTAAAGGCTTTTTCTTGATTTTTATGGCTTGTTGAACCCATTGGTCCAAATTATCTATGTCTTTAATTGAAGTGTAATTCATGGTACAATTGATTTAATTTTTTAAAATCGATTTGTTGTGCAATGTATTGATTTAAGGTAATTGTTTACTTTAAGTAATATACGTAATCAATTTATCCTAATTGTTTTAATTCTACTAATGATTCTTTAAGCGCTTTGATAAAAGTATCTATTGCAGCAGTTGTAATTGTAAGAGGTGGTAAAATGCGCAATATGTTTTTATTGCTTGATCCTCCGGTGAAAATGTGTTTTTCGATGATCATTTTCTTTCTCAAGTCGTTTACATCAAAATCGAACTCTACACCAAGCATTAAGCCGCGTCCTTTTACTTTGATGATTTCTGGAATAACCTTGATGGCTTCCATAAAGTAAGCTTCGACTTTTTGCGCATTTTGCATTAAATGCTGCTTTTCGATGATGTCTAAAACGGCAATACTAGCTGCACAAGCCAAATGACTGCCTCCAAAAGTAGTCCCAAGCAAACCATAGCTCGCTTTAAAATGTGGTGCTATTAAAATTCCGCCAATAGGAAAACCGTTGCCCATACCTTTTGCCATGCAAATGATATCAGGTTGAATACCATGAAACTGATGTGCGAAAAATTTACCGCTACGTCCAAAACCTGATTGTACTTCATCTAAAATTAAAACCACATCATGTGCTTTGCAAGCTTTTTCTAAGGCTTGAAAAAAGGCCGTGGTTCCTTGGTCAAGTCCACCAACTCCCTGAATTGGCTCGATAATTACGCCTGCAACATCGCCTTTGGCTAATTCGGCTTCAACAAGTTCGATTTGGTTGAGTGGTAAAAAAGTAACCACTTGTTGCGCATTAATTGGTGCTACAATTTTTTTGTTATCGGTAGTAGCTACGGCTGCTGATGTGCGTCCGTGAAAAGCGTTGTCAAACGAAATAATTCTAGACTTTTGCGTATGAAAAGAAGCCATTTTTAAAGCGTTCTCGTTTGCTTCGGCACCAGAGCTGCATAAAAATAGGCTGTAATCCGTATAGCCAGACATTTGACCGAGTTTTTCAGCTAATTCAACTTGTAGTGGATTTTGAATGGCATTTGAATAAAAACTCAATTGAGCAAGCTGTGCGCTAACTTTGGCAACATATTCTGGTTGGCTGTGGCCAATAGAAATCACTCCGTGGCCAGAATATAAATCTAAATATTCAATTCCTTTGTCGTCAGTGATGATGCAATCTAAGGCTTTTACGGGAGTAATTGGATATAATGGGTAAACGTCGAATAAGTTCATTTTGTTTAAATTTAAAGATTTAAAGATTTAAGAATTCAAAAATTTAGTTTTGTATAAAATTTTAAATCCATCAATCTTATGATTTTTTTAGAATCCTGATGGTTTTAATTGTAAACCAGTTGTTTCATTAAGGCCAAACATTAAATTCATATTTTGAATGGCTTGTCCTGAGGCTCCTTTTACAAGATTGTCAATAATAGAGGTGATTAATAGTCGGTCGCCCTTTTTCATTAAACTGATAATGCATTTGTTGGTTTGTACCACTTGCTTCATGTTGATGTTGGTTGTGGTGATGGTAACAAATGGGTGTTCTTTATAAAAGGCTTCGTATTGTGCTACTATTTCTTCTAAACTTTTAGTGCAATGGGTGTACAACGTTGCAAATATTCCGCGTGGAAAATCTCCGCGATTGGGAATAAAAAGAAGCTCTTGACTGAAATTTTCTTGTAATGAAGCTATACTTTGATTGATTTCTGCAAGATGTTGATGTTCAAAAGCTTTGTAGTGCGACATGTTGTTGTTTCTCCAGCTGAAATGACTTGTTTCTGATGGACTTACACCAGCGCCTGTGCTTCCCGTTGTGGCGTTAATATGCACTTCGGTTGTAATTTGATTGGCTTGCGCCAAAGGCAATAAGGCAAGTTGAATTGCGGTAGCAAAACAACCTGGATTTGCAATGTAATTGGCAGTTTTAATTTTGCTTTTTTGCAATTCAGGTAGTCCGTAAACAAAGTTTTTGTTTTGAAATTTTTGATCATCGTGCAATCTAAAATCATTACCTAAATCGATTATTTTGGTATGATTTGCAAATTGATTGCCTTCAAGAAAAGCTTTTGACTTGCCATGTCCGAGGCATAAAAAAACTACGTTGACGTTTGGATTTATGACATTGGTAAAATGCAAATCAGTATCGCCTAATAAATCATGGTGCGCTACTGAAATTGGTTTGCCTGCATTTGTGGTGCTGTAAACAAAATCGATAGTAGCGTACGGATGGTATAGTAAAATACGAATGAGTTCGCCAGCTGTATAGCCTGATCCTCCTATAATTCCAATTGTTATCATAATTCTATTTTTTGTCCTTGGCATTGTTGCCTATTTGATTCTTGTAGCGATGTAAATGTATTGTTGTATTCCTGCGCGTGTGCGTGAGGGGTAGCAGCGGTATCCTTTTGTGAGGCTTTTTGCCGAGCAAAAGATAAAGCGGATGACCCGACCCGCAGTTTTTACGAAGGGTCACGCCCAAAAGAATAGCAGCTTAATCCTCGTATGTCAATTGGTTTACCGATGAAAAGATATTTTGCGCATTACCTAATATTTTGATGAATCCTTTGGCATCATCAGCGGTCCACGCATTGTTCATTTCGCCGTATTGACCAAAACCAGTGTTCATTAAATCGTTTTCCGATTCGATGCCGTCAAGCGAAAAATGATAGGGTTGCAAGGTCACGGTCACAATTCCGTTGACAGTTTTTTGGGTGTCTTCAAGAAAAGTTTCGATGTTTCGCATTACGGGATCAAGAAATTGACCTTCATGAAAAAGCATGCCGTACCAATTGCCTAGTTGTTCTTTCCAGTATTGCTGCCATTTGCCCAAAGTGTGCTTTTCGAGCAAGTGGTGCGCTTTGATGATGATCATAGGAGCCGCAGCCTCGAAACCAACACGACCTTTGATACCAATAATGGTGTCGCCTACGTGGATGTCACGGCCGATGGCGTACGCGCTGGCAATTTTTTCGAGAGTGACGATGTTGTTTGATGGTTTGTCTGAAATGCCGTTTACAGCAACGAGTTCACCTTTTTGAAACTCCAATGTTACTTTTTCGTGCCCTTCTTTGATTAACTGCGAGGGATAAGCCTCATTAGGCAAAGGTTTTCCCGAGGTAAGGGTTTCTTTTCCACCT
The DNA here is from genome assembly GCF_018069925.1 of Flavobacterium erciyesense. Lineage (GTDB taxonomy): Bacteria > Bacteroidota > Bacteroidia > Flavobacteriales > Flavobacteriaceae > Flavobacterium > Flavobacterium erciyesense. The sequence goes on along the minus strand of NZ_JAGPXB010000007.1, from coordinate 28,701 downwards.
ACGCTTGTTCCCCAAAGTCCTTTGTTGATAGAATATTGGGCCTTTTCCCAAGAATAGTGCACGCCGTTTTTGGCTAAATAATCAACCTCTTCTTGACGCGAAAGTTTTAAGTCACGAATAGGAGTGATGATTTCAATCTCAGGAGCAATGGTTTGAAAGATTAGGTCGAAACGAATTTGGTCATTTCCGGCACCAGTACTTCCATGTGCAATTGCGGTAGCTCCCACAGATTTGGCGTATTTGATGGCTTCAATAGCTTGAAAAACACGTTCAGCACTTACAGAAAGTGGGTACGTATTGTTTTTTAAGACGTTACCATAAATAAGATATTTGATGGCTTTGTTGTAATATTTATCTAAAATGGTAAGATTGGCGTGTTTGGCACTTCCTAATTCATAGGCTCTTGCTTCGATAGCTTGTAATTCGGCCTCATCAAAACCTCCTGTGTTGATTAGTACGGTGTGTACTTCAAAGCCTTTTTCGTTTTTTAGATATTTTAAACAATATGAGGTATCTAATCCGCCGCTGTAGGCTAAAACTACTTTTTTATTTTCCATTTGTGTTTTATTTTTTGTTGGGCTATTGCCGCTTAATGTCTGTTTTTTCTAGATGCTGTTTTAATTTTACAGCATACTTTTAATTTTTTAATAGTGAACCTTTTAAAAAATTTTTGGTAAAAAGAGGGCTTGCTTTATTTTCTTTAAACGGTTCCAAATCCGGACATTAAAATCGTGTTTTGGTGGAATCTTCGGTTTCTCTGCAGGATCATACAACATTCCTGTACAAAGGCACATTTTGTATTCTTTACTTTTTAAAATTTCAAAATTAGTACAGGTTTTACAGCCTGCCCAAAAAGTAGGATCATTGGTCAATTCTGAAAAAGGTACTGGTTTGTAACCTAAGTCTGAATTGATTTTCATCACCGCCAATCCCGTTGTAATTCCAAATACTTTGGCGCCTGGATATTTTTGTTGAGAATACGTAAATACAAAAGTTTTGATTTTTTTGGCCAAACCATGATTGCGATAATCTGGGTGCACAATTAAACCAGAATGCGCTACAAATTGGCCGTGTTGCCAGCTTTCGATATAGCAAAATCCTGCAAAATTGCCGTTTTCAAGAGCAATTACAGCATCTTTGGTTTCCATTTTTTTCTGGATGTACTCAGGCGTTCTTTTGGCAATACCAGTGCCTCTCAGCAAGGCTGAAAGTTCGATGGTATCGCAAATTTCTTGCGCATATTTATAGTGTTCTTCCTGAGCGGTTACAATAGAAATATTCATTTCAAAAGCTGAATTTTAGAGTTAGAAAAGGAATAAAAAATTGGATTGGTATCAATGAAATAATACCTAAGAATAAGGGTTATTGCCAATAAATAAGTGTAACTTATTGTATTTGAATAGTTTGTAAATAAATTATGAGTTGGTATTGGATGCGAATATCCAATAGGTTTGAGCGATAAAATCAAAACGAGAAAAATGAAATATGAATACTAAACGAACAACGTGGAGACTATACAGATAGCGTCCGTACTTCGGGCGAAGTAGTAGGTGTGTTTGTCCGTGACAATGTAGTATGTAAACTTGTCTGATTCATTGCTGCAAAAGTACACTTATTTTTAAAAGTGAAACCTATTTTTAAAAAATCTAACAAATTTTTAATGGTATGTTTGATTTTTGGAATAAAAAAAACTCCTTGATTATTGTTTATCAAGGAGTTGTAATGTAAAAAATTTTTGTTTTATATTTTAATTTCGAAAGCGATTTCTTGTAATAATGTCTTTTAATTTCGCTTTTAAGTCCTCGCCAGAATCATAAACCATCTGTTCGCTGCTTGGAAAAGGCACTGCTCTGCGATCAAAATAGGAGAAATAATTGTCGTCAGAAGCACGACGATCGCCTTTGTACGTAGCATAAATATTCTCGAAAACATACTCACTCGCCAATGGGAAAGATTGTAAAAGTTGGTTCGATCGTAAGTTGATATAGTCAATTTTAGCTGTGACTTGGCAAGCTTTGAATTGTTTGAACTCGTAAATACGTGCATTAACCGTAACTAAATTGTCTACCATAACTGGTTTTCCTTTTTCGTCTAGGACTTCTTTCCCGTTTGCATCAATGAGTTTTTTTACGCCATCTTTAACAACTCGCTCTTTTACAAATTCACGTTCTTTGATTTGTTCTGGTGAAATATTGATTTGTCTAAAATTGATCAACATGCCATAATCGTAAGTTAAATTTCTAACCTTGTTGCTATGATATACTGTCCATCTGTCGTTCAATCCTAAAGTACTAAAATCGAGTAAATCATTTTGCAAACGAACCGGAATGATCATGTTGGTTTCGTTTTTGGTATAAACATGCACATAGTCAGCGCCTTTTGCTAGGCATTCGTCAATTAAATCAATCGTATTTTTGTAATTGGGATTGATTTTGTTCAAATACTGCAAATCATCATAAGCTGCACGGTACTTCATTTTATCAGTCGTTCCCATTAGCTTTTTAGCATTTCCAAATAAATAAGCAGAGAGCGCATTTTTACTCTCAACTAATTTGTCATTGTAATTGTCTAAAGGAAATATTGCATTGCGTCCTTCTTTGAGCAGTTTCAATGGTAAAATGGGTTTAATTAACTCTTGACGTTGATTCAATTGCAGGTAAATGTTGTAAATTTTTTCTAACTGCGCAGGATTAGCTTCTTTGACTAGCAAATTAATGGTGTTTAAATCGCGTTCTTTTGCTTTGGCAAATGCCTCTTCAAGCATGTAAACGTAATCTTGTTTGCCTTTTTTATCTTTGCTACTGCGTAAGTTCGATACGGCATTTTCTATAGCTTGATCATAATTGCCTGAACTCAATGCGTTTTGTGTTTGTTTGACTCCGCAAGCTGAGGCAAGAACGATAAAAGCGATTAGGAGCGTAATTTTTTTCATAAGCGAATGATTGAGTTCGTAATTGATTATTGTTTTGATTGATAATTAGGTTGTTTCTATTTTGAAAAATTCAAATATAATGCCAAAAAAAAACCTAACAAAAATAAGTTAATTGTTAGGTTTGATTTTTTAGTTTGATGATTTTTTATTGACGTACAAAAGGCGGTAATAATTTACTTGAAACTTCACCAAAACCAATGCGAACTTGTCCGTTTTGACAGAAACCTTTCATGATAACAGTGTCGTTATCGTTAATAAATTTACGTTCAGTTCCGTCGCTCATTTTTAATGGATTTTTACCTCCCCAAGTAAGTTCTAGCATCGATCCAAAACTGTCTGGAGTTGGTCCTGAAATGGTTCCAGATCCCATCATGTCACCTGAATTTACACGGCAACCGTTGCTAGTATGATGAGCCAATTGCTGGCACATACTCCAATATAAGTATTTAAAATTAGAGCGAGATACTACCGTTGCTTCAGCGTTTTCTGGTTGTATTGCTACTTCTAAATTAATATCAAAAGAGTGCTTTCCTTTTTGCTGTAAATATGGCAATGGTGTAGGCTCTTGTTTTGGACCTTTTGTTCTAAAAGGCTCTAGAGCATCCATAGTTACAATCCACGGTGAAATAGAAGATGCGAAATTCTTCGCTAAAAATGGTCCAAGTGGCACGTATTCCCATTTTTGAATGTCACGCGCGCTCCAGTCATTTAGTAAAACCATTCCAAAAATATAATCTTCGGTCTCAGTAACTGGAATATTTTCGCCCATGATGTTAACATCAGTGGTGATAAAAGCGGTTTCTAATTCAAAATCAACAGAGCGTGAAGAACCAAATACCGGAGTGGTTTCTCCGTTAGGTAAAGTTTGTCCCATTGGTCGGTGTACCGGAATTCCAGATGGCACAATTGAAGAACTTCTTCCGTGATAACCTACGGGAATGTGTAACCAGTTTGGTAGCAAAGCATTTTCTGGATCGCGGAACATCTTTCCTACATTGGTAGCGTGCTCTTTACTAGAATAAAAATCAGTATAATCACCAATAAGAACTGGTAATTGCATTTCGACATCTTTGATATCAAAAATAACAATATCTCTGTCTTTGGGATTGTTTTGCAATTTTGGATTGTTAACATCAAAAATGTCTGCAATTCGGTTACGCACTAAACGCCATGTTTTTTTACCGTCCGAAATAAAATCGTTCAATGTATCTTGCATGAACATATCATCGGTCAATTCTATACCTTCAAAATAGTTCAATTGTTGTAAAGCACCCAAATCAATGGCGTAATCGCCAATTCTAGTTCCCACTGTTACGATGTTCTCTTTGGTAAGGAAAACTCCGAAAGGTATATTTTGAATAGGGAAATCGCTGTTTGAAGGTACTTCAAGCCATGATTTTCTATTCGTATCGTTAGCTGTTATTGGCATATTTTGTTAATTGTTTTGTTAAAAAATTACTCATCAAATATATTATAATCTAAGTACTAAGCAAACGTTTTTTTGTATTTTTGCATCAAATTAACGAAAATCAAAAAAATGCAACGCGACGAACAAATTTTTGACCTTATTCTTGAAGAACAAGAAAGACAAATTCACGGATTAGAACTTATTGCATCAGAAAACTTTGTAAGTGACGAAGTGCTTGAAGCAGCAGGATCTGTATTAACCAACAAATATGCTGAAGGATACCCAGGAAAAAGATACTACGGAGGTTGCGAAGTAGTAGATGTGGTAGAACAAATTGCAATAGATAGAGCAAAGGAATTGTTTGGTGCTGCTTACGCAAACGTGCAGCCACACTCTGGTTCTCAAGCCAATACTGCTGTTTTTCATGCTTGTTTAAAACCAGGTGACAAGATTTTAGGTTTTGATTTGTCGCACGGTGGACATTTAACTCACGGATCACCAGTTAATTTTTCTGGTCGTTTATATTCTCCTTCTTTTTACGGAGTTGATCCAGAAACAGGACGTTTAGATTATGATAAAATACAAGAAATAGCTACCAAAGAGCAACCAAAATTAATCATCGCAGGAGCTTCGGCTTACTCACGTGACATGGATTTTGCTCGTTTTAGAGAAATTGCTGATAGCGTTGGTGCTATTTTGTTAGCAGATATCTCACATCCAGCGGGACTTATTGCTAAAGGATTGTTGAGTGATCCAATCCCGCATTGTCATATTGTAACTACAACTACGCACAAAACATTACGTGGTCCGCGTGGAGGTTTGATTTTGATGGGCAAAGATTTTGAAAACCCGTTTGGGTTAACTACTCCAAAAGGAGAAATCAGAATGATGTCTTCATTACTTGACTTAGCCGTTTTTCCTGGAAATCAAGGTGGACCTTTAATGCACATTATTGCTGCGAAAGCAGTATCATTTGGTGAAGCTTTGCAAGATGAGTTTTTTACTTATGCTTTACAATTGCAAAAAAATGCGACTGCCATGGCAGAAGCTTTTGTAAAAAGAGGATATAAAATTATTTCAGGCGGAACTGATAATCACATGATGTTGATCGATTTACGAAACAAAAACATTTCTGGTAAAGAAGCTGAAAACGCATTGGTTAAAGCTGAAATTACAGTAAATAAAAACATGGTTCCTTTTGATGATAAATCACCATTTGTAACTTCTGGAATTCGTGTGGGTACAGCTGCAATTACCACTCGTGGTTTGGTTGAGGCGGATATGGAAACAATTGTTGATTTAATCGACAGAGTTTTAGTTGATCACACGAACGAAGATGTTATCGAACAGGTAGCAAATGAAGTAAACGAAATGATGAGCGAGAGAGCTATTTTCGTATACTAATAAATACGTCACAAGGTTTTAAAGTCGAAAGTCGAAAGTCTTTGTATAGAATTTAATATTCTGTCTTACTTTTGGCTTTCGACTTTTGACTTTATGACTTTCTAACTTTAAGACTAAAAAAATGGGAGTATTACGATTGCAATTGCCTACTGACCCAAGATGGGTAAATATTGTAGAAAAAAATATAGAGGAAATCCTAACAGATCATGCTTGGTGCGAACAAAAAGCCGCCACCAACGCCATTACAATCATTACCAACAACTCAGAGCATCAGGATTTGGTTAAGGATTTATTGGCTTTAGCCAAAGAGGAGTTAGATCATTTTGAACAAGTACACAACATTATCATCAAAAGAGGCTTGACACTTGGTCGCGAGCGCAAAGACGATTATGTGAATGAGCTATATATGTACATGAAAAAAAGTATAGATGGTAGTCGCGTTTCCGGTTTGGTAGAACGTTTACTTTTTTCGGCAATGATTGAAGCTAGAAGTTGCGAACGATTCAAAGTACTTTCTGAAAATATTCAAGATGAAGAATTGGCTTTGTTTTACAGAGAATTAATGGAAAGCGAAGCAGGTCATTACACCACTTTTATTACTTATGCACGCAAGTATGGAAAAGGAATTGATGTTGAAAAACGCTGGAGAGAATGGCTGGCTTTTGAAGAATCTGTAATTGCTAATTACGGTACAGGTCAAACTATCCACGGATAATAAGTTTTTTTATGATGCCCTAATAAGCATTATTTTTACAGCTTATAATTTTTAAGAACCAAATACAATCAGTTTAGCATTATTCCTGCACTTAAACTGATTTTATTTGGTTTTTTATTGCACTACAATATCATGATGTTGTAACAATCCTTTTACGTTAGCGTTACTAAATACTGCTTTGGTAATTTTAGTTTTTTTAGGATTGATGGCAAAGTTAAAACTACTTGCAAAGTTTGCTTTGCTAAGGTTAGCTTGCGCAAATTCAGCTCGGTACAAGTCGCATTTTTCAAAAATGGCAGCAGTCAAATTGGCTTTCATAAAATCGACAGCTACACAACTGCAATTGGTTAAGACGGTTTCTTTCAAATTTAAATCGTAAAACTGTGAGAAATCTAAAATGCAATTTTTGAAAGTAATTTCAAAAATCAGCCGATCGCACATAGCAAAATTGACTTCTACAATTTTACAAGACTCAAAAGTTACTGTTCGCAGTGCGACATGATTGATTTTTGCCTTGTTAAAAGTACAATTAGTAAAAGTACAGTCAATGAAAGTAACATCGATAAAACTACAAGCAGAAAAAATACAATTCGTAAAAGTGCACGATTCGAACTCTTGAAAGTTCAATGCTGTTTCACTAAATATTGTGTCTAGAAAAATTTGTTCTACCTTGTATTGAGCCATGTGGAAGTATTACTTATTTATATTTTACTGGCTAAAATTACTCAAAAAAACCTTATCAATTTAAAATAGGAGTAAGGCTCTCGCCTTTGTTTCTAAATTCTTGATTGGCAGTTGTTCGAATTTTTTACATGATGAACGATTCTTAAAAAACGTTAAAAAACAGTTTTTACTGCTGCTTTATGTGTAAATTTAAAACTTAATTAAAAATGAAAAAATATGATACCATCAAAAGGTTACGCAGCTCAAAGTGCTACTTCAGATTTAGCTCCTTGGAATTTTGAAAGAAGAACATTAGGGCCGCATGATGTACAATTTGATATTCAGTTTTGTGGAGTCTGTCACAGTGATTTACATCAAATAAAAGACGATTGGGGAGGTTCAATTTACCCAATGGTTCCTGGTCACGAAATAGTAGGTAAGGTGGTACAAGTAGGAAGTCATGTTACCAAGTTTAAAGTAGGAGATATTGCTGGTACGGGATGTTTGGTTGATTCTTGCAGAAGTTGCGACAATTGTAAAGAAGGTTTAGAGCAATATTGTTTAAAAGGACGCACAGATACTTACAATGCTTTGGGTCAAGATGGAGTGACGCCTACTTACGGAGGTTATTCGGATACTATTGTAGTGCATGAAGATTTTGTATTGCATATTTCGGATAAACTTGACTTAGCGGCTGTTGCACCATTATTGTGTGCCGGAATTACAACCTATTCTCCGTTGCGTCACTGGAAAGTAGGAAAGGGGCATAAATTAGCTGTTTTAGGTTTAGGCGGATTAGGACATATGGCTGTTAAATTTGGAGTTTCTTTTGGTGCTGAAGTTACGGTATTAAGTACTTCTGCAAGTAAAGAGGCAGATGCTAAAAAATTAGGAGCTCACAATTTTGTGGTAACATCAGATGAAGCGCAATTAGCAAGTGTAGCGGGGACTTTTGACTTTATTTTAGATACGGTTTCTGCGCCACATGATCTAAATTTGTATTTGTCATTGTTACGCGTAAACGGAGTTCATATTTGTGTTGGAGTGCCACCTACGCCTTATCAAGTGCATGCTTTTAGTTTGATTGGTGGCCGACGTAGTTTAGCCGGATCGTTAATTGGAGGATTGCCAGAAACACAAGAAATGTTAGATTACTGCGCAGAACACGGTATTGTCTCAGAAATTGAAATGATCGATATCAAAAACATTCACGAGGCCTACAACCGTATGGAAAAAGGGGATGTTCGTTATCGTTTTGTAATCGATATGGCTACTTTGTAAAAAAAAGAGCTGCATTCAAATAAAAAATCGCTACAAGCAAATTGTTGGTAGCGATTTTTTTCATTTTAGGAGATTTTATTACTTGGTCAAAAAACGCTGAAAAAACTCGTAAGTTCTCAACATTTGATCCATGCGTTGTCTGTTATCTCCATTTCGAGTAATTTCATGTGTAGCTCCAGGATGAACCACAAATTCTACTGGACGTTCTAAAACTTTTAAACTTCTAAACATCATTTCGGCTTGAACAAATCCTGTTCTGCGATCGTTGGCTCCATGAAAAATAATAAAAGGCGTTGTAATGTTTTGAACGTAGTTAATTGGCGATTCGCGAGCTAGTATTTCTTTAACTTTTGGTTCCCAAGGATATCCTCCAAAATAATTTGGAACCAATCGCCATGCATTTCCTTCTCCAAAAAATGTATTCAAATCGTACACACCTCTTTGAGCACAAGCCGCTTTAAATCGGTTGTCATGACTAATAATCCATGCGGTTAAATATCCTGCGTAAGAACCACCGGTGATGAATAAATTAGATTGATCTGCCCAACCCTCGGCAACTGTTTTGTCGAGAGCGGTTAAAACATCACTTGCGGGTCCTTTGCCCCAATCATTAACATTAGCTCTTAAAAAATCAAGACCGTAACCTCCAGATCCACGCGGATTGCTGTATACTACGCCATATCCTTTGCTACAAAAATATTGGTATTCATGCCACATACTTTCCTCACCCGGTCCCCACATAGCAGATGGTCCGCCATGAATTTCTAGTAACAAAGGCGCTTTTTCACCACTTGTGGTTTGAGTTGGTTTCATTACCCAATATTCAACGGTTAGTCCTAACTCGTTTACAAAACTTTTCTTTTCCGGATAAGATAGTTTTTTGGCTAAAACCCAATTGTTGAAGGTGCTTACTTTGTTTTCTTTCTTGAAATTGGAGTCAGCTGTATACAACTCTGATGGATTGCTTACTTGAGTCTTGCTGTAAAGAAAACCATCTGCAACTAAATCATAACTAGAGATTCCTTGATCTGCTGCTGATAAAGCCTCAATTTTTTTAGATGATAGCGCAATTCGGTGTAAAACATTCCCACCGTTCATTTGCGATGTAAAATAAAGGAATTTGTCGTCTTTGCTCCATTTTAGATTAGAGATGTTGCGGTCAAACAGAATCGTCTGAATTGATTCTGGCCCGCCGTTCAATGGCATAATTGATAAAGTTGGTATGCTTACGAATGAAGTTGCTCCTGATAAAAATGCAATCCATTTTCCAGAAGTACTAACAGACGCATTGCTGTAGCGTTTACCGTTCTCGCCTAAAATCATTTTGAAATTTCTACCGTCTGTGGCTACCGTGAATATTTCACTTTCTTGGGAACGGTCAGGGTTTTCGATATTGTCTACATCGCCAGACAAAAGGATTTGAGTTCCACTTGTAATATAATCTGCTGATGAAAAGCTATAGAATCCGGTGGTAATGGCTTTTGGTGTGCTGTTGATTTTTGCATCGGTCTCAAAAAAGTGATTAAAGTTAATTTCAGACGATAAATTACTTTCGCTTTGAAAGTTTAACTTGTTTAAAACAATGGCTTTTTTATCGGTAGCATTTTGGTTCAAATAGGCTCTTACTTCTGCCAATGAACCGTTCGGATTGGCTTTGATTTTAGTATTGGCTAAATAATCATTTGATGTAAAACCAGGCTTTTCTGTATTCCAACTTGGAACTGTTTTCTTAGGATTTAAAATGGAGTCTTTCAAAAGTTCCTGAAGCGAAATGCTAGCTGAAAACAGTATTTTGTTACCATCAGGCGACCATTTTGGGTTATTGGCTCCATATTTAAAATTAGTAAGCTGAGTCGCCTCACCGCCATCCATATCAAGGACAAAAATTTGAGTTTTATCTTTTACAAACCTCGTAAAAGCTAGCTTTTTACCATCAGGACTCCATGCTGGTCTAGATGCGCCATTTTTATCCGATGTAAGTTGCTTTAAAGTATTTTTAGCATCTTTTGTCCAAGTGTAAATTTGAGTGCGATAAGTGTAGTCTAACGAACTGTTTTCGTCGTTTTCAATGGAAGTTACTGTAAAGGCCGCTTTTTTTCCATCTGGAGAACTAGTGATACTGTTTACGTTTTTTATTTTTAAGAGATCGGTTAGTTCAATTCGATCACTGTCATTTTGCGCACTTGCAAAATGAATGGGAATGAACAGTAAAAGGATTAGAATTTTTTTCATAGTTTTTTTGTTTGTTAATCGGCTTGTCGAAGCTGCTTTTAAAAGACCTAAGTTAATTATTCTTTGTCAGGATTCAAAATTCTAATTGGAATGTAATTGGACTTTAAACTATGTTGCTTCTATTCTTATGGAAATGTCTAAAATCTTATTAAGTCATAAAATGGAGTGTTGTGCTATCGTTTTGAATAAACAATAATTTTTAAATAGGTAATGTAAATTTTGGGAATAAAAAAAGCGCTTCAGAAATTTGAAACGCTTTAGTGGGGAGAGCAGGATTCGAACCTGCGAAGTTTTCACAGCAGATTTACAGTCTGCCCTCGTTGGCCGCTTGAGTATCTCCCCAAGACTTAAACAAGTGTACTTGTTTTGCTAACCGGGTGCAAATATAGGAACTGTTTTGATGTTTCCAAACAAAAAATGAACTTAATTTTGTACTTTTTTTTAACGTATTGGTAGTGAATAAAATAAAAAAATCTCCAAGAAGGAGATTTTTTTAAATGTTGCTTTTTCAAGCGTTATTTCTTTAATAATTCGATAACTTTTGCACGTAGTGCATCGCCTCGAAGATCTTTAGCAACTACTTTACCAGAGGCATCTAGTATAAAAGTAGCTGGTATCGATTGTACTTTGTACTGTGCAGCTATTGGCTCATCCCAAAATTTTAAGTTGGAAACGTGTGTCCAAGTTAAATTGTCTTTTGCAATGGCTTCTTTCCATGCTTTAGCATCTTTATCTAAAGAAACACCAACAATATTTAATCCTTTACTATGGAGTTCTTTGTAAAGTGCAACTACATTAGGATTCTCTCTTCGGCATGGTCCGCACCATGACGCCCAAAAATCAACGATAGTTACTTTTCCTAAGCTTTCTTTTAAGGAAATTACTTTCCCTTCGGGATTAGGTGCTGAAAAATCTGCTCTTCAGTTAGCAGCTGGTGCAGCAGGAGCAGGAGTTGCACCAACAGCAGCAGGAGCTTTCATTTCAGCCAATTTAGTTTTGATAGCTAAACCTGGTTTTGTTTTTTTCAATGATTCGTCTAAACCATTGTACATTTTTTCAGCTTTAGCTACATCCATACTAGGGTCATTCAACATACCTTGCACGATTAAAGCAGAAATGAATGATTTTGGGTGTGATTCAGCATAAGAGTTGTATTTTGCTTTTGATTTTGCAGTTACGTCTTCTTGAATCTTTGCAAATTCACCCATCAATTGGTTAATGACAGTTTGATCATTTTTTTGTTGTGCTGCTTGCATTGCAGCCATGTTTTTAGTTTGGAAATCCATTAGTGGTTTTTGCACTTTTGTGATTTCTTCGTTAAAAGTCATGTATTCGTCATTGTTATACGTTCCTGAAACTTTTGATTTTTGGATGCTATCTTTGTTAATTTCAACTACAACTTCAGCATTTTCAAGAATAAAAGGAATTTTTGCTTGTGCACCTTCTAATTGAAGTGTATAAAAAGCAGGTTCTGTAATGTTACCTTTCATTTCAAACTTACCGTTTTCAACTTTTACAGTATCTTTTGCCAACATCATTCCAGTAACATCTTGAGTTTCTAAAATGATTGTTTTGCCATTGTCAATTCCTTTTGCAGTTCCAGTAATTAAGTACTCATCTTTTCCTACTTTACTACATGAAATAAAAACAAGAGCTGCTGAAAGTAATAAAATTATTTTTTTCATTATTAATTAGTTAATTGAGTTATGGTTGCAAAAGTATTTAAAAATTGTAAAATAAAAATAATTTTTCAACCTAATTTTTTGTTATAATTCACTATTTATTCTGTATCTAAAAGTCAAATTATCAAATTGTATGCTTTAGAAATCACAATTTATAACCAAAAAAAAAGCATTCTTATTTGAAACAAGAATGCCTTTTATATATTGATATGTAAACCTTAGTCTTGGTTTGTTGTTTTTCTCCAAGTATAAGCATTTAAAATGTGTCTTTTAGCAAAACGACCTGGTGAGTCAGCATTTACCATTTTTACATAAGTTGCTTTAGGTACGCTAATGTATTCGTAAACACTACCGTTAGAGAAATTAATGATTAATCTACCGTCAACAAATTTGTAATCTGTAATAGTTGAAGTAGAAATAGTTTCAGTATACTCAGGTAAATTAGCTTTGATAGTTTCTGGGTTGATACTAACAAGGAAATGGTAAGCTTCAATAATCTTCTTACTGTTTTCTTCTGCTGCTTTCAATCCAGCTTCGTCACCTTGAAACTTATCAGGATGTGCTTCTTTCATCGCGTTGCGATAAATGGTTTTTAAATCTTTCAGCTCTGCAGTTTTGTCTACATTAAGCAATTTGCGGTATTCAACTATTTTTTTCATAAATATGTAACTACTTGTCTTTTAAGATGAAATGAATAGGTCTTGATTTCAAAATCGACAATTTTTTGCAAAGGTACACTTTTTTTTATTTTTGACGTTTGTCACCTCAAAAATTACTGTAAAAGTTTAGTTTTCTTTACTGTTGTGGTTTATGATTGGCTTTGTCAAAGTTTTTTGACTTTTTAGGATACTGTCCATGACTGATATCACTTGGGTTTTCAATTACAGATTTGATGGTAATTAATTCTCCCAATGTGTGTTTCAAAGCCATTTTATAATCAAGGAGATAAATGCCGCAAAAAAAGTTATTTTTATCGTCTTTCTCCATGATTCCGGTGTAAATTCCTTTTTGTAATATCTTATCGTCTTGAGATTTTGTCATGTTGTAATTTTTAATTTTCAGGTTGCAAAGTTATGCAAATATCCTTAGCTCTGTTTTATTTTATAAGATGTGTGTACCTTTGTAGTATGAATTCTAATTTTAAACCACGTCCCGGATCATTTAAAAATACTTTTTGTATTTTTACCGAAGTTGAATTGACAGCTATTGATAATTTAAAAATTCAATACGAAAGCAAAGCAGGTAGTACCTATTATTACACTAAAGAAGGGATGTATCGCTATTCTAATCATTGGGGGCGGCTTGCAAATAGTAAGTGGCGTTTAGAACCGATGAATCCTGAGTCAGTATCAAAAAGAAAGCTTGGTTTTGCTAAATGGGATTCCTTCTATCCGGATAATGCAACAGATAAATTATATTATTTAGAAGCTAATTTTGAAACAAAAACGGTGCAATATCAGCATATTAATAATCCTTTATATGATAAAAAAGCAGTAGTAAGGAATAGTCTAGATACAAGAAAACGTATCAAACAAGTTCGTAACTTGTTTGAATTGGAATCTTGGTCTAAATATTTTGATGAGGAAGACATTGATCTACTGCGAAAAAAAATAATTACAAGGTTAATTGAAACAGATAAAGGGTTAGATGAAATAAAAAACGAAGTGAAGCTAGAGAGCTAAACTTCGCTTTATCTTTGCAAAATACAACTACTCGTCTTTTAAAGCAATTAATAGAAGGTCATTAACTGATATTGGTTTAGAAAGGTAACCCAAAATGTCATTATATTTTTTCGATTTGCTTTTGTCTTCTACCGCAATAGAAGAACTAACAATGTAAACCGAAAATTCTTTTTGAATTTGTGGTTTTATTGCCGTTAGTTCTTCCATAAATTCCCAACCGTCCATTACAGGCATGTTGATATCCAGTAAAATAATGTCAGGAATTGTATTTTTGTTTTCTAAAACTTGATGCACAATGTTCATTGCTTCTCTGCCATTTTTAAAGGTTGTTACCTCTGAAAACATATCAGATCTCTGGATTATTTTATTGGCGATAATTTGATAAATTGGGTCGTCATCTACAATCCATATTGATTTTTTTGTGATCATTTTATATAAATTTTAAATGTTGTACCAATATTTGGTTCACTTTCTACTGTAATGTTTCCACCCATTGCATCAATTTGGTTTTTTGTTATGAATAAGCCAATTCCTCGAGCATCGGCATGTGAGGTAAAAGTTTTGTACATACCAAAAATTTTATCTGCGTTTTTAACCAAATCAATTCCGATTCCATTATCTGTAATTTGAATTACTTTCTTTTTATTTTCTTCATGCAGGCTAACTGCAATCAGAGGTTGACGCGAATGATCTCGGTATCGAATGGAATTAGATATTAAATTAAATAATATACTCTCTAAATATGCCGGATTGTATTTAATTAAAACGTTGTCTGGAATTTGATTTTGAAAGATAACATTTTGTGTTGAGATTTCATCGGATAATATAGTAGCTGCTCTACCGACATACTCTTTTAAATTTACGGTTTCAGATATCAGTCCGATATTATTTCGAATATTAATTACCTCATTCAAATGCAACATGGTTTCGTTTAAGGAATCGCTAGCAGACTTTAATAATTCCATCATTTCTTGGCGTTCCTTCTCGGATTCTGACGATTCTATCAATGCTATAACAGAGGCTATATTGCTAGTATGCGATCGTAAATTATGTGAAACGATATAAGAGAAATTAAGTAATCGTTTATTTTGTTCGCTTACTATGGTGAACGAATTATTTAATTCATCTTGCGCTTGCTTTGTTTTAGTGATATCAATCATGATACCGCGCAAACTAACAGCTTTTCCGTTTTCATAGATAATGTTGACAATATCCCTTAGCCATACTACAGTACCATCTTTGGCTATCATGCGGTATTCAAAGTCATGATCTTCACGTTGTAAGGTTTTTGTTTGACAATATTCTTGTACCCAATCTATATCTTCTTGATAGATATGTTCTTGCCAAAAAGAAGGCTTTGACAACCATTCCTCGGGTGTATAACCTAATATGTCTTCTACTTTTTGACTTACAAAATTAAATGTCAAAGTGCTAGCGTCACATTCCCATACAATTCCATCAATGGTATTGATTAACGATTCTACTTTTTGTTTGGTTTCGAGGATGATTTTATCAGAAATAAGTCGTTCGGTAATATCTTCACTAGAAACAATTACGCGCTCAAAACTTTTTTTGTTTCCTTTAATAACGTTCCATCTTAAATTTATATCTCTAAGTTCGCCTTCTGCGTTTCTCATTTGAGTATCAATAGCAAACTGTTTTTTGCCTTGAGATATAGCAATTAAGCTTTCTATGAAATGTTGATGTGAATAGGTGTTTTGTAAAGCTGCTTGGTGCAAGGTTAATTCTTCTTTGGTTTTTACTTTGTACAATTTAAGGCAGGCCTTGTTAATGTTAATCATTTTGATCAAAGAGTAGCAAGTATTGACAACGTCTTGATTGTTTTTGAAAAATTCAACTAACAGTGTTTTGTTTTTTTTGTAAAGATTATTTTCTTTCAAATAGTGTTTAATAGCAGAAAAGTCCTCTTCTCGTAATGGTAAAGGAGAATCATCAAAAAGACTTTTAAAGCGAGTTTCATTTTTTTTAATTAAAAATTCAGCTTCTTTTTTTTGTGAAATATCTTCTACAATTGAAATAACCGAGTTTAATTTTTTCTCTTTTCTAAGTAAAGGTGAAACGGTCAAATGCATCCAAACAATTGTTCCGCTTTTGGTAAAATATCTTTTTTCTACAGCATATTCATTTATTTGACCGTTCATTAATTTCTCCAACATGTGTAAATCTAATGCCAAATCTTCAGGATGCGTAATGTTTTGAAAGTTTTTTTCTTTCATTTCTTGCTGCGAGTAACCCAATATGGAGCAAAATTGGTTGTTAATTTCAATAAAATTTCCAGAATTGGCATCTACATGAGCAATACCGAGCGCTGCTTGATCAAAAATAGATCGGAATTTAATTTCAGAGTCTAATAATTTGGTTGCTTGCATAGTAACTAAAGACCGCAATTCTCTTGGTAAATGCAGTAATCTGTACAATAAAAAACTGAGCATAGCAGCAAGGATAACCCCTATAATACCAGGAATTAGAATTTGGGAATACAAAGAATTTTTATTTTTGGAAATTAGGTATAATTTCCAGTCTCCATCTGATATTCTAGTTGAAATATTATAATGTTTCGAAAAGTCATCATTTGCATTCGGCAAATAGAAAACTTCTTTTTTGAGTGTAGTGTCAAATTTTGAGAATTGAAAATAATATTTTGAATTATCAATATTTTTGATCCCTGAAACATCTAAAAAGGTATCTAATTTGATAACTACAGCAGAAAATCCCCAGAATTTATTTTTGTAAAAAATAGGAAAACGCCCTACAATTCCTAAACCACCTTGGCGCAATTTCAAAGGCCCTGCAAAATAAATTTTACGGTTTGCAATAGAACGTAGGGCTTCATTTTTTAAATAAGGGTCTGTTAATATATTTACATTAAGCGCTGCTTTGTTCTTCTCTAAAGGATAAAGATATTTAATTACTCCATTGGGCACCAATTGTACAGCGAATATCGATTTGTTAGATTCTATTAATCGTCGGCTTACGTACTCGAAATCTTTGGGAATTCCTTCATCATCTATCGAAAGCGCCAAAGTGAGTGTTGTTGTGGTATAATTTTTAAGAGATTGCTCAATGTTTTGATGCACAACCTGAAGGATATTGTTCATTTCTTTTTGGTCATGCTCTTTTAATAATTGGTATTGCTGATGCACAACGTAAGCTGCCAAAACCGTCAAAAGCAAAAATGTTAGAAGGCTGGTGCTAACAGGTCTTTCTAAAAACCAAGTAATGAGCTTATTGTGTTTTTTGTCAAAGTTCATGTATTTAAAGATATGTTAACAAAGCCTAGGCATTCAGCAACTAAAGATAAGAAAAATATCTATTATGTCATGCAAGATAGAGAATTAAATTTTCTGACGACTGTTTTGTAGGAATAAAAAAGTAATTTTTAAATATTTTAATATTTGATTAATCTAAAATCATGTAACATTTAAAATTTTTTATTTAAATAATTGAAAATCAATTGTATTTGTAGGTAACAAAATAAATTAAGTTGAAACAATGTTAAAAAAACAATTCTGTTTGAACAATAAAGCCGAACTTTGTCACCAGAATTGAAAATAAATAAACTACAAATTGTGGGAAGAAATAACGAACGCAATATCAAAAAACACAATGATAAATTGCACAAAGCGCAGGACAAAGCAAAGCAAGCCGTAATTGCTAGAAAAGAAAAGTTGAAGCAAATTACCAAGAAATTTAATGAGGATAAAAACAGTCAAGAATAAGGTTAACAGCAAATAAAAATGGAAAATCCTAAATTTGAAGATATAAAAAAAAGTGTACAGCATATTATTGATTGTATCGCTGTAAAGAATGCACAAGAAGCCTTATTAACTTTAGCAGATGTAAGTGACGAACTGGATGAATTACTCGACTATTCTGATGAAGACGATGATCTAATTGAAATTAGTAAATACCAAGTTTTGCTGAATCAATTGCAGCAAAAAATTGTTAGTTTTAATGATTCGAGTTCACAAATAAATTAGGACAGGAATGAAAACTGACGATTTGTGTCCTTGTTGCTCTGGTAAAACCTACTGTAAGTGTTGTCAATTGGCAC
Organism: Flavobacterium erciyesense; assembly: GCF_018069925.1. Classification (GTDB taxonomy): domain Bacteria; phylum Bacteroidota; class Bacteroidia; order Flavobacteriales; family Flavobacteriaceae; genus Flavobacterium; species Flavobacterium erciyesense. The sequence goes on along the minus strand of NZ_JAGPXB010000007.1, from coordinate 10,627 downwards.
ATTTAGACCATTCAAAAGCAAATACTGCCGAGGCCTTGATGCGTTCTCGATATAGTGCCTATGCTTTGCACAACGCCGATTATTTATTGTCAACAACACACGAAACCCAAAGAAAACTTTATTGTAAGACTGAGTTACTTGAATGGGCCACCAAAAACGAGTGGATTGAATTACAAATTATAAGCGCAACAGCCACCGTTATTGAGTTTAAAGCGTGGTATCGCAATGAAGAGCAAATATTGTGCGTACATCACGAACGATCTACCTTTGCCTACGAAGGTGGTTTTTGGTATTATGTTGATGGAATCTTTTTATAATATAACCCAACCTCTCGGCAGCAATAAATAAATTTGTTTAAAACAAGAAAATGCCACAAAAAGTAAAATATTAATTGGGGCATTTTTTAATTATGTGTAAAGAAAAAATAAGCAGTACCTTGTTTTTTTACAGTTCTTATAGCATCAAAAGCAGTGCGACTTTTTTTGTATTGCGAAAGCATTATTTTATAACGTTTTAATACGGATTTTTAGCCGTTTTTGCATTTGCTGGTAAAGCAAAAAAACTAGGTTCTAAAACTATGTTTTCAACACTAGTTGCAGTTACTTCCATTGAAAATTGAGGGTTTTCAATGGTGTACTTTAGTGGCAATGCTTTTGATTGCGATACAAAGGCATACCAATTTCCAAATTTATGATTCACAAATTTATCAGCATCTACAGCTATTTTGGCATTGTAGTAATATTTTTGAATACCGCTTTTGCAGGTTAAAATTACTTCATCACAGCTATGGCCTGCTACAGTAGTAACTGCTTTATTAATTTCTACCTTGAGTACTTCGTCGGGGTTAGTAGCGCCATCATTCCACATAAATGTTTCGGAGTTAGCCATTTTTGTATACAGTTTATTTTCGGAATTAATGTAATTTTGAGATTGCAGTAAGCTACCATTAGAAATCGTTTTATAATCACCATTTTTTATGTAATACTCCATTGTATTGCCCATCATTGCTGCAAATTGAGCATCAGTTACATTGGGTAATTTACTTTTAATATTGTTTTGATAAACAATTTTGCCTTCAAAGGTTTGTGAATGGACAACGAAACAGGTAAACAATAGTAATGTTAAAAAGAGAATTGATTTTTTCATTTTTTAATTGATTTTGAGGAATTGATTTGTGGTTTTAAGGGTGATCATTTTTTGGTAAATAACTTCAAGAATTACTGCTGTCAGGAATAAAGTATTGCTTCACGTAATTTTAAAAATCAAAGATATCATTTTTTATAGTTTGTAGGTTTTTTTACTTTTTTTTTATTTCCAAATAACTACAATGCACGTTCGATAATGGATTATTTAGCATCCAAAAGTTTTTAACTAAAAATTAATAAACGTTTCTACAGCATACTTTCAAAAAGCCGTAATTTTAACAATTATGAGAAACAAGACTACTAAAGGATTTTACTTCAAGTCGTATGAGGCGCCTTATCAGTCGCCCTTCGATAGGCTCTTTGGTATATTCAAGGAGCTAATCACCCATACCTCAGGTGATTTTGATGAAGCTATTGATTGGTTGCGAGAACTTGATGTAGAGTACAAACTCACAGACGATTCATATACCATCGATGATTTTATCGAAGACTTAAAGAAAAAAGGTTACCTACGTGAGGAAATCAAAGACGACGGAACTCCAGGCTTGGGAATTACCGCCAAAACAGAAAGAGCCATTCGCCAGCAAGCCTTAGATACAATTTTCGGAAACTTAAAACGAGCTGGAAACGGAAATCACAAAACCAAACACAGCGGAAATGGTGATGAGCACACTGGTGAGTTTCGCGAATTTCATTTTGGCGATGGTCTCGAACGCATTTCGTTAACAGAGAGTTTACGCAACGCCCAAATCAATAATGGTGTGGCCGACTTTATGCTTACTGAAAATGATTTGATTGTTGAAGACACGCAATTCAAAGCTCAAATGAGTACAGTTTTGATGATTGACATCAGCCATAGTATGATATTGTACGGCGAAGATCGTATTACGCCCGCTAAGAAAGTTGCCATGGCGTTGGCCGAATTAATCACCACGCGCTACCCAAAGGACACGCTTGATATTTTGGTATTTGGCAACGATGCTTGGACAATTGCTATTCGCGATTTACCGTACCTGAAAGTTGGACCGTATCACACCAACACAGTAGCAGGTTTGCAGTTGGCCATGGATATTTTACGTAGAAAAAGAAACACCAACAAACAAATTTTCATGATTACCGATGGAAAGCCAAGTTGCGTGCGCGAAAAAGACGGATCGTATTATATGAATAGCAACGGTCTCGACGAATACATCGTTGACAAATGCTACAATCAGGCGCAACAAGCTCGAAAGTTACACATTCCGATTACGACTTTTATGATTGCCAACGATCCGTATTTGCAAAAATTCGTCAACAAATTCACAGAGTCCAACCAAGGGAAAGCCTTTTATACCGGATTAAAAGGTTTAGGCGAAATGATTTTTGAAGATTATGAAACCAATCGAAAAAAAAGAATAAAGTAGAGTAGGGCGTTACCCGCGGCGGCGGGTCGGGCTGTAGGCTGTATCTTTTGTTTCGCTGTCGCTGCACAAAAGGATGCCGCTTCCATCCCTAACGCAAACTCAAATACCATAAAAATAATATACATTTTCAAAATAGATCTCAATGAACCACATAAAAACACTTGGCGAATTAAAACAAGCCGGATACCAAACTAAAAGTATCAAAGACGAATTGCGCAACAACCTACGCGATAAAATAAAATCAGGAAAACCAACTTTCGAAGGCGTTCACGGTTTCGAAAACACCGTAATTCCAGAATTAGAGCGCGCAATTTTATCCCGCCACAACATCAATTTATTAGGCCTACGTGGTCAGGCTAAAACGAGATTGGCTCGCAAAATGATTGAATTGCTTGATGAGTATATTCCGTATGTGGCTGGATCTGAAATTAATGATGATCCGTTGGCGCCCATTTCACGTTTTTCAAAAGACTTAATTGCCGCACATGGCGATGCCACACCAATTGCATGGTTGCACCGTAGTGAACGTTTTTTTGAAAAATTAGCTACTCCAGATGTAACTGTTGCCGACTTAATTGGCGATGTAGATCCTATCAAAGCTGCTAATTTAAAACTATCTTATGCTGACGACCGTGTCATTCATTTCGGAATGATACCGCGTGCCAACCGTTGTATTTTTGTCATCAACGAGTTGCCAGATTTACAAGCCCGAATTCAAGTTGCTTTGTTTAATATTCTACAAGAAGGCGATATTCAAATTCGTGGTTTTAAATTGCGTATGCCGCTCGATATGCAATTTATCTTTACCGCAAACCCTGAAGATTACACCAATCGTGGTAGTATTGTTACGCCATTAAAAGACAGAATTGGTTCTCAAATATTAACGCACTATCCAGAATCGATAAAAATTGCACGTACTATCACGGAGCAAGAAGCAAAGCTCGATGCAAATCAGAGCGATTTGGTTTACGTACCTTCGTTAGCGCGTGATTTGTTAGAGCAAATTAGTTTTGAAGCTAGAGAAAGTGAATATATCGATAACAAAAGTGGAGTAAGTGCCAGAATGAGCATTACAGCTTTCGAAAATTTACTAAGCACTGCGGAGCGACGTGCATTGCGCGCAGGTGATGACAAAACAACCTTACGCTTGTCTGATTTTATGGGAATCATTCCTGCCATTACTGGAAAGGTAGAATTGGTGTACGAAGGAGAGCAAGAAGGAGCTGCAGCCGTTGCACAACATTTACTTAATGATGCTATTCATACTTTTTTCCCGGCCTTTTTTCCAAAAATTGAAAAGTTAGAAAAACAAGATCAAAAAACGCCATACACTGATTTAATTGAATGGTTTTTTGCGGAAAGCGGTTTTGAGTTGCTAGACGATTGCAGCAATGCAGAATACGAAAGAATTTTGAGTAATATCGCGCCATTAGATGCGCTGATTCAAAAATACCAACCGCAGTTAGAAAAGCAGGATCAAAATTTCATGAAAGAATTTATCTTGTGGGGATTAGTTGAATATAAAAAACTGAGTAAAGACCGCTTTGCAGAAGGCTATCAGTTCAAAGATATTTACGGTAGTTTTATCAGTAAATTGTAATTTTAAAAGGGTTTAGCTTCGGTTAAACCCTTTTTTTACTTCTTCATTTAAAAAAATTATCCAAGAAAAACTTGCATATGTAGCGTTTTAAAAAATGTATTTTTGCAGTTCAAAATAAAATAAGATGTTGTTTTTACTTTTAAGTGTTGTTTGCAGTGTTACCGTTGGCGTTATCTTTAAACTGTCACGTCATTATGATGCAAATCCAAAACAAATTGTAGCTTTTAATTATGCTACTGCTATACTACTTTGTTACTTCTTTTTTGAACCTAATTTTGCCGATGAAACAGTAGTTTTTCCTTGGCAATTGTATATACTTTTAGGTATTTTGCTACCTACTATTTTTTTAGTTTTAGCAAAATCAATTCAACAAGTAGGCATTGTAAAAACCGATGCAGCTCAGCGCTTATCCTTGTTTATTCCCATTCTTGCAGCTTGGTTACTTTTTGGTGAGAGCTTTTCTGTTTTTAAAGTAAGTGCATTAGTTATTGCTTTTCCGGCTTTGCTTTGTATTTTAAATAAGCCGAATCAAGATCAAAATTCGCAATGGATTTATCCTGCGATCGTATTGGTAGGTTTTGGTGCTATTGATATTTTGTTCAAACAAGTGGCACTGAATACTACTTTGCCATATACCACATCTCTATTTGTAGTTTTCGCTATTTCACTAACAATTATGGTTGGTGTGTTATTGTATCAAATAGGTATTCAAAAGCAAAAATTTGTTTTCAAAAATATTCTTTTTGGCATCGGGGTCGGACTTTTTAATTTCGGGAATATTTTGTTTTATTTGAAAGCACATCAAGAATTTGCCCAAAATCCTTCTACTGTTTTCGCAGGAATGAATATGGGAGTTATTGTGCTAGGCAGTTTAGTTGGCGTATTAGCATTTAAGGAAAAGTTGTCTAAACTTAATTACGTAGGACTTCTTGCGGCAATTACCGCCATTGTTTTGATAGTTCTCTCGCAACAATCATAGATTATAAAAGTTCCGATATTGATCATCTATTAAATATTCAAACCAGGCATTTTATTGCTTAGTTGAGAAAGTTCTATCACATTCTTGACTTTCAATTTGCTGAAAATTTTATTCTTATGCGTGCTTACAGTAGTTAGATTTATGTCTAGCTTGTTTGCTATTTCGATATTGCCATCCCCTAAAATCAGCAATTCAGTAATTTCTTTTTCTCTTTTAGACAGTTGTTCCAAAGGATTCAAACTGATTTTATTGGTACTAATTTGGATTAAATTTTGTAAGGTACTTGGCGGTAGGTACGAACCATTTTGCAGAATTAAATCAACAGCTGTTGTAATTTGATTTTTATCACAAAGTTTATTTAAATATCCATTGGCACCAGCCATTATGTAAGGGCAAGCATGAGTTTTTTCGTCGTAGCCAGAAACCATTAGAATTTTCACCTCGGGCTGAATGCTCTTAATTTCTTGAATCATATCGGTATTTTTACCCCCTGGTATATTGATATCCAATAGGATTAAATCCAAGTTACTTTGATCTAATTTATTTAGCAATTCAAAATAAGTATCGGCAGTATCAATACTAAATTCAGGGAACCTTTCCTTTAGTATTATGGAAATCCCTATGCTTACTACAAAATGATCATCGACGATTAAGACATTTTTTTGCATTGTATTCTATTTTAATTCTATACAAGTTACTCGAGTGGTATGGTAACTGTTACTTTTGTTCCTTGCCTTACATTACTTTCAAAATGTATTTTTCCTTTAATTATTAGGAGTAACTCTAGTACTAAATGTAAACCAATTCCGTAGGTGCTTAGTATTAATTTTTCAAGGTCTCGGTTGTTTTGAAGCGTCATATAATAGTTTATTTGCTCCTCTTTCATCCCTATCCCTGTGTCATTTACGTAATATATAAGATTTTGGTTTTCTATTTTAGCGCCAATAGTTATCGTTCCATTATGTGTGTTTTTGACCGCGTTATCTGTTAGGTTATGAATAATTACCGAAACGACTCGGCTGTTGATATTTGATAGCAAATCAACGGCGACCTCTGCAATAAAGGTTGTTGCATTGTTTGCAGCAACTTCCCCAAAGAACAAAATTTTATTTTCAATTAGTTCAAGGATAGAATAGGTTTTTTTTTCGCCGTGTCGATCTTCAATATAAATTTTCGAATAATCAACTAGATTTTTTGTAAAATCATTCAGTTGTGTTGATGACTTATAAATGGAAGCAATATATTTTTTAGACAAAGGGTCTTGCTGCGGATTATCTAAAAGATGCTTTGCAATGACTTGAATATATTTTAAAGGACTTTGTATATCGTGACTTATGGTTCCAATAATTTTTTTGTGTTGTATGATTTCTTTTGACAGGTTGTATTTGGCTTTTTTTAAATCCTTGATAGTGCTCAAAAGTTGCTTGGTTCGAGCGCTTATCTTTAATTGTGATCTTTGTATGCGTTTGGCACTAGCATAGTAGTATAGCGTGATTGTACTGATGAGAATTAAACTGAACATTACATTGAACCAGATAAGGTATTTTTTTGTGGCGCGAGTGCCAATGCCAAAACTTTGTGAAAAAGCATCTTGATTAAGTTCGATTTTAGAACTCAATACGTTAATTTTCAGAACCATTTCGGATCGATAATTTTCATTTAATTTATTTTTGTTGTTTTCCTGATGGATATTCTGACCAAGTTGAAATAGTTCTCTGTTTAGTTGATCACCAAGTTCCCAATGATAAATAGCTTTTTTAAAAAATGGTACTGATTTAAAGGTATTAAACAACCAAATCATATCGTCTAAATCTTCAACAGAATTTTTTCCTTCACTTAATGCATTTTCAATAATCTTTTTTTCGGCGCCACTTTGCATAGCAATTCGTGCTTTTTCATTTCCAAAATTTACTGCTAAACCATCTTCAAATTGTTGCCAATACAAATCTTGCTCGGTGAACAAAAATAGGAGTAAGCTATTAACTGCCTTATTGTGACCTTTGGAGTAAAGAGATTCACCATTTACGTAAGACCTAGTGGCTGACATGATCTTAATCGTATAGTAATTTACGAGAATTAAAATAGTACAAGCTATAACAGTTATGCTGATAACTTGTTGCAAATTTAATGCCTTCAAATTCAGTTTTGGTAATTTGTTGACCAAGTGTTATCGTTTTAAGTTTGTTATTTCTTACCAAATATAATTAAAAACTTTTTTGTTTAGTATATCTAATTGCTTAAAAAAGAGTGGTTCATGTTAGTTTTGTAAGAAAGTGTCAACTTTATTATTTATTTATAATGATTTTTAAGTCGATTTAATTTTAGTTGTCGATAGTTTTTTGTTTGTATTTTTTCCTACTTTTTACTAAAAAATTATTTTACTTTAGGGAAACCCAAATCATGTAATATACAAATCAGTGTTAGGCTGTAGGAGCAGCCGCACAACAACAACAAAGTTTTTTCGATTAAATTAAAATTAGTCCTTATGAAACAGCACTACCTACTATCCAGTTTAAATTGGCTAAAGCTTAATAAAACTTTGAAAATAAACATTCTGCAGCTAGTTATTTTAAGTCTATTCTTCTCCGGGGTTAACGTCGCACACAGCCAATGTAATTCTGAAATACCTCGTCCTTTTACGACGACAAATTTTGATAATTTATCCGTTTCCTCTTCTACTAGTGGTCTTTGTGTTGCTCTTCTAGGATGTGGTATATCAGATAGAAATAATTTGATTGACGCAGATTTAACTAATAGCGCTACTGCTAGTTTTGGAGCGCTCGGTGTGGGTACTACACATCGCTTGCGTGTTTCTGATGGAAACACAGTATACAGTGCTGGTTCATTTGCCGGTTTTAAAATACAATCATCGGTGGGTGTTTTAAATCTTGATGTACTGAATGGCATCAGTATCAACACTTATTTAGGGGGTACTTTAGTGCAATCTTTTTCGGGAACGTCTTTACTTGGCTTAAGTGTTTTGGGTAATCCTAGCGATTTTATAGTTGGATTCAATACCTCTTCTGCTTTTGATTCAATAGAAATTGCTATAAACTCAGGCATTTCAGCTTTAAGTTCAACATCAATCTACCATGCGGTAATCAGAGAATATTGCGCTGGTCCAGCTTTGGTTTGTAATGTAAGTACAAAACCACAACTTCCTAACTTTCCCGTTGCAATAAATCAAGCTGCTACCGGTTTGTCAGGAGTTTCTTTAGGAAGTATAGCCGATGCTGAAAACGCCATTAATTCCGATTCAAATGATTTTGCAGCCATAAATTTGAATGTGGGTGTTGTTGCTACAGGAACGTTTGCGATTAAAAATCAAGTAGATATATACCCAATAAACACTTTCGCAGGTTTTGAAATCGAAAATTCAAATTTAGCTGCAGTTGGTGCTTTGGGCAATGTGGTTGTTGCGACTTATTTAAATGGTGTTTTTAGAGAACAAAGCAGCGGCAGTAATTTGATTGCAAATGCTGGTTTATTAAATGCTGGTGGTCGTATGCCAGTAGGATTTGTGGCTACTCAAACTTTTAATGAAATTCGACTCACCATTAATCAAACCTTGGCTTTAAATTTAGGTACAACTAGAGTGTATGGCTCCGTTTTGCAAAATTTTTGTGCTGGCCCTAATTTAGTTTGTAATACACCAACAGCTATGACTGCTCCGCTATATCCTGTTTTTGTAAATTCAGCAAACACAGGTTTTGATGGTGTACTTTGTGTAGGTTGTAATGCAACTGATACTCAATTTTTGGTAGATAGTGATCCTTCTAATTTTGCAACCATAAATAACACAGTAGGAGTTGGTGTAATAGGTAAGTTGGCGGTTAAAAATCAAATAACAGATTATTCATCAGGATCATTTGCTGGATTTACTATTGAAACGCCAGCTCTAGCAAATGTAGATGCATTAAACGGTATTACCATTAAAACCTATCTAAATGGTGTAGTGCAAGAAACTAAATCAGGTTCTGGAGCATTAGTTGCAGTAGGATCTAATTTATTGACTGGTTCTGGAAAGCAAACACTTGGTTTTGTGACAACAACAGCCTATGATGAGGTGCAAATTAATTTTGAAAATACAGTTGCGGTAAGTTTCGGAACTATTCGAGTTTATGATGCAGTAGTTCAACAGTTTTGTGCACCAACGGTTGTATGTGATGCGACTTACTTTTTATCAAATCCAGAATTTCCAGTTCAAGTTAATTCATCTCGTAGCGGAATTTCTGGTCTTGTTTGCGTGGGTTGTGATGTTGCAAATGCATCAAATGTTGTAACTGCTGATATTAATGATTTTGCAAATATTACATTGGTTGCAGGTGTAGCAAGTACTGGTTCTATTGCTGTTCAAGATCAGTTGTTCACCTATCCTCCTGGTACCTTTGCAGGATTTGTTATTGATGATTTGGGTACTTTGGCACAGGTAGACTTGTTTCAATCGTTAACTATTAGCACTTACAACAATGGAATCTTTGTTGAATCAAAATCAGCTGCCAATTTGATTGATCTTGCCGCACTTGGAATAAATGTTTTAGGTTCTGTTCCCGGAGTTTATAATGTGGGTTTTAAAACCTCACAAGAATTTGATGAGGTTAGAATCAGCGTAAATGGATTAGCATCAGTAATTAATTCTATAAATGTTTACGGTGCTTTTGTAAATACATCAGAAAGTAATGATGGGGCTTCAGGAAATTTTAATTGTTTTCCTTCTTCTTTATTATTAACCAAGGATGGCACATACAATGATTTTAATGCTGATGGTATTGTTAATGTTGGAGATAGAATAGATTATGTTTTTGAAATAAAAAACACTAGTACAGATACTTTAACAAATGTTACTCTTACTGATAATAATGCTGTTGTTTCTGGTTCTCCAATTGCATCAATGCCTGCCGGTGCGACCGATACAACTTCTTACTCTGCGCTATATAACATTACCCAGCAGGATATTGATGCTGGTGTCGTGTATAATTTAGCTACTGTATCAGCTCGTACTTTTTTTGGGACAATTATTACCGCAACTTCTACAGATCCAACTTTATGTTTGGTATGTCCTCCTAACCCGTCTTGTACCACTTGTACTGCTACGGCATTACCTCAAGTTAATTCTATCGCATTAGTGAAAACAGCCGTTTACAATGGCAATGCGACAGCAGCTCAAGTAGGCGATACCATTACGTATACCTTCACCATCACCAACACAGGCAATACAACTCTTACCAATGCAGTGGTTACGGATGCTAAATTAGGATTGACCAATGTAGCGGTAAGTCCGAGTACTTTAGCTCCAAATGCAAGCGGCACTTTAACACAAAACTATACCATTACCCAAGCTGATATCGATGCGGGAACGGTAACGAATTCGGCAGTAGGAAGCGCAACAGATACATCAAATGTTACTGTTTCAGATACATCGGGAACAACAACTACAAACGATACCGCAACGGTTACAAATCTTCCAAAGACATCAAGCGTAGCGTTAGTAAAAACAGCC
>NZ_JAGPXB010000006.1 GCF_018069925.1 Flavobacterium erciyesense | reverse complement strand
TTATGCCAAAAATTATCGTTTGTTATTTAAAGTATTGCGTTATAAGCAGTTGTTGTTTGTTTGCCTAAATGGGAATACTTTTTGGCAAGTGGTATGCAGAACAATAAAATCATTCTTATGAAAAATCAAGTCAATTCGATTTATAAGCAAGCAGAGCGATTTGCTGAAATCACAAAGACGGCCATCCGAACAGGAAATATTTTAAGAGCTAAAAAATGTCTAGCATTAGCTGAAAGATTAATGACCGTAGGGAGCAACGAAACTAAAATTGCTATTTCAAATGTGTATTTATTCTCGGTTTCGTCCTTCATGGAATTACAGCATTGCAGCATAGCCAACTTATTTCCAACACAATTAAAGTTGGCTTACATCAAACAAATTAATACTTGCGGTGTTTAAATCGAACCCTAACATTTTAAATTATGCTCATCACTCTTTTACTATTGGCGCTTGCTGTTGTATTGTTTGCAATTTGCTTTAAAGCCGTCGAATTTTTTGAAAAAATCTAATCTATGACACTTTTACTCCTAATCGCTTTGGCCGTTTTTGGCTATTTAGTTTACGTATTACTTAAACCTGAAAAATTTTAAAAATGATGGCACCACAATACAAATTGGTTACAAAGGCTATACTAGCGTGGAGTGTCGCATTTCTGCTACTCATCCTATTTTTGAAAGCCGACGTTTTATTTAATTTCTAACAAACAAATTATGAATACAGAATTATTTGGGGTCATTAGTATTTTTATACTTTCAATTCTTGTGGCTATTCCTTTCGGGAAATACATTGCCAAAGTATTTACGGGAGATAAAACACTATTTGACCCGATTTTTAACCCAATTGAAAAATTTATTTTCAAGCTAAGTGGCATTAACGCTACCGAAGAAATGAATTGGAAACAACATTTAAAAGCACTTTTGAGTGTAAATATGGTTTGGTTTTTCTTTTGTTTCTTCATCTTGTTATTTCAAGGATCTTTATTTTTAAATCCTGATAACAACCCAAACATGAGTCCAGATTTGGCTTTTAATACTGCCATTTCGTTTCTTGTAAATTGTAATTTACAACATTACTCTGGTGAAACAGGACTTTCGTATTTATCCCAAATGGTTTTGATGTTCTTGCAATTTGTTTCGGCAGCGGTTGGAATTGCAGCTGCGGCTATGGTTTTTAATGACATGAAAGAACGAACAACCGATAAGTTGGGTAACTTTTACAACTATTTTATCAAATCGTGTACTCGTATTTTATTGCCATTGTCAGTATTTGTGGCTATTCTATTGGTTTTTAGTGGAACACCTATGACTTTTGAAGGCAAAGATACCATTACGACTTTGCAAGGCGATTCAGTCTCAGTTTCTCGAGGTCCTGCGGCAGCATTTATCGCAATCAAACATATCGGAACAAATGGAGGAGGATTTTTTGGTGCCAATTCGGCTCATCCTTTTGAAAATCCGTCTTACTTTTCAAATGCAGTCGAATTGTGGGCGCAGTTACTTATTCCGTTTGCGATGATCTTTGCTTTGGGCTTTTACCTAAAAAGAAGAAAATTATCCTATGTTGTTTTTGGAGTAATGACCATCGGTTTTTTATTGCTTGTAATCCCAACAGTTATATCAGAATTGAACGGAAATCCTGCAATAACAAAAATGGGAATTTCGCAAACCACTGGAGCCATGGAGGGAAAAGAAGTTCGATTTGGTCCCGCAATATCTGGTTTTTGGAGTATTGCAACCACGGTAATTTCAACAGGATCAGTCAATAGTATGCACGATAGCGCCATGCCGGTTTCAGGAACCATGCAACTTTTGGCCATGATGGTAAATGCTTTTTATGGAGGTTGTGGCGTGGGTTGGCTTAATTTTTACATTTTCATTATCCTAGCGGTATTTATTTCGGGTTTAATGGTTGGGCGAACACCTGAATTTCTCGGAAAGAAAATAGAAGCACGCGAAGTTAAAATAGCAGCTTTTATTGCCATTCTTCATCCTTTATTGATTTTAGCAGGAACAGCTTTAGCTTCTTATTTTGCGGCCAATGATACCGCAATGGGATACTGGTTTTCGGGTAACGCAACGGGGTGGTTAAATAATCCAGGATATCACGGATTTACTGAAATGTTATACGAATTTACCTCAAGTGCCGCCAATAATGGTTCTGGTTTTGAAGGCCTTGGAGATAACAATCCATTTTGGAATATCACTAGTGGAATCGTTTTATTATTGAGTCGCTTTCTACCAATTATCGGACCTGTAGCAATCGCTGGGTTGCTAGCGCACAAAAAATTCATTCCTGAAAGTGCCGGAACTTTAAAAACAGATACAACCATTTTTGGTGTTATGGTTTTTGCTGTGATTGCCATTATTGCTGCTTTATCTTTCTTTCCTGCACTGGCACTTGGCCCATTAGCAGAGTATTTTACACTAAAATAATTTAAAAAATGACTAACAATAAATCCAACTCATTGTTTGAAAGTAAGCAAGTTAAAGAAGCTTTACTGCAATCCTTTATAAAGCTTGATCCTAGAATAATGTTCAAAAATCCGGTCATGTTTACCGTTGAAATAGGAACTGCCGTAATGCTTGCAGTGTGTATTGCAATCCTTTTTGGCGCACAAGATCAAGGCAGTTTTACCTATAATTTTATCGTGTTCTTAATTTTATTAGCAACTCTTTTATTTGCCAATTTTGCTGAGGCTATTGCCGAAGCAAGAGGAAAAGCACAAGCAGATAGTTTGCGAAAAACACGTGAAGAAACGCCAGCCAGACTAGTTTTATCGAATGGTGAAATCAAAAACATCAGCTCATCTGAATTAAAAAAAGGTGATGTTTTTGTGTGTGAATCGGGAGATTTAATTGCAACCGACGGCGAAATCATCGAGGGTTTAGCAACTATTGACGAAAGTGCCATCACAGGTGAAAGTGCGCCCGTAATACGCGAGGCAGGCGGAGACAAATCATCTGTAACGGGAGGTACAAAAGTACTATCTGATAAAATTAAAGTGATGGTTACCAATGAACCTGGTGAGAGTTTTCTCGATAAAATGATCGCCTTGGTAGAAGGCGCTAGCCGCCAAAAAACACCTAACGAAATTGCACTTACGATTTTGTTAGCCGCTTTCACACTCATTTTTGTGATTGTGTGTGTTACTTTAAAACCTTTTGCTGATTATGCCAATGCGCCGATTACGATTGCAGCTTTTATTGCTCTGTTTGTTTGTTTGATTCCCACTACAATTGGCGGTTTATTATCTGCAATTGGAATTGCGGGAATGGATCGGGCATTACGCGCTAATGTGATTACAAAATCTGGAAAAGCAGTGGAAACTGCCGGCGATATTGATGTTTTACTGTTGGACAAAACAGGAACTATCACAATAGGAAATAGAAAAGCTACTGGGTTTCATGCTGCTGCCGGAATCAATGAATCCGATTTTATTGCATCAGCAGTACTAAGTTCATTAGCTGATGATACACCCGAAGGAAAGAGTATTGTTGAGTTAGCAGGTCCTGCAGTTGCTCAAAAATTATCTATTGAAGGAGCGACTCTTATTAAATTTACTGCCGAAACCAGAACAAGCGGTGTGATTTTAAAAGATGGTACAAACATTAGAAAAGGAGCACAAGATGCAGCCAAAAATATTGCAGCACAAGCGGGAACTATTTTTCCTGAGGATATCGCTCAAAAAGTGATTGAAATTTCATCGAATGGTGGAACGCCATTAATTGTTATCAAAAATGGGTCTGTTCAAGGTGTGATCGAGTTGCAAGACATCATTAAAACGGGGATGAAAGAACGTTTTGATCGCTTGCGAAAAATGGGCGTGAAAACGGTTATGGTAACGGGTGACAATCCGTTGACGGCCAAATTTATTGCTGAAAAAGCAGGTGTAGACGATTTTATTGCAGAGGCAAAACCAGAGGATAAAATGAACTACATCAAAAACGAACAACAAATGGGTAAACTAGTAGCCATGATGGGCGATGGTACAAATGATGCTCCCGCTCTTGCTCAAGCTGATGTAGGAGTTGCTATGAACAGCGGAACACAAGCGGCTAAAGAAGCCGGTAATATGGTCGATTTAGACAATGACCCTACAAAATTGATTGAAATAATTGAGATTGGAAAACAATTGCTAATGACACGCGGAACGCTTACCACGTTCTCAATTGCAAACGATGTGGCCAAATATTTTGCTATTGTTCCCGCTTTGTTTATCACAGCCATTCCAGCGCTCCAAGGCTTGAACATTATGCAATTGCACAGTCCAGAAAGTGCTATTTTATCTGCGGTTTTATTCAACGCGATTATTATTCCAATTTTGATTCCGCTTGCGCTAAAAGGAGTCGATTATAAGCCAATTGGAGCGAGTGCTATTTTGCAAAGAAACCTTTTGATTTACGGTCTTGGTGGCTTAATTGTTCCGTTTATCGGAATCAAATTGATTGATTTGGTTGTCGCATTATTTATGTAAAATCAAGCCTAACAGGTTTTCAGAGCCTGTTAGGTTTATAAAAAAATGAAAAAATGAAAAATGTATATTCTATTTTAAAATTGACCTTGTTTATGGTTGTTTTATTAGCGGTGATTTATCCAATGGCAGTGTTTGGAATTGCGCAATTGGCCGCCAACGAAGGAAAAGGCCAAACGGTTTTGGTAAACGGAAAAGTCGTAGGTTATCAAATAATTGGTCAGAAATTCGATAAATCGAATTATTTTTGGGGTCGCCCATCGGCAGTAGATTACAATGCTGCAGGAAGCGCAGGAAGTAACAAAGGTCCGAGCAATGCAGAATATTTAGAAGTTATTCAAAAACGAATTGATACTTTTTTAATAGCGCATCCATATTTAAAAAAATCGGATATCCCGGTTGATATTGTAACGGCTTCGGGTAGTGGTTTAGATCCGCATATTTCGCCACAAGCCGCTTTTATTCAAGTGAAACGTATTGCTCAGGAGCGTAATTTATCAGAAGATGTGGTTCAAAAATTAGTTGAAAGCAAGGTAAATTCGCCGCAGATTATGGGAACTCCGTTTGTTAATGTGTTGGAATTGAACGTAGCTTTAAATGAACTAAAATAAGAGTCTTGCAAAGTTTATTCTTAAACAAATAATGTATTTGAATGATAGTATTCTGTTCTTTACGAGAGTACTAGCCCAGATGGAAACGGCATCCTTTGCTTGCCTTCTTTAGGCAAGCAAAGATAAAGTGGACAGCTGGAATAGCTTCTAGAAAAAATTAACGAGGATAAAATAAATTTATGCTCTTACAAAAAATATAAAATGAAAAAAATAATGTTAGCGGCTTTATTAGCCTGCGGTGTATCAACTGTTCAAGCCCAAGATGTGGAAAAAACGAAAAGTCCATTGACGTTTTCGGGATATGCTGAAACGTATTACAGTTATGATTTTGCGAATCCTGAAAACCATGTTCGCCCTGGATTTTTTTATAATTACAACAAGCACAATGAGGTAAATTTGAATTTGGGTTTTGCAAAAATGAATTATTCCAGCAGTACGGTTCGAGGAAATTTTGCTTTGATGGCAGGAACCTATGCAGAGTATAATTTGGCTGCTGAAAGCGATTTGATGCAATATGTTTTTGAAGCAAATGTAGGTGTGCGCATTTCATCAAAGGCGAATTTATGGCTCGATGCAGGGATTATGCCGTCGCATATTGGATTTGAGAGCGCGATTGGAAAAGACAATATGACTTTAACCAGAAGTATTTTGGCTGAAAACTCACCGTATTATGAAAGTGGTGTAAAAGTAGGGTACACATCGCCATCTGAAAAATGGTATTTAGCAGCGATGTATTTGAACGGATGGCAACGCATTCAGAAAATTGATGGCAATCAAACTCCGGCTTTTGGAACTCAGGTTACCTATAAACCAAATCCTTCTGTAACGCTCAATTGGAGTACTTATGCTGGCAATGAGCAAGCCGATATAGCGCGCAGATGGCGTTATTTCAATAATTTTTACGGACAATTTAAAGTTGCCGAAAAAACAACATTAATTGCAGGTTTTGATATTGGATCGCAGCAAAAAGCAGTTAAAAGTAGTACTTATGATGTTTGGTTTTCGCCCGTTTTGATGGCACAATACAAACCAACAAACAAGGTACAACTGGCCGCAAGAGCAGAATATTACAGTGATGAAAAAGGTGTAATTATTGCTAGCGGAACTCCAAATGGTTTTAAAACCTACGGATTCTCGGCTAATTTTGATTACCTCCTGAGTGATAATGTAATTTTTAGAGTAGAAGCTAGAAATTTGCAAAGTCAAGATGCAGTATTTGTGAAAAATAGTATTCCAAGTACAAGTAATACTTTTTTAACTACTTCGCTAGCGATCTCACTCTAAATTATATCATAAGAGGCATATAAGTTCAAAAAAGAAAACTTAAATGTCCTTATATGCCTCATTTGGTACTTTTTTTATGGAACAAGAAAAGCAAAATAACGCGCAACATTTTCTGGATTTGATTCAGAAATCACGTAAAGGGAAATTCAAAGTGTATATTGGGATGAGCGCTGGCGTGGGCAAAACCTATCGGATGTTGCAGGAAGCCCATACTTTGCTGAAAAACGGAATTGATGTAAAAATTGGGTATATCGAAACGCATTTCAGGAAAGAAACGCATGAATTACTTGATGGATTACCTATAATTCCCAGGCGAAGTCTTTTTTACAAAGGCAAACAACTTGAAGATATGGATGTTCAGGCTATTATTAATTTACGACCTGAAGTCGTTATTGTAGATGAGTTGGCGCATACCAACATGGAAGGAAGTAAAAATGAAAAGCGATGGCAAGATGTTCTAGAGATTTTAGATGCGGGCATTAACGTGATTAGTGCCTTAAATATTCAACATATTGAGAGCTTGAACCAAGATGTAAAACGCATCACATCGGTTGATGTTCAAGAACGAGTTCCTGATAATGTATTGCGATTGGCAGATGAAGTGGTCAATATCGATTTGACAGCTGAGGATTTAATTGCACGATTGCGCGAGGGCAAAATTTATACTGCTGACAAAATTCAAACCGCACTTAACAATTTTTTTAAACCAGATCAAATCTTGCAGTTACGAGAATTAGCCTTGAAAGAAGTAGCTAGTCAAGTGGTTCGTAAAGTAGAAAATGAAGTAAAACCAACGGCAGGACTACGACACGAAAAATTGCTTGCTTGCATTAGCAGTAACGATACCACTGCCAAAATAGTGATTCGGAAAGCAGCTCGATTGGCCAGTTATTACAATTGCAGTTGGTATGTTTTGTATGTAGAAACACCAAAGGAAAGCAGCGATAAAATTGCTTTAGACAAACAACGGTATTTGATTAATAATTTCAAATTAGCCACACAACTTGGGGGTGAAGTGCTAAAAATTAGTAGCCCTGATATTACTGAAACCATGTTAAAAATTGTTACTGAAAAACACATTACAACAGTTTGCATCGGGAAACCGCATTTCAATTTAATTAAAGTAATTTTGTCTACAACTATTTTTAGACGTTTGCTAAATAGTCTTTCATTATCAAATGTTGATTTAGTGATTTTGTCTTAACTCAATCAAGGTTTCAACGCTTTTCGCAAAAGTTAAATTGTTCTTTATTTATGGTAGCAAACAAGAGCAACAACAATCAAAACATGGTTGATCATAAATTCATACCACGACAATATGAGAATTAAAACAAAATTAAATTTAGGAGTAGGCTTGTTATTTGGGTTGATTATCGTGCTCTCTTTGGTTAGCGCATTTTATGTTTTTTCGATAAAAAAAGATACCGAAAATATTTTGAAGGCCAATTACAATACCTTAGAATTTTCGAGAAATATGTTACTTTCATTAGAAAAAATAAGTACCGATGAACAAGCGGCAGTTGCAGTTTTTGAATCTAATCTTAAAAATCAAATTCTCAATATTACCGAAGCAGGAGAAGATGTTGTGACGTACAGCATTCAAAAACAGTTCAACGCTTTGAAAACGGATAGTAACAATTCCACTTTAAAGAATACTATTCGGTTGGATATTTTTGAACTCATGAAACTCAACATGATTGCCATAAAGCAAAAGAGTGATCTAGCAACGCAAACCGCCGAAACAGCAAATTTTTGGATTGCAATTACCGGAACATTATGTTTTTTGATAGCCTTTAATTTGCTTGTCAATTTACCCAACAATATTGCAAACCCAATCAAGGAATTAACAGCAAGCATCAAAGAAATTGCGAACAAAAATTACTCGCAACGTGTTCATTTTATGAATCATAATGAGTATGGCGATGTGGCAAGGTCATTCAATACGATGGCTCAAAAGCTAGAGGAATACAGTAACAGTGACTTGCACAAATTGGCTTTTGAAAAAAAACGTTTGGAGACTTTAATCAACAAAACACATGATCCCATTATCGGATTAGATACAGAAGGAATTGTTTTGTTTGCCAATGATGAAGCGCTTAAAATTATGGGAATGCATAGCGAAGATGTAATTGGTCAATCGGCATCAACCTTGGCTTTATCCAATGATTTGCTTCGAAATTTAATTCTTAGCGAAGTTCAAAGTGAAATTGAAAAACCAGCAAAAAAAGTACTTCCGATTAAAATATTTGCTGATGGTAAAGAAAGTTATTTTGAAAAAGAAATTGTGAATATCACTATCCAGCCAACTGGAGAGGAACACATTATTGCGATTGGTGATGTAATTATTTTGAAAAATATTACCGCTTTTAAAGAATTGGATTTTGCAAAAACTAATTTTATTGCTACCGTTTCGCATGAATTAAAAACTCCAATTGCATCGATCAAATTAAGTTTACAATTGTTAGAACAAGAACAAACGGGCAGCATCAATGCAGAGCAAAAACAGTTAATATCAGGTATTAAAGAAGACAGTCAGCGTTTACTAAAAATTACTGGCGAATTGCTCGAACTGTCGCAACTAGAAACTGGGAATATTCAATTGCGAATGGAAAATAGTAATCCGTATGACATAATTCAGTACGCAATTGAAGCCGTAAAAGTACATGCGGATAAAAAGCAAATCCAATTTAATGTGGTTGCAGAACCTAATATTCCAGCAGTAAAAGTTGATAGCGAAAAAACGGCGTGGGTTCTAATTAATTTTTTAACCAATGCAGTTGCTTATTCCTCTGAAAATAGCAGTATTACTGTAAATCTCAAAAAAGAGAACAATAAAGCTATATTTCAAGTTATCGATACCGGTCGAGGTATTGACAATCGCTATAAAACAAAGGTTTTTGATAAGTATTTTCAAGTTCCTGGCAGTCACAAATCAGGAACAGGATTGGGTTTAGCAATCAGTAAAGAATTTATCGAAGCTCAAAATGGTACTATTGGTGTAGAAAGTGAATTAGGTTTGGGTAGTACTTTTTACTTTTCTGTAGATTTGGTTTAAAAAGTTTTTCAAACAACTTCAAATACTTTTAATCTAAAGTCAAAGCTCCCAAAATTTCTTCTGACAAAAAGGGGCCACCCGGATATTGAGCCGTATAATCTAAGTTCATCCAAATTTGTCCGCGTTCGTCAACGTGATAATGTAATTTTTGATTGGCACTTTCCTTCGGGAAAAGAATATTCTTGATTAAAAAATTGACTTTTTCTAAATCGGCTTCAGTTCCAATTAAAATTTCAGGATAAATATGTCCTGTCGTGTGTATCAGTCGAGGCGTTCCACCAATAGATTTGATACTTGCGGCCATTAAAATAGAGTGATCGTCACAATCTCCTGAAAAATAAAGCAAAGATTCTGATGCCGTTGCAATATAATCACGCGCTTTTGGGTCACTTACATAATTCCAACGGCTGTTGATTTCTTTGAAAACTGCAAAACATTGAATGATCGTTCTGTAATCAGAGTAGCCTTTTAGTCCCTTAAAATGCTCATTCGTAGCCATGATTGCAAAATTGCGAATCTTTGGGTTTTGGTATTCAATGGCGTTAACAATTTTAGATTTGTTTGGAAAAGGCAACAATTTTGCAATGATTATATCTTGCGGATAGGGATTATCAGACATGGTATAAAGCATCGTGTTGTAGTCGTCATAAACGCTGTTAAAACCGTAATTGCCAATAGTAGAACCGTAAATTAAAGCCAATAGATAAACAAAAATACAAAGTATGATAATGGTACGTAATAACCTTAAAATTAGCTGAATTACCACAACCATCACGATAAAAATCACTATGCGGTCAATGTTCAAAAACCAATTGGGATTGATTAAGTTTTGATGCAAAATGATAAAAAGAGGAATGGCAATTAATACATTCAGTACAAAAATGATCACATCATCCCAAGGTTTTTTGACCTGAAAACGATGTTTAATTCCCTGAAAATTAATTTCTTTTTTTTGTATCATAGTTACAATAAAAACAGTTCCCTATACTGTTTTTACAATGTCCTCAAAAGTACTTTTTTTATCAATAATTCCGAGTTCAAAAAGTTGATTTTGAACTTTGTTTAACATTTCAGGTTCTAATCCTTTTTGAGACCAGCGCGTTAATCGCAACCACTCTTGAATATCTTCTATTTTTTGATGGTAGGCTTGAGCCAATGTTTTATCAATGCTTGGTATTTCTTTGAATTCTTGCGTGGTTTGGTTGATGATTTCTAATACTTTCGCAACTATTTCGGGTTGTTTTAGCAGTATTTCCTCACGAACTGCAATTACAAAGCAAGGCCAAGGAGTAGGACAATCAGCAATTCGTCTGAAAATCCCTTTGTCAACCAGTGGTTTGGTCATAAAACGTTCCCACATAAAATAATCTGCGGTTCCGTTTGTTAAGCCTTCAACAGCTCCGTCGATAGTGTTTACAATTTCAAATTGTAAATTAGTTGTATCCCATTTTTGATTACTAGCGTTTACGTAAGCCATCAATTGCGAACCAGAACCCAATCGGGAAATGGCAACTTTGGTATTTTCTAAATCTGCTAAGGTTTGAAAACTTGAATTAGCAGCCACATGAATACCCCAAATTAAAGGGCTATCAACATATACTTGTACTATTTTACTCGGATTTCCAGCTGTGATGTCTTTTACAATTCCCTCGGTAAGGATAACAGCAATATCAGTTTCGCCATCTCGTAGCATTTGACACATTTTTCCGGTTCCCTCAGGAACATCTGTCCATTGTAAATCGATGTTTTCGTTTTCAAAATCTCCGTTTTCAATAGCTAAATGCCAAGGCAAATTGAAATGTTCAGGAACTCCAGCTATTTTTATTGTTTTCATTATAAAAAAGGATTGTTTAATTCGTACCAATTCCAAGAAACACCGTCTTCTAAATAGGTTTCGGTCATTTGTAGGCCGATTTTTTGTAAAATTCGGTTTGAAGCAATGTTATCCGAATGTGCTGCCGCTTCCATAACCGGAATTTTCATAGTTTTTAAACCATAGTCCAACCACGCAAAACTAGCTTCACTGGCGTAGCCTTTGCCCCAGAATTTTTCATCTAAGCGGTAACCAATGTCGTAAAAATGGATTTTGTTATTGACCATTTCCGTATTGAATTTCAATCCGGCCCAGCCAATAACTTCATTAGTTTCTTTCAAAACCATTACAAAACGTCCAATTTTGTTTTGCTTGTATTGCTCTTGAACGGAGTTGATGATGTTTTTTACCTCGCTGACGTCTGTTAATGGATTGTTCCAAAGGTATTCGTGTACTTTTGGATTTCGGTCCATTTCGAACAAGGCTTCGGCATCTGAAAGTTTCATTTCTCGTAAAAGTAATCGGTCAGTTTCTAGAATTAAGTCCATAGAAAATTAATTTTAAGTCTTTAGCACTATTTCCTTAGCCCTGATAGGAGCGGCATCTCCCGAATTAGAAAAACAAGGCTTTTTAGCCGTAGTTTTTATTTATCGGGAATACAGCGGATAGCAGGAAATAGCTCCTAAAATTACACATTTATATCTTTAAAATGCTGATTTTTTGCGTAGCGAATCATGTTGGTAAAAGCATCGTCATCTAAATCCGGAATTTCTAAAATTTGGCTCAGAATTGCGGTATCGTACTCGTTTGCAGCTGTTGTAAAATACGGACTCAAATGCTTGCCAATACTCTCGTAATAGAGTTTTTCAATGGTGTTTTGATAGTCAAAGTCTTTGATGTTTTCTATTAAAGTAAAATTAGAGTAACCAACCTCTTTCATTATCAATTTCAAGCCATTAGACATGTTAAAACTTTTGTTGTGAACAATATTTAACTGTTTAATATCGTCTCGTTGAAAAATTGAAACAATCACTTTTGCGACATAGTCTACAGGAATAATATTCAAAACCGTATCGGGATTTACAATAAACCTAACGTTTTCTTGGTCGCCTTTGCGTTGCGACGTAAAGTGGAAAAATTTGGCCAACAAATAAAACACCATGTATTTTGAGATAAAATAGGGGTTTTCAGGAGTAAGCATGTTGCCGCCGATAACGCTGGGACGCAAAATTTGAAAAGGCAAACCTATTTTTTTACAAGCTGTCGCAATGAAATTTTCAGAGGCAAATTTGGCGTTTTCGTATGCATTGCGGTGCTCTGGCTCAAAATTTAATTGATGAAAATTGTTATCAATCATTCCTGTTCGGTTGCCTGACGAAAATGCTGTTCCGATGTAAATAAATTTGGTAATAAACGGATGAAAAAGTTCAAAAATAGACTTGGTGATCGTAGTGTTTTCGTTAAAAATTCTTTCGCGCTGGGATTCATCTGTAGACAAATTGACCAAACCAGCCGAGTGAATGAAATACGCTCCTTTGATTTTTTCGGTTACCGTATTTTGAATATCAGCTAAATCTGTATCAATGATTTCGATAAATTTTTGAAGCTTTTCAAAGCCTTGCTGGAGTAATACAGAAGGTGTGTAGCTGCTTGTAAGCAATTCTTTGATGCGATCGTGGGCCGATTTTTTTCCTTTGTTTCGAGCTATCAAAAAGAGTTTTCCATCAGGATTAGAAGTGCTAAAAAGTTCTAGAATTTCATACATGACGTGCGATCCTAAAACGCCCGTGGCACCGGTAAGTATTATTTTCATTCGTTGTTTGTTCAAAAAACAAATGTAGTTTTAAAAAAGAATAAATTGTTTTTTAAAACTACAAATGTATGTTTCGAGAATTATGGATTTAGATTCTTGCGGCCAGTTTTTCTAGCGTATACGCAATTAAGGCATCTACTGCTTTGTAAGGATTTTCACTAAAAGTTCCAGATGCACGATTGGCAATGATGGCGTTTAATGACAAGGCATTGTGTCCTAAAAGTGCCGAAAGTCCATATATTGCTGCGGTTTCCATTTCTAAATTGGTAATTTGGCTGTCACCAAATTTAAAATTATCCATCTTTGAATTCAATGCTTCATCCTGAATGTTCAAACGGAGAACGCGTCCTTGTGGTCCGTAAAAACCTCCAGCAGTTGCTGTGATTCCTTTGTGCATTTGGTCGCTTTCAATCACTTTTTCTAATTTTTCAGAACAAGCAATTACATACGGTTTTCCTTTTTTGAGATCCCAATTAGTATGTTGAACGAAAGCATCTTCTATTTCTAGATTCGAAACTTCGTCAATTAAATAGGAGCGAAGCATGTTGTCTAATCCCAAGCCAAATTTAGACAATACAAAACTATCCACAGGAATATTAGCCTGCAAAGAACCTGAAGTTCCGATGCGAATAATGTTCAAGGAAGTTAAATTTTCTTTTGGCTGACGCGTTTCAAGGTCAATGTTTACCAAAGCATCAAGCTCGTTGATTACAATGTCAATATTATCGGGACCAATTCCGGTAGACATCACGGTAATGCGCTTGCCTTTAAAAATTCCGGTTTGGGTTTTAAATTCTCTTTTTTGAGTCGAAAATTCAATACTATCGAAAAATTGAGTGATTTTCTCGACACGATTTTGATCACCTACAAAGATGATATCGTGCGCAATATTTTCGGGTTTTAAATTCAAATGGTAAACGCTACCGTCTGGATTTAATATTAATTCTGATGATTGTATCATTATTTTTTTTGTTTAAAGTTTAAAGTTTTAAGTTGCTCAACTGAATATTAAAACTGAGACTGTATACTGAGACTGCAAACAGCTTACTATCAACCTCCAACACGTTTTACTTTGAATCCTTTTAGTTTTAATATTTCCATTATTTTATCTCGGTAATCTCCTTGAATGATAATCGAATCGTCTTTGAAAGTACCGCCAACACTCAGTTTAGTTTTAATTTCTTTGGCTAGAATTTTAAAATCTTCGTCCGTACCTTCGTAACCTTCAATGATTGTGGTTGCTTTTCCTTTACGTTTTTCAAATTTACATATCATAGGTTCTTTTTGAACGTATAATTCGTGGGGTTCAGGTGTTACAACTTCTTCTGGCAAGGGTTCGTGATCAGGGAAAAGGTTTTTTAATTGGTCTTGTAAGTCCATAATTTTATAATATTGCACGCGGATAATACGGATAATACGGATTTACGCGGATTTTTATTTTCTATTATTTTGATATACTTTTCTAATAAATTCTGGTTTTTTACCAAAGTTTAAAAGCAATCCAACTTCGCAATTTGTCGCTTTTAAATAATTGATTAGTTGAAATTCATTTGCTTCAACTATATACTCTTGAGCTTTTAACTCTAATATTACTAAGTCATTTACGATAATATCAGCATAGTAATCACCAACTTCAATTTCTTTATAATATACTTTGATTTTTTTTTGAGCTTCAACATGAAAACCATTGGCTTTCAGCTCAAAATATAATGCATTCTGATATACTCTTTCCAGAAAACCATATCCTAACTCATTGTAAACGTCAAAGAATATTTTTATAATTGACCTAGTTAATTCTTGATGTAAAATACTACTCATAAATTTAAATATCAGTGTAAATCATTTTAAAATCAGCGTTATCCGCGATCCAATTCTAGGAAAAAGAAAAAGACATCAAGCGAACTCGATGTCTTTCTTGAACTATTGAATTAATATTTATTTTTTGATCAAACCTAAATCTACTAAACGCTCATAAAGGTAATCACCTGCAGTGATGTCTTCAAATTGTTTTGGATTTTCGGCATCGATGCAGTTTTCTAGGCAATTCAATGGCATATCGCTCACTGGGTGCATAAAAAACGGAATAGAGTAACGAGAAGTTCCCCATAATTCACGAGGAGGATTCACTACTTGATGAATAGTCGACTTTAATTTGTTGTTGGTATGACGTGATAGCATGTCACCTACATTAATTACCAACTCGTCTGGCTCAGCAATAGCGTCAATCCATTCTCCGTTGTGGTTTTGTACTTGTAAGCCTTTGCCTTGAGCACCCATCAACAACGTAATCAAATTGATGTCACCATGAGCAGCAGCTCTAATAGCGTTTTCAGGCTCTGATGTAATTGGAGGGTAATGAATAGGTCTTAGGATAGAATTTCCATCTTTGGCATAATTGTCAAAATAAAATTCATCTAATCCTAATCGTAAAGCCAAAGCTCTTAATACATACACACCTGTTTTTTCTAACATTTGGTAGGCTTCTTTTCCGACTACATTAAAACGAGGTAGTTCGTTTACTTCAACATTTTCAGGATATTCTGCAGCGTACTTTGAATCTTCAGACACGTATTGTCCAAAATGCCAAAATTCTTTCAAATCTCCTTCTTTTCTGCCTTTGGCGTGTTCTGTTCCAAAAGAAACATAACCTCTTTGTCCGCCAATTCCAGGAATTTCATAACTACGTTTGGTTTCTAATGGTAGGGCGAAAAAATTTCTAATTTCACCATACAATTCTTCAACTAACTGATCATTTAAAAAATGCCCTTTGAGTGCTACGAAGCCAATGTCTTCAAATGCACTTCCGATTTCATTTACAAATTTTTGTTTACGTGCCGGGTCATCCGACAGGAAATCACGCAAGTCAACACTAGGAATGTTTTGCATACTTAAATAATTTTATAAATTGCAAGGAATAAATCTTGCTGTTACAAAGATAAAGAATAATTTTAATTTCGAATTTTAAAAAATGATATTAAAATAAAAAAATATAACAAAATAATTAAAAACTGTTATAAATTTTTATCTTTGAAATCGATACTAAAAACCTAAAAATGACTTTTGATAGAAAAAACCTCACTGACCTTGAGCTTATAACACTTTACAAAAAGCTATTAAAACCGCGTCTTATCGAGGAAAAAATGCTAAAACTAATTCGCCAAGGCAAAGTATCCAAGTGGTTTTCTGGAATAGGACAAGAAGCTATCTCCGTTGGTGTTACTGCAGTTTTAGATTCTGATGAATACATTTTGCCTATGCACAGAAATTTGGGCGTATTTACAGGAAGAGATATTCCGTTGTACCGTCTTTTTTCGCAATGGCAAGGCAAAGCCAATGGTTTTACAAAAGGTCGCGATCGTAGTTTTCATTTTGGCTCGCAACAGTATAAAATTATTGGTATGATTTCGCATTTGGGACCGCAGTTAGGTGTGGCTGATGGAATTGCATTGGCCAATAAACTCAAGAAAAATGGCAAAATTACAGCTGTTTTTACTGGAGAAGGCGCCACAAGTGAAGGGGATTTTCACGAAGCTTTAAACATTGCTTCGGTATGGGAATTACCCGTGCTTTTCGTAATTGAAAATAATGGATACGGACTTTCTACACCAACAAATGAGCAATACCGCTGTGAAAATTTAGCTGATAAAGGCATTGGTTACGGAATGGAAAGTCATATTGTTGATGGAAACAATATTTTGGAAGTTGTAAACTTGTTATCAGAGTTAAAAGCTTCTATGAAAGAAAATCCACGTCCTGTTTTGCTAGAATTTAAAACATTCCGAATGCGCGGGCACGAGGAGGCGAGTGGAACAAAATACGTTCCGCAGGAATTAATGGATATGTGGGCAGAAAAAGATCCGGTAGAAAACTTTAGAAATTATTTGATAGAAAACGGCATTTTGAAAACCGATGATGATGTGGCTTTTCATCTTGACATTAAGCAGGAAATTGAAGAACATTTGGCTCTAGCTAACGCAGAAGCTGAAATTGAAGCTTCTTTGACGGAAGAACTAAATGATGTATATAAACCATTTGCTTTTGAGGAGGTTAAACCATCAAGAGAAAAAGAAAATATTCGTTTTATCGATGCAATTTCAAGTGCTCTGCAACAATCTATGGAGCGCTTTGAAAATTCGGTAATCATGGGACAAGATATTGCAGAATATGGTGGTGCCTTTAAAATTACAGATGGCTTTATAGCACAATTTGGAAAAGAGCGCGTGATTAATACACCTATTTGCGAAAGCGCCGTAGTTTCAGCAGGAATGGGCCTATCTATTAATGGTTACAAAGCGATTGTTGAAATGCAATTTGCTGATTTTGTTTCGACAGGATTCAATCCGATTGTAAATTTATTGGCAAAATCGCATTATCGATGGTTAGAAAAAGCAGATGTTGTAGTAAGAATGCCTTGTGGTGGTGGAACTCAAGCGGGACCGTTTCACTCTCAAACTAACGAAGCTTGGTTCACCAAAACTCCAGGTTTAAAAGTGGTTTATCCAGCCTTTCCGTATGATGCAAAAGGATTACTGAATGAATCTATTAACGATCCAAATCCCGTATTGTTCTTTGAACACAAGCAATTGTATCGTAGCGTTTACCAAGACGTTCCTAAAGATTATTACACCTTACCATTAGGAAAAGCGGCTCTATTGAAAGAAGGTAATTCAGTTACTATTATTGCTTTTGGAGCGGCAGTTCATTGGGCAATTGATACATTGGATAAAAATCTTGAAATTTCAGCAGATTTATTGGATTTAAGAACGCTTCAACCTTTAGACACCGAAACCATTTTTGCATCTGTTAAAAAAACAGGAAGAGCAATAATTTACCAAGAAGATAGTTTGTTTGGCGGAATTGCTAGTGATTTATCAGCATTGATTATGGAAAATTGTTTCCAATATTTGGATGCACCAGTGAAACGAGTGGCCAGTTTAGACACACCAATTCCGTTCACAAAAGCGCTTGAAGATCAGTATTTACCAAAAGGTCGTTTTGAAAATGAGCTTATTGCGCTGTTAGCTTATTAAAATCAAGAAAAGGAATTTCGGATTTTAAAAATACCCTAAAATCCAATAAATAATAATAAATAGGAGGATGGTTCCAAAACAACCGCCTCCTAATTTTTTTGCGCCATATCCGGCGATGATAGTTTTAAAAAATCCGTTCATAATTTTTTTATTAAAAGTAACGATAAGTTTTTAAATTCCAATCTTTTTATGGTTGTGTATTTTTTTCGAAATAAATTCATTTGTATTTGTAGCAACTAAATGATGTTTCTATTTTTGAAAAAAAATTAAAACACAGTCATGAAGCCGCTCAACGAAAAATTGTTAATCAAAGACGCTACTATAAACAAAGTACAATTTGATAAAGAATGGTTTTACAAATTAGATGATATGGCTTTTTATCTAAAAGAAGATTTGTCTGAAGTAGAATTTATTTTTTTACCAATGCTTATTGATGGTGAACAAGAGTTTGTTAAATGTTCCAGTTATGAAGATATTATGCGCGGTCGCAAAGAGATAGAATAGAAAAGGAGGCAATATTTTGGCCTCCTTTTCTAGTTTAACGATTGGCTTGTTGGGCTTTTTCTTTGATAATTAAACTGATTTTTTTGTTTTCTATTTTACTTTCCAACCAGGAAATGATATCGAGATATAAAAAGGCACGTTTTTCATAAGTGTTTTGTTCCAATTCGATAAAACGAGTTCGCATTTTAATAAATTCTTTCTTGATATCTGTCGGATAAATAGAGTTTAAGTTTTTCAGGAATTTGATAATTTCTTTTTGTACTTCATGCAAATCATTCATTTTGATTAAAAACTTGTAGGTGTTTTTTAGCTGATTTTCTAAATAGTAATCTTTCCCCAGTTCATAATGAGCTATCAAGCACAGCAAACGTGCAAAACACATTAAATCTTCGCGCATGCTTAAATTTCTATTATTAATAATTTTCTCCAGATAAAAAATACACTCGGTATATTTTTCGTTTCCAAAATAAATAGAAGCAAATTTATAGTAAAATAACATTTCGTGATGCTCGTCAAGGTGATCGGTGTGCATTTTCAATTTATGCAATACTTCTGGAATCAAATATTCACTTTCGGCAAAACTACCTTCCAAAATATGTAAATTGAGTTTATTATTATAAACGTACAAAAACGATAAACTTGCAATATTGTCATTCACCGGAAAGCGGGAATCTTTGATGGTTTCCTCCAACAATTCAAGATATTTTTTGAACTTGGTTTTATACTTGAGCATGTACAAAGATTCTAATAAATAATGATTTCCTTTCAAGAAAAAAACGGGATTCAAGTAAATCATACTTGGATTTTCATAAAACAAAGTCACCCATTTTAAGGAATATTTGTAGCAAGATAAAAAATCTTGAACCAAAAAACTACGCCACAAATTAGCATTGTAAAACCAGTATTTTTCTCGAAAACCAAATTTCTTTTCGTCGAGTTTAGCGGTGTGTTTTTTAAAGTAGTCATCAATATAGGTATACTCTGCATCGGTTTTTACATACCCAGTTTTGAGCATGATGCCGTACAGCTGCAACGACAAATTAGATAATTTACTTGATATTGTATTGCGATAGTTCAGCTCTTTTGCTTGTACCACTAATTCATCTGCACGCCCTTGAATACTTCGGGTAATATATTGGGACTCGATCAGTTTTTCAAATTCGACAATTTCGTAGGCCATTAACTTTTCATCATTCTCCAAAGCTAAAATTTTGGTTTTATCCAATAATTTCAAACTTTGTTTATACAATCCTTTGTTATACAAAATTGTGGCAAAATCAATTTGCTCTCGCAATTGGTAGCGCATATTTTGACTCGGAATATTCAACCGAATACTCACCAAAATTTGTTTGTATAAATAGGATTTAAGATTTGACAATTGCACTTTTTTAATACTGCCACTTTTTAAAATCAGTTTTTCATCATACGTTTCTGATTTGTCTAAAATGTTAAATAGCTCGATAAACTTGGTATTCGAACTAGTTTCTAATCGGCTAGCGAAAATTTTAAATTGTCTTTTTTCTGACTTCGAAAGCGACTTTATCAGTACAAATAAAAAATCTTTTTGATGGTTAGCCATTGTAGAATAAAAGGGTTTATGTAATTGTAAATCAGTGATTTAATAGATTAAAACATTCCTTATAAGCAGTATAATTCAAGAAATTGTATTTTCTATCCCACCAATGAAAGATATTTTTGTTTCAAGTTGTGCAAATTACATTAAATAAATGAAAATGAATAGAGAGAAAGTTCAAATTTTTGATACCACTTTGAGAGATGGCGAACAAGTGCCTGGATGTAAGCTTGACACGAAACAGAAATTAGTCATTGCCGCAAGGCTTGACGAAATGGGTGTAGACATCATCGAAGCTGGTTTTCCAGTATCGAGTCCCGGTGATTTTTTATCTGTTTCAGAAATAAGTATGGTTGTTCAAAATGCAATTGTTTGCGGATTAACTCGCGCTGTAAAAAATGATATTGATGTAGCGGCACATGCACTTCAATACGCCAAAAGACCTAGAATTCATACGGGTATTGGAACTTCTGATTCGCATATTTTTCATAAATTAAATACTACCAAAGAAGATATTATTCTACGTGCTAAAGCGGCTGTAGCTCACGCCAAATCGTACGTAGAAGATGTAGAGTTTTACGCGGAAGATGCTGGAAGAACCGATAATGAATTTTTAGCACGAGTCTGCGAGGAGGTCATTAAATCAGGAGCAACCGTATTAAATATTCCAGATACAACAGGATATTGTTTGCCCGAAGAGTATGGTGCAAAGATAAAATACCTCAAAGAAAATGTAAAAGGTATTGAAAACGTGGTTTTATCATGTCATTGTCATAATGATTTAGGAATGGCAACCGCCAATTCCATCGCGGGAGCTATAAATGGAGCAAGACAAATAGAATGCACAATAAACGGGATAGGAGAGCGAGCAGGAAATACGGCACTTGAAGAAGTGGTAATGATTTTCAAACAGCATCCGTACCTAAATTTAGATACCAATATTAATACTAGACAATTGAACGAAATGAGTCGATTGGTTAGTGAAAGTATGGGGATGATTGTGCAGCCTAATAAAGCAATTGTAGGTGCCAACGCATTTGCACACAGCTCAGGAATTCATCAAGATGGTGTTATAAAAAATAGAGCTACTTATGAAATCATGGACCCACTTGAAGTAGGCGTTAATGAATCATCAATTGTTTTAACAGCACGTAGCGGTAGAGCAGCATTGGCTTACAGAGCAAAAAAAGTAGGTTATGAATTGACCAAAATACAGTTAGATATTGTTTATCTCGAGTTTTTAAAATTTGCTGACATTAAAAAAGAAGTAATTGATCAAGACATTCATCAAATAATTGAGGTTTGTAAAATAAATAAAGAATTGGTTTTAAATTAAGATAGTCCCCAACTCGAAATAAAAGTAATATGAATTTAAAAATAGCAGCGCTTGCAGGCGACGGAATTGGTCCTGAGGTTATAACCCAAGCCAAGAAAGCATTATACGCCATAGGTGTAGTGTATGATCATGAGTTTGTTTTTGAAGATGCTTTGATTGGAGCTATCGCTATTGAGAAAACGGGAATTCCGTTACCACAACAAACATTAAACTTGTGTTTGAATACGGATGCTGTACTATTTGGAGCAGTTGATGACACGGTGCCAAATACTGCGGTAAGACCAATTCAAGGGGTATTGAATTTGCGGCAAGCGCTAGGCCTTTATGCTAACATAAGACCTGTGAAACCGTATGCTGATTTGCTTGATTTGTCTCCGTTGAAACGAAAAATTATCGAAGGAGCTGATTTTATTATTTTTAGAGAATTATCTGGTGGATCGTATTTTAGTGAGAAAAAAAGCAATGAAACAGGCACTTTTGCCTCTGATCTTTGCGAATATTCTGAAGAAGAAATTATCCGAATCAGTCATTTAGCTTTTCGAACTGCACAAAAAAGAAAGAAAAAATTAACCTTAGTTGACAAGGCAAATATATTAGAAACCTCGCGTTTGTGGCGCAAAGTGGTTACTGAACTTTCAGAGGGCTATCCTGACGTAGTTTTAGAATTTTTACTAGCGGATGCTGCTGCGATGCAAATTATCATCAATCCAAAACAATTTGATGTCATTTTAACTGAAAATTTATTTGGAGATATTTTATCTGACGAAGCTAGTGTGATAACCGGCGCAATTGGTTTATTACCTTCAGCATCTTTAGGTAGTTCGTCGGCGCTTTTTGAACCCATTCATGGTTCTTTTCCAGAAGGAAAAAATAAAAACATTGCCAATCCTATTGCCTCAATTATTTCAGCAGCAATGTTATTAGAGCACTTTGGCTTGCATGCCGAATCATTAAAAGTGTACGAAGCGGTGCAAAAAGCAATTGAATTAAATGTAGTCACCGCTGATTTGAATCCGTATTCTAAATTCGGAACTAATGAAGTAGGCGATTTTATTGCAAATTATATTCTTAGCAAAGACGATTTATATTTTAAGAGCGATAACGTGTACATCGGTCAGTCAACCATAGTTTAAAACAAACAAAACTATTTTCAAAAACGAAACATCAATAATGGAATTAAATAAATACAGCAAAACGATTACTCAAGACGAAACGCAACCTGCAGCGCAAGCCATGTTGTACGGAATTGGTTTAACTGAAGCTGATTTGAATAAAGCCCAAGTGGGTATAGTAAGTATGGGATATGAGGGAAATCCCTGTAACATGCATCTTAATGATTTAGCAAAAGACATTAAAACTGGGGTTTGGCAAGAAGATTTAGTAGGATTGATTTTTAATACAATCGGAGTGAGTGACGGAATGTCAAACGGTACCGATGGTATGCGTTTTTCATTGGTGTCTCGAGATGTTATTGCTGATTCTATCGAAACAGTTGTAGGAGCGCAGTGGTACGATGCCGTGATTGCCATTCCGGGTTGCGATAAAAATATGCCAGGTTCAGTTATGGCAATGGGACGCCTTAATCGTCCTTCGATCATGGTGTACGGAGGTAGCATCCATTCTGGAAAATGGAAAGGAGAATCACTAAACATTGTATCGGCTTTTGAAGCCCTTGGGAAAAAGTTTAACAATACGATTTCACCTGAGGATTTCAAAGGTGTAATTCAAAATTCCTGTCCTGGTGCGGGTGCTTGTGGCGGAATGTATACAGCAAACACCATGTCCTCAGCTATCGAAGCTTTGGGAATGAGTTTACCTTACAGCTCGTCGAATCCAGCTTTAAGCCCAGAAAAAAAGCAAGAATGCCTTGATGCGGGCAAAGCCATTAAAATTCTGTTAGAAAAAGATATCAAACCTAAAGATATCATGACGCGCGAAGCCTTTGAAAATGCCATTACAATGGTAGCAGTTTTAGGCGGATCAACCAATGCTGTGATGCATTTAATCGCTATGGCGCATTCAGTAGATATCGAAATCACTTTGGATGATTTTCAAAGAATTAGTGACAAAACGCCTTTGCTTGCCGACTTAAAACCTAGCGGAAAATACCTCATGGAAGACCTTCATGCGGTAGGCGGAGTTCCTGCTGTCATGAAATATTTATTAAAAGAAGGTCTATTACACGGACATTGTTTGACGGTTACGGGTAAAACTTTAGCCGAAAACTTAGCTTCTGTACCTGACTTAAATGATGGTCAAGATGTTATTCATAAAATTCAAAAAGCATTAAAAAGTACTGGAAATATTCAAATTTTATATGGAAATCTAGCTTCTGAAGGCTGTGTGGCTAAAATTAGCGGTAACGAAGGCGAATATTTCGAAGGCGATGCTATTGTTTTTGAAAATGAGCATGATGTAATTAAAGGTGTCCGAAATGGAGAGGTTAAACCCGGAAATGTAGTCGTCATTAGATACTGCGGACCAAAAGGTGGGCCAGGAATGCCTGAAATGCTAAAACCTACGTCAGCCATTATGGGTGCAGGTTTAGGAAAAAGTGTTGCTTTGATTACAGATGGCAGATTTTCTGGTGGTTCGCACGGTTTTGTAGTAGGACACATTACTCCCGAAGCTTATGATGGTGGCGGTATTGCATTAGTTCAAAATGGGGATATTATCACCATTGATGCAGTCAAAAACACCATCAATCTTAAAATTTCGGATGAGGAATTTGCAAATCGAAAATCACAATGGAAACAACCAGAAACACCAATAAAAAAAGGTGTTTTACTAAAATATATTCGGTCAGTTTCAAGCGCCTCAACAGGTTGCGTAACTGATAAATAAAAACCAATAGCAATTTCAATAGGCAATATCAATAGCATAAAAATTTAATTGTTATTGCCACAAATTTTGAAATTGATATTGAAATTACTGTTGCTAGTGAAATTTATAAGAGGCGGCGGCTAAATAAAAATAGAAAATGGAAAATAATAAAATATCTGGGGCAGAAGCCGTTATAAAATGCTTACTAGAAGAGGGCGTAGATGTAATTTACGGTTATCCTGGCGGAGCAATCATGCCGGTTTATGATGAATTGTACAAATTTAAAGACGAATTACATCACGTATTGGTGCGTCACGAGCAAGGAGCTACGCACGCTGCACAAGGATACGCACGCGCAACTGGTAAAGTAGGCGTTGCAATTGCGACTTCTGGCCCTGGAGCTACCAATTTAGTTACTGGAATTGCTGATGCTCAAATCGATTCGACACCAATGGTTTGCATCACAGGTCAAGTTGGTAAACATTTATTGGGTTCTGATGCTTTTCAAGAAACTGATATCATCGGAATTTCAACTCCTGTTACCAAATGGAATTACCAAATTACGGAAGCTTCTGAAATCCCAGAAATTATTGCGAAAGCTTTTTACATCGCCAAATCGGGGCGCCCTGGACCAGTTTTAATTGATATTACCAAAAATGCGCAGTTTGATGAAATGGAATTCAGTTACAAAAAATGTACAGGTATTCGAAGTTATCATCCCAAACCAATCCTTAATATTAATAAGGTACAAGAAGCAGCAGCTTTAATTAATAACGCTAAAAAACCTTTTATTATTTGGGGTCAAGGTGTTATTTTGAGTAAAGCCGAAGCCGAATTAAAAGCTTTGGTAGAAAAATCAGGTATTCCAGCTGCATGGACTATTTTAGGTTTATCAGCATTGCCAACTGCTCATCCTCTTAATGTAGGGATGGTTGGAATGCATGGCAATTACGGACCCAATGTACTCACAAATGAATGCGATGTGTTGATTGCTCTCGGAATGCGTTTTGATGACCGCGTAACCGGAAACCTTGCTACGTATGCTAAGCAAGCCAAAATAATTCATTTTGAAATTGATCCAGCCGAAGTTGATAAAAACGTAAAAACAGATATAGCTGTTTTGGCCGATTTGAAAGAATCCTTAACCGCCTTGCTACCTCTTATTGAAAACAACACGCATGATTCTTGGCACAATGAATTCAAAGCTAAATATGAAATTGAATTAGAAGCTGTCATAAATGAGGAGTTGCAACCCAAAAAAGAAGGAATTTCAATGGGTGAAACTATCGAAATGATTAACAAACAC
Organism: Flavobacterium erciyesense; assembly: GCF_018069925.1. Lineage (GTDB taxonomy): Bacteria > Bacteroidota > Bacteroidia > Flavobacteriales > Flavobacteriaceae > Flavobacterium > Flavobacterium erciyesense. The sequence continues at coordinate 175,089 of NZ_JAGPXB010000006.1, read as the reverse complement.
TCAAAAGGAGACGCAATTTTAGTCTCGGATGTGGGGCAACACCAAATGTTTGCTTGCCGTTACGGAAAATTCAATTCTACCAAAAGTAATGTCACTTCCGGTGGTTTAGGAACTATGGGATTTGCTCTGCCAGCTGCAATTGGAGCGAAAATGGGAATGCCAAATCGTGAAGTAGTAGCTATAATTGGTGATGGTGGTTTTCAAATGACCATTCAAGAATTAGGAACCATTTTCCAAACCAAAGTTCCCGTAAAAATTGTAGTCTTAAACAATGAGTTTTTAGGAATGGTACGACAATGGCAACAATTGTTTTTTGACAAAAGATACGCTTCTACCGAAATGATCAATCCAAATTTTATTGCTATTGCGGAAGGCTATTACATCAAAGCGAAAAAAGTAATAAAAAGGGAAGATTTAGATAGCGCAGTTGCAGAAATGTTAGCTTCTAAGGATTCGTATTTCCTAGAAGTGATGGTCGAAAAAGAAAATAATGTATTCCCAATGATCCCAACAGGAGCATCGGTATCGGACATTCGTTTGTCCTAAATAGTTTAAAGTTTAAGGTTTAAAGTTGTTAAAACCTGAAAATAATGTTGCGCAACTTTAAACTTTAAACATAAAAACTTTAAACATAAAAAAAATGGAAAATAAAACATTTACCATCTCCGTATATTCAGAGAACAACGTGGGATTATTGAACAGAATATCAGGTATATTCTTAAAACGCCATATCAATATTTTAAGTTTAAACGTATCTGAATCAGAAATTGAAAACGTGTCTCGATTTATCATCGTGGTAAACACTACTGAAAAATGGGTACATAATATTGTAGGTCAAATTGAAAAACAAATAGAAGTAATCAAAGCGTTTTATCACGTTGACGAAGAAACGATTTTTCTTGAAAATGCGCTTTTCAAAATAGAATCTAGTTTGCTTTTTGACGAAAAACAAATTCAAAACATCATCAAAGAAAGTCATTCTGAAATTGTAACTGTAGCACGTGATTTTTTTGTGATTTCAAAATCAGGGCAGCGTGCTGAAATTCAAGATTTATACGAAAAGCTTCGTCCATTTGGAATCATGCAATTTGTACGGTCAGGCCGAATTTCAGTCTCTAAAGAAAAAATGCAAATTTCAGCGATGCTAGAGCAACTATAAAAAAACTAAAAACTAAAACAATACTTTCCTTAAAAAATACAAAATGGCAAATTATTTCAACTCACTACCACTTCGATTACAATTAGAACAATTAGGCGTTTGCGAATTCATGGACCAATCTGAATTTTCCGATGGTATCAATGCATTAGCAGGTAAAAAGGTTGTAATTGTGGGTTGTGGAGCCCAAGGTTTAAACCAAGGCTTGAATATGAGAGACTCCGGTTTAGACATATCCTATGCCTTGCGTACCGATGCAATTACAGAAAAAAGAGCCTCTTTTAACAACGCTTTCGATCACGGTTTTACCGTTGGTACCTACGAACAATTAATTCCAACTGCTGATTTGGTTTGCAATTTAACACCAGATAAGCAACACACAGCTGTTGTAACTGCTATTATGCCTTTGATGAAAAAGGGAGCTACTTTGGCGTATTCACATGGTTTTAATATTGTAGAGGAAGGGATGCAAATTCGCAAGGATATCACAGTTATCATGTGTGCTCCAAAATGTCCAGGTTCAGAAGTTCGTGAAGAGTACAAACGTGGTTTTGGTGTTCCAACTCTAATTGCAGTTCATCCTGAAAATGATCCAAATAATGTAGGTTTGGCTCAAGCCAAAGCCTATGCAGTAGCCACTGGCGGGCATAGAGCAGGGGTATTGCTTTCTTCTTTCGTGGCGGAAGTAAAGTCTGATTTAATGGGCGAGCAAACCATTTTGTGTGGCATGTTGCAAACCGGATCTATTTTGTGTTTTGATAAAATGGTTGAGGAGGGAATTGAGCCTGCTTATGCATCGAAACTAATTCAGTACGGTTGGGAAACGATTACTGAAGCTTTAAAACACGGCGGAATTACAAACATGATGGATCGTCTTTCTAATCCTGCTAAAATTGAAGCTTTTCGTTTGGCCGATGAATTAAAGGAAATCATGCGTCCGTTGTTTCAAAAACATATGGATGATATTATTTCGGGTGAATTTTCAAAAAACATGATGATTGACTGGGCAAATGATGATGTAAATCTTCTAACTTGGAGAGCAGAAACTGCTCAAACTAATTTTGAAAAAACAGCCCCAACTGCAGCTCACATTTCTGAGCAAGAATATTTTGATCATGGTACTTTACTAATTGCTATGGTGAAGGCAGGAGTAGAATTGGCTTTTGAAACCATGACTGAATCTGGAATTATTGAAGAATCAGCCTATTATGAATCATTGCATGAATTGCCTTTGATTGCAAATACTGTTGCTAGAAAAAAATTATATGAAATGAATAGAATCATTTCTGACACAGCAGAATATGGTTGTTATTTATTTGATCACGCTTGTAAACCATTATTAGTTGATTTTATGAAAACCGTAAAAACAAATGTAATTGGTAAACCATTTGCAACTTCGAACGGAGTTGATAACAGCGTACTGATTGCAGTAAACAAAACTATCAGACAGCATCCCATTGAAGAAGTTGGGGAATGGCTGCGTGCTTCGATGACTGCTATGAAAAAAATAAGTTAAACAAATAATGAGTTACCACATATGAGGATGTGGCGGGATTGGCACTATATCATTTGATTTCATAATGTCTTGAGTTAGTTAAAAAGTGTTACAATGATCGACAGGTATGGATGCTTTTACATTCACTTAGCTTTGATTTTTATCAAAGTTAAGTGAGGTAATCCCATAATTCATCAAAAGAAAGAACTGAAAATCTAATTTATCTTAAAAGTGGTAATAAGTCCTTTTGTAAAGTGATTTCGATAATTGTAGAAAAGGGTTTTAAAAAATATTTTAATTGTTTTTTATATATTTTTGTTTGGTAAGAGGCGCGAAGATTTTTTCTTTTGCGCCTTTTTGTATTTTACAGTTTTGCTGTAAAAACAATTAAAACAACCGTATTTGTAATAAAAACAATCAAAATTTTTCAGTTTGACTTTTTTTTGGCAGTATTTATGGTTTAAATAATTTTCTCAGTAGCCGCAGATTTAATACTTTTATAAAAAATTAAACTATGAGTTACTACAAAATTGATAATCTAGAACAATACTTCAAACACTACAATAAATCAGTACGCGAACCTAGAAAATTTTGGGGCAAAATAGCAGAAGAAAATTTTACTTGGTACCAGCAATGGGATAAGGTGGTAGAATTTAATATGGCCGAAGCCGATATTAAATGGTTTACCGAGGCTAAAGTTAATATTGTAAAAAATTGTATCGACAGGCACTTAGCTAAAAGAGGGGAGAAAACGGCTATTATTTTTGAACCAAATGACCCATCCGAGGAGGCTCTACATATTTCATATACCGAATTACACCAAAGAGTTTGCAAAATGGCAAATGTTTTGCGCGAACAAGGGATCAAAAAAGGAGATAGAGTTTGTATTTATTTACCAATGATTCCTGAGTTGGCTGTTTCGGTTTTGGCTTGCGCCCGAATTGGTGCAATTCACTCCGTAGTTTTCGCAGGTTTTTCTGCATCTGCAGTGGCGAGTCGTATCAACGACAGCTCTTGCAAAATGGTAATTACTTCCGATGGTGGTTTTAGAGGTAACAAAACAATTGATCTAAAAAGTATAATTGATGAAGCACTAGAAAAATGTTCATCGGTTGAAAAAGTTTTAGTCGCAAAAAGAACTCAAACTGATGTAAAAATGCAGGAGGGTCGCGATCAATGGTTACAACCTCTTTTAGATGAAGCTTCAGATAATAATGTAGCAGAAATCATGGATGCCGAAGATCCGCTTTTCATTTTGTACACTTCTGGTTCAACCGGAAAACCAAAAGGTATGGTTCACACCACTGCAGGGTATATGGTGTATACCGCCTATACTTTTAAAAACGTTTTTCATTACGAAGACACTGATATATTTTGGTGTACTGCTGATATAGGTTGGATAACAGGACACTCTTACATTTTATATGGACCACTTTTAAATGGAGCTACAACGGTATTATTTGAAGGAATTCCGTCGTATCCAGATTTTAGTCGTTTTTGGGATGTAATCGAAAAACATAAAATTACTCAGTTTTACACGGCACCAACTGCAATTCGTGCTTTGGCAAAGGAAAAAATAGAATTTGTTCAAAAATATCCTTTAAAGTCCTTGAAAGTAATTGGTTCTGTTGGAGAACCAATTAATGAAGAAGCTTGGCATTGGTACAACGACCACGTAGGCGATAAGCGTTGTCCAGTTGTAGATACTTGGTGGCAAACAGAAACGGGAGGAATTATGATTGCACCGATTGCTTTTGTAACGCCTACAAAACCAACTTACGCAACTTTGCCACTTCCTGGAGTGCAAGCGGTTTTGATGGATGACAAGCGCAACGAAATTGAAGGCAATCAAGTCGTTGGTAGTTTGTGTATCAAATTTCCATGGCCAGGAATCGCAAGAACAATATGGGGAGATCATCAAAGATATAAAGACACGTATTTCTCTGCATTCCCTGGTAAGTTTTTTACTGGTGATGGTGCTTTGCGTGATGAAGTAGGATATTACAGAATTACAGGTCGAGTTGATGATGTGGTTATTGTTTCGGGACATAATTTGGGGACAGCTCCAATTGAAGATGCAATCAATGAACATCCAGCTGTTGCTGAATCAGCAATAGTAGGTTTCCCGCATGATATTAAAGGAAATGCGTTGTACGGTTTTGTTATTTTAAAAGAAACAGGCGAAACCCGTAATAAAGAAAATTTAAGCAAAGAAATTAATCAACATATTTCAGATCATATCGGACCTATTGCCAAGTTGGATAAAATTCAATTTGTTTCTGGTTTGCCAAAAACGCGGTCTGGAAAAATCATGAGGCGTATTTTACGAAAAATAGCCGAAGGTGATTATTCTAATTTTGGTGATATTACTACTCTTCTAAATCCTGAAATTGTAGATGAAATTAAAGAAGGGAAATTGTAAAATAGAGAAGGCTAAAGACTTAAGTTGTTTTTAGCCTTTTTTTTGTAATGCTTACAAATTTGTAAATTAAGTAAAAAGAACTAAAGTGAAGTACTCTATCAAGTGTGTTTAATATTACATCATCAAAATAATAGGTCCCTATAGCAGCGAAGACATCATTTATTATTAAACAAAAAGCGCCAAAAAAGTAATAATAACTTTTTTTAGAGGTGACTTTTGATAAATACAAGACTGCAATAACACCTAAAGAAATGGCTGAAAGACTATTAAAAAATATAATTATACCTAGGGATTTTTCTGGAATAATTGACTTTAAAAAGTAAAAAACAGAAAGTAGAAACATACAGTTAATTAGCACAATAAGTAATTTATACCCTTTAGAAAACGAACTTTTTTTTTGTTTTCTAACAGATAAATACCCCATGTAACACAAACATATGTAGCCGCAAAAAGAAACAATTAAAGCAAGCTCATAAATAAGATTTGAATGTTGCCAAAATAGTAATAAGACTTCGTTGACGTAGAAGAAAAAACTATACCAATAAAAAAGAGTGGGGAGTTTTTTTTGATGTTTTAGCCAGACATAAAAAACAAACAAAGGAATTATAAATGGTTTGGTATAAACTACCGAATTTACATTTATTACAATACCAGCGCTAAAGTAAGCGATAAAAAAAAGGAGTAAGGTACATATAACTAGCTGTGCAACAATGTTTTTAATTACCATTTGACAAATTTAAAATTTTTACAGTTTCCTGCAAAATTATATTTGTTTTTAAAATGATTTGGCACGCATTTAAGAACATAAATTAGTAAATTTACTTTATATGAAAAAGGCAACAGTTGTTATTATAGGCGGTGGTTTAGCTGGTTTAGTTTCGGCTATTGATCTTCGCTTAAAAAATCATCAAGTGGTGCTTTTAGAAAAAAATGATTTTCCAAAACACAAAGTATGCGGTGAATACATTTCTAATGAAATTCTATCGTATTTACAGTCTTTACAGATAGATATCAATTCTTTGAAGACATCAAACATAACTAAGTTGCATTTTTCATTGAAATCCGGAAAAAGTTTGCATACTAATTTACCTTTAGGTGGTTTCGGTGTTAGTCGAAAGTTACTCGATAATTATCTTTTTCAATACGCAAAGCAATTAGGTTGCATGGTTTATAAAGATACTGTCATCGATGTACAGTTTAAAACCAATCAATTCATTGTGCAAACTAACAGCGAAACATTTTCAGCAGATATTGTGTTAGGAGCATTTGGCAAAAGATCAAATTTAGATAATAAATTAAGTAGGGTTTTCTCTAGAAAAAATGAAGATATTTGGTTAGGAGTAAAAGCGCATTACCGAGTTGATTTTCCAGATAATTTGGTGGGTTTACATCATTTTGAAGGCGGTTATTGTGGAGTTTCTCGTATTGAAGATGGTTTAGTAAATATTTGTTATTTGGCAACCGACACTTCTTTTAAACAATTTCCTTCTTTAAATGACTATCAAAAAATATGGGTAGAGAAAAATCCAATATTAAAGACTATCTTTCAACAAGCTATATGTCAATTTGAAAAGCCCATTACAATTAGTCAAGTTTCATTTGTCAAGAAAAAATGTGTAGAAAACCACATGTTAATCATTGGCGATGCCGCAGGATTGATTCATCCGCTTTGTGGTAACGGAATGGCAATGGCCATGCATAGTGCAAAAATTGCCTCAGAACAAGTTCACAATTTTTTAAATGGTAATTGTACAAGAGAAACAATGGAACAACGTTATAAAAGCGAGTGGAACAAAAATTTTAAATCTCGTTTGTTAATGGGTCGAATACTAGGCTATGTGTTGCAAAAAACTAAAGTTGCGAATTTTTTACTTCAAATTTTTGCTTTCTTTCCGTTTTTACTGCCACTAATAATCAAACAAACTCATGGTAAAACCGTTTAACAATTGATACAAACAAAATACAGAACAGAAGAAGCGGAAATCATGGATGATTTTGCACTTGAGGGTGAAATACTTCGAGATGCTTTGGACAAAATTGCATCTATTAATCAACTTCTGGGAGGAAATGCGCTTACTTTAAAGGGAGTGCAAAAACTATTAAAAAGTACTGCTTCAGAAAAAGAAATTGTTATCGTTGATGTAGGCTGCGGTAATGGTGATATGTTGCGGTCTTTAGCTAATTTTGGTACAAAAAATAATTTTAAATTCCGATTAATAGGAATTGATGCGAATGCATTTACGATTAATCATGCACAAAATTTATCAAAAAACTATCCAAATATAAGTTACGAATGCTTAGATATTTTTAGTCCTTCATTTGTTGAAATAAAATGTGATATTGTTTTGTGCACTTTGACTTTACATCATTTCAAAGATCAAGAAATAGAAAGGCTACTAGCAGTGTTTTATGAACAAGCTCGCTTAGGTGTTGTAATTAACGATTTGCATCGCAGTGCTGTTGCTTATCGATTATTTCAGGCTTTGTGTTTTGTATTTCAATTGAATGCTATGTCTCGCGAAGATGGATTAACATCTATCTTACGAGGTTTTAAAAAAGAAGATTTAGAAGAATTTTCGAAAAAGCTTAATTTTAAAAACGATACCATTCGCTGGAAATGGGCGTTTCGATACCAATGGATAATTACCAAAAAATGAGTGTAAAAATAAAATCAGTTGCTAAGCAGCTACCACAATATTCAAGAACAACTGCAGAAATTTTGCCTTTTTTAGATGCTTGGCTCCTTGGTCAGGACGATCGATTTATCAGAAAAGTAAAGAAAATTTTTGAAGGCGCTGCTGTTGATAAGCGATATTCTATTATGGATCCTATTGAAGTTTTTACCAAAACTTCATTTGAGGAACGTAATGATATTTACATTCGTGAAGTCATACAATTAGGTGAAAAAGTACTCGATAAAGCCCTAAAAAAGGCAAATTGGCTCCCAAAAGATTTGGATTATATCATTACGGTGAGTTGCACTGGTATTATGATTCCCTCTCTTGATGCCTATTTGATAAACGCATTGCAATTGCGCCAAGATATTGTTCGCCTTCCAGTTACTGAAATGGGGTGTGCTGCCGGAATCTCAGGAATGATTTATGCTAAAAATTTCTTGCAAGCCAATCCTGGCAAGCGCGCGGCTGTTATTGCCGTGGAGAGTCCAACAGCTACATTTCAACTCGATGATTATTCCATGGCCAATATTGTGAGTGCTGCCATTTTTGGTGATGGAGCTGCTTGCGTATTATTATCTTCACACGAAGATGATGAGGGACCAGAAATCATTGCCGACGAGATGTATCATTTTTATGATAACATTCATATGATGGGATTTAAACTGACCAATTCTGGTTTACAAATGGTTTTAGATATTGAAGTTCCTGAAACTATAGCATCACATTTTCCGGCTATCATTCATCCTTTTTTGGAGAAAAATAACTTTCAAATCAATGAAATCGATCATCTAATTTTTCATCCTGGTGGAAAAAAAATTATTCAAACAGTAGAAGAATTATTTTTAGGATTGGGCAAAAATATTGACGCTACAAAAGAGGTATTGAAACAATACGGTAATATGTCAAGTGCAACTGTCTTATATGTTTTAGAACAAATTATGGATGCGCAGCCTGCAAAAGGAGAGAAGGGTTTAATGTTAAGTTTTGGTCCTGGATTTTCGGCTCAGCGTATTTTATTGCAATTTTAAAAGATAAAAGTCCAATGAAAAACGATGAAACTTTAGCCAAGCTTCCGTATTCAAAACCTTTTCTATTTGTAGATGAAATTCTGCATATTGATGAAAATGGTGTCAAGGGAACGTTTAGATTTGATGAAAATTTAGAGTTCTATAAAGGTCATTTTGTAAATAATCCTGTAACTCCAGGTGTGATTTTAACCGAGGTAATGGCGCAAATTGGATTGGTTTGCTTAGGTGTTTTTTTATTAGACAATTCATTTAACAAAAGTACTTCAATAGGCTTAACATCAACAGAAATAGATTTTTTAAAACCTGTTTTCCCAAATGAAAAAGTGACTGTTATTTCTGAAAAAATATATTTTAGATTCGGAAAATTAAAATGTAAAGTCCTTATGATAAATGAAAAAGAAGAAGAAGTTTGTAGAGGAACAATTGCAGGAATGATAATTTCTAAATAAATGAAAAAGAGAGTTGTTATCACGGGTCTAGGTGTTGTTGCTCCAAATGGGGTTGGCCTTGATGAGTTTACAAATGCCATCAAAAATGGAATTTCAGGAATAAAGCATGATACAAAATTGGAACGCCTACAATTTTCATGTCAAATAGCTGGAACACCATCTGTTTCTCCTGAACTCGCATTGCAATATTTCACGGAACTTGAATTGCGTAATTTTAATTCTAGTGGTATTCTGTACGGAGTAATTGCTGGTATTGAGGCCTGGAAAAATGCTGGTTTACCTATGGAAAACAATGAAAATCCAGACTGGGAAAGCGGAACTATTTTTGGAACAGGAACATCTGGAATTGATAAATTTCGCGAAAGCATTTATAAAATAGACGATTTGCAAACCCGTCGATTGGGGAGCACAGCTGTTGCTCAAACCATGAATAGCGGTGTGAGTGCCTATCTTGGCGGAAAATTAGGTTTAGGAAATCAAGTGACAACCAATTCATCTGCTTGTACAACTGGCACAGAGGCAATTTTAATGGCTTTTGAACGTATCAAAACAGGTAAAGCAAAGCGCATGTTAGCTGGCAGTACAAGTGACTCAGGACCTTATATTTGGGGAGGTTTTGATGCTATGAAAGTGTGTACTTTTAAACACAATCAGGATCCTGAAGCAGGTTCGCGACCATTATCGGCAACAGCATCAGGGTTTGTGCCGGGAAGTGGCGCTGGTGCTTTAGTTTTGGAAGATTTAGAAAGTGCATTAGCGCGAGGCGCTACCATTTACGGCGAAATTTTAGGAGGCAGTTGTAATTCCGGCGGACAACGAGGAACTGGAACCATGACAGCTCCAAACGCGATTGCTGTACAAAAATGCATTGTAGATGCATTAGAGGATGCAAAAGTAGCAGCAAATGATATCGATTTAATAAATGGACATTTAACTGCAACTTCAAAAGACAGTTTGGAAATTGAAAATTGGACAAAAGCCTTGAATCGGAAAGGGAACGATTTTCCATTAATAAATTCACTCAAGGGAATGGTTGGACATTGCTTGTCAGCAGCAGGTAGTATTGAGAGTGTGGCTACTGTTTTGCAATTGCATGAAGGTTTTGTTTTTCCGAATTTAAATTGTGCTGATTTACATCCTGAAATTACAGATCTTATTGACGAGGAAAAAATACCAAGAACAAAGCTAGAAAAAAATATGCAGTATGCCATAAAAGCCAGTTTTGGCTTTGGCGATGTGAATGCATGTATCGTTTTTAAAAAGTACGAATGATCAATAATCTTTGCTACATTAGTGGAGAAAAAAATAAAAAAATGAATAAAGAACAAACCATAATCGAACTAAAAGCAATTATAAAACCTTATATTGCTAACAACGAAGCTTTTGAAAACTTAACTGAAGAAACTGATTTCATTGCAGATCTAAAGATTAACTCTGCTAACTTAGTAGATGTTGTTTTAGATATCGAAGAAAAATACAATATTATTATTGATAATGAATCGATGGAGAAAATGTTAACAGTAAAAGCGGCAATGGCAATCATTGAGGAAAAATTAGCAGCACGAGATTAATTGCAAAATAAGAAAATGTGATTGGGAACGATGTAATCGATTTGAGCGTTGCGAGGTTAGAAAGTAACTGGCAGCGGCCCGGTTTTTTGAATAAAATTTTTTCTGTCAAAGAGCAATTTTATATCGAAACCGCGAAAGACCAAGAGCAAATGGTTTGGAAACTATGGTCCCAGAAGGAAGCGGCTTATAAAATTTTCAATCGAGAAACAGGAACGAGAGTTTTTAATCCGATACAGTTTGAATGTTCAATTGATACAAGTGTATTTGGAAAGGTAAATTTTAAAGACAAAATTTTTTTTACTAAAACATTGATTGACAATGACAAAATCTATACAATTGCCGTTACTGATCCTAAACATTTTTCGGCCATTTTAGAATTAAAACAAGACCATAAAATATTTAAAAAAGAAGGTCTACCTTTTATTCGAAAAGAAGAATTAGGTTTTGATTACCCAATTTCAGTTACTCATCACGGAAAATTTTGGCAAGCCGCAATGCTAGATCAAATTTTATAATTTAACTTCCTACTTGATCTTTAACTTTGATTTTAATTTCAAAAATAGTAGTGCCGTTTTGTAAGCATCGTCAGCTGCCGAGTTACGGTCACTAATGGGAACGTGATACAATTCGCAAAGAGTATCAAGAGAAGTTTCTTTATCACTAATATCATTTAGCTTACGGTGCATCACATCTACGTCTAAGGCTTCATTTTTGAGTCTACCGCATCCCATTCGTTCTAAGGCTTCGTTGATAATAGCCACATCAAAATCAATGTGATGCCCAACTAAAATAGCGTTTTCAATATATTCTATAAAAGATTGAATGGCTTGTGGTTCGCTACTTTTTTTGATAGTACTTTCCATCATGAATTCGTTTGTTAAGCCGTTGTCATGTAAAAATTTGTATTGAGTTAGATAACTTTCAAAATTATCACCGATGTGCACTGCGTTATCTTTGACAGCAAAAGCTCCCAACGACAATATCACGTCTTTTTCTGGATTCAAGCCTGTTGTTTCAGTAGACAAAATAACATATCGGGAAGATTTTTTATCGAATTTCGAGCTGTAAGATTTCCAAAATTCTGGATATTCTTTGTTAATATTTTTTAACCAGTCTAACATAATTATGAAAATTGTGTAAGTTGAAATTTGCTTTTAATCAATTCTTCTAATTCACGCATCGGTGCTAATGCATTTTTTAATTTTTCGCGATCAATTTTTGAAAGTTCTTCAAGATTAATGAATTGTCCATCGTTGTCATTTTTTAGACCTTCTAAAGTTCTAAATTTTGATAAAGTTAAAAACGCCTCCGCACAATTTAAATAAATTTCAGCATGTTTGGAATCTGTAAGTGACAATTGCTTAAAGCGTTGAAACGTATTATTAATTCCGCGAATATCAAAACTTAAGGTGAACAAACGTGCGCCGTCAATTAAAGGCATTAATGCTTTAGTTTTAATATCAAATTTGTCTTTGTTTGGACCGTCTTCTTCTAAATTAAAATTTTTGAAAAACGTTAAAGGAGAGTTTTTTCGCAATGCATCATTTCCCAGAAAATCATAAAACAAGGCATTGTTTTTAGCATTTTTAAAGATAGTATCGCTTATTGCATCCTCAATTTTTTGTTCACCAAAAGTGATTTCATAATCAAAAAAGATACTACTTAAATCATTTGAATTCTCTCCTGGAGTATTCATCCAATTATCATATTGTTTTATCCAGTCAGTCAGGGATTTACACCAAAGTATATTACTACCCATATGTCCGTTTGGACAGTAGTCAAATCCAATTTTTTCAAGTGTAGCGGTAGTCTTTTTGCCAAGTCGAAGAAAATAATCTTTTACATCTCGGTATTTTTCTGGAGCAACATCTTCAAATACAATGATACTGTCTTGATCAGTACGTAATAGCTGTTCTTTTCGCCCTTGACTTCCAATACTTAACCATGCAAAACGGGCAGGAGGCGAGCCTGAATCTAAAATAGAAAGTTCTACACTTCTTTTAATAATTGCCAGATTAATTTCGCTCGTAATATTGAAAACGTGTGATAACGGGATATTTTTAGAAATAGAAGATTGAATTAAATCGGTAACACGATTTCTGATTTGCTTTAATTCTTTCGGATTTTGAGCTCTTTTAATTTCTTTTATAAGAACGCCAGCGTTATTTGCTTGAGCTGCAATTAAATCGTGCTCAGATATAATTCCTTTTATAGCAGACTTGTCTGTACCATCTTGGGTCACGCACAAATGAGTTACGTTATTTTTGAGCATAACAAGTTGTGCTTCGGCAAGCGAAATGTTTTCTACCACTGTAATAACTGGAGAAGACATTATTGATGTTATTGGTGTGTGCAACTCATAGCGACCAGTAGCCACTTTGGAGCGCATGTCACAATCGGTTACAATACCAATTGGCCAACTATTTTCGACAACCAGCGCATTGTCTTTCAATGATTCGGTCATTAGTAAAGCAACTTCTTTAATCGAACAATTGCGGTTGGTAACTAGTGGTGAGGTATTGTAATTTAACGACTGAAAGTACTGCATTTCTGATTGTTGATCAGAATAAAAAACATTATCACTAATTAATTTTCCTATTAAATTTTCTTTGTCTTTTGGATTTCTGGTATTGACAGCAAAGCTTTCTAATAAATAATTGAGCACTTCGGAATTATTTGCAACAAAAGGACGAAAGGTAGCAATGGGAATTGCATAAACTAACGATTCTTCGCGGGCTTTAGCGGTCATCATGTAATTGTTTTTAGCAAAAAAAGGACGTAAGCCAAAAATATCGCCAGGAGCGCATTTGTTTAATAATGTTTCCTCTGCATCAGCAATAACAGATAAGTTGATGACACCTTGAGCTACTACATAAAAACTATCATGTAATGCATCATTTATTTGGAAAAGAGATTTATTTTTTTCCAAATTAACTACCCGAATATTCGTTGCAATATTGGACAACTCCTCAAATGTCAAAAAATTGAAGGGCGCATATTCTTTTAAAAAATCAGCAATTTGTTCAGCTATCGAATTCATAATGGTTCAAGTGTTGTAATCGATGGTAAAAATAAGAAATTAAAAAACACTACTGCAAGGTAGCACATGGCAAAACACACAATTTGTACAATCCTTAATGTTTTCATAAAAGTAACGTAAAAGCATGAAAAAAAGTTAAAGTTGTTTTACTTTTAACTCAAATCTAAACTAATTTATTATGAAATTATTGAAACAAATACAATTTGCAATTATTGGATTTTTACTTGTTAATGTGGCTTCAGCACAAGGAAAACCGACAAGTACAAAAGAATCTGTAACAGGAAAAATTAATGGAGCTACAATTACAATTAATTATGGAAGCCCATCGGTAAATGGTAGAGCTATTTGGGGTGCTTTAGTACCTTTTAATCAAGTATGGCGTGCTGGTGCAAATGATGCAACAACATTTGAAACCGATAAGGAAATTACTGTAGAAGGTACAAAACTACCAGCAGGAAAATATTCATTTTTTGTTTTACCATCAGAAAAAGAATCTGTTATCATTTTTAACAAAGAAGCTAAACAATGGGGAGCATACAAATACAAGCAAACTGAAGATCAATTGCGTGTGACGGTTAAACAAAAAGCTTCTAAAAAAACAACTGAGAAATTAGTTTATACTGTAGAAAAGAATGCTGTTGTACTAAGTTGGGAAAATTGGGATTTTGTAGTCAACATAAAATAAAATCATTTTTATTGAATAGAGAAGCATTGTGTAAGCAATGCTTTTTTTTATGAGCCTAATTTAGGCTTCCTTAATTAGGGTATAATTAGATTTATTTATAGTTAGTGTGAGAAGTTAAGTTTACTATTTTACATAATATAAATTATAGTTCATTTAATAACGACTAGAAAAACTTATTATTCTTCAAAATCTTGTTAGATTTTAATTTCTTTTAAATCAGATAAAATTAAGTGTGTTGTTGGTTCTCCATAGCCTAAAAGTCTATCAATAAATTGTTGTAAATGCATTTGATCTCGTAGAATTACTTTCATAAAAATGTTATGTGTTCCCGTAATACGATGAATTTCATAAATTTCTGGGAATAAAGCCAAATCCGCACAAAAAATCATCAGTTTACCACTGAATAATTTGTACATGATAAACACCTCTAAACCAAAACCTAGTTTAGCCGGATTCAACTGTACTTGATATCCAGTAATAACTTCATTTTCCTCGAGTTTTTGCACACGTTCTCGCACGGATGACGGCGAAAGACCAACTTGTTTTCCGATTTCTACAAATGAACTTCGCGCATTTACTTTCAAACAATCTATTATTTTTAAATCTAATGAGTCTACCATTTTATTTTTGGTTTAAGATGTAAAATTACATTTTTTAAAGGTAAATTATAATTTTTTCCGTTGATTCTATTTTAAAAAATACGGTTTTCTAATCTAATTTTGCCAAATGGATTACACTGTTTTTTGGCTCACGATTGGTATTTGTTTAGGATTCTTTGTGCAAACCGTAACGGGTTTTGCAGGCGCTTTAATTGCTTTGCCCGTACTTCTTTTTGTAATGCCTTTGCCTGATGCTATTGGTTATTTGTCTATTTTTTACATGCTATCTACTCCTTTTCATGTTTATAAAGAATGGCGGTTAATCAATAAACAATTACTGAAACAGCTGTTTGTTTCTTCTTTTTTCGGATTACTAATCGGGATTCTTGTCTTGGCTTATGGTCAGCCTATTTTTCTCAAAAAGGCTTTAGGTATTTTTATATTATTATTTGTGCTCAACAGCCTAAAATCGGCAAGTGAAATTAAAGTATTAACTAAGATGAAATTCTTTTTTGGATTTTTGGGTGGCTTTTTTTCAGGAGTATTTTCAACCGGCGGACCATTGTATTTGATCATCATCAAGAATCAAACTCCAGATGTTAAAGTAGTTCGCGCTACTATGTTTGGTGTTCTGGGACTCATCACTTTGATGCGTATTCCCGTACTTGCTTTTGAAGGGATTTTGACTTGGCAACAATTTTACAATGCACTTTATGTGTTGCCTTTCTTTGTTATAGCATTATTCTTAGGGAAAAAAGTTTACTCCTTTATCAATGAAACCATGCTAAAAAACAGTATGCTTTTTTTACTTTGTGTATCTGGTGTTTTACTTTTGATTAAAAACTAGCTTCATAAACCTTTTTTAAGCGATTCCTATTCTGTTCTGGGATTCTTAAAACGTATCTTTGCCAAAAATTTGAAATTTATGAATGGCACTGCAATGAAAAAAGGAACTTACACTAAATTAATTTTAATTCTGGGAGCTTTAACAGCATTAGGTCCTTTTTCAATTGACATGTATTTACCAGGTTTTGCTGGCATTGCAATAGATTTAAAGACGACGGTTGCAAAAGTAGCCATGACATTATCAAGTTATTTTATTGGTATTTCGGCGGGGCAATTGTTGTATGGTCCTTTATTGGATCGTTTTGGTAGAAAAAAACCTTTGTTTATTGGATTACTAGTTTACATTTTGGCTTCATTGGGTTGTGTTTTTGTGCAGGATATTGATACTTTTATTGGATTACGATTCATTCAAGCCATAGGAAGTTGTGCTGCAACAGTAGCTTCTGTGTCGATGGTTCGTGATTTGTTTCCGGTGAAAGACATTCCGAAAGTTTTTTCAATGTTGATGTTAGTCGTAGGGCTCTCTCCTATGCTAGCACCCACCGTTGGTGGTTACATTACTGCTGATTACGGTTGGCATACTGTATTTTTAATTTTGATGGTGATTGGAATTTTTATTTTATTAGCAGCTCAGTTTGGATTACCAAATTCCTACCAACCAGATCCGACAATATCCTTAAAACCAAAACCTATTTTGACCAATTTTTGGGTTATTTTACAAGAGCCTCAGTTTTATACCTACGCTTTTGCTGGATCAATAGCATTTTCAGGGTTATTTACTTACGTTGCTGTTTCTCCTATTTTATTTATGGAAATATATACCGTCGATGCAAAAATGTACGGTTGGATTTTTGCATTTATGTCCTTAAGTTTTATTGGAGCGAGTCAGTTAAATTCTGTGCTTTTAAAACGTTTTACAAGTGAGCAAATGATTTTAGGCGCGCTATTGGTACAAACAGGAATTAGCGTGTTGTTTATAATTTTGGCGATAAATCATTTATTGAATCTGTATAGCACAATTGCCCTTTTATTTCTGTTTTTGGCTTGTTTAGGAATATCAAATCCGAATACCGCAGGACTTACCCTCGCACCTTTCACTCGAAATGCAGGAAGTGCTTCGGCATTAATGGGTGCAATTCAACTTGGATTAGGAGCATTGGCTTCATTTGCAGTTGGTGTTTTTGTAACCAACTCAATTGTGCCAATGGTATGGCTAATCACTGGAACAACAGTATTGGCACTTATTGTTTTATTAATTGGAAAACGCAAAATAAAAAATACTATTACAACTTCAACTGATAACGAAGTAGTAATGGTACATTAAATTGATGCTGTCTATTTATTGAATAACAGCGTTTATTTTTTCCCAAAGCTCTTCATCAAAACCTGATACTGCAAAATTAGTATTATCTGGATCAGATGCTACTCCCATTCGAATTACTACCATTTTTTTGCTCGGAATTACATAAATACGTTGGTCCTTGGCTCCCATCGCGGCATACATATCTGCCGGTGCTGATGGGATTAAGAAGCCTTGAAAAACAGTTTGATCACTCGGAACCATGTATTTATTTTTTCCGTTTAACCACCATAAAAATCCATAAGAAGGATTAATTGCTTGCGATGGAGTTATACTTTGGTTAAAAAAAGTTTCGTTGATAATGGTTTCGTTTTCCCATTTTCCTTTGTTTAAGGCCAATAATCCAAAACGAGCCATGCTTCGGGTGGTACTATGATAAACAGTAAATATCGTTCCGTAATTCCAAAAACCATCCATTCCTATTTTATTTTTGAGTTTGGCATTAAAATACGTTTCAAAATTTTGTTTACTTGCCGATGTAACAACATCAAATAATTTTTGAAAAACATTGCTGTAAGCCCATCTTGTACCCGCATCAGCAACATAGGTTATATTTGATTTTATTACAAATTGTTTGGTGTCATCATTCCCTGATGTCATGCTTAACAAGTCAGTAACTTTAATCAATCGCTCTTTCTCCAAAGGCATTGCTGTCCAGGAATTACCTAAATAATTTGAGACCGGCATAGTTATATCTAAAAGATTTTCTTGCTGTGCGATTCCTGTGGTTGCTGACACTAAAGTCTTTCCAGCGCTATTCCACTCCCAAGAAGTAGTTGCGTTGTGACCGTTAAAATACTCTTCCATAACGATTCGGCCATTAACCAAAATCATAAACGATTTGGAGTTTTTCTGCGTCAGAAAATCTTTCAACGGTCCTATCGCGGCTTGATTCCATCCTAAGCTATTGCTAGACTGTGTTTCCCAAGTGTTTGAACTTGTGGGTGGGAAATACATATTTGTTGGTACTTGTGGTGAGATTGGATTATCATCTCCGCTACAAGATGTAAAAAATAGCCATAAAACCACAAATGGTGTTAAATTCTTCATGATTATTTAATTTTGGTTTGTTGTTTTGACTGTTGATTTTTTAAAAGGTTTAACGTAATTTTAAAATTATAGCTCTTTCTATAAAATTTAAGCTTTTCTAAGAAGCCAAATTATAGAATAAAATAGTACTAATTTTAACATCAAAAAAAACATCACCAAAACTGTTACGTTCGAGTGATGTTTTTATGTTTAATGAAGTATCTGTTACTTCATTTTCTGTCTTTTTATGACTTTTTCAGCTGGTTCATTTTTATTTTGCAAAAGATAATTCGCTAGTAATTTTTCTACCAATTCATCTTTTGTTAAATGGTGAAAAATCGTTTTTACTTTATTTTTAAACTCAACGTCGACATCGTGGTTGGGTTTGGTTTTGAAAATTTGTTTAGCCCATAGTAAAGTATTGTTCTGCTCGATACTTAAAGCACTTGGTTTTTGAAAAGGCGTAAAAGTAATACCTAATTCTCTTTCGAAATCAGCAATTTCAGCTACTTCTTCCGCTTGCAAAACGGTCAAAGCCAATCCTTTTGCGCCAGCACGAGCTGTTCTTCCGCTACGGTGCACATAAGCTTCGTACACATCAGGCAAATGATAATTGACAACGTACGACAAATTTTTTACATCGATACCTCTTGCAGCCAAATCTGTAGCCACTAAAATATTGATATGACCTTCTCTGAATTGCTCCATGATGCGATCTCGAATACCTTGCGACAAACTTCCGTGTAAGGCTCCAGAGGAAAAACGGTTTATGGCTAGGTTTTTAGCCAATTTATTAACGGCGGCTTTTGTTTTACAAAAAATGATGCCGCGCTCCCCTTCTCTTGAATTTAAAAAATGCATTAAAATATCTAATTTTTCAATTGGGTCCACAACTATATATTCGTGATCAATTCCTTGATGACCTACAGTTTCCATTTGTGCACTGATATGTTGCACATTTTTATGAAGGTAGTTTTGAACCAATTGTTTGATTGCGCCAGGTAAGGTTGCTGAAAAAAGTAAAGTACGACGCTCTTTGGGCAAGGCACTTATAATTTCGTCTAAGCTTTCTTTTAAAATGGACACCATTTCATCAGCTTCATCTAGCACAAGAAATTTTGTTTTAGACAAATCAATGGCTTTGCGTTGTAGTAAATCAATTAGCCTTCCAGGAGTTGCAACTACAACGTGGGTAGGTTGCGAAAGTCGTTCTATTTGTGGTTTAATTGGAATTCCACCACAAGTAGCTGCTATTGACAATTCAGGTAAGTATTTGGCAAAATCTTCTAAATTTCGTGTAATTTGATGGCCTAACTCGCGCGTTGGCACCAAAATTACAGCTTGAACGTGCGTTGTAGTAGTATCTATTAATTGTAAAATTGGTAATCCAAAAGCAGCCGTTTTTCCTGTACCAGTTTGTGCAAGTCCCACTACATCAGTTGTATTTGAAAGTAATATCGGAATTGTTTTTTGCTGAATTTCTGTTGGCACAACAATTTTCAGATCGGTAATTGCTTTTACCAGTGGTGCCGAAATTCCTAAATCAGAGAATTGTTTTGACATGTTTTTTGGATTTTGAATGTTTTAAAAAAATAGTTGTTGCCTGCTCGTTTTTTAGCCCCGATAGTAGCGGCATCTCCCGATTTAGAAAAACAAGGCTTTTTAGCCGTAGTTTTTATTTATCGGGAATACAGCGGATAGCGGGAAATAGCTCCTAACAGATAGATTAATCTTCGTCAGGTTCGTTCATGATTTTTTCGCGGTATTTTTTACCGATGAGCAAAACGAGTTTGACTTTATAATCGTCTACGAGCCATTCGCGATAATTTTTACTGCACTGACTCAAACATTTTGCATAACGCTTGATGCGGCATTCAATATCATCTTCTAATAATTTACCAAGTACTTTGGCTTCTTGCAAGGTTTCAGTATTGTCAACACACATGGCAGCGTGTTGGTCAAGAGACTTATCTAAAACTTCTTTAGAGCGTAAATTTTGCTTGATAATCAATTTATGTTCTTCTTCTACGTCAAAAGTAACCACTTCTGTTTTGCTGAATTTTTCGCGAAGATCAGGTGGCATACTGTATTTGAAATACATTTCAATCTCTGAATCGTCACGTAAATTTTCAAGATAAAACTCAGGTGATTTAAAAATATGTTGCCAGTTTACCGGCTCGCTCCACAAGCCAAAACGTGCGGCATTGTTACCCAAATCGATTACGGTGAAGGAATCTTTGCCAGGCAATTTTCGAGATCCACGACCAATCATTTGGTAGTATAAAGTAAGTGACTTAGTCGCTCTATTTAAGATAATAGTTTCAACAGTTGGCTCATCAAAACCCGTGGTAAGAATTCCTACTGATGTTAAAATTGCATCTGGCGTGTGCTTGAACCAATGTAAAATTTCTTTACGCTCTTCGTTGCTACTTGTATTATCTAGGTGTCTGATGCCGTACCCCGCTTCTCTGAACGTTTCATATACATATAACGAAGTGTTGATACCGTTGTTAAAAATCAAGGTTTTTTTGCCAATAGATTTTTCAGTGTAGGCATGCAATAATTTTTCTTGCATGGCCATATTGGTGTACAAATCATCAGATGATTTTACGGTGTAATCTCCGTTAATACCTACTTTTAACGAGGTCAAACCCACATCATAACTGTAAGTAATTGCTTTTGCTAAGAATCCTTTTTCGATTAATGAGCTAATGGTATCACCTACTATAAGCTCATCATAACTTTGATGCATTGGTAATTTAATATTAGAGCTTAATGGCGTAGCCGTCACTCCTAATATAAATGCGTTTTTGAAGGAACTCAATAACTTGCGGAATGAGTTGTAATGTGCCTCATCAATAATCACTAAACCAATGTTATCAAGATGCAATTTATCATCATTGATACGGTTTTTAAGTGTTTCGACCATAGCCACAAAACAAGAATATTCGTTTTGGTCTGGTAGATCTTTAACCTTGCTGTTGATGATTTTATTTTTTACATCAAAGCCTTTTAGCATTTTTGAGGTTTGCTTGCACAACTCGATTCGGTGCGTTAACACCACCACTTTTTTATCGTGTTGTGATAAATAACGTCTTACAATTTCTGAAAACACAACAGTTTTTCCACCTCCAGTTGGGAGTTGGTATAGTAAATGATGTTTTTCCGGTGCATTATCTATGCGTTCAAAAATGGCATCGATATCGCCTTTTTGGTACGCATAAAGTTCTTTTTTGTCTTCGATTTCTATTTCTAAAGTGTTTTGGGACATTGGTAAATATTGGATTTTTGCAAAAATACGCCTAAAAAACAGTTTTTACGCCACAATTAAGAAAAAAAATAGGCGTTAGATTAAATAAAATTGATTTAACTAGGACCGCTTAACTCAAATTGAGCCACTTAATTCAATCTAATTTCTTAAAAAATCAATTTTTATTACTTAAAACGTAGAATTCTGCTACAATTGTATTTTAAATCTTGATAGTTGGATATTAAAAATATGAAGGCTTATTGTATTAATATTCCAATCGTTCTAAAACTGCTTCAAATTGTGTTTCATTATTCCATTTTTGACGGATGGCTTCGGCATGAATAGCTCTTAATCGATTTCTGAAATCATCTAGAATTCCATTTGCAATTAAAAAAACGACCGCTTGCTCAAATGAGTTGAACATACTTTTGTAAAAGCCATCCACTTTAATGGTGTTTTCGCTTGAAAAAGTTTGAGCAATTTCAATGTTGTACAACATCACATCGGCAATCACAAAAGGATCTACACCTAAAATTTGAAAGTGTTTGATGTATTTTTGAGCTACGGAGCGACGCATTTTTGGTCTGCTACGACGTCCCGATTTTTTGACAGGAAAATATTCGTAGGCAATTTTAGTTTTACATTCTTTTAAAAGGGTGTCTTCTTTTGGATTAAAAACAAAATCATAATACACTTTGACAGCGCTAAATTTTTCATACAACTCGACTATTTGTTCTTCAAGTTGTTCTTTATCTAGTGTTGCAATATATTTTTTTAACTCTCGCTTACTCATTATCAAAGTTTAAGATTGCAAAAGTAATTACTTTAGGTTTCCGTTACAGAAAATTGCGTGATAATAGCTAATTTTGTTTTTTATACCTTAAAGAAAATATCATGCTTAAAATTTTCAAAATTGTCGCTTTATTAGAAGGAGTTTCTTATTTGGCATTGTTTTCAAATATGCTAATTGTAAAACCTACAAATTTAGTTCTTTATAAAACGTTACTTTTTCCAATAGGAATGGCACATGGTCTCCTATTTGTTAGCTACATTATATTAGCAATAATGCTGAAATTTGAACAAAATTGGGATTGGAAAAAATTCGGAATTATCTGTTTAGGCTCCTTAATCCCTTTCGGAACTTTTTATGTAGATAAAAAATACCTAAAAAATGTTTAAATACATAGAAGCAATCTTCACATTCCTCTACCCTATTTTTAGAAAATGGGGTTTAGGAAGTAGTGTCGCCTCGTATTTGAGTTTGGTAATAAATATTATCGTTTTATGTACTATTTCATATATTATTTATGTTGTCTTTCGCCTAGTTTTGGTGACCATTTTAGCTATCATTGCTAAAAAAACTAAAACGAAATTTGACGATTTATTGGTTTCCAATAAAACAGCCAAGTACATCGCGCATTTGATTCCGCTTTTATTTATTTACAAGTCTGTACCTGTCATTTTAGAACGATTTGAATATTGGGAGGGCGTATTTGGCAAATTGGTTGGTATTTATATCATTGTTTTGGTTTTGTGGATTATCCGCACCATTTTTAATGCCTTGCGCGATTATTTAAAGCTGAAACCACGCTATAGCGACAAACCCATTGATAGCTTCATTCAAGTTATCATGATTATGCTGTGGGTTGTGGGTAGCACGTTGATTGTTTCTAAATTATTTGATATTGATAAGAAGGAATTGTTAACGATATTAGGAGCTGTTTCTGCGGTAATCATTTTAATTTTCAGGGATACAATTCTCGGATTCGTTTCAAGCGTTCAGGTTTCAATAAATGATATGGTACGCATTGGCGATTGGATTACAATGGACAAATTTGGTGCTGATGGTGATGTAATTGAAATAAATTTAGCTACCGTAAAAGTTCGAAATTTTGATAATACCACAACCACAATTCCAACCTATAGTTTAAGCTCCGATTCGTTCCAAAACTGGCGAGGCATGCTGAATTCAGACGGAAGACGAATTAAAAGGCATATTTTAATAAAAACGAGTAGTATTCGATTTCTTGACGATAATGATCTTTTAGAATTAAGTAAAATTCAGCATATTACCACGTACCTTGCCACCCGTAAACAAGAAATTGATCAATTCAATCTGCAAAACGGCATAAATAAATCACTTCCTATAAATGGCAGAAACTTGACTAATTTGGGTGTTTTTCGAAAATACATTACCGAGTATTTATCTCATTATCCAGGTGTGAATAAGGATATGCTCTTGCTTTGTAGACAGTTACAATCGACAGCACATGGCGTACCGCTTGAAGTTTATGTTTTTTCGCATGATAAACGATTCGAGAATTACGAATATATAATGGCAGACATTTTCGATCATATTATTGCGGCAGCACCCTATTTTGGTCTTGAATTGTTTGAAACTATGTCAGAGAACACACTTGATGGATTTAAAAAAGATAAATAGCGGTAGTATCATAATAATCTTAACAACTAAATTAAGCTTACATAACGTTGAGTCTTGCGGTATTGTTTACCTTTAATAAAAAAAAATGACAACAAGAGATTCTTTTTTAAATGACTTTAGAGGTCAAACTATAGGCTCTATCAACGAAGCTACTACCCCTGCTGAGCATTTTCAAAACCAAGTTTTACGACCTATTTTAAAACTACAAAACGACCTGTTCTTGAGTATATTTAACTCCTATGCTCAAAACAGCAAAGTTGATTTTTACAATCTTACGCTGGAGAAGAAAATGGCGCTTATGGAGAACGCCGTGCTAAAAGATACTGCCTTCAGAAATAAATGTCAAGGAATTATTATTGGTCTTTTTACCACACAAGAATATGATTTATACAGTCTTAACGCATCACATCTAAACAAACGAATGATGAGCATGCTATTAGAGCGCTTAAAAAGTCAGTTACAGTATTTTGCTACTAAATAAATGTTCCCAAAAAGAGATTTGTCAAAATTTAAAGAGAAAAAATATAAATTTAATACTCTATTTATTAGAGACTTAGTGCATGTTTTCTCTAAAAAAAGTACTTCTGATCAAAATCTAAACTTATTTTTATAGGTTTTAACAATGTTTATTGCTTATCTCTAAATTAAGATTTGTTAATTTTTTAGTAAAAATGCAATTTTGGCATTTTAACATCGTCCATTTTAAACATTTGATTGAAATAGTACGCGTCTATTTGATATCCTTGAATTGTCTTGCGATTTTAAAATTCACATAAAATTCATACGTTTTTTTCGTTATACTTGTTTAAAATAAATTTTATGACGGAAGATTATTTCAAATGGCACTCCCCGCATCTCAATCAAGAAATTGAAATGCTAGTTTTTGGGCATGCTGGTTATCCTGTTTTACTGTTTCCTACCTCTATGGGGAGTTTTCATGAAAACAAGGATATGGGATTGGTTGAATCGGCAAAATGGTATTTAGATCAAGGTTTAATTCAGATTTTTTGCCCCGATAGTATAGATAAAAACAGTTTTTACAATAAAAATATTCATCCTGTTCATCGTATCGAAAACCACGTTCAATACGATAAAATGATTTGCCACGAAATTGTCGAAAAAATAAAGCACCATAGTCCAACAGGGAAAATTGCAATTGCAGGTTGTAGTTTTGGAGGCTATCATGCTGCAAATTTTGCATTTCGTCATCCTGGATATGTCAGCCATTTATTTGCTATGAGCGGTGCTTTCAGTATCAAAAATTTCATGGATGGCTTTCACAATGATAACGTTTTTTACAACAGCCCCGAAGATTATTTATTCGGTCTTAACGATTATGAATTGTGGAATATTGATATCGTTTTAGGAACTTCAAATTGGGATATTTGCTTTGATGCCAATTTAAAAATGAGCAAGATCTTGAGTAATCGGAATATTCACCATTGGTTAGATATCAGGCCAGAACAAAATCACGATTGGCCCTTATGGAAAGAAATGTTTCCGCATTATTTATCACGAATTAAGTTTTTTTAACAATACAAAAGAATCAAGATGAAAAAAATTGGAATTTTATTTGGCATGGAAGACTCTTTTCCGCAAGCCTTTATTGATCGAGTTAATTCAAAAAATGAAAAAGGCATTATTGCCGAAGCGGTAACAATTGACAAAGTGGTGCAAAATAAGGACGGAGAATATGCTGTTATTATTGATCGAATTTCTCAAGATGTTCCTTTTTATAGAGCCTATTTAAAAAATGCTGCTTTAACAGGTACTAATGTGATTAACAATCCCTTTTGGTGGAGTGCTGACGATAAATTTTTCAATAATTCCTTGGCAGATACTTTGGGCGTTCCTTTGCCTAAAACGGTTATTTTACCGTCTGCCGACCATCCTACAGATACTACCGAAAAATCTTTTCGCAACTTGAAATATCCTATGGATTGGGATGGAATATTTGAGTACGTCGGATTTCCTGCCTACATGAAACCCTACGCAGGCGGTGGCTGGAAAAACGTGTATCGTCTTGAAAACAAAGAAGAATTTTGGCAAAAACATCAAGAAACAGGTCAATTAGTAATGCTTTTGCAGGAAGAAATCGTTTTTACTGAATATTTTAGAGTGTATTGTTTAGGTCGAAAGGCGGTTCGCATTATGCAATATGAACCTAGAAATCCCCATCATTTAAGATATGTTCTCGATGGACCACCTGCAAATAAAAAATTATTAGCAACTATAAAGGATTATACATTGCGCTTATGCAAAGGCTTAGGTTACGATTTTAATACCGTTGAATTTGCTGTTAGAGATGGTATTCCTTATGCAATAGATTTTGGAAATCCTGCTCCTGATGCCGAAATTACATCTGTAGGTGAAGCTAATTTTGAATGGGTTGTTGAAGAAGCTGCTAAGATGGCAATTGCTGCAGCTAAAAAACAAAAATCTGGTAAAATAAACTTAACTTGGGGTGATTTTATCAAGGATGCAGTAAGATAGTTTTCATTCAAAGTATTCAGTAAATAAGCTGAAAGCTGCGACTAAGACTAAACACTAAAAATATAATTATGCTAAAGAAATTACCTGTATTTACGCTTGGTGTAGAGGAAGAATACCAAATTATAGATCCTGATACTAGAGATTTACGTTCACATCTATCTAAAATTGTAGATGGCGCCAAAATTATATTGAACGAACAAGTTAAGGCCGAAATGCATCAATCAGTGGTTGAAGTAGGTACTAATATTTGTAAAAATATTCACGACGCCAAAAATGAGATTCGGTTTTTACGTTCTAAAATTGTCGAATTGGCCGATAAGCAAAATTTAATTGTAGGCGGAGCTGGTACGCATCCCTTTTCAAAGTGGCAAGACCAGCCTATTACAGATGATCCTCGTTACCATGATATTGTAAATGAACTTCAGGATGCCGCACGTTCAAATTTAATTTTTGGAATGCATTGTCATGTTGGAATTGAAAATCGTGAAATCGGTTTACAATTAATGAACCAAGCCACCTATTTCTTACCACATATTTTTGCTCTTTCGACGAACTCTCCTTTTTGGGAAGGCAGACAAACAGGTTATAAATCTTTTAGAACAAAGGTTTTCGACAAGTTCCCAAGAACAGGTTTGCCTGAATACTTTGATTCAGTAAGTTCTTATGATAATTATTTAGACACTTTGGTAAAAACCAATTGTATCGATAATCCTAAAAAGATATGGTGGGACTTGCGCTTGCATCCATTTTATAATACTATCGAATTTAGAATTTGTGACATGTCACTTACCGTTGATGAAACTATTTGTATCGTAGCTATAATTCAAGCTATTGTGGCTAAATTGTACAAATTAAACATGAACAACACTAGTTTTAATATCTATAGGTTAGCATTAATCAAGGAAAACAAATTTAGAGCAGCGCGCTACGGAATAGAAAACAATATGATTGATTTTGGGTTACAAAAAGAGGTATCAACCAAGATGCTTATACTTGAATTACTCGATTTTATTGATGATGTAGTAGACGAACTAGGAAGCAGAAACGAAATTAACTTTGTTCATGAAATATTAAAAGATGGCACCGGTGCAGACAAACAATTGGCTGTTTTTAATGAAACAGGACAGCTAACAAGTGTAGTTGATTTCATTACATCCGAATTTACCAAAGGCTTATAATTTTAAATATTTAATCTACGGATATGCTACCAAAACCATTACAAATTGCACTTTTAGACATGTATAACGGACAACCCAATCAGGGCATGCGTTGTATAATTGATGTGATCAATAGGTTTCATCCGGTTGTACGTTATGATATTTTTGATGTTCGCCAAAAATGTGAATTACCTGATATTAAAAAATACGATATTTATATTTCGACCGGTGGGCCAGGAAACCCTCTTGAAGGTGATGGAAATTGGGATAAAAAATATTATGAATTTATTGACGCTTTATCGGCATGGAATGCAAAAAATGATATAAAAAAGCACATGTTATTTATTTGTCATTCATTTCAAATGGCTTGCCAGCACTTTGGTTTAGCAAAAGTGACCAAACGAAATGATACTTCGTTTGGAGTTATGTCAATTCATAAAACCAAAGAAGGTCTTGTAGATCCTCTATTTGATGGACTTCCCGATCCTTTTTATGCTATTGATTCACGTGATTATCAAGTAGTACAACCTAAATTAAGCGTTTTTAGTAAAAAAGGAGCTCGTATCATTTCTCTCGAAAAAATCAGAGATCATGTTCAGTATGAAAGAGCAATTATGGCTGTTCGGTTTACCGATTATTTTGTTGGCACACAATTTCATCCAGAAGCAGATCCAATAAGTTTTGTAACCTTCCTAAGAAATAAAGAAACCAAAGAAAGAATTAAAGCGATGAAAGGGGAACGTAAATTTCGTTCAATGTTGGAAGATTTATTAGATGATGATAAAATTTATAGAACAAACGAAACTCTGATTCCGAACTTTCTTCGAATCGCAATTAATGATTTGATTAAGACAAAAAAAATGATTTCGAATTAAAACCAGTCTCACATGATTGAAAAATATAGGGAATTATTCAACTCGCAATTTTCCGAGCAGAAATACGAAAATTTGAAAGCCGATATCGCCTCTGATTTTGACTATTTACCAACCTTTAGAGTCTCCGAAACCCCTTTTTTTATTCCAAGTACGCTTAAAGATCAATTGATTGAAGGTTGTCACGAAATTATTTCTTTTATCCAACAAGATGATTTTAAAAAGCTTACACAAAAAGCAGTACCTCCTCATTGCAATGTTCCTAACGAAGACAATCACACCACTTTTTTAGCCATTGATTTTGGTATTTGCATAGAAAATGAAAAGATTATACCAAAATTGATTGAGGTACAAGGATTTCCATCTTTATTCAATTATCAAATGAATCTTTATGAGAAATTTAAAAATCATTATCCTTTTCTGGATGAATTAACACCTTTCATCAACGGCATTTCAAAACATAAATACATAAGCATTTTACAAAAAATAATTTGTGGTAATCATTTACCAGAAGATGTAATATTACTAGAAATTGAACCTGAAAAACAAAACACAAAAATTGATTTTTATTATTGTGAACGCGATTTAGGAGTAGCTGTAGTTTGTGTCACAGCGGTGATAAAAAAAGAAAATAGATTATATTACACCAACAAACATGGCGAACAAAAACAAATAAAACGAATTTACAATCGTGTCATTTTTGATGAATTAGAGGCAAGAACTGACTTAGACTTGAATTTTAGTTTTACTGATGAACTTGATATAGAGTGGGCAGGACATCCCAATTGGTTTTTCCGAATCAGCAAATTTATACTACCGATGTTAAAAGGAAAGTATTGTATTGAAACGACATTAGTCAGCGAACTCAAAGAAATTCCAACTGATTTAGAAAATTATGTTTTGAAACCTCTATTTTCATTTGCTGGTGCTGGAGTTATTTTTCATGTAACACGCCAAGATATTGAAAATATAGTCGAAAAAGACCTCTACATTTTGCAAAAAAAAGTAACCTATGCTCCAATTATACAATCACCTACTGGTAAAGTAAAAGCCGAAGTTAGAATACTTTGTACTTGGGATAAAAATGATAGCGCTCCCACTCTACTTTGTAATTTAGTTCGCTTGAGTCGAGGTGAAATGATTGGCGTAAAATTTAATAAAGATGCTAATTGGGTTGGCGGATCGATCGGGTTGTTTGAAAAATAAGAATTCATTTTTACATTGTAACCGCTTTAGATACAATTTCAGTTTTTTTTCCTTGAAATCATGAACTGTTGTACTATGCAAATTAGTAGCATTTTTTTTCTATTAAGTCATTTTAACGCAATGATAAAACGGTTTAGTCCTTTTTTTTGATTTATTTTGTAATCTTTAATTTATAAAATATCTTCAAAATCTCCTTAATATCACATTTTTAAGCTTTTAAATTTTTGTGAGTTCTATTTTTTTGCTGAAAAATAGACAGTTGTAAACCCAATTGCTGAATTTTTTAAATTGTTTTACTTAATAAAATGTCAAAAATGGAATAATTTATTTTTTTAACATAAAAAAAATCAAGCTGCTTTTTTTTTCTTTATTATTGTGTAGTTCTAATAATTTTGTTACCATAATTAATTTTAATAATCAGCAAATGAATAGAAGAGAAGCACTTAAAAGCGTTGCGTTTTTAATGGGAAGCGCAATCTCAGCAACAACTATGGGCGTTTTGTTTGAAAGTTTTAGTTCGCCTATTGACGAAAACAAAAAACTAAGCTTTACGGCAACAGATGAAGCTATTTTGGCTGAATTTGCCGAAATCATCATTCCAACAACTGCTTCCTCTCCTGGTGCTAAAGCAGCAGGTTTGGGTACTTTTATTCCAATGATTATTAAAGATTGTTATTCAGTTGAAATGCAAGAAGTATTCGCAACAGGGCTAAAAGCAATGCAATACAAATGTGTAAAAGATTTTAATAAAGAGTTTTTAGCCACTTCGCCAGCAGAACGTCAAAAACTAATGGAAGACTTAAGAGAGGAAGCTATTGCAACCAATAGAGTTCCTTCCTTCTTTCTTCTTGCGAGAGATCTAACTATTTTGGGGTATTATTCATCAGAAATTGGTTGTACACAAGCAAGAGAATATTTACCTGTTCCAGGACGATACGATGGTAATGCAGATTACAAACCAGGACAAAAAGCTTGGGCAACTAATTAAATGCTAAAAATCAAAAAACTAGAATTTTAAACCAAAAAAAACTAAACGTGAACATTAATACCAATTTAAAAGCAGAAAACACCTATGATGCTATTGTAGTAGGTTCAGGAATAAGTGGTGGTTGGGCAGCAAAAGAACTAACCGAAAAAGGAATGCGTGTGCTAATGCTAGAACGCGGTATGAATATCGAGCACATTAAAGATTACGAGTCGGCAATGAAAGCTCCTTGGGAATTTGAGCGAGCAGGAAAATTAACACAAGAACAGAAACGCACGCACCCTGTACAAACACGAGATTATCCATACAACGAAGCAACTGAAAAATGGTGGGTAAATGATTTAGATTGCCCTTATACTGAGGACAAACGATTTGACTGGTACAGAGGTTTTCACATGGGTGGCAAGTCATTAATGTGGGGCAGACAAAGTTATCGTTTTAGCGATCATAATTTTGAAGATAACAAAAAAGACGGTTATGGTAATGACTGGCCAATACGTTATAAAGACTTAGCCAAATGGTATGATTATGTAGAGAAATTTGCTGGAATTAGTGGCCAAGCAGAAAATTGGCCTTTGCTGCCAGATGGTAAATTTTTGCCTCCAATGGATTTAAACTGTGTCGAAAAATCAGTTAAAGAAAGATTAGAAAAACACTATAACAATACACGCATTTTGACTATCGGACGAACAGCCAACTTAACCGTTCCCCACAAAGGCCGCGGTAGTTGTCAGTATCGTAATCTTTGTAGTAGAGGTTGTCCATTTGGTGCTTATTTTAGCACCCAATCTTCTACGTTACCAGCAGCTACTGCTACTAAAAGATTAACTGTAAGACCCTACTCTATTGTAAATCATATCATTTATGATAAGGATACAAAAAAAGCAAAAGGTGTTATGGTTATTGATGCCGAAACTAATGAAACCATGGAGTTTTATGCAAAAATTGTTTTTGTAAATGGATCAACTTTAGGGTCAACTTTCATTTTATTAAATTCAACATCAGAAGCTCATCCTAATGGACTAGGAAATTCTAGTGGTCATTTAGGTCATAATTTAATGGATCACCATTTCCGCTGTGGTGCTGAAGGAACTGCTGAAGGTTTTGAAGACAAATACACTTACGGTCGAAGAGCTAACGGAATTTACATTCCGCGATATCAAAACTACGGTAGTGACAAACGCGATTATTTACGTGGTTTTGGTTACCAAGGTGGCGCAAGTAGAGGTTCTTGGCACAAAGAAGTAGCCGAGTTAGCCTTTGGTCAAAACTTTAAAGAAACTATGTCATTACCTGCAGATTCTTGGAGTATGGGTCTAGGTGGTTTTGGAGAAATGCTCCCTTACTATGAAAATAGAGTTTATATAGATCATACTCGTAAAGACAAATGGGGTCAACCCGTTCTTGCCATTGATTGTGAGCACAAAGAAAATGAGGCTAAAATGCGAGAAGACATGATGAATGATGCTGCAGAAATGTTAGAAGCTTCTGGTATTAAAAACGTTAAAACTTACGATAATGATTGTTATCCAGGAATGGCAATTCACGAAATGGGAACTGCACGTATGGGTAACGATCCGAAAGAATCAGTTTTAAATAAATGGAATCAAATGCACGAAGTGAGTAATGTTTTTGTTACCGATGGTTCTTGTATGCCATCCATTGCATGTCAAAATCCATCATTAACATTTATGGCTCTTACAGCACGTGCTTGTGATTATGCAGTTAAAGAATTAAAAAAAGGTAATATCTAAAGCAATGGCATTACGAAAATTAAGAATGGGAATGATCGGCGGTGGACAAGATGCTTTTATTGGAGCAATTCACCGTTTAGCAGCAAATATGGATGGCTTAATTGAATTGAGCTGTGGTGCGCTAAGTATCAATCCCGAAACTGCTATTGCATCTGGCAGAGCACTTTTTTTACCTGAGTCTAGAACTTATACTAGTTATGAAGAAATGATTAAGTCTGAAGCTGCTTTGCCTTCAGAAGAAAGAATAGATTTTGTAACAATTGTTACTCCTAATTTTGCTCATTTTGCTCCGGCTATGATGGCTTTAGAACATGGTTTTAATGTAGTGATCGAAAAGCCAATTACGTTTTCTCTTGAAGAGGCGAAGTTACTACAAGATAAGGTCAATGAAACGGGTTTAACATTGTGTCTGACCCACACCTACTCTGGATATCCTATGGTAAAACAGGCAAAAGCCATGGTTAAAGAAGGTAAGTTAGGGAAAATTAGAAAGGTTTGGGTAGAATATCCGCAAGGCTGGTTGAGTAGACTTTCCGAAAGAGAGGGTAATGCGCAGGCAGCGTGGAGAACTGACCCAAAAAAATCAGGTAAAAGTTCTGTAATGGGCGACATTGGTACTCATGCAGCACATCTAGCTGAATATATTACTGGTAGTTCAATTACCGCGGTTTGTGCAGAATTGAATACTTTGGTTGACGGCCGTGTTATGGATGATGATGGAGCTGTATTACTCAAATTCGAAAATGGAGCGAAAGGAGTATTAATGGCATCGCAGGTTGCTGCAGGTGAAGAAAATGCTTTAAAAATTAGAGTTTATGGGGAAAATGGTGGTATAGAATGGCTACAACACGATCCGAATTCTTTAATAGTTAAATGGTTGACTGAACCAACTCAAATTTTACGAGCTGGTTCTAATTACAGTCATTTATCATCTTTTGCTACTCATAATTGCCGCACGCCTGGTGGACATCCAGAAGGATATTTAGAAGCATTTGCTAATATTTATAGAAATTTTGCGCTCACATTGCAATGTAAATTACAAGGAACGGAACCAAGTCCAGAAATGCTCGACTTTCCAACGGTTGTTGATGGAGTTCGCGGTATGGCATTTATTGATAATGTTGTTGCTTCATCCGAATCAGATTTAAAATGGACACCTTTCGTTGTCTAGATAACTACAAGTAATAAACATGTAACGAATTATATGACTACAATTCAAGGACCAGCAGTCTTTTTAGCACAATTTATTGGTGATACAGCACCTTTCAATTCCTTAGATGGTATATGTAAATGGGCTGCTGATTTAGGATTTAAAGGTATTCAAATGCCTACTCTAGATTCACGATTTATAGATCTTCAAAAAGCTGCCGAAAGTACCACCTATGCTGATGAACTGAAAGGAAAAATAGCCTCCTATGGTTTAGAAATCACCGAATTATCTACTCATTTACAAGGCCAGTTAGTGGCGGTACACCCAGCCTATGATGATTTTTTTGATGCATTTGCACCAAAAAATGTACATGGAAATCCAAAAGCGCGTCAAGAATGGGCAGTACAGCAAATGATGTTCGCTGCAAAAGCATCTCAAAACTTAGGTTTGACTGAACATGCTACTTTTAGCGGTTCCTTATTATGGCAATATTTTCATCCTTGGCCACAACGACCGGCAGGATTGGTTGAGGAGGGATTTGCAGAACTAGCCAAGCGTTGGACTCCTATTTTAAATGAATTTGATCACAACGGAGTTGATGTGTGTTACGAGATACACCCTGGTGAGGATTTGTTCGATGGTGAAACCTACGAAATGTTTTTAAAGGCAGTCAATAATCATAAAAGAGCTTGTTTATTATACGATCCCTCTCATTTTGTTTTACAGCAATTAGATTATATTCAATACATCGATTTTTATCACGAACGTATAAAGGCATTTCATGTAAAAGATGCTGAATTCAATCCAACAGGAAAACAAGGCACATTTGGCGGATACCAAAATTGGGCCAATAGAGCTGGTAGGTATCGTTCTCCGGGTGATGGTCAAATAGACTTTAAAACTATTTTTAGCAAGCTAGCACAATATGATTTTAAAGGATGGGCTGTTATGGAATGGGAATGCTGTATAAAAAATCAAGAGGATGGTGCTCGAGAAGGTGCAGAATTTATCAAAAATCATATCATTAAAGTGACAGATAAAGCATTTGATGATTTTGCAGCAGTAGCTACTGATCAAGCATTCAATCGAAAAAACTTAGGACTATAAAACTATAAATAAACTAAAATGAAACTAAAATTTGTATTGTTTGGAGCAGCTTTATTGGCCTTGACTTCATTTTCAACCCCAGCTTTATCAACTAAATACATTGCGATTACCAAAAAAACATCTGCGGTCTATCAGGGCTCTGATGGTGAAAAACTAATTGCTAAATCGGATTGTATTGGTTGCCATAAAATTGATAAAAAACTTATTGGTCCCTCCTATTTAGATATTGCAAAGAAATATCCGTTGAATGATAAAAATATAGCTTATTTGAGTGGGAAAATCATCAAGGGAGGTTCTGGTGTTTGGGGGGCTGTCCCAATGTCAGCTCATGGATCAATTAAAAAGGAAGATGCTAAATCAATGGCAAAATACATCTTATCTTTAAAAAAATAAGACAGACTCTTTTCTAATCAAAAGGTTCGAAATAATTAGCGTTTGATTCCTTTTTATTATCTAATCGAAAAATAACCATGAAACCAAAAGAAGAAAATAATCAAATAACAAATAATCGTCGCGACTTTATAAAAACAACTGCTGTTGCTGCCGCAGCCTTTATGATTGTGCCTCGTCATGTATTAGGTAGAGGATTTATCGCTCCTAGTGACCGCCTATCTGTAGCTGGAATTGGTGTTGGTGGTAAAGGTCGTTCAG
Organism: Flavobacterium erciyesense; assembly: GCF_018069925.1. Classification (GTDB taxonomy): domain Bacteria; phylum Bacteroidota; class Bacteroidia; order Flavobacteriales; family Flavobacteriaceae; genus Flavobacterium; species Flavobacterium erciyesense. The sequence goes on along the minus strand of NZ_JAGPXB010000006.1, from coordinate 139,663 downwards.
ATATTGCGATGTTTGCTAAAAGTGGAAAAGCAGATATTTCATTTTTGTGTGATGTAGATACTCGTAGAGCAGCTGATAGTGTTAAAGCCTTTCCAAAAGCTAAATTTTATAAGGATTGGCGTGAAATGTTAGATAAGGAACATAAGAATATTGACGCCGTTTCTGTATCAACTCCAGACCATAACCATGCTATTCAGGCGCTTGCCGCAATGCAATTGGGTAAGCACGTTTATGTACAAAAACCGATTGCTCACGATATTTTTGAAGCAAGAATTTTAACAGAGGCAGCTAAAAAATACAAAGTAGTGACACAAATGGGGAATCAAGGTGCCTCAAATGATGGAACTAGAATAATGAAAGAATGGTACGAAGCAGGACTTATTGGAGATGTTCACACGATACATGCTTGGACAGATCGTCCTGTGTGGCCACAAGGAATTCCTTGGTCAGCAAACAATGCAACAGTTCCAACTGAATTAGATTGGGATTTGTGGTTGGGTACTGCTCCATTTAAAGAATATGTAAATAAATTGGTGCCTTTTAACTGGCGCGGTTGGTGGGATTATGGCACAGGAGCTTTGGGGGATATGGGTTGTCATTTATTAGAAGCTCCATTTAGCGTATTAGGTTTGCAATATGCAAAAGATGTTCAATGTAGCGTTGGCTCTGTATATGTTGATGAATTCCAAAGAGGTTACTTTCCAGAAAGTTGTCCTCCATCAAGTCATGTTACCCTTACCTTTCCTAAAACAAGTAAAACAAAAGGAGATGTTAAAGTACACTGGATGGACGGCGGAATTCAGCCAGAACGTCCGGATGAATTAGCTCCAAATGAAATATTTGGAGATGGTGGTAACGGAACTTTGTTTACGGGAACCAAGGGAAAAATGATGTGCGATACCTATGGATTAAATCCAAGATTGTTACCATTGAGTAAAAATGAAAACCTAAAAGTGGCTAAAAAATATGCTAGAGTTGATGGTGGCGCCGAAGGTCATTACAAACAATGGGTTGAAGCGGCTATTGCTGGCTACGGAAAAACAGAATTGAGTTCTCCATTTGAAGTAGCGGGACCATTAACAGAAGCGTTGCTTATGGCTAATTTAGCTGTAAGAGGATATGATGTAATTCGTGAAGAGCTTGGTGAAGAAGTGTATCCTGGTCGTTCAGCTAAATTACTTTGGGATAACAATGCAATGAAAATTACCAATTTTGATGAAGTAAATCAATTTGTGAAACGTGATTACCGTGAAGGCTGGAAAGCACTTACTTTATAATTTTTAGAATAATTAAAAATAAATTAAAATGATTAAAAATATTAGTTCAGCGTTTGTTTTGCTAGTTGCAATGCAAACATCAAATGCACAGCAAGCAGCTGTTCCAAAAGGGTTTAAATCGATATTTGACGGCCAATCAACTGCGGGATGGCATACTTACGGAAAAAAAACAGCGGGAAGTGCTTGGAAAATAGAAGATGGTATGTTGCATTTTGATCCTACTGCCGCAAAAGACGGTCAAGGTGGCGATTTAGTAACTGATGTAGAATATGAAAATTTCCATTTAAAATTAGAATGGAAAGTAGTATCAAATGCCAACAGTGGAATTATTTTTTATGTCAATGAAGATTTGACAAAATATAAAAACACTTACGAAACAGGTATTGAAATGCAAGTGTTAGACAATGCAGGACATCCTGATGCAAAAATTGAAAAACACAGAGCGGGTGATTTGTACGATTTGATAAAAAGTAGTTCAGAGCCTGTAAAACCAGCTGGTGAATGGAATTCTGTCGATATAGTTTGCAAATTTGGAAAACTTACTTTTCAATTGAATGGCGTAAAAATTATAGAGACTACCTTGTGGGATCCTAATTTTAAAAATCTAATTGCTGGTAGCAAATTTGCTACTTGGCCAGGATTTGGAACTTTCAAAAAAGGTAAGATTGCCCTGCAAGATCATGGTGATAATGTTTGGTTTAGAAATATTATGATTAAAGAATGGAATACCATGAAGGTTACTACTGGCTGTGAAGCTGGAATGTAATTAGAAAAAAGAATGCTGTTAACTAACCAAACCACTTATTATTTTAACCAATGAATACTACAACCAGAGTAAAACTATCCATTATGATGTTCCTTGAATTTTTCGTTTGGGGCGCATGGTTTGTTACATTAGGAACTTTTTTAGGAAGTAATTTAAAGGCTTCAGGGTCAGAGAGCGCTGCTGTTTTTTCAACACAATCTTGGGGTGCCATTGTTGCTCCTTTCATCATTGGTTTAATTGCTGATCGCTACTTTAATGCAGAAAAAATTCTAGGTATTTTACATATAATTGGTGCCTTTTTAATGTACCAAATGTATCAATCTTCGGATGTTTCTGCTTTTTATACTTATGTGCTAAGTTACATGATTTTGTTCATGCCTACATTGGCCCTAGTCAATTCAGTATCTTTTAATCAAATGAAAGATCCTGAAAAAGAATTTTCAAACATTAGAGTTTTTGGAACTCTTGGTTGGATAATTGCTGGCTTAGCTATTAGCTATATTTTTCATTGGGATTCTACAGAAGGACTTCGTGACGGATTACTTAAAAACACATTCCTACTTGCAGGTGGTGCTTCTTTACTATTAGGGCTTTTTAGTTTTGCTTTACCAGCTACTCCGCCAAAAGGTAGCGACGAAAAAGTAAAAATTGCCGATATAATAGGCTTAGATGCTTTAAAACTTTTAAAGGATAGAAACTTTGCTGTTTTTTTTATCTCTTCAATTCTTATTTGTATCCCATTGGCATTCTACTATCAAAACGCCAATCTTTACTTATCCCAAACGGGTATTGAAGGACCAACAGGTAAAATGGTAATCGGTCAAATTTCTGAAGTTTTGTTTTTACTTTTTATTCCTGTATTTTTTAGTCGCTATGGCTTTAAGAAGACAATCTTAATAGGTATGTTGGCATGGGCTGTTCGTTACCTTCTATTTGCTTACGGGAACGGCAATGACTTAAGTTTTATGCTTATTATTGGAATTGCACTTCACGGTATTTGCTACGATTTCTTTTTTGTTTCGGGTCAAATTTATACCAATTCAAAAGCGGGAGAAAAATATAAAAGTGCTGCCCAAGGATTAATTACTCTAGCTACTTATGGCGTTGGAATGTTAATAGGATTTGCAGTTGCAGGTTGGATTACTGATAATTACAAGCTTGCAGGTGGAGCTATTAATTGGCAAGTAGTTTGGATTGCTCCAGCAGCTATTGCTTTCTTTGTTTTTGTGATTTTTGCTTTATTATTTGACCAAAAAAAGGAAGGTAATCCAGCTGTTAATTCAATCTAGCGCATCATGAGCGAATCGTTAAACAGAAGATCAGCCATAAAAGGTATTTTGGCAAGTACAGCAAGTTTAGGTTTTGCAAGCCAAATGGCGGCATTTGGTCAGTCTCAAAGTTTTAATTCTGCTAAAAGTATTAAACTAAAAGGCACAATCAATCACTCGGTTTCTCGCTGGTGTTTTGACCATTTAGATTTAGAAACTCTTTGTCAAGAAGCTAAAAAGTTAGGTATTACTGGAATTGATTTGGTAGGTCCTGACGCTTGGCCAATTTTAAAAAAATACAATTTAGTTTCTACCATGTGCAATGGAGCTGAACTTAATCTTGTTGATGGTTTTAATGATCCTATTTTCCATGAGCAATTACAAAAAAGATATAGTGATATGATTCCTAGGGTCGCGGCTGCAGGATATTCTAATCTTATTTGTTTTAGTGGAAACAAAAGAGGAAAATCGGATGAAGAAGGTTTAGCAAATTGCGCAATTGGGTTACAACCACTACTAAAACTTGCCGAAAAACACAACGTCACTTTAGTCATGGAATTACTTAACAGTAAAATTGATCATAAAGATTATCAGTGTGATAAAACATCTTGGGGTGTTGCTTTAGCGAAACGCATTAATTCTCCAAACTTTAAATTACTGTATGATATTTACCATATGCAAATTGACGAAGGAGATGTTATTCGTACAATTGCAAATAATCATCAATTCATTGCACATTATCATACCGCTGGAGTTCCCGGAAGACATGAAATTGACGATAGCCAAGAATTGAACTGTCCTGCAATTATGAAAGCCATTGCAAAAACAGGTTTTAAAGGTTTTGTAGGTCAAGAATTTATACCTTCTAACTCTAATAAATTAGCTTCGTTGCAACAAGCCATAACAATTTGTGACATTTAACTTTAAAAAAATAAAGATCATGAACAAAAGAAGAGAATTTCTAATCAATACCAGTTTAGCATTAGGTGCTTTAGCAATTGCTCCAAGTTTTGCTTTTGAAGCTAAAAGAAAAGCCATCGGGATTCAATTATGGACATTGCGTGATACATTACCTAAAGATGTTAAAGGTGTTTTGGCGCAAGTGGGCAAAGCTGGATTTACAGAAGTAGAAACTTTTGGATACGCTCCTAAGACAGGATTTTTTGGAACAAGTGTGAAAGATTTTAAATTAATGTTAGATGATATTGGTTTAAAAGCAAGTAGCAACCATTTTGATTTCAATAGCATGATTAAAGATGGATCTACTGATTTAGTTTCTGATTACATTACAACAGCTAATACTTTAGGTAGTTCATATATTACAGTTCCTTATATAGTTGCTGATTTGAGAGGAACAAGTGCAGATGCTTACAAAAAATTAGCAGAACATGTAAACAAAATTGGTGGTATTTGTAAAAGTGGTGGACTCAAATTGGCATACCACAATCATGATTTTGAATTCGCCAAATTTGGAGCAACAAACGGATATGAAATTTTACTAAACAACACAGACAAAGATTTAGTTGATTTTGAAATGGATTTGTATTGGGTTGTTCGTTCTGGAAATAATCCTCTAGAATTGTTTAAAAAATATCCAGGTCGCTTTAGTATGTGGCACGTAAAAGATATGGATAAAGTAAATCCTGATTTTAATGCCGAAATTGGCACAGGTGCTATCGACTTTAAAGCAATATTTGCTGAGTCAAAACAAGCGGGAATGAAACGTTTTTTCTTGGAACATGAATCAAATTACAAACCTAATCCGATAGAATCAGCAGCAACAAGTTTTAACTATATCAAGAAAAATTTAATTTAAACTTTAATAAAATACTCAACAAAAAAGGGATGCAATCAGTATCCCTTTTTTGTTGAGTATTTAAATTATTCTGTTACTTTTAAAGTTTCTACATAAAAGTTCGGATCTATTACCAATTTAAGTTCATTATTAGATAATGGAATTGTTTTCCACTGATTTTCTGGTTGTAATAATTCATCTTTGCCATTTAGAGTAATTTTTAAAGGCATATTAAAACCTTGCACAGTATTTGTCCAGCGATATAAAAGTTGCTTGTTCTTTACAGAATATTCTAATTTTGGTACACGAACATCTCTTAAATATTGATTAAAAATCATTGACAAATCAATTCCAGTTTGCTTGCATAAATAATCTTCAATTTGCTTGGTTGTTACCGTTTGGTGATAAAAAGTACTATTCAATCCTCTCAATATTTGCCTCCATTTTTTATCATTATTCACTAATTGGCGAATGGTGTGTAACATGTTTGCTCCTTTAGGATACATATCACCCGAACCTTCATTGTTTACATCGTATTTACCAATTATAGGTTTATCATTTTCAATTATATTTCTAAGACCTCTCACATAAGTATATCCAGCTTCCTTTCCGTAGTAATACTCTAAAAAGAGGCTTTCAGAGTAGTTCGTAAAACTTTCATGAATCCACATGTCAGCAATATCTTTGTAAGTAATATTATTCGCAAACCATTCGTGTCCAGACTCGTGTATGATTATAAAATCAAACTTTAATCCCCATCCTGTTCCGCTTAGATCCCTGCCACGGTACCCATTTTGATATCCGTTTCCGTATGTTACACTACTTTGATGTTCCATTCCAAGGTACGGCGCTTCAACCAATTTGTAACTATCTTCATAAAATGGATATGGTCCAAACCAATGTTCAAAAGCTTTCAACATTTTAGGAACGTCTTTAAATTGTTTTTTGGCTTTTGCTAAATTATCCCTCAAAACATAATACGTACAATCTAAATTTCCTTTTTCACCTTTGTATTTTTCTGAAAAAGAAACATAATCTCCAATATTAATATTTACGCCGTAATTGTTAATCGGATTGGCAACATACCAAGTAAAAGTACTCGTTCCATCTTTTAATTTTTTGATACTTTGCAAACGACCATTTGATACGTTGGTCAATGAGGATGGAACATTCACACTGATTAACATATTCTCTACTTCGTCATACATGTGATCTTTGTTAGGCCACCAAACGCTTGCACCTAGACCTTGACAAGAGGAAGCTATAAAAAATTTTCCATTGGCATCTTTTTTCCAAGTAATTCCGCCATCCCAAGGTGGATTAACAGCTACTTTTGGTTTTCCGTTGTAAAAAATCTGTACTTGTTGTATACTTCCTTTTGTTTGAGCTTCCGTCAAGTTAAGATAGAATACATTACCGTCTCTTTGAAAAGAAACTTGTTTTCCGTTTTGAATGACTTTAGAAATTTGCATTGGTTGTTGCAAATCTATTTGCATCTTTTTTTCATTTTCCAAAACTTGATACGTAATTGTATTTGATCCACTGATTGTGCTATCTAGAGGATTAACTTTAATATCAAGATGGTATTTTTTTAGATCCCACCAAGCGCGCTCCTTTGTAATACTGCCACGCAAGCTGTCCTGATGTGAAAATTTTTCTATGTTTTTCTGCAAAAGCTCTTGTCCTAAACTTGCTTGAACTGAAAGGCCTAATAAAATAAAAATAAACGTTTTTTTCATGATTCGTATATGAACAACAAGATCTAATAATTTATTCATTTTAAAAAAGTGATTTTATCTTGTTGATTTTATTGTAAGTATTAATGTAAATTATCCACTTTAACTTGCTCTATTACAGCTGTAAAATCTTCCCGTAATCGGGTTCCATAATCTTCTAATAGAAATTGTATACGTTCCGCGTTATCTGATTTAACAATGATTCCCGCATGGTATTCTAAAGGAACTTTAAAGCAAACTTCTGGGTCAGAAAAAGCGGCTAAGTTCGGATGTTGGTACTTTGAAAGTGTGAGCACAATACCAGCATATTCTTTTTTAACGGTTGGTAATTGGTATGCCGTTCCTTTGGCCAATGAATTTTCAATTGCAGCCCATTCTTTCCACAAATTAATATTAGATGCCTCTGCCACCATTTCGGCTATATGAGCGCCTCCTACTCTTGACGAAGTTTCAAGAAAATACATTTTACCAGTTTCTTCATTTTTGATGAACTCGGTGTGCGCGGCACCATGCTTTAAACCAAAACTTTTCATGACCTGAACGTTTAATTCTTTGATAACTAAATCATCCTCTGAATCATAGTGTACATTAGCTGTTCTGAAAACGCCACCACCTTGCGATATTTCCATCGGGGTCGCCAAATACTTCGATGTTAAACTGAAAATGACTTGACCATTTGAAATTAAACTGTCACAATGGTACACGGCACCAGGTTTAAACTGTTCTAAAAGGTATTTAAATCTATTGTTACCAAGCTCGTTGATGTGAATCCAAAGTGTTTCTTTATCATATACTTTTATGATTCCTGATGCCGAAGCTTCAGATCTTGGTTTGAGAACCCACGGAGCCGCTACAGTATCTGCAAAAGTATTGATGTCATGATCATTAAAAAGAGAACAAAAAGCAGGTATTGGAATTGCACAACTCTTCGCTCTCATGCGCATGGCCAATTTGTCTCTAAAGTATCTTCCGGTTGTTTGCCCCATTCCGTCTATTCGTAAATTTTCACGCAAATAAGTTGCTTTTTCTACATCATAATCATCTAGAGCTACAATGGCATCAATTTTTGTAGATTTCATAAAGTTACCTACACCTAATAATAAATGCTCTAAATTCCAGTCGACGTCCAGACCTTCCATATAAAAAATTTCTTTTATATGTTGGTGAGGCCAAGGTTTATCTCTTAATTTTTCGCTAGTAACCAAATAAACATTGTTGTTTAATTTGCTTAAATGAGTTAAAAAATCTGTCCCTTTAAAGTAATTCGAGATGCAAAGAAAATTTTTGGAATTTTTCATAACTTAAAGATTTTCAACAAATGAAGTTAATAAATGTACGCCATAACCTGTTGCGTGTTTACTTTTAGCAAATTCATCATCGCCAAATGCAACGCCTGCAATATCTAAATGAGCCCAAGCAGGATGCTCGTTTGTAAAATATTCTAAAAATTTAGCCGCACTAATCGCTCCTGCAACTGCTTTTCCACTATAGTTTTTCACATCTGCAATATCACTTTGAATATCACTTTTGTAACAGTCCCAAAGTGGTAACTGCCACAGTCTTTCGCCAATTTCGTCCCCATTTACTTGTAATTGCTCCGCTATTTTAGAGTTGTTCGTAAATAATGCACCGCATTCATAGCCAAAAGTACCTACACTGCTACCTGTTAATGTAGCAATATCAATTAGATATTCAGGATTAAAATTCTTGATCATGTAGGACAAAGCATCAGCTAAGATAAGTCGGCCCTCAGCATCAGTGTCAATAATTTCAATGGAATGACCACTATAGCTTTTAATTACATCGCTTGGTAAAAAAGACTTGGCATCTACCGCATTCTCCGCACAAGGAACAATAGCGGTTACTTGAATAGGTATTTGCAAATCAGCTATTAATTGCATGGCACCAAATACAGCTGCTCCACCTGCCATATCGCACTTCATATGCAACATCCCCGCAGTTTTTATATTCAAGCCTCCTGTGTCAAAAGTAATGCCTTTACCTACTAATCCCACGTGCTTAAGTGGCTGAACAGCGTTCTTTGGTACATATTTCATTATGACAAACTGCGGCTCTTGCTCACTACCTTTACCTACGGCTAAAAAAGCACCAAGTCCTGCAATTTTGGCATCTTCATGGCCTAAAACAACTACATCAAAACCATATTGTTTTCCTTTTTCTACAGCCCAATTGGCGAGATACTTGGGTGTAACGGTATTTGGTGGCAGATCTACCAAATGGAAATTTGCCAATTGCGCATGAGCAATTTTAATTCCTCTCTCAGCTGCGGATTTGAAATTTGAAGTAGTGACTATGTTTAAAATGAAATTCGGATTTAAAAAAGCATGATTCTTTTGCTCTTTTTTGTAATGTCCCAAATTATAAGTTCCTAATAAAAGGCCAGAAATGATCGCTTCAACCTGAGTTGCAGAAAAATTTTCTGAAATTAGTATGGCAACACCTTCATTTAGCAGATCTTGCTGTTTTGCTGCTACACGTCTAAAAATAGTTTTTATTGTTTTATAATCGGCTTGTTTTCCCAAACCAATTGCCAAACACAAATTATTTTTATCTTGAAACGCATAAGTGCTATCTTTTTTTCCGCTAAAAAGAGTTGATGGTACTGAGGTGTTTTCTGATATTATTATGGTTCTATCTACCTCTTCATTCTCAAACATTGGAATCAAGATTGTACCTGAAAAGGTTTCTAAATCTGGAATGATTTTTATTTTCATAATGATGTCTGTAAACTAGTTATACGAACTATTTGTTTATTGAATTTACTTTTGTTGAAAAAACAACCATTCGATTGCTTTTGGGAATTCATCACTCCAATAGCGCTCACTGTGCTGTCCGTATCTATTAATACTGACATTCAATAAGTTCAAGTCATTTATAAATGTACTCTTTATTAATTCATTTTTAAAATTTTTAACTTGATTTAGCATCGTTTTACTTTCATTTCCGCCAGCGTATAAATAAATTTTTGTTTCTGGAAAAGGAAGATCATTGGTTTTAATAGTTAATTCGGGCACAACCCATAACGAAGGAGAAAATATCATCAACTTGCCAAAAACTTCAGGATTTCGGAGCCCACTAAAAATACTCACCAATCCACCCATACTGCTTCCACCAATTCCAGTAAATTCACGTTCTTTTTTTGTTCTAAAATGAACATCAACGTATGGTTTTAGTGTTTCGGTAACAAATCGAATGTACTTTTTACCTTGTCCTTTTCCTAAAATTGTTTTACCCACATTATACTCTTTTAGACGATCTTCATCGGCATGTTCGATCGCAATGATGATAATTTTACCAATTTTGTATTCTGACATCACTGCTATTTTTTTATCGATTTCCCAGTTGCCAAATTCAGAATTATCGTTAAATAAATTTTGAGCATCTTGTAAATACATGACAGGATACCTTTCCTCTGACTGATCGTAATCGTGTGGCAATAAAGCCCAAATTTTTCGAGTTTTGTTGAGTTGAGGAATTTCAAATTCATCTGAAATTAATTGTATTTGCGGTAAAAACGATTGCTTAAAGGGCAACCAATTTTTCCTCCATCGAGCTACAGACTCGAGCTGAATTCCTGTTCTTAAGACAGTTGTGCGGTTTTCTGTTCGATTGCCATTTTCGTCAATTTCGACTTCACTCCAATCACCTTTTGTAAATTTATACAAAAGAGTTTCAGGAAAAACAAAATCATTTGGGAACTTAAAATGGTATTTGTTTTGCCCCATTTTCTCCATCACAAATGCTTGGTCCTGTGTTTGCCAATTATTGAAATTTCCTGCTATGTAAACCGGTCTCAAATCATCTTCCTCTGTCGTTAGAATAATGTACAAGCCGGTATGATTGGTGTTTTGTTGCAAGATGTGGATTGTATTAAAAGATTGAAAAACTGTTTCAGATATTTAATTATTTGATTTTCAAAAATTAAATATACAAGTTTAGTATTTTAAATAAAAAACAAAACCCAATAGATTTTAAATTTCTATTGGGTTTTGTTTTTATAGTTTTCTAGATTATTTCTGTCGACTTTTTAGCACATCAATAACATCATTCAATTTGAATCCTTTGGCTTGCAGCAAAATCAAATAATGAAACAATAAATCAGCACTTTCACTTAAGAATAAATCATCATTATCATCTTTGGCTTCAATAACTACTTCTATTGCTTCTTCACCTACTTTTTGTGCAATTTTGTTGATTCCTAATTGAAATAATGAAGCAACATAACTCTTCTCCGAGTCAGCTTTTTCTCTTCTCGTTTCGATGGTTTGCTCTAATTGTGAAATAAACCCATAATCAGCTTTGTTTTCTGTTTGCCAGCAAGTATCAGCACCTGTATGACATGTTGGACCAACTGGTTTTGCTTGAATCAATAAAGTATCGCCATCACAGTCATTTTTTATATCAACCAAGTTTAAAAAGCTGCCACTCTCCTCTCCTTTTGTCCAAAGTCTTTGTTTAGAGCGGCTAAAAAAAGTTACTTTTTGCGTGTCAATAGTTTTACGATATGCTTCTTCATTCATGTAGCCCAACATCAAAACGGCTTTGGTTTCGCTATCTTGTATAATGGCTGGAATTAATCCGTCTGTATTTTTTAAGAAATCTATGTTCATTTTTTTAATTTAAAGATTGAAAGATTAAAAATTGAAAGATTATCTAGTACGATTCTCTTTTCTCTTTATTCTAGTATCTGTTTCTATATCCTAACCTCAATATTGTTATTTTTAAGAGCTTCTTTTAATGTTTTGATTTCAATTTCTTTAAAATGAAATACACTTGCTGCTAAGGCTGCATCGGCTTTTCCATCAATAAATGAATCTACAAAATGCTGAATGTTTCCTGCACCTCCCGAAGCAATAATTGGGATATTAACTAGTTCCGAAAGTTTGGCCAAAGCCTCATTAGCAAAACCATTTTTAGTTCCGTCATTATCCATAGAGGTGAATAATATTTCACCTGCTCCACGTTGCTCGACTTCTTTTGCCCAATCAAATAAATTCAATTCAGTAGGCACTTTTCCGCCCACTAAATGTACAATCCACTGACCGTCAATTTGCTTAGCGTCAATGGCTACTACAACACATTGGCTTCCAAATTTTTGTGCCAAATCATTAATCAACTGCGGATTTTTAACAGCTGATGAATTGATAGATACTTTATCGGCACCATTTTGCAATAAAACATCAACGTCCTTGACAGAGGAAATTCCGCCACCAACTGTAAATGGAATATTAATAGTTGAAGCTACTTTTCGAACCAAATCAATTAATGTTTTTCTTCTTTCTTCCGTTGCCGAAATGTCTAGAAAAACCAATTCATCAGCTCCTTCATCCGAATAGATTTTGGCCAATTCAACTGGATCACCGGCATCACGTAAGTCTACAAAGTTGACACCTTTTACCGTTCTTCCGTTTTTTATGTCCAGACAAGGAATTATTCTTTTTGTAAGCATATTTTTTGTTGTTACACAGAGATTCACTAAGCTATCACAAAGACACACAAAATTTTTGGTGAATCTTTGCGTCTTCTTTGTGCTTCTTCGCGAGATAATCTATTTGTTTAATATGTATTGCTCTAACTGTTTCAATGAAATTCGTCCTTCATATATAGCTTTACCAATTATTGTTCCTTCGCAACCTAATTCGGCAAGCCTTGGTAATTCATCAAAAGTCGAAATTCCTCCTGAAGCAATAAGTTTTATTCCTTTTGCTTCTGCTAAAATTTTAGCATACAAATCAAAAGATGGTCCTTCTAGCATTCCGTCTTTGGCAATATCAGTACAAATTACGTACTGAATTCCTTTACTTTGATAATCTTGAATAAAGGGAATCAAATCTTCATTAGAATCTTCTAACCAGCCTGAAACAGCTACTTTTTCATTATTAGCATCTGCTCCTAAAATAATTTTATCCGCACCATACTCCGCAATCCATTTTCCGAATAATTCTCTATTTTTCACAGCAATACTGCCGCCAGTAATTTGATTGGCACCACTTTCGAATGCAATTTTCAAATCGGAATCTGCTTTCAAACCACCGCCAAAATCAATTTTTAAACTAGTTTGAGTTGCAATTTGTTCCAATATTTTATAATTTACAATCTGGCTTGATTTTGCTCCGTCTAAATCTACTAAATGTAAATATTCTATTCCGTGCGCTTCAAATTCTTTAGCAACTTCTAGCGGATTTTCGTTGTAAATAATTTTGGTGTTGTAATCTCCTTTGGACAAACGGACACATTTCCCGTCGATGATATCTATTGCTGGTATTATTCTCATTTATTTTAATTTAAAGATTTAATAATTGAATTATTAAAAGATTAATACTGTTGGTCAAAGAAATATTTGACTCCCCTAATTTTTCAATCTTTGAATTTTTCAATTTTATAATTTTAAGAAATTACCTAAAATTTGTTCTCCTACATCGCCGCTTTTTTCAGGGTGAAATTGTGTTCCATAAAAATTATTTTTCTTCAACGCTGAGGCATATTCTACTTCATAATTTGTGGTAGCGATGGCATCGGCGCAATTTGGAGCATAAAAACTATGTACCAAATACATGTACTCCTTTTCAGCAATTCCTTTGAACAAATCTGATCTCAAATTATAAATTTGATTCCAGCCCATCTGCGGCACTTTTACTTTTGAAGTGAATTTGACCACATTTACATCAAAAATTTCCAAACCAGCAGTGTTTCCTTCTTCTGATTTGTTACACATCAATTGCATACCCAAACAAATCCCTAAAACAGGTTGTTTCAAGGTTGGAATCAATACATCAAGACCACTATCGATAAGCATTTTCATAGCAGAACTTGCTTCACCAACACCGGGAAAAATAACCTTATCTGCGGCTTTTATTTCCTTCCAATCGTTACTAAGCACTGCTGTAAAACCCAAGCGCTCTATGGCAAACATAATGCTTTGAATATTTCCGGCTCCGTAGTTTATAATTACTATTTTCATTTCACTTTTGTTTCAAGTTTCAAGTTTAACGTTTAAAGTTGCTCGAGTCAACCTGAAACTTTAAACTTGAAACATTTTTACAACATACCTTTTGTACTTGGTAAAATCATTTTTTCGGTATCACGCTTCACGGCTACTTTTATTGCTTTTGCAAAAGCTTTAAAGATCGCTTCAATTTTGTGGTGCTCATTGGTACCTTCAGCCTTGATGTTGATATTGGCTTTGGCTCCATCTGAAAACGATTTAAAGAAGTGAAAGAACATTTCGGTTGGCATTTTACCTACCATTTCTCGCTTGAATTCGGTTTCCCAAACCAGCCAATTTCTACCTCCAAAATCAATAGCCACTTGAGCTAAACAATCATCCATTGGTAAACAAAAACCATAACGCTCAATACCTAATTTATTACCCAATGCTTTTGCAAAAACTTCTCCAAGAGCTATTGCAGTATCTTCAATGGTGTGGTGTTCGTCTACTTCTAGATCACCTTTTACAAGGATTTCCAAGTCCATTTGCCCATGACGCGCAATTTGGTCTAACATGTGATCAAAAAACGCAATTCCGGTTTCAATTTTACTCTTACCAGTTCCATCAAGGTTCAAATTGATGTAAATATCAGTTTCATTTGTCTTTCTCGAAATGGTTGCTGAACGTTCTTCTAATTTTAAAAACTCATAAATCGTTTTCCAATCTGTAGTTTGTAGTGCTATAACAGAATCCAATTCTTCTCTTTTTGAAGCTATTTCGTCACTTCCTAATGCTTCATCTGTATTGATAAAAATCCCTTTTGCACCCAAGTTTTTTGCTAATTCCACATCAGTAATTCGGTCTCCAATTACAAATGAACTTGCCAAATCGTAGTCTGAACTGTTGATATACTTAGTCAGTAAACCAGTTGCTGGCTTGCGAGTAGGAGCATTTTCATGTGGGAATGTTTTATCGATCAAAACTTCACTAAAAACAACACCTTCATTTTCAAAAGCTTTCATCACCAAATTATGCACGGGCCAAAAATTTTCTTCGGGATGAGAGGCGGTACCTAAACCATCTTGATTGGTAACCATAACCAATTCAAAATCCAATTCTTTTGCAATTTTACCCAAAAACTGAAACGCTTGTGGGTAGAATTCTAATTTTTCAAAACTATCCAATTGGTAGTCATGCGGTTCCAAAACCATCGTTCCATCACGATCGATAAAGAGTACTTTTTTCATTATTGTCAGTGTCGAAAACGCAGTATTCAATTAATATTTGCGTTTTTATTTAGTATTTAATTTAGATTTTTATGGCGTGCCCCTCCAAAAAGGTCGGGTCGGGCTATTCGTTCTCGCTTTTATCCTGCCCTGCTTTGCGGCAGTATAAAGAGCTTCACTGCTATCCCTCACGCGAAGCAGTGAAGCTAAATGGTATTATTTACAATCCGTATCTTCCTTCATGTTTTGCATTTTACTAGTAGCAGTGTTTTCTGTTACTTCTTCGCAATACACATTGTTTATAAGCATACCTGATTCAAATACAATTTGAACATAAACTGTTTTGCCAGGTTGTACATCAACAATAAATTTCTCTGCTTTTTCTTTCGATACTTTTCCACCAAATTGAACAGAGCACTCGTGTTTTCCTGCAGGAACCTCATGGATGGAGTATTTTTTGTTGTTTAACTTACACACAAATTCACCATCAATAAAGGTTTTAAATGCAACCGCAGATCCTTGAAAACCAGTAGATCGTAAAAAATAAATCTTACCTGTTTCTGCTGTACTTGCCTCTTGCGCAGCTGCTCCAACCGCAAAAAATAAAGACACTAATAAAGTTAAAATTGTTTTTTTCATTTTATTTGAATTTAGGTTAATAATTATCCTTCAAAGCTACTATTAATTTTTTATTTTCTTCTTCAGTTCCAACTGTCAAACGCAAGGTATTTTCGCAAAGTGCTTGTGTAGTTCTATTTCGAATTACAATTCCTTTTGTAATCAACTCAGTATATCTTTTATTGGCATCATCCACTTTAACCAAAACAAAATTGGCTTCTGTAGGATAAATTTTTTCTACGTAACTTACTTCTGATAAAGCTTCAATTAAAAGTTCTCTTTGTAATATAATTGACTCAATTTCAGTAGTAATAGCTGACCGATCTTCAAGTCTTGCTACTGCTCTATTTTGCGACAATTCGTTTACATTATAAGGTGGTTTGATTCGGTTTAATATCGTAGTAACCGCGCTAGAAGCATAACAAATTCCTAAACGGATTCCAGCCAATCCGTAAGCCTTAGAAAGCGTTTGTGTAATGATCAAATTAGGATATTCATCCAATTCATTGATCCAACTTTCTTTTTTAGAAAAATCAATATACGCTTCATCAATTACAACGAGTCCTTTAAAATTTTGCAATAAGTACGCTACTTTTTCATCCGAAAAGGAATTTCCCGTAGGGTTATTTGGTGAACATAAAAAGATCATTTTGGTATTGGCATCAACCGATTCCATGATTTTTTCAATCTCCGGCTGAAAATCCTCAGAAAGTAAAACTTCTCTATTCTCAATGGCATTCAAATTAGACAAAACGCCGTACATGCCATAAGTTGGTGGCAAAGTAATCACGTTATCAGTATTTGGCTCACAAAATGCTCTGAAAAGTAAATCTAAAATTTCATCGCTTCCATTTCCTAATACAATCTGATTCGTTTGTACACGACGTTGTTTTGCTAAAAGGCGTTTTACGCGCATTTGTTGCGGATCTGGATATCTATTTACGCCATTTTCAAACGGATTTTCATTGGCATCCAAAAAAATCATTTCGGCTGTATCAAAGTCTTCAAACTCATCGCGAGCAGAGGAATACGGTTTCATGTTTTTTACATTCTCCCTAACCAAATTATTGATATCAAAACTATTTTCCATTTTCAAGTGCTTTTAATCGTAATGTAACTGCGTTTTTATGTGCTTGCAATCCTTCGGCATCAGCCATAATTTCAATTGCTTTACCAATATTTTGAATTCCTTTTTCAGAAATTTTTTGAAACGTCATTGCTTTTGTAAAACTATCTAGATTTACACCACTATAGTTTTTTGCATATCCGTTGGTTGGTAAGGTATGATTGGTTCCTGAGGCATAATCACCTGCACTTTCAGGAGTATAGTTTCCTATAAAGACAGAACCTGCATTTTGTATTTCGTCGATATAAAAATCATCGTTGGCAGTGCATACAATAAAGTGTTCTGGTCCGTATTCATTGATTAAATCTAAAGCAATTGTATCATTTTCGACATAAATTAATTTTGAGTTAGCAATGGCTTTCTCAGCAATAGCTTTTCTTGGCAAAGCCTCAATTTGAGTAGCAACTTCATCAGCTACAGCATCAATTAATTTTTTTGATGTCGAAACTAAAATTACCTGACTATCTACTCCATGCTCTGCTTGTGATAATAAATCCGACGCTACAAAAGCGGGAACGGCAGTATTATCAGCCACAATCAATAATTCTGATGGTCCAGCAGGCATGTCAATAGCAACTCCACATTGTGTTGCCAATTGTTTGGCTATCGTTACAAACTGATTTCCTGGTCCAAAAATTTTGTACACTTTAGGAATACTTTCTGTACCAAAAGTTAAACCGGCTATGGCCTGAATTCCGCCCACTTTCATGATTTTAGTTACTCCACATAAATTGGCCGCAAATAAAATAGCAGGATTAATTTTACCTTCTTTATCCGGTGGTGAACACAAAACAATCTCATTACAACCCGCAATTTCAGCAGGAACGGCAAGCATCAATACAGTCGAAAACAAAGGCGCTGTTCCACCCGGAATGTACAAACCTACTTTTTGAATAGGTCTTTTTTCTTGCCAGCATGAAACTCCAGGTGCAGTCTCAACAGCCACACGCTCTGTTTTTTGAGCACGGTGAAAGGCCATAATATTAGACTTTGCCAAAGCAATTGCTTCTTTTAACTCTTGCGGTACTGCTACGATAGCCTCTTGAATTTCAGCTTCAGAAACAATCATTGTGTCTACTTCAACGCCATCAAAAAGCGAGGTATATTTGGCCACTGCCTCATCCCCTTTTTTCTGTACTTCTTTGAAAATTTCTTTAACAGTAGCCTCAATATCATCTACCGTTTTTGTAGGTCGTTCTAAAATACTAGACCACGTTTCTGGTTTTGGATTGTATATTTTGTTCATTGTATTGTTTTTAACCGCAAAGTTCACAAAGGTATTCGCAAAGTTCGCAATGAATTTTTACTAAAATAAGTTTTACTCTAAAGTTTTTACAAGACCATTTTTTCAATTGGGCATACTAAAATTCCTTCTGCTCCAGCCTCTTTCAACTGATCGATAACATCCCAAAAAGTGTCTTTGTCAATTACCGAGTGTACACTGCTCCAACCTTCTTGTGCCAATGGTAAAACGGTTAAGCTGCGTAAAACTGGAAGAATTTTACCAACTGCCTCAATTTTATCATTAGTAACGTTCATCAAAATGTATTTTGATTTTCTAGCTCTTAAAACCGATTCGATTCTGAATTTCAAGGTGTCGATGATTTTTTGAGATTCTGGGCTTACTTTTGGCGAAACAGCCAAAACCGCTTCACTTTTAAATATAACTTCAACTTCTTTTAAATTATTTTTAAACAAGGTACTTCCGCTTGAGACAATATCTACAATAGCATCAGCAAGACCAATGTTTGGAGCAATTTCAACCGAACCTGAAATTTGGTGAATGTCAACCGTAACGCCTTTTGAATTAAAGAAATCCAGTACCGTTTTAGGATACGATGTAGCAATGCGCATACCATCAAGATCTTTTACAGATGTGTATTGAAAAGATTTAGGTACAGCAACAGATACTTTGCATTTTGAAAAACCTAATTTTTGAATAACTTCAATATTTCCGCCTTTTTCAACCAATAAATTATCCCCAACAATGGCAATATCTACTACGCCATCCATTAAATATTGTGGAATATCCGAATTTCTTAAGTAAAGAACTTCAAGTGGAAAGTTAGATGCTTCAGCTTTTAATTGGTCGATTCCGTTATCAATTGAGATACCAGCATCTTTTAGAATTTGAATGCTGTCTTCGTTTAAACGACCTGATTTTTGAATTGCAATTTTTAATGTACTCATTTTTTTGTTTTTTATTTTTTTAGAATGATAATGTTTGAGTACAATGTGGGGTAATAAAAAACCCGTTTGATGTACTCAAACGGGTTTTTAAATATGATGATTTACATGCATACCATTAACACATCGCTTGAGAGCAATAATGAAAATGATGATGATGTAATTGTATTGTAAACATGTGTTTTATTTTTCTTTGCAAAGATAGATTCTTTTTTATTTAAAAAGCAATTAATACTTTAACTAAATATTACTTTTTTGTTAAATATATCTTTTTTATTCCTTTTCCTC
Source organism: Flavobacterium erciyesense (assembly GCF_018069925.1). Classification (GTDB taxonomy): domain Bacteria; phylum Bacteroidota; class Bacteroidia; order Flavobacteriales; family Flavobacteriaceae; genus Flavobacterium; species Flavobacterium erciyesense. Next base: position 120,427 of record NZ_JAGPXB010000006.1, on the reverse strand, counting down.
CTCATTTGTAGGAGCAATTTTCTCTGTAGTACTATCCGCAGCAGTACTTTCAGATCTAATTTCAGTATGACGAACTTCGCCTCCTGTTGTACCCGTTTGTTGTGCAAAAAACACAGCGATGATTCCAACTACTGTCGCGATATAAGAAACTAAATTTGCTTTTGGCTTGTTTTTCAAGTTAGAATAAAGACCAAATAATGATGTAATTGCCAGCGCATACAAAACAAGTGCAAGTTTTTCGGCCATTTCCTCATGTTCGTGAATAATTGCTTTTCCTATTCCTGGGAAATCTTCCACCATTTCTTCTGCTCCTTCACCAGTAGACATGCTAAAAAAGCCAAAAACAGCTGCAACGACAAATAACACATAAGCGGTATTTTGTACCGATTTATTCTTGAGTACTATTCCAGCGATTAAAATCCCAAGTCCAAGGATTGTTCCAATAATAGGAAAATGGTTTACAACTAGGTGTAAGTGTGCATCATTCATAATTTTATAGTTTAAGTTAGTATTTATTAGTGATATTTAATTTTTAAGAGTTTTATCCTGCTAAGGAAACGCCAATTAACGAACCAATTCCGTAAGTAACTGCTGCAGCTAACAAACCGAAAGCCACTTGTCTGAATCCCGAGAATAAAATGCTTTTTCCTGTCAATAGAGTGATGGCTGCTCCTATTCCAAAAAGCCCTACAACACTGCTTCCGACACTCAGTAAAATTGCATTTTTTCCGTCTAAAAACATAAAAGGATATAACGGAATAATCGCTCCAATTGCAAAAAGCACAAACGATGCTGTTGCTGCTTCCCAGGCTGATCCTCCTAATTCTTCTTTGTCAATTCCTAATTCCTCCGTGATAATGGCATCAATCGCTGTTTGAGGATTTTCAAAAGCTTTGTCAGCCAATTTTTGTGCTTCGACCGCATTCATCCCTTTGGCCTGATACAATAAAACCAATTCTTTTTTCTCTTCTTCGGGAGAAGCTTCTAATTCTTCGGTTTCCAAATCAATTTGGCGCTGGTTTAATTCTCTGGAACTTTGTACCGAAAGCCATTCGCCTAGCGCCATTGATATCGCACCTGCCAAAAGTCCTGCGATTCCGGTTAACAAAATCGTATCATTAGAAACAGCCGCTCCAGCAACTCCCATGACCAAACTCATATTAGAAACCAATCCATCATTGGAACCTAAAACTGCCGCTCGCAAAGCATTTCCGCCCACGGATTTATGGCGACTTTCGAATTTAGACAACAGCCCTCCTGAAACATTTAAGGCCGCATTATTATTTACAGCCTCAATAATATTCAGGTGATTGTGCTCAAAACCGTTTGGTTTTTCACCCGTTTTGATTTTATTTCGAACCGAATTTTCGGCAAACTGTTTTTCAATTGAGGATAAGGAGCTAATTATCGAACTGTATCCAAAAATTTTACCCAACTTCAGTTGAAATTTTGCTCTACCAGATGGCAAAGGCATATTAAAATTTGGTTCTATGGTACGAACTTTATCTAACATGTGTTTTGCGTGACCTTTCTCTATTTCGCCTAAGCTTAGTAAAACTCTCGAAAGATTTTCATCAGACTGAATGGCGGCAATACTATCGTACAAAAAGGCCGTATCAACCTCTGTTTGCAACTGATCTTTAAGTTTATTCAAGTCCATTATTTCATTTTTTATTAATTAACCAAATCAAAAACTCCTTTTGTTAATAGTCTTGAAGAAGCAGATATTGTTGTGTTTGGCAGTATTTCGACAAACTTTTCAGACTTCGAACCAACAGTAACACTTACTTTCTGGAACGAATATCCATTTTTTTCATTCTTGACTAAAAGTACAAAATTTTTATTGTTTTCTGTCACCAATGCTTCAGCAGGAATCGCTAAACCTTCTTTAGAATCGATAATTATTTCAGATTCTACAAACATTCCTGTCAAAAGCTTTTGTTTTATGGCATCGTCTAAATGTCCATGAATATTAATCGTCCTGTCGTTTCCTTCAATTGATTTTCCTACCAAATGTACTTCGGCATTAAACACTTCTTTGGATGCTTCGGGAACTTTAAAATGTATTTTTTGTCCAATTTTCACATTCAAAATATCTTTTTCAAAAACGGCTAATTCCAAATGCAAGTGATCCGTATCAACAATTTCTAAAATCACATCCGAAGGCGCTACATACATACCTACATTGGCATTCATGATTACGATATCACCTGTTATTGGAGAAAAAATGGTGATTGTTGAAGTCAAAATTCCTCTTTCTACATTTCTAGGATTAATATTCAAAAGCACTAATTTGGCTCTTAAACTTTGATGCATGGCTTTGGCTCTTTTATAGTCGCTTTCGGCTTTTAAGTAGTTTTTTTGCGAAGTGATTTTTTCATCGTACAAGGTTTTTTGGCGATCGTATTCTGATTTCAAAAAATTAAGTTGCTCCGCTACTTCCATGTACTCTTTTTGAATATCCAGAAATTCGGTGTTTTGTAAAGTCAATAAAGCTTGACCTTTTGTGACTCTATTTCCAACCAAAAGCGTTGTCGATTTTACGTAACCGCCCATAAAAGTGTTCACTTTAGCTCGGTTTTGTGGCGGTACATCAATTTTACCTGATGCTTTAACGGTAACATCAAAATCCTGTTCTGTTGGACTCGCAATCTCCATTCCCGAGGTTTTGAATTGAGTTTCAGATACTGTAATTAAACCGTTATCTTTTGGTTCTGATTCTTCTGTTTTCGCTTCTTTGCAAGAAAATAAAAAAAGAGATAATGTGATTATATAGAGTGCGTTTTTCATTGGTAAAATATTAAAAATTGAGGTACTGTAAATCTAATTGGGTTTGATTGAATTGCAAAATAGTATCTAAATAATCTACTTGAATTGTTGTGGCATTTTCTAAACTTTGAATGTATTGAAAGAAATCAATTTCACCATGTTTGTAGCTATTATTTCCCACCTTTATAATCTCATCCGATAATTTTTTACCGTATTGATTGTAGTAGTTTATTGCCTCTTGATGCTTTGCTAATTCATTCTTTTTTTGAGTAATATGCTTCTCTATTTTTGTGGCTTCATTTTGCTTTTGTTGTTCCCAACTTTGCAATTCAAGCTGTGCTACTTTACTTTTTGCTACTTGTCCTGAGAATAAAATGGGGACCGCAACTCCAACTTGAAAACCATACAACGACTGCGATAATCCATTATTTCTACCTTGAAAATAATCTAGGTTAATATCCGGTAGCCAATGTTGTTTTTGCAACATAATTTGGCTTTTGTAATTAGATGTAATACTTTCTAAATAAGCAACATATATCGCCTTACTTGTTTCCTCAGTAGAAGATTCTAAGGGTGCTATTTTATTGCTTTTTACCACAATAGTTTCATCGGTTTGAAGTAAGGACTGCAAGAGTTCGTACTGTGCTTTTTTATCATTCTCAATTTGCGAAAGCTTGGTTCTTATTTGCCTAAACTTGGCTTGAGCCGTAATTTTTTCGAGATAATTTGTTTCTCCTAATTCAAAACGTCTGTCGCTGGCTTTCGAGAAATTTTGATACAAACTATCCAAATACTGATACAGTTTTTCTTGATGTTGCAAATAAACAATGTGCTGATAAGATTTGGCTACAGCCAAAGAAAGTTTGTTTTTTTGAATTTCAAAATTGGCTTTTTCCTTTTCATATTCAGATGAAAATACTTTTTTCTGCGCTCCGTAAACCGTTGGAAAAGCAAAACGTTGTTGCACGCCAAAAACACGCAAGGGCAGTTCATTCAATGCCAAATTATTTTGATCGTAACTGTAATAAATATTGGTTTTATCAAAAGTATTAGCCGATTTGATATTGGCTTTAGCCTTCTCGACTTGCAATTGAGCCGCTTTAATTCCTTTATTATTTTGCATTGCTTTCGACAATAAACTATCTAATTCTGGATTAGTATTTTGTGAAAAAGCAAATGAAGTACTTAACAATAACATAATGATAAAAGTAGCAGTTTGATTCTTTTTGAACTTTGCTTTTTTGAAAGACTGACCTTCAAAAACTTTGTATAAAATAGGCAATACAATCATGGTTAAAATAGTTGCCGTAAACAATCCACCAATAACAACCGTTGCTAGGGGTCGTTGCACTTCGGCTCCTGCCGAAGACGAAATTGCCATTGGTAAAAATCCTAATGCGGCAGCAGCTGCAGTCAATAATACGGGACGTAATCTATCTGTAGTTCCTTTTAAAATTAATGCATCGATATCTTTCATTCCTTGATGTTTGAGTTCTTTAAAATGTTCGATTAATACAATTCCGTTTAATACTGCGATCCCGAAAAGTGCAATAAAACCAACACCTGCCGAAATACTGAACGGCAAATCACGCAGCCATAAAAAAAGAACGCCACCCACTGCTGACAAAGGAATTGCTGAATAGACCATTAACGCCTCTTTTACAGATCCAAAAGCAAAATACAAAAGGATAAAAATCAAAAATAATGCGATAGGAACTGCAATCATCAATCGGGCTTTGGCACTTTGTAAATTTTCAAATTGTCCACCATATTTCACGTAATAACCTGCTGGTAATTTGATTTTATTTTCAACAATTTGCTGAATATCAGTAACTACACTCTGCAAATCTCGGTTCCTAACGTTGATTCCCACTACAATTCTTCTATTCGTATTGTCTCTAGAAATTTTCGCAGGACCTTCAGTATATTCAATAGAAGCCAACTCGCGCAAAGGAATTTGTTCGCCGTTAGGAGTTAGAACGTATAAATTACGTAAATCCTCAATATCTCGTCGGTTGGTTTGATCCAAACGCACAACCATATCAAAACGTTTTTCGCCTTCAAAAACAGTTCCAACGGTTTTTCCGGCAAAGCCAAGGGCAATCATTTCGTTCAAATCGGCAATATTCAAACTGTACCGAGCAATTTTAGAACGATCATAAACTACGGACATTTGTGGCAAGCCTTCTGTTTTTTCGATGATAATATCCGAAGCACCGTCTACTTTTGCAATTGCATTTTTTATTTCGTGTGCTTTTTGTGCCAAAACATCCAAGTCTTCGCCAAACACTTTAACTGCGACATCAGATCGCGTTCCCGAAATTAATTCGTTGAAGCGCATTTCTATCGGCTGTGTAAATTCGATTTCCATATTTGGAATTTGATTTTCTAAAACTGCTTTTATTTTATCTGCCAATTCATCTTTGGTGGAAGCCGAAGTCCATTCGGATTTAGGTTTCAATTTCACAATGACATCGCTTTCTTCCATAGACATTGGGTCAGTAGGTACTTCCGCAGCACCAATTCTACTCACAACTTGTGTAACTTCTGGAAAGTTTTTAAGGATTATTTTTTCAATTTTTGTAGTAATTGCAATCGTCTTAGTTAATGACGTCCCTGTTTTTAAAACGGGCTGAATCACAAAATCACCCTCATCTAATGTGGGAATAAATTCTCCTCCCATTGTTGCAAAAAGACCCGCAGCCAGTAATAATAAGCCAAGTGCACCATACAAAACTTTTTTGGTATTGGCTATAGCCCAAGTAATTATAGGCAAATACCAAGAATTCAACTTATGGATTAACCTGCTGGATAATGAATTTGGATTTTCCTCTTTTGGTTTCAAAAACAAAGAAGAAACGACAGGAACATAGGTAAAACAAAAAATCATGGCGCCTAACAAAGCAAAACTAAATGTCATAGCCATTGGCTTGAACATTTTACCTTCGATACCAGATAAGGATAAAATTGGAATAAAAACTATCAGAATAATCAACTGGCCAAAAATAGCCGAATTCATCATTTTGGAAGCGCTTTTATAGGTGATTTGGTCAATCTCTAACTGGCGTTCTTCCTTACTAAGATTGACTAAATGAGCTGATTTACTAGCAATTTGAAACGCAATAAATTCGACAATAATTACCGCACCATCGATGATAATTCCAAAATCTATTGCACCCAAACTCATTAAATTGGCATCGATACCAAATATATTCATGAACGAAATGGCAAACAACAAACACAATGGAATAACAGAAGCAACGACCAAGCCCGATCGCCAGTTTCCTAGCAACAGCACCACAACAAAAATTACGATTAAGCATCCTAAAATCAAGTTTTCAGCAACGGTAAAAGTTGTTTTCCCAACTAACTCGCTTCGTTCTAAAAATCCATTTATGTAGACACCTGCAGGCAGTGATTTTTGGATTTCGGCAACTCTGTTCTTCACATCATCAATAACTTGTTTAGAGTTTCCTCCTTTGAGCATCATGACTTGTCCCAAAACTTTTTCCCCTTCGCCATTGCCCGTGATCGCACCAAAACGATTGGCATGACCGTAACGAATTTGTGCTACATTCTTGATATAAACTGGCAACCCATTAGTATTTGTAACAACAATATTCCCAATATCTTCTAGTGAATTTACTTTTCCTTCGCCTCTGATAAAATAACTTTGATTCACTTTTTCAATATAGGCACCGCCTGCAATACTATTGTTTTTTTCCAAAGCGGTAAAAACATCAGCGGTAGTAATGTGCATCGCTTTTAAACTCGATGGACTAATTGCAATTTCATATTGTTTTAAAAATCCACCCCAAGTATTAATTTCCACAACACCTTTAATTCCAGATAACTGACGTTTTACTACCCAATCCTGAATGGTACGTAAATCTGTTACGGAATAATTGTTTTTAAATTCTGGTTTTACTTCTAAAGTGTATTGATAGATTTCTCCTAGTCCTGTGGTAATTGGACCCATTTCTGGTGTTCCAAAACCTTGCGGAATTTTCTCAGAAGCGGTTTTGATTTTCTCAGCAATAAGTTGTCTTGGAAGATAGGTTCCTAAATTCTCATCAAAAACAATGGTGACTACAGACAAACCAAATTTAGAAATCGATCGAATTTCCTTTACGCCAGGCAAATTAGCCATTTCTATTTCAACCGGATAAGTAATAAATTGTTCAATATCTTGAGTAGAAAGGTTACGAGAAGTTGTGATTACCTGAACTTGGTTATTAGTCACATCTGGAACTGCACCGATTGAAATTTGGAAAACAGAAAAGAGACCAAATCCAAAAATTCCGAGTGTGAATAGTAAAACAATGAGTTTGTTTTTTAAACTGAAAGCAATTATTTTTTCAAGCATTTTAATCTTTTTTTATACCTCAAAAGTAAGGTTTAAAGATAGGTATTTCCTTAAGAACTACTTAAGGTGTGCTTCAAATAATCTTAAAATTATCGTAGTTCCTTTGTTTTCTTGACTGCTAATTGCAATATCAATGTTCAGTAAAGTACATAGTCTTTTTACAATAGAAAGTCCTAAACCGGTGCCTTTAATTTCGGGATGACTACTGGATTGAGATCTGTAAAATTGATTAAAAATTTTATCTACATCTTCGGCAGGAATTCCTATCCCAGTATCACTAATTTGGCATTCAATTATAGAGTCAACTTCTTTCAAAACTACTGTCAAGTTTCCGTTTTGATTCGAATATTTTAAAGCGTTCGATATTAAATTATTAATTACAATCGAAAATAAATACCCATCTGTTTCTGTGTAATATTCTGCCGAAAAATTGGTAATAACATTGATTTTCTTGCTTTGAATAATTGCTGAAAATCGAGAAATAGTGTCTAAAAACAAGGCGTTTAAATATAATTTTTCTGTTTTTAATGTCTGTTTTTGATTTTCAAAACGAGCTAATAATAACAATTGATCTACTAAGTTATTCAAGCGGTTTACTTCGTTGACACAAAAGTTTATTTTTTCGGTATATTCAGCGTGTTCTCTCGGTTTTCTGATCAAAACTTCGAGTGTTCCTTTGATAACTGTTAGTGGAGTTCTGAGTTCATGCGATGCATCAGAAGTGAATTGTTTTTCTCGTTCCACAGCAGTTTCAATTCGGTCCAACAAATTATTTATAGTTTGCGATAAAACATACAATTCATCTTTTTGAAAAGGCAATACAATTCGCGAAGTCAAATTGTCTTTTGTAATATCGTTTGAAGTAGTAATGATGGAACTAATTGGCTTTATAAAGCGACCAGCAATAAAACGAGCCAGAAAAAAAAGTACTAATAAAATTAGAGGATAAGTAATAATCAATACTTTGGAGATATTATCAAGAACCATCGTAGCATCTTCAAGCGACATAGCAACGATTAAATATCCAATAATTTTAGATTTATTGTAAATGGGAACTTGCATCTGCCTGATGGCGCTATTGGCTAGAACATCATCATAAAGTACATTTGAAACATGCTTAGGATCAAAAGACAAAGTCATATTTTTAAGATTTGGTGACTTTTCAATTAATTTTCCATCTTGATCAATAAATTGAATAAAAACAGGATTCACATCAAGTGTGTTGTGTTCGCGTTCCTTCCATTCCTCTTTATGAGTCAAATGAAATGAATTGCCAACGACTTCGATTTCGGTTAAATGCTTGTCTGCCTCGCTTTTAATATCAGTGTTGACATGATTGTAGACACTAAATTTTACGATTGAATAGATAATACAAAACACCACAAAAATCAATAAAGCAGTGGTGACAATATAATTGAAAGCAATTCTATTTTTAAATGAAAGTTGTTGCATTTTTATTTAATCATTAGCGATATAGCCTACTCCACGAATAGTTTTTATATTGTCTTGTTCTAATTTTAAATTCAATTTTTTACGAATAGCATTCATAAAAACATCAATAACACCAGTGTCATATTCAAAATGAATGTCCCAAACATCTTCAATAATTTGTGTTCTGGTACAAACTTTACCTTTATTTTTAATTAAATATGTCAAAAGCTCAAATTCCCGTTGTGTAAAGGCAACTTCCGCATTGTTTACTAAAACCCTATGCTGCGCTAAGTCAATTGTTATGCTTCCTAAAGTCAGTTTTGTAATCTCACCTTGATTCCTAAAATGGATCTTGATTCGTTCTAATAATTCGTCAAAACTAAAAGGTTTTTTGATATAATCGTTTGCTCCTGCTTTCAACCCTTCAATGGTTTCTTGAACTGTATCTTTAGCAGTTAAGAAAATAATAGGAGTAGTATTGTTTTTCAACCGAATGGCTTTACACAGCTCCAAACCTGTCATTTTGGGCAACATCCAATCTAATAAAATGAGGTCAAAATTTTCCTTTTGGATTTTCTCAAATGCAAGACTCCCATCAGCAGCGCTGCTCACGGTATAGCCTTCTTCTTCTAATCCTTGTTTCAAAAACTGAATAATCCCAGCCTCATCCTCTACAATTAATAAGTGCATGTTTCTTTTTTTGTAAAATTAAGCTTTATTGCATTATAAATTTAAATGCAACGGTTGCAATATCGGCTGTAAGATTATCACTTCGTTTGTAATGATTGAATCTAAAATCAATATTTTTCAATCCAAATTTCCAAACTTTTGCAGCTGTGAAAATATCGGTATAATTCACTCCAAAACCATATTGATTGGCATCAAAAGTAGCTAAATCAGCGTCTGACGTATAAAATTTTTCAGTTGACAAATGGGTTTCGTAAGGCGCATAATATTTAGACTGTGTTTGTGTATAATACCTATACATTGGAAAAACCGTAAACTTATCCGTCAGTTTTACCGGAACTTCAATACTCGCGGTATGCGATTGTATGTCCCAATTATCTGAATAATAGCGGTAATAGGTTCGCAAAGCAACACGTTCATTTACATAATAATTCAATCGTGCTCCAATTGGAAGTTTAAAACGATTATCAGGCAATCGCTCAATATCATCGGCTAATTGATACGTTCCTTTATTGTTTTCATTGGTATAATTAGCAATAAATTGCGGCTGCCCTACATAAAAGTTTGCTTTATCAGCAAAATACATTCTGTGATACGGTGAGGATAAAAGTCCTTGTTGTTGCAACACATCAAAGAAAAATGAAACTTGTAATTTCTTGGTTAAAACCTGTGAAAATCCAAATGAAGCCGAAAATGAATTCCTATTAACTGCAGTAACTGGCTTAAAAGCACTCGGTAAATAAGCTGTCGAAGCTTGTCCGTTTTGATCCCAAATAGTTCTACCATTGAAAATACCTTGACTTAAAAAATTATTTCCATTACCATCAAAATCTGATAATTCTTTTGGGTAAATAGGTCTCCATTGGTCCAAATAGGCATTCACTTTTACGCTAAGCTCTGTGTTTTTTTCATTGAACAAACGTGCTACTCCACCACCTACTCCAACGGAAGTGTAATCATACTCATTAGAAAAAGATACATCTCCGTTCCAAATAAGATCTCGTGAATCACTACTATGGCTGTAATTAGCTACGATAGATGTAAGCTGATCGCTCTGTGATGCACCTGAAGAGGCTTGCCAAGGCGTACCGTTGGTCGTATCGTACGGATTGATATTACTTGAGGAAGCTGACGAGTAAGCCGAAATACCCAAATCAATAGTTAAAACATCATCATCATTTAATGGCATTGCCACTACAATATTTGAAGCTACATCAGTAAGTTTTTCAGATCCAAGCCCACCAGAAACAGCAGATCTTGAACCATCTTGGGCATAGTAACTTGCCAAAAAATCAATTTCGGTAGTTTCTAATACGCGCTTTTTAAACACAGGTTCCTTTGGAGTATCTTGTGCAAATGCAGTTGCTGTACCAATAAGCAAGAGTGCTATAATTTTTATCTTCATTTTTAATTGAATTGCTATTAAAGTCAAATATTTGCAAGGTTAGTTGCAACCACAGCCACCACCTGATTTACCACCATTCGCTCCAGCTGAAGCTTCACGATACACTTGAAAAGAAGTTTCGTAACGTTCTGCCGTTCTTGCTGATAGCTTCATATCAGGATCGTTTATTTTTTCTTTTTCATATTCCTTTACGGAGCTACAAGATTGCAAAACAAACAATCCTATCAGCATTAATCCTAATTTCTTTATCATCGCACTACTATTTAATTGATTGCATTTTTGGTATCTATTCCTTTTGATGAATGCACTTTACCCGTATCATCTACAATGATACACTCTACTCCTTTTATTTGATTGACTAAATCCAAACCAACGTCTACTCCAAGCACAAAAATTCCTGTAGCTAAGGCATCTGCAATTTCTGTTTGCTTTGCAAATACAGACACACTTACAATTCCCGTGGCAGGAAAACCAGTTCTTGGATCAATGATGTGTGAGTATCTTTTGCAATTAAAAACAACAAATTTCTCGTAGTTTCCTGAAGTCTCCACCGCACTATCGGTTAGTGGAAAAGTGGCGAAAATTTTATTTCTATTTACGGGATTTACAATTCCTACTGTCCATGGTTTCCCGTCAGGTTGCTTTCCCCACGCATTTATATCACCTGAAACATTTATGATTCCTGACAAACATCCTTTAGAAAATAATAAACTCTTTATTTTGTCGGCTATGTACCCTTGTCCTATTCCTCCTAATCCTAACTTCATTCCTTCTAATTTCAGAAAAATGGTCTGCTCTTTAGGATCTAATATGATGTTTTGATAGCCAATTTTCGAAACTGATTGTTTGATTGCTTCTTCGGTAGGCATTACTTTCATTGACCCATCAAACTTCCAAATTTTATCCATCGAAGCATACGAAATATCAAAAGCTCCATTGGTTAACTTCGAAATTTTTATAGCTCTTTCGACTAGTTCAAAAACTTCTTTGTCCACTTTAACTGGCTTAATGCCCGCATTTTTATTGACTTGAGAAATTTGAGTGGTGGGAATCCAATCTGAGATTAAATTCTCAATTCGTTTTGATTCGGCTATGGCCAAATCTATGTAATCGTTTGCGGCAATAGTATCTTTTGCAACGGCGGTCACTTCAAATGGACTCCCTAACATAAACAACTTACGCTTGTGAATGATTTGTGACTGTGCCGAAAGACTACAAATAACAGCAATTAAGAAGACTATCTTTTTCATTTTTGTTCGAAAGAATGAATCAATTGAATATACTCTTGAGGACTCCCGTTTTTGTAACCACTAATTCCTAATACTGAACCTGCAGGATTTAATAAAAGTACCAGCGGAAAATTCCCTGCTTTGTTATATTGCTCTGCTAACTTTTTATTGCTTTCGGTTAATTCTAATGGCAATAAATTGGCTTTTTTCTTTGGGAAATCCGCTTTGTAAATCACCCATTTTTGAGCAGATTCACTTTTAAACACTTCAGATTGCCAAATGGTTTTGTCTAATTTTATGCAAGGAGCACACCAATCCGATCCTGAGAAAACTAAAAGTATGTTTTTGTTCTCGGCAGCAGCTTGAGCTTTTGCTTCTGTAAAAGATGTTTTCCAGCTTTGTGCGTTGCTCGTAATAACTACGGCAAATAGCAGTAAAACGGTGCTAATTAGATTATTCTTCATTTTTGAGTGCTTTTATTTTGTGTAAAAGTAGCACTATTAAACTCTGTTAAGTTTTGAACAGATGAATATTAAGCCATTCTTAATTTTTTAAAAAAGTTTGTTACTGATGTAATTCATAAGTTATTTTTAAATTTTTATTACACAAAAAAAACGGGTAAGATTGAATCTCACCCGTTTATAAAAAAGTTTTTTTTCTTTTATTCTCTATCGCTCGTCAACCCAAAAAGATCTCCTTTCAGGTACGTCTTCATGTCTTTCTTTAGCAATTTGCTATTTCTTTTAGTCAGTTCTGGAGTATCTAAATTGCTCAAATCAGGCTTACCAGCATTAACCCAAGCTGTGTACCAAAAACTAGCTGTAACTGTAATGGCTTTTCGCATTTGCTTTTCAACCATACCATTCATGTCAGCATGCAATTGTTTAGCATATTCATCAGAATACATTGTACCGCCGTATTTATTTTTTACAATTACACCTGCCGCATCGGTTACAAAAATTTTATTTTGTGGTGTAGCTGTTCTTAATTTTTTATCAATGGCCAGCAATGGTTCTACCAAACTATGCGTATCGTTTATTAAATCCCAAGTTGCTTTTTCAACATTTTCTAAATAAACACCTTGTGGAACGTTAAACTTATAATCTTTGGCAAACAACTCTGGTAAGCGGCTTTCCCATAAAGAATGGATTCCTTTTTGATCTGTATTTTGTCCGTCGTGATTGTCTGAAGTATGTAATGGCATGTGACCATCTGCAATATAATGACCTAAATCACCCGCAATAAAAAGAATTTCGTTTTTACGCTTGTCCTTAAATGCTTTCGTTAACTTTTCCATTAACTCCTGAATGTGCCAAGGTAAAATTCCGTTTTTGGTCAAAAATTTCTCGTCATATTTAGCTTTAGCTTCCTCCATAGTTTTAGGAAACGAAGCAGGATCACCAAAGTTTTCCATATCAAAATAATGGCGAGGTGGTTCCATTTTGTCATTCAAAACATTTCTGCGCAAATCAGGAACTGTACTTTCTTGCGTGATAAAATCGATGTGGTTGTAAAAGAATGTTTGTAATGGTTTTGGCAAAGCCATTACAGCAGCTCTGTTGATACGCTCATGCCCTACAACACCCCATGACATCAGTACTACTGCTGCACAAATTGTAGTAAAAACAATAAGAGTTGGTTTCAGTTTAAAATTTTTCATTTAATTATTTTTTTAGAAAGGCAAATGTATCTCAATAAATTGGTTTTCAAAAAAAGAACTGCAATTACTAATGCATTATTAAGCTTTACTTAACATCTGGTCTTTACCAAAAAATGAATTTCCGCTAAATTGTCTTTTTTAAATATTAATCAAAAAAGTACATTACCGCCAAAAGAGATCCGCTCGCGATAAAAACCCACAATAACAATCCTTGCAATAATGGTTTTGCGCCTACTTTAAAAAGTATTTCTTTGGTCAGACCTGAACCAATCAAAAATAGAGTAATTGTCAAACCTATTTTTGATAAAGTATTAATCTTAACGGCTGCAAAATCAGGAACAGGAAAATAAGTTTGCACAATAATTACTCCTAAAAAAACGAATATAAAATAAGGAATTTTAATTGAACCTGCTTTATTACTGCTTGCTAGCGCCGTGACGAATGAAATAGGAATGATCCACAAGGCTCTAGCTAATTTCACACTTGTCGCAATTTGCAGTGCTTCTGCGCCATAACTACTTGCGGCGCCAACAACTGAACTTGTATCGTGAATGGCAATGGCACTCCATATTCCAAATTCACTCTGAGATAATCTCAAAAGGTGGCCAACAACCGGAAACAAAAACAAAGCAATAGCATTCAAAATAAAAATAACGCCAAGTGCCAAGCCAGTCTGTTTTTCAGTAGACCGAATCACGGGTGCAATGCTCGCAATGGCACTACCACCGCAAATTGCAGTACCGCAAGCAATTAAGTGACTCGTTTTGCGATCTGTTTTAAACCATTTTCCTAACAAAGTACCTATCAACAAAGTACTTGCGATAGAAACCACTGTAATTCCAAAACTAGTCGAACCGGCAGTTACAACATGTTTTAATTGCATTCCGAAACCCAAACCAACAACGGATATCTGCAACAACCATTGGATTATTTTTGGAGAGTAAATAGCGATCGGATTTCCGAATAAATGTGTAACCACTATTCCTAGTAACAAAGCTATTGCCGGACTAATGAGCCCTGTTGCACAAACAAGTAAAATAATGAAAAAGACAATGCTAGCCAATTTGTTTTGTGCCAACAATTCTATTAATAAGATTATCGAATTGGATTGTACTTGAGTTTTCACGATTTTATTTTGAAAATTATAGTACAAAGGTGCGACGATTGTTTATGTTATACCAATCGTATCTTGTAATCTGCTATAACTTTAAGTTATAATAACTCAAGATCTTTTGTGCCAAAACATCGGCAAGTGAATGTGTTTTTCCTTGTAAAGTGATGATATAAAAAAAACGTTCTATCGCAAAACGATCTAAATCAAGTAAATATAATTCTTCATTCTGCAGTTCCTTTTGAATAGCGTGAATAGATATGAAAGCCACACAGTTTGAATTCATAAGGTACGATTTGATGCTCTCCGTGCTTCCCAATTGCATTTCTACTTGCAAATCGGATAGTTTTACACCCAAAGCTTTCAACGCATCATCTATAACTTCAAGTGTTCCAGAGCCTTGCTCGCGCAATAAAAAACGCATTTGTTTCAAATCATCGATTCCTATTGTATCACACTTAGTTAATGGGTTTTTACTATTGCAAACCAAAACAAGTTCGTCTTTTAAAAACGGTATATATTTGATTTGTTTATTTTTAGATTTTCCCTCAACTATTCCAATTTCAATTTCTTGTTGAAGCAAGGCTGTTTCCATCTGTTCAGTGTTTCCGTTCCATAAACGAACCTGAACATCTTGTAGTTTTTGATGAAACTGAGCTAAAACGGGCGGAATAATATATTGTGAAACGGTTGTGCTCGCTCCTACTCGTAAAACACCCGACTGCGTTTGCAGCAATGCGTTCATATCAAAGTCGATTTCACTGTAAATATCAAAAATGTTTTTTACATGTTTCAATAAGACATTTCCAGCGGCTGTTATGGCAATTCGCGATCCATTACGTTCAAAAAGTTTGATTTTATGATATTCCTCTAACTCCTGAATGTGTTTCGAAACCGCGGGTTGGGTGATAAACAATTCGGCTGCAGCTTTTGTGAAACTCAAACGTTGTGCTACGGTATAAAAAACTTTGAGCCTAAAATCCATATTTTTTAGTTTTACAACATGCCATTGTATTTACGAACGAGCCATTCTGTAGCAAGTAAAAGAGCAATAATAACCAATAACCACACCCAGTCTAAAAGTGGGGTTTTAACAACTATTTCTTTTTGAGTCGTTTGGTAATCCTTATTTTCTAACAAAGTCTGAATAAGCTTGTCAACCTGACTCGGATAAAATAACTGTCCTGAAGTTTGCGATGCCAATTGCGACAATCTTTCAATATCTGAGTTTACAAATTGTTTTTCGATATCAAAATCAATAATTTCTAAACTGCTGCTGTAGGTCGTATTAGAGTTTAGTTCTTTTACTGTAAACTGATAAGTTCCTGCTTTCAAGCCATCAAGATTTACCTTGTATCCGTTTGCAGCTTTTAACAAATCATAATTCGTTTGCTGTTTTGTTTTTTTATTCAGCAAGCTAATTGTTAGTCGTGCTTTATCATCGGCCTCATAATTTTTATTAAAATATTGTGCACTAATAACAATTGATTCTCCCGCGTTATAAAACCGTTCATGATCTACGACTAAAGGCTTTTTGGCTGCTTTTGATCCTAAATACTGAATAATTTTATCGATAAAACGATCGTATTTTTCAAATGATTTTTCCTTAATGTGCGATTGTAAACGCCACTTCCAACTATTTTCGCCCAGCAAATAAGCAGTTCGTTGGTTTTCATTTTCAGCAAAAGCCAATAGCGGCGCATTGGTATTCATTACTCGAATTTTTGACGAAAGTAAAATTTCAAGTCCCGCTTTTGGTGCTATGGTACCAAATGCATTTTGTAAAGGAGGAAACGCATCGAAACCGATATCATCAGTGGCAAATAAATTAAAATCAGTATTCAAAACACTCAAATAATCTTCACTTTGGCCGCTCATTTTGAAATTCAAATCATTTTGTTGCTGATTCAAAAAGTTAAAATCGGTTGACATCCCGGTAACTACAAAGCTACTTATCTTAGCATTTTTAGCACCTTCAAAAACACTTTTAAAAGCAGCAGTTGGCTGGTAAAAAATAAGAATATTAAAATCGCGTAAGTTATTAATTTGATTAGGTTTAACGACCGTTACTTTGCGTTGCGCATTAGTTTCAATCGCTCTTTTAAAAGCACCAATATCCGGGTGATCAATAGCTGATACAATTGCAATTGCTGTTTTTTGATCTTGTACTTCAACTGCAAAATTCTTTACGTTATTATATCTATTTTTCTCCGTTAGATTCGAACTTATTTTAGCTTGATACATCTGCAATCCCACCTTATCTGCAGGTAAAAGCAAATTCAAAGTGGCGGTATTTTTTGAAGCAGAGAAAGAAACACTTTGCTTTACCACGACATTATTCCCTTGAGAAATGGAAAAACTAGCGGTAACATTTTGCTTTCCTGCATATTGTAAAAAGACTTCTACAGGAAACTTATTCTTGTAAAAAGCATACTTATTGGCGTTTAATTGACTAATTTTTAAATCCAAATAGGTTGTTGTATCACCAACAGCTACAAGATATACTTTATTTTCTGGATCAAATTGAAATACGTAATCACTTCCCGAAGTCTGATTTCCATCACTTATCAAAACGGTAGCAAAAGTTTTGTTTTTAAAATTACTTTTCAAGTTTTTAGCAACCACATCAATATTACTTTGGTTTCCTTTAAAATCTAGCTGACTAAAAGGCTCCATTGTATTAGAAAATTGAAAAGATTGTATTTCAAACTTTTCTTGTAATACTGCATTTTGTTGCAAAGCTTGCATTGTTTCTTTAGCTTGTTTGGTAGCTTCTAAAAAAGAAATCGAACTCGAATTATCAACCACAATTGCCAAAGGAGTTTTAAACAACTCTAAGGTTTTACGTATGACTATCGGATTTATCAACAGTAACAAAATACCAAAAAGCGATAAAAAACGCAAAAAAGCCAAAAACCAAACTGTTTTAGTTTGATTTTTGGCCTTAAAAATATACTGTAAATACGACAACACCCCAGCTAGTATCAAAGATAAAAGTATCAATAGTATTGTGTTTGTTGTCATTTATTCTTTATTAAAAGATTTGAAGAATTTACAGCTTATAACATGTTTTAAAGTTTAAAATTCGTTAAATCATTGAATTTTAAATCTTTGAATAACATTTTAAGTCAACATTCCGCCACATACATTAAGTACTTGACCAGTTACATAAGCACTCATATCCGATGCGAAGAAAAGACAAGCGTTTGCAACATCTTCAGTAGAACCACCTCTTTTTAACGGAATTCCATCTCTCCAACCTTTTACAACATCTTCGTTTAACTTTGCAGTCATTTCAGTTTCAATAAATCCAGGCGCAATTACGTTACAACGAATATTTCTTGAACCTAATTCTAAAGCAACTGATTTCGAAAAACCAATTACACCTGCTTTTGAAGCCGCGTAGTTCGTTTGTCCCGCGTTTCCTTTCACACCAACCACAGAACTCATATTAATAATTGACCCTGCGCGTTGCTTTAAAAAAGTACGTTGAATGGCTTTTGTCATGTTAAAAACCGATTTCAAGTTCACATCCATAACGTTGTCAAAATCTTCTTCAGACATACGCATCAACAAATTATCTTTTGTAATTCCGGCGTTGTTAATCAATACATCAACCGTTCCAAAATCAGCCAAAACTGCATCAACAAACGTTTGCGCTTCATTAAAATCCGCAGCGTTTGATTGGTATCCTTTTGCTTTAATGCCCAATGCATTCAATTCGTTCTCCAAAGCCATTGCCGACTCTACTGATGAACTGTATGTAAACGCAACATTAGCGCCATGTTTTGCAAAAACTTCTGCAATTCCTTTCCCAATTCCGCGACTTGCGCCTGTTATAATGGCAACTTTTCCTTCTAGTAATTTCATAATCAAAAATTAGTTATTTTTTATTCGAAGCTATTCCTGCTATTCACTGCAATCTTTTAGGTCCGCTGTCGCGTACCCAAAAGGATTTCCGTTGCTATCAGGGCTAAAAACGACTTGCCAAATATATACTATTTCCTTTTTTAAAAAAAATTTAGGCTTGATTATGAACAATAATTTTTACAATTATACCTTCAAAAAACGGTAGGCTAGTTTATCCCAAAAAGCAGCATAAATAGCAATCAATGTAAACACAAGTAAAAATAAATGATACCATGCGTTACTCAAAATATCAAGAAAATCTAATTTACCATTGGCATAGCTCAATATCAATAAAATTTGAGCACCATAAGGCAATATTCCCTGAATGACGCATGAAAAAATATCTAAAATAGTAGCCGATTTTTTAGCGCTCAATCCGTATTCATCATTAATTTCCTTTGCAATAGGCCCAGTAATCACAATAGAAACGGTATTGTTTGCAATGGCTAAATTGGCGAAACCTACTAGTACTCCAATACCTGTTTGTGCTGATTTTTTACTTTTAATTCTTTTTTTGATTTGGTTTAAAACCCAAGTAATACCTCCAGCCTTATCAACCATAGCAGCTAATCCTCCTGTAAGCATAGAAAGCAAAAAGATATCGGTCATACTTGTAAAGCCTTCATAAATTTTCTGGGTAAATTCCATTACCGTAAATGAGTCGTTGTAAAAACCAATCAAACCTGCAATTATAGTTCCTAATAATAATGTGTAAAATACATTGACACCCACAACGGCAAGAACGATTACTAAAACATAAGGCAAAATAGCCCACAAAGAATAATCATTTTTAGCAATATCTACAGCAACAACAT
This sequence comes from Flavobacterium erciyesense, assembly GCF_018069925.1. Classification (GTDB taxonomy): domain Bacteria; phylum Bacteroidota; class Bacteroidia; order Flavobacteriales; family Flavobacteriaceae; genus Flavobacterium; species Flavobacterium erciyesense. Next base: position 101,045 of record NZ_JAGPXB010000006.1, on the reverse strand, counting down.
CTGAATTAAAGCCCAAATAAAAGAAAATTAAAACAGTTACGATGGCCGCAGGAAGCGCAATAAACAAGTTTATCTTAAATTTATCTTTCAAATCACAACCAAGAGATTGAGTAGCTGCAATTGTCGTGTCTGATATCATTGATAAATTATCCCCTAACATAGAACCACCTAATAAAGCACCCGCAATTAATGGCATAGAAGCACCACTTTTATCAGCGAGTGATATAGCAATAGGTCCAATTGCTACAATAGCCCCAACTGAAGTTCCTGTAGCAGTAGATAAAAACGAGGCAATCAAGAAAATCCCTAACGGAAAATAAGCCACATCAATAGTACTAATCCCTAAATTTACTACTGCATCTACACCACCCATGGCTTTGCTAACCACGGCAAAAGCGCCAGCAAACAAATAAATCAAACACATTGTCATGATTTTACTATCGCCACAACCAGCAATTAAAGTATCTACTTTATCGTCAGTTGATGTTTTAAACAAAATAAATGCAGCAATAATACCTACTAATACTGCTACTGGTGAAGGAAACGCATAAAAATCGTCTAGTAAAATACCAGCACCCAAAAAAGTAAAAATAAAAATAAAAAGCGGAATCAAAGCATACGGATTTCCGGATTCCTTAGTAAAATTTGTCATAAAAAATAATTTTAAATTAAGTGTTATGACGAAAAACAAAGCTGGTATTGGGAATGTAAACAACATTTTTTCCAAAGGATTTGGCTTATCGTTTTAGCACCTTGCTTGTTGTTGCAGGTTGCTATCCCTTTACAGGATTCGTGATAACGGGTGCAAAAATACACAATCTGTTACAATATTTGCAAACAAATGCTTTAAAATTTGATAATAAAAAAACGCTACCCGAAAAAGGTAGCGTTTGTACTTAATCTAAAATGCTAAATTTATTAGAAAGCAACATTCCATCGAGGCAGTCTTCCATTTTCATCTAAAAATGATTGTAAAACTTGACCTTCTACAGCAGTTGGAATTGATTTCACTTCATTATTAAAAGTCTCATACCAAACTACTTCTAGAGCAGATATAGCTTCTTTTTTCATTTGAGCTGGCCAAGAATATTTTCTTCCTGTTTTTGCAAATTGGTGACCTTCGACAATTTTATCGAATAAACCGCCATTTTTTATTTTCAAAGCGCCGTTATTTTGAACAGTCCCAGTTGAACCCACCATAATTAATTCTTTCTCGTCACCTACTGCGTAAACTAAAAACACGCCAGATCCTTCAGAAGCATTACAAACTTGCTCTAAACTATCATCAATATTAAATAAAAATTGATTGGTAACCGTGAATTTTTCTAATTCTTTGTACATATATGTTATTTTTAATGAAATAGATTTTCACAAAAAAAGACCTCACAACATCGTGAGGCTCACTGAAAACTATTCGTATGTTTTGTTTTTTATTAAAATAAAAACTTGGATGCAAGATTTTTTAAATAAAGTGCAAAGATATTTCTTTAATTCAATTTACAACAAAAAAAGCCCCACAAAATGTGAGGCTTTTTAATATTTAAATTTCAGTTGATTATCCTAAAATTTCTTTTACTTTTTTACCAATTTCAGCTGGTGAATCAACAACGTGAATTCCGTTGTCTCTCATGATTTGTTTTTTAGCAGCCGCCGTATCGTCAGATCCTCCAACAATTGCACCAGCGTGACCCATTGTTCTTCCTGCAGGAGCAGTTTCTCCAGCAATGAATCCAACAACTGGTTTGCGGTTACCGTCAGCTTTTATCCATTTAGCAGCATCAGCTTCTAATTGACCACCAATTTCACCAATCATAATGATTAATTCTGTCTCAGGATCATTCATTAACAATTCAACTGCTTCTTTTGTAGTAGTTCCAATAATTGGATCTCCACCAATACCAATTGCAGTAGTGATTCCTAATCCTTGTTTTACAACTTGGTCAGCCGCTTCATAAGTTAAAGTACCTGATTTAGAAACAATACCAACTGTACCTTTTTTGAATACAAAACCTGGCATGATACCAACTTTAGCTTCACCTGGAGTGATTACACCTGGGCAGTTTGGACCAATTAATCTTGCATTTCTTTCTTTAACATAAGCATTAGCTTTAATCATATCTGCAACTGGAATTCCTTCAGTAATTGCAATGATTACTTTAATACCAGCATCAGCAGCTTCCATAATAGCATCAGCAGCGAAAGCTGGTGGTACAAAAATGATACTTGTATCAGCACCTGCTTGATCAACAGCATCCTTTACAGTATTAAATACCGGACGATCTAAATGACTAGTTCCTCCTTTTCCAGGAGTAACACCACCTACAACGTTTGTACCGTATTCAATCATTTGAGAAGCATGAAATGTACCTTCGCTTCCTGTAAAACCTTGAACAATTATTTTGGAATCTTTATTAACTAAAACACTCATGATATATTTTTTATGTAGTTTTTAAAATCGTTAGGCAAAAATAGGTTTTTAGAGGCAAAGTTTAAAACAAAAGCAATAAAAATCTCAAGAGAATTTTATTTCACTTCATTGATGTTTTTATTTTGGTAAGGATAATTATAATAAACAAATTTATTTTTAATATTTGGGTATTTCTGATTGAATCGGTCTTTCATAATTTTAAATACTCTCTCCTCGGGATAAACGGGTACTTTTAATTCCTCTAAAGCCCAAGTGTTGGTATCAATCAGGTAACTACCATTACAAAAGATATCGTTTTTTAATTTTGATCTCCTTTTCTCTAATTCAGGGTATTTTTGAATTTTATCTACACAAATTGAAAGTGTTTTTGTATTTCCAGAATATAAATTAAAAGAAAGATAATCATCCCAATTTCCAAAAAAAGACAAAATTGGCATCATTACAATAACCACTAAAACGCTTATATTACGAATATTGTTAAAGAATAATAATGTAAGATTTGAGAATCCCTCGTGATAAAAAAGAATCAAAACTAACCCTAACATAACCAAGTTCCATGGAACAATTATTATGTTGTAATTCAGTCCTAATGGTCCAAAAAGCAATAATATGAACAAATGCATTAAAATTGCGAGAATGGCACAGTTTTTTTTATTCCGAAAAAATAAAATACCAACTCCAATAAAAATTTCTATGGCAGGGAAAATCAATCCAAAATAATGTACAAAAGGATTCTTTATCAATCCATCAGAAATATGTATGATTTTTTTCAAAATAATACTATCCCAAAAAATATATAAAAAACTTCCACTAAACTTATGAAGGCCACTGAAAATATAAGTTACAGCAATTAACAACCCCACCAATGATAGAAAATGTTTGCTATTTCTTGCAAATAAAAAAAAAATCAAGGTCAAAAGATATTGATATTCCCAAGGCTGCCATCGCATATAATCTAATAGACAGGATGCAAACTCTATAACAATGACAGCTAACACCAAGTGTCTTTTTAAAGGATAAAAGAAAAGACCTCCAATAAGGAGTAAAGAAATAAAAAATATAATGAAGTGGACTTGATTCGAAAACTGTAAAAAGTTAAATACAGGAATTACAGGAAAATATCGATCTGATATCCAAACTTTGAATGAGATAATTTTACCAATAAACCAACCGATCGAAACAATTTTGAATAAAACTACCTCTTTTGGGTAAATCAATGTATGGCAAGCCAATTGCATTTAATTATGATAATTGACTCATTTGATAGCCTCGAAAAAGTTTATTATCTTTTATTTGCCAAATAACATTAAAATGAGCTAGTAACATCTCCTCTCTGGGATTTTCAATAGTTTTTACAAAATGGGAGTAGCGTAACGACACCATATCATTCTCAGACAAAATATGGCTAATGCGTACCTTTGAACGCACATAAGCTTTACTTAATTCATCGGATAATTGCACTAATGCATTATAATCTAACTCAACAAAACCTTTACTACTATTCCACTCCACTACCACTTCTGGATGAAGAAAATCTTTAATGACCGCGCTATCAATTAAGGCATCCGACTTATAAAACTTTTGAACTATCTCTTTTACAGACATATTATTTTAGTTTGTTTAAAATTTCTGGAATCTTTTTAATATGAGCTAATTGTTTCAATTTTTCTCGGGATTCTTCTATCGGGGTTCCAAAATAGGATTTACCACCTTCAACTGATTTGGTAACTCCCGTTTGTCCCATAATTACCGCCTTAGCGCCGATAGTTATACCGCTAGTAGTTCCTACTTGTCCCCAAATAGTAACTTCGTCTTCAATAATAACGCATCCCGCAATTCCGGTTTGAGAAGCAATCAAACATTTTTTACCAATAACAGTGTCGTGTCCAACGTGTACTTGGTTGTCTAACTTTGTACCTGCACCAATAGTTGTATCGCCAGTAACACCTTTATCAATAGTACACAAAGCACCGATACCAACATTATCCTCAATCACAACGCGTCCTCCCGATATTAACTGATCAAAACCTTCTGCACGTTTTTTGTAATAAAAAGCATCTGCACCTAAAATTGTTCCTGCATGAATGATTACATTATCACCGATAACAGTGTGATCATAAATGGTTACATTGGGATGAATTAAACAATTTTTTCCTATTACCACTTGATTCCCGATGAAACAATTGGGTTGTATCACAGTTCCTTCTCCAATTTTTGCAGAAGAAGCAATAGCAGAATTAGTTGCTTGAAAAGGCTTAAAATGCTTTGTCAATACATTAAAATCTCGAAAAGGATCATCAGAAAGCAAAAGTGCTTTACCCTCCGGACAGTCTACTTTCTTATTTATTAAAACAATTGTAGCGGCCGATTGCAAAGCCTTGTCATAGTATTTTGGATGATCCACAAATACGATATCTCCCGGTGTAACGACATGAATTTCATTCATACCCTGTACCGGAAAATTGGCGTCACCAATAAACTCACAACCAATTATTGCAGCTATTTCTTGTAAAGCGTAAACTTTTTCGAATTTCATCTAATATATCTTTAATAAAAAGCAAATTAGGTTTTCTATTTTAGTGAATCAAAAAAAAAATTCACGAAAATAGAAAACCTAAATTAATTACTCTTTTACACGCTCCATGTAAGAACCTGTAGCAGTCTCAATTTTAATTTTGTCTCCTTCGTTGATAAACAAAGGTACATTTACAGTAGCACCTGTTTCTACAGTTGCAGATTTAGTGGCGTTAGTTGCTGTATTTCCTTTAATTCCTGGCTCTGCGTAAGTAACTTCTAAGACAACTGATGCTGGCATATCAACAGATAACGGTAAATCAGTTTCTGTATTAATACTTACCATTACATTTTCGCCCTCTTTTAATAAATCTGGTGAATCTAAAATGTTTTTGTTCAATGAAATTTGCTCAAAAGTTTCTGTATTCATGAAGTGAAACTGCTCACCCTCTGGATACAAAAATTGAAATTTATGATTCTCTACACGAACTTCTTCAATTTTATGACCTGCAGAAAAAGTGTTATCCAATACTTTCCCGTTAGTCAAACTTCTTAATTTAGTTCTGACAAAAGCAGGACCTTTACCTGGTTTTACGTGTAAGAATTCGATAATTTTATAAATATCGTTGTTGTATTTAATGCACAATCCGTTTTTAATATCCGATGTAGTTGCCATTTTGGTATGTTTAGCTATTAATTAAAATCTTAACAGCGGTTTATATTTATTTTAATTTTTAATAATTTCCTGAGTAGCCTTTCATTACTCCTCGTGATGAATTTCGAATAAAATCAATGATTTCATCACGTTCTGGAGTTGCTTCCATTTCTGCCTCAATGATCCCTAATGCTTGTGTTACATTATAATTCTTTTGATACAAAATACGGTAGATTTCTTGAATTTCTCTGATTTTTTCAGAGGTAAATCCACGTCTTCTTAAACCCACAGAATTTATACCTACATATGAAAGTGGTTCTTTTGCTGCTTTTGTGTAAGGCGGAACATCTTTTCTTAACAATGATCCACCAGAAATCATAGCATGATCTCCCACACTAATAAACTGATGAACAGCTGATAATCCTCCAATAATAGCGTAATTACCAATGGTTACGTGACCACCTAATAAAACACCGTTTACAATAATTGCATTATTACCAACATGACAATCATGCGCAATATGCGCTGTTGCCATAATCAAACAATTGTCTCCAATAACAGTTTGTCCTGAAGCAATTGTACCTCTGTTTATTGTAACGCACTCTCTAATTGTACAATTGTCGCCAATAATTACAAGAGAATCTTCGCCTCCAAACTTTAAATCTTGCGGCACTGCCGATATAACTGCGCCTGGAAAAATATTACAATTTTTTCCTATGCGGGCTCCTTCCATGATGGTCACATTCGATCCAATCCATGTTCCATCACCAATAACTACATTGTTGTGTATGGTGGTAAAAGGCTCTATAACAACATTCTTGGCAATTTTAGCACCAGGGTGAACGTAAGCTAGTGGTTGATTCATAATCTTTATTTAATCGTTTACCTGTTTAATCGATTAACCGAAAAACGATTAACCAAATCAACAAAAAAATTATTGTTTTTTTGCAATTTGCGCCATTAATTCTGCTTCAGCAACTAATTTTCCGTTAGCGTAAGCATTGGCTTGCATGTGGCAAATACCTCTTCTGATTGGTGTAATCAAATCACACTTAAAGATTAATGTATCGCCGGGTAAAACTTTATGTTTGAACTTCACATTATCAATTTTCATGAAATAGGTCAAGTAATTTTCTGGATCTGGAACAGTACTTAAAACCAAAATTCCGCCTGTTTGCGCCATAGCTTCTACGATAAGAACTCCTGGCATAACTGGAGCTTCTGGAAAATGCCCTACGAAGAAATTTTCATTCATAGTTACATTCTTCATTCCAACCACATGACTTTCAGACATTTCAATAATGCGATCAATCAATAAAAATGGTGGACGGTGTGGCAATACAGCCATGATTTTATGAATATCCATCAAGGGCTCTTGATTCAAATCATAAACTGGCACATAATTGCGTTGTTCTATTTTGATAATCTTCGCCATTTTTTTGGCAAACTGCGTGTTTACAAAATGCCCTGGCTTGTTTGCAATTACTTTTCCTTGAATACGAGTTCCTATCAACGCTAAATCACCAACCACGTCTAACAATTTATGACGCGCTGCTTCATTTGGATAGTGCAAAGTAAGGTTGTCTAAAATACCATTTGGTTTTACTGAAATTTCATCTTTACCAAAAGCACGCTTCAAATTCTCCATTGTTGTGGCAGATATTTCTTTATCTACATACACAATAGCGTTGTTTAAATCGCCTCCTTTTATCAATCCATGTTCTAAAAGAGATTCTAGTTCATGTAAAAAACTGAAGGTTCTAGAATCGGCAATTTCAGATTTAAATTCTGAAATGCTTTTCATATTGGCGTTTTGAGTTCCAAGAATTTTGGTGCCAAAATCAACCATTGCAGTTACACAATATTGATCGCTAGGCATTACTAATATTTCACTGCCAGTCGCCTCATCTGTAAATGAAATAACCTCTTTTACTACATAAACGTTACGGTTTGCGTTTTGCTCTTCAAAACCAGCTTGTTCTAAAGCTTCAACAAAATATTTCGATGAACCATCCATGATTGGAAGTTCAGAAGCATTCAATTCAATAATAACGTTATCTAAATCACAACCAATTAAAGCTGCTAAAACATGTTCAGGAGTCTGAATTTGTACGCCACGTTTTTCTAGATTGGTACCTCTTTGTGTATTTACTACAAAGTTAGCATCTGCCTCAATAACGGGTTGTCCTTCAAGATCTATTCGAACAAAAGTAAAACCATTATTCACTGGAGCAGGTTTAAAAGTCATTTTTACTTCTTTACCAGTATGTAAGCCAACTCCTGTTAGTGAGATTTCTGTTTTGATGGTCTTCTGTTTAACCATTGTTTCCATTTTTTTGGTTTAATATTTGTTTTTTTAATTCTTCAATTTCTGCAACAATTTTGGGTAAGTTTTTAAAGTGAACGTATGACTTACTAAAATCATTGTATCCAAATGTTGGGCTTCCTTGTAAGACTTCGTTGTCTTTTATATTACGACCAACACCTGATTGTGCCTGAATGCGCACATTATTGCCAATTGTCAAATGACCTGAAATACCAACTTGACCACCTATCATTCCATTTTTGCCAATTTTGGTCGATCCTGCAACGCCTGTTTGGGCCGCAATCACCGTATTTTCGCCAATTTCGACATTATGAGCAATTTGTATTTGATTGTCTAATTTTACTCCTTTGCGTATAATTGTAGAACCCATTGTTGCTCTATCAATTGTTGTACAGGAACCAATATCGACATTATCTTCAATAACTACGTTCCCAATTTGCGGAATCTTAGTATAAGTTCCATCTGGATTTGGAGCAAAACCAAAACCATCTGCACCTATAATAGCGCCAGAATGAATCGTACAATTGTTCCCTATATTTGTTTCTGAATATATTTTTGCACCAGCGAAAACAACACAATTGTCTCCAATTACTACATTATCACCCACAAAACAATTAGGATAAATCTTTACATTGTCACCTAAAACGACATTTTGCCCGATATAACTAAAGGCACCTAAATAAATATTAGACCCCAATTTTGCGTTATCAGCTATAAATGAAGGTTGTTCTACCCCAGTTTTATTCAATTTAACTTCGTTGTAAAATTCTAAAAGTTTGGTAAAACTAGCATAAGCATCGTCTACTTTTATAAGAGTCGTTTCAACAGGAGCATCGACTATAAAATTTTTATTAACAATTGTTATAGAGGCTTTTGTAGTATAAATATAATTTTGATACTTCGGATTAGATAAAAAAGTTAGAGAACCTTCTACTCCTTCTTCAATTTTTGATAAGGTAGAAACCTCGGCATTGGCATTACCAATTACTTCACCTTCTAATATCCCCGCTATTTGTTCTGCTGTAAATTTCATCGCGACAAAAATATAAAAAAATAGATTTTAAATGCTGTTTTTATAACAGTTGTTTTGGGAAACATAGATAATACTTAGTCACTGCTTTGGATAACGATTTTAAATTCAGCTGGTCAGAAGACTCAATTACATCTTCAACTGTATTATCTTTTTTCAAAATTCGGATCGGTTCTGCTTCTTTACTGTAGGCTTGATTTTTGATTTTTCCTCTAAAAATAAAGTAGTTAGTATCTGCGACAGAAATATGATGTTCTCTAGAAAATCGTTCTTTAAGTTCTTGTAGATAGTCTAAATCTACTTTTTCGCTACTTAATTTGATCTTCAACAAATCCCTGTTGACAATCATTTTACTTAAAGATGACAAAATATAATCGGGATGTCTTTGCCAAGTTTTTAAAGCACCAATGATATCAAAATCATCCAATTGTGAAAATAAATCTAAAGTAGCAGCATCAAAATTTTGTAAAGAAACTCTGTTTTGCATAAAAAACAAAAGCGGTTCGCTGCAAGGAAGTACAATACCTTTTAGTGTAAGTTCTTTGGCTCTTTTTAAGATTTTCATCAAAATAAGTTCGGCAACCAAACTCGTTTTGTGCAAATAGGCTTGCCAATACATTAATCTTCGCGACATCAAGAATTTCTCTACGGAGTAAATTCCTTTTTCTTCAATAACCAAATAATCATCCACCACGTTCATCATTTGAATGAGGCGCTCCGAGTTTACATTTCCTTCTGCCACTCCAGAATAAAAACTATCTCTTTTCAAATAATCCATTCTATCCATATCTAGTTGACTAGATATCAATTGTAACATGAATTTACGGTTGTATTCTCCCTTAAACACTTGAATTGCCAAGCTTAATTTTCCGTTGAATTCACTGTTTAACTGATTCATGAATAGCAAAGAAATTTCCTCATGGTGCACATCTTCAACAATACTTTTTTCCATAGCATGCGAAAATGGACCGTGACCAATGTCATGAAGTAGAATAGCAATGTAAAGGGCATTTTCTTCTTCTGCTGAAATGACAACTCCCTTAAAACGAAGTACATCAACTGCCTTTTGCATCAAATGCATACAACCCAAAGCATGATGAAAACGAGTATGGTTGGCACCGGGATACACTAGATAGGACAACCCCATTTGTGAAATACGGCGTAAACGCTGAAAATAAGGATGTTGAATTAGATCATAAATTAGTGCATTCGGTATAGTGATAAACCCGTAAATAGGGTCATTAAATATTTTCTTCTTATTAATTGGAGTCACTTTTTACATTTTTAAAGGTCAACAAATATAAGTAAATTCAGTTTCAAAAATGAAATCCTACAAAAATGGAGCGTTACTAGCGCTCCATACAAATTTTTATATTATAATCTTCGAACCCAAATATTTCTAAACTGATTTTTTGAATCATGATCTTGCAACGAAATTACATCCTCTCCGTGTGCAGATGCATAATTGTGTAATCCAATGTACAAAGTTAAACCATTTATTGTAGCATTGTTTTGCACCAAAACACCATTCAAAAAAACGGTAATTCGAGCTGGAGCATCAATTTTGCCATCGGACTTAAATCTTGGTGCGGTATAAACTACATCATAAGAGTTCCATTCTAAGGGCGTTTTTACGGCATTAACCAAAGGTGGATGATCTTTGTAGATACTACCTGCTTGACCGTTGGCGTATGTTCTATTGTTGTATGAATCTAAAATCTGGAGTTCATAACGGTTTTGAAAAAAAACACCGCTGTTTCCTCTCGCCTGTCCGCCATCAAGAACTTCGTCTGGAGCACTCCACTCTAGGTGCAATTGACAATCCCCAAACGACATTTTAGTTTGTATACCGCCAGAACTAGGAACCACCTCCATGTAATCATTATTGATAATTTTCCAAGGTGCAGCTTTACTTTTTTCTTTTTGACTTACCCATTGATCTAAATTTTTTCCATCAAATAGGATAATCGCATCAGAAGGAGCGTTTCCTAAAACTTTCGCAGGTGTTACTACTTGAACTTGTGGCTCCCAAATTTCAGTCATTTCAGGTTTCATGGGCATAGGCGAAACATCAGGGGGAGTGTTCACAAATTTATGTTGCGCAGATGAAAGCGTAGCCACAAGTAAAATTGCGGTTACTAAAAAAGGTGAATGGTATTTTGTTTTCATAATTGTGTGGTATAGTTAAAAAGTAGTTAATTGTCTTATTCCAATTTTTCAATATTAAGCATTTTTTTCCAATGTAATTGATTCTTCGTTCCTATTTAGGTCTTTAAACAAATATTGAAATCATTTTATATACCTTATTCACTTGAAAACAAATTAACACAGATTTTATGCTCGAGCTGGAATCAGATCTGATAAGTAAACCTCATATCGATTCATGTTTTTTTAATTATTGGAAATTTTAATTAGCCTCTATTAATGGAAGTTATATGCTATTGTATAGAGTATTTCTTTCATTACTTATTGGTTTGGTTGGAGCATAATTATTGATCTTTCAATATGATTTAAGCGATACTATTTACCTGCATTAAACAAAACTACCTACTATTAAAACGAGCTATCTACCTATCGATTGGTAAATCATCAAAAAGTTTTACATGTAAAATACAATACTTTAAATGGTAGAACTTAGTCCAAAAAAAAATGCTCCACTAAAGTAGAGCATTTATAGAGTATAAAATTAATTTCTTATTCTGAAACTGTATTTAGTTTACTATTTTTTTGACTAAAGCCAAAGTAAATAACTAATCCTAAAAGCAACCAAACTCCAAAATAAATCCAATTCCAAACGCTTAATTCCGCCATCATGTACAAGCAGCAAATTAAACCCAAAAGCGGAATTAAAGACAAATTAGCGCGATAAGCCCAAGCTGTTAAACCGATTAAACTCAAAAGGAAAATCCACATTGGAATTTTATGTTTGAACAAACTAAAACCAGACTCGTATTTTAAAGCATCCGCTACAGGCAAACCTTTTACAACTTCAGCATACTTTGCTTCATCTTCTTGGTACTGATTTAAAATTTGCTCTAAATCCGGAGTATCTGTTGTAGCATTTTTAGCATCCAAACCAACTAAATAATCATATACTTTTATAGTTTCTTCTTTGGTTAAGCTAGTAATAATAGCTGCAGAAGAATTTGTCTGAGTTTCATTAGTAATAAAATCCATCGTCGCTTTTTTGTTGTACACAAAAGCATAAACAACACCAATCAAAAGCAAAATTGGCATAATAAACTTAGAATTTACGTACGGCGTTTTGAATTTCCCTCGTGGGATATCTGGTTTGTTTTGAAGTACTAGAACTCCAGCACAAACTAAAACAAAGGCAAATAAGGTACCAATACTGCATAAATCAGTAACTAAAGTCAGATTCAAAAACAGCGCTGGAACTGCAACAACAAATCCAGTTACAATAGTTGCGTACGATGGTGTTTTGTATTTTGGATGCACTTTTGAGAAACGTTTCGGCAACAAACCATCACGACTCATACTCATCCAAATACGAGGTTGGCCCATTTGAAAAACCAACAACACACTTGCCATAGCAACCACTGCACTCACAGCAATAATTCCCGACATCCATTTCAAGTCTAATTTTTCAAAAACAAAGGCTAATGGATCACCTACATTTAGTAAATCGTAAGAAACCATTCCGGTCAAAACTAACGCAATGGCGATGTATAAAAGCGTACAAATAATGATTGCCCACATCATACCACGAGGCAAATCACGTTGTGGATCTTTACATTCTTCGGCAGTTGTAGAAATGGCATCAAAGCCAATATAGGCAAAAAACACAGCTGACACCCCTTTTAAAACTCCAGAAACACCATTTGGTGCAAACGGGTCCCAATTGGCCGTATCTACATAAAAAATACCTACAGCAATTACCAAAAGTACAATACATAATTTGACAACTACCATGATATTACTAGCATTGCGGGATTCCTTCATACCACGATAAATCAAAGCTGTGATCAAAACAATGATTAACAAGGCAGGTAAATCAGCTACAAAATGAAACGAGCCAATAACCGGTGCAGTTTGCCATGCATTATGTGCATTTTGCAAAGCCGGACTCAAATTAGCAAATTCTTTTCCACTTTGCATCAGCGCCATAGCTTCATCATATCCGCGAGAAGCTGATAAATAATCCATTTGAACCCATTGTGGTAAGTGAATTCCGCCACTTTGAAGCAAGCCGGTAAAGTAATCACTCCACGAAATAGCTACTGTTATATTCCCCACAGAATACTCCATAATCAATGCCCAACCAATAATCCAGGCAATGATTTCACCAAAAGCTACATACGAATAGGTGTATGCACTTCCTGAAACCGGCACCATTGATGCAAATTCAGCGTAAGCAAATGCAGCAAAACTACAAGCAACCGCAGTAAAAAGAAACAAAAATATTACGGCAGGTCCGCCATCGGCACTAGCTTTACCAATTGTACTAAAAATACCAGCTCCTACGATTGCTGCAATTCCAAATGCGGTCAAATCTCGGGCTGTCAAGTGCTTGCCTAAGGCTGCGTGGCCATCGGCATTATTTTTTTCAACTTGCTTTAAGATATCTTGAACGGTTTTTTTTCTAAATAAGCCCTTTAATGCCATCTTGTATTTTTATCAATTAAATTTATAATCTGTAATTTTTGCAAATTTCTGTTGTTGATTCTGCAAAATAACTTCAAAAATCAAAAGTATAAAACTAATTGTATTATCATAGTTTGTTACTCTTTTTTTTTCAAAAACTAAACGTTTCGGTGCGACACGAGGTTTAGGATGAAAGATTAGATATTTTTCAGTTGAGCACAAATTTCCCAAGTACAAAATCATTTTGCCATCAAGACAAATGCCCAAATACATTATAGTAGCTGTTAGCAACCTTATTGATTGTTTGTGCGTAAATATTCGATATTTTGAGTAAAAAATTTTGCCATTTCTTTGTTTAAGTATTTTTCATATTCGGTTGATTCCTTTCTTTGAAGACTTATCCAGACCATTGCATAAGCGATTATTTGTTCAGGTAAATATCCTTGACAACTCATTTGCCAACCTGAATTAGAAATGTTTTGGAATTTGGTATGTTGAAATCTTGAGTTACCTAGAAAAATTCCAAAACCATATGCTATAGCTGTCAATTCAGTTAAATATTCATCATTTTCTTCAATTCTGTTTTCACCAAGCAAAATAAAGCGCGACAATTCAATAGCAATTGTAGCAATTAAGGAAAGAGAGTTTTTCAGTTGTTCTTTCTCAATGTAAATTATTTTCTCATTTTCAAATTCTTCATATGCTCCAGTTGCACTTTGCCATTGTCCATTAATATCTTCTGGGCTAGATAGAATTGTCCCATCATTCATTTCTATTGGTTGATTAGAAAAGTATTCAATTCGAATGTTAGAATCTTCTATTTGCATTAAATCTTTTGTTCTTTCTAGAACGAATACGGCATCTTCTTCATCACCTTTGAAAGTCCAATTATAAAAGTTTTTAGTTGGAGTAATTGTTATTAAATTATCGAAGTGTTCATTGCCCAAAATTTCACGAAGGAAAATAAAACTTTCCTCAATCCATTTTTTGTCATCTTCTGTAACTGACGGTTTTTTCTTTTTATTCCAAAACATATTGAATTCCTAGGTTTTTTTTAAAATTATGTCGCTGACCTTTACTTTGTTGTCTTTGAGTTAAATTATTCCATCATTTCATAACGCAATTCTTCGTTTAAAGCAAACAATCTCTTAAAATAGAAACAGGATGCAAGGCTTGACGCGACGTACCGTCAAAAATTTGATGCCTGCAACTTGTTCCTGCTGCGGCAATAGCTGTGTTAGTTGCAGTGTTCCTCACTTTTGGAAAAAGGGTATCCTCGCCCATTTGCATACTAATTTCATAATGTTCTTTTTCGTATCCAAACGATCCCGCCATACCACAGCAACCCGAATTATAGATGGTTACCGTTGTATTACTTGGTAAATTTAGCATTGCAAAAGTAGCTTCAATCGTACTCAAAGACTTTTGATGGCAGTGTCCATGAATTTTAATTTGTTTTTCTTTATCAGAAAAGTTTTTAGCTGAAATATTTCCTTTTGTTATTTCGAGTTTAAAAAACTCTTCGATAGTATGCGTATGTGCAGCCACTTCTTTGGCTTTTTCTACATCATCTGCTAAGCGCAAATATTCATCTCTAAAAGTTAAAATCGCTGAGGGTTCTAAACCAACTAATGGTAAGTCCTCAGAAATAAATCCCGAAAAAACAGCAACATTGGTATTAGCAATCGATTTGGCTTGTTCTAAAAAACCTTTTGAAATAAAAGCCCTTCCGCTTTCTTCATGATCAACGATAAGCACTTCGTAACCCAAAGCCGATAATAATTCGTAAGCGTCGATGCCAACTTGTACGTCATAATAATTCGTAAATTCATCCACAAACAAAACTAATTTTCCGTTTGGAAATTCAGTTTGCTTTCTTTTTTGCTTAGCTAACCATGATCTAAAAGTTTTTCTAGCTAAGTGCGGCACAGTGCGTTCTTTGGCAACGCCCATTTTATTTTTTACCAAAGGCAAATTAACAATCCAGTTGGTAATTTTTGGGGTTATGCTTCCCAACGCATTTAGTCTGGCATTGTAAGCAAATATTTTGTTACGTAGCGAGAAACCATTCGCTTTTTGGTATTGATACAAAAATTCAGATTTTAACGCCGCTACGTCAACATTACTCGGACACTCGCTGGAGCAAGCTTTGCAGCTCACGCACAATTCGAAAACTTCGTATAACTCTTTATGGTCAAATTTATTTTCTTTTTCAGAATGAGTCAGGTATTCTCGGAGTGCATTGGCACGTGCTCTAGTAGTATCTTTTTCGTTTCGAGTAGCGCGGTAACTCGGACATAAAGTACCACCTGCTGACGGTAATTTGCGACAATCTCCAGAACCATTACATTTTTCGGCAACGCGCAAAATTCCCATACTATCTGAAAAATCTTGAATGGTCGTAATGTTGGGCTCTTCCCTACCCGCTTCAACACGTAGGTTCTCGTCCATTTTTAACGCATCAACAATTTTACCCGAATTCATAATTCCGTTTGGATCAAATGCTTTTTTGATTCGTTTGAGTAATTCGTAATTTTTAGCACCAATCATAAATGGCAAAAATTCCCCGCGTACAATGCCATCACCGTGCTCACCACTTAAGGAACCACGGTATTTTTTAACCAAAATAGCGACCTCGGTAGCAATATTTCGAAATTGGTGCACACCTTCTTTTGTCTTTAAATTTAAAACAGGTCGAAGGTGAATTTCGCCAGCACCGGCATGCGCATAATAGATAGCACTTTGACCGTGACGTTCCATCATTGCTGAAAAGTCAGCTATATAGTTAGGTAAATCACTTAATTCTACTGCAGTATCTTCAATACTATCGGCTGCTTTATCATCGCCAACAATACTACCCAAAAGACCCAAACCTGCTTTTCTAAGTTCATTTATTTTGTTGATATCATCACCGTAAATTTTTGGTAAAGCATAACCGAAATTCTGTTGTTGTAAATCAAAAATTAAATCATCAGCTTGTTTTTCGGCATCTTCCATACTGATTTCAGAAGCTACTTCAAGCATTAAAACGGCTTTAGGATCACCTTGAATAAAAAATCGATTTTTAGCTTGCTCTCTGTTGGTTTTGGTGCAATTTAAAATGGTATCGTCCATTAACTCGCAAGTGTACAGATGGTGTTTCATCGCTGTTACCACCGCTTCGAGACTTTCTTGAACCGAATCAAAATGCGCTACAACCATCACGTTATTGGCAGGCGGTAATGCATCTACCTTCAAGGTCACTTCAGTAGTAAACGCCAATGTTCCCTCGCTTCCGCAAAGTAATTGACCAACATTGATATGGGAATTTGTTCCTCCAAAAAGTTCCGATTGCAACAAAATATCGACTGCATAGCCCGTATTACGTCTGTGAATTTCAGGTTTTGGGAATTCTCTTTTAATTTCGAGTTGCTGCTCTGTGTTAGAAAGTTCCTCAAATAAAGTTCGGTAAATTTGACTCTCTAAAGTAGAACCTTTTATTTTTTGCTGGAACTCAGCAGTTGTAATGTTTTCAAAAACAGCAGTTGAACCATCACTTAAAACGGCTTTTATCTTGACAATTTTATCGCGAGTCACACCATATCGAATAGACGTAGTTCCTGAAGAGTTATTTCCTACCATGCCGCCAATCATGCATCGATTAGACGTAGATGTATTGGGACCAAAAAATAATCGGTGTGGTTTGAGATACAAATTCAATTCGTCACGAATAACTCCTGGTTGCACCGTCACTGTTTGCGCTCCGGCATCAAAAGCGTTAATCGCTGTAAAATGTTTAGACACATCTACAATTATTCCGTTTCCTACGGTTTGCCCTGCTAATGAAGTTCCTGCGGTGCGCGGAGTAATCGAAATTTGATGCTTTGCAGCAAAAGTTATGATTCGAGCAATATCTTGTTCCGTTTTTGGAAAAGCTACAGCCAAAGGAAAAATTCGGTAAGCCGAAGCATCAGTTGCGTACAATATTTTGTGCAAATCATCATAAACTAAAGTTCCATCCAGATCCTTCGCTAATTGTTCTAATTGTGAAATAATTGACATGTTTTGGGTAAAAAGAGAATTGAGTCACAAATATAGAAATATCAATAGCCAATTGCGGTCCGTTCTCGCAAAATTTTATTAGGCTATCAAGTTCTCAAAAGAGCTGCTTGCTGTTTTGGCAAAGAAATTGCAAACTGAAATAAAGCCAAATTTTAGGGTCAATTGTGCTAGCTATTATCACTAAAAAAACTATTTTTGAACACTTTAAAAATTACAATCGAATGAAAAATTTCAAGCGCTGCACTTTATTGATGTCTATCTTTTTACTGACTTTTCATCAAATGAGCGCACAAACAGCTAATCTACATCCTAAAAACGAATTCAGAGCCGTATGGATTGCAACAGTTGTAAATATAGATTGGCCAAAAGCCGGCACTGATAACGTCGCCAAGCAAAAAGCAGATTATATTGAAATTTTAGAAACTTACAAAAAACTGAATTATAATGCTGTAATTGTTCAAATACGTAGTGTTGGCGATGCTTTTTACCCAACTAAATTGGCACCTTGGTCTCGTTTTTTAACGGGTAAAGAAGGGAAAGCACCACAACCTTACTATGATGTAATGGCTTGGATGATTAATGAGGCACACAATCGAGGTTTTGAATTTCACGCATGGCTCAATCCGTACCGCGCTACAATGGATTATAACACTAGTATTTTAAGTCCTGAACACGATTATTTTAAACATCCGGAATGGATGATTCGCTATGGCGGAAAAATTTATTACAACCCTGCTTTACCCGAAGTACAAGCGCATTTATTAAACGTGGTAAACGAAGTAGTGACGAATTACGATATTGATGCCATTCATTTTGACGATTATTTTTATCCATACAAAGTGCCCAACGAAAAATTTAATGACTCAGTTGCTTACAAAAAGTATGGTACTGGTTTGAGTTTAGAAGATTGGAGAAGACAAAACGTAAATACTTTTGTTAAAGATGTCGCTTTTTCGATTAAAAAGATAAAACCTTGGGTTCAATTCGGAATCAGTCCTTTTGGTGTTTGGCGCAATAAATCAGTTGACCCAAAAGGTTCCGATACTGAGGCGGGGCAAACCAATTACGACGATCTTTATGCCGATCCATTAGCTTGGATGGATAATAAATGGATCGATTATATTTTGCCACAATTGTATTGGAGTATTGATCATCCAAAAGCATCGTATTCAAAATTGTTGAAATGGTGGTCTGATAACTCGAATAATACTGCGATTTACATCGGAAACAGCACCTATAAAGTAAACGAAGATTCAGATAAAAGATGGAACAATCCCAAAGAAATTCCAAACCAAATTGACTTGACTAGAACTTTCAAAAACGTTCAAGGAAATGCTTATTTCAGTGCCAAAGGATTTGTGAATAAGAATCAAACCGTGGCTAAATTGCTTCTTGAAAATCAATACAAATATCCTGCGTTGCCAAACGTTGTGCCACAAGCAGTGAAAAAAAATCAGAGCAAACCAATTGCTACTAAAATTCAAAATGACCCGATAGCTTCGCGTTTTACAGTTGCCCAACCTGCGGGCGATACTATGCGTTATGTAGTGGTTTACAGCTCTCGATTTCAAGCAAAATTAGATGTCAATAATCCAAGTCAAATTATTGCTAAAGAGAATTTCAATGAGCAATCAAAGTTGGCTGAAATTGCTATTCCGAGTTACAAACTAGACAAAAACAAAACCTGCGCAATTACCTTTATCGATTTGTATGGCAACGAAAGTGAGCCAACCATTGTATCATTTGCAGCAGCATCAAACTAAAAACTAACTATGAAAGCAGACACAAAAGCTTGGTATTGGATTCCTTTATTAAATTTCGCATCGGGCTTTCCGTATGCAATTATTCTTTCTGTTTCTGGGACTATGTATAAAAGTCTTGGAGTTAGCAATGAAGATATCGGAGTTTACACTAGTTTAATGTATCTTCCATGGGTTATCAAACCATTATGGAGTCCGTTTATCGATTTGCATGGCACCAAACGAAAATGGTTTTTAACTATGCAGCTTGCTATTTCAATTTCATTCTTAATTGTTGGATTAATTATACCCGCAAGTAACTTTTTTATTCTGAGTTTAGCCATTTTTTGGGTAGCTGCCTTTGCCTCTGCCTCCAATGATGTTGCAAGTGATGGTTTTTATTTATTAGCATTAAGCAAAGACCAACAATCCCTGTTTTTAGGTATTAGAAGTACTTTCTATAAAATAGCAATTCTTACTGGAAATGGCTTAGTTGTAATTTTAGCTGGTTATCTAGAAATTGTTTATACAGACAAACATAAAGCCTGGTCATACACAATGATTTTTGTAGCCGTTTTTATGATAGCCATAACCATTTACAATTTCTTTTTTTCTCCAAAAATCGAAAATAATAAAAAGGTGGAAACTACTAGTAAACCAAATTTTAGCAAAGTTTTCTCAACTTTTTTCCAAAAAAAACAAATAGTTCTTATAATATCTTTTATTTTGTTGTTCCGTTTAGGAGAATCACAATTACTGAAAATGCTTAATCCATTTTTAGTTGAACCTATTAAATATGAATTAGATGAGTCAACTAAAATTTCAGAGCAAAAAGCAGCACTAAAAACATACTATAATATTATAAATCACAATAGGAAAGCAAATAAAAGTGAAATGCAATTTATTTATACTAATTTGCCAATTTTCGCGATAATGCAAAATGAAAAAACATCTTTAGATCTAAAGAATATATCAAAATCTGACCAAACAATATACAAAGATTTAGTATCGAAAAGAACTAAATTTATAGATGAATTAATTGTTCACAATGGCAATTCCGCTTTAATCCCAAAAAAAGGAATGGGTATCTCGAATATGGATTATGGTATAATTTATGGAATTTTTGGAGTTATAGCTCTTGTTCTTGGAGGATTAATTGGAGGATTTGTAATTTCAAGAGATGGTCTAGGTAAATGGATGCTACCTATGATTTTAGCAATGCATTTACCAATAATCGGATTTATACTAATTTCATATATTCATCCGGAAGTGATGTTCAATTTAAATCTACCTTACCTAGAATATTCTCTGAACCCACTAAATTTAAACCTGACAACTTCTATTTTTTATTACAATCCATATGTAGTTTTGGCAGTAATTATTGAGCAATTTGGCTACGGTTTTGGTTTTGCTGCCTTCATGATGTATTTGATTTATGTTGCCGAAGGCGAATCGAAAACCTCCCACTACTCTATTGCTACTGGTTTTATGGCTCTTGGTATGATGTTACCAGGCATGGTAAGCGGTTACATACAGGAGTATTTAGGGTACGGAAACTTCTTTATTTGGGTTTTTGTGGCTACCATTCCGGGTTTAATTTTGTCGCGATTCTTGATTTTTCCGAGTGATTTTGGCAAAAAAAGTACTCCTGAGAATCTACGTCAATCGAAATAATGTAATTTAAAATAAAACAGCAAGCCTAACGCAAGTTCGAACAATATTCGTTACAAGAACCAGCGCATTTAGCTTGTACAACAATACTATTCCACTTTTACAATGACTTTAAAACAAAAAATTGGACAGTTTTTCTTTCCAGCGGCATTCATTAACGACAGCGAAAGTGAAATTCAAGCCTTGGAACAATTAATTAGGGAGCATCACATTGGTGGACTTACTTTTTTTCATAGTAGAGCCAGTGCTGCCACTAATTACGAGTCTAAAAAACAAGTCATTTTAAATGATGAAAGTTGCCAACGTTTGAAAGAACTCATAATTCGCTATCAAAAGTGTGCCTCTACTCCATTGCTTATTAGTATTGATGCCGAATGGGGATTAGCAATGCGTGTTGAAAAAACACCACAATATCCCTATGCTATTACTCTTGGAGCTTTGCCCTTGAGCGAAATAGATTTGGTTTATCAAGTAGGAAAACAAATTGGCACTGATTTAAAAGCAGTTGGTATTCATTACAATTTAGCGCCACTAGCTGATATCAATAATAATCCGGATAATCCAGTTATTGGCTACCGTTCCTTTGGTGAAGACAAAGAAAAAGTCGCTCAATTCGCGCTAGCTTATTTGCAAGGTTTAAATGACGCAGGCATTTTAGGTTGTTTGAAACATTTTCCGGGACACGGCAATACCAACGTCGATTCTCACCTTGGCTTACCCGTTTTAACAGAAAGTCTCGAGGAATTAATGAATAATGAATTGCATCCTTTTGCTGCTGGAATTGCCGCCGATGTTGATTCTATTATGATTGGACATTTAGCGGTGCCGGCGTTGAATGATGGCGAAAATACTTCGGCAACTCTATCTCAAAAAGTTATTGAAGGATTGTTACGCACTCAAATGGGATTTGAAGGATTAGTTATTTCAGATGCTTTGAATATGCACAGCGTTTCAAAATTGTACACTGAGAAAGGACAATTAGAATGGGAAGCTTTTCAGGCGGGAAATGATGTTTTATGTTTTGCAGAAAACATTGCTGAGGGAATTCAATTTATTAAAGCCAACGCAACTATAGAAAGAATTGACGCTAGTTACAATCGCATATTGAAGTACAAGAAAAAAGCAGGTTTATTAGATACCAAAAACGAATTTAAGCTTTCAAGCACAACAAATTTTGATTGGGAAACCACTTCACAACTAAACACAAAAATTGCTCAAAATAGCATCACAAGCTTAATAAATAAAACTAAAAAGGCAGAATTATTAAATGCTATTAAGAAGAAATCATTTGCCAAAATAAGCTTATACGGACCAATTAACAATTTATTTTTTACGAGTTTAGAAAGTGAATTATCAAGTCCGACATTTACCTACACACAAGACGATACATCATTTGCAATACACTTTGAACAGCAATTACAAAACTTTGATACAGTTTTAATTTCCTTGTTTGTTCCCAAGGCAAAACCACTAAATAATTTTGAATTAGAAGACGAAGTGTTGCATATGCTGAAAAAGCTTTTAGAGACTAAAAAATGTACGGTCTACGTGTTTGGAAATCCTTACTCCTTACAAGTCATTCCAAGTCTCTCGCAAGCAAAAGGCTTGGTAATGGTTTATCAAGATTTTAAAGAGTTTCAAGAAGCTGCGGCGCAACATTTTTTGACAGATACTTTAGGAAAAGGCACACTACCTGTTCACGTACCTTTGAGTTAACAACAAGGACTTAAGTTGTTTGAGATACCGCATAAGAAAAGTTTATTAAAGTATAATAAGATGTAATGAAACATCTGTTTTAATTTAAACAAGGAACAACTACTTTTGCAAAATCAAAAAATTAACTTTAAAGTCAATAAAAATGTCATTAGTAGGTAAAAAATTTCCAAGTATTGCAGTAGATGCTATCTCTGAAATGGGTGATAATTTAAAAATCAACGTATTCGAAGAAGCAGTAAACAACAACAAAAAAGTACTTTTATTTTGGTACCCAAAAGATTTTACTTTTGTATGCCCAACTGAATTACACGCATTTCAAGCTGCTTTACCAGAATTTGAAAAAAGAAATACAATGATCATTGGAGCATCTTGTGATACAAACGAAGTACACTTTGCTTGGTTGAACACTCCAAAAAACAATGGTGGAATTGAAGGTGTAACTTACCCAATTCTTGCTGATACAAACCGTAACTTATCTAACATTTTAGGAATTCTTGACATCGACTCAACTGAGTACAGTGAAGAAACAGATTCTGTGATCATCGAAGGATCTAACGTAACTTTTAGAGCTACTTACTTAATTGATGAAACGGGTAAAATTTTCCACGAAAGTGTAAACGATATGCCATTAGGTCGTAACGTAAACGAATACTTGCGTATGGTTGATGCTTACACACACATTCAAGAAAAAGGTGAAGTTTGTCCTGCAAACTGGGAAGCTGGTAAAGAAGCAATGAGCGCTGACCGCGTAAGTACTGCTGAATACTTAAGTTTAAACTAATAAAATAAAGACACAAAGGTTCAGCGGGTCTGAGCGGCAACTTTTTTGTCGCACAAATCATGAAGTTCTAAAAACTTTACCTCTTTGAACCTTTGTTCCTTTCAACCCTAAAAAAACATCCCATGTTAATTGAATTAACTTCTGATAGTTTACAAGATTTAATCACTAAAGAAGAAAAAGTTGTTGTACAATTTTCAGCTTCTTGGTGTGGCAATTGCCGAATCATGAAACCAAAATTCAAAAAATTGGCTACTGAAAACGAGTCTATGACATTTGCTTTGGTAGACGCTGAAAATTTCCCAGAATCTCGCAAATTAGCTAACGTAAGCAACTTGCCTACTTTCGCTACTTTTGTAAATGGAAAATTGGTAAACGAAACACAAACCAACAAACAAGAAGTATTGGTTGAGTTGGTAAACGAAATTGTTTAATTTTTTAGTGCAATGTTTAAAATTGTAAGCTGAAGCGAAAATTTTAAATTGATTAAAAACTTATACGTTAAAATATAAAAAGAAAATGAAATTACCCGTAATCAAACATTTAACACAATTTATCGAGGAAAATGATGAGGACTACATCATTGAAACCATTGATGTGCTAGAAGCTATGACTGAAATTCCTTCCTTAAAAGATGAAGAATTAGATGTTATTGGCGAGTTAATCTCAAACATGTACGGTGCGATCGAAGTCAACAAATTGGTTAAATCTGGGGTTGACAAAAAAGAAGCTTTGAATCAGTTTATGAAACGAGTTCTAGGATCAATCGATAAATAAAAATCTTTACATTACAAAAAAACGCATTCTAATTCAGGATGCGTTTTTTTTGCTAAGACCAAAACGTTCTGCGTAAAATTAAAATTAAATTATCGCTAAAAACAAAAGTTATAAGCCGATACTAAGTTCAAAATCTTAAATAATTTTCATACTTTTGAACCTCACAAAAAAACAAAAATTATGGCATCTATTACATTAGGAGGAAATCCAATAAACACTTCAGGTGAACTACCAGCAGTTGGTTCAAAATTATCTGATTTTAAATTAGTTGCAACTGATTTATCTGTAGCCGATTTAACTTCGTTTGCAGGTAAAAAATTAGTTTTGAATATTTTCCCAAGTATTGATACAGGAACTTGTGCCGCTTCTGTTAGAAAGTTTAACGAAAGTGCTGCAAATCTTGATAACACAGTAGTTCTTTGTGTTTCTCGCGATTTGCCTTTTGCTCAAAAACGTTTTTGTGGAGCTGAAGGACTTGAAAATGTAGTAAATTTATCTGATTTTGCTTCAGGTGAATTTGGTAAGAATAATGGTTTAGAAATCACTGACGGACCTTTAGCAGGTTTACACTCTCGCGTAATCATTGTTACTGATGCTAATGGCGTCATTACACACACTGAGCAAGTAGCTGAAATTGCTGACGAACCAAATTACGAAGCTGCTTTAGCAGTATTGTAATCACAAACAATATGGAATTTCAAAAAGACAATAAATTTTTATCTGGACGTTTAAAAAGTGTACAGTTTGCATTTAAAGGCGCAGTAACACTGATAAAAACAGAGCACAGCATCATGGTACAATGCGCTCTCGGAGTGGCGGTTACAGCAGCTGGATTTTATTTTGGAATTTCAAAAACCGAATGGCTTTTTCAAACATTGGCGTTAGGCTTAGTGTTATGCACAGAAGGACTTAATACCGCAGTTGAAAAAATAGCCGATTTCATTCACCCTAATTTTCACGAAAAAATAGGATTCATAAAAGACATTGCAGCGGGAGCGGTATTTTTTGCCGCTCTAACTGCAATTGTTATTGGTCTTGTTATTTACATCCCTTTTATTTTTTAGGCAATTTTACAATCTCGAATGGCAAAAACAACCAAAACGACTCCCCCAAATAAAAAAAACGCAGACAAAGTAGATTCACCGAAAAGCATAGTAATCTCTAAACAACAAAAAATTGTTTTGGGAGCATTGTTAGTGCTTTTTTCGGTTGCATTGCTAGTTACTTTTATTTCATTTTTCCTTCATGGGCAACAAGATCAAAGTGCTGTTCAAGCATTAACAGATCGTTCAGAAACCGTAGAAAACTGGTTGGGTAAATTTGGAGCATTTCTGGCAGATTTACTGGTTTTTCAGGGATTTGGGATTGCAGCATTTTTGTTTGTTAGACTCTTTTTCTTAACGGGACTTTACATGCTGCTTGGGATACCCGGCCGTAAACTAAAAAATATTTGGTTTTGGGATCTCTTCATGATGGTAATTCTATGCATCTTGTTAGGATTTTTTGCCACTTCGGTGCCTGAATTAGGTGGAACAATTGGTTACGAACTCAACCTGTTTTTACAAGATTATTTAGGGAAAACTGGAACTTTATTGACTTTAATTTTTGGTTTAATAATCTATGTGATATTTAAAGTTAAAATTTCACCTGAAAAAATTCAATCTCTTTTTACCGCTTCCGCAAAAGAAGAAGCAACTCCTTCAATTGGAGTAAAAGACAAAGAAAACAGTGCCGCTTATAACCTAGAAGAATATGCAACTCCCGAGGAGGAAGAAATTGATACCATACATTTAAAAACTAATGGTACTCAATTTGAAATCAACAAAGAAGCGCTTAAGCCAACTATAAGTGCATCATCTGACTTAGCAGTAAAACCTACTACTAAGCCAATAGCTATGGAGGTTACTCCTGCTCCTAGTATTAAAGTCGAACCAGAAATAGTAGAATCATTTGTTATTGAAACGGCACCTGAGGAAGATATCATCGAAGAAAATCTAGCATCAAGATTGGTAGCTGATTTTGGTTTATTTGATCCTACTTTGGATTTATCTAATTACAAATTCCCAACTATTGATATTTTAAAAGAATATTCAAGTGGTGGAATTACCATTAATCAAGAAGAATTAGAAGAAAATAAAAATCGAATTGTAGATACGCTTCGAAATTACAAAATCGAAATTGCACAAATAAAAGCTACCGTTGGTCCATCGGTTACTTTGTATGAAATTGTGCCTGAAGCAGGAATTCGCATCTCTAAAATTAAGAGTTTAGAGGATGATATTGCCCTTTCACTTTCAGCATTAGGAATTCGTATCATTGCCCCAATTCCTGGAAAAGGAACAATTGGTATTGAGGTTCCAAATAAAAACCCAACGATGGTCTCCATGAAAAGCGTTATTGGTAGTGCTAAATTTCAAGAGGCCGAAATGGAGCTGCCAATTGCACTAGGAAAAACCATTTCGAACGAAACATTTGTAGTTGACTTAGCAAAAATGCCGCACTTATTAATGGCGGGTGCTACTGGTCAAGGTAAATCGGTAGGATTGAATGCGGTTTTAACTTCACTTTTGTACAAAAAGCATCCCGCAGAGGTGAAATTTGTCTTAGTAGATCCTAAAAAAGTAGAACTAACACTTTTTAATAAAATAGAAAGACATTATTTAGCTAAGTTACCTGATATGGATGATGCCATTATCACCGACAATGCGAAAGTAGTGAATACTTTGAACTCACTTTGCGTGGAGATGGACAATCGTTACTCTTTATTGAAAGATGCAATGGTTCGAAATATCAAGGAGTACAACGAAAAATTCAAATCAAGAAAATTAAATCCTGAAAATGGCCACCGATTTTTACCCTACATTGTATTGGTAGTTGATGAGTTTGCCGATTTAATTATGACCGCAGGAAAAGAGGTCGAAGTACCTATAGCGAGATTGGCACAATTGGCCAGAGCTATCGGGATTCACTTGATAATTGCTACGCAACGACCATCGGTGAATGTGATCACCGGTTTAATCAAGGCCAATTTCCCGGCCCGAATTGCTTTTAGAGTAACATCTAAAATTGACTCTAGAACTATTTTAGACACACAAGGTGCTGATCAATTAATTGGTCGAGGTGATTTACTTTATACGAACGGTAACGATGTGGTACGTGTACAATGTGCTTTCATAGACACGCCAGAAGTCGAGAAAATTACAGAATTCATTGGTGCACAAAAAGCATATGCAACAGCTTATTTGTTACCAGAATTTGTTGGAGAGGAAAATGGCATTAATCTTGATGTAGATATTTCTGAAAGAGACAGCTTATTCAGAGAAGCTGCCGAAATTATTGTCAATGCACAACAAGGTTCGGCATCACTATTGCAAAGAAAACTTAAACTAGGCTACAACCGAGCAGGTCGATTGATTGATCAATTAGAAGCTGCGGGAATTGTAGGTCCTTTTGAAGGCAGTAAAGCGCGTAGTGTAAACATCATGGATATGCATGCTCTTGATCAATTTTTCAACAATGAACAAAACAATTAAAACATGGAACTTATCATTCAAGACTCAAAAAGCAACAACTTTCAAAAATTAGCTAAAAAATGTACACTAGCCTTTGCTTGTGTATTATTTAGTTTTTCAACGCAAGCTCAAGATAAAAAAGCAAAGGAACTACTTGATCAAGTGACGGCCAAAGTAAAAAGTTACAATAATATTGGAATTGATTTTAAATATTCATTAAACAATGCCAAAGAGAATATCAACCAAGACAGCAAAGGTAATGTGACCATGAAAGGCAATCAATACGTATTGAATTTTATGGGAGTTACTAAAATTTTTGACGGAAAAAAAACATATACAATTGTCCCTGAGGATGAAGAAATCACGATTTCGAGTATCAATGAAAAAGATGACAATGCTATTACTCCATCTAAAATGTTGACTTTTTTTAATTCAGGGTACAAGTATACGATGGATATTATTCAAAATGTAAAAGGTAGAAAAATTCAATATATCAAATTAGTTCCTACAAATGCTAGAGATCAACGAAAAGAAATCCTTTTAGGAATAGATGTACAAACCAAACACATTTATAATTTAATAGAAGTTGGCAAAAAAGGAACAAAAACAACATTAACCGTTAATTCTTTTAAAACCAACCAACCTTTGTCAAAAAATCAATTTACCTTTGTGGGTAGCAAATATCCCAATTACTACATCAACAAATTAGATTAAAGCATTAGGTGAAAATTCTTGACAAATACTTATTAAAAACATTTCTGACTACATTTACAACCGTATTTGTAATCCTATTTTTTATCTTCATTTTACAAACCGTTTGGTTATTCATATCAGAGTTAGCCGGGAAAGATTTAGACATATTTATGGTCGTAAAGTTCCTGGCTTTTTCTATGCCTAGAATCGTACCATTGGTATTACCGTTATCGATATTACTGGCATCAATCATGACTTTCGGTAATCTAGCCGAAAACTACGAATTTGCCGCTATGAAATCCTCTGGAATTTCATTGCAAAGAGCCATGCGAAGTTTAACGGTTTTTATTACGTTGCTAAGTATTGTTGCCTTTTTCTTTGCAAATAATGTGATTCCGTACGCTGAGTACAAGTTTATAAACTTTCGTAAAAATATTGCTCAAGTAAAACCAGCACTTGCAATCGCCGAAGGACAATTCAGCGATGTAGGCTTTTACAATATCAAAGTCGACAAAAAAAGCGGTAAAGAAGGAAATATTCTTTCTGGAATTACAATTCACAAAAAATCAAAAACTGGTGATGGCAGCAAAACTGTTATTAAAGCCAAAGACGGTGAATTAATTAGTAGTGAAGAATCGAGTATTTTGCAGTTGGTTTTAAATGACGGCCATTATTATGAAGATATTGTTCCTAAAAAATACGAGGATCGAAGCAAAATGCCTTTTATAAAAAGTGCTTTTAAAAAGCAAATTATAAATATTGATTTATCTGAATTTTATAAATCTGATGTCAATGACGAGTCGGTGGCTAACACCAACACAATGCTAACTGCCAACGAATTGAATTATACTTTAGATTCTCTGAATAAGAATTTAAAAACTGAAATCGTGTCCTTCGCAAAAAGCAGCAACAATAGAGTAAATTATCCGCAAAAAAATAAAATTGCAATCCGTTCTAAGAAAAATAAATTGCCTTTTGATGTTTTGACTTTATATACAGACAAACAACAAAAAGATATTTTAAATATAGCCGTTAGCAATTTAAAAAGTACTGCCTACTCTATCGATTCCTCTAAAACAGAATTATTTAACAAACAGAAAAATATCAACAAACACTTAATTGCTTTGTATGATAAATTTGTTATTGTATTTGCCTGTTTTTTGATGTTCTTTATTGGCGCTCCATTAGGTGCTATTATTCGTAAAGGAGGATTGGGATTACCAATTGTTTTTGCTGTTTTAATTTTTATTACCTTTCATTTTATCAATACTTTCGGAAAACGATTGGCGCAAGAAAACGGTATGACGCCATTTCTTGGTTCGTGGCTATCCTCTTTTATACTGACGCCACTTGCTGTGTTATTAACTTACCGCGCCACGAACGACATAGGATTAATCAACATGGACAGTTTACTCCTTCCTTTCCAAAAATTTATTAAAAAAATACTACCCTCACAAAACTAAATGTCAAAATGGATCAAGACAAAATACAACTAAATACAATTGAAGAAGCAATAGAAGATATCCGTCAAGGAAAAGTAATCATTGTAGTTGATGATGAAGATCGTGAGAATGAAGGTGATTTTTTGGCTGCAGCCGAAAAAGTAACTCCAGAAATGATCAACTTTATGGCTACACATGGGCGAGGACTAATATGTGCTCCATTGACAGAGAGCAGATGCAAGGAATTGGGTTTGCATGTTATGGTGAGTAACAATACAGACCCAATGGAAACCGCTTTTACCGTATCTGTCGATTTAAGAGGAAAAGGTGTAACTACAGGAATCTCTGCAGCTGACCGAGCCAAAACCATTCAAGCATTAGTTGATTCAGAAACTAAACCTCATGATTTAGCACGACCAGGACATATTTTTCCTTTAATTGCCAAGCAAGGCGGTGTTTTACGTAGAACTGGTCATACTGAGGCAGCTATTGATTTTGCTAGATTGGCAGGTTTTAAATCGGCCGGTGTGATTGTAGAAATCATGAATGAAGATGGTACTATGGCTCGCCTACCTCAATTAGTTGAAGTGGCTAAGAAATTCGATTTAAAATTGGTTTCAATTGAAGCCCTTGTTGCTTATCGAATGCAACACGATAGTCTTATCGTAAAGAAAGAGGATTTCAACTTAGAAACACGCTTTGGTACATTTAGATTGCGTGCTTACGAGCAAACAACCAACAAGCAAATACATATCGCATTAACAAGAGGAACATGGAACTTGGGTGAACCAATTTTAACTCGAATTAACTCATCGCAAGTGAATAATGACTTATTAGGTACCCTAACCAATAATGCAGATAAACAACTTGACGATATGTTCCGCAAAATTAATGAGGACGGTAAAGGTGCTGTTATTTTTGTAAATCAAGACATGCAATCGGTTAATTTATTGAGTCGTTTAGCTGATTTAAAAATTTTACAATCCAAAGGTGAAATGAAAGCACCAAAAATTGTCATAGATAGTAAAGATTTTGGTATCGGAGCGCAAATTTTGCATGATATTGACATCTCAAAAATACGATTAGTGACCAATTCAGTTCAAGAAAAGCGTGTAGGAATGATTGGCTACGGCCTTGAAATAACAGAATACGTGAGTTACTAAAATAATATTTATTTTTTTTTTGACCGTAAAGCCAACAGAATGAAATAGTTAAAATACAATCTAAAAAAGACTCTATTTTTTTCTAAAAAAGGGCTTGTATAACTCAAAAAGAACCTTACATTTGCAATCGAATTCAGCTAATGAAATCGTCATATTGGAGAAATGGCAGAGCGGTCGAATGCGGCAGTCTTGAAAACTGTTGACTGTAACAGGTCCGGGGGTTCGAATCCCTCTTTCTCCGCGAAGAGCCCGAAACTTAAGTTTCGGGCTTTTTCATTTTATAAAACTTAAAAAATTCACTTTTTAAATATTTTCATTTTACAACTCATCCTCTATCAATCTCGGTAGCAAGTCTAACTCCTTTTTTATTTATAAATACCCCTGACTCTGCACTGTTATTGAATTTTTTTTATAAAATCCTAAAAGTATATTGTAGGTTCAAAAAAAACTTATTATATTTGCACTCGCAATCAGAAAATGATAGCTACATACTGGAGAAATGGCAGAGCGGTCGAATGCGGCAGTCTTGAAAACTGTTGACTGTAACAGGTCCGGGGGTTCGAATCCCTCTTTCTCCGCTCAATTAAAACCCTAACAATTGATCATCAATTAGTTAGGGTTTTTTATTTTATAAATATCCCCACATTATCCCCACAATCAATAGTTTTTATCGCAACTTAATTTAGTAATTGCAAGCTACTCATGAACTATTCTAGAAATATATTTATTAAAGTTTACATTTTGTAAAATAGTCCATTTTGTAATTTCAGTTAGAACGAATGGATATTCCTGTTTCTAAAAGAGTTCGCATGGATTTAATGTGGAATACCGATAAAGAATACATGGCAGGATTACGCTACATTATCAAAAGGAATTTTAGTATTAAAACGCATTTCGACAGTGATATGGGATTAGGTTTGGGTGTAAATTTAAATTATTAAGGTTAACACATAAGATTTCGAAATCATTACCTCTTTCAAGTTAACAAAAATCGCCTTTAGGACAAGTATTCCTAAAGGCGATTTTACGTTAATGCCACTTCGTAAAATACTACCATATTAATAAACTACTTTAAAATATTAAATAGGTACAAAAACGTTTTGGCTGGCGTTTATATATCTAAAGTAGAGAGATTGAAATATATAGCAAGTTGCTACTCGAAAGTTCCTTAAACCCAATTAAACTTACTTCTTGCAAATCTAGACACACTCCTTTTTACTTTCAAAAAATTTATCACTTGTACTGCCGTTTAATTTACCAAGATTTTAGACTAGGTCCTAAAATATAATTGGTACTGAACTTTAAAAGCACTTTTGAAATCAATTGGAATAAAAATATCAGATTTAAATTCGTACAAAAAATCGATTAAAAGCATATTTTATCGATTAAAAGCATATTTTTAAAAAATAAGTAAGAAATAATTGTTTTAAAATTTGTTTTATAACAAAAGAAAAACCAAATTTGTAATGCTATTAAACTGTAGTATAAAACCACTACGTAGAATATAATCTATGTACTACAGATATACTGTATTGACTTTGTAAAATTTAATTACTAACAATATATTCAAACTGCTATGAAACTAAAAAACTACTTTTCTGCTGTTTATGATTTTTGCACTATCGTTTATTTAATATGGATGCCCTATGAAGTTCGATTATTACCATGCCTGACTAAAAGTTAAGCCCAAACCATCATTGGTAATAATCCCCCACTATCGCTAAAATACTTCTTGAAATTATTAATTTAAATGGTAGTAATCATGAAACTCTTAAAATATTTAACAATCAGTATTTTATTTTGCAGTTCCTATTTGGCCTACAGTCAAGGAATAGATTGGCAGAGTATCAATCAAGGTTCCGATTTAAATTATACTTCGGTTACCTATGGTAATGGCCTATATGTTGCGGTAGCTAGTTCGGGAGTTGATAAACGCGTTATGACCAGCCCCGATAGTAAAAACTGGACGGCAAGAAATACTCCTTCTGAAAATCAGTGGCAATCGGTTACCTTCGGAAACGGACTTTTTGTGGCAGTGAGCACAAATGGATCAGGTAACCGAGTAATGAGCAGTTCAGATGGTATTAATTGGACCCTGAGAACCTCTGCTGCTGATAACCAATGGCAATCAGTTACATTTGGTAATGGACTTTTTGTAGCTGTTGCCAAAAGCGGCACAGGGAACCGAGTAATGACGAGTCCTGATGGAATTATTTGGACTTCGAGAACTTCAGCAGCTGATATGAATTGGTCAAGTGTAACCTATGGTAAAGGACTTTTTATTGCAGTTGCAAGTAGTGGCTCTGGTAATAGAGTAATGAGTAGTCCTGATGGAATTACTTGGACTTCAAGAGCAGCCTCAGAAAATATTGGCTGGTTTTCAGTAACATATGGAAATAATCTTTTTGTGGCTGTCGCCGGTTCAGGAGTAGGAAATAGAATAATGACAAGTTCTGATGGTATAACATGGCAAGCAGGAACTCCAGCAGCTCAAAACTCATGGAGATCAATTACTTATGGTAATGGTGTTTTTGTTGCTGTTGCAATTGATGGTACCGGTAACCGAATAATGACCAGCACTGATGGTTTACAATGGAATTCTAGACTTAGTGCAGCAGACAACAATTGGGTTGCTGTAACTTATGGAAACGGATATTATGTAGCAGTAGCCAATAGTGGAGCTGGAAACCGCATTATGAGTAGTACTGATGGTATTACATGGAACGCATTAAACACAGCAGCTGATAATCAGTGGCGTTCTGTAACTTATGGAAAAAATATTTTTGTAGCAGTTTCTTGCACTGGATCAGGCAACAGAGTAATGACTAGTCCGGATGGTTGTACTTGGACTCCCCGTGCCTCTGCAGCAGATAATTTGTGGACCTCAGTAGTTTATGGAAACGGTCTTTTTGTAGCTGTAGCAATTGATGGTGCTGATCATGGTATTATGACAAGTCCTGATGGAATTACTTGGACATCAAGAACTTCAGCTGCTGATAATGCTTGGACCTCAGTGACATTTGGTAATGGCCTGTTTGTAGCCGTTGCAAGTTCAGGAACAGGCAATCGAGTAATGACAAGTCCTGATGGAATTAATTGGACATCAAGATCTTCAACTGCTGATAACGCTTGGTCTTCAGTGACCTATGGCAATGGACTTTTTGTAGCAGTTGCTAAATATGGAACTGAAGATTTAGTCATGACAAGCTCAGACGGAATTGTATGGACTTCAAGAAAATCTGCCTCAACCAATCAATGGTATGCTTTGACTTATGGAAATGGCCTATATGTAGCTGCTGCAACCAGTGGCTCTGGAGATAGAATAATGAGTAGCCCTGATGGGATTAATTGGACTTCAAGATCATCAGCAGCAGATTATCAGTGGGTTGCAATTACCTATGGTAATGGGCTTTTTGTAGCTGTAGCTAATGATGGAAGAGGTAACAAAGTAATGACTAGCCCAGACGGAATCATTTGGACTTCAAGAAATTCTGGATCAGATAATTCCTGGTTTGGTGTTACTTACGGAAACAACAGATTTGTTGCTGTTTCTTCAAATGGTACTAATAACAGAGTCATGATTTCAACTTGTTCGCAACCCGCTTCACCAACGGCCTCTATGCAATCTTTTTGCGCAAGCGATCAACCTACTGTTTTAAACTTAATAGCCTCGGGCCAAGATTTAAAATGGTACGCTACCGAGACTGATAGCAACTTTTTATCATCAAATACTGCACTCCGCTCAGGTACCTATTATGTTTCACAAACTATTAATGGCTGCGAAAGCTCCCGCAAAGCAGTAGTGGTTACGGTTACTACTTGTGCCATCATGTGGACAGGTGCAATAAACAATACGTGGTCTATAGCTGGCAATTGGTCAAACAACCAAGTTCCAGATGGAACTTTAGATATAGAAATCCCAAAAGGAACACCAACATTAGATATTCCATTTACACTAACCAAAAATGCAAAACTTACCGTTTCAGGATCAGGCACTTTAACCATAGCACCTAATGCAAGTATAACTATTCAAGGATTAGCAAACTTTAATGATCTTCCAATAACATTAAAATCAGATAAAACTGGAACTGCAGTAATCGGACAAGTTACAGGAACAATATTAGGCGCTACGAACGTTACCGTTGAAAACTTTATTGCACAAGGCAAAAAAGCTTTCCACCTTTTAAGCTCTGGTGTAACAACCAGAAATTTTATAAGTAACAATTGGCAATTAGCTACTCCTATTGTGGGCGTAGGCACAAGCGCAAGTGGATTTGATACTGCTGCAGTAGCAAGTCCTTCCTTGTTTAAGTTCAACAATAATCAATCTGTTGGAAATGGCTGGAGCACCATAACTGCAACAAACAACACTAACCTTGAAATTGGCAATGGATACCGAATGATGGTGCTTGGAGACCGAAATGCAATCATTAATAATAATGAATCGCACACTATGAACTCATGTGTAACCCTAAAGGCTACTGGAAATTTAGCAATTGGAACTATTGTTTTTGATAGTAAAGTCTTAAATTCTACTACTAATCAAGCTACTAATGGCTATAGCCTTATAGGAAATCCGTATGTAAATACCGTAAATTGGAGTACGCTATCTAAAGAGGGTTTAACGGAGTCTTACTATGTATGGGATCCTAACATGGGTACTGATGAGCAAAGAGGACGTTATGTGGTGTACAACAGTGCCACAGGTTCTAGTAACATAGCGTCGGAGGTTAACGGCTTTATTGCGCCGGGACAAGCTTTTTTTGTACAAAATAAAATTCTCGGTATTGCAGGAAAATTAACATTTCGAGAAGCAGATAAAGTGGGTAACATTAACGTTAATCAAGGCTCAAGAACCCAGCCAATATTGGTTTCGCGTTTAGATATGAGTGTATACGAAGCGAGTGAACTAAGCACTGGCGGTTATCCAATTGATGCTGCTGTTGCTGTTTTTGATGCCGCTTTTAATAATGCTATTGACAATACTGATGTGGTTAAACTAAGCAGCGGAACTGAAAATTTCTCCATAACTAATAATAACAAATCTTGGGCTATCGATACTCGAGGTCTCATTAGTGATAAAGATGAAGTATTCCTTAATTTAGAAGATTTTAAAGCCAACAAAAACTACAGTTTCCGAATTCAATTTTCTAATTTTGATACTCAATTTACACCGTTTTTGGTAGATACCCATCTTGGGAGTAAAACCAAAATACCAACAGATGAAGCCGCAATCATAAATTTTTCAACTACAACAGCTGCAGCTTCATACAAAAACGATCGTTTTAAAATTATATTCGAAAACAAAACATTAGCTACTGAGGAATTTACTTCGGACCAAATTGTACTTTACCCTAATCCGGTTACCAACAATCAATTTAACCTTACACTACCAACAATTATAGAAGGAGATCTTAAAATTCAATTGATTTCTATACTTGGACAAACAGTATACGAGCTTCAAACTCAGGCCAAGCCAGAATTAAATATCATCATCAAAAAGGAGCTACCTCAAGGTGTTTACCTTGCAAAAATAAGCCATCAAAATATTAACCTAATCAAAAAAATAACAATCAATTAATGTAATTTCTTGTGAGATAATTGTTGCCTCTATTTACAAATGAATAACTGATATTCTGGTATATACAATTTATTTGAAAAGCAAGAAAGGTCTTAAATTAGCGTAAATTGAATCAATAATTTTAACAAATACTTCGTCAAAAATGTTTTGTTTAAATCACAAATCATAGCCTTTTATTTCAAACAAAAAAAAGAACAAAAGTAATAATATGCATGTGATATTAAGTTGATTTGTTTTTGAATTATGGTTAATTACAATTAGTTTTTTTCAATGTTATAAAAAACTTAAACTACATTTTCCTCTGTCAACAGTATTTTGACTAGTAAAGTAGTGGTATTTTTTTTAACGTTTCAAAGCAAAATGACCTTTTAAAACTCTTCCGTCTTCAAGTTGAATATCATACCAATAATCATCAGCGGGCAAAGGTTGCCCATTAAATGTGCCGTCCCAGCCTTCCCCTTTTGGATCAATTTGTTTTATTAATTTGCCATACCTATCAAATACTCGAATTATAGTTTTTGAGTTAAAAGTTGCGTTTACTCCTTGTGCAGTCCACTTATCATGGTATCCATCTGCATTAGGAGTGAAATATTTTGGTATTCCTAGTACTGCAACTTCTTGAACAGTTGTCCCACACCCATTTAAATCTTTTACATAAACGGTATGAACTCCCGAAGCTACGTTATCAAAAATAGGACTTGTTTGAAAATTTCCAAATTCCTGATCCAAAGCATACACATAATCACCTGCACCCGATGCCATAACTGTAATACTGTTTTCAGTTGTTAAGTCTTTTATTGCTATTTCAACTTTGGCTTTATCTGAGGCGTTAACTGTAATTGTTCTAGTTCTTGCGCATCCAAATGAATTGGTAGCAGTCACCCTATAAATTCCTTTTTGATTAACTGTTAATTCATAATTTATCGCATTCCCTAACGGTTGACCATCCTTAGTCCAGCTGTAACTAAAATTATTTTTTTGATTGATGTCAAGTAATCCTGCATCAATTACTTTGGTAAAAGTTGGTAAATCACTACAAACTAATTCATCGCCGGCAAGCTCCATTGTTGGTAAAGGATTGATAACAAATGGGATCGTTACAATTGCTTTACAAGATGGATTCATCGGATTAACCACCTCTACTCGCACTTCTTGAGTAGTCGTGAAAAATGGATTTGGTAAGGGGCTTGGTAATTGATTATTGTTGGCATCGAAATAGTAAACCTGCATTCTCGTTTGCGCTCCTAGAATGGTATTTTGAAATGATGAGGTATCAAAAGCAAATTTTCCATCTTGCAATTTAGGATCCACTTCATCATCGCAAATACTGGTCAAACTTGTTGGTATTGCAAATGCTTCTGGTAAATCATCTACAATAAAATCAATACTACCCTCATAAAAACAAGCCGCTGCGGTAGTATTTGTTACAATTACTTTTATTTTTTGAGTTGAAGTGATAAACGGATTAGGCAATGGACTTGGTAAAGCATTGTTATTTTGGTCAAAATAAGTAACAGAAACACCTGTTAAACCATTTAAAATTTGCGATTGCAGCGAAGAGGTATCAAAAGCCAATTTACCGTCTTGATCATCATCACATTTAGCAACTTTCAAGGCTTGAACTATTGGAATTCGTTCTACATTCAATGTTATGTGGCTTCCCAATCCTAAACAATCGTTGTTAATTTTACTATCAACACGAATATAAATTTTCTGTGTGGTGGGATATCCAATATTTCTGTAATTTGAAATATCGACAATCGCATTTTTCTCGGCTAAAGCATCTGCAAGATTTCTAAAATAACGAATGTCTAATAATTGTCCTGTTGGAAAAATATTTTGAATATCTGAAGTGACACTACTAAAATCAAAAGAGGTAATTCCATCTGTATTTGTGCCTAAAGTAGCGTCATCACAAACAGTAAATGACTTGGCATAATTTACCGGAATTTGAGTTGTTGTGACAAACAAATTGATTCTTGCAATTCGATAACAACCATTGCTATTGCTAATTTTGGCAAACACAGCATCATTGCTTACAATTTGATTGGAATAAGAAGTTGTATTCAAAATTGGATTAATATCATTTTCAGCTCCTACCAAACTACTGTAAAAAGTAACTGTCTCATTTGAAGAATATGAAGTGATTTTAGAAATCGCTTCTTCTAAATTAAAAACACTAAATCCATCAGTATCATCATCACATTGCTTTAAATCTGCAACATTGGTAATTACTGGTAAGGCTAAAACCTCGATTTTGAAAGATGTAACAGCAAAGCAGCTTGCATTATCCTTATTGATAACTTTAACATAAATGGTTTCTGATGCATTTGTGTTTTGGTACGATGCCGGAGAAGAAATACTTTGCGTTAGCGCGATATCTTTGTAATAAGAAAGCAAAAATTGACCAGCCGATTGTCCGTTTAAAACCGTATTCGCGTTTTGAGTCAAATCGAATACCACCTTACCGTCAGTGTCCGTACCAACCGTTGTGTTGTCACATACTGCTGTTTTTGTAATGTTTGAAGCACTATTAGGAAGCGGTTTTTCGAAAACTACGATATCAAAAGAAGTCGCGCTTTTACAACTAGTATTTGATTTGTTAGCTACTTCTGCATAAATAGTTTGACGCTGATATGGTGTTGTGTTTAAATAATTGTTTGGCGTGGTCAAAGCAACTTTGTTGGCATAATCTGTTGCATTGGCATAGAAAGTTACTTGATACAAATCAGGGTCTTGTCCATTTAATATTGAAGTCATTTGAGATTCTAAATTAAAAGAATATATACCATCATTGTCATCATCACAAACTTGAATGTTTGCTGGTTTTGTCGCACTTGGCACTTCAAAAATTACTACTTTTTTGGTTTTGGTAGTTGTTCCGCTAGTACTTGTAGCAGTTACAGAAACGGTGTAAGTTCCTGCTGTCGTATAAATGTGAGATGGGTTGATTTCTGTTGAATTTGTTCCATCACCAAAATCCCAACTGGCGGTAGTGAGGGTTTGATTCGAATTTATTTTAAATTGAGAAACTTCGTCCACGCATGTATTATCAACTACAATATCCGAATTAAAAAAATAAGATTGATTAAACGCAGGTAATCCTAGTTTTGTTATTCTACCAGCTAAATCAACACTATCAATACGCAAATCGCAGGCAGAACCTATTGTGTTTGGTTTTTCGATAACGCTCAATTTTGCTTGTTCATAGGCAGCAATATAAATTTTGCCATCAGGTCCTAATTGTAAAGCACCTATAAAGTAGGGTAATGTTGAAATCGTTTTTACGGACTCAGCTATATTGAACGTTTTTAAATCAAATTGATAAAGTTTTCTTGAAATTTGAGAAGCCACGTACAATACTTCGCTGTTTGGTGAAAACTCTAAACCGTATAACTGACCGGCATCAGATAGCAATACAGTTGGATTGGACACAAGGCCAGACGCATTGTCAAAATCAAATAATTCTGCTGAATAAAGAAATTGATGACATAATGCTAATTTGGTACCATTTGGAGACACTTTCATATACCCCATTGTATTAAAACCATTACTATCTTTTAAAACCACAATTCCTGAACTGCTAATTACTGCGTTAGCACTTAAACCATTTTCCGTTAACAAATGAGAAAAAAACA
Source organism: Flavobacterium erciyesense (assembly GCF_018069925.1). Lineage (GTDB taxonomy): Bacteria > Bacteroidota > Bacteroidia > Flavobacteriales > Flavobacteriaceae > Flavobacterium > Flavobacterium erciyesense. Next base: position 60,736 of record NZ_JAGPXB010000006.1, on the reverse strand, counting down.
AATTAGAATCAAAGCCATGTGTTATAATCCAAAAATCAGTATCATTTGCGTGTTTTACTATTGCAATTTTTTCGCATGAAGGTGTGTATATTAAAACATTTTTTTTTGCTGTTACAGAGCCAAGGCCGCCATCAAGACTCATATCTATTACCGAATAGCGAAGTCCTTCAGTTCCACCACCCGCATCTAAGGTAAAGACGTAAAACAATGACGCTGATCCTGGCATCGGAACTATGGTCGCTGATTGTGATGTAGAAAGATGCCCTAGTAAACCAGAGCCATTATTCATTATTTGATGATTTTTGTTATATATATTTTTACCATCGGTGTAAAATAGCAAATTCCCTGATGCAGTGGATATAGAAGCACAACCCTCTAGCGTGTTTAATTGCCCGTCTGTAAGTGCGACAGGACTGCCACTGTTAAAATCTAATCCAGCTTTACCGCCAAAATACCAAATATTCGCCTCTTTTTGAGCCACCGCATCAAAAGAAAGCAGTAAAAGCAGCACTTTAAAAATTTTATTCATGCAATTCTAAATTTGTGTAAAAATAGAAAAATCAGAGTTCTTTTACTTATTAAAGGTTCACAAACTTCTATAAATAAAATTGTAAAAATACACTTATCGAGTTTTTAAAGCCTAAATAGTATTACGACAACTACAAGGCTGAGAAATATATCAATAAAAAAACCGAGCAGTGGCTCGGTTTTTTTTAAGTAGATTCAAAGTTAGTTCGTATCGAATTTAATAGCATCCAACAATGAAGATTTTTAAAGTTTAATTAAACAGTAATAATCTCTTGCTCAATTAATCGAGCTATTTTTTTTGAATTTTTTTAATCATTTTATTATTAGCAGTGGTAATTTCCATAAAATAAAGACCCGTTGCATATTGTGATAAATTTACAGCAATAGCATCGTCATTTTTAGTATCTATTTCTTTCAATAGTTTTGCATTAATATCAAAAACCCTAACTTTTGAGACTGTAGTTAAATCATTTTTTAATATGTTAAAAACACCATTTGAAGGATTAGGATAAATATTTACATCCTCTACAGTTGCAAAATCATTCGTTCCCAAAGTGGTAAATGACAGTGTAGTTGCACCGCGATTAGCTCCTCCATGATATACTAAATTGTAATTTGCTCCCGACCCAAATGAATAAATAACATTTAGAGAGCTTAGGTTAAAATTAAAAATATAATCAGAGGTATCGCCTGTGTTAAATGCTCTTGATGCCACAATTGTTCTTGTTGATCCATTAACTTCGTTAGTTGTTACAGTCCAATTTTGTACTGCATCAGCAACGGGTGCTTGAAAACCAATCAATCTGTCATCGCTAAAAGATGACGCACTTCGCATCACAACACAATCAGTGCCTGAATTCATACTCAAGGCATTTAAACCAAATGCAAACCAGCGATCTGATGGACCCTTTAGTGTAAGTGTAACTCTTGATGTATTAGAATCTAAATCAAGTTTTGCCGACATAAGACCACCTAGAGTAACCTCACCCGATGTTTTTTGAGCCTGGCAAAAATAACTTGTTGTAATTAAAAATAGCAGTATGTAAATTTTCTTCATATTTAAGTAATTAAGGGTTAATTAATTTAGCAATATTATTAATTCTGTATTTTTATTGAAAGTGGCAAAATCTTGTGCACTTTTACCATCACTATCCTTTATATTGAGATTAGCACCTGCTTTTATCAGCATTTTGGCAATTTCATTTTTGTTAAAAAATGTAGCATAAATCAATGCAGTTTTTCCTTGAGCATCTACTTCATTCAGGTTAGCTTTTAATGCAATAAGTTTTTCTACAATAGCGCTATTTCCTGACATTACTGCTGCCATTATTGCACTTCCCATTCCACTATTGTAATTGATATCACTTACCTTTTCAGTTAAAAATAGAGCTACTTCTTCATTACCTCTATAACATGCAAGGATTAAAGGTGTATATCCATTTATATCTACGGAATTTATGAGCTTAGGGTTTTGTTGAAATACATTTTTTATTTCAACCAAGTTGCCTTTTCTTGCAATATCAAATACACTCTTAGTTTGAGCATGTAAGCAAAAAGTTAAAAACAGAGAAAAAAGTAAAAAGTAGTTTTTTATCATTGGAGGTCACGATTTTAAAATAATTAATTAGAGACGTTTTAATTTTTGATTGTGTTAAAGATATTAAAAAAACAATCATAAAAACACTCATTTTCAATAATTTAATTTCAAAATTAACTTTAGTTAGTTGTCCTATTTTGTATTTAAATTAATTTATCATGAAATAAATAGTACACCTTTAGACTATAATTTTTAGTAGATTTACTACTCCTTTAAATTAGAGTTGTGAAAAACAAATTACCTTCGATCCCTCCTATTCCCGCCGTGCTTTTTGCCATCATAAGTGTTCAATCAGGTGCCGCTATTGCTAAAACCTTGTTTCCAATATTGGGTGCATCGGCCACGGCTTCACTGCGTATTGGGATTTCAGCATTAATTCTACTAGCTGTTTACAAACCAAACTTATTTCACATAACCGCTAAACAATGGAAAATTGTAATTCCGTATGGATTATCGTTAGGGGCAATGAATTTAGTTTTTTACATGGCTATCGAGCGCATTCCGATAGGACTTGCAGTTACCTTAGAGTTCTTCGGACCATTGTTGGTCGCTGTTTTGGGTTCAAAACGAATTTTAGATTATTTATGGGTTGCTCTAGCAGCTACAGGCATTGCATTGATTGCTCCTTGGACCAATAGCAAAATTGATATTTTAGGAGTTGTTTTTGCATTGATAGCAGGTGGCCTTTGGGCAGGTTATATTATATTAGGAGGGAAAATTTCGAAAATTATGAACGGAGGTCAAGCTGTAGCTACAGGAATGCTTTTTGCTTCCTTATTAATTATACCCTTCGGAATTGCCGGAAAAGGACTCCTGCTCCTTACTCCAACCTACTTATATATGGGAATTGCTCTTGCTCTTTTATCTAGCGCAATACCATTTACACTCGAAATGAAAGCACTTGGACAATTACCCGCTCGTACTTTTAGCATTTTAATGAGTTTAGAACCTGCTGCAGCAGCTATTTGCGGACTACTTTTTTTGAGCGAGCGTCTTAACACAAATGAAATTATAGCGCTTTGCTGTGTGGTTATTGCATCTGCTGGATCAACGATTACTTCGAAAAGAACAGCAGAACTCAAAGATGATGAAAAATTAAAAAATCCTATTCAATAATTAGTACTAGCAAAATATTTCGAATCAATCCATTTCTTTAATCATTAAGGTTTTAATTGTTAGTACAAAAACAAGCTCTGAAAGAGTATTGCTTTATAGTAGATCCGTGCGACAAGCAACCACTTTACTTCGAATAAAAAATCATCATTAAGCAAACAATTGTAGTCCATTTTTATCCAAATTGGTAAAAAAACTCATAGAATAGCTCCAAAAAAGAGTTGTGCTTTGTAAAATATGTGAATTGTATAACAATAAGACAAATTCGTGTAAGACGATTTATGGTGAAGCATCCCATCTTTGTACTATATAAAAACAATTAAAAAAACAAAGTCATGAAAAATACAAAAAGAACACTTTATGCAGCAGTAGTAACTGGTTTATTAGCATTTACAGGAATGCAAGCACAAGAAAAGACAGCCGCTTTTGGATTTAAAGGAGGTTTAAACTTTTCTAATATGTATACTGATACAGTAGATGATAATAATATTTTGACAGGATTCAATGCTGGTTTGTATGCTAAATTACCTATTACAAATAGTATTGCAATTCAACCTGAGATCAACTACACGACTAAAGGTGCTGAGTTAGTAACTAACAATAGTACATCTAAATTCAATGTAAATTATATTGAAGTTCCTGTATTATTAGTAGCTAATTTAACAGAAAATTTAAACGTTCACGTTGGTCCTTATGCTGCATACATGGTAAGCGGTAAAAGAACTTTTGAATAAGAACTTATCAGCGGAGAGTCAGAATTAGACACAAACGATTTTAACAAGTTTGACGCAGGTGTTGCTGCAGGTATTGGTATCGATTTAGATGCTGTAAATTTTGGAGTACGTTACAACTACGGTTTAACCAAAATTGGAAAAGAAGGTGATTTTAATTCATCAGATGCCAAGAATAGTGTGCTTAGTGCCTACATCGGATTAAGACTTAACTAAATCATAAATAAGCCGTTGGATGTAACAACTGGTGAATAGTTATTGATCATACTGAAATAAAGTCTAGTACAACCTCACCAAATACAACCAACGGCTAATTCAATCTAACCTTTTAAAAACCAAAATTATGAACAATCTTCTTTACACCATCGCAGTTATCTTAGTTATTTTATGGGCTATCGGATTTTTCGCTTACAGTCTAGGATCAATCATTCACCTCCTTTTAGTTATTGCCGTTATTGCAGTACTATTCAGACTTATCTCAGGAAGAAATATCTAAGACCTTTTAAATTCCATACCTTCAAAACTTAGTTTTTTTTTATTAAAAACTTAAGTTTTGTTGTTATATGAAAAAATAGTGTCATGCATTTGCTAAGGCAAACTAAAAACAACAACATTAAAACATATTAATATGAAAGCAGATAAAGTAATTTTAGGAATTTTAGGCGGAGTAGCCGTTGGAGCATTATTAGGAGTATTATTTGCACCTGAAAAAGGTAGCAAAACCAGAAAAAAAATAGCCGATAAAAGCGCTGATTATGCAGAAGATTTAAAAAGTCAAATTGATGCCTTAATCGGAACTATTCAAAAAAAATACAATTCAGCGACTGAAGAAGGTAAAGATGCAATAATTGAAGGTACAGAAGCTTTAAACCAAGCTGCCAAAAAACTTTAAATGTCACTTCAAACGAATTCACTTTGTTTGAACTTTTAATGCAACACAACTATCATGGAAAAAAAAACACCTTCAATAGAGGATCTTTTTGAAAAAGCAGAGACCTACACCAAAACTTCAATTGAATTAGCCAAGTTACAAGCAATTGATAAAGCGGCCGATTTATCCTCGTCATTGTTATCACGCATGATGATTGGTGTTGTACTTGGAATGTTCGCATTGCTAGTCAACATTGGCCTTTCTTTTTATATTGGTGATCTTGTAGGCAAAATACACTTTGGTTTTTTTATTGTAGCAATATTTTATTTGCTAATAGCTGTTTTGCTGTTTGTATTCAAAGAGCAGTGGATCAAAACACCAATCAGCAATTTGATTATTGTAAAAATGCTTAAAAACAAAACGCTATGAAACGTATCAATCCCTCAGACACTTTACAAGAAGCTATTGATCTCTTGAAGCGAAAACAAGAATTGGAGTTGTTAGACCTTAAAAATCAATATCATGAAACGTACAGCCATTATAAACCAATCAATATCCTAAAAAGAACATTTGGCGAAGTCCGTCAATCCTCTGATTTAAAAAGTGATTTAATAAGTAATGGTTTGGGGTTGCTCACAGGTTATTTAACACGTAAAGCAGTAGTTGGCAGCACGCATAATCCAATAAAAAAAGTATTTGGCACCCTTTTGCAATTTGCTGTAGGCGCTTTGGTACAAAAAAAAGCTGCAAATTTTAACGAGCAACGAGACAACGAATAAAAATAATTATCCCCTGTAATGGATAGAAAAGGTTTTAATTAAAAAGTAAGCTACTAAAAGAAAGTACTTTGCGTCATAATTTTATTAAAAATCAAGACATAATGGAAAAAAAGTTGCTATTTTTATATTTTATATAGCAAACTGCTTTGAATAAGTTTGATCACTCAAATTTACTGGCGTTTATTATAAAATCATTTAGAAGCAGTTACTATATTTTCAATCATTTTCGGTATGCATCGTAACGAACATCTTATATCTAAATTTTATACAGCTTTGGTTAAAGGTGATATAACAACAATGAAAAGTTGTTATGATCCAAATGTAGAGTTCAGAGACCCCGTATTTGGAGTGTTACAAGCTTCAGAAGTACTTGCCATGTGGGAAATGTTGATAAAAAAGAGCAAAGGCAATTTGAAAATTGATTTGAGTAATGTTTTAGCCAATGAATACTTAGGAAAAGCACAATGGACAGCCACTTATCCTTTTAGTGCAACCAATGCCACTGTTGTCAACCGCATTCAAGCCCAATTTTATTTTAAAAATGGGTTAATCATCAAGCATGTCGATGATTTTGACCTTTACAAATGGTCGAAACAAGCATTTGGATTAAAAGGTGCTATATTGGGTTGGACCGGATTTTTTCAAAATAAAATTCAACAAGGAGCCAAAAATTCTTTACAAAATTATATACAAAAACGGAGCTCGTAAAGCCCCGTTTTTTTTTACTTTTAAAAAATTTTTATCCTTAGTTATTCTCCAAAGTAGCAAAATCAAAAGACCAACCCAAATCCTTTTTGTACCAAAGTTGTCCTCCTTTTACTTGTAGTGGACTGTCAAAATTATTGGTGTACAAAGCACCGGTTCCTAATCCTTGTGGAAGCGGACTGTTTTGCAAATACGTCCATTGAGCAATCGCATTTAAGCCAATATTACTTTCTAATGCTGAGGTAATCCACCAACCTATTTTATGTTTTTCGGCTAAGTCAATCCACTCTTGAGTACCTCGAAATCCACCCACAAAACTAGGTTTCAAAATGATGTATTGCGGCTTAATTTTTTGTAATAATTCTTCTTTATCTGTGGTAGAATAAACACCAATTAACTCTTCGTCTAATGCAATTGGGAAAGGAGTGTTTTTACAGAACTCTGCCATACTGTCAGTTTGATTTTTAGCAATAGGTTGCTCAATACTATGTAGTTTAAATTCAGACAATTGTATTAACCTATCTAAAGCATCATTTTTATCAAAAGCACCATTAGCATCAACTCTAAGTTCTACTTGATCAGCAGTAAAATGAGTACGAATATAACGCAATAAAGACAATTCTTTTTCAAATTCGATAGCTCCAATTTTAAGTTTTACACATCTAAAACCATCTGCTAATTTCTCTTCAATTTGCTCTTTCATGTAGGCCTCCTCGCCCATCCAAATCAAACCATTAATATCCATGGCTTGGGCTCCGTTTGTAAAATCAGATGGAAACAACTCGAACGGATTGGCACTTGCTAAAGATTGAAAAGCCATTTCAACGCCAAATTGTATTGACGGAAACTCTATCAACGCATCCCAAAGTGCAGTAACTCCCAAATTAATATTCTCGCAAGTCCATTGCAAACGTTGCTCGTAATCCGGACGATCATCCGCACTTAAGCCGCGCAAAATACCGCACTCTCCTATTCCTTTTTTACCATTGTGTTCGATGATAATAAACCACGTTTCTTTCTCTGTTAAAATACCGCGAGAGGTGCCTGACGGGCGCTTGAACTCGAGCATGTATTTATGATAAGTTGCTTTCACGATATTGTTTTTAAAACTTGTTTTGTTAACGAAGTAACTTCAAAATACGATCAAAATCTGCTGATTGAATACCCGCTTTTGCAAAAGCAGCAAAATCAAGCTCCGTTTGTTTTACCCAACTAGCCTGTGCCGTTACATTTTGATTTTGATAGGTTTTGTGTATTTTTTTGGCTGCTGAAAAATTATCATTTAGCAAATACGCATGAGCCAAATTGAGCTGTATAAGCAATTCAGATGGGTCTTTTTGAGCTCCTTCTTGTAAATACTTAATTGCTTTTCCGTATTGTTTGGTCATGAGATAATTGCGACCTAATGCGTTATAATCTAAAGCTGTTGCTTGACCATCATTTACGATAGTTAACAATTGCGTTATTGCTTCGGCTGGTTTGCCTTGTTTGGCTAAGGTTGTAGCTTGCGTGCGTAAATCAGCATAAATAGATTGAGACAAACTCGTTTCGCCGTAACAATTGTTACCGAAATCTTTAAAAGCTTTGGACTGTTCTGCAGGCAGTAATTTTGTAAATTCCTTAGCCTTGTATTTGTTTTGAATCTTATCTAAAATGCAAACACAAAAATCATCCGAATTAGACATTTTTTTCGCCAAATTAGAGGTCTTGCATTGCTCAATTATTGCTTTTCGGCTGTCGACTGTCCAACCACGACTTAGTTTTGTATCAACCCACGGCACTACTTCTAAAATAATTTTTTGACTCATGATCCAATTTTTGCTTTCAAAAGCAAACCATAAGTTACTGGAGTTTTGCTGCAAGCAAAGACTCTTATCAGCAGATAATAATTGTGCATCTTTACTAACAGCTTTGCTTTGCTCGAAGCAAGCTGCATTAGCAGAACCGTCTTTTACGTATTGTTGCGCAGCACTAGCTGAGGTAAAAACGGCGTATTTACAGGTATCGTCGCCCGATATTTTAGAAAGTAAAAAAACCGCTCCGGCAGAACCTTGACTTATTCCGGTAGGATCAGGAATAGCCTTGAGAACAGATACTAAACTACTCGCCATTTGATGATTTTTATCTAGCAAAGTAATGCGAAACAAAATTTCGGTAGTGCCTTCAGGTAAATCTTGAGTTTTGACTAGCATTCGGTCACGTGCCGAAACTTGAATTTCTTGTGTCGTAGCGCGCGCTTTATCCCAGTAGCCTTCTTTTTGAGCGAAAACACCTGAGGCTAGCAAGAGCGCGAAGTAAGTAAAAAAATATTTTTTTTGTAACATAATTAAGATAGTTAACTCTGAAATCGATTGGTTTAGAAATTAACGATCGTCTAATTCTAAACGCTCGTCCTAGCCCTGATAGTAGTGAAAATCCTTTTATAAAATGGCCAGCCTGTTAAGGCCAGCCATTTTATAAAAGGATTTTCACTACTATCAGGAAAAAGCTCCTAAACCATTTATAAATCGATAGACGCACCTATTTCTAGCAGCATTAAATCTTTTCCTTTGTTGAAAAACTTACGGATTGCCTCTTCTTTGTTGATTTCGATATAACCGAAAGTGTCAAAATGGTAACCTAAAACTTTATCACACTCCACAAAATCTGATGCAAGGATAGCATCTTCAACATCCATGGTAAAATTATCCCCGATTGGAAGAATAGCTAAGTCTAATTTGGTACGCATTGGAATAAGTTTCATATCCATTGTCAAAGCCGTATCGCCAGCAATGTAGATGTTTTTGTGCTCACTCTCAATAACAAAACCTCCTGGGTTTCCGCCAGTAGCTCCGTGAGGAAAAGAACTTGAATGCACAGCATTAACGTATTTCACTTTACCAAAATCGAAATTCCAGCTTCCGCCGTGATTCATCGGGTGAGCCTGAAAACCTTTGGCACTGTAATAATCAGCAATTTCAGCATTGGATACAATTACGGCATTGGTTCTTTTGGCGATAGCCTCAACATCAGCTATGTGATCGCCGTGTGCGTGAGTGAGTAAAATATAATCAGCAGCCAACTCGTTTACATTGATATGAGCCGCTTTTGGGTTTGGAGAAATAAAAGGATCTACTAAAATGTTTTTGCCACCTACCTCGATACCTAGTGAAGCGTGACCATAAAATGTAATTTTCATAAGAATTGAATTAAAGGTTTGTGTGAATTAACGAAAAAATATAGTCAAAAGTTGTAAAATAAAACTCTTTTTTGGGGTAAAATAAACTTAACGACCTCCTAAAAACAGGTTTACAATTATATCCTGAATAAGCGATACCATACACAACGCTAAGAGCAAAGACAATGCAAAAGTGCTTAATGCTAATTTTTTTAATTCGGGATCGAGTTCTTTTGGATTTTGATTGGCTTGTACGGTTTTTAAATGTTTGATTAACGGAATATAAGCCAAAACAAAAAGGTATTGATCAAGGCGATACTCACTTAAAATAGCGAAAACAAGAACCAAAACCATAGCCGTAATTACCAAGAAATAATGGTATTTTTTTGCTTTGGCACCACCCATTTTTACTACCATGGTATTTTTATTTGATTTTCTATCTGAAGCTTCATCGCGCATGTTATTCAAATTAAGAACTCCAGTACTTAATAATCCTATAGCGGCAGCAGGAAGGAATAAATCGAAATCAAGTTGTTTGGCATATAAAAAATTAACTCCCAAAGTACTCACCAAACCAAAGAAAACAAAGACAAAAATATCCCCGAAACCACGGTAGCCGTAAGCAGTTTTCCCTACCGTGTACCGAATGGCCGAAACGATTGCTAGAATTCCCAAAACCAAATAGAAAAGTGAAAACCAAAGATTAGTGTCTTTGAAAGAAACATAAATTAAGGCTACTGCTGAAAACAACGTTAAAACCGAAGTTATTATAATAGCCTGCTTCATGGCGGCGGCACTAATAGCGCCACTTTGAATGGCACGCATTGGACCTACCCGATCAGAATTATCAGTTCCTTTTACCCCATCGCCATAATCATTAGCAAAATTAGAGAGCACTTGCAAGCCCAAGGTTGTTAATAAAGCAAGCCCAAAAATAGACCAGCTAAAAACTTCTGTAGGTGTTTCAATTGTATTTGTTGGTCGCAACGCGTACATACTACCTACGATGATTCCGGATACAGATAAAGGTAGGGTTCGTAAACGTGCGGCTTCAATCCACTGCTTCATGCTATTTTTTATTTTTTAAATTCTTTTTCACTGACAATTGTATGTACAAATGTACGGTATAAAAGAACGATATGCATTGTTTTTTACATCCAATTGCTATTGGAAGTTTCTAATTCGTACAACCATCGATTGATATGTTCCTTGAGCACGGTATAATTGGCCAATTGAAATGAAATATTCCCTCCTGCTGTATGCAAAATGACTGAGCCGATATCCGCTTTTTTGTGCCAAAACAGCTGTGAAGTGGTAATGGCTTGAATTTTTTGAGGTAAAATAATTGCTTCGCTCACATCCCAAGCGCCCGACGTTTTAATGATGAATTCCGGATGAATGTACAAGCGATAATTTTTGAACTTAAAATACTGTAAAACGATCATTAGTACAACATAAAACGGAACCCAACCTACATACTCCATTATCTCAGGAAAAAAAGTATTTGCCAACCCAAAAAACAAGGCCACAGGAATAACTACAGCTATAAAAAGCCCAAAAACTAACTTTCGGTAATTGGGAATAAATTCGATTCCTTTTTCAGGTAGTTTAGAAAATAACAACTGAAAAATAGCGTCTCGTTCCGTTGGATCACAACCCGGAATTTCAATAGCTGATTTGCGTTGTTCTTCGGCGCCACCCGTTGCTTGTTTAATTCTAATGTCTAAAATACCCCACTTACGTTGAAAGTAATTCTGTGTTACGGTGGTGATTTGAACTTTCTCTGGTTTTACAATAGTGCTCTTGGAGTTTAAAAGGCCGTATGATAAAAGTAATGAACCTTTTTGTTTGGCAATATTAAAATTAAAAAACTGCACAAAAACCCGAATAATATTTAGTAACAAAACAGCAACAAGTACCATGAAAAACCCCATGATTATGGCCTTTAATCCTTGCGAATAATCAAAATAAGCCCCAAAATCCTGCTCATAGCCAGTTTCTTGATCGGATAATTTTGAAAGACTCTCGAAAACAGTACTGAAAAACAAAACCAACAAGGCAATAGTGCGCTGATAGTTCGATGTAATTCCGACTTTTAACAAGCTAAAAAAACTAATTTTTATAAAAGGAGTTATCGTCGTGTTGCTTTCAAATTCTGCTGCTGTACCAGGTTCATTTTGACCTAAAATTCGTTCTTTGCCTTCATTTTCAAGCAAGCACGCTTTTAAATCCAAAGCCAATTGCTGCGAAATTGCCTTTATGTTTCCCTCTTTTTTGTTGCTCCCAGCGGTATCAACTTGCAATTCATAAACCCCAATTATCTTTTGAATAAACGACTGGTTGATGTTTACTTGCTGAATCTTATTGAGTTGGATGGCAGTTTTGGTCTTGTTTAAAATGCCTTCGTTGATAATGAATTCTTGATTTTCTTCATCCAGATAAAAAGTAAAGTTCCTGTATTTTAAGTACGAAATGAGAGCGATTAGCACTAAAAAAAGGCCAATCACTCCAAAAATGTACCCCAAATAAAAGTTTTTTAACCTAAAAAAGAAAACCAAAAAAATAGGCCAAAAGGCTCGTGCGTATTGTTGTAAGGTATAAAAAAACAAAACCCAAATACCAACGGCTGACTGCCTTTGCGGCTGACTAAAATCAGTGCGCATTATAATTGTTTTTGAATTTTACCCATCAATAATTGTTTGATATTTTCGGCTTGTTCTTTTTCGATACCCGGAATTTCAATGTCGCTTGCGCTACCGCCTGCGGTAAAAACTTGAACCTTTGCCAATCCTAAAAATCGTGAAACAAAGCCTTCATGTAAAGCCACATGCTGCACTCTATTATAAGGAATTACGATAGTATTCGTAGCAATAATTCCTGAACGATAGACCACATCATGCTCACGAAAAGCAAAGCCTTTTTTCTTGAAACCAATGATTGCAAAACAAACAATTAATAACAATGACAAAGGCGTCAAAACACCAATAATGAACCAAATTCGGTTGCTAAAAACATCAGGTTCAAGTTCAGCAAGGACAAACAAACCGCCAGTAAGTACGCCGATAATCAGTGCCAAATTACAAGCAATAACGATTCCGTATTTACTATTCAAAGCCGTAAACGGAATAGACTCTAATTTGGGTAAATTTTGAGTGTCAATAATATCATTCGTAAATAATTCCATAAAGAGTACAATTGTTTAAGCACTTATATATCAGTACTTAAAGTGATTTTATTTTGAATTAGCAATTTAAATTATTACATTACGGCAACCATTTTTTTTCAAAGTTTGGTTTTCTCTTTTCAAGAAACGCATTTCTACCTTCTTTAGCTTCCTCAGTCATATATGCTAAACGTGTTGCTTCACCAGCAAATACTTGCTGACCAACCATTCCATCATCAGTCAAGTTCATGGCAAATTTCAGCATTTTGATAGCCATAGGCGATTTTTGCAAAATTTCTTGAGCCCATTCGTATGCAGTTGCTTCTAATTCATCGTGAGGCACTACTGCATTCACCATGCCCATATCCATTGCTTCTTGCGCTGAATAATTGCGTCCCAAGAAGAAAATTTCTCTTGCTTTTTTCTGTCCCACCATTTTGGCCAAATATGCTGAGCCGTAACCTCCATCAAAACTGGTTACATCAGCGTCGGTTTGTTTGAAAATAGCGTGTTCTTTGCTAGCTAAAGTCATATCGCAAACCACGTGCAAACTATGTCCACCACCTACTGCCCATCCTGGAACGACAGCAATAACAACTTTTGGCATAAAGCGAATCAATCGTTGTACCTCCAGAATATTTAATCGGTGTTGCCCGTCGTCGCCCACATATCCTTGATGCCCACGTGCGTTTTGATCGCCACCGCTACAAAAAGAATAAACGCCATCTTTAGACGAAGGACCTTCAGCAGACAGCAATACCACACCAATAGAGGTATCTTCCTGCGCATCGTAAAAAGCATTGTATAATTCAGCAGTTGTTTTTGGTCGGAATGCGTTGCGCACATCCGGACGGTTAAAGGCAATTCGGGCTACCCCATTGCATTTTTTATAAGTGATATCTTCGTACTCTTTGGCAGTAATCCAATCCATTTTGAATGATTTAAAATTTTCAGTGTAAAAATAAATCATTTTTTACATTATCCCTATTCCATTTCGATAAGCTTGTGGTAATAATTATCTGATTTATAGAAAACAAATGTTAAAAAAAGTAATTTTTAAAACCAAAAAAGCAACTTATTAGATCGTTTTTTATAACTTTAACATATGATAATCAATATGATATCCATTTAAAATGTGTATGTATTTTAAATTTAAACACATTTTACTTTAAGTTATGTTTTGATTCGATAAAATTGCAAAAATGAAATCAGTAGTGCTTTGTGACTACTACAAAATATAGAAAAGGTTGTATCGTTTGCTTCGTTTAAAAGTATAACAGAAATAGCAAAACTGTTGCTATAATAACGTAAACGCATTGATAAACAAATTGCAGCCTGTATTTTTTAATGATACGCTTGCAGGTACAAGCCTAACATTAAAACGAGAAAGACTAATCATTATCGATTAGTCTTTCTTTTTTTACTCTTTAATCAGGTAAATACCGTCTTCTTTAATTTCGATGCGTTGTTCTCGATACAAAGCGCCGATAGCCTTTTTAAAAGTCTTCTTGCTCATTTTAAGTACCGTTTTAATATCTTCTGGATGAGAATTATCGGTGAGGCGCAAGAAACCACGACTCGCTCTTAGCTCGTCTAAAATTTTCTCAGCATTTGGTTCAATACTTTGGTAACCCTGAATTTGAAGCGAAACATCTATCTTATTATCAGGTCTAATAGCTTTGATGTAACCGCGCATACGATCTCCTGTACGGATTGCATCATCGTACACCTCGTCTTTGTACATCAAACCCTTGTATTTTTCATTGATGATTACGTTAATCCCCAACTCCGTTATGTGCGATACGATTAAATCAACTTCTTCTCCTTTTTCGACCGTAAGGTTTTCATTTTTTAAAAATTGGTTTAATTTACTCGATGCAACCAAACGATTGGTTTTTTCATCAAGATACAAGTACACCAAGTAGCGCTTGCCTTTTTCCATTGGGCGTGCTTGCTCTTTGAAAGGAACCAAGATATCTTTTTCCATTCCCCAATCCATAAAAGCTCCCACTTGATTGGTATAGTTTACCCTTAGCAAGGCAAATTCGTTTAGTAAAATACTTGGTTCAAGCGTAGTAGCTACAGGTCGCTGTTCGTGATCCAAATACACAAACACAATGAGCTCCTCACCTATTTCGAATACCTTAGGAACGTATTTGTTTGGCAGTAACACATCGTGAATTCCTTCAGGATCCAGCTCTGGATTTCCCAAAAACAAACCCACTTGGGTATCACGTAATATAGTAAGCGTATTGTATTTTCCTATTTCAATCATTGTAATTCAATTTCTAAAGCGCAAAGGTACGAAGTTTGAAAATAGGATATTAAGAAACGGTCCACAAAAAATAAAGTCTAAATATTTCTATTTTTTTCTTATTGGGAGCACACAACTGTCTTACTGCTCGCGTGCAGTCCCGCTGTACACAGTATCCACGCAAAAAAGCGTGGGATACTCGCTTCCATCGGGGCTAGATTTGCAATTTATGTTTTCAGGCGACGTTCTCCATTGCAAGTCTTAAAAAATTAATTAGCTGAGACCTAACAGGTTTTAAAAACCTGTTAGGTCTTCAATAATAAATTCACAATTCAAATTTCAATCCAAATACCACCTAAAACTATCTAACCTTAACTTCAAACAAATCCTAAAATTAAACACGCAAGCAGCATTCATTTTCTTTTTTCTTAACTTTGAAGAAACTAATAAAAACTACTTAATGAAATCTAAATCCATTATTACATTTGTACTGTTGGTTTGTTTCTCGTTTTCGAGCGTGGCACAATCAACCGTAGACGATCCTGAAATTAAAAAAATGCTGTCCGAAGTGAAATCGGAAAACATGGAAGCTACCGTACGCAAACTCGTTTCGTTTGGTACACGTCATACTTTAAGCGATACCAAAAGTAATACACGTGGCATTGGTGCTGCACAACGCTGGGTAACATCTGAATTTGATAAATATGCTTTAGCTTCAGGCGGCAGATTGACATCTGTAATTGACTATTTTACTGTAAAAGCCGATGGACGCCGCATTGCTACCGACAGCCAGTTGGGTAACGTAATGGCTACATTAAAAGGTACTGACCCTACTGATGACCGTGTGATGGTCATTAGCGGCCATTTAGACTCTAGAGCATCTGACGTGATGGATGCTAAAAGCGATGCTCCCGGGGCCAATGATGATGCCTCAGGAGTTGCTGCTATGATGGAATTGGCGCGCATCATGAGCCAAAGAGAATTCCCTTTTACCTTGATTTTTGTTGCAGTTGTTGGTGAAGAACAAGGTTTGTACGGTGCCAAACATTTAGCTGATAAAGCTAAAAACGAAAAGTGGAACTTAATTGCCATGTTCAACAACGACATGATTGGTAACAGTCTTTCGAGTGGAACAATGTTGCGCGACAATACAAGAGTGCGCGTGTTTAGTGAGGCAATTCCGTTTTTAGAAACTGAGGCTGAAGCTAAAATTAGAAAGTCTATTAACCGTGATAACGACAGCCCATCAAGACAATTAGCACGTTACATTAAAACGGTAACCAACCAATATGTAGATCAATTGGATATCACTTTGGTATACCGCAACGATCGTTTCTTGCGTGGTGGAGACCACACACCTTTTAGTCAAAATGGTTTTACAGCTGTTCGTTTTTGTGAAATGAACGAGAACTACGACCACCAACACCAAGACGTTCGTAAGGAAAACAACATTCAATACGGCGACTTAGTAGAGTTTATGGACTTTGAATATATGAAAAAAGTAACCTTATCTAACTTAGCTTCTTACAGCAACTTAGCTTGGTCACCAAAAGCTCCAACCAACGTTGGAATTGAAGTAAAAGACTTAACTAATTTCTCTACTTTGGTATGGACTGCACCCGCAGGAAAACCAGTTTATGGCTATAACATTTTAGTTCGTGAAACGTCCTCACAACATTGGGAAAAAACAATTTTTGTAAAGGGTACTAAAGTTGAAATACCTTATTCAAAAGACAATTTCTTCTTTGCTGTTCAAGCAGTAGATGAATTAGGGCATTCAAGTTTGCCAGTGTTTCCATTGCCAATTCGATAAATGCAACTACTGAAAACAAAAAAGCGTTCGATGATTCGAACGCTTTTTTTATGCAGTTAAACAAAGTTTATTAATTGTAAACGCTTTCTTTCTTGAAATGTACCGTTAACAAATAATAAATCACGGCTCTAAACTTATTTCTGTTTGAACGTCCGTACTGCTCCATAACTGCATCAATAGCAGCATCAAGCTCAGGACCGTCAGTTAGACCTAATTTTTTAATCAAAAAGTTATTTTTTACAGTGTCCAATTCAGCTTGTTGACTTCCTGCAACCGTAGCAGCATCTGCATTATAAATTGATGGTCCGCATCCAATAGTAACTTTGGTTAGCAAATCCATATTTGGTTCTACACCGCATTTTTCTTTTAAATCAGCAGCATACTTGGTAATTAATTCTTCTCTTGCACTCATAAATAATTGGTTTAATGGTTGTTTATTAGTTTCGTAACACAACCAAATTTAAACATAAAATCTTCTGAACCAAGAAAAGTGAGATTAAATTTAATTTAACTCTTTAAAAAAATTCAATAAAATCTGATCGTTTATTAATGTAGGTGTGAAAACCTCAAGAATGCAAGCCTGTTCATTTTGAGCAAATAATTCGGTAAGGGCAGTGTTTAAACTTCTTTCGTCACTAGCAATGGTATATTTAAAACCATACATTTTTGCCAAATGCTCGGCTGTTAAGCAATGTGAAGTTTCAAAATAAGTATTAAACACAGGAGTTTCGGCATGACCTGGCAAAATCCTAAAAATACCACCACCACCATTATTAATCAAAATAATTTTAAAATTTTTGGGAATGTAGTGATTCCAAAGTGCATTGGTATCGTATAAAAATCCGATGTCACCAGTAATAAACACGGTTTGTTTTTTATTGGCAACAGCCGCACCAATTGCAGTAGACGTACTGCCATCAATGCCACTCGTTCCACGATTGCAATACACTTCGATGCTAGGATCAATTTCAATTAATTGGGCGTACCGAATGGCCGAACTATTGCTTATTTGCAATTGAGAGTGCTGCGGTAGTGCTGGAATTACTTTTTCAAATACTTTAAAATCTGAGAAAGGAATTTTCGACAAGTACAAGTCGGCTTTTAATTTTCTAAGACTTTTAATCTTGTCCCATTCCTTGAAGTAAGTACTGCTTCCCTTTTGCGCAAGCGGAAATAATGCCTCAAAAAATATATTGGGAGTTACGGTAAAATGTTTTGTCAACGCTCCAAAAGTATCATAAGCACGCAACGGATCGATGTGCCAATGTTCCTTTGGTTTGTACTTTCGTAAAAAAGCTTTAATGCGTTTTGATACTACCATTCCACCAAAAGTAATTAAGATTTCAGGGCGCAGTTGTTCAAACTCAATATCCGAGAAAGGCGTAATAATTGTATCAATGTTACTGATAAAGGTAGCATGATGCAAATTAGAAGTCGTTTCGGTTAGCACCACAACCGATTCATCTTGAGCAAAAGCTTCAATTATGGTATCGTTAACCGCATTTGGTTCATTGACACCTACTAAAATCATTTTTTTTGATGACTTATTCCAACTTTCAGCAGCTTTTTGTACTTCATCAATTGCTAGAATTGTATTTTCAATTGCAACAGGAACAACATTTACACTAACCGACAAGTCTGTGATTGTTTCATACAAAGGCTCTTCGAAAGGTGCGTTGATATGAACAGGTCCTTTTTGAGTCAAAGCCGTATTTATAGCTTCATTAATTTTGATATCGTTTTCATTCGACACCTCTTCTTTTAAATTGGCATTGTACAACGAGTGGTTAGCAAACACGTTTTCTTGCCTTATCGTTTGCCCATCGCCAATATCAATTTTACTTTGCGGACGATCAGCAGAAATTACAATCAATGGAATTTGACTGTAAAATGCTTCCGCAAAAGCGGGATAATAATTTAGCAAAGCTGATCCAGAAGTACATACCAAGGCTACTGCCTGCTTGGTTTGCTGTGCAATTCCTAAACCAAAAAATGCGGCCGAACGCTCATCGGCAATACTGTAGCAGTTAAACGCAGGATTGCTTGCAAAACCTATGGTTAAAGGAGCATTACGTGAACCGGGCGAAATTATTATGTTGGTAATTCCTTTGGCCAAACACAACTCAATTATGCTTTGCGCTAAAGGTATTTTGGGGTATATCATCATGTCATTTTTCTGAGTTACAAAGTTACAAACTTGGCAGGCTTTTTCCTTTTCTTTTAGAGGTTTTTTGTTAATTTTGAACCAAATCAAATAGCCATGTCTGTAAGCATTCGCCCTTATCAACCCGAAGATACTCAAGCCATTCTCGATATTATCAATTACAATATTTTGCACTCTACAGCGCTTTACGATTACAACGTGCGAACATTAGACCAACAAAAAAATATCATAGAAGACAAACTGGCTAAAAATTTCCCTGTGATAGTAGCCACAATTGAAAATCAAGTAGTTGGTTTTGGGATGTATAGCGAATTTCGTTTCCGCGAAGCGTATAAATTTACAGTAGAGCACTCAGTTTATGTTGATGAAAATTTTCATGGAAAAGGCATTGGTAAACTACTGTTGCAAGAGCTCATTTCGTTAGCAAAACAACAAAAACTGCACACCATGATTGCCGTAATTGATGCAGAAAATGAGAGCAGCGTTACCTTTCACGAAAAATTTGGTTTTAAAACGGTTGGCGTAATTAAAGAATCTGGTTTTAAATTTGATCGTTGGTTACACTCGGTGTTCATGCAATTGATATTAGAGTAATTCAGCTATAATTAGGGTACTTGCGTTATAAAAGATACCTTTGTGTTTTTTAAATCAATATGAGCTTTACCCTTCTTTCATCACCTTTACAAGGATTTACCGATTTTCGTTTTCGCAATGCCCAAAAT
Source organism: Flavobacterium erciyesense (assembly GCF_018069925.1). Classification (GTDB taxonomy): domain Bacteria; phylum Bacteroidota; class Bacteroidia; order Flavobacteriales; family Flavobacteriaceae; genus Flavobacterium; species Flavobacterium erciyesense. Next base: position 41,139 of record NZ_JAGPXB010000006.1, on the reverse strand, counting down.
AAATTATTTGGTGGTATTGACACTTTTTATTCGCCATACATCCGACTTAATGGTAAATTAGTAATCAAACCATCTTATCAGCGCGACTTGCAATTGGACAATAATTTAGATTTGGAGGTGATTCCGCAAGTAATTACCAACGATGCCGAAGAATTTTTGTTTGTTGCCAAATATGTTTTGGAATTAGGCTATAAAGAACTCAATTGGAATTTAGGTTGCCCGTATCCGATGGTGACAAAATCAGGAATGGGCTCCGGATTGATAAGCAATACCGAAAAAATCAATCATATACTAGAACGAGCACACAATGAAACGGATATTTTGGTATCAATGAAAATGCGCTTGGGTTATGAGTCTCCGCAAGAAATTTTAGATGTGCTTCCTATTCTTGACAAATATCCGCTTAAAAATATTGCCATCCATGCTCGTTTAGGAAAACAACTGTATAAAGGCGGGGTAGATCTTGATGGTTTTCAAAAATGTATTGATCAAGCCAAACATACTTTGTATTATAACGGCGATATCACTTCGGTAGAAGGTTTTAGAGAAATGCAAGAGCGTTTCCCATCTATTTCACATTGGATGATTGGCCGCGGTTTAATTGCCGATCCTTTTTTACCAACGATGATAAAAAATAACACTACCGACTATCCAGCTAATAAAATAGAATTGTTTAGCGCTTTTCATGATACTTTATACGCTATTTACAGCGAGTCATTATCGGGAAGTACGCATATCTTACTGAAAATGTATCATTTATGGGAGTATTTTAGTACTACTTTTTCAAATCCACACAAAGTTTTAAAAAAGATAAAAAAAGCACAAAGTATCCGTAATTATGAAGCTGCTGTAGCTGAAATTTTCAAAAACGAAAAAATCTAGAGGAAAATATAAACCATTAAGAAATGAAGAAGAATTAAGCGCTGATACTTCATTTAACTTAATTTCTTAATGGTTCAATGTTTATGAAATATTGGAAACTTAGTTAAATCACAAAAAAAGAGATTTTCATTTGACTGAAAATCTCTTTGAAAATATTATACTTTATAAAATCAGCTAACTGCTTATGCTTTAATCCAATTCATTACTTCTGGATCCGTAACCAAAACTCTAGGAGAGATTACTTTTTCAAGTTCTCCGTTTTCATTGATTAGGTATTTTTGAAAATTCCATTCTACAGTTGAATCTTGTAAACCATTTTTAGATTTTTGAGTTAAAAATTGATAAATATCAGCCATATCATCACCTTTTACAGAAACTTTATCCATCATCGGGAAAGTAACACCGTAATTCATTTGGCAAAATGTTGCAATTTCCTCGTTTGTTCCTGGCTCTTGTGACGCAAAGTTATTTGCTGGAAAACCAACAATTACCAACCCTTTATCTTTGTATTCTTTATATACCGCTTCTAAATCTTTGTACTGAGGAGTTAATCCGCACTTAGATGCTGTGTTTACAATGATCACTTTTTTCCCTTTTAGCGTACTAAAATCAAATGTTTTGCCTGATAAATCTTCTACTTTAAACTGATAAATGTTTTCTTTAGCTGTAACTGCTGTACTCATAATTTTGTCTGATTTTTTTGGTTGTGCTTGGTTTTGACAACTAAATAATACTAAAGCAAAAGTTGCTATATAAACTAAGTTTTTCATAATTATAATTTTTGTTAAAAGTACTTCTTTTTTTGTTTTAATAAATTATTTTTTTGTTAAACAGTGGTTAAATAAAAAAAGGAAGCCCGACCCTATGAACTGTCAGGCTTCCAAACAAATAAACAACAAAAACTTCTCGTGGTATTTAGAACGCGTAGGTAATTTTCCCTTTCAAAAAGAAAGGCGTTCCTGGAGTAAAATGTATTTCCTCAACACTTTCTGGCTCATTTTGAAGCCTCGATTCTGTTGCAAATTGTGTTTCATTCCATTCGGTATTGAATATATTTTCGATGGTAATGCCAATATTAATTTTCTTTAATTGATAATTTACATTCAAATCAGATATAAAATAGCCTTTTGCAATAATAGAATTATCCTCATTAGCTGGACGATTCTTGAGGTAACGATAGCGCAAGCCTCCTGAAAATCCGTGCACATTTTGAAAACTCAAGCCACCTGTTGTTGTAAAATCAGGCGCTAACGGTATAAAATCTTGCCCGTTTGGCTCTTCAATACTACGCGCATAAGTATAATTGGCATCTGCGTCAAAAAACAAATGATCATTCAATTGATAACGTAAACTAAGTTCTGCTCCCATTCTACGGGACTTCCCACTCGGCTCAATCACTCCCGCATCACCTACATACACAAATTCTTGATCCAAATACAAATGCCACAAAGCAGCATTTACTAATAGTGATGGTATTGGTTTCCAAATTGTACCAATATCAGTACCAATTGCTGTTGGAAGTATTTCTCTGCCATTATTTTCAACCACCACTCTTGTATCATTTGAGTGAAAACCCATTCCTGATTTGACAAAAAATTGTAATTCATTACTTTTTGAATAAATAAAATTCAATTTTGGCGAAAACTTCACTTCTGTTTCTGCCTGTGTTTGAAACGTGTTGGCTAACTTATCTTGGTAATTGAATTTAAAATAATCCAAGCGCAATGCAGGATTTATAATCCATTTTCCCATCTTAAATTCTGCATTTGCGTACGAGAATAAATTAGATTGCTCTATATCGCCTAATTTTAATCGTTGCAAAACGGTTTTTCTATTCAGCGTACTTGATAATTCAGAGTCAATTGTTGCATCTGATCTAAAACCAATTCCGTATTGCATAAGTACTTCGGCGTCATTGATAAATGATTTTTGATGTAAATCAGCATTCAAACCATAAATCGCTCGCTCTTCTTTTTGTTTTATTTGATCACCATTTACAGGATCATTCAAAAAAAAGGTAAAATTCGAGAACAATTCAAACTCGTAATTTGAATAAAAAGCATTGGCCTTAAAATAGCTGTTTTCACTAATTGGTTTTGACCAAGCCACATTAAAATTAGTTCTTGAAGTTGTTCCACCTTCCGTACTATCAACTGCACCAAATCTAGTAATCACTCCCAAATCAACCAATCGTTGTGGAATTTGTCCAGACGCGTCCCATTTACTTTTGAAACGAGAAGCTAAAATTGAGAACTTACTTGCATCATTCAAACTAACCGAATATTTCCCTAAAAGATTGATTCGATTAAAATTTTGAGGCGCATCAAACGGACCATCTGTCAGAATATATTCAGTTGCAATGTAAGCGCTTTGATTTTTTTGTTGCCCCAAAAGATCAAATAATCCTACTGTTCTGAGCGTATTAAATTGACCAATCTCTACACCAATACTACTGTTTTCGATTTTATCTTTCGTTTGAAAAGCTACATATCCTGCCGTTGCAAAATCTCCTTTGTCCGCATAGTAAGTTCCTTTTCCGAAATCAATTTTATCTACCGTTTCAGGTATAACAAAATGTAAATCAGCATAACCTTGACCGTGCGCATGCGAAACCATATTTACAGGCATTCCATCAACAGAAATGGCAATATCAGTACCATGATCAATATCAAAACCTCTTAAAAAAAGCTGCTCTGCTTTACCTCCGCCTGCGTGCTGACCAATGAACAAACCCGGAACTTTACGTAAAATCTCTTGTGAAGAATTTACTGGCGAAGTTTGCAAATCGATTTTTGAAATGACATTCATAGCCGAAAGTTTGGGTTGAATTACAACTTCTTTTAAACGAAATAGCCCATCTTCAAGAACAATAGCTTCTTCATTTGAATTAAAAGCACGAATTAGTCTTTTATAACCAAAGGCTACTATTTCAAGAGGATCTCCGTCAACCGTTTCAGATAAGGTAAAAACTCCAAATTCGTTACTGTGTGCATGTGTTTGAGATTTTGTATTCAACACGTACACATTTTCTATTGGATTGCCGTTTTTATCTACAATCTTCGCTTTTTTAATTTGCGCCCAAGTCGTTAAACCGAAACATGTTAACAACGTCAAAAAAATATTTTTCATTTGTTTTGATATAAAACTATACATATGAAGTACTTATGAGATGATATTAAATACTAATATGTATAGAGATTAGAGGGCGAAAATATTTCTTTTCAATGGCAATATCAAGAAAAATAAGAACGTACAATTAACATATAACACTTAAAAAATTGACAATCAGAGAACTACTTTGAAAAAGAAAAGTGTTAAAATAGAAAGTTAAACAAGTTTATTTTTTTTTGATTTTAAAACTGTTTACATCTATTTAAATTTATTTACGGAAATAAGATTAAAATGGTTTTACATAAATCATCTTTTTTTGACTATACCTTAAGAAAAGGCAACTTTTTATGTATATTTACGTTCAAAAGATAGTTTTCTTTAGATTTTAAAACCAGAAGACTGGCCAAAATCAGTCTTCTTTTAATTGAAATTGCATAAATTTGTAAGAGATAAACAATATAAACTATGAGTCAAGAAGAATTATTAGTACTGATATACAAAAAAGATGAGAGGGCATTCACACATCTTTATGATATGTATTCCAAAAGTCTGTTCTCGGTAATCAATGTTTTAGTAAAAAACAGAGAAGAGGCCGAAGATGTGTTGCAAGAGGTCTTTGTGAAAATTTGGAAAAACATTGATTCTTATAACGAAAGTAAAGGACGATTTTATACCTGGATCCTTAATATTGCTAGAAATACTTCAATTGACAAACTGCGCTCCAAAAATTTTAATAACAGCCAAAAAAACCTTTCTACAGATAATTTCGTAAATCATTTTGAAGACAGCACGATACTGTCGGACAAAGTGGATACAATTGGATTAAATGAATTTGTAAAAAGACTCAAACCAAAATGTATTCAAATAATTGACTTATTGTTTTTTAAAGGTTACACCCAACAAGAGGCTAGTGACGAGTTGGCTATACCTTTAGGAACAGTAAAAACACAAAACAGAAATTGTATTAACGATCTCAGAAATTATTTGAAAGTATAATGGAAACAAAAGAATATATTGACTCAGGAATTCTGGAACTTTATGTTTATGGTTTATTAACGGAAACAGAGAGTGAAGAAGTTGCCGCAAAGGCAAAAAATAATGCTGAAATTAATTCAGAAATCATTTCGATAGAAAAAGCTATTGTAGCACTATCATCTAGTTTTTCACCTTTTCATTCGGTGGCTAATTACGAAAAAATTAAAGAAAAATTAGAGCTTAAATACGCTCCCGTAATTCAATTGGAACCTAAAAGGAATAAATTCCAATATTTAGGATGGGCCGCATCTGTAGCATTGTTAGTGGGTGTAGCATATCAATATAATGAGTTGAATCAAACTTCTTCAATTGTGGCTGCTGCTCAAGAAGACAAGGCTAAAATTGAAAAAGAATTCAACACTTTAAAAATTAAAAACACAGCGGTTGAATCAAGCTTAGCAGTAGTTCGTGATATCAAAAACACAGTCGTAAGTTTGGGTGGACAGGCAGTTAGCCCTCAGTCTTCAGCAAAGGTATATTGGAATCAAGAAACTGAGGTAGTTTATATTGATGCTGCAAATTTACCTGAACCACCAGAAGGAATGGTTTATCAAGTTTGGGCACTTAAATTAAATCCTCTCACTCCTACGAGCATTGGTTTACTTGAAAATTTTGATAAAAACGATCAAAAATTATTTGCAGTAAGCAGTGCAAGCGGTGCCGAAGGATTCGGAATCACATTAGAACCAGCAGGTGGAAGTTTAACTCCTACAATGGAACAATTATATACTTTGGGTAAAGTATAAAACCAAACTAGTTTTTAAAAGAGAAAAGGGTTCAACAACAGTTGAGCCCTTTTTTTATGCATTTATTTAGTACAGTAATTAATTACCCTGGCACCAATAATTTCGAGAAAATTTAATTCTTCTCCTTAAATCATGGCATAAATATTACGATGAACTTTAAATATTGTGATGTAACCCTCCAATAAAAAAAGCCCAACTGAAATAGTTGGGCTTTTTTATGAAGATAAGTTATAATTTACTTTTTATAATATTTTCTATACTTAGGATACGAAACTGCACCAAATAAAGCAATTCCACCCAAAGTATAATAAATCCAATTAAGGGAGTGAGCTTCTCCACTTGCATACGAGTGTAATCCTACTAAGTGAAAATTAACACCGTAATATGTAAACAAAGTTGATAAAAATGCAAACATACTCATCAGATTAAAGATCCATTTACCTCGCAATGAAGGAACAAAACGCGCATGAATTACAAATGCATAAACCATAATAGTAATTAAAGCCCACGTCTCTTTTGGGTCCCAACCCCAATAGCGTCCCCAACTTTCATTAGCCCACTGGCCTCCTAAAAAGTTACCGATAGTAAGCATGATCAAACCAATAGTCAATGCCATTTCATTGATATAAGTAATCTCTTGAATATTCAAATCCATTTTTACTTTATTTTTTTCATTGGTAAACAACATTAACAACAAAGCAACACCTCCTAAAATCATTCCTAAAGCCAACGGACCGTAACTACCAACGATTACAGCAACGTGTATCATCAACCAATACGAATTTAAAACCGGTTGCAAGTTTGCAATTTCAGGGTCAATCCAGTTTAAGTTTCCAGCAAATAAAATCATAGCGGTTACAAAAGCTGATGAAGCTACGGTAAGTTTTGATTTGCGATCAAAAGCCAATCCGAAAAACATAGTCGCCCACGCAATATAAATAATTGATTCATAAGCATTACTCCAAGGAGCATGACCAGATATGTACCAACGAGCAATTAAACCAACTGTATGCAGCGCAAAAAGAAGTCCAATGATAATGTGCATACCATTTACTGCATAATGCAACCATTTGCGCTCTTTAAAAATTTGTAAAATTGTAAATAACAACATTAAGATAGAGCCCAGCATATACCAAGTTTGCAATTTATTAAATACGTCAAACCTGTTATAGAGTATTTCAGAAGATATCCTATCTTCACTTGGCCTTACTTTACTACCAAAACGTTTTTGAAAACCAGTAATACTTTCTACCAATTCATCTGATGTTTTAAAATCGCCAGTGGTTGCGGCATTAGCTAGTGCTCCAAAATACAAAGGAAGTACACTTTTGGTATAAGTTGCCTCCATTCCTTTTAATCCTGCTTCATTCAATTCTAAAAATGAAACCCACTTATTATTCGCATCGTTAGGAATAGGGAAAATTTTCAAAATTCTACCGCTCAAAGCAGATTCCATTAAGTTAACTCTTTTGTCTGTTTCAATGAAATCCTTTTCAAATTGATTTGGATTGGCCGCATTGAATGAACTTTCTAGATATTTGGCTAGTTTATAATTTCCTTTTTCGTCAAAAAATGAAACAAAAGGTGCTACTTTGGCTTCTTTATCAACGCCGATAATTTTTCTGATACTGTCATTTCCTCTTCGTAAATGTATAATTGGAATATCAATCCAATAGTTTGCATATTGCGTCATGGATAGAAAAACTTGGTCCGAATTCATATCATTGAATGAATTACTCTGACTTACTTTTCGCAACAATTCTGAAGAAAAAGTATTAATCGGTTTCATTCTTCCTCCAGCATCTTGAATAACCAAACGGGCAAACTTCGCTGCATGTGCCTCTGAAACTTTGTTTTTCGTGATAAAAGCTAAAAGTTCAGATTGGCTTAGTTTTTTTTGTGAATGGCTTGCATGCTGTGTTGGCGTAGGCGTAGCTGCAGTTTCTTCATGCACATGACCTTCATGCTCGTCATGATTGTGTTCTTGTGCTTGTGCGAATGAACCCAAACTAAATAACAGCAATACAACAGGTAAAAACTTAGCCTTTTTGGTTTTAACAACTTCTAGTTTTCGCTTTAAGTCAGCAAAACGAGAATGCTTTGTAAATAAGATGGCCATCATAGCAAAATAAAGAATAAAATATCCAACGTAAGTAAGTCCCGTACCCCAGAAATCATGGTTTACAGAGAGAATAGTACCTTTTTCATCGGGATCAAAACCAGATTGAAAGAAACGGTAACCATCATGGTCTAGTACATTATTCATATAAATGCGTGCATCAAAAATTTCCTTGTCTTGCACGGTTACTTTACTTTCAAATGAAGAGTAACTTTTTTCAGTACCCGGATATTTTTGAGCTATAAAATCATTTAGTTTAATTTTAAAAGGCAACTCATACGCCTTACTTCCAAAAAAGAAAGTATAATCGATTTTACCAATTTTAACAGTCTTTGGTTCCCCAACTTTACCTTTTGAGCCCAATAAGGTTACAGTTTTTTCCTGACCTTCAGCAATCACTTTTACCGTTACTGCATCTTCGTGAGTTTTTGCTTTAAAATCGTTATTCGACTTATAATCGATGATTCCTTTTACCGCAGGATCTGGAAAAACAAATCGCATCTCGCCTACGCTATACAACGAACGCATCATCAATGGCTGAACATCGTCTTTTGTCACTTTACCTTGTAACTTATCAGCCATTCGCATAAAATTACCTTCAAAAGGAGTTTGAATAGTGTATTCTTTTCCAATTGTTGTAATATTAATGGCGCCATCCGTATATTTATTTAACGAAAACAAAACGTTATGAATGTTTTGAACTTCACCTTCTTTTAAAAAATGTTCGTGTCGGCCACCATCACCTGCCTCTACAATTTTTAAATAAGTAATTCCTTTTGGATCTGGTTTCACATACTCTGTTGCACCCATAACAAAATTTTCATACTGAATCTCAAAGGGTGTATCAGCAAATTTACCTGACATCGTAAAATCATTTGAGGTCACAGGTGAAAACAACACCTTTTCCTCAAAAACTCTGCGTCGCATTTGACCCTGATATTCCCCATCAACAAAAACAGTCAAAAATGTTTTCTCTGAAAAAACTTGGTTTTCAGTTGCACCTTCACGTATCGGCATAACACCTTCATAGCTTATATATCGCGTCACAAAAGCTCCCAAAATGATGAAGATGAAAGATAAATGCAGCAACAATGTCGCCCATTTTTCTTTCTTTAAAAGTTGGTAACGCTTGATGTTACCAATGAAATTGATCACAAAAAAAACATGAATGGCTTCAAACCACCATGAATTGTAAATTAAAATTTTTGCGGTATCTGTGTTGTATTTGCTTTCAATAAAAGTTCCGGTAGCCATAGCAGCAGCGTATGCAACAAACAAAAAGGCCATTAAGCGAGTTGAAAACAAAAAAGAAACTATTTTTTTCTCCATTTTTATGGGGTTATGTTTTGTAAAAGTGCCACAAAAGTACTTAAAAATGTTGACTTCGCGAATCGCACATTTGTTAATTAAATCAAAATTAAGAACACCGTTACGGCCTAATTTTTTTGAAACTAAAAGCATTACAAAACAGTACCAAAAGCGATTTGTCTTTGCAAAAATTTGCCATATTTTTTTTCTATTTTTGCATGATGATCAAAGTAGTAGTAATAGGCTCAGGAAACGTGGCACAGCATTTAATTGCCGCGTTTGAATATGAAAATTCACATGGTAGTGATGTAGAATTGGTGCAAGTTTACGCCCGAAATTCTGCAACGATTACCTCTTTAGTTTCTTGGGATCGTATTACAACCTCTTTTGAAGAGTTGACCGAAGCCGATTTGTACATTATTTGTGTATCCGATGACGCTATAGCCGAAGTAGCCTCACAAATACCTTTCAAAAATAGATTGGTAGCTCATACATCAGGAGCGGCAGCACTTCAAATTTTAAACGACAACAACCGCAAGGGCGTTTTTTATCCCCTGCAAACATTTACCAAAAACAAAGAAATTAATTTTAGACCTATACCTATTTGTATCGAAAGTGAAAATGCAACTGATTTTCATGTTCTACAAAAAGTGGGAAAAGCAATTTCAGATAAAGTAATTGCAATTAATACCGATCAGCGCCAGGCATTGCATGTAGCTGCGGTTTTTGCTAATAATTTTACCAATCATTTGTATTCCATTGCAGCAACAATTTGCCAAGAAAATCAAGTTCCATTTGACATACTTGAACCATTAATTCAAGAAACAGCAGCAAAAATACAAATACTCTCACCCATCGATGCGCAAACGGGACCAGCAAAACGCAACGATCAAAATACAATAACAACACACCTCAATTTTTTGAAAGAGGAATATCAAAAAGAAATTTATCAACTTTTAACTCAATCGATACAAGAAAATGGCAAAAAGCTATAAAGAAATAATGAATGACATCACTAGTTTTATTTTTGATGTTGATGGTGTGCTTACAGACGGTTCAGTATTTGTAACCAACGAAGGTGACATGTTAAGAACAATGCACATTCGAGATGGTTATGCTATGAAAGCCGCTATTGAAAGTGGGTATAATGTATGTATTATTTCTGGCGGAAGTAATGAAGGAGTCCGTTTACGACTGCGTAATTTAGGTCTTACAGACATCTATTTGGGAACTCCAGATAAGGTAGCTACTTTTAATGATTACATAGATATTAATAAAATAGATTCTGAGCAAGTTTTGTATATGGGTGATGATATTCCGGATTATCATGTCATGAAATTAGTAGGATTAGCAACTTGTCCGCAGGATGCGAGCCCAGAAATTAAAGGGATATCAGGATACATTTCGCATAAAAATGGTGGTAAAGGAGCAGTGCGAGATGTTATTGAACAAGTAATGAAAGTACAAGGCAAATGGATGGAACATTTTAACGGACAACACGATTAAAAGAAAAAGAAATAATAGCTTATGAATTTTCTTCGACTGATTCGCTATCAAAATCTAATAATGCTGGTAGTGATGCAATTGTTATTTCGATTTGCATTTTTTAAATGGCAATCAATACCGCTCGCACTTGCCGATTGGCAGTACCTTTTGTTGGTGGTCGCAACTGTTTGTATTGCCGCAGGTGGCTATGTGATCAACGACATTTACGATCAACAAACTGATGCTATTAACAAACCTGGACAACAAATTGTTGGGGTTACTATTTCAGAACAAAAAGCCTATAATTACTATATTGCTCTAACTACAGTTGGTGTAGCTCTTGGTTTTTATCTGTCGAATGTGATTATGAAACCTAGCTTTGCGGCTGTCTTTATCTTTATTGCTGCCACTCTTTATTTTTATGCTACTAGCTTAAAGCAAATGATACTTGTTGGAAATATTGTGGTTGCACTATTGTTATCAGTCAGCATCCTGATTATTGGTGTTTTCGATTTGTATCCAGCAACCGGCTTAGATAACCAAAAGCAAATGCGTCTCTTTTTCTCCATCATAACGGACTATGCCATCTTTGCTTTTATCGTCAATTTATTGCGCGAAATAGTCAAAGATTTGGAGGATTTAGACGGTGATTCACAACAAGGAATGGCGACTTTACCCATCGTTTTAGGCGTCGCAAAAACTAGCAAGCTGGTATTTGCGATTAGTTTTGCTCCCCTATTGATTTTGCTGCGTTACATCAACATGTATTTGATGGATTTGCTTTTTGTAGTGGTCTACCTTTTGATTTTTGTAACTGGTCCACTACTCTATTTTACCATTAAAATGTGGTCTGCAAAAAATAAATCTGATTATCATTTATTGAGTTCAGTGCTTAAATGGGTTTTGTTCTTCGGAATTATCTCAGTTGCATTCCTTAATCTAAATTTACAATACAATGCTTAAAGATAAATTAAAAAAATACCAAATAATCCTAGCATCAGGCTCCCCGCGTAGGCAGCAGTTTTTAAAGGACTTAGATTTGGATTTTGAAATTCGATTAAAAGATACCGAAGAAGTCTACCCATCGCATTTGAAAGCGCACGAAATAACAGATTATTTGGCTGTTTTAAAAGCAAATGCGTTTGAAAATGAAATACCCGAAAATGGTATTTTGATAACAAGCGACACCATTGTATGGCATAAAAACCAAGCATTAGGAAAGCCAAAAAATGAACAAGAGGCCATAGCAATATTACAATCACTTTCTAATAGTTCCCACGAAGTAATAACGTCTGTATGTTTTAAAAGCAATGAAAAAACGACTGTTATTCATGAATATAGCAAAGTCACTTTTCATAATTTAACCGAAGCGACAATACGATATTACGTAGAAAACTATAAACCCTTCGACAAAGCGGGTTCCTATGGCATTCAAGAATGGATTGGTTTTATTGGAGTTGAAAAAATTGAAGGATCGTACAATAATATAATGGGCTTGCCAACTGATAAAGTTTTTGATTATTTGAACCAATTACCTTAAATCTTATGAATTTATCCATTATTCAAGAGTATTCTCGAGAGATAATAGCAAGCGGAATAACTGCAATAGTATTTATTATTTTACGTATTGTAACTACTAAATTAGTGCGTCGTTATGCGCAATCGAACCAAACTATTGAACACCGAACCAATTTGGTTATCAAATACTTGCACTTATTTTTAAATATTTTGGTGGTAATTGCACTAATTATCGTTTGGGGAGTTCAAGCAAAAGATATCATAATTGCACTGAGTTCCTTTACAACAGTTGTAGGTGTTGCTATGTTTGCGCAATGGTCTATTTTAAGTAATATTACCTCAGGGATTATTTTGTTTTTTTCGTTTCCGTTTAAAATTGGTGACGTAATTAAAATTCATGACAAAGACTTTCCTATTCAAGCAGAAATTGAAGACATAGGCGCTTTTCATGTTTTTTTGCGCACAATTGATGGTGAGAAAATAATTTTTCCAAACAATTTATTACTACAAAAAGGAATTTCTATCCTTAAAAATGAATTTCACGATCAAGATTTCATTGATTAGCGGAGCAATCAATCGTAATTGTTACCTTAAAAGAAAAGTTAAAATTCTATAACTTTCAATCCTAAATATGTAAATACTTAGTTTTTTTTTTTATTCATCTTTGCTCTTTAAAAATTTAGTTTTATAACTTTAGTAATTCTAAAAAAAGATAATATGAGCAACTCGATGCAATTCCCTTTTTACGCAAAACTAACTTTCATTTTACTAGCATTAATTTCGCTGCTATTTTTATTTTATATTGGTCAAGGGATTCTCGTGCCTATAATCATGTCATTTTTGTTCGCTATTTTACTATATCCAATAGTACAATTTTTAAAAACAAAATTACGATTCCCTAACGTACTTGCTGTAATGATTGCTGTACTCCTTTTTGTCCTATTCTTTGTGGGGTTGTTTGTTTTTCTTTCTTTTCAAATTAGCGATTTTACTGAGGATTTTGATAAAATAGAAAAAAACTTAACCATTCATCTGGCAAATATTCAGGATTACATTCGCGCCAACTTCAACTTAAGTTCCTCTGAACAAAAAGAATATATTGATACTGCAACTGAAGATTCTATGGAAAAAGGAAAAGAAATAATAGGAACAACGCTAATGTCATTCACAGATACGTTATTAAATCTTACGTTAATTCCAATTTATACTTTTCTAATTTTATTGTATCGTACCCATTTCTTGATGTTTTTAGCAAAACTAGTCAGTAAAGAAAACCATGCTCAATTAAAAGATATTTTAACCAACATCCGAATGGCCATAAATAGTTACATCGTTGGCTTAATCATCGAACTAATTTGTGTGGCAACCATGACAACCATTGGCTTTATGCTAATTGGAGTGAAATATGCTATTTTACTTGGAATCATAACAGGCATCTTAAATTTGATTCCGTACATCGGGATTTTATTTGCAGGGGTTCTAAGCATTGTTGCATCCCTTACCGGTTCTCCAGACTTGTCAGTAATCGTTGGAGTGATTGTTGTTACTGTCGTGGTACAATTGATCGATAATAATATTTTAGTACCCATGATTGTAAGTTCGAAAGTAGAAATCAACGCTTTCATATCAATTATAGCCATCATTATTGGAGGAGCAATTGCTGGTGTTTCGGGAATGTTTTTGGCTTTACCGATATTAGCTGTCCTAAAAGTAATTTTTGACCGCATCGAATCATTAGAACCTTGGGGATATTTAATGGGCGATCATCTACCTAAAACCTACACTTGGCGCAATATTAAACTACCTCTATTTGACTCCGAAGAAGATGCTGAACCAAAAACTAATGTCATTAAAACAGATGTGCCGGTGCCGGTATTTACTGAAACTACAACCATAACAGATGTAAATACCCCAAAAACATAGTATCTTAGCAATCGCTTCAAAAATCGTACTACAAAAGAAAATTCTCTGTTTTGTACCCATTCATTATTTGTAGGCGCAACTATGTCATGAATACGTTTTTTAAAATAATGTTATGCGTGCTGTTCTTTTTTGGAACAACAATTTCGTTTGGGCAAAAAAGAGAAGGCAAAAAGGATTCGACGACAATAGCTAACAACATAACTTCATTTTCGAAAAAAAATAAGTTTAACAAAATCCTGCACAAATTAGTGTTTAAGAGAAATACCATTCGCAGCAGAAGCACACCAAAAATTCAAAAAAAATACAGCCCATTTGAAGGCAAAATTATTCGTAAAATAAACATTATCACGCTCGATCCCTTTGGATATTCAGATACTGATACACTTAAAAAACCAACTCGATGGGCAGAAAAAGTGGGGAACAGAGCGCACATCAAAACCAGCCGATTGGCAATTCTTAATTTACTTTTAATTAAGAAAAACAAGGCTTTCGATTCCTTACTTGTGCGAGAATCTGAGCGTTTAATTCGAGCGCAACGGTACATAAATAGGGTAGATATTACACCCGATAGTAGCACAACTAGCCCCGACTCTGTTGATGTAACCATTCGCGTGTTGGATTCATGGAGCATGCTTCCGCAAGGATCGCTATCTAGCTCGAGAATCAATTTTGAATTGAACGAACGAAATTTTTTAGGTTCCGGACATCAGTTCCAAAATAAAATCACTAACCGCTTTGAAGATGGTAAAACGGCCTATGATGTAGGGTATCGTATTCCGACAATAAAAAATACCTTTGTTAGTACTGATGTTAAATACAGACTAGATTTAGATGGATACTACAACAAAAGTGTAGCACTCGAGCGCCCATTTTACTCGCCTGTAGCCAAGTGGGCTGGTGGTATTTTTATAGAGCAAAACTTCAGAAAAGATACGCTACCGGATGTTAATTCGGTTTTTGAATTTCAAAATTTCAAATTTAATACACAAGATTTTTGGGTTGGTAGAGCTTTTCAAATTTTTAAAGGTCAAACGGTAGACGATCGAAGCTCTAAACTGGTGCTAAGCGGACGTTTTTTAAATATTCAATACAGCGAAAGTCCGTCGGCTGTTTTTGATCCTGATAATTTTTATGCCAACGAAAAATTAGCATTAATTGGATTAGGTATTACGTCACGACGATTCGTAAGAGACCGATACATCTTTCAAAATGGTATTATTGAAGACGTCCCAACCGGAAAAATATATGGTTTAACCGCGGGTTACCAAAATAAAAATCAAACAAATCGCTTTTATGCAGGCGCAAGAGCTGCTTTCGGACACTTTTTTGAATGGGGATTTTTAAGTACAAATATAGAGTTAGGCTCCTTTTTTGATGGATCGAAAACCCAGCAATCAGCTTTTACTTTCGAAGCCAATTATTTTACCAACTTAATGAGTATTGGAAAATGGAAAGTCAGGCAATTTATAAAACCTCAAATTGTTCTAGGTGCTCACCGATCTAGTATTATTGGAGACCAATTATCAATCAATCAAAATGAAGGCATAAGTGGTTTTAACACGGCACAATATGGAACTCAAAAAGCATTAGTAGTTTTACAAACACAAGCCTATTCACCATGGAAATTGTGGGGATTTAGATTAAATCCGTATTTAAACTATTCGCTAGCGACATTAGGAAACAGTAATAAAAGTATTTTAAGTAGTAAAGCCTACTCTAAGTTAAGTGTCGGATTCATTATTAACAACGACTATTTAGTTTTTAGTGCATTTCAAATTTCTCTTTCGTACTATCCTTCAATTCCTGGCAATGGTACTAATATATTCAAAACAAATGAATTAGAAACCACTGACTTTAGATTACAAGATTTTGATTTGGCCAAACCTAGAATAGTCAATTATAGATTGTAAATTAAATACTTTCCGATTAAGGGATCAAAATTAGCTATAACCAAAGCAGAAGAAAAAAGAATCTAAGCTCTAAAATTTACTGCTTTTAAAAAATTTTACATCGATGATAAAGGAATTATCAAAGATTAAAATGTTTTTTCAGATAACATTTCATTGATTTGCAAACACTTAAAAAACTATATGGGAAGAAATTTTAATTCTGGCACAGTTGTTGGAATTTCGAAAATAGAAATATTTCAAATACGCAATTGCACTTAATTTTATACCTTAAAATCACATATTATGAAAACATATAAACTACTCGCTGTTGCACTACTTCTTTTTGCAAGCAGCACAATAGAAGCACAAGTATCAGTAAACGTAAACATCGGTCGAGCACCTCAATGGGGACCTGTTGGTTATAACGATGTCTCTTACTACTACATCCCAGACATTGAAGCCTATTATGATGTACGCGCCACTCAATTTATTTATTTTGGCGATGGTAGATGGGTTCGCTCAAGATCTTTACCATATAGATACCGCAACTTTGATTTGTATCGAGGATATAAAGTTGTATTAACCGATTATCGTGGATCAAGACCTTATGCTAATTTCAAAACACATAAAGTTAAATATTACCATGGATACAGAGGACGTCCACAACGTAACATAGGTAGAAACGATCGTGATGTATATGTTACTAAAACCTACGTTGACAAAAGAAAGTATTATGATAGAGACCATGACAGAGGAAGAGGTCATGACGACCACAGAAAAGGTGGCCGAGGACACGACAACCACGATCGAGGCGGAAGAGGTCATGATAGAGACTAACTTTTCAGGTAACACAACAAGAAAGAGAGAGAACCAAAGCTGTTTTCTCTCTTTTTTTTGTTAAAAAAACATTGTAACATTAAAGAAAAGTGAAAACATTTCTACAAAAAATATTTAATTCCTACATTTGAAGCTACTGCCAACTAAATTTTAAAAGAATGTTTAAAAAACTAGTTCCATTATTTACTTGTTTCCTATTTTGTGCTCCTACCCTACGCGCTCAACAACCCGCCAAATTAAATAGTGTAGAAATTTATAACCAAATTGAAAAATTAAATTTTTTAGGATCAGTGCTTTATATTGCTGCACATCCTGATGATGAAAACACACGATTGATTTCGTATTTGGCTAACGATCAAAAAGCAAGAACAGGTTATTTATCATTAACCCGAGGTGATGGTGGACAAAATTTAATAGGAACACAACTAAGAGAATTATTAGGAGTGATTCGAACTCAAGAGCTTATTGAAGCTAGAAAAATTGATGGAGGAGAACAGTTTTTTTCTCGTGCTAATGATTTTGGTTTTTCTAAAAATCCTACCGAAACTCTTGCTATTTGGGATAAGGAACAAGTTTTAGCAGATGTAATTTGGGCTATCCGAAAATTTCAACCTGACGTAATTGTAAATCGATTTGACCATAGATCACCAGGTACCACACACGGACACCACACCGCATCTGCCATGTTAAGTGTTGAAAGTTTTAAAGAGGCTGCAAACCCAAATCGTTTTCCTGAACAATTAAAATGGGTACAACCCTGGCAAACCAAACGACAATTTTTTAACACATCGTGGTGGTTTTATGGCACTATCGAAAAATTTAATGCTGCCGACAAAACAAATCTAATTGCTTTACAAACGGGTGTTTATTTCACGGGTATTGGCAAATCAAATCAAGAAATTGCAGCTTTGAGTCGTAGCCGTCATCAATCGCAAGGATTTGGCAGTACGGGCGCTCGAGGTGAAGAAACAGAGTATCTTGAATTTATCAACGGTACACCTTTACAAGATAAAAAATCACTTTTTGAAGGAATTGACACCTCTTGGAATCGCGTTAAAGGCGGCAAACCGATTGGTGAATTATTAACTGCTATTGCCAAAGATTTTGATCATAAAAATCCAGCGGCAAGTATTCCCGCTTTAACTAAAGCATACAGCATGATGACCGCTTTAGGTGACAAACAGTGGGCTCCTTTGAAAGCTGCTGCAGTAAAAGAATTAATTGCAGCCTGCGCAGGCTTGTATCTTGAAGCTGTTTCACCTGCTCAAGAAACAACTCCTGGAAGTGTTTTGAAATTAAAAATGGAGGCTATCAACCGAAGTAATGCAACTTTACTATTGCAAAGTGTAACTACACAACCAGAACAAAATACGACCACAATAGAGAAAGATTTAAAAAATAATGTACTACAAAATTTTTCAATCGACTTAAAATTACCAGAAACAACAAACTATACTTTCCCTTACTGGTTGAATGAAAACGGAACTGTTGGCATGTATGCTGTAAACAAGCAAGAAAACATTGGAATTCCTGATATTATCCGCGAAGCGAAAGTGATTTTTAACCTTCAAGTTAATGGAGTTACACTTCCTTTTGAACGCACTGTAGTATACAAATACAATGATGACGTAAAAGGAGAAATCTACAACTATCTTGATGTAGTGCCAGACGTTACCACATCAATAACAGACAAAGTTGTGCTTTTTAGAGACAATAAATCCAAATACATCGGAGTAAAAATTAAAGCGGGCAAAGATGCTGTGAAAGGAACTTTAGCGCTCGAAGTCCCAAACACCTGGAAAGTAACTCCAACTACTATTCCGTTTGAAATTGCCAAAAAAGGCAGCGAGCAATTGGTATTTTTTGAAGTCACAGCGCCACAAAATGCTACTGAAGGTTTTGCAAAAAGTGTCGCAACCGTAAACGGCAAACGATTTGACAAAGAGCAAATAATCATCAATTTTGACCATATAACCAAGCAACAAGTATTGCAAACAGCGCAAACGAAAATAATTAAAACCGATTTAAAATCCTTTGGTGAAAAAATAGCTTACATCATGGGCGCTGGAGATGAAGTTCCTAATAGCTTATCTCAATTAGGTTACAGCGTAACCATTTTAAAGCCAGATGCAATTACACCTGAAAGTTTAGAATCGTTCGATGCAGTAATTACTGGCGTACGTGCTTACAACACCGTAAATGAACTAAAAAACAAACAAAAAATTCTTTTCGATTTTGTAAAATCAGGAAAAACGATGATTGTGCAATACAATACTTCTTCTGACTTAGTAACTGATGAACTTGCGCCATATCCAATAAAATTATCAAGAGATCGCGTAACCGAAGAAGATGCCGAAGTTCGTTTCTTAACACCTAATCACCCTGTTTTAAATTTCCCAAACAAAATAACAGTGGCAGATTTCAAAGGCTGGAAACAAGAGCAAGGTTTGTACTACCCAAGTACCTTTGACAAAGCTTTCACACCAATCATATCATCAAACGATCAAGGTGAGTCCCCAAAAAATGGCGCTTTATTGGTAGCGCCTTACGGAAAAGGACATTACATTTACACAGGGCTAAGCTTTTTTAGAGAACTACCTGAAGGTGTAACCGGCGCCTATAAATTATTGGCCAATATGATCTCAATTCAACAAACCATAACGGTACCTGAACAAAAAATAAAGCCTTAAAACAAAACCATGGAAACCAAAAAACCAAAAACCTGGAAAAAAAACTATACTTGGGTGCTCCTAGCCAACGCGCTCTACATTTTGATCTTTTGTCTTATTATGAAATTATACGCCTAAACTATGCAATTATTTGACTGGGTTATCCTTATTGTTACCTTACTTTTTATTGTTATTTACGGCGCTTGGAAAACCAAAGGCAGTAAAAATGTTGAGGATTTTATTTTAGGAAACAACGAAACTCCTTGGCATGTAGTAGGACTTTCGGTAATGGCCACACAAGCCAGTGCAATCACTTTTTTGTCAACTCCTGGGCAAGCGTATCATGACGGAATGGGATTTGTTCAGTTTTACTTTGGTTTACCAATAGCCATGGTACTTATCTGCGTTACCTTTATTCCTTTGTACCACAAATACAAAGTATATACCGCTTATGAATATCTAGAAAAACGTTTTGATTTAAAAACCCGTTCGCTGGCAGCCATTTTATTTTTGTTTCAAAGAGGTTTAGGTACGGGACTAACGATTTACGCACCAGCAATTATTTTATCGGCTATATTAGGGTGGAATCTTACCTACATGAATATTGTGATTGGTGTTTTGGTGATTATCTATACTTTTTCAGGAGGAACAAAAGCGGTAAACGTGACCCAAAAACAACAAATGTTTGTGATTATGTCGGGAATGTTTATTACTTTTTTCTTGATCTTGTATTACTTACCTAATGATATGACATTTACAAGTGCTTTGCATATTGCTGGGGCAAATGATAAAATGAATATCGTAAATTTCTCTTTCGATCCAGAGGAAAAATACACTTTTTGGAGCGGAATCACAGGAGGATTTTTCTTGGCCCTAGCCTACTTTGGTACCGATCAATCGCAAGTTGGTCGCTACTTATCAGGAAAATCAGTGCGTGAAAGTCAAATGGGACTCATCATGAACGGACTCTTAAAAGTACCGATGCAGTTTTTCATTTTACTAACCGGTGTCATGGTATTTGTATTTTTTCAATTCAATCCAGTGCCTTTGAACTTTAATCCAAACAATAAAGCCCTCATTGAAAAATCAGCCTACAAAGGCGAATACAACGCTCTTGAAAAGAAATTAAACGAACTTTCAGAAGATAAAAAGGTAATCAACTTATTATACATCGATCAGTTAAATCAAGATTATGACAATCCGATTTTAAGAAAAGAATTAGTAGCGCTATCCTCAAAAGAAAAAGACTTACGCGATCGCGCCAAAGAAATTATTTCTAAAGCCGATAGCAACAGCGAAACCAACGATAAGGATTATGTGTTTTTTCATTTTATTCTGAATTATTTACCAAAAGGTTTAATTGGCTTGTTGTTAGCAGTTATAATCTCAGCGGCCATGTCATCAACAGCATCGGGATTAAATGCTTTGGCCTCAACAACAGCAATTGATATTTACAAGAGAAACATTAAAGAAGAAAAATCAGAAAAACACTATTTGTACGCAACTAAATTCTTCACGCTTTTATGGGGTGTAATCGCTATTTTATTTGCCTGCGTGGGAACTTTATTTGAAAACTTAATTCAGTTAGTCAACATCATTGGTTCTATTTTTTACGGAACGGTGCTAGGAATATTCCTCGTTGGTTTTTACAGTAAAAAAGTACAATCAAAAGCAATATTCTACAGCGCAGTAGTTTGTCAATTAGCGATTTTTGTGATTTACTACTATGCTATTTACATCTACCCGAGTGGTCAAGAAAAACTGGGTTATTTATGGTTAAACTTTATTGGTGCAATGGGCACAATTGTACTTTCACAGTTGTTGCAGTACACGATTTTTAGAAAAGAAAAGGTACTAGAGGCGTAATAGATAATTACTTTTTTATTTTAATATAGCTAATTTTGAATATACATAAATTCGTAAACTTAAAAACCGATTACATGGCAATTATGGTGAGTAGTATACTACTTTTTGTAGTGCTCATCATATTGTTCAGTATCGAAATTTTTATTTTTTGGGGAATTTTTGGAGAAGGCGCAACAGCAAGTAGAATTGCAGAAATTTGGTATGTTAAATTAATTTTAGACTATTTACCGTTTGCTACTATAATTGGATATTTGGGGCTTAAAACTTTTGCAAACTATAAAAGCAAAAAATATATTGAATACAAAACGAACATAATTACATTAATAACTTTGATTCTTATATTTTCTTTTAGATCTAAAATTCTAAATTAAAGATTGTGGCAAGAACATATAAACAAAACTGAAAAGTATTGACAAAAATTAATGTTGCCGTTTTAGAAATAGCTAACAAAGCTTATTTAAAAATTTTAGTGGATAATCAGGAAATAGTGATTAAACACAAATTCTGCCTAGGAGACAAATCTATATTGGGAGCCCTAATTTTCTTGTTCGGTGGTTTCTTTTTAATGGTTGCTCCTTTTTTTAAAACTTCTGACATACTTTCAAAAGTTATTGGAGTTTCAATAGGATTACTTTTTGTTATACTTTCAACAATGACAATAATTCGCCAACTTGTAGATTGTATTCAAATCACAGAAAAATATTTAATTTTTAGATATAATCTCAAAGAAACCAAAATACCTTTGAACGGTAATCTACAAGTAAAAATGAAAACAGAAGTCAATAAGATAAGTCGTGTTGGAAAATTGGGTTCCGACTTTATCACAATTACTCATTTTATGCAAGTACAAAATATTGCTACTCCAATCTTACAATTTCAAATGCCAAATTCAGAAGCAGACAACGCTAAAAAATTAGGACTTGAAATAAATAAAATTATCAATGCAAAATTTAATCGTCAAATCACAAAGACTGACGATTAGAAAACCTATAAAGTCCTCCCTCAATAATTTATTTAAACTTAATTTGAAGTTAGGATGATTTCAAAAATCCAATTAATAAACTCCAGACTCAATTTACAACAACGAGCTACAAAAAAATCCCGCCTCGATTTACCGGACGGGATTTTAAAATTCTTATTGCACTCGTTTAGCTTTTACTCCACTCTGCAATACTATCTTTATTCATTTTTACGTAATCTTGGTTTTTAGCTGCTTCTGCCGCTGCTAATGATAGTTTTGCAGTTTCAATAGCACCTTTTTTATCACCTAATTTAGCTTGAATTAACGATTTTAATCTGTTATACCAAAATGGTTTTTCTTTCGTCATGTCTAATGCTTTGTTCACATATTCTAATGCTTTGTTAGCGTCGCCATTAGATTGAAACAAAAATTGAGAAGCAGAGAAATAATCTCCTGCAGCTGGACCCGCCAAAACTTTATTGATGTTAGCTGTTGCTTTTTGTTGCGTTGGTACTTCAAATTTTACTGCTGCATATGAGTTTTCCCAGTACATTTCAAGAAATGCAAAATTGTTGTCGATATTGCTCAAACCAATTGTAAAAGTTTCTACTTTTTTATTTAAAGTCTCAGGTTTTACTGTAGTTCTCAAAGCAACATTTTCTTCTTTCCACTCTGCTGGATTTCCCCAGTTATCCGTTGTTTTGTAAAAAATCACTTCCCAGCTTTCAATTTTTGGAACAGTAAACAAAGAGTAAGTCCCTTTTGCTAAGGTTTTACCATCAATAACTACATCATCACCAAAAGAAACTGTTGTGTTTTCGTTTGCACCTGTTCTCCAAACTTTTCCAAACGGAATTAAGTTTCCAAAAACTACACGTCCTCTAGCGCTTGGTCTAGAATACACAATCTCTACATCAGTTAAACCTACTGATTGTGATAAAGTTGCTTTCGGACTTGATTGTGGTGTTTTTAATTGTGCCTCAGCACTCAAACCGCTAACAATTAAAGCTAGCGCAAGGATTATTTTTTTCATTGTTTTTTAATTTTTTTGTTGCCCAAATTTACAAATTCAAGACCGAGGAAATGTTAAATATTCCTTAATTTCGAGTCTATTTGCTGAACGGTTTGAAAACTCAACTCTTTAAAATCTTGCACAATTACATCGGCCAAAGCCAAATCTTGTGCTTCAGAATGCAAACTGTTGTAACCAATACAAAGTAAACCGGCCGCCTTTGCAGCTTTCACGCCATTGGTACTATCTTCAATTACAATACAATTTTCTTTTGGAGCAATTGATAAACTGGCTGCATGCTCAAAAATAGCTGGATGCGGTTTTGATTTCGGGAAATCCTCGCCGCTTACCACATGAGTAAAATAATCATGGAGTTTAAACCGACTAAAAACGCGCTCGATCGTTACTTTTGAAGCTGATGAAGCCAAAATCAATTGCATTCCATTAGTATGCAAATCTTTAATCAATTTTTCTACTCTTGGCAACAATTCTAAATCGATTTTGGTATCAAAAGCATCATTAAAAATGGTACGCTTGCGCTGAATCAAATCTTCTACTTCTTGGTCAATTACAAAAAGTTCTTTTAATTTTTGAAACGTATTGCGCGTTGAAAATCCTGTAAATGAAGTATACATTTCTTCGGTTACAGTAATATTTAACTCTTCAAATTGCTTGAAATAAGCATAGCGGTGTACCGGCTCTGTATCAACGATTACGCCATCCATATCAAAAATTACTGTTTGGATCATTTTAAATTATGAGTTATGAATTATGAGTTATGAATTATTATGTACGAATTAGTAATAACTGAATAAAGAAATAAAAAGTCAATCCTATTTTTTAATCAAATAACGAATCACCGTTTCAGCAGCATACAACCCAAACAAACCTGGCATATAACTGTTGGTTCCGTAAAACGACTTTTTAAAATTAGAGCCGTCGGTCATTCTTAAACTAGATTCGTCTTGAATTTCAGAAGAAAAAACGACTTTTAATTTGTCTATTTTGACTTCTTTTAAACGCCTGCGAATAGTTTTAGCAAAGAAACAATTCACAGTATTAGTGATATCGGTAACCTTTACTTTCGATGCTTCCATTTTTCCACCAGCGCCCATACTACTAATAATTTTTACTCTTTTGCGTTTGGCCGCTATGATCAAGTTTAGTTTTGGAGTTACACTGTCAATGCAGTCTAAAACATAGTCAAAATCAGGAGTAACAATTTCAAAAGCACGCTCAGGCGACAAAAATTCTTGCACTCGCGTTAGTTGTAATTGGGGGTTGATGTCTTGCAAACGGTCTCCTACAACTGTAATTTTTGGTTGTCCTACTGTAGAGTGTAAAGCTGGTAATTGCCTGTTGATATTAGTTATATCTACCACGTCACCATCAACAATTGTCATTTTACCCACGCCTGCCCTAGCTAAAAATTCAGCAGCAAATGAGCCTACACCGCCCAATCCTACCACGAGTACGTTTGCATTTTGTAAATTAGTCAGACCTTCTTTTTTAAATAAAAGTTCTGCTCTCTCTGTCCATTCTGCCATTCTATTCTGTTTTAAGTTGAAAAGTTTTTGAAATTAAAAATTATATTTTAGGTCCAAAAACGGTATTAAAATTCGTTTGTATTTGTGTTTGTATGGCTGCAACTGTTGTGTTTTTATAACGTGCAGCGAGTTCGTAAACAGCCTCAATTCCCTCTTCGACGGTATCTGTTTCTAGGAAGAAACGATCGTTGGGGATGCTTGTAAAAACTTCTTCCAGTGCGGGGTTGCGCAGTAAATATTTACCAAATGAAATGTAAAAACCATTGTCAAGCAGTTGCTGTGCTACCGCTTTATTTTTTGAAAAACCATGTATGATCAAATGAACGGTAATTTGCAGCTTTTTTTTGATGGAAACAACTTCTTGAAACGCTGCTACACAATGAATAATGACCGGCTTGTTGTATTTTTGAGCAAGCAGCAATTGGGTTTCAAAAACTTGTTGTTGTAATGGTAAAGGCATTTCGATGCGTTTGTCAAGTCCGCACTCACCTACTGCCCAACAATTGGGTTGGCTCATACTTTTTTGCATGATATCAAAATCTGCAGCAAGGCGCGTTTCGTTAATATACCAAGGATGAATGCCAATTGAGTACTGTGGTATTGCCTCATTCAATTCCTGCGGATATTGATTGACCAACTCTACAATATGCGTTTGCTTGCTCCAAAGGTGTGTATGTGCATTAAAAAACTCCATTAGTCGTGAAACTTTTTTACGCCAGCCGTAATCGAAACATCCAAATCATTTTCTAAAGGTACTATTGGGCAAGAATATTTTGAATTGTAGGCGCAATACGGATTGTAAGCGGTGTTAAAATCGATCGCTATTTTTTTCCCTTTTGGAATCTTTAAATCAACATACCTACCGCCAATATAGGTTTCACGACCCGATGTACGATCAGAAAAAGGTAAAAACAAATAGTCTTTGTATTTTGCTTGCTTGGCAAGTTCCAAATTGCGGTATACGTTTAGCTTAAGTTTTCTGCCTTCCAATTCAAAATGCAATTCACCATATTTAACATACAAAGGTTGTCTGCTTGTGGTGGTTTTCATAGCAAAAGGAACTGCATTTTGTGTTTTTACCAAAGTTGCTTGTACAAAAAAAGAAGCATTGGCCGGAAAAAAATCAAGCGATTTGAACTTGGCTCGGTCTTCTGTTGTAAGCGGACTCGTGGCTGCATCAGCAAATTCGGTATTCATTTTTTTCTGAAACTGAGCTACAGCGGTGGCTTGATACGACTTTTGAGCGAATGCAAAAGTACACATCCAAAAAAGCAGAAAAGTGAAAAGTGTTTTCAAAGGTTTGATTTTGATGCAAAAATAGTCTAAAAGTTAGAATACCACAACGAAAAGTAACTGGTAGAAATGACTACCGAAGACCGAAACCCTAGCCCAGATAGCAGCGAAAATCCTTTTATTTTTTTTCTTTAAAAAAATAAAAGATTGTAGCGAATAGCTGGAAAAAGCTCCTGAAAAACATCGTAAATTTGCAACTCACAATTCTAGGCTATGCTGCAAACTGCTTTTACACGCTACATCAATAATTTTAGAGGATTTACCAGAGAAGTTTGGATTTTGACGCTAATTACCTTCATCAATAGGGCCGGCACGATGGTTTTGCCGTTTTTATCAAAATATTTAAAAGAGGATTTACAATTTTCATACGAGCAAGTGGGCTGGATTATGGTCGCTTTCGGCTTTGGTTCGATGTTAGGTTCATGGTTGGGCGGAAAATTATCTGATAAAATTGGTTTTTACAAAATCATGGTTTTCAGCTTATTTACCAGCGGATTACTGCTGTTTGCGGTGCAATTCGTGCGTACATTTTGGGGACTTTGTTTGAGTATGTTTTGCATTATGACGGTTGCTGATATGTTTAGACCCGCCATGTTTGTATCACTCGCCACCTACGCAAAGCCCGAAAACCGCACCAGAGCGCTCACTTTAGTTCGATTGGCCGTAAATTTAGGATTCACCGCAGGACCAGCGCTGGGCGGATTAATCATTATGAATTTGGGATACAGCGGACTTTTTTGGGTTGATGGTAGTTCTTGTATTATCTCGATTTTGATTTTTTGGTTGCTCGTGAAAGAGCGCAAAAAACCAGCAGATTTGGAAACAGATCAGGCCGAAACTGATTTGCCAACTTCGGTTTTCAAAGATCAAATTTTTTGGATATTTCTGTTTGTGTGTTTTGTCACCGCAGTACTATTTTTTCAACTTTTCACCACTTTACCTTTGTACCACAACGAAAAATTTGGCCTGACCGAGTTTCAAAGTGGTTTGTTACTGTCTTTAAACGGCTTACTGATTTTCTTTCTCGAAATGCCAATTGTTAGCTACAGTCAGCGTAAAAACATTGACAAGCTCAAAATTATTTTGTGGGGTTCCTTACTTATGGCGCTTAGTTTTTATGTGTTATTAATTCATTTTTGGGCAGGAATCCTAGTTGTAAGTATTCTATTTATCACGTTTGGCGAAATGTTTATTTTTCCCTTTTCCAACTCGTTTGCTCTGAGTCGCGCTCCGAAAGGTCACGAAGGACGCTACATGGCGCTGTTTACCATGAGTTTTAGTTTGGCGCACATTGCGAGTTCTAAAACGGGACTCGAAATTATTGCCTCGTATGGTTATCAAGCCAATTGGTTTTTTATGGGCACATTGGGCATTTTGGCCGTTGCAGGTTGCGTTTGGGTGCAAAAAATGGTTCAGAAAGAAAAAACAACTGTAAAATAAAATCCTTTTAAAAATTGGGGCGTGCCCCCATTACAGCAAAGGGGCTACTCATAATTATTTTGAGTAGCCCCTTTGCTGTTATGGCGTCGGGCTATCTGCACCGCTGCGGCGGTTTGCTCCTATCCCTCACGCAAACCCGTTTCCAGAAACCCATTTAAATCTATCAAAACGTTTTCAATTTCAAAACACTACTAAAAAAACAAGTATTCGATTAAATAACAAGCTCTTAACTACAAAAAAAATACCAAAAACTAAAAATTTAGTTAAATAACTATAAAAATAGTTTGCAAACTAGGAATATAGTTGTACGTTTGAATCAAATAAAAACATCATGCAAAAACTTACTAACAAAGAAGAAGAAATCATGCACATTGTTTGGAAGCTACAAAAAGCTTTCGTGAAAGACATTATGAATGAAATTACCGAAGACCAACCGCATTACAATACATTATCAACTATAGTTCGTAATCTTGAAGAAAAAGGATATGTATCGCACACCGCCTATGGCAATTCGCATCAGTATTTCCCAACAGTGAGCCTCGAAGAATACCGTAAGCGTTTTATGCATACCGCAATTGATACGTTTTTTAACAGCTCGTATAAAAATATGGTTTCCCATTTTGCACAAGAAGAAAAAATTTCGGCAGCTGAGTTGCGTGAAATTTTAAATATGATTGAGCAACAAGAACAAAACAGCTAGTCGTTTACCCACTATTTTCTAAAACCAAAAATAAAAATGGAACCACTTCAACTCTACTTCATTAAAGCCAGCGGCTTACTAGCATTGTTTTTTGCAGTGTATTACGTGTTGCTCCGCAAAGAGACGTTTTTTACTGGAAATCGATGGTTTTTATTAGTAGGTTTAGTGACTTCGGCCGTATTTCCGTTGCTTACTTACACGGAAATTATTTGGGTAGATTCCAATCCAAACCCTATTGATTGGACAAATCTTCCGGTGCGCGACTACAAAACCGAAGCTCCTCCCACAATTAATTGGTGGCTTATTAGCAGTATTTGCTATGGTTTGGGAGTTTTATATTTAGCTGGAAAGTTTATTTTAGACATATACAAACTTCAGCGAATTCTAAAAATGCATGTCTCAGAAAAAATAAAGGGTTTCACTTTTGTAGATACAACTGAAAACACAGCGCCTTTCTCCTTTTTTAAAACAATAGTGTACAATTCATCACTGTACAGCGCTAATGAACTCAATAATATAATTGCACACGAAAAAGTTCACAGCGCCCAATACCACTCGGCTGACGTTTTATTGAGCCGCATTTTTTGTATTGTTTTTTGGTTTAATCCGCTTGTGTGGCTTTACAAAAAAGCGATGGTGCAAAATTTAGAATTCATTGCAGATCATCATGCAATTCAAAAAACAACTAACAAAAAAGAATACCAATTCACACTTTTAAAAATTACAACACACCAAAATTGTGTTGCGCTTACCAATCCTTTTTATCAATCATTAATCAAAAAACGAATCGTTATGTTAAACAAAAATCAATCAAAAAAATGGAATTCTTGGAAATACACCACAGTTATTCCTGCCTTAGTCGCCTTTTTTGTATTATTTCAAATTGAAGTACTTGCGCAAGAGAAAACTAGTACAACAATTAGTTCTAACACAAAAAATCAAAACACTAGTACTCTTGCCGTATCAGATACTGTGAAAAAAGGTAAAACAAGCGAATTAGTATCAAAAAATCTTCCTGAAATTACAGATGAAAACACCAGTATTTTTATCAACGGAAAAAAGGTAACCAAAAAAGAATTGGACAGCACAAACCCGAACGATATTGCAACTGTTAATGTTGAAAAAAATAATGATAAATCTGTTATTAAAATTTTCACCAAGGAAAGCTCAAGCACAATCGGAAGCGGAAACATATTTTCGTCGAATGAAGTAAGTCTAGACCGCATTGATCCAAATAATCTATCCGTCGTTAAAAAAGAAAACAACGTAACTGTTATTAAACAGATTAGAACTGAAAAAAATGGCATCCCTGAAGATACTGAGGTGTTCGTAAATGACAAACGTGTGAGTGCCCTAGAAGCGGAAAGTTTACTACCTAGCGCAATCACAAGCGTAAATGTTACTAAAGACGAACAAGGAAAAAGAAATTCTATCCGAATTATTACCAAAAATTACATCGGCGAACATGGTAGCGTAATAGAGCGCCCTCAGCCACCAGTACCTCCAGTAGCGCCGAAGTTTAATTTCATAACACCAAAAGCGCCTATTTTTCCAGCTGCACCAAAAGCACCATCAGGAGTTCGTAACTACAAAAACGAAAAAGAATGGGCTGAATTTGATAAAAAAATGAAAGCCTTTGATAAAAAAATGGAAGCCATGGAACCACAAATGAAAGCTTTTGAAAAAAAAATGGAGGAATTTGAAAAACAAATGAAACCATTTAACGAGGAAATGGAAGAGTTCGAAAAGAAAATGAAAGATTTCGAAAAAGCAATGGAAGTCTTTGAAGCAAAACAAAAGAAGAATGATTAATTGTTATACAAAGACAGTCTTAATCCAAGACTGTCTTTTTTTATACCTTTGCCTCAAAAAAATAACAGATGTACAAAGTTTTAGCTCAAATCAATAAAATAGTGTTACCAAGTTTCACCAAACGCGGAACGGACATCTCTAAAGCCAAAAAATGGCAGCTTGCCGTATTGGCCTACCGTTATTATGTTACTACGCGTGCGTTGCGCTAATACGTTAGCACTGCAAAAGTGTCGTAATTTTTAATTTTGTCGCGACCATTTAAAAAAGACAACTCCATTAAAAAATTACACTGCACCACAATTCCGCCTAATCGTTCTACTAATTCGCATACGGCTGCAGCAGTTCCGCCAGTAGCCAAAACATCATCATGAATAAGCACGCGGTCGCCTTTTTTGATAGCATCAATGTGAATTTCTAACGAATCGGTGCCATATTCCAGTGCATATGTAGCCGAAATTGTTTCATAAGGCAACTTTTTAGGCTTTCGAACCGGAACAAAACCCACATTTAATTGTTGAGCCAGCAACGTTCCGAAAAAGAAACCTCTACTTTCAACACCAATTACGGTTGTAATTTGCAAATCTTTTACAGCATTGACTAGTTCTTCAAGACATTTTTGTGTTGCCTGAGGATCTAAAAGCAGCGGAGTGATATCTTTAAACACAATTTCTTTTTTAGGAAAACCCTGAATATCACGGATGTAATTTTTTAAGTTCATTTTTTTTTATTTTTTTACAATTTTACGCTTGCAAATTACACATTTATGCCTATATTTGCACCCGCAAGCAAGACAATTAGTCGCTTTGCAAAAGGCCTCGTGGCGCAACTGAATAGCGCACTTGATTACGGCTCAAGAGGTTACTGGTTTGAATCCAGTCGAGGTCACAAAACCCCAGCATTTGTTGGGGTTTTTTTATGTTTATACTTTTCGGAACCTCTATTTTTACTTTGTACTTATCTAAAATACAAATAGCGAATCTTATAAAATCACCCACCTTCCTTTTTCAAGAAACTAGATATATACTTTTACAATCTAGAACTCTACTTGTATTCGACACTAGATGTTTAAAAATAAAAAAGCAAACATTATATAACCAATACTATATTTTATTGTAATTTTGTATGACAAAGCAATCATTAATACTTAATTAATAACATTATGAATGATAAACCATACATAGATTGGATTGCAATGAGTGATTTGGCTTTATCACAAACGATTGGAGCATTTGTAAAACACCATCGCTTGTCACAAAATAAAACGCAAGAGGAAATCGCGCAAGCTGCCAACATCAGCCGCTCTACCCTAAGTTTATTAGAAAAAGGCGGAACAGTTACACTTCCAACACTTTTGCAAGTACTTCGTGTTTTGGATTTATTATACGTCTTGAATTCATTTACAATTCAAGAACAAATAAGTCCGTTACAACTTGCCAAGCAAGAAAAACAAAAAAGACAACGCGCCAGAAATAACAATACAGATAATTCATCAAATTCTACTTGGTAATGATAACAACTGCTTTTGTCAAAATTTGGGGAACCACTGTAGGAGCGATTGCATGGAATGCAACAACCGGCTTGGCTAGTTTTGAATACGATCCGAAATTTGTTGCTACTAAAACCGATTTAGCTCCATTGAAAATGCCAATTAATAACGCTACTAATCGTATTTTTTCGTTTCCAGAATTACAACAAATCAAAACTTTTAAAGGATTACCTGGCTTGCTAGCCGACGTTTTACCCGATGATTACGGAAATCAATTAATCAATAGTTGGCTTGCACAAAATGGTCGTCCTGAAAACAGTATGAATCCTGTGGAGCTTTTGTGTTTTATTGGCACTCGTGGTATGGGCGCTTTAGAATTTGAGCCATCGCAACTACAACCTACCAAAAGAGCTTTTGATATAGAAATTGATAGTTTGATTCAGATTTCTCAAAAAATGCTTTCCCGTAGAGACGAATTTGAAACTAATTTAACTCAAGACGAACAAAAAGCCATGCTCGATATTCTTAAAATAGGAACTTCGGCAGGAGGCGCAAGACCAAAAGCGATCATTGCCTACAATTCAAAAACAGGACAAGTCAAATCTGGTCAAACCAATGCTCCAAATGGTTTTGAACATTGGTTAATAAAACTTGATACGGTGAGCGATGTACAATTTGGCGAAAGCACAGGCTACGGCCGTATTGAACTAGCGTACTATTATATGGCTAAAGCTTGTGGAATTGACATGATGGAGTCGCGTTTACTTGAAGAAAATAACCGAGCGCATTTTATGACCAAGCGCTTTGATCGTGAAGGAGGCCAGCAAAAGCATCACATTCAGACCTTGTGCGCCATGCAGCATTACGATTTCAATCAAATAAACAGTTTTAGTTACGAGCAACTTTTTCAAACCATGCGTTTGTTGCGCCTGCCCTATCCGCAAGCCGAGCAATTATTTCGCAGAATGGTTTTTAATGTAATTGCTAGAAATTGCGACGATCATACTAAAAATTTTGCTTTTCGACTGCAACAAGGCGGTAGTTGGGAACTTGCTCCCGCGTACGATATTTGTTTTGCGTACCGCCCAGACAGCGAATGGGTGAGCCAACACAATTTAAGCATTAACGGCAAACGAAAAGATTTTCAGAGGGATGATCTTTTACAAGTTGCTAAATCAATGAATATCAAAAAAGCAACTAATATTATAGACCAAATTCAATTGAAAGTTGCTAATTGGTACACTTTTGCCGATCAAGCTCAAGTTGATCCAAAATTCAAAGAACGTATTGGCAATTACCACTTGAAACTATAACTTACATAAAATGATAAGTCGCACTCAATTGTCCTTGCCATCTTGAATTCAAATTATCAACAAACCATGGTTTACCTTGTGGATTTTTAAATTGAAAAACAGGCTGTTGATTTTCGATACGCACAAAATCAAGTAAGGCATAACCCGAATTATTAATGTTAGGAACATAGACTTGAGTTCCCCAATTTTTAGAAATTAAATTCGCAACATTAAAAACATCAAGACCAAATTCGAGTTTGTTTTTAAAGAGTTTTGTTTCAAAAATAACTTTCAAATCAACCTGATGATTCCAAGGCGTGCGCGCCGCATTACGATTGGCATAACTACCACGATTTTTACGCAAGTAATCGTTTTGATTAATGTACGCATCCAACTGTAACCATTGGTCTGCAGCCGAAACTACCACTTGATTGCTACTATTTACTATGTTTTGCAATCTAATTTCCGATTGGTCTCTAGGTATATAAAGAATATCATTTTTTGCCGATCCATCACGGTTTACGTCACCTTCGTACACAAAACTAAACGGACTTCCTGATCTTCCGTTATACAAAAGCCCAAATTTTAAAGTGCTTGATTTGATTGGAAGATCATAAAAATGATAAGAAACTATTTTGTGACGCAAATCAAAATTAGATGCTGTCAACTCTGGCGAATTGGCTACTAAAGCCTGATTCCATTCAAAATTAGCCGCATGTGAGTTACGGTTGGTGCTCGAAATATCCTTACTCACGCCATAGGTATATCCTAAAAATCCATTGTAGCGTTCCTCTGTTTTGGTCAAGCCAAAAGTAAGATTGTATCGGTAGCCTTGGGAAGTATTGGTTAACAAAAATACATTCGTAAAGTTCGGATTGATCTTTATGCTTTCTGCCGAAGTGTTGTAATACGGACGATTGTCAGCTCCTGCAAAATTACTTTTTTGATCTTCTTTACGGTTGATGGATTGAAACAATAAACCATCTAAAGTTTTGGTGTAGGTAGCCTCAATATTTAAAGCAAAATTATTTTTTAAAGCTACGTCAAGAGATACATTCGATTTCCAATCTCGAGGTAAATTAAAATTGTTGTCTATCAAATTCACTTCTGTTAATCTTCTGCTTTGTAACGGTGCTAGTTGACTCAAATCTTCATTTAAATCCAAGCTACCTGTTGGTCGGTAATCGATATTAAAATATTTGGTTCCCGAGATATAGTATTCATAGGCGTACCAAACAAATGGCATTCGCCCTGTAAAAAGTCCTGTTCCTCCTTTTAAATTGTACTTCCCAGCCGAATCAATTGTATAATTAAAATTAAAACGAGGATTGATTATTGGCCTACTATTTATCTTATTTTGGTAGCCAGCAAATTCAGGAGTATTTTTGATGTCATCAGAAACTGGAAACGGTGTTGGTGTATTTTGCCAGTCCAATCTAAATCCAGCAAGAATCGAAAACTTTTTTGAAAGTCTAATTTCATCTTGCACATAAGCGCTTGATAAAAGAACCGAATAATCAGCAGATGGTGTTCTTTTATTCAACTCAAAATCATTGTTCTCAATATTGTAGACGCCTCTTACACGATTTGGTTGATCGTTGAGAAAATCAGCAACTGAATTGTATTGCCATCTTCCGTTAAAGGCAGTTAAAAAACGATATTCAATAGCATTGATTTCTGTTGATGCTCCTGCTGTAAATTTATGATTTTTCACATAATAGGTTACATTATCGGTTAATTGAATGGTGTTTAAAGTTAATCCATAAACAGATGCCTCGCGATACGTTCCTGCAAAAATAGTATTAGCAGTATTGTCTAAAATTTCAATATGCGGGAATACGCGTCCGGAATAAGTTCGATCATCATTAACAGTAGATAACGAAACGGTCAACTTATTAGACAAAGCATTTGAAAATTTACTTTTTAATTCTGCTACAATACTATTTGTGGTAGAGTTATGACGGTAACCTTGATTGGTGAAATTGTAAACTGTAGGTGTCCATTCTAGATTATCTGCAAATCCAGTAACAAAATTATTGCGAAGTGTGAGCTTGTGATTGTCTGAAATATTATAATCTAAACGCAGAAAGAGCTTGGTATTTTTTCGTTTAATTTGCGCATCAAGTGCTGTTCCGGGATCGTAATCGTATTTTGTTTTTAGTCGGTCCGCAATAATTGACACGGTTTCCGAATCTATATTTGAAGTGGCGCTGCCAGGCGCATTGAGCACTGTTTCATTGCGGTCACCAACTTCGGCATTAAAGAAGTAAAACAATTTGTTTTTGATTAGTTTACCGCCCAAACTTACACCGTAGGTATAATCAGTAAAAACGGCATTTTCTTGTCGAATACCATTGGCATGTGAACCAATTAAATTTCTATTTTTTACAAAAGTATACACCGAACCTTCGGTATTGTTAGAGCCACTTTTTGTTACCGCGTTTATACTGGCACCAGTAAAATTACCAAAGGTTACATCAAAAGGAGCTGTTTTTACAGACAAAGCACTGATGGCACCAAATCCAATTGGTTGTGTACCTGCTAAACCGCCTGGAGTTCCTGACGCAGTTGATCCCGCAGCACCGCTAGCCGGTTCCTGAAAACCAAGAACATCATTTGTTGAGCTACCATCAATAGACAAATTATTGAAGCGATAATTAGCACCTCCAAAAGAATTTAAATTGGCCTCTGGTAATAATCGTGTAGCATCTTGAATACTCCTGTTTGCGCTGGGCAGACTCGTTATCACCTCAATTTTTAATCTTTTTTCATTATTTTTTTTAGAGCCAGAATTAGAAACTACCGTAACTTCTTGAAGTTGTTGGGCATTCCCAATCAACTGCAAATCTTTTTTTGTTGCTTTTCCCAATAAAATTTGAATCGATTCTATTATTAACGCTTCGTAGCCATCGAGTACAATTTTAACCTGATAATCAGCTGCTGGCGGCAATTGATTGAACTCGTAATATCCATCACCTTGTGATAGCGTATTGTATTGAATTCCAGTACTTTTTTGTAGCACCGTGACAGCCACGGCTGGTAAAAAATTTCCTTGCGAATCAGTAATATTTCCTTTTAAAATTCCTGTGGTTTCTTGAGCACAAAGCATTAAAGAACAGCATAATAGGAAAAAAGTAAAAATGTTTTTCATGTAGCCTAATTTATATTTATGAAATATACGTAACTACTAATGAGAAAGTTGTATCTTTCAATCGTACTTTAACGATTAATATTTATATTAAAAATCACAACTAACTGATAAACAATAGATAAAACAACCAAAAAACATTTTAAAAATTAGATTTTATTCATCTAATAAATACGATTAATATGAAAGACAACAATACTTTTCATGCTTTAGAATTGGAATTATCACAAATGGCAAAATGTTTGTCGCATCCAGCACGCATTCAAATTATAACAATTCTATCTAAGCATAAAGACCGTACCTGTAAGGAATTGGTAGCAGAATTACCCCTTTCACAATCAACTGTATCCAAGCATTTGAATGACTTGTTAGAAGAAAAACTAATTTGTAGAAAATTTAGCGGAACACAATCGCTTTATACTTTGGAATGGAATAAATTGGAACGTCTTTTTACCATTTTTGATCGATTGAACAAAAGAACAATGATCAATCGACCTAAAAGGAATTGTTGTTGAGACATTGTTTGGTTATGACTTGGTAGTACGATTAGAAATAGTACAAAATCTTCGATGCACAATGCCAAATAATTACATCATAAAAAAACCATACTAGCGAAGTAGCTTTGATACACTGCTTCCCAATTTGGTTTTTCAATGCGAATCGAAAATTATTTAATTTCGACAATGATAAATTCGCTACGTCTATTTTGCTGATGTTCAGCTTCAGTACAAACTACATTATCTGCGCATTTATTAAGAAGTTGCGATTCACCATAGCCATAAGCTTTTAATCGGGTAGCGTCTACACCATATTTTATCAACCAATTTTTAGTTGAGTCGGCGCGTCTTTTAGATAAATTAAAATTATAGGCATCTGATAGTCTGCTGTCAGTATGGGATCGAATTTCGATTTTAACTCCTGGATTAGCCAATAAAAAATCTAATATCTTAGAAAGTTCGATTTCAGCATCCATGCGGATATCTGCTTTGTTGAAGTCAAAATAAATAGGATTAATTTTAAAAACTTTTGCTAAATCGTCACCAAGTCCCACTCTTTGAATACTCTCCTCAAGAACTATAGGCAAAAATGTTTCGCCTGATTGATCGCCTGTTGTAGCAGGTATTTCCTCAACATGGTAATTTTTTTTAGATAACTGCAAGTAATATTTTTGAGAACAGTCGACTACGCCAAAGTTAAATTTACCATCGGCATCGGTCATCATCGAGCGTTGGTTTTTATAATTATCATCATACAATACAATTTGCACACCCTCAATTGCTTTTTTGGTATTGCTATCTGTTACTACTCCCGCTAAAGTTTGCTCGCAAGCGGTCTGCAGAGGTTTAATCTCTTTGATGCGATAAATATCGTCACCACCTACTCCGCCATCTCTATTGGAGGTAACAAATCCTAGTTTGTTACTTGTATTAATAATGAAACCAAAATCATCCTTAGAGCTATTTAATGGGGCTCCTACATTTATAACTTCATCGTAAACTCCTTCTTTTTTACCTTTTGCAACGAAAACATCTAAGCCACCAAGTCCTGGATGCCCATCAGAGGCGAAATACAATTCATTTTCAGCAGAAATAAAGGGAAAAGTTTCTCTGCCTTCGGTATTAATTTTATTCCCTAGATTTTCCGGAGTTCCGAATGAACCATCAAATCCGATTGCTACCTTAAAAATATCCGATTGTCCAATAGTTCCAGGCATGTTTGAGGCAAAATAGAGTGTTTTTTCATCGGTGCTTAAAACAGGATGCGCTGTACTGTATTGATCACTGTTGAAGGGTAACTCAACAATATTTTTCCACTGTCCGTCAATCAGTTCGGCTTTATAGATTTTTAATAAAATGGTTGCATTGTTATCATTTCCTATTTTTCCGTTTACAAAATTGTTACGCGTAAAATATACTGTTTTACCATTTTTGGTAAATACAGGTGTAGACTCATGGTATCTGCTATTTAAATTGCCTTCCATAATTTTGGCTGAAGCCAAGGTTCCATCTGCATTTTTATTTGCTTCATAAAGATTGGTATATCCTTCACCTGTCCAAGGATCCATTTTATCCGATTTTGAACTAACATCTCTTCCAGTCGCAAAAATAACTTTATCTTGATGAAACGCAGATCCGTAATCTGAATATTTGCTATTAATACCTGCATTAGTAATATCATAGCGCCCAGAATTACTGCGAATAACAGCTAAGTAATCTTTTTGATTTACTGCTAATTTAGCTCGACTGTCGCTACTGTTTTGTGCTTTAAATTTTTCCATCATTTCATCTGCCTTGGCATACTCCGTAATTGCTTTGAGGGATTGCGCATAGCGGTAATACAATTCAGCGGATGCCGTACTAGGTGTCAAATCAAAAAATGCTTTATAATACTTAGCTGCGCTTTCAAAATCGGCGTTAAAATAACAACTGTTTGCTAATTTCAAAATTAAATCAGGTGATTTTAATCCTTTCGCATACAAACGTTCGTAGGTTTTTTTGGCATCTACGTAAGCGTAATTATCATAATCTGTAGCTGCTTTTTTTTCAGTGCTTTGCGCAGTGCTAATAACGGTACAACCAAAGACAAAAAGTGTAAAAAGTATATGTTGTTTAGGAAAGTTTTTCATCTTAAAAAAATCTTGGTGTTATTATTCTTCTATTGATTTTTGGCAACTCATAACGTAAAAAAAGTTCATGCGAACCTGAATTATAATTATTTAATTTGGTGGTTTCAAAATCATAGCTATAACCAATAAACCAATTTTTATTTACTTGAAAACCAGTCATTGCTGTAGCAGCTGCGTCTACACGATAGGCTAATCCCAAGGTGAATTTTTCCGAAAACATAACATTAGCAGAAAGGTCGACTTGCAAAGGTGCACCGGCAACTACTTTTGTCAGGAAACTAGGTTTTAGCTTTACATTCGAACTCAAATCAAAGACATAACCCCCAATAAAATAATAATGTAAACGATCAATTTCAATACCGCTAGTATTATCATCAAAATGTTTGGTTGCTAAAAAGTATGGAACAGAAGCTCCTAAGTACATTTTTTCAGAGAAAAAGAATAAGCCAGCTCCCACATTTGGTGAAAATTCATTGTCGATATTGTTTTGAAAAATTGGATTATTGACATTATATCGATTTAATTTTGTGTAATCCACATTCAATAAATCAACAGAACCTTTTAAACCAAAAGACAAGTCAAATTCTTCTGAAATCATTATTGTATACGACAAATCAACAGCTATGTTACTTTGATTTCCCGCACCAATTTTGTCATTCACCAAAGATAATCCATAACCCAATTTTGAGTTTTCAATTGGCGAATTTATTGAGGCAGCATAAGTTGTAGGAGCTCCTTCAAGTCCCATCCATTGTGTACGATGCAACCCGAATATACTTAGTGCACCTCTATTACCAGCATAGGCAGGATTGATGTTAATGGTATTGTACATGTAGTGCGTATATTGTGAGTCTTGTTGTGCAAATGAAGCACTACAAACAAAAACAAGCAGGATAAGTGTATGTATTTTTTTCATGGTTTTAGTTTTAGAAAAGTAAGCAATGCAAAAATTGGAGAGCAATGAAACTTTAATCGTTTTCTAAATGTAAATAGCCTGTTTTTTCTATTTTTTCACCTGTAAAATTGGTGTAATCAATCACATAAAAATAAGTTCCTGTCGGTAATCCTGAGGTCTGTTGTACAGTCACTCTACCTTCTGACATTCCTCTAAAAGCCTTCGTTGTATTATTGTAGCCTGCGATATCAAAGACTTTCACCCCCCAACGATCAAACACTTGCACCGTATTATTTGGGTAGCATTCAATTCCTTTGATGTATAAAATACGCTCAAAATCGTCACCAGTATTTGGCGATACGGCATTAAACACTTCTACAGCACAATTATTAATAGGCAACTCGGTAATTGTACACGTTAAGCAAGTCGGACTAACTGGACAAGTAACACAAGGCGTTGGATCTGTTGATGTGGCTGTCACTGTCATTCCTTGCTGGTTTGTTGCCGAAACTGTTGCCAAATTATATACTACGCCCGCACTTATGTCACTTTGTGTAATGAGATATGAAGCTGAGAAATTAGTACTATTTATTGCATTTACTGCCAGAGTTGGAATTGCTTGCCCAACAACAGTAACATTAGGATCAGAAACAATCACATTGCTCAAAGTTGTTTGTCCCGTATTTTGAACAGTAAATGTGTAATTAATTCTATCTCCAATATTTACGATTCCGTCATTGTTTGAATCCTCATATACACCCTCTTTTAAAAGGTTTATACTTGACACAGAATTTAAAATTGTTGTGGTTGGAGTATCATTAGTAATTGAAGTTCCTGAGGTGTCTTGAACAAGGACATTTTGTGGTGTACGACCCGTAGCCAGTGCTGAATTTACAACGTGGCCCGCATCGATATCAGCTTGGGTAATGGTATAGTTTTGTGTTAAAGTGCCACTGGCGTTTGGAGCCAAAGTACTCGGACTTACTGCAACATTGGTCATTCCTAATTTAGCATCGCTTACAACTGCATTGCTTAAAGTGGTATTACCCGTGTTGGTGATGGTGAAGGTGTACGTAATGGTATCGCCAACTTGTGCAGCTGTCGCATTGCCATTGTAAACGGCTGTTTTCACCAAAGCTACGCTTGATGTGCTTGGCGCAGACGGAACTGTCGTTACTGTAGGCGTATCATTCGTAGTTGTTGTTCCTGATGTATCTGAAACTGTCACATTTGATGGATCTGTAGCGCTTCCTATTGCTGAATTCGTTACCGTTCCGGCATTGATATCGGCTTGAGTAATCGTGTAGTTTTGTGTTAAAGTACCGCTGGCGTTTGGTGCCAAAGTACTCGGACTTACTGCAACATTGGTCATTCCTAATTTAGCATCGCTTACAACTGCATTGCTTAAAGTGGTATTACCCGTGTTGGTAATGGTAAAGGTGTACGTAATGGTATCGCCTACTTGAGCTGCTGTCGCATTGCCATTGTAAACGGCTGTTTTCACCAAAGCTACGCTTGATGTCTTTGGAAGATTGGTTA
>NZ_JAGPXB010000005.1 GCF_018069925.1 Flavobacterium erciyesense | reverse complement strand
ATCGAGAGTTCGTCAGTTCGAGTGCTTTGTTTGAAATGCAATGGAAAACAAAGTGTATCGAGAACTCGTCAGTTTTATTGTTTTTCCGCGTTTATTTTGTCATGCTGAGGAATGCAGCATCTTTTATCGGTGAGCTACTTGTTTGGATTCCTCCTTCGTCGGAATGACAAATTTGGATGTTTAGGGTTTGTCTATGCGATTGTTTTTTCTGCGTTTCTTTTGTCATGCTGAGGAACGAAGCATCTTCTTTTAGTGAGTAATTGGTTTGGATTCCTCCGTTGTCGGAATGACAAATTTGTGTATGGAGAGTTCGTCAGTTCGAGTGCTTTGTTTGAAATGCAATGGAAAATAAAGTGTATCGAGAACCCTTTCAAACCAAACAATCATCTTCCTATAATTAATAGTGCTACGTTGCCATAATAGTTTTATTTTTGAATTTTAAATCCAAGCACAAATGAACACAGCAGGGAAATCACAAGAAAATACAGGTTTTGGAACCAATGCCAGCAACTACGGCGGCCGATTCATCAATAAGGACGGCAGCGCCAATGTAGAAAAACGAGGCATGTTTTTACTGCGTCGTATAAGTTGGTACCACACCATGATTGCCATGCCGCAATGGCGTTTTTTATTGACGTTGTTACTTTTTTACATGGGAATGAATTTCATTTTTGCGCTTTTATATTTTTCAATCGGTATCGAACATTTAAATGGTATCGATCCTTCGGGTACTGAATTGGGTAAGTTTGGGCAGGCTTACTTTTTTAGTGCGCAAACTTTTACCACCGTGGGCTACGGGCACATCAGTCCTGTTGGATTTTTGGCTAGCGCGCTTTCTGCCGCTGAGGCCTTAATTGGATTACTCAGTTTTGCCATTGCTACCGGATTGTTTTTTGGGCGTTTTAGCAAACCCACTGCTTTTATCAAATTTTCAGACAATGCCCTGATTGCGCCTTACCGCGAGGGAACGGCTTTAATGCTGCGATTGACTCCTTTTAAAAATACCGACTTAACCGATGCTTTCGCAAGAATTACGATGCGTAGGAGTGACAACGAAAACGGCGCGATGACGAATCGCTTTTTTGCTTTAGATTTAGAACTCGATCGCATAAATGTACTTAGTTTGAGTTGGACACTCGTACACCCTATAACACCTGAAAGTCCGTTGTATGGTCTTTCAGCTGAAGATTTTACTTCTATCAACGGAGAGTTTATTGTTCACCTGACTGCTTTTGACGATATGTTTAGCAATACAGTGGCTACACGAACTTCCTATACTTTTGATGAAGTAGTTTATGGCGCTAAATTCGATTCGATGTACACCCGAAATGAATCAAACTCCAAGACAATCTTGCACTTAGATTTGTTAAACAGTTATCAAAAAGTCGATTTTAAAGAAAAATAGCGTTTTTACAACGGTTTAGGTCGTTTTATATCTAAATTTATTTTACATTTGTTCAATAAATTTTCAGAAACGATGAACAATGTAAAAAATGTATTCAGTATCAAGGATCTTGAAAACCTTTCAGGGATCAAAGCGCATACGATACGAATTTGGGAAAAACGCTATGATATTCTGCAGCCCATGCGTACCGATACTAACATTCGTTTGTATGATTTGCCGA
The DNA here is from genome assembly GCF_018069925.1 of Flavobacterium erciyesense. GTDB lineage: Bacteria > Bacteroidota > Bacteroidia > Flavobacteriales > Flavobacteriaceae > Flavobacterium > Flavobacterium erciyesense. The sequence goes on along the minus strand of NZ_JAGPXB010000005.1, from coordinate 233,824 downwards.
GTTTGCAAAAGCTTTTAAATATCACGTTACTACACGATTACGGTTATAAAATATCTAAAATTGCGACTTATCCACAGGAGAAAATCCCGTCTTTGGTTCGTGAAATTATATCAAATAAAACAGCCAAAAGTCACGCCATAAGTGAGTTTAAAATGGCAATGATGAACTTTGATCAAGAACTTTTTTTTAATACTTATAATTGGCTAATCGCCGAGAAGTCGTTTAAAGAAATTTTCCACCAAGTATTCATTCCGTTAATGAATGAGTTGGGATTGTTGTGGCAATCCGATACCATTACCCCAGCACACGAGCACTTTATCAGTTATTTGATCAAACAAAAATTGCTCATCAACACTGAGAAATTGCAAATTTTAAAACAAACCAAGACCGATAAAGTTTTTGTTCTGTCATTACCAATGAATGAAATACATGAATTGGGATTGATGTATTTGAACTACGAAGTGCTTTTACACGGTTACAAAACCATCTATCTTGGCGAAAGCATGCCGATAGAAAACCTCAGAGATCTTAAAAAACATTTTGATTCGATCGTGTATGTTTCTTACATGACGGTTCAACCTGAAAAAGGAATCCTAGACGAATACGTACAGCAAATGTCGGATCAACTATTAGATGATACAACTGAGCTTTGGCTTATTGGTCGAATGGTCGAACACATCGATAGAGAAAAATTAGCCGAGCGCATAAATATTTTTAATTCTATCACGGAATTAGTCGATTGGATTTAAAAATAATTGTTTAAAGATTTTGTATATTTGCTAAACAAATGAAGGAAGAAAAAAAAATTACCATTATAGGATCGGGTTTCTCTGCTTTAGCGGCTTCGGCTTACTTAGCGAAGAGCGGTCACCAAGTTACCGTTTATGAAAAAAACAGCGCTGTTGGCGGTCGCGCACGTCGCCTAGTACGCGAAGGTTTTACCTTTGATATGGGACCAAGTTGGTACTGGATGCCTGATGTTTTTGAACGCTTTTTTGCTGATTTTGGCAAAAAAACAACCGATTATTATGAGCTTGTAAAACTATCGCCAGCCTACCGCGTTTATTACGGTATTGATGATTTTATAGCCATTGCAGATAATCTTCCAGAAATTGTTGCGGCTTTTGAGGCCATCGAAAAAGGAAGTGGCGCCAAGTTGCAAGCTTTTATGGATCATGCTAAAAGCAATTATGATATTGCCATCAAGGATTTGGTGTATCGCCCAGGTGTATCACCGCTTGAGTTAATTACTGTGGAAACTGCGTTAAAAGTAGGGGAGTTTTTCTCTAACATTAGCAAAGATGTACGTAAGAAATTCAAGAACGAACGTTTGATTCAAATTTTAGAATTTCCTGTTTTATTCCTTGGAGCAAAACCTTCAGACACGCCTTCGTTTTACAGTTTTATGAACTACGCCGATTTTGGTTTAGGAACTTGGCATCCAAAAACAGGTATGCACGATGTGGTGCGTGCCATGGAAAACTTGGCAACTGAACTAGGCGTTCAATTTGTAACCAATGCAAATATTGAAAAAATAATTGTCGAAAATAAAACGGCGGTTGCCATTCAAGTAAACGGAAAGATAGTAGCTTCTGATTTGATTTTGAGCGGTGCCGATTACCATCATACCGAAACTTTACTCGACCAAGAGCACCGCGCTTATTCTGAGAAATATTGGGACTCGCGTGTTTTTGCGCCATCGTCCTTGTTGTTTTATGTTGGTTTTGATAAAAAGCTAGATAACATTTCGCATCATGCTTTGTTTTTTGACGTTGATTTTTACCAACACGCCAAAGACATTTATGATGAGCCACAGTGGCCAAAAGAACCATTGTTTTACGCCAACTTTCCATCGGTTACAGATGCAACTGCGGCTCCTGAGGGAATGGAATCTGGGTTTTTCCTTGTGCCATTAGCACCCGGAATCAATGATACCGAGGCATTGCGTGAAGAGTACTTCGAAAAAATTATCAGCCGTTTCGAAACTTTAACACAGCAAAGTGTCAAAAATAATATTATATTTAAAGAATCTTTTTGTAAAAATGATTTTGTGTCCGAGTACAACTCGTACAAGGGGAACGCTTACGGTATGGCAAATACCTTATTGCAAACCGCATTTTTAAGACCAAAACTAAAGAGCAAAAAAGTAAAGAATTTATATTTCACAGGACAATTAACCGTTCCTGGACCTGGAGTACCGCCTGCACTGATTTCTGGAAAACTAGTGTCGGAATTAATTAATAAGCAATTTTCAGAACAATAATATGAAGCAATTATTTGACGATGTCTCTTTTAAATGCAGTAAGTTAGTTACTAAAAATTACAGTACATCTTTCTCACTCGCGGTGTATATGTTATCCCCAACTATTCGCGAGGCAATTTACAGTATTTACGGTTTTGTGCGTTTTGCTGACGAAATTGTCGACACTTTTCACGGTTTCGATAAAGAAACTCTAATCACCGAATTTGAAGACGAGTACTACAAAGCCTACGATCGTGGTATTAGTTTGAACCCGATTTTGAATTCGTTCCAACAAACAGTGAAAGAGTACAATATTGGTGACGATTTAATTCAAGCCTTCTTGCGTAGTATGAAATTAGATCTTATAAAATCCGATTATCACAGCAAAGAAGAGTACGATGCCTATATTTATGGCTCGGCCGATGTGGTAGGTCTTATGTGTCTTAAAGTTTTTGTGGCTGGCGATAATGCACGTTACGAGCAACTCAAAGACGAGGCCATGCGTTTGGGATCAGCTTTTCAAAAAGTAAACTTTTTACGCGATTTGAAAGATGATAACTTAGTACTCAACCGCAATTATTTCCCGGGTGTCGACTTGAATTCATTCGATGAAAAGGCAAAAACAGCCATCATCAACGAAATCGAAGAAGATTTTAGAGTAGCCTACGAAGGTATTGTAAAACTACCTATGGAAGCTAAGTTTGGCGTATACACAGCGTATGTGTACTACCGCAAACTACTCAAAAAATTAGAGAACACACCTTGTCACGAAATAGGAAGCGCCCGTATTCGCGTTTCTAATTACACTAAAGCAGGCCTTCTGGCCAAATCTTTTGTATCGTACAAGCTAAAATTAGTTTAATTCATTCCTTTAATTTTTACTTAAATCTATAAATAAAATGATCTTTTTTTTGATTTTTTTGGGTACTTTTCTGACCATGGAAGGCATAACTTGGTGTACACACAAATACGTGATGCACGGTTCTATGTGGTATTTCCACGCCGATCATCACCAGCCTAAATATGCCAATATATTTGAACGCAATGACATATTTTTTGTCATTTTTGCAGCGCCAAGCATCGCCTTGTTTTACTACGGAGTAGAGGGCGGCTTGAATTACAAATTTTTTATCGGCCTTGGTATCATGTTCTACGGCTTGTGCTATTTCTTGATCCATGATGTGTTAATTCACCAGCGTTTCAAGTGGTTCAAGCATACCAACAACAAATACTTAATTGGTCTTCGTAAAGCACACAAAGTACACCACAAACACCTAGGTAAAGAGGATGGCGAGTGTTTCGGAATGCTTTTCGTACCATTCAAATATTATAAAATGTAAAGTTTTTTGGGGCGTGACCCCGCTTTCACTAGCGTTACAGCGGGGTCGGGCAATCCGTTCCCGCTTTTTTTATCGCCCAAAAAAAGGGCTCTAAAAAAGAGCTCCACTGCTGTCCCTCACGCGGACCGCTGCTAAATATCCTAAACAAAATACCATGAAAATATACAAACAAGAAACCGTGCAACACATCAATGCATCGGTTGAGGAATGTTGGGCTTTCTTTTCAAATCCTAAAAACCTTCAAAAAATAACACCTCAAGACATGGGATTCCAAATCACTGATTTTGATCAAAAATCAATGTATCCCGGTCAAATTATTCAATACAAAGTCACGCCGCTTTTTGGGGTTACACTTTCTTGGATGACTTTAATTACTGCCGTAAAAGAAAATAGTTATTTCATTGATGAGCAAAAATTTGGTCCGTACAGTTTTTGGCATCACAAACATTTTTTTGAAGCTACTGCCACCGGAACCAAAATGACTGATGTGGTTCATTACGGATTACCGCTAGGTTTTATCGGTCGTATCATGAATACTTTGGTGGTCAAAAACAAATTAAAATCCATATTTGAATACCGTGTTCAAAAAGTAGATGAACTTTTTAATTCGAAGTAATGAGCAAAGCAGCTGTTTCTATCTTTTGGTTTCGTCGTGATTTACGCCTTGAAGATAATGTAGGTTTGTACCAAGCTTTACAATCCGATTATCCGGTGCTTCCTATTTTTATTTTTGACGAAGCTATTTTGAGTAAACTCCCAAAAAATGACGCTCGAGTAGGTTTTATACATGAAAATCTACAGCAAATGCATGCCCAGTTGCAAGAGCATTCTAGTGGGTTGCGTGTTTGCCACGGAGCAATCAATAGTGTTTGGGAATCGCTATTGGATGAGTTCGATGTCAAAGAGGTTTTTTATAACAAAGATTACGAACCTTATGCACTGCAACGCGATGCGCAAATTACAACTTTGTTGCAAGAGCGTGGAGTAAGCGTTTCTCCATTCAAAGACCAAGTTATTTTTGAAGAAAAAGAAATCGTAAAAGCAGATGGTTTGCCGTACACAGTGTACACGCCATTTAAAAACAAATGGTTAGAAAAGTACAAAACATTAGCGCCTGTTCAAGAGTGGGATACTGCAGCGCATTTTAGTAAGTTGTACCCGCATCAGGGAGAAATTTTAACTCTTTCAGCAATTGGATTTGAACCAAGTCCAATCAAAGTAAAACCGCATAATTTAAAGTTTATAGCTAATTATCACGACACACGTGACTTTCCAGCCATGGACAAAACTTCATACTTATCGCCGCATTTGCGTTTCGGAACTGTAAGTGTTCGCAAATTAGTCAATTGGGCTTTTCACAAAAACGATGTCTTTTTAAGTGAGTTAATTTGGCGCGAGTTCTTCATGCAAATTTTATTCAGCTTTCCCAAAGTGGCCAATAAAAATTTTAAGTCGGCTTATGACGGCATTCAATGGCGCAACAATGAAGACGATTTTAAACGTTGGTGCGAAGGAAAAACAGGCTATCCTATGGTTGATGCAGGTATGCGCCAGCTCAACGAAACAGGTTACATGCACAACCGCGTGCGTATGGTGGTAGCGAGTTTTTTATGCAAACATTTGTTGATTGAATGGCAATGGGGCGAAGCCTATTTTGCTCAAAAACTGTTAGATTATGACATGTCAGCCAATGTTGGCAATTGGCAATGGGCAGCAGGAACAGGTTGCGATGCAGCGCCTTATTTCAGAGTTTTTAATCCGGATATTCAGCAGAAAAAATTCGATGAGAAAGGAGCTTATATCCGCACTTGGATTAAAGAATTCAATTTAGGTTACGGAAAACCAATGGTGGAGCATGCCATGGCCCGCGATCGCGCTATTGCGACTTACAAGGCGGGTATTTTAAAATAGACCAAAATCATTTTTATATCAAAAAAATAAAGGCTCGGAATTCGTTTCGAGCCTTTTTTGTTGCATACTATCTTTGAAATTTTCTGGAATTGGAATCAGCGAATTAATTTTTCAAGCATTCCCTTAAAGATGAATCCGTGAAAAGGCAAAACGGAGTACCAATACAATTTGCCCCAAATGCCGCGCGGTCTAAACGTAGCCGATTGGTACAAGGTATTATTGATAATTTTAAACTCGAGCCACGCTTCGCCTGGAAGTTTCATTTCGGCAAACAAAATCAATTTTCCTTCTTGTTTGTTGGCGTACAAAACACGCCAAAAATCCAAGGCATCGCCTGCGTGGATGTCATGTCGGTTGGTGCGTCCGCGACGAGAGCCAACACCTCCGTACAATTTATCAATAAATCCGCGTAAATCCCAAAGCCAATCGCCATAATACCAACCCGTTTCGCCACCAATTGACCAAATGCGGCGTATAGTGAAATCACGATCAATAATTTCCATTTTACGGCGGTCGATATAGCAATCTTTCTTCGGGACTTTTAAATATGGTGATAGATTACGGTTGAAGCGACCACTTACCAACGAATCTTTCCAACTCGATGCCACTTGATCTTCATCAACTTTTATCAATGCACGCGACAAACCTTGTTGATAGGTCATGGGTTGCACGCCCAATAAATCATTAATTCGATTATCTTGGCACACTACTTCTACTTTCATACTGCTCACTAATGCCGATGCCAAGCGGTACGAAGTTGAGGTTACAAAATACAGCCAATACGATGATAATTTAGGAGTCATCACCGGAACGGTATAAATGTATCGTTTTAGGTTTTTAGCTTTGGCAAACCCCAAAAGCATTTCTTTATAGGTGAGTACATCGGGTCCGCCGATGTCAAAACTTTGGTTGTACGTCAAAGGATTGTATAGGGATTTGTATAAAAAATCTAAAACATCAGGAATTGCAATGGGTTGGCAACGGGTGTTGAGCCATTTGGGAGTAATCATCACGGGTAATTTATTCACCAAGTCGCGAATGATATCAAAGGAGGCACTGCCGGAGCCGACAATAATTCCGGCGCGTAGGGTAGTGGTTGCAAAATTCGCAGATCTTAAAATTTCTTCAACACGCAGTCGCGATGATAAATGTTTAGAGAGCGCACTGTCATTTACAATTCCGCTTAAGTAGATAACATGTTTTACTTGTGTGGTATTCAAATATTCGACAAAATTATGTGCAGACAAGCTTTCTAAATCATCAAAATTAGAGGCTGATCCTGACATCGAATGAATGAGGTAATACGCAGCATCAATATCTTTAGGGATGGCTACTAATGAATCTTCATCAAGAAAATCTACTTCAACAACTTGAACTTTATCTTGTAAATCAATAGGGCAGTAAAATCGGTTCTTGTCCCGAACGCAGCACACGACATCATGCCCGTTGCTTACCAAAATAGGCAAAAGTCGCTTGCCAATATATCCTGTAGCTCCTGTTAGTAGAATTTTCATAGTGCCTCTGTTTTAAACCAAAAGGCGCAACAATGGCAAAGGTGACAATCTAAAATAGGAGAGTATGACTTTGTATTGTTGCGCCTTTGTGGCAATTATTAATGTTGAATTACCTACATAAAGTTAGCTTAATTTATTCGAAACTAGGCTAATAAATTCTTTTCTTGTTTTGTCTTTTGTAAAAGCACCTGTAAAAGAAGAGGTTGTAGTAACCGAATTTTGTTTTTGTATCCCGCGCATTTGCATACACATGTGCTGTGCCTCTATAACTACGGCTACACCTAGCGGATTTAAAGCATCTTGAATACAGTTTTTAATTTGGTCAGTTAAGCGCTCTTGTACTTGCATTCTGCGTGCAAATGCATCAACCACGCGTGGAATTTTACTTAAACCTACAATTTTTCCGTTTGGGATGTAAGCCACGTGCGCTTTTCCAAAAAATGGTAACATGTGGTGCTCGCACATAGAGTACACTTCGATATCTTTTACAACGATCATTTGCTGGTGATCCTCAGTAAACATAGCTGATTTAAGTATTTCTAAAGGATCCAATCCGTACCCGTGAGTCAAATATTGCATGGCTTTAGCCACGCGCTCTGGTGTTTTTTCAAGTCCTTCACGAGTCACATCTTCACCTAAATTGTCAATTATGGTTTTATAGTTGTCCGCTAATGCTGAAGTAATTTCGGTGTCGTATTGTTCGATTTTCTCGTAACTTTTCATTTCTTTGATCATGGGTTTCGGTTTTCTATTTATGTAATTTATTGTATTAGATTTTAAAAGAGACAATGCCATAATCCATTTCAAAAATTTGTCCTGAAATAGATTTTGCTTGATCTGATATTAAAAAATGGGCCATATTGGCTACTTCTGTTGGTTTCAAATACCCTTTCATTGGGTGTCTTTCGATCATGTTTTCTTTCATGCGATCGTTGCGCAAAATGCCTGCCGCAAGCGTAGTTTCGGTAATTGTTGGTGCAATTGCATTGATGCGAATTACTGATGCCAATTCAGCACCAAGCGATTTTACTAAACCTTCAATTCCAGCTTTTGCTGTAGCGATACTAGCGTGAAACGGCATTCCGAGTTTTGCTGCTACTGTACTAAAAAGTACAATAGAAGGATTGGTTCCTTTACGCAAAAGGGGTAAGTATTTTTGAATAGCTTTTACGGCGCCAATCACGTTGATTTCGAAATCGTTTCTGAAATCGTCAATACTCAAACTGCCAATTGGTTTCAAGTTAATTGATCCCGGACAATAAATCAAGGTATCAACAGCTTCCAAATCAGGAAGTGCGTCTTGCAAAACATCTACTGAAAAATGTTTTAAGTTGGGATGCGTGATTTCAGGTGCATTTCTGCTGATGTTGTACACTATATTTGTCTCTAGTTGTTGCAACAAAATGGCGCTGCCAATTCCTTTACTGCCACCAATGATTACGATGTTTTTCATGTGTTTTGTTCAATCAGTTATTAAATATGTTGCTGCTCTTGAGCTTATCGTTTGGAAATCTTATTGTTGTTTATCTGTCTTTGCATACTGCATTTAAAGCGACCTTCTCTGAACTCGCGCAGTTTTTCATGTTTGGTTTTGCGCCCTTGTACACGCTCACGCCACATTCTGAAACTTGAGGGTTTCATTTCGGTACGCATCAAGTTAATCACTTCTTGTTCCTTAAGTCCAAATTGTCTCAGGATCGCATCAAAAGTAGTACGGTCTTCCCAGGCCATCTCTATGATTCTGTCTTTTTCAAGGTCGGTTAATTCTCTTTTTGTAGTCACGGTCAACGGTTATTATATTCGTAAATGGTTTCTATTGTATTTTAGTTATCTGAATCGCCAATATCAGCCATGGTGTGCAGGCGCAGGATTCGGTTGCTCTCTTCCTTCACAAGCGGATTTTTTTTCATTTTCCACAAAAAGTCACTTGCAAACTTTCGGGTACGTTCCATATTGACAATGGGTTTTGGGTAATGCACACCAACTTCAAAATCATTAAATTTCTGATCCAAATAGGTCATTTTATTTGGTTCATGTACAAAATTGGTTGGCAAATTGCGCAATTCAGGCACCCATTTTTTGATAAATTCCCCTTGTGGATCGTGCGCATAACTGTTTTTAATTGGGTTGTAAATACGCAACATATTGATTCCTGTTTCACCCGCTTGCATTTGTAATTGCGGAAAGTGAATGCCAGGTTCAAAATCTAAAAATTTTTGCGATAAATGCTGTGTGGCTTCCTGCCAAGGTTGCCATAAATTATGGGTAAAAAACGATACTAGCATGGCACGCATTCTAAAGTTTAAATAACCCGTTTCGTTCAAGCATCGCATGCACGCATCAATTAGCGGGAAACCTGTTTGACCGGTTTTCCAGGCTTCAATATAGTTTTCGTTCACTTTTTTCTGTAAAGAATGAAAGCCTTTGTTCACACTTTCAAACTCCATGATGTCTTCCATTTCAAATTTTTGAATGAAATGCGCTTGCCATGTTAAACGCGATACAAATGAATCGATTTGCTTTGGGTTATTGCAAGTCAATCGAAAGGTTGCTGCTTTTTGCAAGACTTGTCTCGAGGATAAATTACCCCACGCAATGTACGGCGACAAACGACTGCAGCTTTTTCGAGCCAAAGTAGGTTTTGAAATGTGCGCACTGTAATTGTGATAGCGATCGTTCAAAAAACTATTCATGTATTTCCAACCCATGGTCGAACCTCCTTTTTGGAAAATAGCATCGGGTAGGGTTTCTAAATCTTGCACTTCTAAAGAGGTTTCAAGAGCCGCAATCTCCTCTAAATTGAGGTATTTTGATGGTGTAAAATCAAATTGGCATTGTGGTTGATTCATGTAATCTTCCCATTTTTGTACCCAATTGCTACGGTCTTTTAACGCTCTAAAAATGCCGTTATTTATATTTTCTGTCCAAGTGATAAAGTTGTTTTTGCAAAAGCGTTTGAATGCTTTGTCGCGCTCGTATGTAATGCGAAGCCCAGTTTCTTGATGTGAAAAAACAGCATTAATCTTATAGCTTTCTTCTAAAATGTTAAATACGTGAATCACCTCAGATGAAACGGCTAAAATTTTGGTATTGCAAGCCTCTAGCTGTTTATTCAGGTCAACGATAGATTGTTTAATAAAATTCCAATGTCTGCTGCTGTAATGGGCGTCTTGCTCTAGTGATTTTTCAAAAACGTACAGCAACAAAGTAGGAATAGCAGTTCTTGTGGCGTTAAAAATTGCTTCGTTATCTTGCAAACGAAGGTCTCTTTTGAGCCATACTACATTAATCTTTGGTTTGTTGGTCGTCATGTTTTTTTAGAATAATTGTTGTTGTAACCACAAGTTTTGAAACTTCGATTGTCCATCGTAATTGCTTGCTTGCAATTTGATGTTGAATTTTCGGTTTCGAGGATCGTTGCCTACGCCAGATACGTACATCCAATTACCATAGTTAGAGTGTACATCATAATCCAGCAGCATGGCTTCAAAATAGGCAGCGCCAATGCGCCAATCCATCAACATTTCTTTAGCAAAATAAGAAGCTACGTTTTGTCGGCCGCGATTACTCATCCATCCCGTTTGCTGTAATTCGATCATATTGGCATTTACAAAAGGTTCTTCGGTAGTGCCGTTAATCCATTTGTTGATGGCGTATTTGTTGTTTTTCCATTCGTAATCGCGTTTCAAAATGCCTCCAATTTTAAAAATGGCAGTACCATTTTGAAGTGAAATGTATTTGAAATAATCACGCCATATTAGCTCAAAAAGCAACCAATAAGTCGATTCGTTTTTCTCAACTTCTCTTTCATATTGTGCTACTTCCCAATAAATTCTTTTTGCCGAAATGCAACCATTAGCAAGCCAAGGCGAAAATTTTGAACTATAATCGGTACCAACTAGTCCGTTGCGCGTGAGTTTGTAAGAACTTAGTTTTTCAGTATTCCAAAAGTAATTTTCCATTCGGCGTAACGCTTCTTGCTCTCCACCTTTAAACGGAAATGCAGTTCGCGTATCTTTTTCAAAAGCTTCAAATCCTAGCTCCTGTAAAGTTGGTAGCGTCGTATTCGTTTCTTGGTAATTAGCAGCTGTGAGTGAACCTAATTTAAATTCGGCACTTACTTTTGCTTTCTTTTCGCATTGATTTCTGAATTGTGTAAATACATTCGGAATCGATTCAATCGTAAACGGAATTGCATTTGGATGAAACAAAAATTGTCCGTATGTAGCTTTGAATATTACGTTATCAGTAGCTTTAGCTTTTAACACATTGGCTACAGCCAGCTCTTCAGTTGTCCATTCTTCCTGATAATAAACTTTTGTTATCTCTTGGTTTTCGATCAATACGGGCACAACATTTTCAGGTTCTTGGAAATACACAAACAAAGGAATGTGCAGTTCTTTGAGATTTTTACGAAGGTTAGCAACTGATTCAAGCAAAAACTGCGCTCTAAACTTCTCTGTTTTTTTGAAGCCGTATTTTGTTTTCGCAAAATGTCTCGGATCAAAGCAGTAAACGGCCACAACCGCTTCATTTTCTTTAATTGCAAGATGAAGCGCTTCATTATCATGAACACGTAAATCGTTTCTAAACCAAACTAAACCTTTTTGTTTCTTCTGCATTTTTCGCTACAATATTTTACTTCATCCCAAACTTTTTCCCATTTTTTGCGCCAAGCAAAAGGCCTATCGCATACCAAACACATTTTGGTGGGTAAATGTTCTTTTTTCACTAGGTGTATTTCTCAAATTCGTTTACTACAATCTTCGCTTTCAAATCAAACATTAAGTTGTACAAACCAAAGAATGTTCTGTTCATATAAATAAAATGCTTTGAACCTCTACTGCCATTCATCTTTTTAAGATTGGTGTCTTTAGAAAAACGCTCTCCTAATTCGCCAATACTTTGAAAGAATTTCTCATCAGAGAAGTCGAAAGTTTTTTCTTGAAACGGTTTGGTAAATAATGACAATAAATCATGGAACATACTTGTGAAATAAGCCATTTCTTCTTTCGTATCGTCTTGACGTAGAATTTCTAATTCTAATAACTTATTGTGAAATAAAGCGGCATCATTGATTACTTTTTTGTCGATGAGTTCGAAATAAGGAATGTAAAAATCCATTGGGATTTTTTTCATACAACCAAAATCAAGTGCGACTAAATTATTGTTGCTATCTACTAAAAAGTTACCAGGATGCGGATCGGCATGTACTTTCTTTAGTACGTGAATTTGGTACATATAAAAGTCCCAAAGGGCTTGACCTATTTTATCTGCAGCCTCTTGATCAGTATTGATTTTGGTGAATTCAGACAAGTGTTTGCCTGTCATCCAATCCATTGTGATGATTTTTTCCGATGAAAATTCCGGATAGTAACTAGGGAAAACCAAGTTGTCAATTTTAGAACAAGCATTAACTACTTCAGTACTTTGCTCTAGCTCCAATAGATAATTTGTTTCTTCGATTAGTTTGTCTTCAACTTCCTTGAAATATTTATCAGAGTCTTTTCCTTGAAGGTTAAACATGCGAATCGCAATTGGTTTTACCATTGCTAAATCAGATGAAATACTGTTCGCAACTCCAGGATACTGAATTTTTACGGCTAATTTTTTTCCGTCCTTGTGTGCCACGTGAACTTGGCCAATACTAGCAGCATTAACTGAATTAGCATTAAAATCATCAAAAATTTCAGTTGGCGTTTTACCAAAATTATTTTTAAATGTTTTTAAGACCAGCGGCGCAGACAAAGGCGGAACCGAAAATTGAGACAATGAAAATTTCTCAACGTAAGCTTGAGGCAAGAAATTCTTGTCCATACTTAGCATCTGAGCTACTTTCAAGGCGCTTCCTTTTAGGCTTTTCAATCCGTCGTAAATATCCTCAGCATTGTCTTCGTTGAGTTTATCGCGAGTCAAATCAGAATTGACCATTTTTTCGCCGTAATACTTCAAATAATTCACACCAATTTTAGCACCTGTTTGTACTAATTTTGATGCTCTTTCAATTTTTGAGGTAGGTATATAGTCTATCGTTTTCATTATTTTTTGTATATTTTTTCTTTGAAAATGAATTTTCCAAAGTCAATTAGGCTATCAATAGGAGCAATGTTCATTAATTCGAAAGTTGCTTTTACTGATTTTTCGATATAAATATCTGTTTTCTCAAAAGCGGGTGAGGCGTCATCCAACCAGAATTTGAGTGTAAGTAACAACTGAATCCAAGAAGTTTCTTGAAATGCTTTTTCTTGAAAATTTTGAAAACGCTCTTGCTGTGTTCTAAAATCATCTTCAATTACTTCCGTCAAGTACTCTTTAAAGCGCTCACGCAAACCAGCTAGTAAACTCAATTTTTTCAATTGGTTGTTGTGCTCCTTTAAAACCAAAACAACATAACTGCGATTGGCTGTTAGGATTTCGAAGAAGGTAAAATAGAAACTCAACATTTTACTTTTCATATCGTAGGTCTCATATTCACTGTTCTTATGCAAAAGTTCAATTGTTTTTTCAACGAACATTCTGAAAATTTCTTTTTCTATACTATCGATAGTTCCAAAAAACGCATAAAATTCCGTTTCGGTGAAACCGTTAGTTTTGGTGAAATTGTATACTGATTTAGGTTTTTCGCTGTGCTCTAATACATACTCCATGTACATGGAAACTATTTTATCTCTCGTAATTGCTGTTTTCTTGGTAGCCATTGTTTGTGTATTTCTAATTAGGGTATAAAGATACTAAATGTTTAACTATATATTAATAAAGTTAAACAAAATTTAATATAATTTTATATCATCAAAAAATCACTAGCTTTACGGTATTATGAAAAAGAATGTATTAATTAGCGGCGGTACTGGATTTGTAGGGAAGCATTTAACGGCACTTTTGTTAAAAAGAGGCTATTCAGTTTCAATTTTAACTCGAAAGGTGCAAGCCAATCAAAAAGATGTTTTTTACTATCAATGGGATGTTGCTCAGCAAACTATAGATGAAAAAGCTGTTGCCAAGGCTGATTATATAGTACATCTAGCTGGTGAAAACATTGCTGAGAAACGATGGACGGCAAAACGTAAAGCGGCAATTATTGAAAGTAGAGAGCAATCTACAGTTTTGCTGTATTCTGTAATTAAAAAACAAAATAAAAAGCTTGAGGCTTTTGTATCTGCTTCAGCAATTGGTATTTATGGTGCTGTTGATGGACCTGAGATTTGTACAGAGGATATGCCTCCTGCAAATGATTTTTTGGGCTATACTTGCCAGAAATGGGAGGATTCTTTGGACTTTATTGAAAACAGAAACATTCGAACTGTTAAAATTCGAACTGGTTTAGTACTAGGAAAAGGCGATGGTTTTTTGTCTAAATTGGCTCCCTTATTTAAGTACAGATTGGGTGCGATTATTGGAAGTGGTAAGCAATATATGCCATGGATTCATATTGATGATTTGTGTGAGATGTATGCTATGGCGCTAGAAAACAATGAAATGCAAGGTGCTTATAATGCTGCGGTTCAAGATGACACTAACAATTCTATTTTTTCTAAAACTCTTGCCTGTGTATATCGCTATTCCATCTGGTTGCCGGCGGTTCCGGAGTTCGTTATAAAATTAGCAATGGGCGAAATGTCAAAAATTGTACTGACTGGTCGCAGAGTTTCTTCTCAAAAAATTGAAGCTGCTGGTTTTCGTTTTCAATTCAAAAACCTTGAAGGTGCCTTGCGCAACTGTTTAATAAAATAAGTTTATTGTAAGACAAAAAGGAGGCTTGTATTTACTTTTTTAGAAATTTTTGAACGAACCAAAAGCGGAATTTCGATGTTGTAGTCGTCTGTATTGACTGTAAAATTAGCTTGAAAAGACAATCCTTCACTTGTTTTTTTGATAGTAGCCGGAATACTAATTTTTTTTGTGATCCCTTTGATCGTTAATTTTCCTGAAACAATATAATTTTGAGGCGTATTGCTGCATTTTTCAAGGTCAAATTTCTCAATACTCCCTTTAAATAAAGCTCGTGAAAACCGATTACTCTCCATGTAATTTTCGTTGAAATGTTGTTGCATTAAGGCGCGGGGAAAATTAAAATCCTTAATGTTCATCCAGCAGTTTATGTTCCCAGATTTGGTTAGTAGGGCACAAGAGGTTTTAGTATTCAAGGCTTTCACCTCTTCAAACATGGGTATTGAGGCTTCAAATTCTGTTATTCCTTTTGTAGTGCTCAAACGGTCTTGTGCCAACATTGATAGTTGGCTGCAAGTGAGTAGCAAAAGGACCATCTTTTTCATGACTACTAATTAACAATAAACACTTAAATTTACGAATCGTTTCTTAGATACACAAAAAAAGTCCTAAGATTATCAATAGGACTTGGTATATTTTTGATGTCATTTTTAGCGTAAATCCAATTGGATATGATGCTGCTCTAAGCTAGCAAGTGCTTCGGGCGAACTGTAATCGAATATTTCTTCGTGTAGGTCTTTTTCTTTTTTCTGAGCAATTTGTTTGATGCAATTAAAACAACGTCGTACATCATTCATATTCGATAAAATCAAACCAGGAACGGCTATGCTTTTACCGTTATTGTCTTTGGCAACCATTGTAAAATAAGAGGAGTTGCAGTGTTTTATTTCACCTGTTTGAATGTTTTCTGATTCCACACGAATGCCTACAATCATAGAACTATTACCTACGTAATTCACGCTTGCTTTCATCGTTACCAATTCGCCCACTTCAATGGGGCGTAAAAAATTGACCGTATCTACTGATGCCGTAACGCAATAATGTCCTGAAAATTTAGAAGCACATGCAAAAGCAATTTGATCTAAAAGGGATAAAATGTAGCCGCCATGAATTTTTCCGCTAAAATTGGTATGGGATGGAAGCATCAATTCAGAAATTTTAATATCTGAACTCGCCACGGTTTTATAGGAAGTTTTCATCTACTTGATTTTGAAAGGAGAATTTACTTTTTTTACTGAAGTGATAAAGTAACGCGTGTCACCCCACCATGGGAAAGTGCGGTATTTTTCAACATAATTTACTTGTACATATTGCCCTTCCATTTCTTGTAGCTGCGTAATTACATCAGATTGGCTGTCTAAAACAGAAAATGAAAATATTTGTGCACCTGAGATTCCTTGACTGATTTCGCCTTCCCAAGTTTTAAAAATAACTCCTTTGTTGCTCACTTTTATTAATTCGCCAGAGCGCACTCCTTCGCTGTAAGTGGCATTGTATAAAAAGGTAAAATAGGAAACAAGTCCTAAGACTATTATTGCTAAAGTGATCATTAAAAATTTTCTCATCTGTATCTGTACTTAGTTTAGTAGTTTATTTTCGTCTTTTTCTGCTCGGTTTATAATACTTTCGGGTAGTGCTTTTTTAGCTTTGGCTCCCATTTTCTTTAATTTTTCTACACTAATTATTAAGTTTCCTTTTCCTTCCACTAATTTGTTCATGGCCGCTGCATACTCTGTTTTACTTTCGTCAATTTTTTTACCAATTTTAATCAAATCATTGACAAAGCCTTCAAATTTATCGTAGAGTGCGCCTGCTTGTCTTGCAATTTCGAGTGCGTTTTCTTGTTGTTTTTGATTGGTCCACATGCTATCAATGGTGCGTAAAGTAGCTAGTAATGTAGATGGCGTTACGATGACGATATTTTTCTCAAAAGCTTTGTTGTACAAACTATTATCTTCATTTAATGCAACAGCAAAAGCGGGTTCAATTGGGATAAATAGCAATACAAAATCAGGACTTTCAATATGGTATAGATCGTGGTAGTTTTTGTTGCCTAATTGTTCTACGTGACGTTTTATAGAGTTTACATGTTCTTTTAGCCAACCACTTCTTATAGTATCATCTTCTTCGTTGCTGTATTTTTCATAGGCTGTTAAGGATACTTTTGAATCGACAATCATTTTCTTGCCATCAGGTAAGTTAATCACTACGTCAGGAAAAACACGATTGCCCTCTTCGGTCGTAAAAGCTTGTTGCACTTCGTATTCTCGTCCTTTTTCTAGTCCTGACTTTTCTAGAACGCGTTCCAAAACTAATTCGCCCCAATTTCCTTGCATTTTGCTATCGCCTTTTAATGCTTTGGTAAGGTTAATTGTCTCTTTGCTCATTTGAATATTCATTTCGCGCAAGCCCAAAATTTGTTGGCGTAATGCAGCGTGATAATCGATACTTTCCTTGTGGGTATCTTCGACCTTTTTTTCGAACAACTGAATCTTATCCTGTAGCGGTGACAAGATATTTTTCATGTTTTCTCTATTTTGTTCGGTAAATTTATTCGATTTTTCTTCGAGAATTTTATTGGCTAAATTTTCAAATTCTTTAGTGAATTTAGCTTGTAGTTGTTCCACTTCTTCTTTTTGTTCCTTGTTGCGTTCCCAAAGATTTTCAAAGTCTACTTCTTTTTTAGAGAGTTGAATCGCTAGGCTGTCTTTCTCGTCTCTTATGCGTTCTTTTTCATTGCTTATTACTTCAATCCGTTTTTCAAATTGAAGTTGCTCTGCATTGGCTTGTTCTTTTAATTGTGAATATTGTTGCGTAAGAGCAAGAATTTTTTCTTCTAAACTTATTTTTTCGCCTTTTGCTTGAGCGGTAAAAAGCAATTTTCCGATAAAAATTCCAATGCCTAGGGCTACAATAAAAACGATTAAAAATGTTAGTAGGTTGGTCATAAATTAAATATTTGTCAGTTGGTAAAAGTAAGGAAAAGATTCTAGGTTTTGATTGTGACAAACAAATTAGTATTGCATTTTAACGTGTTGTTGCATAAAAAAAAGCCAGATTTCAAGAGTATGAAATCTGGCTTTTTAGAGTTGCTTTTAAAGCTTATTTTTTAATTATTTTTTGAGTGTAAATTACTTTTTCACCGCTTGTCACGGTATAAATGTAAATACCTGTAGGTAATTGCGCTACATCAATCGCAGCTGAACTACCATTTGAAGTAGCTTTTAAAATAACTGGTTTTCCTACTTTACGACCAAGAAGATCGTAGAATTGCACACTAGTTTTTTCACTATCAGTGCTAGTTACATTTACAGTAAAAATATCGTTCACTGGATTTGGATAACCGTTTACAGCAGTGCTATTGGTTACTGGATTAGATAATCCAAGTGTAGGATCTGCTTTTAATTCAAAGCGAGCAATAACTGGTCCATGGTCTGAAGTGGTGTTAACGTAATTTGTAATTTCAGGACGTGGGTCGTATACTTGAATAGAATTCGCGATGTACTCGTCATTCAACTCATTCGAGATTAAGATGTGATCTAAAAATCCTCCAGATGATAAGAAACTAAAAGCACCTGCTTTACTAATGTCTAATGTCAATGCATTGTAACGAGCGGTATCTTCAACCAATTTTTGGTATGATGAAGGATTACCTGCAATTACAGAGACATCTACGTCGTCATTAAAATCACCTAACAAAATGATGTTAGCATCTGGATATTGAGTATCTAAACTGTCTTTTAGTAATTCAGCATCATATTTACGCATATTGTAACGCGTAATATCAGTACCACTATTAGCACGAGCGTGTAAATTAACTATTTTAAGGTCTTTTTTAATACCACCAATATTAGTTTCAAGTTCTACCATGTACGGTAAACGACCAGATGAATAAAAGCTTTCACCAGTACTTGGGTAATTAGGTAAAGTAGTTGTCCCAGCACGAACATCGTCGTACAATTTACTAAACATGACACGTGTCTTTTTAACAGAAGTAGTTTGAGTGTTGTACAATACAACTAACTTTTGAGGTGGAAAAGTAGGATCGGCTGGTTGGAAAGAGCGTGACCACACAGGAGAAACTGCTTTTGCGAAAGTTTTTCCGTTCACATTTATTTTTGTAATTAAAGTCTCTAAAGCAGCAT
Source organism: Flavobacterium erciyesense (assembly GCF_018069925.1). GTDB lineage: Bacteria > Bacteroidota > Bacteroidia > Flavobacteriales > Flavobacteriaceae > Flavobacterium > Flavobacterium erciyesense. Next base: position 214,944 of record NZ_JAGPXB010000005.1, on the reverse strand, counting down.
CATCAGATACCTCTTGTACAGCGTATACATCTGCATTTAAAGTGTTCATTACTTTTGCTACGTTATCTATTTGTAGTGCGTCATCTGTTGGACCGAATTCAGCTCCGCTAGTATCTTTTACGTCAGTTCCAAAAAACTCTAAATTGTAAGTAACGATATCAAAAGTTTCAGATTTAGTTAAAGATGATGCAGTTAACATACCTAATTGTTGGTTCAATCCTGTTCCATTTAATTGCAATGGTCCAGCACTATTTAACTCTTTTGTAGTTGGAGCAAAACGAGCATAAAGCGTAATTCCAGCCAATGCTTGTTCAGCAGTTACTTGTACGTTGTTTTGAAAGTTAGTATTATCCAAACTTAATTGATAGTACAAAGGTGCTGTTACAGTTATAGCGCCGTATCCTCCAGCCATGAAAGTAAAAGATTGGCTAGCAGAAACTGTATTTGGGGCGATTTCACCAAAATTTAAAGTTGGTATTGTTGCGATGAAAGCAGCTTCATTTGTAATTTTTACATCGTCAAGTGTCCACTCAGCACTGTCTGTAGCTCCATTCAAACCTGATTCATATACCCATGCAACATAGGTGCTGTTTGATTTATAGGCTTCTAGATTGATAAATTGCGACTGTTTGAAAGTTCCTGTTGTAGTTGGAAAATCACCATTTAAAGCAGTCCATGTAGCTGTTTCAGGATTGCTTTTTCCATCATAATTGGTAGATACCATTAATTTTAAAGTATTTCCAGAAAAGAATTTTCTGCTGAAAAAAGATAACAATGGGAATTTATCAAATGAATTTAAACGCATTGCTGGCGAAATCAACCAATCTTTACTTGGTCCATTTTCTGAAAATCCATTCATTTGTACTGCTGCAGGTGAGCTATTAAAACGAGAAGTTGTACTGCTCCATTTTACTTTATCTCCTGCTACACTATATGAAGTCCAGCCGCTATTAGTCAATACATTTATATCGTTAAAATCTTGAGTGTACGGGTTGATTCCTATTCCAGTAACAGCTACTGTTTTTGATGAGCCACCAGTAGTAGCAAGTGTAATTACTCCAGATTTTACCCCAGTTGTTGTTGGGTTAAATTGTACAAAAACTTTTGGAGTAGCGTTGTTTGCGAATTCGCTAACTTCAAAACTTAAACTACTTTGAAAACCAGTGCTTTCTGTTTTTGAAATTGAAAATTCTGAAGGAGCAGTAACTGTAACCGCCTGGGTTAAATTTTGTCCTTGAATACCGTAGTTTAAAATTGAGCTTAAAGTATTTTGTTCCACAAAACTAAAGTTCAATTCATTTATAGTGGTTGTAATTGAAGGTACTACAACATTCGAAGTAGTTACATTTAATATGGTGCTTGCAGCTTGTAAATTCCCTGAAGTATCCTCAGATACAGCGTAAACATTGTAGCTTGTTCCTAATGTTAATCCGCTCACTGCAGCAGTGTAAACAACAGCAGGATCGGCTATAACAAGAACTCCTGTTTTAAGTGCAGCCGTATTATTAGAGTCGGTTCCTGCTTTAATCTGCGCAACGCTAGGAGCATTACTTCCAGCTGGTAAAACAACAAAAAACGTTTTTCCGTTTTCATTAAGTTGCGTAGCAAAGTCAAATCCCTCTGAAAGGATATTGTTTATTTTTGGAAAACCATCTGCATATTTTGGGGCTTCGGTATCGTTTGTAATGCTGATGTTATCGATTGCAAAAGATGGTCTTGCACCTCCGCCAGATGTTTGTTTTGAAATCCATCTGAGTTGAACAATATCTTTGTTGTCGCAATCGGCTGGCAATTGTATTTTTATCTTTTGTGGATTTTGCTCTGCTGTTCCTGCTGATTGTGGAGTAGTAGTATTTGCGTAAGCAGTGGAAAGTAAATTTACAAAAGCATCTGTCGTTCCTACGCGATACTGTAAAATCATATCATTGATGCGGGTATTGTTCGTTCCGTTATATGGATTACGAATAACCATAGCATCATATTCTACAAAAATTCCGGATTTACCTGTAGTTTTTATAGCCAAGCCAATACTTAAATCTAATGAGCCAGTGTTTAAAAAACCAATTTTACCGTTGTAGTTGTGCACGTTTCCACTACTTGTTGCAGCGGTACTACTACCTACTAAAACTCTGTCAGCAGCTATAGTTGCTGAAGTGTTGTAACTGCTTCCAGGTGAAGTACTGGCTGTCCATCCTTGAAATCCATCTGGATAAGTAGTTGATGCAACATCAAGACCATTAAAATTTTGTAGAAAGGGTAAGGCTTGAGGGGTTGGCTGCGTGGCTTGTGCCGAAATATTCCAGCTGAATGCCAGAAGTGCTAATAAGAAAAACGCTAAGGTTTTAAATGCGTAATTGTGTTTCATAGGGTAACAATTAATTAATTGGCCACAAAAATAGAATTCCTAAGGTTAAGCCAATATTATCAGTTGCTTTTTTTTAAAAAAAATAGATTTTGAAGGAAACTAGGTGCTGTTTTTTTACAATAGAGAAACGACCTATCTTTGTAGCCAAAGAATCTAAGCATGCACCGCCATTTCATCATTCACAAGCCTTACGGATATTTAAGCCAGTTTATTTACGAGCTAAAGCGAAAAAAACGCTTACTTGGTGAATTGTATGATTTTCCGGAAGGTACAATGGCTATTGGTCGCTTGGATGAGGATTCAGAGGGACTTCTACTTTTAACCACAGACGGAAAAGAGAGTGAACGGATACGAAGTAAAAAAGTCGAGAAAGAATATTTTGTTCAAGTTGATGGGCTAATCACTCAAGAAGCTATTGAGAAAATTAGAGTTGGTGTTGAAATTGGGTTTAATGGTACAAAATACATAACCAAGCCTTGCAAAGCGAATGCACTTGAGTTTGTACCCGATTTTGGCCCACGCGGAAAAAAAATTAGAGACGAGCGTCATGGTCCTACTTCATGGGCATCGATCACAGTTAACGAAGGTAAATTTCGGCAAGTGCGTAAAATGACTGCTGCAGTTGGATTTCCTACATTGCGATTAGTTCGCGTACGAATAGGAAACGTAAATCTTAAAAATTTGCAGGCAGGAGAAGTAATTGAAGTAGAAAATTTTCAAATAGAAAGTTAAAAGGTAGGATTAATTTTCAGCCTTTTAATTTTCCAATCTCATAATAAAGTATAAAATGTTAAATATCGTTTTAGTAGAACCTGAAATTCCAAATAATACCGGAAACATTGGCAGGTTATCAGTAGGTACCGAAAGCCGTTTGCACTTAATTCACCCTTTTGGTTTTGTCATTAATGATAAAAATTTAAAACGTTCAGGATTGGATTATTGGGTACACCTTGATGTAACCGAATATCAAAATGTAAGCGAGTGGCTCGATCAAGTTCCTGATAAATCACGTGTTTTTTTGATGAGTTCGCATGCCGAAAATTCGTATTTAGATATTGAATTTCAAGACGAAGATTGGTTGGTTTTTGGTAAAGAAAGCGTTGGCTTAAGTCAAGAAGTTTTGAATTTATTCGACAAGAAAAATCAATTAAAAATTCCGATGTCGCCCTTAATTAGAAGTTTTAATATTGCCAATTCCGTAGCATTTGTGGTAGGTGAGGCCAAAAGACAGCTTTATTTCAAATCAAAATAAGTTGCTACAGCTGTTTTAATTTGCGTTTAAGTGATTACAAACTTTCCTTTTTCAGTATCAAAAGCGATGTGGTCATCTTTAAAAAGTGTACTAAAAGTTCCTTTAGAAATAAAATTGCAAGGTTGGTCCTGAAAAGTAGCTTCGGGTGTCATGATGATCATTTCGTCACTCAATTGTATGGCCATATCAATATCGTGTGTTGAAAATAAAATGCATTTGCCTAATTCCGAGGTTAATTTTTTAAGCAATTTAAAAAGAGCCACTTTGTGCAATAAGTCGAGGTGTGTGCTGGGTTCGTCGAGAATTATCAGCTCCGTATCTTGTGCCAATGCTCGCGAAATCAGTACTTTTTGAAGTTGACCGTCGCTAATTTCAAAATGCTTTTTGTGTGCCAAATGGCTAATTTGCGTGAGCTCCATTGCCTCATTTACTTTGGAAATGTCATTTGGCGTTAATGTGCCTATCCAATTGGTATAAGGTTGACGGCCCAGTGCAATCAATTCGAAAACAGTAAGATTACTCGGTGGTAATTTTTCGGTTAAAACTAAACTTAATTTTTGCGCAAGTTCTAGCGGGCTGAATGTATCGATTTTTTTATCCTCCAAAGAAACAGTTCCCTGTAATGGTTTTTGTATTCCTGTAAGCGTTTTTAGCAATGTAGATTTTCCAATTCCGTTGGCACCAACAAGAGCAACAAGTTTACCAGTTTCAAGTTGCACGTTCACCTTTGAAGCAACGGTAATTGTTGTTTTTTTGTGCGTGTAGCCTATGCTAATATCAGTTGCTGATATGAGTGTTTTTGCATTCATTAGGCAATCATTTTTTGTTTGCGTACCAATAACCAAATGACAATTGGGGCACCAATAATCGAGGTAATAGCATTAATTGGCAGCATGACTTCTAAACCTGGTAGTTGTGTTAAAACGTCACATAACAAAAGGATTGCTGCACCAAATAGTAGCGTGCTCCAAAATAAAACGGCATGATTACTAGTTTGAAAAACCAATTTAGCGATGTGTGGTACAGCTAAGCCAACAAAGGCTATAGGGCCCGCGAATGCCGTAATACTTCCTGCCAAAATACTTGTAGCTAAAATGATTATGTTTCGAGTGCGTTTAAAATTCAAACCCATACTGCGAGCGTAATTTTCGCCTAAAAGTAGCGCATTCAAAGGTTTGATGCTGAAAATACTGATTAAAATCCCCACGATCACACAAAAAGTCAAGAGACCAATTGATGTCCAAGATAGGTTTCCTAAATTTCCCATTGACCAAAAGGTGAATTTTTGTAGTTGTTCTGCCGAACTAAAATAAGTTAAAACACCAACAAAAGCGCTTGTAAAACTACCAAACATTAATCCGACAATCAAGATAGCCATAGTGTCTCGCAGCTTTTGTGAAACCGCCAATACGGCCAATAAAACCAGTGAACTTCCAATGGTCGACGCTAGTACTATTCCGTAAGGCGAGGTGATGAGGGTACTTAAAAATGAGGGCAATAATCCAGCTCCTAAAATTACAAAGGCTACTCCCAAACTCGCTCCTGAGCTTAAACCCAAAACGTACGGTCCCGCAAGCGGATTTCGAAACAAGGTTTGCATCAATAAACCACTTATTGACAATCCAGCACCTACCAAGATAGCCGTGATGGCTTTTGGTAAGCGGTAATTGATAATTATGTATTCCCAAGTTGTTTTGCTTGCATGTCCTCCCGTGAGACTGTTATAAATATCTGCCGTTGGAATTTGAATCGCGCCATAACTGATGTTTACAAAAAACAACACTACCAACCCAATGGCTAGGATTACAAATAAAAAGCTATTTCTCTTGCTTGAACTCAATGTTTTTTAAGATTAATTTCTGATTGCTTTTGTTTGAAAAGTTATGTTTTAAAAGATGTTTTGCGATTATTGCAATTGTTCCGCAAAGGTAAAATTATAGTTTGGCAGCACCTCTGGATGAAAAATTTTAATATAATCTTTCAAAACCAAATCAGGTCTGCTGGCAGCTATTTCATAATAAATCGTGCCGCCTTTGGCTCCTAATTTGGCCTCAAAAGTAAAAACTTTATTTTTTTGTAAGGCTGTAAATTGAGCATAATGCGGATTACTTTTTTCAAATTCAGCTTTGCTTTTGATCGCTCCAGTGGCAATCCAATAATCTGCATTTTGAGCTTTTTCAAGAACTTTTTCAAATGGTAAATTCAAACTTCCTGAGCCGGCCACATCTGACCAAAGGTAATTGGCTTTTGCATCTTTCATGAATTGTGCTACCCAACTGTTTCCCTTGGCAACGTACCAAGTGTCTGCGTACATCGACCCATATAACACTGTGCTTGAAGGTTTTTTAGTAGCTACCATTTGTTGCGCCTCTTTATAATTTTTTACAATAGTATTGAAAAGTGTGTTGGCTTCTTTTTTCTTGCCAAACAAAGCGCCATACAGTTTAATCCATTCTGCTTTTCCAAGGGGAGTTTGTTCCATCCAATCGGCTTGGATCAATACTTTTAAACCACTTTTTTGTAAATTATCCAAAACTGGATTTGAATTATCAATACCAAAAGTCACTATGGCATCAGGTGATAACGCAATTAATTGTTCAATATTTAGCTTTTCATTTTGCCCAATATTAGTCACTTTTCCAGCATCAATAAGTCGACGCGTTTTAACAGATGAAACATAATCTGTATGCGGAAAACCAATTAATTTTTTTTCAACACCCAACATTTCTAAAAACGGAATCGAAGTAGTTGAGGTAACTACGATACTTTGCAATGGCACATTTATAGTTTCATATTCAGACAAGCTATCTGGAATTTGAGCTTGCTGCTCTTTCAGTACATAGGTAAAATCTTTTTTAGCTTGCGGCCACGCATCCGATACGGTTACAACATCATAACCATCATAGGATACAATTGATAAACCACTTGCGTACGAAATGCTATTCTGGCTTTTTTTGGTGGTTTTTTTATCCGATTTTACCTCGTTTTTGCAAGAGTTTAAAGCAACAAAAACAAGGAGCATAAGTAAATTTGGTACTGAAATTCTCATGAGGTAAATTTAAAATCACGGCAAAGGTAGCCCAAATTAATCTATTTTCTTGTTTATTTTTTGCAGTAAAAAAATCAACAAACACTATCTTTACCCCTCAAAAAAATGTGGGCGAGAGTACTTTTTAGTTTTTAGTCTGGCAAATAAATGAATTTCAAATGATGTATTTAATTACAGGCGGTGAGCGCTCAGGCAAAAGTTCCTTTGCCGAAAACCTCGCGAAAAAGTTAGCAGAACGACCTTTATATGTAGCAACTGCGCGCAAGTGGGATGCTAATTTTCAAGAGCGTATTGACAGACATCAAAAAGACAGAGACGAACGTTGGATCAATATCGAAAAAGAGAAATTTTTGAGCGAGATTGATTTTTCTGGTAAAGTAGCAGTGGTTGATTGCGTGACGCTTTGGCTGACTAACTTTTTTGTCGATACAAAAAATGATGTACCCTTATGTTTGGAACAAGCCAAAGCTGAAATTGATGCTTTAGTAAAACAAGAAAATGCTACAATTATCATAGTTACAAACGAAATCGGAATGGGACTTCATGCTGAAACTGCGGTTGGACGCAAGTTTACCGAATTGCAGGGCTGGATGAATCAATATATAGCGAGCAAAGCCGATAACGTGGTGCTGATGGTTTCAGGAATTCCGGTTGAAATTAAAAAAGCAAAATGACACAATTAGATAAAATCATGCAATCGCGTCGCGATACCCGTCATTTTACCGCAGATCCTGTTCCGGATGATGTTTTGGCAAAAGCCTTACAAGCCGGAAACTATGCGCCATCTGTAGGTTTAACTGATGCTACGCGCTATTACACGATTCATTCTGCTGAGGTAAAAAAAGCAATAAAAAAACTTTTTGTGGCTTATGATGCGAAAGCAATTGCCCAAACTGACAATCATGAACAAGAGCAATCCTACAAAGCCTTGAAATTAGAAGCAATAGAGGAAGCGCCTGTTGGATTAGTAATTGCCTACGATCGTTCGGTCCTAAATTCGTTTACCATTGGCACCGTGGGCAGCAATGAGTCAATCAAGTTTAGTGCGGTTTGCGCAGCACAAAATATTTGGCTTTCGCTCACAGAGCAAGGTTATTCTATGGGATGGGTGTCGATTTTAAATTACCATCAATTCAAACAATTACTCGGATTACCAGAACATATTGAGCCTTTGGGCTACTTTTGTGTTGGCAAACCGGCTACGGATTATGGCAAGCAACCCATGTTGCAACAATTGGAATGGCGAGAAAAACAGTCCGCTGCGCAGGTAACAACGATTGACTTTTTACACCCTTTGGAGGATGTTATAACTCCTGCTGTTGCTCGACAACAATCAAAAAATCTCTCTTTTGAAACAGCTATTCAGTTCAAAATAGATCAAAAAACAAAACCTACCGCTTCCTTAGGTGTTTTAGAAAATTTGGCGAAGCAAATAGCGGTAGTTTTTCAAACTGATTCACCAAAAATTATCGCGCCACATTTGGTTGTTTTTGCCGCAGATCATGGCATTGCCAATCATGGCGTCAGCGCTTATCCGCAAGATGTTACGCGGCAAATGGTGACAAACTTTTTGGATGGTGGCGCCGCAATCAATGTTTTTTGTAAACAAAATAATATTGCACTTTCTATTGTTGATGCAGGTGTAAACTACGATTTCCCAACGAACACAGCCTTGATTGCTGCTAAAATAGGAAAGGGCACGGCTTCTTTTTTGAACGAACCGGCCATGAGTAGCACCGAGTTGCAATTGTGTTTTTCAAAAGGATCCGAAATTGTTCGTACTATAGCGCAAACTAATTGCAATTGCATCGGTTTTGGCGAAATGGGCATCGGGAACACTACAACAGCAGCTGTTTTGATGAGTGTTTTGTTGCAAATCCCCATCGAAGAATGTATCGGTTTAGGAACAGGAATTGCCAATGAAAAACTCCGATTCAAACAAGAAATTGCCAAAAAAGCGCTGAATAATTACACCGGTCCTGAAACATTAGATAGTCAATTGGCCTATTTTGGAGGTTTCGAAATCATGCAAATGGTGGGAGCTATGCTCGAGGCAAAAGCACAAAATATGTTGATACTCGTGGATGGTTTTATAGCCACAGTTGCTTTTTTGGTTGCTTTTAAAAAAGATCCTGCTGTTTTGCACAACGCGATTTTTTGTCACTTATCAGCTGAGCAAGGGCATCAAAAAATCATAAACTACTTAGGCGTTCGTCCTTTGTTGCAATTGGATTTACGCTTAGGTGAAGGAACGGGCTGCGCGCTCGCATTTCCTTTGGTGCAATCGGCTGTAGCTTTTTTGAATGAAATGGCCAGTTTTGAAAGTGCCGGAGTAAACTCGAAAGAAATTTAATGCTTGTTCGATAATTTCCAAGAGGAGGAATTGATTTTTAATACACTACAAATGAAAAAAGAAATACACTTGTTTTTTACTGCCTTGATGTTTTACACCAGGATTCCTTGTCCCAAAAACATCGAACATGATGCTGATTCCCTGAATAAAGCATCTCGTTATTTCCCCTTGATTGGTTGGATAGTTGGGGGCGGTTCATTTGGAATTTACTTTTTGGGTAGCCAGCTTTTTAATGAAAGTATAGCTTTGGTTTTGTCCATGATTGCTTCCATTTTGATCACCGGAGCTTTTCATGAAGATGGTTTTGCCGATGTTTGTGATGGTTTTGGTGGCGGTTGGACCAAAGAAAAAATCTTACTCATCATGAAAGATAGCGCTATTGGAGCCTACGGAGCCATCGGGTTGATCTTACTTTTTTTACTTAAATTTTTAGCTTTACACGAGCTCATTACAGTCAATAGCACTGCATTTTACTGCATTGCTTTATTTTTTATTTGTGGTCATTCCCTGAGTCGATTTGCGGCTATTTCAATTGTATTTACCCACCAATATTCAAGGGATGACGCCACAAGTAAAAGCAAACCTATTGCTCAAAATTTTACTTGGCGTGAAGTAGTAGGAGCTAGTTTTTTTGGATTGCTGCCTTTGGTTTTATTGACCATGCAACAACCTTTATTTTTGTTAGCTATTGTTCTTGTAGCAGTAACGCGAATTTTTATGGCACGCTATTTCCAGAAATGGATTGACGGTTATACGGGTGATTGTTTGGGTGCTACGCAACAAGTATGCGAAGTTATTTTTTATCTTTCAAGTATTGCAATATGGAAATTTATTTAGTTCGCCACACCGAAACTGTTTGCGAAAAAGGAGTGTGCTACGGTCATGCCGATGTCGAGATTCGATCACCTTACGAATCTGTTTTTGAAGCAATAGTAAAACAACTGCCTTCTGATTTTGAGTTGTTTTCTAGTCCCTTGCAACGCTGCCGTATTTTGGCAACATTTATTCAAAAGCAGGCTGCAATCCCTCAAATAAAGCATGACGATCGATTGCTCGAAATGAATTTTGGCGATTGGGAACTCCAACCATGGAATGCCATTGATGAAGCCGTTTTACAACCTTGGATGGCTGATTTTGTTTCGGTTCGTGTTCCTAACGGCGAATCTTTTCTTGATTTACATGATCGTGTTTTGTCTTTTATTGAAACAGAATTAAGCCATCCATCACAAAAACCAATTGTAATCGTCGCTCACGCCGGCGTAATTCGAAGTATTTTATGTACCTACAGCAATTTACCGCTGAAAGATGCTTTTCAAAACAAGGTCGATTTTGGTCAAGTTATTCGGCTTGAAATATAAAAATCAAATTTCTGTTGCATTTTAAACTTTTATAATTCTATATTTGCGCCCGTATTGAGGTTGTTATTGGTTCAGTTTGTTCCAATAGCATTAAAAGGGAATTAGGTTCAAAACCTAAGCTGTACCCGCAACTGTAAGCTACCAAGCTTGTTGTTATCTACAAAACCACTGCTCGCCGCGGCGAGTGGGAAGGTCAACAACAAGACGCAAGCCAGGAGACCTGCCCATTACATCGAGTATCAAACTTTCGGGAAAAAAGGTTTGGGTATGGGTAATTCTGTGCTTTTCTCCCAGTTATTAAAATTTTACATTTTTAAAATGAACAAAAAATTCATTCGCTTTAGTGCGCTTGCATTATTTTTTGCAATGGGTGCGTTTGCACAAGAACAAGATCCTCAAAAACTAGATGAGGTAGTAGTATCTGATTCAAAATTTGCTTTAGCTAAAGAAAAATCAGGAAAAGTAATTGTTAAAATCACCGCCGAAGATCTTAAAAAGAGAGCGGGACAGTCAGTAGCCTCCATTTTGAGTACTGTTGCTGGTGTTGAAATCAACGGAAACCAAAGCCGAATGGGTAAAGATTTAGGACTTTACATTCGCGGCGGACGCAATCACCAAGTTTTAGTTATGATCGATGGAGTTCCAGTAACGGATGCTTCTGGAATTAGTTTGTCTTACGATTTACGCCTTTTGCCAGTTGAACAAATCGAAAGCATCGAGATTTTAAAAGGAGCTTCAAGTACTTTGTACGGTTCTGGAGCTGCGACAGGAGTAATCAATATTACACTTAAAAAAGCAGCCAAAAAAGAAATCGCCGGAAATGCCTACGTGAATATGGGTTCGCAAACGGCTGCTAAAATTGTTGATTATAGTTTGCAAGATTTTAATCAAGGTATCGCAGTAAACGGTACTTCTAAAAAATTCAGTTACTTCACGGCACTAAATAGCACTGAAACAACTGGTATTTCTGAGGCGCGTCCTGCATCAAATGCTGATGTTTTTGAAAATGATGCTTTTTCCCGCGTTAATGCAGTGGTAAAAGTAGGCTTTAAAGTAAATGATGCTTTTTCATTAGATTTTTTCTCTAATTATGATCGTTTGAAAAGCGATTTTGATTCAGGTTCATTTGCAGACAATAAAGATAATTTTAGCGTTTCTGAGCAGTTTAGAGCTGGGTTTACACCAAAATTGAAATATGCTAAAGGTGAATTAGTTTTGAATGCTAGTGCAGGATTGATTGAAAGAGGAATTTTTAATTTTGGGAGCTTAAGCAACTACAAATCAAGAAATGTCAATGCTGATTTATTCAACAAATATAATTTTAGCTCAGAATTTTTCTTGGTAACTGGTGCGCAATTTCAGTTTCATGAAATGTCAAACGAAAGTGAGTTTGCTGTAATTCCAACTGAATTGGCAAAATTCAACATGATTGATCCTTATGTTACTTTGGTTTATAACGCTGAATTTGGACTAAACGTAAATGCTGGTGCACGTTACAACATGCATAATGAGTACGGAAACAACCTAGTTTACAATTTTAATCCGTCCTACAATGTGAACTCAAATTTTAAAGTTCTGGCTTCATTTAGTACGGCTTTTGTAACTCCAAGTTTGTACCAATTGTACTCTGAATACGGAAAATTAGATTTGGCACCAGAGAAAGATGCTACGGCTGAATTGGGTTTTGAAACTAGTGTTTTGAACAAAAAATTAGTAGTTAATGCTGTTGCTTTTCAACGTGAAGAAGAGGATGCTATAGGGTTTGATTTAATCGATTATAAATATTTTAATGTACTTGGTAAAAACAAGGCACGCGGACTTGAGACTATGGTTTCTTATGCTTTTTCGGATAAAGTAAAAGCAGCAGCTAACTATACCTTCACAGAATTAGAAAGACAGTCTCGAATTCTAAATCCAAAACACAAAGTAAACGCTACTCTTGATTATCAAGCCTCTTCTAGATTGGCTTTTAATATGGTGTATCAATTTGTTTCAGACAGGGTTTTTGAATACACAACCTATCCTGCGCCAACTTTTGATCCGGTGTTAAATTCAGAAATTTTGAAAGATTACCAATTAGTGCATGCTAATGCACGTTATGATTTACTAAAGAATAGACTTCAAGTTTTTGGAGCCGTTGATAATATTTTTGATCGTGATTTTGTTGAGACTAGAGGGTATTCTACCAGAGGTCGAAGCTTTAAAGTAGGTTTGAATTTCTTATTTTAAGATTATAAAATAGATTTTGTTTGAATTGGAAACGAAAAAGCGAGACTCAGTACTGATGATCTCGCTTTTTTATTTTTTTATTTTAGTTCTGAAACAAAAGATAGAATTGTGGATGCAATTTTTTCTTGCTGTTTTTCATCGGTTAGCATTGCTCTGTCTGCAGTATTAGAAAGGTATCCTAATTCGATTAAAACGGCTGGTGCAGCTGACTTTTTTAAAATGAAAAAAGGCGCTTTTTTGATCTCGGTTGCACTGATAGCATTGTCTTTTTTGAATTTTTCTTGCAGCGCTTGGGCAATAGTGTGCGTTGCATCATTGTCTTTTGAAGTATTTGACACATAAAATTCCATTCCGGATTTCGCAATATTCGCACTTTGATTCACGTGAAGTGAGAGTACTAAATCAGGCTTGATTTCACTGATCATCTTGGCTCGATCTGTCAAGGATAAAAATTCATCCTCTTCTCTTGTAAAATGAATTATTACGTCTTGATTTTGGTTTAATGCTTTTATTTTTTGGGATATAGCAGCAACAATTTGCTTTTCTTTATAAAGAATAGAGCTTGCGCCAAAATCGCTTCCTCCATGCCCGGCATCAATAACTACGTGAATTTGCTTGTTGTTATTGAAGTTAGGTTGCGTAAAGCTTAAACTTACTAGTGCGGTTAGCGCGACAAAATACGGAATTGCTTTTTTCATGGTTGTAGTTTTTTAAGTGTTAGTATTTATAAACTTACAAAATATATAGTTTATTGCTCGTTGAATTAATTTTTATTTGTCAGACTTTAAAAATTTTCGTTTCCAAGTTTTTTAAAATAGAAAATGCCACAACAAAAAAGGCTTGAACCTTTCTTGTTGTGGCACTTTAAATATGTTTGTGGTCGAAAATTATTTTTGTTCTAAAGCTTTCAATAAACCTTCCGGCGCTTTTTCAAGATACATTTGGTTAAAGCCGTTGTTTTCCATAGGGTTACTTACTGCTTGAAAGTTCGTGACTTTACTTTGCGGTATCAATCGAGCATTATTTGTAATTCGTGAAATAGCGGCACGCAATAATGGCTCATTTTCGTCACCTAAAACGCCCAAATTCCCTATTGATTCTAATACAGAAACGTCCGGTCTTAATCCGCTTTGATACTCTCCAAAATTCAAAGAATTGACAATTTTAAGTACAATTGGTTGCATGGCATAACGATGTTTTGGATTTCTGTTTTCAGTACCAAAAGTAGGTGAGTCGTATAAAGTTACGGAACCAACATTTTTACCTACAGTTACATCTCCAATTTGAACAACTGTAATATGAGGTTTCAAGCCATTAATTACCAATTCACTCGCTGATGCTGAACTAGATGATGTCAGTATATAAACCTTGGTCAAATTCAAACTATTAATTGGCGTACTTTCAATTTTATCGGTAAAAAAGTTGTTTAAAGCGTTTGGATCTTCAGCTTCAAAATAATCATTAATTGCTTTATTCCATTGCTGTTTTGCAAATATTTTGCCTGTAAATTGACCTGTAATCATACTCGCCAATCGAGTTGCAGTTTGCACTGATCCTCCGCCATTATAACGCAAGTCAAGAACTAGTTCAGTAATCCCTTGTGCTTTTAAAGTTCCAAAAGCGTTATTTAATTGGGTGTCAAATGTGGCGGTAAAAGCATTATACATCAAATAACCAATCTTGCGAGATCCAACAGTAATTACTTTGTTAACTAAGATAGGATTCTCTGTCAAAACCGTTTTAGTTAAAGCAATATTTTTCCCATTTGCAACTAGCGTGTTTCCTACCAAATTAGCCATGTTCAATGTGTAATCATTGTTAGCTCCGTAAAGTAATGAAATATAGTTACTTATGGTAAGTGGTGTTCCGTTTACTCCCGTAAAAATGTCACCACGTTTAATATCTTTAGTTGATGCATTTGATCCTGGAATAATGTATCGTACAAAACCAAAAATTTCCGATGATCCAGCTGATATTCTGCCCAAACCAAATTCAACGCCGTTGTTGTTGGTTGTCCCTTGAAATTGTCCTTCAAGCTCCAAGTAGTCATCAACAATCCAACTGAATTTGTCTAAATCTGAACTTACTCGTAAAGCCGCGAACAAATCTTCTGGTTTGTTGTAGTTTTGTAGAAATGAATTCAAAGCACCTTGATTTGGAAATCTATTCTCATCTAAATTAGCGACTTCGTCCGTCCATAAGTAGTATTGATTCATTCCTTTCCAGATAAAATCTTGAATTTCAAGAGTTGCTGGTGGTACTATATCGTCATTGTCTTGACAGCCTTGAACAAAAAAAGTAGTAACAAGCGCTACTAGTAATAGTTTAAAGTAGGTTTTCATAAATTTGGTTTAATTCTTTAATTAACGTAAAAATAATATCTTTAGTTTTATTTTACGTTTTTTTGTTGCAAAAATAAATGTGAATCGTCTTCTTTTTGTAAACGGTCAAACAGTACCCTTAGTATGAACCAAAATGAATTTTTAACAGTCGTTTTACCCTTCAAAGACAAACTCTTTCGATTGGCCAAACGTTTGTTGGTGAGTACCGAAGAAGCTGAGGATGCTACACAAGAAGTTTTGGTGAAGTTGTGGACTAAGAGCGACAATTTACAAACCTACAAAAGCACAGAGGCGATGGCTATGACAATGACCAAAAATTATTGCTTAGATCAGTTGAAAGCCAAGCGTTCTGGCAACATGCAACTGGTTCATACCAATTACACTGACGGAGCAGCGGGAGTTGAACAAACTGTTGAAGATACTGATAGCCTAGAATGGGTTAACAAAATAATGCTGCAGTTGCCTGAACAACAGAGGGTAATAATTCAGTTGAGAGACATTGAACAATATGATTTTGACGAAATGGCTGAAATTTTGAAGATGAGCGAAAGTGCCATTCGCGTAGCGCTATCAAGGGCGCGTAAAACAATTAGAGAAAATATGACAAAAACACACAATTATGGAATGGAGCGAGGTAGATAGTCTTTTAGAAAAATATTTTAACGGAGAAACTTCTTTGAACGAAGAGCAGCAACTACGAGATTATTTTTCCACGCAAGTTCCTGCTCCACATTTGCAACAATACCAGTCGCTTTTTGGTTATTTTGATCAAGCAAAAGTAGAAGAGTGCCCTAAACAATTGCCAATTTTTAGAACTGTAAAACCAGCCCGTAATAGAATGCTGTGGTGGTCAGCGGCAGCATCTGTAGTGGTGCTTGTAGGTTGGAGTACTTTTGCTCTTTTACAAACAAACGGAACTGAGCAATCAGATTTAGGTACTTACGAAGATCCTAAAGTAGCATTTGAGGCAACACAAAAGGCATTATCAATGTTGTCTAGTCAAGTAAATGTTGGCATAGAAAGTGTACAGTATATTGAAGAGTATCAAATTGCAAAAAATAAAGTTTTCAAGAAGCCTGTTGCGAAACAGCAAGGCAGTTAATCAAGAATTATTATCTAAAATTAAGTAATCACAAATACCCAATTATATCATGAAATCAATCAATCAAAAAGCGTTAGTTAACGCAACAAATGGAATTTCAATTCGAAAATCGTTTCGTAAAATAGCGCTCACATTAGCATTGTTTTTGGCTACAAGTTCGCTTTTTGCACAATCGGCGTTTGATAAATTTGACGGTCAAGACGATGTTACTTCTATCATTGTAAACAAAAAAATGTTCGACTTAATGAGCAAAGTTAAAATGGATGCATCCGATAAAGATACGCAGCAATATTTAGCTTTAATTAAAAAGTTAGACAACCTAAAAGTGTTTACTACTAAAAGTACTCGAGTAGAAGGCGAAATGAAACTTGCAGCTGAAAAATATGTCAAAACAGCAGGTCTTGAAGAGTTAATGCGTGTGAACGATAATGGCCGAAATGTAAAAATCATGGTAAAATCAGGGACGACCGATACGCAAATACGCGAGTTGTTGATGTTTATTGAAGGAGCCAAAAACGAAGATACCGTTTTGATGTCATTAACAGGAAATTTCGACTTGAATCAACTTTCGGTTTTGACAGATAAAATGCGTATTCCTGGCGGTGACGACTTGAAAAAAGCAACTAAAGGTAAAAAGTAAGATGAAATTGCGATTCGGAATTCCCGTACTAATGGTGCTCTTTTTATGGAGTTGCAACAATGAATCTTCTTTGCAAAAGTATTTTGTTGAACATGCCGAAAATAAAAACTTTGTTGCCTTAGATGTTTCGCCTAATATTTTAAATGTGGATGCGAGCAAATTATCAGTCGCTCAAACGGAAGCATTAAAATCTTTTGACAAAATGAATGTGTTGGCCTTTAAGGCAAATGCGACCAATAAAGCAGAGTTTGAAACAGAGCGTGCTAAAGTCGATTTGATTTTAAAAGACAAAAAGTACCAACAATTGATGAAGTTTGGTTCTGGAAAAGAGGGTGCTTCGGTGAGTTTTGTAGGTACTGATGAACACATCGATGAGTTTATTTTGTACGGTAACAAAAAAGAAAACGGTTTTGTAGTTGTACGTGTTTTGGGCAAAGACATGAACCCGACGCATATTATGACCATGATGAGTGTGTTGCAGCAATCAAAAATAGATATGGAACAGCTAAAACCTTTACAACAATTGATGAAATAATTAGTGCTATTGAAAAGTAAAGCGTCATGAACTCTTGTTTATGACGCTTTTTTTTGGCTTTTATTTTTTCTTCAGGAATAAAATCAATCCTAAAACACTCACGATTAAAATTGCCAGTGCGGCCAAAACCATTGCTGCATCACGTATATTTTTGCCTGCCCAATCTAAAAATAAAAATTTGTGTAGAATAGCAAAAGAATAACCTTCTCTTTTGTCTGCGTTTTCTACTTTTGCGGCTAATCTTGAGGTGGCTGTTTCTATAAAATAAGTAGTATTTTCAGGCGTGTCATAAGCAAGTTTTACAACGGGAAGGCGCTTGTTCACAAAGCCATACTCGCGACTTTCAAATTCGTAAATGGTTTTCGTTTCAACCAATTTAGCGTTTTGTAAAGAAGTTTCAGGTTCATCAGTTTCAGGGATCATTTCGCAACAAGCGGCTTTTGGTGCGCCATCTGTAAAATAATGCGCTAAAAATTCAGCATATTTCATATCTAGATTGGCCGAAATGCGATTGGTTTGTGCGTTGATGTAAACTATTTCTAGTGGTTGTTTGTCTTTCTTCGCCCATTTTGACTCGGGTGCGCTGATGGCTGTGTTGGTCTTTGTTACTTGCTTTGGAAGCTGTTGGCAACGGTAGTACAAACTGTCTTGAAAAGCAACTATACTGGCATTTTCAAACCGATTCCAATCTAGTTTTAAATCAGTAAGTGAAGTTGTAAGTGCTTCGGTTTTAAAGCTAGGTTCGTACACCATTTGCGAGAGTGTGTACGGATCCCATTTGGTAGTGGCGTGGTATGCACCGCTAAAAGCAAAGGTTAAGGTAAATAATGAAATCCAAATCCCGATTTGTCGGTGGTATCGGCGGATGCCTTTTTTGGGAGCAAGCGCATCACTTTTTTTGAATTGTTTCCAGAAAAGACCATAAATCAAGAGTCCGCTTATTGCTGAAAAGGAGATCACAGACAAAAGTACAATCATGATTATGATGCGCAAACTGTTATTGGAAATCGCATCAATAAACGACCAATTGTGAAAGGTATCGAAGAACCAAATAAAAATTTGGCGTGATTTCGGGTTGAAAGTAGCTAGTTTACTTGAGGCCGTTTCTACATAAACTTGCATTTCATCGGCACGATCAAAACTCAGTTGGTATACGGGCAAGTAGCGATTGACGTACTTGTATTGCGTTGTAAATTCAGTGAGGACTTTGCTGTTTGAAATGCTGCTGGTGCTGTCTTGTAAAAAGTAACGCGCCAGAACTTCGGCGTATTTTTGATCGCCGTTTTCAAGTTTTTGAGCAGTGGTTGCGTCAAAATAGAGTAGCACTCCTGATTCGGTTTTTACTTGATAATAGGTTTTATCTTTCAGGCTGACTAGGCGAAAGTTTTTGAACGTTTTGATTTGGTTTTTTTGCAAAACCTCTTTCAAAGTCAATGGCAATTGACTCTGATTAATGGCGGTTTGTGGTAGTTCTTGATTGGCGATTTCGGGTTTAAAAAAATGCGCCATAAACGGATGCATGATGCCTGAAAGTGTCCAAAATATAACCGGAATAATGGTGATTATGGCCAAAGTTCGGTGCCACGCGTAGACGTGCTGCTTGATTTTTTTGATCCACTTGGAATCTTTTTTTCGTGTAGATGTCTTTTGATTTTCTTTTTTCATTTTGTGTGTTTTTTAGCCCGGATAGGAGCGATATCCTTTTTTGAGGCCTTTTTTTTGGCCTCAAAAAAGATAAAGCGGATAGCCGGATAAGCTCCTGATAATTATTTTTTTAACGATAAATTGTACTGCAATCCCATCATGAAAATGCGGGGTGCGGCGGCGGTATACGTAGCCTGATCGATTGCTGCATTGCCTCGAGAAACATTGGTGGCATACAATTTATCGGTCAAGTTCATGATATTAGTAAAAATTTCAACTTGCTTGTAACGGTAGCCTAATCGAGCATTAAAAAGGGTGTAGCCGCCGTAGGAAACAGTGTTGATTTGGTTTTGAAACCAGCTTGAAACGTACTGGCACTCTAGCGCTGCACGGAAGTTAGGGAACCATTTAGGGTAGTAATTGAGCTCAGAATTGGCAATCCATCGCGGTGCGATAGGCATGTCAAAGCCGTCGAGTTTTTGAACCGCATCGGTGCTTCGTCTGGAAATAGTAAAATCGATAAATTCATGACGCGCGTAGGTTCCGCCAAGGCGAAATGCAAGCTGTGATGACGGATTGTATTGTAACCCAAGTTCAATTCCTCTATGACTTGTTTTTCCAGCTGATTGGGTATCGGTTGAATTGTCAGGTTGACGAATGCTCAATAATTCATTGCGACCATCAAGTACATACACGGCAAAATCTAGTGTCAATTTGTTTTTTAGCAAACTGCTATAACCACCAATTTCATAGTTTGAAAAATTTGCCGCATCAAGATCCGTGTAAAATTGTACGGGCGTAACTCCAGGTTTTGGACGGAATAAAGTAGTCACCGAAGGCGGAGAGAATCCTTGAGAATAGTTGGCATAAAACCCAACATTAGTAAGCGGATTGTAATTGATACCCGCTTTAAAGGTTAGTTGATCGTAGGTTTTGGCTCCCGAAGTAGCATTGATGTTATTGGTGTAATCAATTTTGATGTAGTCGTAGCGCGCCCCTGTAGTTACCGTTACTTTTGAAAGGGGTTGAAAGTTGTATTGCACATAGCCCGAGTTGTTGTAAATGGTAGCATTGTAACTTGAAATGCGTAAATCTGGTCGAACTTCTAAAATTTGGTAATTGTTTACCGTCTTTCCATCCGGATTTCGGTTGGCTTGTAGTTTAATTTGGTGCGAAAAATAATCGTTTGGTGACCTATCGTAAGTAGTTCCAGCGATTAGTTTAGAGTTTAAAAACGAAAATCCTTGCGTGTGCTGCGCTACTATTCCGTAACTCTTAAAATCGTTCGAATTGATTTCGCCAGTTGCTTTTGTAGGATCGTTGGTTGCTGATGGCGTAGGATTCCATCGAATGCCGTAGCTTGGGTTTTGTCCTAATTTATTGTCTCGGTGGTAAACTGTTACAACGGTTTGGCTGTTTTCAGACCATTCTTTTTCAAGTGTTAAACGGCTGCGTAAAGCCTCTGATTTTCGGTAGGTAAAGTCGGTTGAGCTTTTGTAGGAACGATTATTAAAATCTTGCTCATTCACGCTTCCCGTCATGTCCGAGTAATATTGCCCATAAAAAGTACTGCTAATCAAACGGAGACTATTGCTAAAATTGTATTGGAATTTAGCGTTCAAATTGTTTTTGTTGTAATCAGAAAAAGTGAGCCAACTGTTAGTTTGGTCAGTGCTTGCGCCCGCAATAGCAAACGAAAATTTACCGATGGTAGCGCTCCCAAAGGCTTGCAGGTTGCGGTAGCCGTATTGATCTGCTTGAATGCCTACTTTAAATTCGGGATCGCGGCTTGGTTTTACAGTAATAAAATTTATGGTTCCGCCCACAGCCTCAGGACCGTAAAGTGATGAAGCGGGACCTTTGATCACTTCTAAATTTTGTAAATTAAACGGATTCATTTCAAGTAACGCATTATGGTTGAAAACGGCGAGTGGTCTAATAGGCAAACCGTCTTCGAGATACAAATAGTAAGGGCTCAAACCCATAGGTTGCCTGATGGACATTCCGTGTTGCTCGTTACCGAGATTTGTCATCATTACGCCAGGCGTTTTATTCACAATTTCGAAAGCAGAAGTTGCTTTAGTTTCTTGTATGAGTTTTGTAGATAGTTTAGAAATTGCCACTGGCACCTCACTTCGTTTGGCCTTGCCACGATTGGCAGTAATTACTACTTCGTTTAGGTTTTCTACGGCGCTGCTATCTGTTGCAGCAGTTTTTTGTGCATAGGTATATTGTAACGCCAAAAGCATTACAAAAATCAATTTTTTCATTTTTTTTTGAAAGGTGTAAAAATCTTATTTCAGTGAAAATTTAACCCAGAATCCTCATTTAATTAAGTTGCAAAACTTAATTAATAAATTAGTGGGTTTAAAATGTTTGCAAGGCTAAAAAGCAAGCAAACAAAGCACGAAAAATCAAGACGCGGTTAGTGCCTGCGCAATATTGTAAAACGAAATAGGCAACATAATGCGCCTTTCGTTCTAAAACAGAATGATCTTTTTAAATGAAATAAGCGGGAGGGCGAAAGGTGTAAGCCGAAAATGAAACCGGTTTACGGTTTACAACAGTTTCGGTTTTTGTTGTAATAACGACAGGTTGTACCAACTCGTATGAAGTAGTAAGCAGTTCTTGCACGTACACCACATCAACTTTTTCTTTGAGGGTGTTTTGCATACTTTTTTCGTTATCAGTGTAGCGTTTTAGGCTTTTTTGCAGTTCGCATCGTCCGTTACAACTATTAAAAACCATTTTGCGTTGCACACAAATGGTTTTGGCAATTTCTTCTTGCTGGAGTTTAAAGTTCAAATACGTAAAAGAGCTGCCAAAAGTGGGCAGGAGTAAAATAAAAGAAAGTATGTAGATACTGAACTTTTTCAAAGTGTGTAATTTGACGTTGCAAAAGTACTTGTTCCTTTAGAATTATAAATAGATCAGATGTTAAATTTTGAAAGTGAAAATAATTAGGTATTGTATTGTTTTAAGAGACAAGCTGTTTCTTGAGATTTGAAAAAAAAAATGACCTACCATTGAGTAAGTCATTTTTACAAAAAAAGCGTTTGAAGTTTTATTTACAAAAGGTTTTTTTATTTTTCACCGCACTTTGGCTACCGAGTTGAATAGCTTTTGTAAAATCGGCACAAGCATTTTTGGTATTTTTTGAATGATAATTTGCCAAGCCTCGCAGGTTATAAGCAATGTAATCTTTTGCATTCATGTTGATTGCAGTGGTACAATCTTGAATGGTAGTTTTGTAATCTTTTGCTTTGTAGCTGATATCTGCTCGAGTAGTGAAAGCATCTGCTCGCTGTGGTTCTATTTTTATAGTTATGTTTACATCACTCAAGGCTCCATTTATGTCTCCTAATTTTTGTTTTAAAAGTGCTCTGTTGAGATATGCTGATGCGAACAAAGGATCAATTTTGATTGCTTTTGTATAATCGTCTATAGCTCCTTTTGAATTTCCTGCTTCTGCTTTTTTGATGGCTTTGTCAAACAAGGCGTAAGCAGCTGGATCTTGGCTCCATCCTACGTAAGAACTCAATAAAATGGCAAGTAAAAATATTTTTTTCATGAGGATTGGTACAGTTTGGGTTTTCTTTTTTTGATTATTTTCTAATTGCAATAAAAGTACATTTATTACTAAAAATATACAACGATTTTATGCTTGGTTTATTATTGTTTTTATCAGTTAGTTTTAAAAATATGAAGTAAAAATCGGAAATACTTTTTATTCGATGATAATAACACTAGCGAGTATGATGATTTTGAGAAATGCTTTTGTAGAAGATTTTTTTCGAATTTTATTTCATGTCTTTCATTTGGGTACAGAAAGGTTTGAAACAAAAAAATCCCATCAAGATGGGATTTAAATTTTAAAGTGACCACGGTGGGGACATTACCCATATATTTGCATATTTTTAAAAATATTTAAATATATTGATAGTCAGTATTTTATAATTTAATAGATGTGTTTAAATATGAGTAAATATGATTAAATATGAAGTTGGTTGACTAACGGTTGACTAGATTTTACAATTTTTTTCTATATTTGAGTTTATAAAAAAGACTATCATGGCTACTGTAAAATTCTTACTTCAAAGCAAAAAAGAAAACTCTAATATTTATGTTCGATATTCGGTAAGTAGGGATATTGTTTTAAAACGGAAAACAGGTTTTTTGATCGATGCAAAAGATTGGAGCATTGATAAATCTCTTCCGAAAACAAGCAATGAAGAGTTGAAAGGCTTGAGAATAAAATTGGAAAAGTTAGCCTTTTTTATCAATGAAGCGCATAATAAAGCAGTAAGTGCAGGAATCGAATTTAATGGTGATTGGCTTCAACTTCAAATTGATTTATTCAATAATAAAGTTCCTGTAATTGATTTGGATATTTTGACCACTTACATTCAAAAATATATCGATGAAGCACCCTTTAAGCAAAATGCTAAAAAAGGTCTTGGATTAAGTAACGGCCGAGTTCAAAATTTAAAACTTTTTAAGAAAACAATTATCCGTTATGAGGAAGAATTTTTGCAAAAGAAAAGCATCCTCATTAAAGATATTGATTTAAGATGGGTAGAACGCTATAAAATATGGCTATTTAATCAAGGTTATTCTCCGAATTATGTTGGTAAAAATATAGCTAACATAAGAACTATCTGTTTTGATGCATCTAAAAATGAAGTTGAAACTTCGCCACAAATTAAAAACATTAAAGGAATTTCAGAGAGTAAAGAGCCCGAGGATATTATTTTTTTAACAGAGGAAGAACAGGAATCTATAAAAGCAGCGCCACTACTAAGAGAGGCATTACTAAATGCAAGAAAGTGGCTTTTACTTGGTTGTTTAATTGGTCAACGTGGAGGAGATTTACTGAGTATTACCCAGAATAATATCAAGGAGATAAATGGTGTTAAAATTATAGAATTAAAGCAGCAAAAAACAGGTAAAATGGTTGCTATACCCTTATTGCCTGATGCAGTGCAAATTGTAGAAAGTGGTTTGCCATACAAAATCTCGCTTGTACATTTTAATGAATATATAAAGGAGGTATGTCTTGCGGCTGGGCTTAATACTCCTATCAAAGGACGTAAAAAAATAAATCAAAGGAAGCCAAATGTGAAAGATGTTTATCCTAAATATAAGATGGTGACTAGTCATATCTGTAGGCGCTCATTTGCTACTAATTTTTATGGTCGTATTCCAACTCCAATCTTAAAAGATATCACAGGACATGGTTCTGAAAGAATGTTTTTAGCTTATATCGGTAAAACGCCATATGATAGTGCTTATCATATGTTAGAATATTTTAGCAAGTTAACACCTAAAAGCCAAGTTGCTCCCGTAATGGAAGTTATTAGGCCTATTGCACAATAACCATAGAAAGTTTATGAAAAAAAACAAACCTACTTACATTACAGATTTAACTCAAGGGATACTCAACAATACTGAGTTGCTTAACGAATGGGCAGAAAAGAGTGTCGATATGAAATTTTTAGATTTATCAGTTAAAATTCTATCCGATATTGACCTTTTGTTTAGTTGGGATTGTAACAACATTCTAAACTTAAAATTATCAGGTATCTTATCAGGTAATAAAGATTTTGTTCTTAAAAGCGGAATGGTAATCAACATCGATTCGTCTTATGATTTTCCATTTGAAAGTCCAGCTGAATACAAAAAGATTATCAAAGAAATGATCGACGCGAAAATAGTAATGGACTTACAAATTAGGGATCTACAAAACCAAGGATATGATCTAGATGTTATAAATGAGATCATTAGAAAAAATAAAATGAGTCATTTTGTTCAATTAATCGAAAAGACTGAGGGCTACAAATTACCAGAATTTAATTTTTTACTTAAAAATGTTCTACCAAATTTAATTGAACTTAAAAATAAATGGAAAGAGCAATTTATCAACAAAAAAGCGACTGAATTATTTGTTTTATCAGATGATAAAATAAATGAACATGACAACAATATTAAAGATTTAAGTACAACTGATGAACCCAGAAAAATTGCTGACAAATGGTACGCTTTGCTGTATTGGATACAATTATGTGCCAATGGAAAATTGCCACCATCTAATACGGAAGGTGAGTTTAGGAAAAAAGAATTAGAAATAATTGGTCGCAAAATGACAAACAAGTCAGGTCAAGGTTTCTACAGAAGTTTTATTACTATTGACTTAAACAATTCGAAGGTTCTAAAAAATAGCTTTGGCGATAATTGGCAAAATGTTATCATTGAACTTTCTAATAATGATCCAATCGTCAAAACTTATTTAGAAAATAAATATTCTTCATGATTTGGGTATTTTAAGGTAAATACCTTAAATGTACACCCAGAAATTACCTCACATTCTTTGTGCATTATTAATTTAAACCAAATTAGAAAAATGCACAATTTAATTTTAACTCCAGTTTCAGTAGAAGAATTAACTGAAAAAATTGCCTTACGTACACTTGAACTTTTAGGTTGTAAAAACGAACAGACTGAAAAAGCTAACGATTTAATGACCCGAAAAGAGGTTTGTGATTTGTTGAGTATAAACTTTTCAACGCTATGGAAACATACTAAAAGCGGGAAACTAAAAAGTTTTGGACTTGGGAACAGGGTTTTTTACTCAAGAGAGCAAGTTTTACAAGCAGTAAAACCACTAAATTTTTAAGGCTATGGAAACTACATTTCCAATAAGTGGACTTAATAGTTTAGGTCATGCTATCGATGAAGAAATGAAACTTCATCATAATATTGATTTACAAAAGCTTTTACTAATAGCTCAATCTTTAAAAATTGATGTTAATGAATATTTACAGGCTCCGCAAATTGCTTGGCAAATAACAAATTTAAAAACGGAAGGATGCAGTACTCTGGGTACATTAGGTAACTTCAGTTTGATAATTGGTAAAGCCAAAAGTAGAAAATCTTTTTTTATCAATATTGCTGTTTCTACTGCAGTCAGTAATGATATCATTTTAAACAGATTCAAAAGTGAACTACCGCAAAAACAAAACGAGGTTTTATATTTCGATACCGAGCAAGGGAAATATCACGTGCAATTAGCTTTAAAGCGAATATGTAAACAAATTAATATCAATGAACCAAAAAATTTACACGTTTATCATTTGAGAAGTAAATCTCCAATGGAAAGATTACAAATCATTGAAGCGCTCATTTATAATAATCCTAAGGTTGGTTTTGTTATCATAGATGGTATTAAAGATTTAGTAACTTCAATTAATGATGAATCAGAAGCTTCTATGATAGCAAGTAAATTGCTAAAGTGGACAGAAGAACGAAATATTCATATAGTCACTGTACTCCATCAAAACAAAAGCGATAACAATGCTCGAGGACATATTGGAACGGAGCTAATAAATAAAGCTGAAACAGTTTTATCTATCACTAAATGTGAGAGTGATAATAATGTTTCTATTGTTGAGCCACAACAATGTAGAAATATAGATCCTGAAGTTTTTGCTTTTGAAATTGTAGATGGCTTGCCAGCTATTGTGGAAAACCTAGAATTAAGAACCGAAACCATCAAGAATAGGTATGATGTCACGAAATTAGAAAGCATAAAAAAGTATCAAATTTTGACAGAGGTTTTTACTCACAACAAAAGTTACAGTTACAAGGAATTGGAAACTCAGATTAAGATAGCTTCTAAGAATCAATTAAAAAAAGAACTTGGTGTAAACGCAGTCGTAAAACTAATAACTGACTGTAAAAACAATTTATGGTTACTACAAGAAAAACCAAAAGGTCATTATACACTTGGTGAATACAAAAAATCTTGATTTTTTTTATTCAATTACTTTACTTTAAGCGTAAATATACGCTGGTAAAGTATTAAAGTGATAAATGATATTTTAATTAAAGTACTTTAAAGTAATAAAGTAATGAAAGAATATAAATTTAGCAGGAATCGTGGGCAAGTTAAATATTGCCCATGTGGGAAGAGTAATTCAAATGGGAAATTTGCGCCATTTCAAGGATACTTGAAAGAGGGATATTGTCACAGTTGTGATCAAGCTTTTTACCCGGATAGCCAAACTATTACAAAACCCTTTGATCGTTTACTTATGCCAAAACAGCAACCGAAGTTTCACGATCTAACTAGTCGAAAAAACAGTTTTGGTTCCTGATAGTCAGAATAATTTTATCATATTCCTCAAGACTTTATTTACTTCAAGGGAAGTTCAAACGGCTGTTCTAAATTATTTAATTGGTAGTTGGAGTGATTGGAAAGGTATTACCGTTTTTTGGCAGATTGATCAAAAAGAAAGAGTATACCATGGGAAATTAATGTTGTATAATACTGAAACGGGAAAGAGGGTAGTAGGTAAAGATGGGAATGCAATAATATCTAGTGTTCGAAGTCGTTTAAATATCGATAAGATAGGATTTAATCAATGTTTATTTGGTCTTCATTTAGTTGGTGAAAACACAAAAGTAATTGCATTGATAGAATCGGAGAAATCAGCAATTATAATGTCTATATTCAAGCCCGAATATGTTTGGTTGTCGACGGGAGGGAAGGGAGGATTTAAATTTGATTTTTTGAAGCCCATTAAAGAGCAGAAAATTATTGCTTTTCCTGATAAGGGGGTATATGATTTATGGCTTGAAAAAGCCAATCAATTGAATAGTTTTGGTTTTAATATTAGAGTTAGCAATTGGTTAGAAACACAAAATGAATTTAGTGTGGGGACAGATTTGGCTGATGTTTATATGTTTTTCAGGCAGAAAGGATTATAATTGACAACCCAAAATTTATTCAAATTCTAATAAAATTTTTTTTACAATCGATTGTTTAATGGTTTTTATGTTGCCAGCTTCTTCAATTGAAATATTCATTTCTATTGAAATAATTTCATTCATTTTTCGTCGTACGGTTTTATGATTAAAGCCATTTAATAATTCTTGAATTTCTGCTTTTCTCCAAGCTATTTTGTTGCTTGCTATATCCGATAGTGCCATAGAATGTTCTTGATTTTATACTTTTAATGTGCTAGTGTTACTGTTCTTCTCAATATTATCAAATAGTGCTTTGCTCACTCAAGGGATTGGAGTTTAATTTTATGTTTTTATTATTATCTCTTCAAAAAAATTGTCTCTTCTAATAATTTTGTTATTTTAACTAATGATATCAACAAGATTTATGGATGTTTTTTTTGTTAGCTTTTATTGTCCAACCATTCTTGGTCGATGCTTCGAGAAGAAATGAACATCAAACATTTGATTAAAATCATCAGCAAATTTCTAGATAAAGCAATTGGGTTTAGAAATTGATTTTGAAAAAATAATTTTAAATGGCTGATGTTGTTCTAAAAATGATTTAATTTTTTTACCAAAATTACCATAACTAACTTTTGTATATAGTGATTTAGTCAATTGATAATCATATTTTTGGTATTCATAATAACTTTGTAAGAACTCAATAAGTCTACAAATTAATGTCATGACAGCGGATACCTCACCAGAAGTAATTCACATAAAAAGAATTCTGTAGATTGGTTTCAAATACCTTGTTTCAAGCTTGTCATTTAATAAACCTGTTGCAGATGCCCATAATTTCTTATTACTTGATTATGTGATAATTTCAGAACGTAAATTAACCTATTTCTTTTGATTTTAACCTCCAAAAGGTTTAGTTTTATTGTTCATTTTTATAGATTAATTTTTAGTAAGGATTGAAAACAGATGTTTATGGTTGTTTAAAATTTACTAGAATCATTTTTTTTATAATTTGGTTCATTTTGCTTTTTCATCGTAATTATTTTACTTTCAAATTCTATATATATGCTGTAACTCGGAGTTGATTCAGTCGTTGTCATCATATTTGGATAGCTAATTAAATATCCAATTTGTATAATTTTATATTTCAGATTCCATATGCAAGAAATAAATTCATATGGTTCACCAATTCTATTTTCATCATATTTATTCAAAAAGTTTTTTTCAAAATCATTAGTTCTTTTTAGTTCCTCTTCAATATAAAAGGTTTTATTCAAAACAGTTGTATTTTTATATTTTGTAGAAATAGTTTTTTGTAAATCACTTAGTACTTGTTTTGCATTCTTTTCAGTTTTAAATACTTTTTTATTTTGTAAAGTAAACGATTGTAAGCCTTTAGATGGTAAACTTGTCGACATAGATATATAATATTCCATACCATTTATCATATATTTGCTTTTAATAGGATCATTCTGAAAACCAAAATAGATATTATCAAAAGCGTGCATTTTTACAGAATCAATCTTTATTTTAGGAGTTATTTTCTCCTTTTCAGTTATTTTTTCCGTACTTTTTCTGTTTATGTTAGTTTCATTAGGCTTAATATTTGGAGATGAATTACAGCCATAAAACATTGAAATAACGATGATAAATTGATATAAATTTTTCATATTTTTTTAGTATTTTAGGTCTACTTGCCACTAACGTTTTGTCGCTTCTTGTCAGTTGCGAATTTCGGAACTGATTATTTACCATTAAGAAAATATTTATTGCGAAACGTGAACGTGAATTTACTACAAACTTCGCAATTGCTCCAAACGTGCATTGGCAGAAGTTATTTTCTTTTTTGGGCTAACCACATCGTATGTTCTCTTGACATTGCATTTTCTGAATCTAAAACGAATTTTGAAAATGTTTCTTCTGTATTAACTTCTTCTGCTTCTTGCTTTATCAAGTTTAATTCAGAAGTTGCAGTTGTATAAGCTTCCTTATTTTCCTGATATTTCTTTAACTGTAACCAACTAAAAAAACAAGCTGATAAAGTTGAAAAGAAACCAACAAAGTTGAAGTTACAGTTTGGGAATTTTATTAATAACCCTATGGAAATTAAAGCTAATATTTGTGCTATAATTACTGCCCAAAACCAACCTTCATATTTACTTTTATTTTGGTCTGCCTTATTTTTATACCAATTAATTTGATTGTCAATTCTATGGTCTAAATAATATTTCTTTCTATTCTCAAGAGTATATCCTCTCACATTTTTCATTTCTTCTGTTATGATTGGGAGAGCAAGTAGTTTTGCGCTTAACTCTTTGTTCAAATCAGAGAACTCATCTTTTATTTCTATAATTCTTTCGGTAAATCTTTTTCTAGCTTCAGATGTTGTTAAATTATTTTCAAAATATTCAGAGCAAGTTACATATCTCCAAGTTAATGTTTTGCATGATTCAGCTAATGCTCTTCCTCGATACCAAGTGTCTTCGTATTGTTTGTTTTTTATAACAAATGAGAGAATTGTTGCAAACAAAAGTAAAATTCCTGAAATAACATAAATAATTGTTTTACTATTTTCTTCTTGGTAATTATAAATTGTCAAACTAGCAGCGACAACCATAAATATTAAATCCCATTTCACATAATTTACATACGTGGTTTGAGCAATAAGTGAAGCTTGATCACCTGCTCGAAAATAATTTGGAAAATCTTTATCTTTCATTACGGTCTGACTTTAGTTGAAACTGAAATTGCATGAGTTCTTTTATCAAATGCTTGGTCGATGAAATAATTAGGATTATTACAAAAATTATCCCAAGTTGTTAATACGCAGTATCTATCATCTTCACTCCATGCACATTTATTATTTGGAATATAATAGTTATATGAAAATTCTTTGATAACTGTATTATCATCTATTTTAACGATGGAATGTGAACCGCCACAAGTCAAACAATTATTTGTTCCTAAATATATACTGTTTACCATATCTGGAAGAACAATTCCTAAAATTCCATTTTTGGTATTATTCACACCATGATATAACGATGCTTGTAATTCCCTTTTAATAAATGATTGATTTTCAAAAAATGAATTTTCAGCAGATTTTGTACCTATCAAGAAAATTGTAACTGTCGAATCAGACAAATAATTTTCTCTTATTTTTCTCATTATGTAATCTTCATCGTCAGAATCTATAGGTTCATGTAATGATTTATCAATCATGTCAACATCAAGCTCGTCATGAATATATTTTTTATAAGCATGGTCTTGAGTCTTGAAGGAAATAAAACATTTGTGTGCCATAATTTATTTGTCTTTTGGATGCGGTTGCGTAATAATTTCTGCCAACTGGTATATATCCGAAACAAATTTTCGTATTTCACATACATTTGAGTGAATTGACGAAGGTCTGTCTCACCTTATATCTTTTTCAAATATATAAAACTTTTAGTACGTTATTACAAGTGTATGTAGATAATTTCCTTAATTTTTGTAATAATTAATGGATATAACTTTTACACTTTATTTTTTACTTCTGATCGAAGGTTATTATCATATATGAATCTGATCTTACTAATGAACAGCCGTTACAATTCCTTTTGAATTAGGCCCTTTTCCTAAATTCTATAATTGTTTATTGATAATACGTTAGTGATTCAGTTATTAAGCTTTTGATTTTTCCTTGATGTTTGTTCAAATCTTCTTGCCTAATTGAAATTGCGAAAATATCGTCTTTTCTTAAGTTAAAAGAGATTGCAAGCTCATCAAGTTCTTCTTTTGCACATTCAATGTTTTCCTTTCCAACTTTCACTTCCATATGACAAATACCTGGAGTTTTTCTTGGTCTAAGCCAAATACAATTTTGTCTGTCTGTTCCTAAAGCAATGTGGTGTTTATTGTATGTAACTTTCAAATCTTCATTTGGTATTTCTCCAAATCGTATCAACTCATCCAACATTACAATGGATTTTGCGTGCGATTTCTTTACCCAGTATGGTCTGCCTACTTCTTCTCCACCAAGCTTCACTTCATCTTCAGGCTCTTCATAAATATCAAGCACTGTCGTAAAATTCAAAATAATTTGATTGTCAATTTTAAGTGCGCTTACTTGAATTGCAATTATAGGAATTGCTCTATTCATTAAAGCAATTACGTTAAAAAAACGATTAGTAATATCCTCTGCAATGATAACTGCCCGATGATCCTTAGACGGATAGCGTCTTCTTTCAATGTCCCAATATTCAATTGCTCTAATGATATGACTTTCATCTGTTTTACCTAACATAATTTCTGTCTCATACATTCTGTCAGTTTCATTATTAAGAAATAAAAAATCAATTCTTCCGCCGCTTGATTGTTTTCTTTCTCTATGTATTACATCTAGATCTCCTAACCCCAAAATACTGGTATCTTCTTCAATTCTATCTTGCAACCATTTCTCATTGAAATGTTGTCTTATTGAGATTTTCTCGGCTTTGATATATTTTAATTTTTCGCTCATTGTGTTTGCTTTTCAAGTTTACCTTACGGTTGAATATTTTTTAAAAATTTAAAGACTACATCTACTAATTTTTCGCTCTTGTTTTCCTCGTAATTTTTTCGTGACTAAAAAACGGTCCCTAACTTTCTTTTTGGATTTTAAACTCTTCTTCGTTATTGCAGTTTGGTTGGTTGCGGCATTTCTTGGGATAAATCAAAAGGTACTATTTTCCTTCTCATCAATCCCTTATCTTTGAAATGTCGCGAAATTTCATAGGTCTTTTCGGTATAGTCATTTGACCCATCTTCTTTTTTATGGTAATATATTTTTATAGACTTACAGTTATCATGTTCAAATATTTGATTAAGCATCGTTCTATCTGAAATTCCGCAGGAATGACCGTAAATATGAACTTGGAAATCTTGAGATTCAACAAAACGTGTTAACAAATAATAATTTTTTGTTTTTAAGTACTCAAATGATTTGATATGCTTGAATAAATCGTTGTTCTTTTGGTCTTCGAAACCTATATACCTTTTATCCAATTCGTCACCAAAACCAAATATGGCATGACCATGAGCACCATATAGATTACCGTGAATATAATTAAAATCGGATGGTATGATCACTTTACAGTATCTGTAATAATCTTCGAAAGTGTTAGTATAATTGAAGTTTAGAAAATATAGATTTTCGGGTATTTCGCTTTCTTTTATTTTTACGGTTACTAACTCATGCTTGTAAATCTTGTCACAAAAGCAATTAATTAAAGGTTCTTTATCAGATAAATTGCTAAATTCTAATTGTTGTTTTTCTAGATATTCTTTTAATAATTTTTTTAAAATTTCAAATTTATCGTTTATCAATTTGATCTGTTCTCTACTATAAAGTTTTGTTGCTTTGTCACTATATTTTACTAATAAATCAAAATACCTGTCTTCTAAATCAACCCAATTTAATTGACAATAATCCTCAATAGTATCTTGTAATAACTCAAATCTATAAAACAATTTAAATTCATATTTAGCACAAAAATTAACTAATTCTTTAATCGATATAATGCTTTTTAATTGTTCTATATAATTTATGTTGCTGTATTTATTTATTAGTTTAATTTCTATTAACTCATCATTGTAATACCCTCCAATACGTTGCAAACTTGAACCTGATAATTTATAACTTCCGCTTTCTAAACATTTTATTAAACATGTTTTGAAGTAGTCTAAAATAAAATCTTGGTAACTGGTTTTAATACCATGTGCTAAGTCAAAGCCATTTCCTATGATAATAAGTCTATTCATTTGTAATTTCATTTCTTTGCTAAACTACTTTCAAATCAAGCAATAATACTATTTCTTTAATTAGATAATTTTATTTCCTGCCACTGGATTTCGAATGAATGAGGTGATAAACTGCCTCGAAAAACAGTTATAGCATTATTGTAAACTTCTTTTACAATAGATAAAATTTCGTTTAAAAAATTATCATCACAATTTACACCAAGATATACGGCTTTTACATCTTCTTTTAAAAAGGGGACTTTTCTAGAATTGTTATCTTTAAAATGAGTCGCTATTGATCTTAATTCATGTTCATATTCCCACTGTTTTGCTTTGGTAAAAACCATATGAAATAGGGCTTTTTGCTGCTCATTGTAAAAATTGGCTTTTACAAAAGACTCTGTGTAATTTACATCTAAAGGATTGATACCAATTGGTCTTTTGTTTGAATAAAACTCGATACAGAATCCTTTGTGATTATTAGCATAATGAGACCACATTAATATGGAGTCATGGATGCGACTAAAACAGCAAATGCCAATGTCTGGAAATCGCTCTCTTATTGTTTTTTCTAATGATTTATCCTTTTTTGATTTGCCCAGCTTTTCAAAATCAATTAGTTTAATGTTACAATCAAATGGATCGTTAAAGTCATTAAAGTTTGAATGGAATAAGTAGCCCTCTCTTAAGGAGGATAAATGGTAATCTTGTGTACCGAAGTACTTGAATACCGTTTTAGGAATACCCTTATTGAGCCTTATCCTCGTAGCAATTTCTGGATTTGTGATTTCTGGTCGCACTTTTGGTTTATATGCTTTAAGACCAACTCTTAACCTTAAAAAATTATATTCCTCTTCACTAATTTTAGTGTTAGGATTTGCATCTATATGAATATCTGCAGCTTTTAAAAAACTGACTGCTTTTTCAAGACTAATATTTAATTCTCTAAGGACTTTGTTTATCCTGATGTATCTTTCCTCTTGCATTAAATGTCAATTTTACTGCAGCAATTACTTTCATAAAAATATTTTGTAATGTTGGCGGCTCACAATTTGATTAACACTCTTAAAACGATCCACCAGATTACAAAAAAAATTACTTTACTTTGATTTTGTCAGACAGTTCGTTTGCACTAGCTTCTGCTAGCTTAGTGGTGTTATCCTTTATTATACCCCTTACTTTTTGCAAGTGGACTGCTAAAATACCATCTGAAAAATCACCAATTCTACCATTTATTTGATTATTGATATTTTGAAAAGACTCTAATAGCTTATCTTCTCTACGGTCATTTAAATGGTTAACAACAGATAATGCTAAAAAAGCTTCTTCAGATCTCCCTACGATAAAATCCCTTTTATTTTGGTTACTTAAGATTTGGGACAATTTTTGCGCCATATTTTTTTCAAGAACTAAATATGTTAGTTTACTTTTGTAATTAGAAGCGGATTTTAAAAAAAACTTGTTTTTCGCAGCTTTAGCGCCAACTGTGACACTTTTCAAGGATTTACCACATTTTGAAAAACTTACAATGTTTGTAAGAATACTTAACCCACTGCCTACAATTTTAGAAGTGTTAATTTTTTTTTCAATTGCAACGCGTATTTTTTCATCTTTAACCATTTCGTCGATTTTGATTAGAACTTCCTCGGATAAAACAATAGGTCCTGCATCGTAGAAATCTTTAAAAACTAGATTACTTCTAAAAAAACGGTATTTAAAATTTAAAAATGACAATTCATTAAACAATTGAAAGTACGCTTTATTCAAAGCCATTTCTTTAATCATTAAACGATTCTTAGTGTTAGATAATTCTTCGTATAAATACTGATTTGTATCATGATAACTAAGATTTTTAATTGGCGACTTTTCAACTTCTGTTAAAAATTTCTCATAAATTATTACTTCGTCAGCAATTAAGCGAGGAAGAATTATCTTTAATTTTTGCTTGTGTTTTTCTAAAATCTCTTCTGCTTCATTTGAATAATTTTCAATTGTCAAATCTTCGAATTTTCGAGATTTTTCAAAGCTACTCCCGATAGAGTCAAGTGGGATATTATCCTTTTTTTTTGAACAACCAAGAAGTGTAACCAGTAAAAAAAACAATAATATTTTCTGCATTTTAAAAATCTCTTTCAGTTCCTAAATCAATCGTGTTTGTAACTCTCTTGTCATCTACATCTTTTCCGAATTTGAAGAAAAGATGACCGTTTTTAGTAAATAAGTCTTGGTCTACATCTCCTTTAAAAATTTCTTTTTCGAGAAGATGATTTCTATCAAATGTAAGCTCATGCATAGGTTCGGCTCCGTATCCTTTTCTTATTCTTCTTATATCTACAGGTTTAATTTTACGCTCTTTTAATAAAAATTCATAAATATAGTAAGCGTCATCATTAACAAATAGATATTTAAAAGTTCCTCGATCACCGGGTGCTATTAAGTTTTCATAAGTGATGTTAGCATCATCTTCATAGGTAGCCTTAATCATTTTGTAATAATCACCTTTAAGACCTAATAACTCTTTAGGATTAGACTCAAACCACTTTTGTACATATTTAAATTCGGGATATTTATTTCGTAATTCTTTAAAATATTTGTCCTTTTTTATCTTTAGCAGGGAATCACTATCGACAAAAACTTCTTTGGTACTCTTCCATTTTTTTGAAATATAATTTCCCTCGGTTGTAGTCTCAGCTTTTTTATTTGTACTTTCCTTTTTATCTTCCTTACCGCAAGAAAATATTAGTAATGAGATTAATGTTATATAAACTGATGCGATTTTCATGTTTGCTTTTTTAATAATTCTTTATTTATTTTTTTTCTCCCTGCAACGCCTAACTCAAAACCTGTTCAAGCAGCTTTTCATTTTGACTATGATTTTTGTTACTCTTACAAAGTATTCTATTAATTTACAATACAGTTGGCCTGCTAAAAAAAAGGTTTACTATTGATTAATAGCAACTACACTGGTAATCAATAATATATTTGTGAAATCGTTCTCCATAAGATTTTGAATCTCCATAGCCACCGTATTGAAAATTAGACCAATTATTATATGGAATACCACAAAAAACATAAGTATTAGCTGAATAGCTATATTCATCTTTTTTGATTTTGGCAATTACAAAATATTTGCCCTCATAACTATAAAGGGTTACTTCTTTTAGCCAAGAAGAAGCCATGATATAACTACTTAATGAACTTACATACCTTCCTTCGGTTTTAACAAAATTTAATAATTCATCACAAGACATTTTTTGTGAAAAACTATTGATACTATATAATAACAGAATAATTAATCCTAATTTTTTCATTTTACCTATTTTTTGTTTCTTGTTCTTCTTTTAGACGCATCTCTTAAAAACGTGTTGCAACAATTGTTCGTTATACCCTAAACTTTCTTTAAAAGTTAATTAATCCCATATTTTTCATGTAGAAAAATTTTTAATTCATCACCAACAACTTTGGCTAGATCTTGCCAATAGATTATTTTGCAATTGGTTCTTAGGCCTAAATAGTTATCTTTTATACACGCTACCGTTTGGCAGAAACTTTCTACTAAGTCAGGTCTGCGTATATCACAAATAAGGATGAATTGTGCTTTATGTTGATTAGCAGCTAATATATTTCTAATGAGTTGGTAATTTTCATAATGCGTTTTGGTTTGAAGTAGTTTCTCCACATGAAACACATTTCTAAACTCTGAATAATGTTCAACGATTTCCATTTTTTTTGAGCTGAAATCTTTTTCAGTTAATTTGCACTCTATGAATATATTACCGTTTATAAATACATCTACTTCAGTATTGTCTTTTTTCTTTATGTTATTAATTGTTTTATCAACTCTGGCTTTATGTCCAAAATCTATAGAAGTAAATTCAGTTACCTGAAACAATTTTTTCATTTCTACCCAATTAGAAAAATCGGGATGGCAAAAGACATTCATTGCCAATGCATCCGAACTATTTGAAGATTGCATTTCTAGAATACCTGCATTTTTAGTTTGGACTCTGCTATGCTTTTTTTGTGTTCTTTTAAAATTTTCATCTTTGCTTTCAATATTTGAAAAGGATTCATTGTGAAAACTATACCTGATATCATTAAAAATCACAGAACTATTTTTAAGCTCATTAGGATGAGCGTATTGATCACCAAAATTTTTTGTACCATAACTTTCTGCAAGTCTAATAAGTTCATTTTTTAATTGGATATCATACTTCATATCTTTTATTTTTTTAAGTGACGACTACTTTCTTGATATCTGTAGAAATATCTGTTCGACCAAAATTTGATTTAACTTAGGACTTTAATCACTCCCAAAAACACTATCATAGGACATTGAATCTTCATCAAAATCCTCATCGTTTCGATTTGGAAACATACGATCTAATTCGGCATCTTCATCGTAAAAATCATTTTCGCTTTTTAAGATTTTTATTCTTCTTGCAATATTTTCATATTTAGAAAATACTTCCTCTAAAGCTTCGGTTTTGTCAAAATCCAAACCATTGATGTGATCTTGCAGCATTTCAATTTCAAATTGAACATCTTCCTCTAGCTTAAATACTTTGTTTTCGAAACCATCTTCTTGATTTTCTACAAGTTGTTCAACTTCGTTGAACCTTTTTTCTAATTCTTCGACACTAAAATTCACCATAAATAAATATATTTTAATTAAACTTCCTCTCTTGGCTGCAACGCCTCTCTTAAAACCTGTTGCAACAACTATTAGTTACACCATTGACTTTTTTACACTTCTCTCTAAATCCTCGAGACTGTAGAGTTATATTAGGATCTTAAAATCTTAACTTATAGATCATTCTTTATGATCTATGCAGGTAGAATTTAAAATCTAATGCTCTACATAGATCACCATAATGTTTGTGCATGTTATCTCTAATGGAGTGCAGGCGTTCGAACTTTTGACACATTTCAAAAAATAAAATATCGACTACTGTACTTGAAATAAAAGCAACATTTTTACCGTAACCCGAAATTGCTTTTGCTCCTGTGACTTCAAGAAAATATTTAGCTTGTTCTTCACCTATCGACAATGTTTTACAGCTCCCGAAATGAATCATTTTACCGTCTAATCTTCCTTCAAAAGTTTTAGCAATTTCCTCTAAAGAATAGTCTACCTCACCAATAATGATGTGATTTTTTCTACCATGAAAAGCCAAATAAATTATTTCAAACGAGTCGTATTTTCTTTTGTCAGCCAAGATTTGTTTTAAACGCACTTCAAACTCTCCATAACTTCCGCAAGTTTTATATATGCTTTGGATTCCTTTGTTGAGTTCCAATAATTCTAATTCAGGTAGAATAGAACTCTTATGTTTTAAATTTTCTTTCCAATCGCCTTCTAAACAGAAGATATTCTTTTTGTTAGTACTCATATTTTAATTATTTCTCATGGCTGTGAATCTTCTTTAAAACTCTCACTTTTATTTTATTTAAACACTGTTTTCTTCTTTGCCTTGTAATTTAGAACCTATTATATTTCCTGTTTTTGTTCTCAATTAGAAATTCTGTGATATAGTCTGCGGTTTCTTCAATGCTCCATTCGACAAGACTATTAAGAATTCTTAAGGTTAAAAAACCTTTTTGAAAACTGTAAAAGGTACGTTTTAAATCACTTAAAGCCTGCTGATGGTTATAATTATGATGTTGACCATCTACTTCTATATTTACCATTGCTTGTGTTACGGCAATATCAATAGTTTTAGAACCATCCCATTTTTCTAACTCAGCCGGTACACCTCGTCTTCGTAGAGCAAAATATAGTTCAATGGCTTGTCGGGTCGTGGAACTATTGTTGTAAATGGCATTTAACCATTGCTGATGATTTATACATAGTGGATGCCCCAAGTAATTGACCGAATAATCAAAAACATTTTGGCTAATAGTACAGCCACATTCTATGCAATAACTCATACCTTTATTCTTTTATTTTTTTCCTTTAAAACTCCTCGATAAATCTATATGTCTAATAATTTTAAAGGATAATTTGAACGTATTTAGGGATACAATTTAACCTTTAATAACTTCAAAATTTCCTGAACTTTTATATGATTGGGCTTGCTCACTAAAACCTAATCTTATGATTTCTTTTTCTATATCATTAACATCAGGTATTGGAATTGTTGCTGAAACTACTTGAAATTCATATCCTTTAGGCATGTCGCCATAGTTGTTTTTTGCTTTTAGTTTATAAACGGCCATAATTTTTTTTTTGTGGTTATTGAATTTGTCTCAAATAATCATTACAAATTTGTCCTAATCTATTAATCAACTCATTACTTACCATACTCAATTGGTTGGTGTGGATAAGTAATTTGGTTGGTTGTTCTAAATTATCAAAGTGGATATTGATAAAATCTTTTGAAAGTCCCTTAGAGTATTTTTCTGAAGAGAGTTTGTCAAATTTCACTTTAAAGAGATCTTGCAAATCAATATCAAAATCTCTAACATAATGCCCTACGGCGACTATAATTATTGGGAAATCTTTAAAAAAAGGCGTTTGGAGTAATTCTTTTCTTTTTTCAATGCTTTCTTTTCTAATTTTTTTTGGAACATCTTTACTGTACTTGCCCGTAATCTGATTCAATTCGGTTAGAAAAGCATATTCATGAAAGTTTATGGTATCAAGAAGTATCCCATCAAAATAAATGGCATCTGTTAATTTTTGATAATTGAACCAGGTTCTACTTGTGCCTTCTTTACCTCCTATTATGTCACCATTTTCGTTGCGACTTTCGACCGCTTTTCTTTGTCCTTTGTATGGGTATAATGGATTGTACTGTGGCGTGACAAACCAATTATCGACTTCTGAAAATTGTGTATTATTTTGAATGTTTAATTCCCAATCCTGAGTATTATTACAAATCTCTCGTTTGTGTTGTTCCGATGAATTTAAACTATCAATAGCAGCTTCTTTACCAATGAATAACAATTTAGCATTGGGATTACCACTACCTAAAAAGAAACCTTTATCCTTAGCCAATTGAATTGCATTTTTAAAATTTGAATGATATGAAATACGCTCCATTTTGTTTTTTATTAATTTGATTGCAACGCCTCTCTCAAAACCTGTTGCAACAACATTTCATTATATCCTTGACTTTCCTTAATGCTTTGATCTAAACCATCACAAAACGCCATTAACTCTTCTAACTTGGCTACAATTTGCTCTTGCTCGTGAAGCGGTGGTAGTGGTATAATAAATTGCTCCAAATTGTATTTAGGCAATCCTTCACGACCAGCACCAGTTGTTGAACTAAATATTAGTTTTTGAAAATATGGTGATAATACGAGTTTGTGAAGAAAGATATAGTCAATTGATAACGGTCTAATTATACAAACGTGTTGACTGACATTTCCTTCTTTAAAATCGCTAGGTACTAAAGCGCATCTACCTATTGAACCACCTGTAATATTTAACAGAATGTCATTTGATAATACAATTGTTCCATTCATTTGTTTTTGAACTTCATTTGAAACAAATTTAATATCCTCATAAACTAAACCACTATCATGAACGTTTTGAGATCGAAAAAAAGGCAAACCAATTTCAGAATAATTACTGCCTTTTGGGGTACTCCCTGACCCTATTTTTGAACAAATCTCACCCAACCTGCACCAAGCCCAATGTTCTGGAATTTCAAAAGGAATTTCATCCTCAGTAATGGGTGCTAACTCTTTTTCTTTTTTGAGTTTTTTCTCGGCAATGAGTTGGGCTTTCTCTGCTTTAATTTTGGCTAACAATTCATGACCGGTTGCTTGCTTCTCGACTGCGCTCGAAGTGACAGACGTGAGCAGTTTGCCTTGCATGGCTTCACGCAAAAACGCTTGACGCAATTGTTTGATTAGGTCGAGTTGGTGGGTGAGTTCGTTTATTGTTTTTTTAGAATTAATAAATAAACTTTCTACCTCGTTAATCTTATCGAATAAAGAATTTAAATTTTCAGCTTTTTCAATATTTTTAAAAGCAGTGACAAAATCACTTTGTTCCTCACAACTTATTTTTGGTATTCTAAGCGTTTTTAGTTTTTCGGCATTTACATTTGGCATTGCTGAACCAGATTTCATTTCAACTATTTGACTCCAAAAAGCATAAGAGTTTAAATATAAATTGATAAACTGTAAATTCACTTCATTTTTAAGTCGTAAACGAATCAAGTAGCTTGCAAAAATGGCATTGTTAGGAGCTGAATTAACAATAAAACTTTTTCCTGTAGTGCCTCCTGTTCTAGCTACAAGAATATCATTATCTTTCAATAGATATTTAGTTTCCGCCTCACAATCACAAAACGGTACAGTATTCCAATCAACTTTACCACTATTAATATCAGTAATTCTAACTAGTTGATGTGTACCAATTTCAGAAGCTGATGCTGTATAACCATATTGAGTACTTTCTAGATAGTGACACAAAGAAGTTTCTTCAAATTCTTGAAATAGATAAGAAAATAGTACAGTGTTTTTAATTTGTTTTAAAATTTCTTCATCAGTGTTGATAAATGATAATGGCATGTATTTTATTTCGATACTCATTATTTCACTACTTCTTTAAGTTGTTCCAATAATGAATTGCTCTTTTCAAAAGAAGTATGTAACATTTCCATCAATTCCACGCTATTGTATTCGTGCGCTTCTTCTTGCTTGGTAGGGTTTTTAATGTCTAAATCGTAGTTGCGGTCAATAATGGTTTGTATAGGTACTTTCCAAGCAAAATCACTTTCTTTGCGGTCGTTCCACCACGTTTTTATTGGGTCAAATTCTTTGACTTGAATGGGCTTGGTTTTGTTGTAAGCTTTTGCTCCTTCGGGTAATTTGTGCTCGTAATACCAAACTTCTTTAGTTGGTGTGCCTTTTGTAAAAAACAATAAATTGGTAGCTACCGTAGCATACGGTTGGAACACGGAGTTAGGCAAACGTATAATGGTGTGTAGGTTGCAATCTTCTAGTAATTTCTGGCGTACGCGTTGTTTCACGCCATCGCCCGTAAGTGAACCATCAGGCAATACAATACCGGCACGACCGCCTTGTTTTAATAAATGAATCATTAAAATCAGGAACAAGTCGGCACTTTCTTTGGTGCGGTAGTTTTGCGGAAAATTGGTTTCGTTACCATTGGCAACAATACCCCCAAAAGGTGGATTGGCTAGAATGGCATTTACTCTATTTTTTTCGGTATACACACTGAGAGGTTGGTCTAGTGAATCGCGGTATGTGATATTCGGTACTTCGATGTCATGTAAAATCAAATTGGTTGTGGCTAGCAAATAAGGTAAAGGTTTGTACTCCCAACCAATTACATTTTTAGCTATACTCTGGCGTTCCTCTACACTATTGGCTTGCTTTTTTAAATGATCAATGGTGCAAGTGAGGTAACCACCCGTTCCGCACGATGGGTCTAGAATTTTTTCTCCCAGTTGTGGGTTAATCATTTCGGTGATAAAACTGGTAATGGCTCGAGGTGTGTAAAACTCACCGCTATTTCCAGCACTTTGTAACCCTTTCAAAATGGTTTCGTACAGTTCGCCAAAAGCGTGACGGTCTTTGGCCACGTTAAAGTCCATTTCATTCAGCTTGTTCAACACTTTGCGAATGTTGATTCCGCTTTTCATGTAGTTGTTGTTGCCTTCAAAAACCTCACGAACAATCAATGCCCTGCGGTTTCCTGTGCTTACATCAATGTTGCGCAAGGCAGGAAATAATTGTCGGTCCACAAACTCTAGCAATTCGTCACCTGTCATTCCTTCGTTATCGCCCGCCCAATTGCCTTTTTGGTTCACCCAATGAAATACATCTGGAATGGGCGAAATATAATTGTCGTCTAGTAATTCGAGTTCTTTGTCCTTGTCTGAAAATATTTTTAAAAAAAGCATCCAACCGAGTTGTTCAATGCGTTGGGCGTCACCATTAAGACCATTGTCTTGACGCATAATATTTTGAATGGATTTTAATATTCCTGAAATGTTGCTCATTATTTATTGTTTGTTCTTTTTAAGGCGTTTTTTATTTTCCCTGAATTTGCTTCATCATGATGTGCTGCAATACGAAAAGGATCATATTTTACACTGCGCCAACTATCTTTTTTAAACTCAAATAGGTACGTAGATCTATATGCATGAGGGATTTTGTGATCAATAACTATTTCTAATAAGTCTTTATTCTTAAATTCTAAAGCCGTATCAAAAGCGTCAATTTCATTTAATCGATTGCTTAGAATTTTTTTATTTTTAGCAAAATCAGGATTCACAATAAAATCAGGGATCATAATCTCACCAACTATCATGGTGAACTTATTTTTATTGAATTGATGCCAAATCCAATAATGTTTTAATCGATTTACTGAGGTTGCGGCACAAGTGCAAAACTTGATTTTATTTGAAATCTGGCACATGGTTACGCTTGTTTGTATAATTCATTTTCTAGCTCTTTGATGGCTTCTAGGTACTTGGTTTTGCTGCCAAAGATACCATTTACAATTTCATAAGCAGAGCCAAAATCATCAAATGGCTTAACGCGCAGTACATCAATGTTTTCAATATTTTCTACTCCTTCATCAGCATATTTATCGAGTAGCGTTTCTAATACTTTTCGGGCTTGCTCACCATATTTTGCAAAATAGTTACGCTGTTTCACATTTTCGGCTCTTTGTTTTCTGGTCAAAGGAGGCTGATCGTAAGCAACATGGCAAATCAAATCAAACAAGTCTACGGGTTTGTCAACAGCTTCATGAAGAGCCTCCGCCATTACGCCTTGTTCTTGTAATTCTTTTATAATTGCCTCTTTTTTATCGGCTTTGTTCCATGTGGTTAAAAAATCATCAAGTGAAGCATATTTGCCATTAATAATGCTTTTAGTGTGGTCTTGTAGGCTGATTGTTATTGGTTTTCCATTCGAGTCAAAAAACAATTCTCTACTTACCAATACCGAAACGTCTACACCATTGATGTATTGTTTTGGGCGACTTTTATAATCAGAATTAGGTTCATTAACAGGAGTTCTGATAGTTGGTTTTTCAATTACAATTTCTGCTCCAGTTACACTATCAATTATTGGTGAATCATCTTCATACTCCTCTTCGATTATTGTGGTTAAATCAGCTTCTTCCGTAATTGGTTTTACTCGCAAAGGAGGTCCATTAAATTCAAGGTCGGCAAAATTATCCGTTGCATTTCTAAAGTCTAATATTGTAAAATAGAGTTTGTCAAACTCTTCGTTAATGCGTGTTCCTCGACCA
Source organism: Flavobacterium erciyesense (assembly GCF_018069925.1). Taxonomy (GTDB): domain Bacteria; phylum Bacteroidota; class Bacteroidia; order Flavobacteriales; family Flavobacteriaceae; genus Flavobacterium; species Flavobacterium erciyesense. The sequence continues at coordinate 170,322 of NZ_JAGPXB010000005.1, read as the reverse complement.
ACAATTTGTTTGAATTTGGTCATCGAATTGATGTTGGCATCCAGTACAATCACTTTGCAGGTTTGCGCATCAACTCCCGTAGTCATCAACTCCGAAGTTGTTGCAATCACAGGATATTTTTCTTCGGGATTAATAAAATTATCAAGTTCACGTTTGCCCTCTTCATTATCACCCGTAATTTGCATCACGTATTTGTAATTTTCGGCTACTAAATCGGCATTGTGCTTTGCTATTGCATTACGCATTCGTTCAGCATGATCTATGTCTACACAAAAAATGATGGTTTTAGCGTAACGATCTAGCCCTTTGAGATATTCCGTTACTTTTTGGGCAATTATATCTGTCCGTTCGTCTATCACCAATTTTCTATCGAAATCCTTACGGTTGTAAATGCGATCTTCAATTGCATTTCCTTCTTTATCGGTTTTCCCTTGCTGTGGTCTATAGCCTTCTGAATCTACATTTAAGGCTACACGAATAACTTTGTAGGGTGCCAAAAAGCCATCGTCAATTCCTTGCTTTAAAGAATAGGTGTAAACGGGTTCTCCAAAATATTCGGTATTACTAGCTTCCTTAGTTTCTCTCGGGGTTGCTGTTAAACCAATATGGGTTGCTTGATTGAAATACGTTAAAATTTCTCTCCAAGAACTATCTTCATTCGCACTACCGCGGTGGCACTCATCAATAATTATTAAATCAAAAAAATCAGGTGAAAAATCTTTGTAGGCGTCTTCAATCCCTGGTTCATTATTGGTTAATCCTTGGTACAATCCTAGAAAGACTTCGTACGCTTTATCAGAAGTATCAATGCCTCTTTTCTTGTTGCTAACGAGTTCATCTTTTCCGTTTCCATTAGAAATAACTTTCTTTTTAATGATAGTCATTTTATCTTTGAAATGCTTAAAATCGCCTTTTCGGGTTTGATCTACAAGCGCAGTTCTATCAGCCAAAAAAAGAATTCTCTTTTTAGTTCTTGATTTCCATAAACGATAAATAATTTGGAACGCAGTATAGGTTTTTCCTGTCCCCGTTGCCATCACTAGGATGATTCTGTTTTGACCATTTGCAATGGCTTCAACGGTTCTGTTGACAGCAATTTGTTGATAATATCTTGGTTTTCTGCCAGAGCCATCAGAGAAATACTTTTGTAAGGCTACTTTTTCACCAGTAGGTGTCGCAATATTTTTGTATTTTTTATATTTCTCCCATAGTGCTTCAGGCGAAGGAAATTCATCTAAGGAAAGTTCTGTTTCAATGGATGCATCAGTTGCTGTGCGGTCATGGAATAAAAATCCATCACCATTACTGCTAAACACGCACGGAATATCTAATATTTGAGCATAGCCCAAGGCTTGTTGAATCCCTGAACGAATGGAATGTTTGTTGTCTTTGGCTTCAATCACTGCCACGGGATTGTCCTGAAAGTACAGAATGTAATCGGCTCGTTTTCTATCTCCTCTAGCGGTAAGTTTTCCTCTTACATGTATTTTACCATCTGTAAAAGCTACTTCTTCAAGTACTTGCTTGTTAATATCCCAACCTGCATTTTTTAAAGCAGGGGTTATAAATTTGGTGCAAATGTCTCTTTCTGATAGATTCTTTTTACTCATTAGGTTGTATTTGTTTTTGGAAATCACAATTGTTGCTAAGGTATTGAAAATAAAAATTAATGGACTATTGCCAATTGCGATTTTGTAGAAGCATGAATCAACTTGATTTAAAACGTAAAGGAACACTATTTTAAAGCTTTTTGAAATACCCACTTTTAGTGATATTCGGCTTGAAAAAAACATCAAATAGTTGGTTTATTAATAATCGCCATGGCATCGTTAACCAATTGTGTAGCCAATTGTGTAGCCAATTCGCTAACGAATTGGTTAACGGGAAAAGATCAAGATGTTTTAATTCTTTAATTCTTTTGAGATAATTTCTTTTTTTTTGGCTCTAAATATGTATTCGTTGCTGTAAAATGGAGCATCTAAGCCAATTATGCAACTACCTAAATAAAAATAGTTATAATTGCTTTACAAAACGATCTCTATCTTGTATTTGAAAATTTTCGTCATCCAATTGGTTAACCAATTGGTTAACCAGTTGGCTAGCGAATTGGCTAGGGAATTGGTCGGAAGGTTTGGAGATTTTATCTATAATTAAAAGGTTTTGAGCTATTTCTTCTTTTGTATGATAGATTCCATTAATGATTTGGTTAACTTTAGTGGAATTGATAGATTGTTTACACTATGTATTACAAAAATGTTTGCCTTCGTATTTCAATAGATCATTGTAGTATAATGTAAATATCCAGTAGACCAATTGGTTTGCGAATTGGTTAACGAAATTGCTTTAACATTCCAAAAATTACATAATTGTAAAATGTACTTTAGATGTTAATTGTAATTATGAGATGTAATTGGGGAGATGGTTTTTCTTGAATTAATTTGGTTCTTAATTATCGCTTTTAAATTTTTAAAGCAATTCAATTTGACTGGGAGAATATAAAAGACGGAGTGAATTATATTTTTTGAAGGAAGTTTATTTTAGAGTAAGGCTAGTTGATTTGAATTTTCTAAAATTTTGGAAGAGAATTTCCAAGTGAGATAAAATGGTTTGCTATGCTTTTTATTGTTTCATCTTATCGAATACTACCATAAAAAAAGGTTTTAATCTACACTTTTTCAAATTGGTTGACTAAATGTTGACTAAAACCTCTGTAAAGCCTCTAAAATAGGCTTTTAAAGTGACCACGGTGGGATTTGAACCCACACGCCCTTACGAGCACCACCCCCTCAAGATGGCAAGTCTACCGTTTCTCCACGTGGCCTAAAAAAAATAAAGGTCATTCGCCATGGCGAACAACCTTTTGTGACCCGACTGGGGCTCGAACCCAGGACCCCATCATTAAAAGTGATGTGCTCTACCGACTGAGCTATCGAGTCATTGCTTTCAAGAAAATTATGTGTTGATCACTAAATTTGTGACCCGACTGGGGCTCGAACCCAGGACCCCATCATTAAAAGTGATGTGCTCTACCGACTGAGCTATCGAGTCATATTCTTTCCTTGAATGCGGGTGCAAATATAAGAACTAATTTCGGATTATTGCAAGCATTTTTATTATAAATTTGTCTTTTTTAAACAAAAAAACACAACACCTTAATTTGTAAGGTTTTATTAAGATGAAAAAAATCATATTATTAGGCTATATGGGCTGCGGGAAGTCTACTATTGCTAAAAAATTGTCAAAAAGTATTCAGGTCCCTTTTGTAGATTTAGATGAAATGATCGAAAAAAAGCTCAATTTATCTGTAAATGCTATTTTTGAAAAGCACGGAGAAATCTATTTTCGTAAAATAGAACACGAAGTTTTTGTCGATTTGATGCAATCAACCGAGGAAATGATCATCGGTTTGGGCGGAGGAACGCCTTGTTATGCCAATAATCATGAATTTTTTAATGGAGAAAACGTTTTTTCGATCTATTTGAAAGCTTCGATTGAAACTTTATTTCAAAGATTGCATCAAAATAAAAGCAAACGACCACTTATAGCGAGTAAAAATGAAGAAGAAATGAGGGAGTTTATAGCAAAACATTTGTTCGATAGAAGTTTTTACTATAATCAAGCACAGTATAAAGTAGTGGTTGATGAAAAATCTATCGAACAAACGGTTGTCGAAATTATTGCCTTGTTAGCTTAAGTACGCGTAGTTGTCTCCGTTTTCGTCAAACACAACTTGTACGTGCTCGAAAAGTGAAGTAGAAAGTGATATGCCTTTGAAATCGGCTTTTACAGGGTACTTTTTGTGATTTCGATCTACCAATACCGCTGTTTTGAATTTTTTCAGTGGTACATCAATAAAGTGTTTTACAGCATATATCAGTGTAGTGCCTGAATTGAGAACATCATCTACTAAAACTAGTCCTTTATTAGCGTATTGTTCTTGCGTTATCGAGGTCTCAATAGGCGACTGCGGATGTTGTTTGTTTATTTGCACCTCGCAGATTGATACTTTGATAGGAGAAATGATTTCAAGTACTGCTGCAATTTTTTTGGCAAAAGTAAAACCGTTGCTTGCAATGCCGGCAATTACAATTTCCTGTTCATCTACAAAGGTTTCGTAGATTTGATAGGCAATTCGTTTTATTTTGTGTTCTATTTCTTGATTGTTCAAGATGATATTTTTGCTCATTATATAAAGTTGTTGTTTAGCAGTATTAAGTTGTGAAAATGATTTTTTTATTTGATGAAAAATTATGGTTTAATCCTCCTCATCATCAGTGATTATCTCGTTCCCAAATTCATCAATGTCACGACGATCTTTTTTGGTTGGTCTACCAGTTCCATTTTTACGGTAATGTTCCTTGGATAATTTCAGCAATTCTAAATGCTGAAAAGCTTCGGCAGGCGTATCATTGCGGCGGTACATATCAACTAATTTGGCGCCTACACGATTTTCAGGAATGTCAAGAACGGTTATAATTTGTGTTATTTGATCTTTTCTAAAGGTGATTTTATCGGTAGGAAAAACTTCCTTTGAGGCTTTGGCTACTTGGCCATTAACGGTAATATGGTTTTTTTTACAGGCCTCCGTTACCATGTTTCTGGTTTTATAATAACGAACACACCATAAATATTTATCTATTCTCATAATTTTTCTAAAATCAGCGTTAAATTGTTTACAAAAATCAATCAATATTGTATCTTGCGCACTTAAAAAATTTAGCTATAATGAACAAATTTAAGTATTATTTTATTTTATTAATTACAACAGTCTCTTTATTTTCATGTTCAAAAGATGAAGCGGCGGCATTGACTCCGCCAAAAGCTTATGCGGACCAATATGCCACTGAAAGTGTAGATATAGAAGATTACTTAAAAACATACTATATAGAGGATACAAATCCAGATGTACTCACTAAAATATCAAAAATACCTGCTGGAGGAACTCAAATACCAGTTTGGAATTATTTAAATAGTAGTTCTTTTCCAAAGCTATTGATGAAAAAAGTTACTGTTCATGATGTGGAATACAAATTGTATTATATTATGTTGCGTGAGGGGACAGGTCAGTCTCCAACCAGTACTGATGGCGTTTTAACTGCATACAGAGGAGAGTATTTGTCAAAAACTAAAGTAGGAGATGTGTCAACTTTAACATCAACTTTTTTTGAAGAAATAAACAATCAAGATTCCTTTTTTGTTTTACCGACATTAACTGCTAAATGGGGTAATTATTTGCCTGAATTTAAAACTGGGAATTACAGTTCAAATCCTGATGGTACTATTTCTTACAGTAATTACGGAGCAGGTGTAATGATTATTCCATCAGCATTGGCATATTATGCTGGTGGTGCTAATTCAATTCCACCTTACGCTCCCTTAGTATTTAGTTTTAAATTGTATGAAATTAGTAGAAGTGATACTGATGGAGATGGTGTTTTGGATGTCAACGAGGATCTAGATGGAGATGGATACATGTTTAATTATGCCAACAAAATAGATTATCCTACATTTCCTGTGGATGCTATTCGGTTTGCAGATGATACAGATAAAGATGGTATTCCTAATTATTTAGATACTGATGATGATGGCGATGGTGTAAGTACACGAACTGAAATTACAGTTAACGGCAAGTTAATTCCTTTTGCTGACATTCCTAGTTGTGATGGTAATGTCACCAATCCAGCAAGAATAAAAAGGCATTTGGTTAAATGTAACTAGAAATTAAAAGGCATAAAAAAACCAGATTGCTAAGGCAGTCTGGTTTTTTTTATGGAATAAATCGAAAAGATTATTTTCTTTTCATTACTCTTTCTACTGCTTCGATAATGGCTTGATCGTTCAGTTTGTATTTCTCCATTAATTGTTCTGGCGTTCCTGATTCACCAAAGCTGTCATTTACCGCAACAAATTCTTGTGGAGCCGGACTGTTTAAAGCCAATACTCTAGAGATGCTTTCGCCAAGACCACCTAAAATATTGTGTTCTTCAGCAGTAACAATACATTTTGTTTTTGCTAAAGAATTCAAAATTGCTTCTTCATCTAATGGCTTGATAGTGTGAATGTTGATTACCTCTGCAGAAATTCCTTTTTCTTCAAGAGCTTCAGCAGCTTGCAACGCTTCCCAAACCAAATGTCCTGTAGCTACAATCGTCACATCAGATCCTTCTGTAAGGGTGATTGCTTTACCAATTACGAACGGTTCGTCAGCTGGCATAAAGTTAGGCACAACCGGACGACCAAAACGCAAGTAAGCCGGTCCGTTATGATCAGCAAGTGCTAAAGTAGCCGCTTTGGTTTGGTTGTAATCACATGTGTTAATTACAGTCATTCCAGGTAGCATTTTCATCAACCCGATATCTTCAAGGATTTGGTGTGTTGCTCCGTCTTCTCCTAGAGTTAATCCAGCATGTGATGCACAAATTTTTACATTTTTTTCAGAGTACGCAACTGATTGACGAATTTGATCGTACACTCTTCCTGTAGAAAAGTTAGCAAAAGTTCCAGTAAAAGGAATTTTTCCTCCTACGGTTAATCCTGCTGCAATTCCGATCATGTTCGCCTCTGCGATTCCGATTTGGAAAAAACGCTCTGGATGGTTTTTCTTAAAATCGTCAAATTTTAAAGAACCAATTAAATCGGCACAAAGTGCTACTACATTTTCGTTTTTTTGACCTAATTCAGTCATTCCCGCTCCAAAACCTGAGCGAGTATCTTTACTTCCTGTATTTGTATATTTTTTCATTTTCTTAATTTCTTAATTTAATGTCTTGTTTATTTAGTGATAAAAGAACATTAACTTCTTTATTTTGAATCAGTTCAGTGTTGGTCTTAATGCCGTTGAAATAATCTATTTCAACAATAGTAGGTAAATAATTTTCAGGTAATTCTATCTTCTTACAAAAAATAAAGTGACCGAAAAACGGCTTTATTATTAGTGAAAAAACTGGTATTCCAGATTTAATAGCTTTTATGTTTGAACTTTGAATCGCCTTCTTTTTTTTACTATTCTTGAATTTTAGAACTTTAAAATTAGTTGATGCACTATCTAGCTGTTTTTCTTTTACCTCAATTATGTTTTTATTATCGTAACATGGTATCTTATTTGGTTTTTCAAAAGAGGAGTCGATATAATCGAACTGAACAGCGTTTGCAACATTTTTCAATGAATAATGGTGCCTGATATTCTTGTTAGTATCAAAAACACTACCTGAAATTTCATTTGTAAAACTACTTCCAAAAAAATGATATGAACTGTTTTTAGAGTTGATCATAAAAATAGAGGTCCGACCCATATTGTCTTTGTATTCAATAAATCTATCAAATGTAAACGATTGACAAAGCACGTTTTGATAAATGAGAATTACGATAATCAAGATACTTTTTTTCACTGTTCTATTTTGATTTTTATCTCTAATCTACTGAATACTAATTTCTGGCAACTAAACGTTTTTTAATAATCACCTAAAGTTTCTGGATTTTGCCCTAAAGCAATTTCTAATTGCGTATCATTTGGCGCTTTTCCATGCCATGCATGACTGTACATCATAAAATCGACACCGTTACCCATTTCTGTGTGTAACAATACGCAAACTGGTTTTCCTTTTCCAGTTCTTGATTTGGCATCGTTCATACCAGCAATAATAGCCTCGATATCGTTTCCTTTTTCGATTTCTAAAACATCCCAATCAAAAGCTTCAAATTTAGCACGGATACTTCCCATAGCTAAAACTTCGTCAGTAGTTCCATCAATTTGTTTTCCGTTTAAATCGATTGTTGCAATTAAGTTATCTACTTTTTTAGCAGATGCGTACATGATAGCTTCCCAGTTTTGACCTTCTTGTAATTCACCATCACCGTGAAGGGTGTAGATGATATGATTGTCACCATTCAGCTTTTTAGCTTGAGCAGCACCAATCCCTACAGATAATCCTTGACCTAAAGAACCAGATGCAATACGTACTCCTGGAAGATGGTCGTGTGTAGTTGGGTGACCTTGTAATCTAGAATTGATCAAACGGAAAGTAGCTAATTCAGCAACTGGAAAATAACCGCTTCGGGCCAATACACTGTACAATACAGGTGAGATATGACCATTAGAAAGAAAGAAAAGATCTTCACCTATTCCGTCCATTTCAAAACCTTCTTTGCGATCCATTATGTTTTGGTACAATACGACAAGAAATTCAGCACAACCTAAGGAACCACCTGGGTGTCCTGAGTTGACTGCGTGTACCATGCGAAGAATATCTCTTCTAACTTGGATTGTTAAATCCTTTAATTGTTGTGTGTTTGGTTTCATTTGTGTGTTAAATTAGACTCGGCAAATATAATCAGATAATTTGATTAATATTAGGTTCCATTTTTAGATTTATCATTAGTTATCAAGGTTGAATTGTTATTAGTTGTAAATGCTACGCTACTGTTTTTATAGTATTTTGTAACTTGCAAACATGTTTGATCAATTGTTTAAAAGTATTCAAGAAAAAGTAGCTTTGAGTGAAGCAGAGCGCGAGTTGTGTAAAACTTATTTTGTACCTAAAAGAGTTTTAAAAAAAGAAATGCTACAAGTTTCTGGCGGAATTTGTCAATATAATATTTTTGTTGAAAAAGGAGTACTTCGATCCTTTTATGTCGATGAAAAAGGCAATGAACATACGATTCAATTTGCAGTCGAAGGCTGGTGGATTACTGATTTAGCTAGTTTTTTAACCCAAAGCTCTTCTATTTACACGATTCAGGCGCTTGAGGATTCAGAGGTATTATTACTAACTTCAGCCACTCGTGAGGTTTTAATGGAGCAAGTGCCTTTATTTGAAAGATACCAGCGTTTGCTTTTGCAAAATGCCTACGTTGCCAATCAAGAGCGCATTAACAGTGTGCTGACTGCATCCGTCGAGGAGAAATACGTTCAATTGCTTCATCGATACCCAAACATTGTTCAAAGAGTTCCGCAACACATGATAGCTTCTTATTTGGGTTGTACTCCGGCCACACTTAGTAGGGTTAGGAGAAAAATTAGCAGCTAAAAAATTTTATATCTATGTCGTTTCTTGTCCTAGGTCAACGAAATAAGTTGTGGTCCTGATTTACCTTTGTACGATAAAGAAAGGAGATAGAACTTTTATTTAAACTGACGTGCATCAAGAAAATAATGTGTGTCTGTTTAATTTCTTCTCTTACTTACCGTTTTACTGCATGATTTGAATTTATGTGGTGGCGGTTTTAATTATCTAAAAAAAAATCAAATGAGTAAATCAATTTTATTTCAGCCTTACACTTTAGGAAATAGTGTTTTAAATAATCGAATGGTGATGGCACCTATGACTCGCAGCCGTTCTAATAATGAAGGAAACGTTCCTACAGCACTTACAGCAGAATATTATGCACAAAGAGCAACAGCAGGTTTAATAGTTTCTGAAGGAACTTTTGTAAGTACCAAAGCAGTTGGTTTTATTAATGTACCAGGAATTTATAGTGAAGCGCAAACCGAAGGATGGAAGCTGGTTACCAATGCGGTACACGAAAAAGGAGGGACTATTTTTGCACAATTATGGCATACAGGTCGCATGTCGCATCCAGATTTGCACAACGGTGAATTGCCGCATGCGCCATCGGCATTGAATCCTTTTGCGCAAGCGTACACCAAAGATGGTTTTCAAGATACCGTAGTGCCAAAGGAAATGACAATCGAAGACATCAAACAAACTGTTTTAGATTTCAAAAATGGAGCGAAAAATGCAATTGCTGCAGGATTTGATGGTGTTGAATTGCATGCTGCTAATGGCTATTTGTTGCAACAATTTTTTAATGGTTATTCCAATCATCGTACCGATGAATACGGCGGATCTATTGAAAACAAATCAAAAATCCTTTTTGAGATTCTAGATGCTTTGAAAGAAGTTATCGACTATTCAAAAGTGGGAGTGCGTTTGAATCCTTCCTTGCATAATGCGCAAGGGATGATGTTGGATGAAGAAACAATTCCGACCTACGAGTACATTATCAACAAATTAAATGACTACGGATTAGCGTATGTTCACTTAACGGAACCTTTTACAGATGTATCTGAAGTGCCTTTTGCAGTAACTGAAGTAGCCAAACACTTCAGACCGTTGTACAAAGGAACTTTGATTATTAACAAAGGTTTCAATAAGGAAACAGGAATGAAAGTGTTAGAAGATGGTGATGCTGATTTGGTAGCTTATGGCGTTCCTTTTATTGCAAATCCTGATTTGGTAGCACGATATGAAACGGATGCGCCTTTGAACACACCTGATCCAACTACATTTTACACCGATACAGTAAAAGGATATACAGATTATCCAGCTTTGAATGACTAAGTCTTTTGATTATTGAAAAAATTGATTTAGACGAATCAATAAAATGCAAAAGCCCGCAAGTAGCGGGCTTTTACATTTTATTATTTCAATTGAAAATAATCATCATTTTAAATATTACTCAGCTTGTGCTTGCATAAAATTTACATCCAGCCAAGAACCGCCGTTATAACATTCAATTCCCTGCGCAGTTAGTAATACTTGTGCTTGACTGCTTCTGTTACCAGAGGCACAAAACAATACTAATGGTGTTTTAAGTTCTTGGATTTCCTGTATTCTATGTGGTATTTCTTGAAGCGGGATATTTAAAGACCCAGCAACATGACCTCCAGTAAATTCTGCATAAGAGCGCACGTCAATTAAGGTTCCTCTTTTTTCTTTAATAATTTGAGCTATTTTCATTGGGATTATTTTTGTTTCGAATCTAAAATTCATTGTTACAAAAATAAAGCTTTATCGGTAACATTTTATTCAAACAGAAGAGTAGCGTTTGAAATTTTTAAATACTGCTAAAGATATTGATCATGCTTCTTACACTTAGTTGCCACGATATGTGGAATAACCAAAGCTTGAAAGGGTGATAGGAACATGGTAATGGTTTGCATCTTTGATTTGGAATACCACTTCGATAAAAGGATAAAAACTTGCTGTTTTTTTAGTTTTAAAATAATCGTCAACTAAAAATCGAAGTTTATAGATTCCGTTGTTACTTTCTTTGTTAGGTAAAAAATCGGTTATACGTCCGTTTTTATCCGTAATTTTCTCAGTGACATACGACCAAACTTTTGTAGGTTCATCGTATTTTTCTAATACCACTGGAACACCTACTGCGGGATTTCCTGTTGAAATATCTAGGATATGACTAGATAGTTGATAGTTGTTATTTTGTGCGTAGGTTGCTGTTGCTGCAACTAGAAATAGAAAACTAAAAAGTAAATTTTTCATTTTTTTTATTTTTATGTGAATTAATATGTAGTGATTTGAGCACTTGGTATTGCTCCTGATTTAGCGATAAAATCGTCATTTTCTGGACTTCCTCCGCCGGCAATTCCTATGCTTCCTATGACTTGCCCGTTGTACCAAAGCGGATAGCCGCCTGCCAGTAATAACAGTTCAGGAAGTGATGTTAAATTTTGCGTATCGGGATTATTTCGAGCGTTTCTAGAAAGTAATAATGTGGGTGTTTTAGTTGATAGTGCGGTGTACGCTTTTCGTCTTGCGGCTTCCGTATTGTGTGGGCCAACCTCTTCGCCTCGAGTAATCATCAAGGTTTGTCCTGAATGGTCAAGGATGGCAATAGTAACATTTTTTTGTAAACCCGTTGCAGCTTTTCTTGCATTTTCAGTAATAGCAACGGCCGCTTTAAGTGTTAATTGTTTAACTGTTTTAGTAAACTGTTGTTCCTGCTGCAAAGGCAGTTGGTTACCCGCAGGGTTAGTTGGCGATTTGTTTTGTGCTGCTGCAAATATTGGGATTAGCAGTGCATATAAAAAAGCGGTTGTTTTCATAATTAATTTTTTGTCAAAATTAAAAATGAGCGACGTTATAAAGATTGTCCTATGTCAACATTTTTTAGAGTTTGGATTTGATGCGGCTTAATGTTGATGGCGTAATCCCTAAATAGGAGGCAGCCATTTTATTGGACACACGTAATAAAAATTGAGGTTGATTAGCAATAATCCATTGCACTTTTTCTAAAGCATTAAATCCTTGAAAGCCATAGATTCGTTTTTGAGCAGTTATAAAACCCAACTCTAGAATTTCTCTGTAAATCATTTCAAAAGCAGGAATGGTGTCTACTAATTGATAAAAATCAGTTCTAGAAATAACAAGTAGATCCGATTTTTCTATGGTTTGCAAGTACTCAAAAGTGGGTTTTTGATCAATAAAACTAGGCAATGCCGTTCCGAAACTTCCTTCAAAAGCAAAAAAGCGAGAGGTTTCTATCCCTTCTTTATTGATGGTAAAAAGGCGAATGCATCCTTTGTTTACAAAATAATAGTGTTGGCAAATATCGTCGTAGCGTACTAAAATTTCATTTCGTTTTGTTTTTAAAGCAGAAAAACGGGAACAAATGAGATCCAATTGTTCTTTTTCTATTGCAGCTCTGCTTTGGATATAACGAATTAGTGAGTCGTACATCGCACAAATAGTAGTTTTTTAATGAGCTAGTAAAGATACAAACAATTCCCGTTTTTAGAGTCTTGTTTGTTGCTGTGTTACTGAAGTACCTATAAAAAAATGGTATTTTATTTGACAACTAATTAACTACTTTACCGCTTTAAAATTGAATTTTTTAGAACTGTTTCTGTGAAATAAGAATTTGGACTTCAATTTTTAGAGAGCATAAGACTTTGTTAAATGCAACTTTATTAAATGTAGATGGGCTACCTTTATAAGAATACTAATAATCAGCAAAATACAGCTGATGCAAAAGGTGTTATAACTTAAATAAATAATCATGTCACAGAACAGCAAAAAGCAATTTGGAGTGTGGATGGATTCCCATCACGCTACCATTGTAGGAAGAGAAAATGTAGATTCCGGAGATTTTTTAGTACTAGGTCATGAAACCGTTGACGGACAAGGCTACAATACCAGTGAAAATGCCGCTAACAATGCCGAGAGAGATCAGCTGCGAAAACTATTTAAAAGCATTACCGCTCACATGCAAAACGTAGATGAATTGCACGTAACAGGAACAGGAACTGCTCAGGAGCAATTTATAAATTTTTTGAATGAAACTCCACAGTACAAAAATGTAGTAGCTACAGAAAGCACTTCAAATAAAATGTCAGATCAAAGTTTAGTTGAGTACGTGACAGCGCAATTTAATTAATCTAAATAATTCTTATTTGATTGTCATTTGTTAATCAAAAGCTTCATTAAAAACGGTTCGTATCCTTGATATTGACCGTTTTTTTTGATTTACAATGTGCCAAAGGAGAAAATTACTTTAAGTCTACAGGCATTGTTGGGTCAATTTTAGAGACTTGCTAATGGCTACGATTTTTTTAAATAGTATATTCGTAAAAAAAAATACATGATGCGTTTGTTTAAAATCCCTACTGTTTTAATATCGGTTTTTCTGATAACGAGTTGTGCCTCCAAAAAGACTTCTAATATTGTTTACCAACCAACTACGGTTGAAAATGCGACTATAGCGCCCAAGCTCAATATTTTTGTTCCTCAAAAAGTAAATAAAGCAGGAGCTAAAGTTTTGATTTTTGTACATGGTGGAAATTGGAATAGCGGGCGTAAGGAAACTTATAATTTATTAGGTCGTAATTTTGCCAAAAGAGGAATTATAACCGTTATACCTGATTATACGCTGAGTCCTAAGGTAAACTATGATGTTATGGCCCAGCAAATTGCAACTGCGATTGAGTGGACTAAAAAGAATATTAGTCAGTACAACGGCAATGCGAACCAGATTTTTGTAACCGGACATTCTGCAGGTGGGCATCTTGGTGCCTTGGCGGTTATGAATCCTAAATATGGTGTGCAACCTAAGAGTGTTGCTGGAATTATTTTAAACGATGCGGCTGGACTCGATATGAAAAACTATCTCGAGAAATATCCTCCTACCAATCAAGACGATTATTTAGCCACTTGGACTTCCGATCCTGAGCAATGGAAAGCAGCTTCGCCAATTTATTATGTTAATGCCCAAACGCCGCCAGTTTTATTGTATGTTGGTACAAAAACCTATCCCTCTATTATTGAGGGAACCCAACGTTTTGAAAAAGCCATCAAAGTTTTTCAACCTGAGGTGCAAACCATTCGTTTGAGGAAAAAGCATGTTCCGATGGTGGTACAATATTTTAAACCTTGGAGCGCTAGATTTGAAGAAATGATTCGTTTTATGGATAGTGTGACTCAATAAGCAATTCCTCGTTTTGCAGCTATTTTGTGCTGTAAACAGTTTTTTTTGCGCGAGGGATAGCAGTGGAAATCCTTTTTTAGAGAACAGCGAATAGCTGTGCGCTAAAAAAGATTGCAACGAATAGCCCGACCCCAAATGTAACGCTAGTGAAATGGGGTCGCGCCCAAAGAAATATGGTGTTTGATGCTACTGTAGTTCACAAAATGAGTATGTAAACGGCTTGGAATATTTTTTTTGATGCGGATTTCTATTTAACCTATCTTTGCCAGCCGAACAAACGGGTGAAATAGGTTCGCACGAAAGGCGTTACGCAGGCTGATTTTGTTAAAGAAAGTCTTTGTGGAAGGTTTAGGCGACTGAAAAAATAGAAGTACCAGATGAAATTTGATTTATTAAAAAAAGATCCGCTATCCAAAGCTAGAGCGGGAAGTATAACTACTGATCATGGGGTGATTGAGACCCCAATTTTTATGCCTGTAGGTACGGTAGCCTCTGTAAAAGGAGTGCATCAGCGTGAATTAAAAAACGATATCAATCCAGATATTATTCTGGGAAATACCTATCACTTATACTTGCGTCCGCAAACTGAAATTCTCGAAAAAGCAGGCGGATTGCACAAATTCATGAATTGGGACCGTAATATTTTGACCGATTCTGGTGGATATCAAGTGTATTCGTTATCAGCAAATCGTAAAATTAAAGAAGAAGGGGTAAAGTTTAAATCGCATATTGACGGTTCGTACCACTTTTTTACGCCAGAGAATGTAATGGAAATTCAGCGTACTATTGGTGCTGATATTATCATGGCTTTTGATGAGTGTACGCCTTATCCTTGTGATTATCGTTACGCACAACGCTCTATGAAAATGACGCACAGGTGGTTGGATAGATGTATTAGTCATTTGGATAAATTACCTTTTAAATACGGGTACGAGCAAACTTTTTTCCCAATTGTTCAAGGTAGTACGTATAAGGATTTGCGTATGCAATCAGCAGAGTATATTGCCAATTCAAATCAACAAGGAAATGCCATTGGAGGTTTATCAGTAGGAGAACCTGCTGAGGAAATGTATGCCATGACCGAAGTGGTTTGCGAAATTTTACCAGAAGACAAACCAAGGTATTTAATGGGTGTAGGTACGCCAATAAATATTCTAGAAAATATTGCGTTAGGAGTTGATATGTTTGACTGTGTGATGCCTACTCGTAACGCGAGAAACGGAATGTTGTTTACAGCCAACGGTACCATCAATATTAAAAATAAAAAGTGGGAAGCCGATTTTTCGCCACTTGATGAAATGGGAATCACTTTCGTGGATACGGAGTATACCAAAGCTTATTTGCGTCATTTGTTTGCTGCCAACGAATACTTGGGTAAACAAATTGCTACAATACATAACCTTGGTTTTTATATGTGGTTGGTTCGTGAGGCTAGAAAGCATATTTTAGCTGGCGATTTCAAGCCATGGAAAGAAATGATGGTGAAAAACATGAGTCAACGTTTGTAAAAAAAATGTTTAAGGTTTCAAGTTTAACGTTCTAGCGCTTACTTTAAACCTGAAACTTTAAACTTTAAACAAAAACATGCTTACAATAATAGACAAGTACATCCTGAAAAGATATTTGGCCACGTTTGTGGTCATGTTGTTGCTGTTTATCCCAATCGGAATCGTGGTTGACGTATCTGAAAAGATTAATAAATTACTCGAAAACAAGGTTCCGTTTGCAGATATAGCACTTTACTATTACAACTTTACGGTGTACTTTGCTAACTCGCTATTTCCTATCTTTTTGTTTTTGTCGGTGATTTGGTTTACGTCAAAATTGGCTAATGATACTGAGATTATTGCTATTTTGAGTTCCGGAATTTCATTTACTCGTTTTTTACGACCGTATTTGATTGGCGCTTCTATTGTGTCGGTTTTTGTTTTGTTGATGGGTTTTTACGTAGTGCCATCAGCAAGTGAAGGGTTTAATAATTTTAGGTACACTTACTTAAAAGGAAATGGTAAAGAGGCCATGCGTGGCGATAATACTGATGTATACCGCCAATTGAATGACAATGAGTTTATTTACGTAAACAGCTTTAATACCGAAACCAAAACAGCCTACAATTTTACACTTGAAAAATTCAAGAATGATAAGTTGCTGCACAAAATAACCGCAACGAGAATTACTTGGAATCCAAAGGACAGTACCTATACATTATACGATTACACCAAACGAACCGTAGGCAAATTAAGTGATGTTATTGTGAAGTTACCTGAAAAAAAAGCCACTTTTGCTTTTGATTTAGAAGATTTAACTCCTGTTGTTTATATTGCAGAGACCTTAAATTTGGGCAAATTGAATGCTTTTATTGCCAAAGAACGAGAACGTGGCTCATCGAATATCAATGTGTATTTGGTGGTGTTGTACAAAAAATACAGTATTCCTGTTTCAGCTTTTATCTTAACCATTATAGCCGTTGCGGTTTCGTCAATGAAACGTAGAGGCGGTATGGGGACCAATTTAGCAATAGGTATTGCACTAGCATTTGCCTTTGTATTTTTTGATAAAATATTTGGTGTACTGGCCGAAAAATCGAGTATCCCGCCATTACTAGCCGTTTGGTTGCCAAATATTGCTTTTGGAATTTTAGCCATTTACTTATTACGAAATGCAAAACGATAATTTAAAAAGTTACTTAAACCTTCATTTAATTGTATTTATTTGGGGTTTTACGGCCATTTTAGGCGCATTGATTACCATTCAATCGGATGCTTTGGTTTGGTTTAGAATGTTTTTTGCCGGACTGTTTTTGGCACTTTTTATAGTGGCTACCAAAAAATCGTTTCGTGTGCCTTTACGATCTTTCTTCAAACTACTTTTTGTAGGGTTGCTAATTGCCTTGCATTGGATTTTCTTTTTTCAAGCTATAAAAGTTTCAAACGTGTCCATTACGCTTTCTGTATTTTCTTTGGGAGCCTTTTTTGCGTCCCTATTAGAACCACTTTTTTATGGACGTAAAGTACTCTGGTACGAGGTGTTTTTTGGATTAATAATTATCGCTGGTTTGGCTTTGATCATGCAAGTTGAGGTAAATTATATCAACGGAATGTTGTTTGCCTTAGCTTCAATTGTATTGGGCGTTTTATTTACCCTCAGTAACGGAAAGCTAATTGCGAAGCACGATCCCGCTGTAATTTCGTTTTATGAATTTGTAGCTGGCGTTTTCTTTATTTCGATCTATTTGTTGTACCAAGGCGTTTTTACTGCTGACTTTTTTACGTTAACTACCAAAAATTGGGTGCTAATTTTAGTTTTGGCTTCAGTATGTACTGCCTATGCTTTTACAGCTTCGGTCAAAGTGATGCAAAAACTTACTCCTTACACGGTTATGTTAACCACTAATTTAGAGCCTGTGTACGGAATTGTATTAGCTTATTTTATCCTGGGCGGAAAAGAAAAAATGAGTTTCGAGTTTTATGTTGGTGCTGTGATTATAGTACTTACTGTGTTGTTAAATGGGGTAATCAAACATTATCAAAAAGCAAAAATTAAGGAATAGTAACCTATTCAAATCATTCAAAAAAATATACATTAACACAATAATTACCTTTTCGAACGATTTAAAATTTTATATTTGCGGTTCGAAATAAAAACAAAAACGCAAAAATCCTATGGAATATTTAGATTTTGAGCTTCCTATAAAAGAGTTAGAAGAGCAGTTAGAGAAATGTCTTATCATTGGTACAGAATCAGATGTTGACGTTACAAATACCTGTAAACAAATCAACAAAAAACTAGAAGAAACCAAAAAAAATATTTACAAAAATCTTACAGCTTGGCAACGTGTTCAGCTGTCTAGACATCCAAATAGACCTTATGTTTTAGAGCATATCACTAATCTTACGAAAGGTACATTTTTGGAACTTTTTGGGGATAGAGCATTTAAAGATGATAAAGCCATGATAGGTGGTTTAGGCCAAATAAACGGGCAATCATTTATGTTTGTTGGTCAACAAAAAGGGATCAATACTAAAATGCGTCAGTTTCGTAATTTCGGGATGGCAAATCCTGAAGGTTACAGAAAAGCATTGCGCTTGATGAAAATGGCTGAAAAATTTGGTATTCCAGTTGTTACCCTAATTGATACTCCCGGTGCTTATCCAGGGCTTGAGGCTGAAGAGCGTGGACAAGGAGAAGCTATTGCGAGAAACATTTTTGAGATGGTTAACTTGAAAGTGCCAATTATTACTGTCATTGTGGGTGAAGGAGCATCAGGTGGTGCACTAGGAATAGGAGTGGGAGATAGAGTTTACATGATGGAAAACACTTGGTACTCTGTTATTTCACCTGAATCTTGTTCTTCAATTTTATGGAAAAGTTGGGAGTACAAAGAACAAGCTGCTGAGGCTTTGAAATTGACATCAGCCGATATGAAAAAACAAAAATTAGTTGACGATATCATTCCAGAACCTCTTGGAGGAGCGCACTACGATAGAGAAACTACGTTTAAAACCGTAGAGCAATACATCTTGAAAGGTTATAATGAGCTGAAAGACTTATCAACAGCTGATTTAATTGCGCAAAGAATGGAGAAATACAGCAAAATGGGAGAGTACAAGGAATAAGCACTCCAAACTTATATTTACCTAACCGTCTCGTACTGCTATGAGACGGTTTTTTTTGGGGTTATAAACAAAAAATAGTTACTTATGAACATTTATTTGTAATAACTCCGGCTTAATCTTTTTTTAAATTTTGTTACTTTCGTGCTATGGAAAACTTCAGAAACATCAATCCAGTGAAGGTTGATAAATCGACAATTATAAGCCTAGAAAAAGGAAAATTACAACCTCAAGTTATTGAATTAGAGGAGGCTGTACTTGGCGCCATGATGATTGATAAAAAAGGTGTAGATGATGTTATTGATATTCTGCAACCTGATGCTTTTTACAAAGAAGCACACAAGCATATTTTTGAAGCAATCACCCAATTGTTTACTGATACGCAACCTATTGATTTGTTGACTGTATCGGCACAATTAAAAAAGAATGCCAAATTGGAGCTCGCTGGTGGCGATTTGTATTTAATTCAACTGACTCAAAAAATATCATCTTCGGCACACATTGAATTTCACTCGCGAATCATTTTGCAAAAATTCATTCAGCGTAGTTTGATTCGAATTTCTACTGAAATTATCGAAGACTCTTACGATGAAACTACAGATGTATTTGATTTATTAGACAGAGCAGAATCTAAACTATACGAAGTAACGCAAGGAAATATCAAACGTAGTTCTGAAACAGCGCAAAGTTTGGTTTTACAAGCTAAAAAGCGAATCGAAGAAATTGCTGGTCAAGAAGGCTTGAGTGGTGTAGCCACTGGTTTTGACAAATTAGATAAGGTGACTTCTGGTTGGCAGCCAAGTGATTTAATTATCATTGCTGCGAGACCTGCGATGGGAAAAACGGCATTCGTATTGTCTATGGCTCGTAATATGGCAATCGATTTTAAAATGCCTGTAGCCTTGTTTTCTTTGGAGATGGCATCGGTACAGTTGATTACACGTTTGATATCTTCAGAAACTGGTTTGTCTTCAGAAAAATTGCGTACCGGAAAATTAGAAAAACACGAGTGGGAGCAGTTGAGTACTAAGGTTAAAAATTTGGAGAAAGCGCCCCTTTTTATAGATGATACACCTTCATTATCGATTTTTGATTTGCGTGCAAAAGCAAGACGTTTGGTTTCGCAACACGGAATTCGAATCATCATTGTCGATTATTTGCAATTAATGACTGCTGGTGGTAGCGGAAAAGGAGGAGGAAATCGAGAGCAAGAGATTTCGACGATTTCTCGAAACTTGAAGGCATTAGCAAAAGAATTAAATGTGCCAGTAATTGCACTTTCGCAATTGTCTCGTGCCGTTGAAACTCGTGGTTCAAGTAAAAGACCATTGCTTTCTGACCTTCGTGAATCTGGAGCGATTGAGCAAGATGCCGATATTGTATCGTTCTTATACCGTCCGGAATATTATAAAATTGATGAATGGGATGATGACGAAGCAGCGCCAACAGCGGGTCAAGCCGAAATTATGATTGCCAAGCACCGTAATGGTAGTATCGAGAACGTTCGTTTGAAATTCTTAGGACACCTAGGTAAATTTGATAACTTGGAAGATTACAGCGGAGGTTATGATGATTTGCCTTCAAGTATGAATCAAGAAGATAATCCTTTTATTACTAAAAATTTACCATCAGCAAATGAGGCTTTTGGTAGTAATTTCAATGATGATGATGATGATAGTGATGTTCCGTTTTAATTAAAGTAGTCGAAAAAAGTATTTGCATGATATAAAAGCCTAAATTTCAAAAAGTTTAGGCTTTTTTAGTAAATTGTAATATCGTATTCTTTTTGTTAAAATAATAAAAAAATGGTAGTTTAGCCTATCATTTTCTTGAATCAAATTAAGCAACCTAATTCTTTCAATAATGGAAAAACAAACCAATTCAAAAGAAAGTATAACGAGTAAAAAACCAAATTCAATTTCATTAAAAACTGCTCAAAAATGGGCCAAACGTTGGTCTAAAAAAGAAGGTGATTATAACAAACACCATCGGTTAAATGCATTTTTAATTCCAAAGGAAGACTTACTTGAAGTTTTGGCCGAGGGTGTTGATGCGGTAAGAGCTTATATTGGAGTTGATGACAACAATGTAGAAAAATTAATGATCGTAGGTACTAAGTTTGATGCAGCAACAAATACATACGTTGACATGATTACTGTTGGTGTTGATGGTGTTACCCAAGGAGAAGACGATATTTATGATTTTACCAGACCCTGTCCAACTGTATGTGATGAAAGTAGTCCATTATTACAAAAATAGAAATGATTACAATTCTCGCATACACAGGATATTTTGTTTTATTACTTAATCTAATTCTTTTTTCTACTCAATTTTTTAAAGAAACCAAGGCCTATAAAATCTTTACAATTTATCTCGCGCTCTCCTGTATTATTCAAGTGTGGGCTGAAATTTTAATTTTGCAAAAGAGTAGTAATTTATTCCTTTCTCATTTTTATTTTATAGGACAATTCATCTTGTTAAGTGGGTTTTACAAGCAAATATTAAAACAAGATGGTATGCAAAATAAAATTGTAACAGCTTGTTTCGTAGTTGTTTTATTGATTTTAGGCGTGCAATTTGCTTCTGATAACACTTTGTTTTTTAGGTTCAATTTATTAGAAATTGTAATTACTTCAATTGTATTAGTTGTGTTGGCAAGTTTTCATTTTTATAATTTACTGAATGAAAAAAAAGAATTTTATTACGTGAACATTGGGATTCTAGTTTATTTATTAGGAAGTACCATTTTATTTCTTGTAGGTAATTTAATGACGTCGTTGAGTGCAGAATTTAATAAAATACCATGGGTTTTGAATAGTTTTATGTATCTTTTGTATCAAATAATTATTTTGATCGATTGGAAAAGAAGATTTTCATACAACGAAATTAAGAGCGAATTATGAAACCAAACACCCTTGCTGAAAATGAAATAATAGAGATTATTATCTATAGTTGCGTTACATTTATTCTGATGGGAATTGTGTTGGTCTTGTTTTTTTATTTTTCAAGAAAGAAAATTATTCAAAAAGAGCTTGAGAAAAAAGATCTAGAAATTCAATATCAAAAAGAGCTATTGACTGCTGTAATTCTTACACAAGAAGAGGAGAGGAAACGTATTGCACAAGATTTACATGATGATATAAGTTCTAAATTGAACATTGTTTCTTTGAATAGTCATTTGCTTAACACCCCCAAATTATCAGAATTACAAGTCAAGGAAATCACAACTACCATTATTGATTTAACAGGTAAAGCACTTGATAATTCGCGAAAAATAGCTCATAACTTACTGCCTCCAGTTTTGGAGAAATTTGGTTTGCAAGCAGGAATCGAAGAGCTCTGTGAGGAGTTCAGTAGTAGTAAGGCAGTTAAAGTGAATTTTACCTGCAATACTAGTTTTGATCTTGCCGAAAATGATAGACATTTACATGTTTTTAGGATTCTGCAAGAATTAATGAATAATTCTTTGCGTCATGGTAAAGCAACCGAAATTAATCTTGTATTAGATGAAAAAAACGGCAAAAAACACGGTTTTTATACTGATAATGGAGTCGGTTTCGATCAAAAAATATTTGAGAATCAAAAAGGTCTAGGAATGAAAAACATCGAGAGCCGAGTGACTTTTTTGAATGGGAATTTGAAGTTGCAATCAGGAATTAATGAAGGAGTCAAAGTAAATTTTAATTTTTAGAAAATGAAAAACGTTGTAAAAATTGCGCTTGTAGATGATGAAATTTTATTTCGCAAAGGAATATTATTTTTACTAGACCGCGAAGAAAATATTAACGTTGTTTTTGAAGCGGCGAACGGACAAGAACTCCTAGATGCTTTACATGATGAAAATGTTAATGTGCCTGATATCATTATTATGGATCTTAAAATGCCCGAAATAAATGGAGTCGAGGCTACTAAAATTATTCATACTTCTTTTCCAGATATAAAAATAATAGCACTGACAAGTTACCAAACCAAATCTTTTATAGCGAACATGATTGCAGTAGGAGCTGTGGCTTATTTAATTAAAAACGCCACTCCGCAAGAGCTTTTGCTTACTATAAATGAGGTTGCTGAAAAAGGTTTTTATTATACAGAGGATGTCTTAAAAATTATTCAAGAAGATAGTTTGAATTCTAAAAAAATGAAATCTGTTTTTGATGCTAATTTTTTGACGGCTCGTGAAATTGAGGTTTTAGGACTAATTTGCGCACAAAAAAGTACAGCAGAAATTGCTGAAATACTTTTTATAAGTCCCAGAACTGTTGAAGGGCATCGCAATAATTTACTTTTAAAAACAGAATCTAAAAACAGTGCAGGTTTAGTAGTTTTTGCGGTGCAGAACGACCTAATGCTCTTTGACTTATAAAAAAAATTTCATTTATATTACGTGAATTTTTTATATCGCAAGCTGTGTTTTTGTAAGTCTCTGTTTAAAATTAATTGCAGTATATTTTTGATACTACCAAAGCCACCAAAATCACCTGCATATTGGCGTAAAAAAGAAGGTGTAAAAAGTATATTTTGTGCTGTGTCTTCTTGAGTTTGCTCTTGTAAGAGGGTAATAGCAGTTTTTTTTAGCTGCGTGTGTAAGATTTCGGCATCATAGATTATCGTTCCGCCGGAATTTGTTTTGATTTTTTGTAAAGCAAAATGCACATTGTAATTCAATTGCTCTACGGCCATATTTTTAATGAAGGAAGAGTAAAAAGGATTTTTTAAATACCCAAAACCTATATTTAGTTTTGTTTTTCTTAAAATACCGTGTTCGATATCATGCAAAGAAAGCACTGATCGAGCTACTTTTATCTTTTTTAATTTATGGTGCTGTTTATTTTGTGCTATTTCATTTTGTTGTAATAGGTAAAAAGCATTGTATAAGTTGAGCCAAAATACAATTTTTAAACAATCGTTTGTAAGGCTATTTTGAAGATTTGAGGCTCGAATATAAAACAGTTGTCTGCGATGCGCACTAGTATCGCCTCCTTTTTGAGCAATCGAAAGCATTTCTTGGGCGATATTGACGTGGTAATTTTTCAAAAGAAAAAGTGTTTATTGAATTAGGTTATTGGCTTAAAAACCGGAAGCACAAAATATAGAAAAATAGTATACACCCAATTAGGACTATAATTCCTAATTTTTTTAATAATGTCAACATTTTAAATGGTGAGTTGTTTGGGTTTGGTATCATTATTAAGGTTCTCATAGTTTTGGTTTTAACTACTTGCGAATTTAGCACTACACTAGAAACCATTTGTACGTGTTTTTACGTGATTTGAAGTAAATTTAACATGCGGAGTCATTTTATAGTTAAAATTAGATTTACTATTCTCCTTAGTTTCTATCTTTGAAATATCAAAAAAAATATCCTATGATGCAGCGACTTCTTTTTTTAGCGGTAGTGTTCCTTTCGATACAGGCAAAAGCCTCTTTTATTTTGTTGCCAATGGATGAAACTTCGCAAAAAAATCATCTTAAAGCTTATGGAATCACGTTTTGGTGTATCGATAAAAGTTACAAAGCTAGCTGGCTTTTAAATTACCGAGGCGGATCTTTCTTATTACCTGATGCCGATGAAATTAGAAAAGAATGCCAAATTCGAGGAGTTAGTTTTGAAGTACTTTCAGATGATGAGCAACAAACAATCTTGAACGAGATAAACAGTCCGTCCCAAAATATGGAAGCTGTTCTCTTAGAAAAAGCTCCAAAAATTGCGGTTTACACCCCAAAAGGCAAACAACCGTGGGATGATGCCGTAACACTCGTGCTTACCTATGCCGAAATTCCTTTTACAGCTATATATGACTCGGAGGTTTTGACAGACCAATTGCTTTTGTATGATTGGCTACACTTACATCACGAAGATTTTACGGGACAATATGGTAAGTTTTATGGTGCGTACAAAAATACACCTTGGTACATTGAGCAAAAAAAAGAAGCTGAAACCTTAGCCTCCTCTTTAGGGTATGCAAAAGTATCAAACGAAAAAGGAGCAGTTGCAAAAAAAATTAGAGATTTTGTAATTGGTGGAGGATTTATGTTTGCGATGTGTTCAGCAACTGACAGCTTCGATATTGCATTGGCAGCTGATGGATTAGACATTTGCGAAACTATGTTTGATGGTGATGCGAGTGAGGCCAATTACCAATCAAAATTGAATTATACGAGCGCTTTCGCTTTTAAGGATTTTACTTTAGAGCGTAAACCGGAACAATATGAGTTTTCAGATATTGACATGACTTCTAAACGCCGTATTCCGATGGATAAAGACTATTTTACTTTAATGGAATTTTCGGCAAAATGGGATCCTATCCCAAGTATGTTATGTCAAAATCATACACAGTTAGTAAAAGGATTTATGGGGCAAACCACTGCTTATGATTCTAATTTAATAAAGTCTAATGTTTTGGTCATGGGAGCTTGTGAACTCAATAACGAAGCACGCTATATTCATGGGCAAAAAGGCAAAGGAATGTTTACTTTTTACGGAGGTCATGATCCTGAAGATTACCAACATCAAGTGGGTGATGCGCCAACGGTTCTCGATTTGCATCCCAATTCTCCTGGTTTCAGATTAATTTTGAACAATGTTTTATTTCCCGCAGCAAAGAAAAAGAAGTTAAAAACCTAAAGCAATTCGGTTAATAATCTAAATCTTTTATAATGTTGTACAAAGTGTAAAACAGGTAAAGATTTTTTTTTAAAAATTAGAGCAACGAAAATTGAAACCAAATAGGAATGTGGTCTGAAATTTTTCTTGCCTCAAGTAACGTAGTGAAACTTATATAAAAAGGCACTACGCCTTTTTGATCTACTTTTATCTTTACTTTGTTGTAAAAAATGTTGTCAAATTCTGATGCCAAACAATTTCCTGCAATACATTTCTTTTTTAACGAAGTTTTTTGGCCTTTAAAAACTGGTTCATATCCCATTTTTTTTAAAGGATTAAATACGCTGTGAGATTGTGGGCAATTAAAATCGCCTATGAATATCAAGTTTAGATTTGGGTATTGCTCGGGTAATAATTTAAAAAATTTGATTTCTGTTTCGGGTTGACGTTGCTTGGTGATGGCATGAAAATTTACCAAAGTAAAGGTTTTATTCCCGTTTCTGAATGTACAGTAAAAAGGTTCTCTATCAATTTCTTTATTGAATTTTTTTTCAAGCCAAGCATTTCCTAGCTTCCTAACTTTTGATGCTTGCCAAATAAAAGCATAACGTTCGGTTTTATAAGCACTACTGCTTGTAGGATCGCTTACTACATAATCCCATTGCTTCCCTTTTCGATTGAGGTCGTCAACGAGTTGAGCAACAGCTTGTGCTCCTCCGGGTCCTGCAACCACCTCTTGGATAGCAATTATATCAAAATCTTTTACGGTATTGACTATAAAAAGTATTTCGTTTGCAGATTTTGACTTACCAAGGTTTTCAATATTCCAAGAGGCTACTTTTAGTTGAGCAAAAGTGTAAAATGAAATAAAAAATAGCAGCAATAGAGGTATAAATCTTTTCAAACCGTTAAATGGTACTATAGATTGTCAATGAATAATTGTAATGGTGTTCCGTAAATAGAAATGGTATTCATCCGACTATTTTTTGGTTTTAAAATCAGGTTTAGATTCCGATTGTAAAAGTACAGAATTCGAAAATATTATCTTTCCTTTTTTACGTCGGGTACGATAGTTGGGATCACTTTTTACGCGATTTTCTTTGTTGATGCGACTAATCGATAATCTGGTATCATCGTCTCGTTTAAAGTGCTGCTTGAACAAGATGGTATTTGTGTTCGTATAATCGGACTCTATTATTCCGATGTGTTTTTGTTTTGCCGGGAATGAAAAGATTAAAATTAAAACTAATGTTAAAATCCAAAGTGTTTTTTTCATTTTTTATGGTTGCAGCAGTCTAGTTGTTGGTTTTGGGTTTACAAAGATTAAGCGTATACTTAAAAAACAATTTACCATTAGCGTTATGTTTATAGACAATTTTATATCTAGATTCATTCCATAAAAAGTAGGAGCTGGAATATTTAGTTTAAAAAAGATAATACTATAAACTATAAAAATAAGCGAATGGAAGCATTGAAATTGCTACTACAGTTTGATCCAATTGGTAGCAATCCAATCTTGTAACTGACTTCTATGTATTTCATTTTCTAACGCTTCGTGGTGCAAAAAATGTTCAACTTTTTGAAAAGTAGCTTTAGTTTTGGGAACTTTATATTTTTTAAGAAATTGATTACAAAAGTAAACTACTTCGGCTTCCTCTGCTTTGTCAACATACTCGCCCTGCAAAACAGCTATGGCATCAGGATGAGTACTATCAATAATTGATTGTGAATAACCAGAATAGGATAAATCTTTACTTGTAAAAAGGGCCATTATTTGTTGTCTTAAAGTTTTGCAGTTACAAACGTAGCATCTTTAAAACACAAAAGTTTACGGGAATCCGTAAAGGCTTACTTTTTTTTGGTTTAAATGAGTAGAAAAACTGTTAAAAAAACGATTACTGGCATTAAATTGCTGTTGAAATACGTAAAAACTTAAAATTCTCAAATATTAAAGCAATCCAAAATCTTTAGTGATAGCTATTAATTGAACATTATTATTTGCCTTAAAAGATAATTTGAGTTTATTGATTCTTTTTTCAATGCTGCTGTGACCATTGGGCGTGAGTCCATTTTTTTTGAAAGACAGTGAAATTTCTTCAATTGTACATCCATTTGCCAACAGCTTTAAAAGTTCAATATCATAATGCTCGATTTCAAAAATAGTTTTGTCTTGCAGTGCATTTGCTACAAAATTAATAGGAGTATAAGTTTCGTTGTTATACAGTTGTTCAATAGCTTTTTTTAATTCGGTTAAACTATCGCGCCCTTTAGGGACATATGCATTAATGCCAGAATTCTTAAAAAGTGATTGAATGCGATAAGATTTATCCTCAATCGAGAATACAATTATTTTTATGTTTTTTTGAATTTTTTTAATGGCATTTATTAACTCTACTCCAGAATTGATTTTGTTTTCTCTGTGGTCTGGTTTAAATGATAAGTCACAAATAACAAGCTCAAAAGATTTGTTCTGGTTTAAGGCTTTTTTTACTTGTAAATAGGCATCATCACAATATTTGGTATGATGAATTTCTTCAACCCCAATTTCTTTGATCGTATCAATGAGGGAGACTGCAATTGCATCTAAATCTTCAGCTATTAAAACTTTTTTAAACATAAGAGATGTT
The DNA here is from genome assembly GCF_018069925.1 of Flavobacterium erciyesense. Lineage (GTDB taxonomy): Bacteria > Bacteroidota > Bacteroidia > Flavobacteriales > Flavobacteriaceae > Flavobacterium > Flavobacterium erciyesense. Next base: position 142,255 of record NZ_JAGPXB010000005.1, on the reverse strand, counting down.
ATATCGGAATTTGAAATTGTGCATTAAAACCAGATTCATTCATCGTATTAAAAGTAGCTGTTCCGTCAATACTTTGAACTCTACTTTCTAAATTTGACAAACCGTTTTTTAATTGTAATGTTTGATTTTGTAAACCAAGCCCATTATCGCGATATGAAATTTGTAATACGTTCAATATTATTTCAAAGTTAAAAACAGCTACAGTGCAATTGCTGTGTTTTTTCATATTGACTAATAGTTCTTGTATGATTCTGAAAATAGTGATTTTTGTATGGTTTTCAATACTGTTCCATTTTATAGTGTCTAGTCCTACGGTAATAATATGCTGTTGTTGCGTATTAAAGTCAAAAAACAGTCCTTTTAAATTGGGCAAGTAACTCGCTTCAGTTTCTATACTATTATTTTCTCGTGAAATATTTCGAGTCTGATTGTATATTATATCCAAATTAGCAATGAGTGTTTCCTTATTTTCTTTTGTTGATAAATCTTGACCTTCGGCAAATGCTATGGTTTGAAATAAATCATTTGCTAACTCATCGTGTAGTTTTTGTGACAATCGTACTTCTGTAGAATAAGCAGCATTTACTTTTTCTTTTTTGCTATTAAGTCGGATTTTTCTAATGATAAAAAATCCAATCAAGGTCATAGTTGCAATGGTGAGGACAATGGTTATATTGCGTTTTTGTATTTTTTGTGCTTGCTGAATACTTTCGTTTTTAAGACGTAAATTTTCATCTTTTTCTCGCTTGGAGTCGTATTTAATCCTTGCAAATGTATTTTTGGCTTTTTGTCTTGCTCCAACAAGACTGTCATTAATCCTAATGTAATTATCTGCATATTTTTTAAGATCTTTACCGGGATCGGTTTGGATTAATAATTTTAAAAACTCTAAAACGGAATCAGGATGACTAATTTTAAGTGCTGTTTGATATCCTTTTTTTGCATATGCTATTGCCAGTTTACGTTCAGAATTAGCATGATAAAGAGAGAGATTATTGTAACTAGAAAGTAAGCCGTAATTATCTTTGATAGCTTTTCTTATTTTGAAAGATTCCATCATGTTTGCTAGAGAATTGGGTTTGTTTAATTTGTATTGCACAAAGCCCAAATTATCTTTTATAGTTGCTACTAAGGATGAATCTTGATATATTATTTTTTTGGAAGAAAGTGGTCTTAATATAGATTCAGCTTTATTGTAAAGCTCCTGATATTTGTAAGCTAGTGCAATATTGTTGTAAATGGTTCCTTTAAATAATTCATCAGTTTTATAGTTAATTGCTTTTTTTAAATAGTAAACGGCGTTTTTATAATCTTGGGTAGCGATGTAATTTGAACCAATGTGAGCATAGATATTGGTTTCTCCATAAGGGAATCTTCTTGGTCCATTTAAATAGGGTAGTGCTTCAGTACTTGTAGCTTCGCTACCGACGTAGTCTCCTTGATTGTGCTCTATTGTCGCTATCCAAGTCAAAGAATAAATAATTCTGGAAGTATCTTGAATTTGCTCAGCTAGGTTTTTGGCTTTATTAAAATAGTAAAAAGCACTGTCGTGCTTTGCTTCGTCGAAATCAGAATATCCACGTTCAAATAGTTTTTCAATCTCTGCTAGTTTTTTCTTTTTAAAAGCAGGATTTACTTTCTCTTTTTGGCAAGAAAAAGAGATAAATATAATTGTAAACAATAAAAAGAGGTGGGAAATTTTGTGGTATTTCATATTACGAAAATACCTATTTTATTTTAAAATCAAAATAATTTTAATCTTCTAATTCTTCCATTTAGAACAATTAAAAAACCCCATCTCTCGAATGTGGATGGGTTTTTTTTATAAGTAAGTAATCTAAATTGAGTTGATAAAACGTTTATTTTACTTTATTAAGTACTGCTTTGAAAGCTTCTGGGTGATTCATTGCTAAATCAGCAAGAACTTTACGGTTCAATTCAATAAAACCTAAGGCCATACTTCAAGGTTATTTTAAGCATAATATTAAAACTTTTATTTATTTTTTTAACAACCATTTTTCAAGGATTTTTTGCAGCATTTCATCGCTGATGGGTTTTGAAAGATAATCGTTCATTCCGTATTTAGCAATACTGTTTTGAGTTTCTAGAGTCACATCGGCTGTGAGTGCAATGATTGGGATTGTAGTGTTTTTTAGCGTCTTTCTTATATAGTTTGTTGCTTCAATTCCGTTCATTTTTGGCATATTGATATCCATAAAAATGATATCAAAGTTTGAATTTTGACTAAAAGCATCAACACATTTCTGTCCATCGTTAGTCAGAGTAACATTATATCCTTTGAATTCGAGCGTTTTTTTAATCACTAATTGATTGATTAAGTTATCTTCAGCAATTAGAATATTGATTTCATTGTTTTCAAGATTTAATTCTAAATCAGAATTTTGTACAATATCATTAATAAGTTTTGGTTGTTGTAACATATTATCAATACTATCATTTGTGTCAAATGCAATTGTAAATGAAAAACTAGTTCCTTTTTTAGGCGTACTTTTGCAATGTAAAACGCCCCCCATTAATTCTACAATTTTAAAACTAATATTTAATCCTAAACCTGTTCCGCCATATTTTCTAGAAATGCTTGAATCTGCTTGCTTGAAAGCTATGAACAAATTTTTAATTTGTTCTGGGGTCATTCCTATCCCAGTATCTTTTATAATAAAGTGTAATATTGTTTTTTCTTCGATTGATTTTAGTTGATTTATGTATAAAGTAATAGTGCCTTCTTCGGTAAATTTTAGGGCATTACTTAAAAGGTTGATTAAAACTTGTTTTAATCTTAAAACATCACCCATTAACATATATTGGGTTTCTATGTTTTTATTAATAATGAAAGATGTTGGTTTGTCAATTAGTTTTATTTGAGCAAATTCCTTGAGATCAAAAATTAATTTTTCTAATGAAAAAGGAATATTTTCTAACTCAATTTCATCAGATTCAATTTTAGAAATATCTAATATGTTATTTAAAATTTGTAATAAATGATCTGCCGAATTCTCAATTTTCTCAACATAATCTTTTTGATTTTCATCTAAAATTGTTTTTTGTAAAATATTGTTTAATCCAATAATTCCACCTAGCGGTGTTCTTATTTCGTGAGACATGTTGGCTAAAAATGTTGATTTTGATTTGTCGGCTTTTTGAGCTTTTTCTTTTTCTTTTTCTAATTCTTTGGTTCTATTATAAACAAGGTCTTCTAATTGCTCTTTATATTGTGTTAATTCATTTTGTATAATTTTTCTTTCTTGAAGTTCTTTTTTGAATAATTCATTTTGTTCTAAAAGCAAATTGTTTTTAAAAGATGATGATTTAAAAAGATCAAAAAACAAGCCGATTTTTTTTCTTAGTGAATTAATTTTCGAATTCCAGGTGTAATTTACTTTAAAAATAAGTAAAACAAATGGGTCACTATAGCCTGTTATAGGAGTGTGCGATTGAACTAATAATTCGTATTTGCCTGTATTTAATGAGTTGTATTTTATTGTACCATTATTCAATTCTGTCCATCCATTGTCGAAACCAGCTAACATAAATCTGTATTTTATTTGTTTTTCGTCAACATACCAATCGCTAAAAACAGAGATATTTACTGACCATTTCCCTTCAATTAATTCATAAGTATTGTTGTTTAAAATGGGAGTGGTATTTTCCCAAATTATTTCGTTTACAAGTACATTTGGAGGAGTGGGTTTTGAAATTATATTTTTAAAATCAACAAAATACAAACCGTTGTTAAGCGCACAAAATAAATTTTTCTCAGCATCTAAAAACAAAGCTCTTGAGCTGGTAAATTGCCATTCAGATTTGTCTAAATATAGATTTATTCGATGAAGCAGTTTATTATTTGCAACATCTATTATACAAATTCCATCACTAGAACCAACTGCAATAGTATTATCGTCTATCCAAACTGCAGTCCAACCACCAAGCGGGAATTCTTTTAAAATTAAAGAGGTTTTATAATTTTCGTCAATTAATAGAATATTTTCTTCTTGAATAATGACAAGTCTTCCACTATTATTTGAAATGATTGAATATGTATTCCCATTTTCTGATATTAATTCATTTGTGATTTTTTTTATCCCTTCCTCTGCTTCAATCCATAAACCTTGACCTAGGGTACCAATTAGAATTCTATTATTTACATCTAACGTGAGGGTATATACATAGCCAAATTTTTCGTTCTTGTTGGTTAATATTTCTTTTGCAGTATTGTTTTTAATGCAAAATAATCCACTAACAGTACCTACCCATAATTCATCATTTCGGGATAATAAAACTCGATTTGGACTTGAAATAACGGATGAAAATTTATGCTCTAATTTCGCAAGATTATTAATATTCGTATAAAATAATCCATCTTGAGTGGCTAACCAAATATTGGAGTCTTGGTTGAAATCTTCAATTACGTCCCAAACTATTGATTTAAATAGTGATTGGTTTTCTAGGTTCAAATTAAGTTTAGATATAAGAGAAAAATACTCTGATCCCCCTATTAAAATTCCGTTCCCTTTTTTTGATTGAGATATTGAAAATGCAGCATCCAAAAATCCTGTATCAATTTGAAAAATTGATTTTCTGATATTAGATATCTTTCTTAGTCCATTATTGTTGGTTGCTACCCATATATTTTTAATACCATCTATATAAATATCATTGATTAGACTATTTATATAAATAACTTCTGTTTCATTTAATGAGCTGGAATTGTACTCATAAATAATTATATTTTTATTAAAACCTACAATCAATTCGTTTGATGTACTATTAATAGATGTTACTTTATAACTACCAGTCTTGGGTGTACAATGCTGTAATAGTTCAAATTTTGAATTTAGGAAATAAAGCCCATTAGTTGTTCCTAGAAAAAAGTGATTATCTATAGATTTATGTATTGAAGTTGGGTAGATTTCATTTAAAAAATCTAAACATAAAACATTTATTTGATTATCAGATAATTCAAAAACTCCTTTTTTTGCACTAATTGCTACTATATTTTCTTTGTTTTTTTGAATAATATTTTTTACCAAACCTAAATCATAAGACGCAATTAAATTTAGTTTAAAATTATTGTTCTCAAGCTTAATTAATCCATAAGACGTTCCAATCCAAATGGTATTATCATCAATAAATATACTTTCTGCAATTCCAAAATTCCAATTAAAATTTAGATGAAGTTTAATTTTTGAGCCATCTATTTTTAAAGCTTCTATTCCCTGGTCAGTACCAATCCAAATAGTTTGATTTTTTGAAATTGTTACTGTTCTAAGTCCTGGGCAATCTAAACTATTTTGTGTATCAAAAACTTTAATTTTATTACCGTTGTAAAAGGATATGCCAGACGGCCCTGGAAGCCAAAGTCGCCCATAGGAATCGCTTGCAATTTTATGGATTTGATCATTTGGTAATCCATCATTGCTATTTAAGGTTAAAATTTTTGGCTGCATTATTTATTAAAAAAGTGATTATTTCAAAGGTACTGATATATTGTTTTGTAATAATAATTATAAAAAAAAATCCCAATCGTTAGATTGGGATTTTTTATAAGTAAGTAAGTTTAAATATATGTTGATAAAACGTTTATTTTACTTTATTAAGTACTGCTTTGAAAGCTTCTGGGTGATTCATCGCTAAATCAGCAAGAACTTTACGGTTCAATTCGATACCGTTAGCTTTTACTTTACCCATAAACTGTGAGTAAGACATTCCTTCTAATCTAGCTCCTGCGTTAATACGCTGAATCCACAATGAACGGAAATTTCTCTTATTCACTTTTCTATCGCGGTAAGCGTAGCACATTGCTTTCTCTACTGCGTTCTTAGCAACTGTCCAAACGTTTTTACGTCTACCAAAGAAACCTTTGGCTTGCTTCATTATTTTTTTTCTTCTTGCTCTTTTAGCAACTGAATTTACCGATCTTGGCATAATTTTTAATTTTTTTTTGTAGCAGGCGTCCCGAATTTAATCAAGAGAACTTAAAGGCCATACTCCAAGGTTATTGAAATTGTTTTAACCTAAAGAAATCTTTAGTCAAATGTCAAAAGCCGAATGTCGAAAGTGTGAACTTTAGACTTTAAGACTTTCTAACTTTGGACTTATTAGATAATTCTTAATTGTTGTTTGATGCTTTTCATATCTGTTTTGTGAACTAACGCTGAGTGTGTCAAAGCTAATTTACGTTTTTTAGATTTTTTAGTCAAGATGTGACTTTTAAAAGCATGCTTTCTTTTAATCTTTCCAGAACCAGTAACTTTAAAACGTTTCTTGGCGCTAGATTTGGTTTTCATTTTAGGCATTTTTTCCTAGTGTTTTTAATTTATTCTTACTTACTTATATTGCATAGTCGTAAAGCTTTTAAAGTCTTAAAGCCGAAAGTTATTTACTTTTGACTTTAAGACTTTTGACTTTAAGACTTATTTTTTCTTCTTAGGAGCAATGAACATAATCATTCTCTTTCCTTCCAAAACTGGCATCGCTTCTACCTTTCCAAATTCTTCTAAATCTGTTGCTAATCTTAACAACAAAATTTGACCTTGATCTTTGTAAATGATAGAACGTCCTTTGAAAAATACAAATGCTTTTAATTTAGCTCCTTCTTTTAGAAACTTTTCAGCATTTTTTCTTTTAAATTCATAATCATGCTCATCTGTTTGAGGTCCGAAACGGATTTCTTTTACCACAACTTGTGTAGATTTCGCTTTTAGCGCTTTGTCACGTTTCTTTTGCTCGTAAACAAATTTCTTGTAATCCATGATTTTACAAACTGGCGGCTCTGCATTTGGCGAGATCTCAACTAAATCTAGTTCAAACTGATCGGCTAAACGCAATGCTTCTGCTAGTTTAAAAACACCTGGTTCGATGTTTTCTCCTACAAGCCTTACTTCTTGTACACCACGAATAAGATTATTTATTCTGTGTGCATCTTTTTTTTCTACGCGAGGTTGGTAACCTCTGTTGCTTCTTATTGCTATGACTTTATAATTTAAGTTAAACTGTAAATACTTTCAATGTTTTGCTAATTTCCTCATTTACAATAGCTGCAAATTCTTCTATTGTAACGGTAACATTACCTTTTCCTTCTTGTCCGTGACGACGAATTGAAATAGTTCCGTTCTTTTCTTCTTCTTCACCTACAATCAACATGAACGGTGTTTTTTGCATCTCGGCATCTCTAATTTTCTTGCCGATAGTCTCATTTCTGTTGTCAATGAGGGCGCGAATTTCGTGATTTTCTAGCAAATCTAAAACTTTTTTCGCATATATTTCATATTTCTCGCTCAAAGACAATATTATAGCTTGTTCAGGCATTAACCAAAGAGGGAAGTTTCCTGCTGTATGCTCTAATAATATAGCTATAAAGCGTTCCATCGATCCAAATGGTGCTCTGTGAATCATCACAGGGCGGTGTAATTCATTGTCAGAACCCTTGTAGGTTAAGTCAAAACGCTCCGGAAGGTTGTAATCTACTTGGATGGTTCCTAACTGCCATTGTCTTCCTAAAGCATCCTTAACCATGAAATCTAACTTTGGTCCGTAAAACGCCGCTTCGCCGTATTCTACAACGGTATTTAAACCTTTGTCTGCTGCGGCATTGATGATGGCATTTTCTGCTTTTTCCCAGTTTTCATCCGTACCAATGTATTTGTCTCTGTTTTCTTTATCGCGCAATGATATTTGAGCGGTAAAGTTCTCGAAACCAAGTGATCCAAAAACGTAAAGTACCAAGTCAATTACTTTTTTGAATTCTTCATCCAGTTGTTCTGGTGTACAAAAAATATGTGCATCATCTTGAGTAAATCCACGTACTCGAGTTAAACCGTGCAATTCTCCACTCTGTTCGTAACGGTAAACAGTTCCGAATTCAGCGTAACGCTTTGGCAAATCTTTATATGACCACGGACGTACATTGTAAATTTCACAGTGATGCGGACAGTTCATCGGCTTCAATAAAAACTCTTCTCCTTCAGCAGGCGTGTTTATTGGTTGAAAACTATCTGCTCCGTATTTTGCATAGTGACCTGATGTTACATACAATTCTTTTTGACCAATATGTGGCGTAACTACTTGCTCGTAACCCGCTTTTTTCTGTGCTTTTTTCAAAAATTGCTCCAATCGGTCTCTCAATGCAGCTCCTTTTGGTAACCACAATGGTAATCCTTGTCCAACTTTTTGTGAAAAAGCAAATAGCTCTAACTCTTTACCTAGCTTTCTGTGGTCGCGTCTTTTCGCTTCTTCAAGTAATTCTAAGTATTCTGTTAGGTCTTTTTGTTTTGGGAATGAGGTACCGTAAACGCGAGTCAACTGTTTGTTTTTCTCGTCTCCACGCCAGTAAGCTCCGGCAACACTCATGATTTTCATGGCTTTGATAATTCCTGTGTTCGGAATATGGCCACCACGGCATAAATCTGTGAAAGTATCGTGATCACAAAACGTAATCGTTCCGTCTTCTAGATTAGTGATTAATTCTGTTTTGTAAACGTTGTCTTTGTATAGTTCGAGTGCTTCCGCTTTTGACACCGGACGCAATTTAAATTCGTGTTTCCCTCTTGAAATCTCTAAAACTCTGTCTTCGATTTTTTTGAAATCAGCATCAGTAATTTTATGATTTTCAAAGTCTACATCATAGTAAAATCCATTAGAAACAGCTGGTCCAAGAGTTAACTTTATACCTGGGTACATTTCTTCTAAAACCTGAGCCATTACGTGCGAAGTCGAGTGCCAAAAAGCTTTCTTTCCTTCCGCATCGTTCCAAGTATACAATGTTAGACTTCCGTCGGTGGTCAATGCAGTGGTGGTTTCAATAGTGGTACCATTGAAAGAAGCCGAAATTACATTTCTTGCAAATCCTTCGCTTATGCTTTTAGCAACATCCATGGGAGTCGCTCCTGGAGCAAACTCTCTAATTGACCCGTCGGGCAAAGTAATCTTAATCATTGTTTGATAGTTTTATACTGCAAATATAGCCCTTTACAAAAACACAAGCAATAGTTGGCCTAGGTTTGTTTCAGTAAATGATGCGATTGTGGAAGTAAATATAAATCAGATTTTATTTGAAACTATTTATACTCTAATTTCACATAAAAAAAGGAACCAAAAAACAGTGCGATTGTTTTTTGGTTCCTTGGTTTTATAAAACGTTTTCCGTGCTTACGAACTTTTATTTTTTAAGTGAATCTCCATAATGAAAAACTTTGTCTGTTTGTATTTCATTGAGGTCATAACTTCATATTATAAGTCAATTTTTTTCAATTCGGTGTAATTTTTTGATAATCTCGACAAGAAACTACCGTAAATGAGCTTGTAAAAACACCAAATTAAACCCATGATAATCAGTGCAAAAATCAATATTACAAGTATGTTTTCGCTATCTAAAAGCTCTGCTTGTGAATTTGCTGCTTTTTGCCCTTCATTGAAACCTTCTATTGCTGTATAGGTACCTGTGAGTCCACCAAACACTATATTCCACAAAATATAAAATTTAACGACTTTACGTGTGGTCAAAATTTGTTTGATGAGTTCTTTAGCCGAGGTTAGGGTGGATATTAATCTGTAGTTCCTGAAAAACAATACAATAAAACCAAAAATTACAACGTAATTGATGATCTCAATCGTTTTGATAATCGGATGCGCCAACACAAAAGCATCGTATTCCTTGCTGTTTAGGAAAAATGATAAACCATTCAATAAAACAAACTCTAATATACTCACAATTAATATCCATTTCACTACCGATGATGATTTTTTGTGTATCATCTGGTAAATCGCATCTGCGCTCACTTGTTCGAAAGAGTTTTCGCTCCTTTGCCAGTCTTTTTTAAGTAAATCCAGTTCTTTCATTATCCTAATGGATTTAATATTTTTTTTAATTTCCCTTTAATTCTGTTCATTTTTACCCTTGCGTTAACTTCGCTAATACCCAATGTTTCTGATATTTCTTGGTAATCTTTATCTTCTAAATACATAAAAATTAACGCCTTTTCAATATCATTCAATTGGTAAACAGCGGCATACATTAATTTTAATTGTTCTTCCTCCTCATAATTGTACTCCACCTCATTTAAAAAATGCTGCCTCCCTTCAAATTCAACGGTATTTATTGAGCGTTTGGTTTTGCGGTAAAGCGTAATGGCTGTGTTTAGGGCCACGCGGTAGGCCCAAGTGCTAAACTTGCTATCCCCTCTAAATTTAGGATACGCCTTCCATAATTGAATCGTGATTTCTTGAAACAAGTCTTTATGCGCATCGTCACCATTGGTATACAACCGACAAATCTTGTGGATTATATTCTGGTTTTCTTGCAATTGCTGCACAAAGGATTGTTCTAATTGTGTATTCATATTTACGTTAGTACTGCGCTTCTGAATTTTGTTACAAAAGTCCTAATTTTTTTTCTAGGAGCAGGAATTTTCCCTTTCCATAAGTCGCCTAGTCCCGCTCTCCGCTATATCCTCGCCAAAAAAAATGGCGAGGGATGCCGCTGCTATCGGGGCTCTAAAGTCGATTAATTTTCATAAAACTAATAATTTTATTTTGGCTTTTTATTGCTTTGATCTTGCTACTTACAAAATAAATGTACCTTTGAATACACTATTTTCATTTTGAATACTATGAATATTCCTAAATCTACTTTGCCGCGCGTTGTTATCATTGGAGGCGGATTTGCTGGTTTAGCAGTTGCTAAAAAACTCAAAAACAAAAATTTGCAAGTCGTGTTGCTTGACAAACACAACTACCATACGTTTCAACCTTTGTTGTATCAAGTGGCCACTGGAGGTTTAGAGGCGGGCTCGATTGCTTATCCCATCCGAAAAGTAATTCAGGAGTACCGCGACTTTTATTTCAGGTTAACCAATGTGCAAGAAATTGATACTCAAAACCAGAAAATCAGTACCGAAATTGGTGATTTAACCTATGATTATCTAGTAATTGCAACTGGTTCTAAAACCAATTTTTTTGGTAATAAAGAAATTGAACGCAACAGTATGTCAATGAAAACCATACCGCAATCGCTTAATATTCGCAGTTTGATTCTTGAAAATTTTGAACAAGCGGTGCTCACACAAGATCCTACAGAGCAAAAAGCGTTGATGAACTTTGTTCTTGTGGGCGGCGGCCCAACGGGAGTAGAATTAGCGGGTGCTCTGGCCGAAATGAAAAAAGCCATTTTGCAAAAGGATTATCCCGATTTAGACATGGGCAAAATGCAAATTAATCTAATCCAAAGTGGTGATCGCATTTTAAATACTATGAGCGAAGAATCATCTGCAGCGGCGCAACAGTTTCTAGAAAGCTTGGGTGTGGTGATTTGGAAAAATGTACGTGTGACCAATTATGATGGTCGAACAATTAGTACCAATTCTGAGCTGCAATTTGAAACCGCTACTGTGATCTGGACAGCGGGCGTACAAGGTGCTTTACTAGCCGGAATCAAAGGGAGTGAACTCGTGGATAAAGCAGCTAGAATTAGAGTCAACGAATTCAATCAAGTTCGCGGATGTAATAACGTTTTCGCCATTGGTGATATAGCTACTATGGAGTCAGACTTGTTTCCGCAAGGGCATCCTATGATGGCGCAGCCTGCCTTACAGCAAGGAGAATTATTAGGCGAAAACTTAGTGCAACTCATGCATAACAAACCCATGAAAGCTTTTGAATACAATGACAAAGGTTCTATGGCAACTATCGGTAGGAACAAAGCGGTAGTCGACTTGCCAAAATATCATTTTCATGGCGTTTTTGCTTGGTTCGTTTGGATGTTTGTGCATTTATTTGCCTTGATTGGTTTTAAAAACCGAGCTGTTGTTTTCTTGAATTGGGTGTACAACTATATTCGATTTGATCGTGAAGGCCGATTAATTATTAGACCCTACAAAAAAAGAAGTTTTACCACTTTTACTACTGATGAATTGTAGTCTAATGTAGCTTGTTATTCTGTTCAATATGCCGAATTTATTGTTTTGTTACAGCGGTTTGTCTTTGTAATAGTTTACCATCAAATCAACATATTTGCTGTAACTATTTAAGCCGTCTTGTTGCTGATTGAGTTTCAAAAATTGATCATAAAAAGCGTGAAAAGCCTTGTCGATAAAAGTATCGTATTGTTCCCAAAAAGCAATGCTTTCTTTGTAATTCTGAATGATTCCAGGATTTATTTTCTTTAGTAAAATTTGATATTGTTTTTCATCTCGAGCCTGCCAGTTAGCCAAGCAATACCGCAGCGCAAGGCTGTAGCCAGAATATTTGATGTAAGGATTCGTGTTTTTAGTACTAGCCATAAATCCAATAAAATTACATTCGCTTTCGCTTGCATATCCTATTTGGTGCGCCATTTCATGATTGGTAGTCATGGCCAAACTGTACATCGGTCCGAGCGAGTTTACCTGAGCTTCATTCGTAAAAGGATTCAAATAACCACCAAAACCCATGTAAGTTAAGGGTGTACTCCAAAGCGATTTTTTTATGCTCGCTTTTTCGTATTTCAAGAAAGGATATTCTTTTGCTAAGTTATCGTAACCGTTTTGATTCATTTTGAAAATAGCAGCGGCGCTGTAAGGGATCATCATTTTTTTGTTTTTTACTCCCGTAATTTGATGATGAATAGCGTTGGTTTTAACGATTAATTTTTCTGTAAAAAGCAGTAAATCTTCGTTGCTGTATTCTTTTTGAAGCTGTAGCTTTTCGTGCAAAGGTTGTCGGTAGTAATTGTATCCCCACAAAAAGTGAAAACAAAAATAAAGCACCGAACAAAAGTTTAGTATTCCCAGAATGGTTTTCTTTCGATTGGAAAGCCAAGATTTTTTTAAATTCCAAACCCATCGTATTAAAAACAATATCAAAATAAAATAGAGAACATCTCCCACTGAAAAAGGAATTTTTCCCAAACTACTTCTTAAAAATCGCGAAAAAATAGGGTATAACGTGTGGCTGTACAATGTTTCGACCTGTTCAGGGAAATACGGCAAAATTTGTAATAGTACAATTTGAAATAATAGAAAAAGGGACAAGAAGTAGGATTTGCGCACGAGTATTTTTTTTATTCCCGTAAATATAATTACAATATCATTTCTATCGTAATCGATTTTAAACTTTGTAACTTTGAACTTTCAATAATGTAAACATCTAAATAGACGACATGAGTCAAGAAATAAGAAACCTAGAGCCGAAAGCGCTTTGGAATAAATTTGCAGATTTGAACGCAGTACCTCGACCTTCAAAAAAAGAAGATCGTGTAATTGCTTTCATGAAAAACTTCGGCGAAAGCCTTGGTTTGGAAACCTTTGAAGACGAAATTCGCAATGTGATTATTCGTAAACCTGCTACTGCCGGAATGGAAAACCGCAAACCTATTGTGCTTCAAGGACATTTGGATATGGTGCATCAAAAAAACGGAGACACCGCATTTGATTTTGATACGCAAGGTATTGACATGTATGTTGATGGCGACTGGGTTCGTGCGCGCGGTACCACTTTAGGTGCCGATAATGGTTTAGGAGTAGCAGCAATTATGGCTGTTTTAGAGAGCACTACAATTGCGCATCCAGCTATTGAAGCTTTGTTTACCATTGATGAGGAAACTGGTATGACGGGAGCGTTGAACCTGCAAGGTGGTATTTTGCAAGGTCAAATTTTATTGAACTTAGATACTGAAGAAGATGATGAAATTGACATAGGTTGTGCTGGTGGTATTGATGTTACAGCCACAGCCGAATATGACGAAGAGGAAACTCCTGAAGGTTCTGTAGGTTACAACATTACGGTAAAAGGCTTAAATGGTGGGCACTCAGGTATGGACATTCACAAAGGATTAGGAAATGCCAACAAAATTATGAATCGTTTGTTATTTGACGGATTTGATAATTTTGGATTGCAAATTGCTGAAATAAAAGGTGGTAGCTTGCGCAACGCTATTCCGAGAGAAAGTGTGGCTAAAGTAATTATTGCCGAAGTGTACGATGAGGCTTTTGTTTTTGACATGCAGCAAATTGTAAACGAAATCAAAACCGAATTAAAAACGACCGAGCCAAATTTAGAAGTTGTTTTTGAAAAATTAGAGGCGACACCAGCTAAAGTAATGCCTTCGATTGCGCAGTTTTATTTTGTGCGCGCTATGTACACTGCACACAATGGCGTGTACAGTATGAGTGCCGACTTTGATAATTTAGTTGAAACTTCCAATAACATTGCAAAAGTGATGCTAGGAGAGGGGCAACTTACAGTTCAGTGTTTAACTCGTTCATCTGTTGAAACAGCTAAGTTTGACTTGGCTAATGGTTTGCGATCTGCATTTGAATTAATGGGCTGCGAAGTAGAGTTTTCAGGCTCTTATCCGGGTTGGACACCGAATTCTAAATCTGAAATTTTAGATGTTTTGGTGCCGCTTTATGAAAAGCAAAATGGCGAAAAACCACGAGTTGTGGCTTGTCATGCCGGTTTAGAATGTGGTATTTTGGGAACAAATTATCCAGATATGGATATGATTTCATTTGGGCCAACAATTCACGGAGCGCATTCGCCAGATGAAAGAGCGAGCATATCCTCTTCTCAAAAGTTTTGGAAATTCTTCGTTGAAATATTGGCTAATATTCCTCTTAAATAAAATAATTTTTGACCGCAGTTCTTGATGAAATTAGGAGCTGCAGATTGTCATAAAATCTTTTTGAAAACACTTCTTTTAGGAGTGTTTTTTTTGTTTGAAATTCTTTTAAATAAAAAATCCTCTTTTTGTTTTATCAAAAGAGGATTTTATCAATAAGTAACTTTATTCTATTTTATTTTATTTCTTTTTTAGGACTTTATAATCTTCGTAGCAAGCACTTATGGCATCCATAATTTGCAAATCGTTAGCAGTTTTAATAAACGATTCAGAGTAGTTGCAACGTTGTAATATTTCAGGGATTTCATTTTTATCTATCCCTAATAAAACCGCAATGGTTTCTCGGTCAAACTTAGATTCTAGTAGTTTGCGTACCGTATCATCTTTTTTCATCTCTTTTAACTTCTTCAATTCTTTCGGATTTTTACCAAAGAAATTATAGAGTAAATCGGCGGGATTGAATATCGATCCTAAAACTTTTCCAAATGCGTTTGGAGAGTATTGCCCAGCTTCATAGCCTTGTGTTAAGCCTGAAATACTGTAGCGGTAGTTTTCTTTTACAGGGATTATCTTGCTGTCTACCTCTAAATATCCAGTTAAATTGAAAGGTCTAATAACAACTTCTTCAAGTGCAATAGCCTTTTCTGTCAATTGAATTTTAGTGGTTCTGTTTTTGATCCAGTCATTGGTAACGCGCACGCGCAAAGATTGATATCCTAAACTAGTAATGTGTAAAGTGTCATTTACTTGTACATCAAGTTCAAAGTGGCCGCTTTCATCAGTTGTGGCTCCTCGTACTTTATTGACGTTGATGATGTTTACGCTCGAAAGCGGTTGCTTGGTCGTGTTACTCAGGATGATTCCTTCTACTCTTTGTGATGGCTCTCTAACTTGCGAAAAAGCAGATATTGAAAGTGTTATAAATAGAAAAACTACAAAATATTTCATACTTAGATTTAAGACTTTAAAAGTAATAAATCAAGATTAAATATTTTGTAGTTCTCTTATAATTATAAGAAAATTAACTAAACGTTAGTCTCTTCTTGGTCTTCTTGGTCTAGGAGCGTCTCCAAAACTTTCAGAACGTCTTGGTGCTCTGTCAGATCCGCCTTCGCTTCTTGATCTATCCGATGAAAAACCGCCTTCTCTTCTTGAAGAAAAACCGCCTCTATCACTTTTAAATCCGCCTGAACCTTCTCTTCTTGGTGCAAAACTTCCTTCTCTTCTAGGAGCTGAACTTCTTCCGCCAAAACCACCACCAGAATTTCTTCCGTTGTGATCACGTCTTCCGCCACCGTCATTTTTAGAAATTTCAACATTGATTCTACGTCCTTCTAATTGAACGTTATTCAATATTTCCATTACTTTATCAGTGTGTTCTGGATCCGTGTTAAAGAAAGAGAAACCTTCTTTTACATCTACTTTGAAAACGTCATCACGACCTAAGTCTAATGTTTCTTTCAAGTAATCTTTTAATGACATCCAGTCAAAGTTATCTCTTGACCCGATGTTTACAAAATAACGAGTTGCTCCGCCATTGTTGTTTTCTCTCGGTTCTCTGTCGTCGCTTCTTTCGCGTCTTTCTCCAGATTGTGAAGAAATGTCTCTTGTTTTCTTGTAGTAATTGATGAAACGGTTGAATTCAACTGAAACCATTTTCTTGATCAACTCTTCTTTAGATAAACCTTCAAGAACACTGTTGATAGCTGGTAAATAGTTGTCAATTTCGTGATCAACCTCAGTATCTTTTATTTTTGTAGCTAAGTGCAACAATTGAATTTCGCAGATTTCGATTCCTGATGGAATAACTTTTTCTTCGAATTTTTGCTTAATAATTCTTTCGATGGAAGAAATTTTACGCAATTCACTTTTGGTAACAATAACAATTGATGTTCCTAAACGACCTGCACGACCTGTACGGCCAGAACGGTGGTTATAAGTTTCAATTTCGTCAGGTAATTGATAGTTTACTACGTGTGTAATGTTATCAACATCAATTCCACGAGCGGCAACGTCAGTAGCTACAAGCATTTGAATTTGACGACCACGGAACGATTTCATAACTCCATCACGCTGTGCTTGAGATAAATCTCCGTGCAGTGCTGCAGCGCTATATCCGTCTTCAATCAATTTTTCAGCAACTGCTTGTGTGTCTCTTTTGGTACGACAAAAAACAACTGAAAAGATATCAGGATTTGCATCGGCCAAACGCTTTAGAGCTTCGTAACGATCACGTGCGTTAACTAAGTAAAATTCGTGTGATACTGTGTTTGAACCAGAGTTTTTAGCACCTACAGTTACTTCAACTGGATCGGTCATAAATTGCTTACCAATACGTGCTACTTCAGCAGGCATAGTTGCAGAGAATAACCAAGTGTTTTTGTCGTCTGGAGTTGTAGATAAAATGTTAACAATGTCTTCGTAGAATCCCATGTTTAGCATCTCATCTGCTTCATCTAGAATGCAGTAGTTGATTCCAGTGATGTTTACTAAACCTCTGTTAATCATGTCTTGCATTCTTCCTGGAGTTGCCACAATGATTTGTGCGCCTCTCTTTATTTCTCTAGCTTGTTCTGTAATGCTAGCTCCACCGTAAACTGCTACCACATTAATACCTTTTTCGTATTTAGAGTAGTTTTTAAGTTCGTTGGTAATCTGCAAACACAACTCGCGCGTTGGAGATAAAATTAATGCTTGTGTGTTTCTGTTGTTAGCATCAATTTTTTGGATAACTGGAAAACCAAAAGCTGCCGTTTTCCCTGTCCCTGTCTGAGCCAACGCAACCATATCTGTATCTTTTTCCAATAATAGGGGAATCGCTTTCTCCTGTACTTCGCTCGGATTTTCAAATCCTAGATCTAAAACCGCCTTCAGTAACGATTCACTCAATCCTAATTGTTCAAATTTATTCATATGTATTTTTAAAATAGGGTGCAAAATTACTCTAAAATATCCATATAAACTAATGCAATCTGAAGATTTGTGGTTTTATTACAATTTGATTATCAGAAAGTTATGTTTTGTTGTTCAAATAGATAAAGGCTTTTTAAAAAATAATGTGTTAAATTATGACTTGTTTAGTATGGAATTGTTGTAAAAATGTTATGTTTCAACAGTGCTATTTTTTTTCACGAAGAAAATCAAGCAATTGCTGTGTTGCTTTACCTCTATGACTGATTTTGTTCTTCAAGCTCAGGGGCAATTGAGCGAATGTTTCTTGATATCCTTCGGGTTGAAAAATTGGGTCGTATCCAAAGCCTTCATTACCAATTTTTTCAGTTGTTATTTCTCCTTTTGCAATTCCTGTAAAAAGATGCTGTTCTCCGTTAAGGTTCAGTGCAATAACTGTTTTGAACTGAGCACTTCGATCATTTTTGGTTGCAAGTGCTCCTAAAAGTTTGTTCATATTGTCATCAGCATTGCGTTGCTCTCCGGCATATCTGGCGCTATAAACTCCCGGTTCGCCATTCAATGCAGCTACTTCAAGACCTGTGTCATCGGCAAAACAATCATAGCCGTAGTTTTGGGTAACGTAATTCGCTTTTAAAATGGCATTGCCTTCAATTGTGGATGCAGTTTCGGGGATTTCTTCATGACAACCAATACTTTCCAGTGACATTATGGTAATGCTGTCTGGCATCATGCTTTGTAATTCGGCTATTTTATTTGGGTTGTTGGAGGCAAAAACTATTTTCATGATATCTGTTTATTTTAGCAAATATAATAATTTGCAGAAGGCCTAGGGAAACGATACAAGTAAATTACTTTCTTGTTTTAGTAGCAGTACAATTTATTCACGAATCAATTCGATTTTGTTTTTTAATAGTGTTTTTCACTAAAACCTTTTATTAAATTTTACTTTTGTGTCTTTTTTATAATTAACTTTAGCTTGTCAAGTAAAACCAAATGTGCGATTCGCACGTAAATATCATCGCAGGGATTCTAGAATTATAGCAGTATGGGAGAAAAAAAGACAAAAAATAATTTCGCTTTTTTGGGTTTGGTTTTAGTTATTTTACTCTCTGTTAATTCCCGAGCACAATTTGTTATAAAAAGTAATACTTCATTAAATACGTTTTCTTTACACGAGTATACTTCTATAATTGACGTTGAAGATCGTGTTTTAACTATTGAGCAAGTGACAAAAGGTTTTGATAGTTTTAAACCTACTCCTTTGCAGACTGAAAATGATGATTTAGGTTTCTCACAACATCATTTTTGGTTAAAAACAGGTATAGCAAACGCTACAAATGTGGAGTTTCATTATTATTTAGAAACGGCAAGACCAATGACTGATGTCGTTGAATTGTATGTTATTGATCGTATAACTGGTAAAACCACCAAAAAAATTAGTGGAGACGCAAAACCCTTCGAGAGTCGTGACTTTACTAGTCGAAAATCAATTTTTGAATTAACTCTACCTCCAAATAGTCAGTTTGATTTGTATTTGCATTTGAAGAGTGATGGCGAGGTTCTTAAAACTCCAATGCTGATTTACTCAACGGATAGTTACGTTGCTAAGTTGGCTAATGAAAATCTATTTTTCGGTATATTCTATGGCATGTTATTGATTGTTGCCATTATTTACTTTTTCTTCTTCTTGGCTTTAAAGGAAAAAATCTTTCTTTTTTACAGTTTGTATGTCTTGTTTGTTGGTTTTTTACAATTTGCATTAGATGGTTTCTTTTATAAACTAGTGGTGTCTGATGGAAGTTGGTTTTCTAAACATGCCATTTTGCTTATTGCTATCGTTGCAGTGTTTTTGACAGGTATGTACAGCCAACTATACTTGAAAATTAAAGAAAACAGTAAAACAATCTATATGCTTTTTAAGGTGGCCTATGGTTTGTTGATTTTTCTCCTATTTTCCGTGTTTTTTTTACCGAGTATTTTGTTGTTTTCTTATGTATTAGTAAACGTCTTAACTTTAGTTTTTTTATTACTTATTGTGTATTCAATAGGTTTTTTATATTATACTAAAAAACCGGTAGACTCCTATTTTACGGTAGGAATTTTGTTTTTAATTTTAGGTTTTGGTGTTTTTCTATTATACAATTTTGGATTGTTACCTATTACTTTTTTTACACAAAATAGCTCTAAATTAGGTACAGCACTTGAGGTAATCTTTCTATCATTATCAATGTCTAATTTAATTCGAAATCTTAAGAACGAAAAAAACGAATTAAATCGTCTTGCTTTGGTTCGTTCTGAAGAGATGAACGATTTGAAATCGTACTTCTTATCGAACATAAGTCATGAATTGCGGACGCCGCTGAATGCCATTTTAAACTTAATCGAAAATATTTCTACTGAGGTTCAAGATGATAAAATTCGAGAAAATTGTCAAATTATTAAATACTCTTCGCACAGTTTATTGAGTTCTGTAAACGATATTTTAGACTTTTCTAAAATTGAAAAAGGAGAACTAAGATTAGATAAAAGTCCTTTCAATCTTCTTGAAGTATTGAATAATTTAAAAAATAATGCCATTTATCGCGCCAAAGACAAAGGACTCGAGTTTGAGTTTGTGCAAAGTGGTACTTTTCCCGATCGTGTGGAAGGAGACGTAAATAGATTTGTTCAAATTGTCAACAATGTCTTGAATAATGCTATAAAATTTACAGGTCAAGGTCATGTCAAATTTACTATAAGTTGCGAAATCATTGAGGGTAATAATGCTCATGTGGTATTGACTGTTTCTGATACTGGAATTGGGATTTCCAAAAGAAAAATTGGAAGTATTTTTGATTCTTTTTCGCAAAATGATATCAATAACAAACGAAAATTTGGTGGTTTAGGTTTGGGTTTATATATCGTTAAAACCTTGGTTGATATGCAAAAAGGACAAGTCCGAATTAATAGCACAGTTGATGTTGGTACGACCTGCGTAATAGCTCTTGATTTTGCTGTTTTGAAGGATGTTGAAAAATTCAAGCCTATTAAAACGGTGATTGAGTATGATTTGTCTGGTAAATCTATTTTGGTTGTAGAGGATAACCCGATTAATCAGATGGTTATAAAAATGATTACCAAAAAATGGCTAAACACTAATGTAGCCTACGCAAATAATGGTCAAGAGGCCATTGATTTTCTATTGGAAAGTGATTATGATTTGATTCTAATGGATTTGCAGATGCCAATTATGGATGGTTATGAAGCCGCAATTGCAATAAGAAACGGCGAGGCAGGAATGCAAAATACCAATGTACCAATTGTGGCCGTTACCGCAGACGTAATGGAAACTACCAGAGATCGAGTTAAAGAAATAGGTATGAATGATTACATTACAAAACCTATAAAAAAAGAAACTTTGTTCGAAATAGTTCAGCGATTACTTAGCTAAAACGCAAGCGTACGTATACGTGTTTTATTCCTTTTTTATCGGAGTCGCGTTCGTCGATCTCTAAAATATCAGTTAGTGATTTTAACATGGGTGTTAGTTTCGTGTATCCATAATTTCTGGGGTCAAATTCAGGTTTTTTCTTGACAATCAAATTGCCTACATCACCAAGAAAAGCCCAGCCGCTTTCGTCACCAATATCTTCAATTGTTGCCTCAATAAGTTCAATGGTTTGCAAATCAATTTTGTTTAGGCTTTTGGTCACGGTCTTTTTCGTATCGGTGTTGGCTCTTTTGGGAGACACTTTTTTTGTGGCACCATCCAAAACTTCGATGTAAACAAATCGGTCACAAGCTACAATAAATGAATTTGGTGTTTTTTGTTCTCCAATTCCAATTACTTTCATGCCTGACTCACGCAATCGAATGGCTAGTCGAGTAAAGTCGGAATCACTAGACACAATACAAAATCCATCCACTTTATCAGAGTACAATAAATCCATGGCATCAATTATCATTGCTGAATCTGAAGAGTTTTTACCCACAGTGTAGCTGTATTGCTGAATTGGAGTAATGGCGTGTTCTAACAAAACACTTTTCCAACCTGCAGCGTTTGGTTTGGTCCAATCTGCATAAATGCGTTTAGTGGTGGGTGTGCCAAATTTTGCAATTTCCTCCATCATACCTTTTACATTACTGTAAGGTACGTTGTCGGCGTCAATTAATACGGCTAATTTTAACTCTTTGGTGTTTTGTGACATGATCTATTATTGTTTAACAAGCTGCAGCCAAATATACAAAGTTAAAATGGCAACGGTACTATGAAAATTATAATCTACAATATTATCGACTGTTAGAAAATTGCTTGCATAATTTGTGAAGTTTTTACTTGTCTGCAGGAATTCTTCATGATTTTAAGCTATTTATAACCGAAAAAAATAAATTTATTTTCAAGTCCTTTATAAAATTAAATAATTATTTTTGCAACTTCTTAAAATTAAAATTATTACTTGACATATTATGGTAAAAGATTTATTCGAAAGGATTCAAAACAATAAAGGACCTTTAGGGAAATGGGCTTCTCAAGCCGAAGGTTATTTTGTTTTTCCAAAATTAGAAGGTGAATTAGGACCAAGAATGCAGTTTGGTGGAAAAAATATTTTGAATTGGAGTTTGAATGACTACCTAGGTCTAGCCAATCATCCTGAAGTACGTAAAGCAGATACTGATGCAGCTGTGCAATTTGGAGCTGCTTACCCGATGGGTGCGCGTATGATGAGTGGACACACGAAATACCATGAGCAATTGGAGCAAGAATTAGCTGCTTTTGTAATGAAAGAATCAGCATATTTATTGAATTTTGGTTACCAAGGAATCATGTCAGCAATTGATGCTCTTGTAACAAGAAACGATATTATTGTATATGATGTTGATGCGCACGCATGTATTATTGATGGTGTACGTTTGCATAGTGGAAAACGTTTTACATACAAGCATAACGATATCGAAAGTATGGAGAAAAACCTGCAGCGTGCTACTAAAATGGCAACCGAAACTGGCGGCGGGATTTTGTTCATTACCGAAGGTGTTTTTGGAATGCGTGGGCAACAAGGAAAATTGAAAGAGATTGTAGCTTTAAAAGAAAAATACAATTTCCGTTTGTTAGTTGATGATGCGCATGGTTTTGGAACTTTAGGAAAAACCGGTGCTGGAGCAGGTGAGGAGCAAGGTTGTCAAGACGGAATTGATGTGTATTTTTCGACTTTTGCAAAATCAATGGCGAATATTGGTGCTTTTTTAGCAGCAGATAAAGACATTATTGATTATTTGAAATACAACATGCGTTCTCAAATGTTTGCTAAAGCATTACCAATGATTCAAACCATCGGTTCGTTAAAACGTTTACAATTATTGCGTGAATCTTCTGCGATAAAAGATAAATTATGGGAGAATGTTAATGCGTTGCAAAACGGATTAAAACAAAAAGGCTTTAATATTGGAGATACGAACACTTGTATTACACCTGTTTACCTAGAAGGAAGTATTCCTGAAGCAATGGTAATGGTGAACGACTTAAGAGAAAACTACGGTATTTTCTTGTCAATTGTGGTGTATCCAGTAATTCCAAAAGGAATTATTTTATTACGTATGATTCCAACTGCTTCACATACTTTAGCTGATATTGATGAAACTTTGGCAGCTTTTGAAGCTATCCGCGAGAAATTAGTAAATGGAACTTACAAACAAATTGCAGCAACCACTACTGTAGATATGGAAGCATAATTCCGAAACGAATTTAGACAACATAGTTCAAAGAAGTTAACTATTTTAAGTTCTTGGAGATAAATTAAAAAAGGAGAAAAACATTGTTTTACTCCTTTTTTTATGGTTTTAAGTTTCGGCTTACGCAATAGTTCTACAAATCTTTTTTGTAGGTACATCTGCGTTTGTGAATTTTTGGATCAAAATGTTTCCATAAATTCATACTAGCTGCATTGTCCGCAAGTTCAGGTGTTCTAAAACAATCTTGAATATTCAATTTTTTAAAAGTTTCGTAATATTCCTTAAAGATGATGGCGGTCACTGCCTTATTTTGATATTCGGGCAAAACACCAATTAGATAAAAAATGACATTTTTGCTCTGTTTTTTGGCTTTTAAAAGATGGATAAATCCAAAAGGGAATAACTTTCCTTTTGCCTTTTTCAAAGCTGGGGCAAAGTCAGGCATAACGATGCTAAAAGCGACGATATTGTGGTCCTTGTCTTCCACAAACTTGATGTATTCAGGATTTATAAAACTAATGTATTTCTTTTTGAAATATTCTTTTTGAGTGTCAGAAATAGCTACAAACGACGATAGTGACGCGTAAGACTTGTTAAATAAATCGAACATTTTATCTACATGAGGCATTACCTCTGCAGTAGTTTTGAAATTAAGTGGACTAAGTTGGTATCTTTTACGAACCAAGTCATTTGCTTTCTCAAAAAACTCGGGTTTCACATTAGCAAAAGGAAAGGTACTTTCGATATATTCTTTTTCTTTGATATAACCTAATTGTTCAAAATGTTGTGCATAATAGGGATGGTTGTACCAAGTAATCATTGTGCCAATTTGATCAAAACCTTCGGTTAAAACCCCTACTTTATCTAAGTTGGAAAAACCCATTGGTCCTTCAGCATAAATCATTTGGTGTTTTCTACCTAATTCGTATACCTTTTCTAATAGTGCTTTTGTAACTTCGATATCATCAATTACGTCAAACCAGCCAAAACGGACTTTGCGTTTGTCTTGGTCGTTTACTTCGCTCCAATTAATTATGGCAGCAATTCGTCCTACTATTTCTTGATTTCTTTTGGCAACATAGAA
This sequence comes from Flavobacterium erciyesense, assembly GCF_018069925.1. GTDB lineage: Bacteria > Bacteroidota > Bacteroidia > Flavobacteriales > Flavobacteriaceae > Flavobacterium > Flavobacterium erciyesense. The sequence goes on along the minus strand of NZ_JAGPXB010000005.1, from coordinate 117,938 downwards.
ATATGCCTCAGCATTTTCAAAAGCTGGATTGTTTTTTTTATCAAAGCCTTCTAATTCATCTGCAATTAGCGGCGGAATCCAGTTTTCGTTGTTTTTGTAAATGGTAAAAGGGAACTTAATAAAATCAGTTAATTCTTTTTTGGTAATCGCTTCGTGTATTGTAATCATTATGTTTAGAAAAGTCTGGTGTTAATTTTTTGATCCCGTTTTAGATGTTTTGTTGTTCTTGGATTTTTTTGATGCCGATTTTGGGCTATCGATATTGATGCGTACCTCTTTATAATTAGCATCGTATCGCCAAGAAAATCCAAGCCCTCCGTAAAAAATAGAGGGTGTGTTTTTTAAACTCGTACTAATTGATGCGTCAATTTGCATATCCTTATTAAGTAAGTAAGCGGCTCCACCTCGAACAATGGCATCGCTGTAAAAGTCGCTTTTGTAGCCTTGATTTTCTACAAACCCTGACCATTTTTGTGTAATGCCTCTGGTTAAAGTAAGTACGTAGCCATAACTTGGGAATTCTGTACCAATGTAATCAGCAATAATATTAGTTACAAAAACCCATTTGCCATCGCCCAAATGGTTTTGAGTAATCAGCATGATTTTCGGTGAAATACTCGATTGTAAATCAAAAGCATAGGGATTGTCTGCCATAGTAACATTTGCGCCAGCAAAAACGGAAACTGCAGGTACTAATTGTCTCCAATTAAAAGCTCTGTTGGCCTTCCAGCTGTAGACATTTACCTTTTTTTCGTAGTTTTTAAACGGGTCGTAAATCAAGTATTTGGCACCAAGTACTGTTTGTTTTAAATTAGATATTTTTGTTGAGCTAAATAAACTATTGATTGTTTCGTTTTGATACTGTAAATCGGCAATAAGTTCTAATTTTTCTGAAAAAACTCCCCAACGCAACACAGCGTCTACCCCAAAGCCATTTGATTCATAATTTAAAATAGAATGCTTTTGACGAATGCCGTAGACTCCCGTTTCTACTTGAATAACAGATTTACCAACTGAAAAAGCAGACATGGTTTCTCCGGGACGATTTGAATTGATTTCATCAGTATGTTGTGCATAATTGACGGTGCAAAAGGCCATCATTGTGCAAGATAGAAAGAGTTTTAAATGCTTCATTGTTTTTTGATTTTAAAATTAACAAGGCTCTTCAAATGTACTATTTTTTATTATTTATTTAAGATTGATAACTTACTTTTGAACTTTGGATTTAGTAATTTTGAAAAAAAATATACCAATATGCAAACAGCTTCATTTAAAGGTTTTATGAATGCAATATTTTTCATGATTGCTTTCTACTATATTTTTCGCTTTTTGGCTAAATTATTTTTACCGCTAGTTGTAAAAAAAGTAGTTGAAAAAGCAGGTCAAAATATGCAGCAACAGCAATACCAGCAGCAAAATAACTGGAACAAGTCACGCGCTAATGAAGATGTTGTCTACAATACCGAAAACGTAAAAAAACCACGTGAGACCAAAAAAGTAGGAGAGTATGTGGATTACGAAGAAATAGACTAAATTTGCGCTTTTTAGCATTAGATTTATTTAATTCAAATTCTTTTTACATTGAAAATAGTACAAAAGTTCTATCCGCACGTTCTTGCTTTACTGGGATTCGTTTTGGTCTCTGTTCTTTATTTTTACCCTGTTTTACAAGGTAAACAAATATTTCAATCGGATATTGTTCAATATACCGGAATGGCAAAGGAGCAAAACGACTTCAGAGCGGCTGAAAATATAGAACCTTATTGGACTAATTCTGCATTTGGTGGTATGCCAACGTACCAATTGGGAGCGCAATATCCGCATGATTATGTGGGAGTGCTAGACGATATTTTGCGCTTTTTACCGCGTCCAGCCGATTATTTATTTTTATACTTCCTAGGTTTTTACGGGTTGATGTTAGTGCTTAAGGTAGATCCGCTTAAAGCGTTTTTTGGTGCTTTAGCTTTTGGATTGTCTACATATTTAATCGTAATTCTTGGTGTTGGACATAATGCTAAAGCGCACGCCATTGCCTACATGCCACTAGTTGTAGCTGGTTTTATGCTAGTTTTTCAAAAAAGGTACATCTTTGGTGGATTATTAACATTGATTGCTACGGCTTTAGAAATCAATGCGAACCATTTCCAAATGACGTATTATTTGTTGTTTTTGTTATTATTTTTAGTTGTTTTTTATACCTATCAATTTATTAAGTCAAAAGATTACAAAGGTTTAGGTATCGCCTTTGGAGTGCTTTTGATTGCTGGAATATTGTCTCTTGGGGCCAACGCTACAAGTCTTTTAGCTACTAAAGAATATACCGATTATAGTATTCGTGGTAAAAGCGAGTTGACTTATAATCCGGATGGTAGCAAGAATGAAACTACATCGGCTATGTCTACAGAGTATATAACCGAGTACAGTTACGGCATTACAGAAAGTTTTAACTTAATTGCTCCAAGGCTTTTTGGAGGATCAAATAGTGAAGCAGTAGGCACTGATAGTAATGTATATGAGTATTTAATTGGTCAAGGAGCTCGAGAAGATCAAGTACGAGAGTTTGTAGATGCCATGCCAACTTATTGGGGCGACCAACCAATTGTGGCTGCTCCAGCTTATATTGGTGCAATTGTATTTTTTCTTGCCATTTTAGCTTTGTTTCTTGATAAACGAAAAATTAAATACGTTTTTGCATGTGGTGCTGCCGTAGCATTAATTCTTTCTTGGGGAAAGAACTTTAGCCTAATCACTGACTTTTTTATCTCCTACGTTCCTTTGTATGATAAATTTAGGGCTGTTTCATCGATTCAAGTGGTTTTAGAATTATGTTTCCCTGTGTTAGCAATTATGGGATTGCAAGCCTTCTTTTTAGCAGATAAAAAAGCCCAATGGAAAGCACTTTATGAGACAACAATTTTAAGTGCAGGCATTCTCATTATTTTATTTTTTAGCAAAGGAATGTTTAACTTCTCAGGTCCATCTGATGCACTTTTTGTTAAAAATTTCGGTCCTGAATTTATAACTGCATTAAAGCAGGATCGTATGAATTTGTATACTGCAGATTTGCTTCGATCTGGATTCTTTATTTTGGTTGCAGCAGGAGTATTATGGTTGTTCATTAAAAACTTTTTTGTGCAACGCACTGCAATTATTCTAGTTGGACTATTTATGGTTTTCGACTTGTTTTTTGTAGATAAAAAATACGTTTCAGCTAAGGATTTTGTCAGTAAATACGAAGTAGAAGTTCCATTTCAAGAAACGCCTGTTGATAGCCAGATTTTAAAGGATACTGCTAATTTCCGAGTATTTGAAGTAGCAAATGTTATGGGTTCGCGTACTTCTTATTTCCACAAATCAATTGGCGGTTACAGTGCGGTACGGCCAAGACGCATGCAGCAATTATTGGATTATCAAATAGCCAAAAATAATATTGAAGTACTCAATATGCTTAATGTGGTTTACGTGATTCAAAAGGATGAAAAAGACAATGATTTTGTTGTTGCAAATCCAGATGCAAATGGAAATGCTTGGTTTGTGAGCCAAGTTAAAAAAGTAAATTCTCCTGATGAGGAAATGAAAGCGTTGACAAATTTAAACTCTAAAAAAGTTGCTGTTGTAAACCAGAAGGAGTTTCAAGTTCCTACAGTGGCTTTCGCCAAAGATAGTAGCGCTAGTATTACATTAGAGAATTATAAGCCGAATGCATTAAAGTATAAATCTGTAAATACGAACGATGGTTTGGCTGTTTTCTCAGAGATGTATTATGCTGATGGTTGGAATGCCTACATTGATAATAAATTAGTTGATCATTTGCGAGTTGATTATACTTTACGTGGGCTAATTGTTCCAAAAGGGAATCACATTATCGAGTTTAAATTTGAACCTCAAGTAGTAAAAACGGGAAGTACTATTACGCTTATTAGTTCTATTGTTATCTTGCTTTTGATTTTGGCAGGAATTTATTTTGAACGTAAAAAGATTGCAACAGCAAACCAATAAATCGAAATTGTATTCATAATTTGTAATTATACTGCTAAACTAACATGTTTATTTTGGCTGTTTATTTAGGTGTCGCGTATAAAGTTTAAAAAAAATACATTTTGTCTCAAAAAAAGGTACTTATTATCACGTATTATTGGCCGCCGGCAGGAGGACCAGGAGTGCAACGTTGGTTAAAATTTGTCAAATATTTACCTGAGTTCGGTGTACAACCAATTGTTTATATTCCTGAAAACCCAACGTATCCCATCATTGATGAACAATTGGTACAAGAAGTTTCTAATGAGGTTGTTATTATTCGAAATAAGATTTTTGAACCTTATCAATTGGCATCATTTTTATCTAAGAATAAAACAAAAAAGATGAATTCGGGAATTATTCCGAACCAAAAAAAGCAATCTTTTTTAGATAAAGCTTTTTTATGGATACGAGGGAATTTGTTTATACCAGATGCACGCGTTTTTTGGGTAAAACCCTCTGTTAACTTTTTACAACAATACATAAAAGAAAATCAAATTGATACAATTGTAACATCAGGACCGCCACATAGTTTGCATCTTATTGGATTGGAATTACAGAAAAGATTGGCTGTAAAATGGATTGCCGATTTTCGAGATCCTTGGACAACTATTGGCTATCATAAGGCACTACGCTTGTCTAATTTTGCAGCATCGACTCACAAAAAATTAGAAAATCAAGTTCTAAATGCTGCTGATTCGATTTTGGTAACCAGCAAAACTACCAAAGCTGAGTTTGAAGCGATAACGTCAAAACCAATCACAGTAATTACCAATGGATATGACAGCGAAGAAGTGTCAGTACAAGCTTTGGATCGTAAGTTTTCAATGGCGCATATTGGTTCATTGTTATCAGAACGTAACCCTTTGGCACTATGGGAAAGTTTGGTAGAATTATGTGAAGAACACGCCACGTTCAAATCAGATTTGGAAATAAAGCTAATTGGTGCTGTAAGTCAAGAGGTTTTAGGAACCATAGAGCGAGTTGGCTTAAACGCCTGCGTGAACAACTTAGGTTATGTGTCGCATAAAGAAGCTATCGCTCACCAAAGAAAGTCACAAGTGTTATTGCTTATCGAAATAAATTCGGTTGATACCAAAAGTATTATTCCAGGGAAATTATTTGAATATATGGTTTCGAATAGGCCAATAATCGCAATTGGTCCGAAAGATTCTGATTTTGCCGAAATTATTACGCAGACTAATACGGGAGTATTTTTTGAATATTCAGATAAAGTGAAGCTGAAAAGTGTAATTTTGGACTATTATAACCAATTTTTGCAAGGGAAATTACAATCGCATCCCGTTGGTTTACAGCAATTTTCGCGTAAAAATTTAACTCAAGAACTAGCAATTTTATTAAAAAAGGTCTAAAAATAAAAGCAAAGTAAATAATACTTTGCACAAAATCACAATGGGAATAGTTCTTAATCAATCTTTAAAAAATACAATAATTACCTATTTAGGTTTTGGTATCGGTGCAATCAATACACTCTATTTATATCCATTTTTTTTAGGAACTGTATTTTATGCTCTTACTAATTACATACTTTCTTGGGCAAATATAATTATGCCTTTGTTAGCCTTTGGGATGCAAAACACCTTAGTAAAGTTTTATACGCAATATGAAACAGAGGAAGAGCGCTCTCGTTTTTTATCATTTACTGTGTTAATTCCTTTATTGTTATGTATTCCTTTAGTATTGATAGGATTGTTCTTTTTTGAACCCATTTCGTTATACTTGAGTAAAGAAAACCCTGTTGTTAAAGACTATTTGTGGCTCATTCCATTTATAGGCCTCAGTATGGCTTACTTCGAGATTTTTTATGCTTGGGCTAGAGTGCACATGCATTCAGTTTTTGGCAATTTTGTTAAAGAAGTTGGCCTAAGATTATTTTCTTTATTTGCATTGATTGGAGTTTATTATGGATGGATTTCTGTTGTTGAATTTATTTATGTCACTGCTATTATCTACTTTCTGGCTTTTATTATTACGATGCTTTATGCTTTCCGTATAAAAAAACCTGTGTTCCAGTTCACTATTCCGCAAAATGTGAAAGATGTTTTAGTGTATACTTTTTTCATTATTTTATCAGGCAGTGTCGCTGTTATGCTGTTAGATATCGATAAGATTATGCTGAATCAGTATATTAAAATTGAGAATATAGCCTATTATTCAGTTGCTACTTACATTGCCTCTGTAATTGCTGTTCCCAGTCGTGCAATGCATCAGATTACATATCCAATAACTGCTAAATTGATGCATGAGAATAAGCATGATGAATTAAATGATTTGTATAAAAAGACTTCTATTAATCTGCAAGTTGTTGGTGGCTTTGTAATGCTGTGTATTTTTGTTAACATCAATCAACTTTACGTTATGGTCCCAAAAGAATATGGCGGTGGAATTCTTGTGGTATTTTTGATTGGTATATCTAAATATTTTGATTTGATCTTAGGAAATAATAACGCGATTATTTTCAATTCAAAATACTATCGTATGGTCTTGTTTTTGGGATTATTGCTTGTTTTCTTGACAGTTGGGTTAAACATGTTTTTTATTCCAAGGTTTGCTATAACTGGAACTGCAGTCGCTACGCTCTTATCTATTACTTTATACAGTTTGGCTAAATTACTTTTTGTTGTCAAGCGAATGCATTTGTATCCATTTACAAAGCAAACTGTGTATTCCTTAGGAATTACCTTCTTCTTGTTTTTGTTGTTTTATTTTTGGGACTTTCCATTTGTACCAGTTTTTAACATCATATTAAAATCGATATTAATTACAGTTGTTTATGTAGCTGTTAATTATAAACTGGTTATTTCGCCCGAGATTAACAATGCTATTGACATGGTTTTAGTTAAGTTGAAGCTTCGTTCCTAATTCAGTTTAAACAGTTATGTTTTTTGCAGCAATATCGATTTTGTAATAAAGCACTTCTTTTTAAGGCGTAAATATCACCTAAAGTTGGTATTGCCTATACTGAATTTTGAAAGTAAATTTGTGAAGTTAATTTTTAGCAAATCAAAAAATTTACAACCAATTATGGAATCAGAAATTATACTTCAAGATGTCTCAGAGGCGCAAAAAAAGAATTTCTACTTTACCTTAAAAAATAAAATTGCAGATGGTTTTGTTATTTTAGAGCAAAATGACAAGTTGCCCTACATTGTTTTGCGCAGAGAAAAACAGCAAGTTGACCACTTATTCAACTTTGTATTGTGTTGTATTACATTGGGGCTGTGGTCTTTTGTATGGCTATATTATGCAAGAGTAAGTGCAAAGCCTAGAGAGATTATTATTGCCATTGACGAGGATGGTAATATTTTTGAAGAAAATTGCCACATGGCTTAAAAAATCCTATTTTTGATTCATTAAACAATCGAACTCCTATGAAAAAAAGTATCCTTTTAGTAGCATTGCTGCTTTTTGCCATCGCGCCTGTTGTCGCACAAACAAAAAATGATTCTATTGTAATTCCGAAAAACAATTTTAAAATTAGTTTGACAAGTTTGGCATTCAAAAACATTCAACTTCAATACGAAAGAAGCGTTTCAAAACGAATCGGAATTGTATTAGGGTACAGTTTTATTCCTTCAGGTGCCCTACCGTTTCAAAAAACCATCAACGATTTTACATCTGATGATCCAGAAACGCAGGGTATTTTTGAAAACGCGACTTTAGGCTATACAGCAATTACTCCTGAGGTTCGATTTTACCTAGGAAAAGGGTATGGAAAAGGATTTTATATTGCTCCTTTTTACAGAAATGTAAAGTATGATATTTCAAATATAAATTTTACGTTTGATACAAACCCCACTGGAACAAATCAAGAAAATTTGGCTGTTGGAGGTAAATTAACTGCCAATTCATTCGGGTTACAATTGGGAGCACAATTTAATTTAGGCAAACATTTCATTTTAGACTGGTGGATTGTTGGACCTCATTACGGTACGTCTGATGGTAGTTTTCAAGGTGTTACAGATCGTGATTTGAATGCTTTTGAGCAAGAGGAATTGCGTAATCAATTAGAGGATATTGAGTTGCCTTTATCAGATGTGACTTCAACCGTAACTGCTCGTGGAGCAACCATTAAAGTAAGCGGCCCTTGGGGTGGTGTTCGCAGTGGTATTAGTTTAGGTTACCGATTCTAGTAAATAAGTTAATTAACAAAAAAAAGCCGATTCTTTTAGGGAATCGGCTTTTTGCTTTTATAAATCGGCCTTTATAAAACTGCTTTCAAGTAACTTGCAGTAATCGATTTTTTATTTTTTACAATTTGCTCCGGCGTACCAACGGCGAGCAATTGGCCTCCATTTTCGCCACCTTCGGGACCTAAGTCAATAATCCAATCGGCACACTTAATCAAGTCCAAATTGTGTTCAATTACGATGATGGAATGTCCTTTGTCAATTAACGCGTCAAATGAAGCTAAGAGTTTTTTAATATCATGAAAATGCAGTCCCGTAGTAGGTTCATCAAAAACAAACAAAGCTTTGTCTTTTGTTGCTCCTTTTACTAAAAATGAGGCCAATTTGATTCGTTGTGCTTCACCACCGGAAAGGGTAGAAGAGGATTGTCCTAATTGCACATAACCCAAACCTACATCTTGTAATGGCTGTAGTTTTTGAGTGATTTTAGTTTGTTTGTGAGCGGCAAAAAAGGCAAGGGCATCATCTATGGTTAAACTCAATATTTCATGGATGTTTTTGCCTTCAAAAGTAACTTCGAGTACTTCCTTTTTAAAGCGTTTCCCTTGACAAGTTTCGCATGGAAGCTGCACATCGGCCATGAAGACCATTTCCACATTAATACTACCTTCTCCTTTGCACGTCTCGCAGCGTCCGCCATCCACATTGAAGGAGAAATGTTTGGCTTGGTATGCTCTTAATTTAGAGAGTTTTTCGCGAGCATACAAATCTCTAATGTCATCGTACGCTTTGATATAGGTAACAGGATTAGATCGTGAACTGCGACCAATTGGGTTTTGGTCTACATATTCAATGTGTTTAATTTGCGAAAAAGAGCCTGTCATTTCGCTAAATTGTCCGGCTTTGTCTCCTACATTTTCCAGCTTTTTTTGCATGGCAGGAAAAAGAATCTTTTTTATCAAGGTGCTTTTACCGCTTCCTGAAACTCCAGTAATAACAGTCAGCACATCTAATGGAAAAGTAACATCTATATTTTGTAAATTATTTTCTCTAGCTCCTTTTATTTCAATATGATTTTTAAATAATCTTCTTTTTTTAGGCACTTCAATGGCCAAATCTCCGTTAAGGTATTTGGCCGTCAACGAATCGGCTTTCAGAATTTCTGGGTAAGTACCTTGCGCTACTAAATTTCCACCTAATGTTCCTGCTTCGGGACCAATATCAATAATCATATCGGCAGCTTTCATGATGTCCTCATCGTGCTCTACTACAATTACAGTGTTTCCTAAATCACGCAATGAAAGTAGCACCTGAATCAATCGTTCTGTATCCTTTGGATGTAAACCAATACTAGGTTCATCAAGAATGTACATGGATCCTACCAAGCTACTACCAAGAGAAGTTGCTAAGTTGATTCGCTGAGACTCACCGCCTGATAAGGTAGCTGAGTTTCGGTTTAAGGTTAAATAATCGAGTCCTACTTGCGTTAAAAATGACAATCGATTATTGATTTCAACTAGTAATCGTTTGGCAATTTGTTGCTCATAAGTATCTAGTTGAATGTCTTTAAAAAACGCAACCAAGTGTTTTATTGGTAAGTCAACTAGATCAGAGACAGTTTTTCCGTTAATTTTAACGTAAGAAGCCTCCACACGCAGGCGTTTACCTTTACAAGCCGTACACTTTGTTTTACCTCGGTAACGCGACAGCATTACTCGGTTTTGTATTTTATAATTTTTCTCTTCTAATTCTTTAAAAAAGTCATTCAAACCTACAAAATAAGAATTTCCAGTCCACAACAACTCTTTCTGATCATCGCTCAATTGGTAATAAGGTTTGTGAATAGGGAAATCAAATTTATAAGCTTTGTTAACCAATTCATCACGGTACCAACCCATACTTTCTCCTCGCCACGGATAAATAGCGTTTTCAAATATGGATAAGGTTGTGTTAGGCACAACTAATTCAGCATCTACACCAATAATATTTCCGTAGCCTTCGCACACCGGACAAGCTCCATAGGGATTATTGAAGCTGAATAAATGTACATTGGGCTCTAAAAAAGCGATGCCATCTAACTCAAAATTATTGGAATAGGAATATTTTTGTTCGCCTTGTAAATCTTGCAGGTAACAAATTCCTTTTCCTTCAAAAAAGGCAGTTTGCACCGCATCAGCCAATCGGTTGAAGAATTCCTCTTCGTCTTTAACTACAATTCGATCGACAATTAAAAAGATCGTTTTTTTATCCAAATCATCCGGTAATTCATCAAGACGAACCATTTCGTTGTCAACCAAAATCCTTGCGAAACCTTGCTGTAGGAGTACATTTAATTTGTCTTTAAGCAGTCTGCCTTCTTCGAGATGAATCGGGGCAAGGAGTAGCCATTTACTGTCTAACGGAAGCGATTTTACTTCGTTTACAACATCAGTAACCGTGTTTTTTTTAACTTCTTGGCCAGAGATTGGTGAAAATGTACGACCGATACGAGCGTACAATAATTTCATGTAATCATAAATCTCGGTTGAAGTTCCTACTGTTGACCTCGCGTTTGTAGTATTCACTTTTTGCTCAATCGCAATTGCAGGAGCTATACCTTTGATATATTCTACTTTTGGTTTGTCTAAACGACCGAGAAATTGACGTGCATACGATGATAAACTTTCTACGTACCTACGTTGTCCTTCTGCGTATAGCGTATCAAATGCTAAACTAGATTTTCCTGATCCTGAAAGTCCTGTAATTACTACTAATTTATTACGCGGTATAGCAACATCCACATTTTTTAAATTGTGAACTTGAGCTCCTTTAATAATAATATTTTTCTTTGGATCTAGCTGAGAAAGGTCAATTTGCATACAAATGATAATTTTTACAAAAGTAAGCATTTTTGAACAGAGATTTGAGCGTGAACAACTCACAAATAATATTTAAAACGGGTATTCTGACAGGTTTAATAGGCCATCCTAATTTTATGAGGCATATATGTGTAATAAATATTATATTTAGATTTACATTTGAAAAAATAAACTTTTGAGCCTTGAAAACACCTATTTACTTCCTAATTCTGTTTTGTTATTCTTTTGCCTTTTCGCAGGAATTGCCACCTATTGTTAAGTATAACTCGGCAACTTATGGTGCGGGAAATCAAAACTGGATGATTGCGCAAGATGAAAATCATTTTGTTTTTTTTGCCAATAATGAAGGTTTACTTGAATATAATGGTGCTAGTTGGGAGTTGTATCCTTCGCCTAACGAAACAATTTTACGTTCGGTAAAAGTAATAGGTAACAAAGTATACACGGGCTGCTACATGGAATTTGGCTATTGGTCAAGGCAAGAGAACGGAAAACTGAAGTACAATTCGTTAAGTAAAAAGATAAAATCAAAAATTTTAGATGACGAGCAGTTTTGGAATATCTTGCAGTATGAGCATTGGGTTGTTTTTCAATCGTTAAATAGGATTTATATTTATGACTCAAAACAAAATAGTTTTAAAATTATTAGTCCTAAAAACACGATTACCAAATCATTTTGGACTAAAAATGGCATTTTTTTTCAAACAGTAAATCAAGGTTTATTTGAAATAGAGAATGGCAACGCTCGCTTGGTTTCGAACAGTCCGATTTTGCAAAAAAATAAAATTGTAAATCTTTTTTCAGAAGCGGATGGTTTACTGATTCAAACGCAGTTAAATGGTTTTTACAAGCTAGTTGGAAATACAGTAACCAAGTTTAGCACCGAAGTAGATGCTGAGTTAGCTGCCAGTAGCGTGTATAGTAGTCAACAGCTTTCTGATGGTAGTTTTGCATTAGGAACAGTGTCTAACGGAATTTATATCATTAGTTCCAATGGTCGATTTCAATATCATATCACTCAAAACAAAGGATTAAGTAATAATACAGTACTTTCATTATTTGAAGATGATGATAAAAATTTATGGGTTGGCCTCGATAACGGTATCAATTGCATCAACCTGCAATCACCTGTTCAAAATTATGTTGATGATACGGGGACTTTAGGAACAGTTTACGCTTCAAAGTTGTACAAAGGAATCCTGTACATTGGAACCAACCAAGGTTTGTTTTACAAGAAATATGGCGGTAATGATTCTTTTAAGTTTATTCCAGGAACTAAGGGGCAAGTATGGTCGTTATTCATTTTTGACAATACCTTATTTTGTGGCCATGACTCGGGTACTTTTGTTGTTGATAATGGTGCAGCACAATCTATTTTTTCGGCATCAGGAACTTGGAAATTTGAGTCTGTTCCTAACCAAAAGGGCCTCTTACTACAAGGAAATTATTTCGGAATCTCAGTCCTACAAAAAACAGCTTCTGGTTGGCGTTTTAAAAACAAAATCGCGGGCTTTAATAATTCTTCGAAATATTTTGAAGTCACTACTAAAAATCAAATTTTTATAAGCCACGAATATAAAGGAGTTTATCGATTAAACGTGGACGCTAACTGGAGCAAAATTTCATCTTTATACACGTATCAATCTCCGAGCAAAGGCAAACATGCCAGTTTAACGCAATTTAATAATGCTATTTATTACGCTAACAAGCAAGGGATATATAAATTGAATGTAGCAACCAATCAATTTGCTAAAGACAGTTTGTTAAGTAATGTATTTACCAAAGACGAATACACCTCTGGTAAGTTAATTGTAGACGAGTCGAACAAAATTTGGCTTTTTTCTAAAAATTACATCCACTATTTTTCTATCGGTAAGTTAAGTAGCCAACTAAAACAAAATGTAATTCCAATTCCAGCATTTTTAACCAATTCGATGTTAGGATATGAAAATATAACTCAAATTTCTAGTACTAATTATTTAATAGGGACAACAGACGGTTATTACATTTTAAATCTGAATGATTTGACTTTTAAAAACTACAAAGTTGCTATTACGTCAGTCACAATCAACAAACAAAACGAGGCCAATAAAAATCAGGAAATTCAGGGCAAAGGAATTTTTAAATATGATGAAAACAACATCACAATAAATTACACCGTTCCCGAGTACAATAAGTACATCAATACAGAATTTCAATATCTTTTGGCGGGTTTTCAAGAGGAGTGGAGCGAATGGAATTCTAAAACGTCTATAAATTTTAAAAATTTACCACCAGGTGATTATGTTCTAAAAGTGCGTGCCAAATATGCTAATGGTACGCTTGATGATGGTGTAAGTTATAGTTTTACGGTAAAAAAACCTTGGTATTTGACTAATCTTGCTTTGCTGATTTATTTCGTTCTCTTTGCCATTTCAGCTAGATTCATCCACAAAGCATATAAAAAATATTATCAAGAAAAAGAGCTTAAGCTAATTGAAGAAAATAATCTTTTGTTGGAGATTAAAGAGTTAGAAAATGAACAAGAACTCATGCGCGTACGTAATGAACAGCTATCTCGCGATGTAGATACCAAAAACAGAGAACTAGCAGTGTCGACTATGAGTTTAAACAGTAAAAATGAATTGCTCGCTTTTATAAAAGAAGATTTAAAGAAAACTTCTGAGGAGGGAAGCAAAAGCATTAAATCTGTTATTTCTACAATCAATAAAAACATCTCCGAAGGCGATAGTTGGAGCGTTTTTAAAGAAGCTTTTGATAATGCCGATAAAGATTTCTTGAAGAAAGTAAAAGAAGCACATCCAAATTTAACTCCTAACGATTTACGCTTGTGTGCATACTTGCGATTGAATCTTTCGTCTAAGGAAGTTGCACCATTGTTAAACATCTCTGTTCGAAGTGTCGAAATTAAAAGATATCGTTTGCGTAAAAAGATGGGATTAACACATGAACAAGGACTTGTTGAGTATATTTTAGCTGTATAGGTAAGTCGAAATTAATGGGTATTACCTATACATCACCACAACATTAACGTTATTTTTGGTTGATTTAACATTTTTGTGGTGGATATTTTTCTGTAAAAAGGCGCGATTTTCAATGGATGTTTGGAGATTCGAAATTAATTAGATGTTTTTTTGCATTGTATGTTTTTTGTTGAGGTTCTTTTTAATTAATTATTAGTTGTTACCGCTAATTTTATAATTCACAAAAAACACAAATTATGAAGTCAAACTATCTACTCATTCTTTTTCTATTTCTGACTTCCTTTGGTTTTGCCCAAGGAAATGATGTAGGAGGAGTTGTTAAAGAAGCAGGTTCTGGTTTACCTATTCCAGGAGTAAACATTCAAGTTAAAAATGCAACCACAGGAACATCCACAGACATGGATGGACGTTTCTCTATTAAAAACGTGCCAGCAGGATCAACTTTAGTGTTTTCATACGTTGGATACAAAAACCTTGAATTTAAAGTTACCTCTGCGAACAATGCATTAAATATTGTAATGCAAGAGGACTCTAAAATGTTAGACGAAGTAGTCGTTATTGGTTACGGAAGTCAAAAAAAGCGTGAAGTAACTGGTGCTGTTTCAGTAGTGGACAGTAAAACTCTGGATGCATTAAAGCCAGTTCGTGTTGAGCAAGCTCTTCAAGGTACCGTTTCCGGAGTGAATGTAACTACTACATCAGGAGCTCCGGGTGCTTCATTAGATATCAGAATTAGAGGTATTGCTACCAATGGTGAGAACAGACCTACCACAATCATTGACGGTTATGTAGGGGAGTTGGGTTTATTAAACCCGAATGACATCGAATCGATCACTGTCTTGAAAGATGCTCAAGCAGCCATTTATGGAACAATTGGTGCGAATGGTATTATTTTAATTACGACAAAGTCTGGTAAAAAGAATTCCAAAGGTAAATTAAGTTACAATACTTACACTGGTTTTCAAGAAACATCCAGATCACTACCAACATTAAATGCTACTGAGTATGCTTTACTTTTAAACGAAAGTTATGCTAATGGCGGTGCTGCCATTCCTTTTCCTAATGTATCAGGTTTAGGTAAAGGTACCGATTGGCAAAAAGAGATTTTTAGTACCAATGTCCCTGTTATAAGTCATGATTTGTCTTTTTCAGGTGGTTCTGATAAAATTACTTATTCGGTGAGTGGTTCACATATCGATCAAGAGGGAATTATCGGTCGAGCAAAATCAGGTTTTTTAAGAAATACTGCCCGAATTGGACTAAGTGCAGATGTTTCTGATAAACTGAAATTGAAGACCAATGTTATCTATACTTATTTTAATAGAAAATCTTTAAATGAAAACGGACTTGGTTCGGTTTTATTCAATGCCTTGAATTTACCAGCAACACTTGCGCCTTATGATGCAAATGGCAATTTTACCAAAGTGCCAAGCCCCGCAGGTTTGGGTTTTGAAATTATCAACCCTCTTGAGCAAATGGCTAATACTTACAATGACTACAATTTCAAAAAAATCAATGGAAATTTTGGTTTAGAGTACAAAGCATTTAAAAATTTCGTGATTTCTAGTACCATTGGTTTCAATACAGCGAACAGTGAAGCGAAATCTTTTGCAAAGCAAGTATCATACGGGGGTAAAGTTTTTGATGTTTTACGTAGTTCAGTATCTCAAAATGCGATAAATGATAACGATTATTCTTTCGATTTATACGGAACTTACTCAAACAAATTTGGAGAAAATCATAATGTAACTGCAACGGTAGGTAATACCATTTACAAGCAGTTTGGTAATGGTTTGTTTGCAACAGGATATGATGTGCCTTATAATTCATGGGAATTTGCTGATATTACTCTAACAAGAGGTGTTCCGCCGGAAGGAACGATTCCAGTTGGGTCTTATGTTTACGATGAGCGCAGACTGTCTTACTTTGCAAGAGGACAATATGATTTTAAAGGAAAGTATTTATTCTCTGCTATGATTAGAAGAGATGCTTCAACAAAATTTGGTCCGGGTAACAGAGTGGGCTATTTCCCTTCATTAACTGCGGGTTGGGTAATTTCTGATGAAGGTTTTTTTGGAAAAGACAAACTTGTTAATTTTATGAAATTAAGAGGAAGTTATGGAACATTGGGTAATGACCAAATTCAAAATAATGGATACATTTCTCAATTAACTGGTGAGGCAACTTATGTTTTTGATGGGACTTTAATTAACGGTTTGGCTACGGGACAAATTCCTAATCCAAATTTGAAATGGGAAGAAGCTAGGAAATTTGATGTTGGTTTAGATTTGAGGTTGCTAAATGACAAAGTTTCAATTGTAGCTGATTATTTTATTGACACAAGGGCTGATTTATTGATCACTAATATACCAGTTTCTGGTATTAATGGAACCGCAGCGCCAGGAGCGTCTTCACCAACAATAAATGGAGGTACAGTGAGAAATTCAGGATTTGAGTTTGCTGTTGATTATAAAAATAAATTCTCGGATAGTTTTTCAGTTAATTTAGGGTACAATGTTACTTTTATTAAAAATGAAGTTCTAAGTACAAATGGAGTACCATTTATACCAAACGGATCTTTCGGGGTAGGTCAACAAGCACCTTCAAGAATGCAAGTAGGTTTGCCAATCGGCTATTTTTACGGTTATAAAACGGATGGAATCTTCCAAAATCAAGCTGAGGTTGATGCACATCCATCTCAATTAGCACTTGGTGCTGAAGCTAGCCCTGGTGATTTACGATTTGTAGATGTTAATGGTGATGGTACTTTAGATGACAAAGACAGAACCAACATCGGTGATCCTATTCCAACAGCAACAATGGGTTTCAATATTCAAATGAATTACAAGCAATTTGATTTTGCCATGTATACATTTGCTTCCGTTGGTAATGATATTGTTCGTAACTACGAAAGAAACCTTACAGATGTCAATAGATTAAACTACGTTTTAGGCCGTTGGACAGGTGAAGGAAGTACAAACTCGATTCCAAGAGTAACTACTGGAGCTACCGGAAATTCAAATTTCTCAAGCTATTTTGTAGAAGACGGATCTTATGCCCGAATTCAAAATATTCAGTTAGGCTATTCAGTAAAACCGAGTTTTGTAGAAAAAGCGGGTATTTCAAAAGTACGTTTATACGCAGCGGTAAACAACCTTTATACATTTACAAAGTACCGTGGTTATGATCCAGGTGCTTCAAATGGAGCTCCAATTGGTGGAGGTATTGACAATGGTTTTTACCCTATTCCAAGAACCTATTTGTTAGGTTTAAATCTTAATTTTTAATTCTACACCCAATGAAAAAGTATATTTATATTAGTTTACTTTCGGTTGCTGTTAGCTCTACTTTAATCGTTTCTTGTAGCGATGAATTTATAGACAGACCGGTTCAGTATTCAATCGATTCAGAGAATTATTTTAATTCAAAATCTGATTATGACAACGCATTAATTGCAACCTATGATATTTTGCAATCTACTTATCTTAATGCGCTCCTAGGTGAGATTGCTTCGGATAATACTTTAGCAGGAGGCGAAAGTCAATTGGATACGCCTGGTTTTCAGCAGATTGATGATATGATTCATACACCAGTAAATAGTAACTTGAAAAACCTATGGGATTTCATGTTTGCGGGCGTACAACGTGCTAACTACATTTTAGAATTTAAAGACAAAACTGATTTTACAGGAAAAAATCAAGTGATTGCTGAGGCTCGTTTTTTGAGAGCTTATTTTCATTTTGAATTAGTAAAATGGTTTGGAGGAATCCCAATGAAAGGGGACGCCCGCTTTAGTCCTGGTGATGAAAAATCAATTAAAAGATCGACTCCAGCAGAAGTTTATGCATCTATTGAGGCAGATTTGATTTTTGCTTCAGAAAACTTACCAGTTACAGCCACTCAAAAAGGACGTGTGACTCGTGGTGCAGCATTAGCACTTTTAGGTAAAGCTTATTTGTATCAAAATAAATTTGCACCTGCAGCCACTGCTCTGGAGCGTGTAATAAATTCTTCAGCATATTCATTAGTATCTGATTACAATTCTATTTTTGAAGAAGCTGGTGAAAATGGTGTAGAATCAGTTTTCGAAGTTCAATATACTGATACCGAAGGTGCTGATTTTAATTGCTTGCAATGTAGTGAAGGTAACGTAGCAGTAGGTTTTAGTGGACCACGTAACTACACTGGTGATGTATTTAGCTCTGGTTTCAGTTTTAATGTGCCTACGCAAAAAATTGTAAACGCTTTTGAAGCAGGTGATAACCGAAAAGCAGTAGCAATTTTAGATATCGAAGCTTGGGCAGCAAGTACGGGCGCTACATTTGGTAAAGGGTACGAGCATACTGGTTTTTTTAACAGAAAATACATTCCAAGAAAAAGACGTACTAATGCGCAAGGAGATTTGAACTTAACCAATCCAAACAATTACAGAGCCATTCGCTATGCTGATGTATTATTGATGGCTGCAGAAGCTTTAAATCGCGGAAACATAGATGATGCCAAAGCAAGAGGCTATTTAAATCAAGTGCGTCGTCGTGCGTTTGGAGATTTAAATCACGACATCGCTTCATCAGGTGCTGCCTTAACTGATTTTATTTGGGCAGAAAGAAGAGTGGAACTAGCAGGTGAGGGTCACCGTTTCTTTGACTTAGTTCGTACAGGTAAAGCAGCGCAGGAAATTGCTGGTTTTACTGCAAACAAACATGAATTGTTTCCTATTCCTATTGAAGAAATTCAGTTTGCCAACGGAAATTGGGCACAAAATCCAGGATACTAAAAACTAATACTATTTAGATATGAAAAAATTAAAATTAATACTAAGTATTTTTGTACTGACATTCACTTTTGGGTGCTCAGATGAAAATAACGATGTTGATTTAGACAGCATCGCTGCTCCATCTAATATTTCAGCACTTACAACCATTACACAGGACAATACAGGTAATGTTACCTTTTTGCCGAAAGGTGATGGGGTGACGCAATTCGAAATTTATTTTGGCGACACAACTACAGCTCCAGTGTTTTTGAGAGCTGGTGAGACATACACACACAAATACAAGGAGGGGAAATACAATGCTCGTATTGTTGGTGTGACTTTAAATGGTAAAAAAACAGAGACAATTCAAGAAGTAATGGTTTCGTTTTTAGCTCCTCGCAATTTAGTTACTAAAGTAGGAATCGGAAGTAATCTAGGAATTACAGTTTCTGCCGAAGCAGAATTAGAAACTTTCTTTCAAGTTTATTTTGGAGATGTTCCTAACGAAGTACCAGTTGACTTTATGCAAGGTGATGTAGTTTCTCATACGTACAAAGCAGCAGGTACTTATCAAGTAAGAGTGGTGGCACTTAGCGGTGGTGCAGCAAAAGCTGAAAAAACAGAAAGTGTTACAGTAACTAATTTATTTGCCGCTCCAACTCCTACCATTCCTGCTGCAAATGTAATATCTATGTTTAGCAACAGCTACACAAATGTTGCAGTTGATACTTGGAGAACATCTTGGTCACAAGCAACACTTGAGGATATTAATATTAGTGGTAATGCTACTAAAAAGTACAGTGCCTTAAATTTCGTTGGAATCGAGGCTACTTCTTCTCCAATCAATGCATCAGCAATGACTTTTTTCCATATCGATATTTGGTCAGCTGATTTAACTGAATTCAAAGTGAAGTTAGTCGATTTTGGAGCTAATGGCTCATTCGGTGGAGGTGATGATAGAGAACACGAAATTACAATTGCCAACCCAAAAAGAGAACAATGGGTGAGTTTGGATTTACCTTTGAGCGATTTTACTGGCTTAACAACTCGCAGCCATATTGCACAATTGATTTTAGTTGGAGCACCATCTTCAAATAATACGGTGTATGTTGACAATGTTTTTTTCTACAATACAGCGGGATCAATTACTGCTTCGCCAAACCCTACTTTACCAGCATCTAAAGTAATCTCTATGTTTAGTGATGTTTATTCCAATGTAGCAGTTGATACTTGGAGAACTTCTTGGTCAAGCGCTACTTTAACTGATGTTAGCATCAGTGGTAATGCAACTAAAAAATACAGTGCTCTAAACTTTGTGGGTATCGAAGCAACGAGTACACCAATTAATGCTACAGCGATGACACATTTTCATACGGATGTGTGGTCATCTGATTTTACTGAATTTAAGGTTAAATTAGTCGATTTTGGAGCGAATGGGTCCTTTGGTGGAGGTGACGATGTAGAACATGAAATTACAATTACATCACCTGCAAAGAACACTTGGATTAGTTTGGATATACCTCTAAGTCAGTTTACTGGCCTTACCACAAGAGCGCATATCGCACAGTTGATTTATGTGGGAGCACCTTCAGGAAACAACACGGTTTATGTTGATAACGTTTATTTCCATAACTAAATCGTAATAAGATTTAAAAAAATAAAAAAATGAAAAAATTAATATCAAACATTGTAGCTCTCTTTGCCCTTCTGCTGATGGTCAATTGTCAAGAGGATAATTTAGGCTTTGGGTCAATTAATGCCCCTTCTGGACTTCAAATAACAGCTGAAGTTGTGGGTAAAACGGCAGCTCTTCCAAACGGTGACGGTTCAGGAAAAGTGAAGTTTGTTAGTAAAGCTGATGATGCCATTTCGTACAAGTATATTTTTAGTGATGGTACTTCTAAAAATGTTCCTAGTGGTGTTTTTGAAAATACCTTTAGTACACCAGGAACAGTAACTTATACGGTAACTGTTATTGCCTCTGGAGCAGGTGGAGTTAGTTCAAGTAGTACTATTGAAGTAACTGTTTTTAGTGAATACGATGATCCAATCGCAGTGCAACGTCTTACTGGTGGTACTTCAAGGAAATGGTACTGGGCACAAAGCGAGCCAGGACATTTAGGTGTAGGACCAAATGTGGCTTGGGCTGATCCTACTTTTGGTAAACAAAATTATTTCCCAGCATTTTATAGTGCTGCGGCAAATGAAAAATCAGCAACTTGTATGTACAACAGCGTTATGACATTTTCACTAGTTGGTAAACAAATGAAATTTGAACTGGATAATAAGGGACAAACTTTTTATAACGGTGCTTTTAAAGGCGGAGGGGATGATGCCTGCTACCCATTAAACACTAGTGGTTTAAAAACAGTTACCTTGAGCAAATCAGAATCTTTTGTTTCTAAAAATCCAGATGCGAAAACACAAACAAGAGGGACAATTCTCAATATTGCTGATGGCGGTTTCATGGGGTATTTTGTTGGAGCTAGCTCTTACGAAATCTTAAGTATTACTGACAATCGTATGACTGTACGTGTAATTCAATCAGGAAATCCATTCCTAGCTTGGTACCATACTTTTACGACATCGCCAGCAGGTTCAGTGGTGAATCCAACGCCTGTAACGGATTATACCGTGTTAAAATTTTCAGATGAATTTAATGTAGATGGTGCTCCAGACCCAACAAAATGGGGTTACGATTTAGGTACTGGTACAAACGGTTGGGGTAATAACGAATCTCAAAGTTATACTAGCGCAGCCGATAACGTCCTGATATCAAACGGAACTTTGAAAATTACTGCTAAAAAAGTAGGATCAAGTTACACCTCTGCTCGTATTAAAACAGAAAATAAATTTGAATTTACTTACGGTAAAATCGAAGTAAGAGCTAAACTTCCAATCGGGCGTGGAACTTGGCCTGCAATCTGGTCTCTTGGTGAAAATTATGCAACCAATCCTTGGCCTGCCTGTGGTGAAATTGACTATATGGAACACAGAGGAAACGAACAAAATGTTATACATGGTTCCTTACATTATCCAGGTAATTTCGGTGGTAGCGCGAATACAGCAAAAACATCAATTCCTAATGTTTCAACGGAGTTTCATATTTACAAAACCATCTGGAGTCCAACTTCTATTAAAATTTATGTTGATGACACTTTAGTACACTCAGTAAATAACACAGGTAGTTTGCCTTTCAATAAGGATTTCTTCTTGATAATGAATGTGGCTATGGGTGGTACTTTTGGTGGTGCAATAGATCCGGCTTTCATGCAATCAGCAATGGAGGTTGACTACGTTCGAGTTTACCAATAGCGGTATATTTATAAATCAATTAATAAAAGGTAGGTATCATTACCTACCTTTTGTTTTTTAAAATAAGACTAAAATGAAACATTCATTTATATATCTGGCAGTTTGTGTGAGCGTTGTGGTGGCTTGTAGTAAACAAACATTGCAAGCTCCAGTAAGTACGAAAACATCCAATCCTTTGGACCGTAAAGTTGATTCTGTCCTCAACTTAATGACGTTGTCTGAAAAAGTAGGTCAACTCAATCAGTACAATGGTTTTTGGGATATCACTGGGCCTACACCAAAAGAAGGTCAAGCAGCCAAAAAATACGACGATTTAAAAAAGGGCTTGGTAGGATCTATGCTCAACGTAAAAGGGGTAAAGGATGTACGTGCCTTGCAAAAAATAGCTGTTGAAGAAACTCGTTTGGGTATTCCTTTAATTTTTGGGTTTGATGTCATTCATGGATACAAAACCATAAGTCCAATTCCGTTAGCTGAAGCAGCTAGCTGGGATTTAGTAGCGATCAAAAAATCTGCTGCAATTGCAGCCGAGGAATCTGCAGCAGTAGGCTTAAATTGGACTTTTGCACCTATGGTTGATGTAGCGCGAGATGCCCGTTGGGGTCGCGTGATGGAAGGCGCTGGCGAAGATCCGTTTTTAGGAAGTAAAATCGCAGTAGCTCGTGTGCAAGGTTTTCAAGGAACGGATTTAGCAGCAACCAACACTATTTTGGCCTGCGCGAAACATTTTGCAGGTTATGCTTTCGCCGAATCAGGGCGCGATTATAACACAGTTGATATCAGCGAATCAGTTTTGCAAAATACTATTTTTCCTCCGTTCAAAGCGGCCGCTGATGCTGGTGTTCGTACATTCATGAATTCATTCAATGAGTTAAATGGCGTGCCTGCAACAGGAAGTGCTTACCTGCAAAGAGAAATCTTGAAAAAAGATTGGAATTTCGACGGATTCGTGGTTTCTGATTGGGGTTCTATTAACGAAATGATTCCACACGGATTTGCAAAAGATAGCAAACATGCCGCTGAATTAGCTATCAACGCAGGTTCTGATATGGATATGGAATCTTCGGCATACGTGGATCATTTGGTTCAATTAGTTAAAGAAGGCAAGGTTAAAGAAGCGACAATCAACGATGCTGCCAGACGAATTTTGAAAGTAAAATTCGAATTGGGATTGTTTGATGATCCGTACAAATATTGTGATGAAAATCGTGAGAAAACAACAGTTGGAAAGCAAGAGTTTCATGATGGCGTTTTAGATGTGGCTAAGAAGTCTATCGTTTTATTAAAAAATAAAAAAAACTTGTTGCCTTTACAAAAATCAGGTCAAAAAATTGCAATTATTGGAGCACTTGCCGCTGATAAAACAAGTCCACTCGGAAGTTGGCGCATTGCTGCTGATGACAATACCGCAGTTTCTGTTATTGAAGGGATGCAAAAATATACAGGAAACCAAATCACCTACGTTAAAGGTGCAGATGTAGCTGTGGGAAGAACGCAGTTTATTTGGGAAACTAATATTAATATGACGGACAAAAGTGGTTTCCCTGAGGCGGTTGCTACTGCAAAAAAAGCAGATGTTGTGGTAATGGTTTTAGGCGAGCACGGTTTGCAATCAGGTGAAGGGCGTAGTAGAGCCAACATCGATTTACCGGGAGTACAACAAGAATTATTAGAGGAAGTTTACAAAGTGAACCCAAATGTTGTTTTGGTACTCAATAACGGTCGTCCGTTAGCATTGCCTTGGGCAGATGAGAATATTCCAGCTATTGTCGAGGCTTGGCAATTGGGTACGCAAAGTGGTAATGCTATTGCACAAGTACTTTATGGTGACTACAATCCAAGTGGTAAGTTGCCAATGACTTTCCCACGTAGTGTAGGGCAGTTGCCTTTGTATTACAATGCTAAAAATACGGGACGACCTACAATGAACGAACCTGAGAGTGTTTTTTGGTCGCATTTTATTGATGAGAAAAATACACCTTTGTATCCATTTGGACATGGTTTAAGCTATTCTAAATTTGAATATTCTGATTTAAAACTAAGCGCTAATTCTTTTGGTGTAAACGGAAAAATTGAAGTTTCAGTTACCTTGAAAAACAACAGTAAAATAGCTGGTAAAGAGGTGGTTCAATTGTATATTCGGGATTTAATTGGTAGCACAACACGTCCTATTAAAGAGTTAAAAGGATTTGAAATGATCGAACTTCAACCTAACGAATCAAAAAAAGTAACTTTTACAATTGATGAAAAAACCATTGAATATTTTACCGCTAACCGCAAATGGGAGGCCGAAGCGGGCGATTTTAAAGTGTTTGTAGGCGGAAGTTCAGCAACGGTTTTAGAAAGTAGTTTTCAATTTGTAAAATAAGTAAAGATGAAAAAATACATCCTTTTTTTGATAATGATTGTGCAATATAGTTTTGCACAACAGCAACGAAAATTAGTTTGGGAAGAGAATTTTAACGGGTCAAGTTTGAATGAAAAGGATTGGAATTTTGAGCTTGGAGACGGTTGTCCGAACTGTGGTTGGGGCAATAATGAACGCCAATTGTACACGAAAACAAACCATAAAGTAGCTAACAATCAATTGACAATTGTGGGTAAAAAAGAAGGTAATACCTATACTTCCACTCGCATCACAACCCAAGGCAAAAAAGAATTCCAGTACGGACGTTTTGAGGCTCGAGCTAAATTGCCAGTCGGACAAGGAGTTTGGCCAGCATTCTGGATGCTAGGGTCTAATATCAAACAAGTAGGATGGCCACTTTGCGGTGAAATTGATATTCTTGAATACGTGGGCAAAGAGCCTCACATGGTTTTCACTTCGTTACACACGCAAGCCAGTCACGGTAATACGATCAATACTAAAAAAACAAAGTTTGAAAATATTGAAAAGGGATTTCACATCTATGCAGTAGAATGGACAAAGGATAAAATGGATTTTTTCGTAGACGATCAATTGGTATATACCTTTCAACCAGAACAAAAAACGGAAGCAACTTGGCCTTACAATCAACCATTCTATCTAATTGTAAATATGGCAATAGGTGGCAATTTTGGCGGACCCGAGGTTGATGATACTATCTTACCACAAGAATTTGTGATTGATTATATCAGAGTTTATCAATAACCGATTCAAATTTTTTAAGCAAGGAGTTAATGCTTATTTTTTTAAAAAAATAGTTTCATACTATAAAAGCTGTTGTTCGTTTTACGAGCAGCAGCTTTTTATTTGAACAGAGTTGAGATGTCAAATAATCTTGAAGAGATGAAAAACACGGTCTTACATCTTAGCTTTTAAGCAAACAAAGTTAAATCTAGTTCTATAAATTAACATTTTTTGCTATCAAAATGTTAACTTTTCTTGATTTTAGTTGCAACTTGAAAAAAAAAATAGCTATTTTTGATTAATAAATTAACGCAAAACATACTGCCTATAACAGAACAATACTTTTTAGAACATTATTTCAATAAATTACCACTAAAAAGTACTATTATGGTTAGTATACAACTTCCTGACGCGTCATTAATCAAAGAATATATCGATGGAAACGAGGATGCACTAGCAAAACTCATCAAAAGACACGAATCTAAGATTTACGGTTTTATTTATTCAAAAGTCCCAGATCGCGATGTAACCAACGATATTTTTCAAGATACTTTTATAAAAGTCATCAACACCCTTAAGTCTAATTCGTATAACGAAGAAGGTAAATTTTTGCCTTGGGTCATGCGTATTGCTCACAATTTAATCATTGATCATTTTCGTAAATCTAAAAAAATGCCGCTTTTTAGAGAAACCGAAGAATTCTCTATTTTTTCGATCATGACTGATGAATCATTAACGGTAGAAAATCAAATTATTGCTGATCAAGTGCAATTAGATATCAAAAAATTAATCGAAGAGCTGCCTGATGATCAAAAAGAGGTTTTAATTATGCGCATGTATCAAGACATGAGCTTCAAAGAAATAGCCGAAACTACGGGGGTTAGTATCAATACAGCTCTTGGGCGCATGCGTTATGCATTACTCAATTTGCGTAAAGTGATTGATAAACATCAAATAGTTTTAACGGCCTAGCAATATTAGCCAAAGTATAGCGTTATCATAGAAACAAAATATTGTATTCTATGGCAAAAATTTACTCTAAAAAATTGCAGACAAATGCTGTAATGAAACCCAAAAAAGAAACAATTTCTTTTTTACTTAATTATTCAAAAGCATTGCATTTAATGCAAACCAAAGATCAAAAATTTCTGATAATAGCAAATTAAATGGCTTGAATAATCTATCGATTTTTAATAAGTATAAAAAAACCACTTTCTAGTTGATGAAAGTGGTTTTTTTATGTTTACTTCCCTTTGTGAAAACTATCAATAACTGTTTTTCTTCCAATGGTTTTGGTAATAATATCGCGCTCTAAATCCCAACCACGAGCGGGCGAATATTCACGTCCGTACCAAATAATTTGCAAGTGCAAGTCGTTCCATGTAGCTTCAGGAAAAAGGCGTTTGGCATCTTTTTCAGTCTGAACCACATTTTTACCATTGGTTAAATTCCATCGGTACATCAAGCGGTGAATGTGCGTATCAACCGGAAAAGCAGGCACACCAAAAGCTTGTGACATTACCACACTCGCAGTTTTATGACCCACCGCAGGCAATTCCTCCAAGGCTTCAAAACTTTGCGGTACCTCGCCATTATATTTGTCAATTAAAATATGAGATAAACCATGAATTCCCTTCGATTTCATTGGCGATAAGCCACAAGGCCGAATGATTTCTTTAATTTCGTCAACGGTCATTTTCACCATGTCAAACGGGTTATCTGCCTTCGCAAAAAGTAAAGGTGTAATTTGATTGACCCTAACATCGGTGCACTGTGCCGAGAGTAAAACGGCAATTAATAGCGTATACGGATCCTTATGATCTAGCGGAATCGGTATGGTAGGATATAATTCTTTTAACGTATTTATAACAAAAGTTACACGTTCCTGTTTGTTCATTTTCGTACATTTAACTCAGGTAAAATTAGCAAAAATTTTAAGAGGAGCCTAATCCAGCTGTACATTGCAAGTCCTCCTTCAAAACACTTTTTTTCTAGAATGCTAAAGTAGCTTCCTGCCGGTCGCTCTTTATCATCCTGAAAAAAATAGTGTTTTTCAGTCCGGGCTTTACATTTCCATCTGGGGCATACCTCAATAAAAAACACAAATAGAAGTAAAATCCACAATCCATGACAACATTAAAAAAAGGCGATGCCGCTCCCGCATTTACAGGAACCGATCAAGACGGAAATACCCATCAATTAGCTGATTACGCAGGTAAAAAACTAGTAGTTTTCTTTTATCCAAAAGCTAGTACACCAGGTTGTACTGCTGAGGCTTGTGATTTAAGAGATAATTTTGAGCGCTTTCAAGCAAATAACTATGCTATACTAGGCGTAAGCGCTGATTCGGCCAAAGCACAAGCAAAGTTTAAAGACAAGTATGAATTTCCTTTCCCTTTATTAGCTGACGAAGATAAAGCTGTAATTCAGGCTTTTGGAGTTTGGGGTCCTAAAAAATTCATGGGCAAAGAGTACGATGGCATTCACCGTACCACCTTTATTATAGATGAAAAGGGAATTATCGATGAGGTAATTTCTGATGTAAAAACGAAAGCGCACGCTGCTCAAATTTTGAAATAAAAATTACATACACATTCAAGCAAAGCATTTGATTTCGAAGATTGCTTGGGTTGACAGAAACAAAAAACCTTGTTAGTAAATGCTAACAAGGTTTTTTTATATCGTTCAAAGTGAATCTTTAATTGACTTCTTTTAAAATTTTATTTGGGTCGTAACCAAACAATTGATGTTCCTTTATAATTTCTGCAATACCTGAAGGTAGCATACTTTCCCAACCTGGTTTTCCATTGTTAATCATATTCAATACTTGACGAGAAAACACCTCCAAAATTGTAGGGTCATAGTCGTCAATATCGACTACTTTACCATTAAATTTAAAGAACTTGTAAAGTTCCTTCATTCTAGGATGTACTTTTAGGTTATCAGAATTGATAATAACACCATCTTCACCCATCATAGGATATAAAAACACCTTCATATCGCGGTAAAATAGTTTACCAAAGGCTTCTAAAATACCACCGCTTAAGTGACGATAGTATTTTTCGTCAAAAATATCAACCAAGTTGTTTACACCTAGCGCCAATCCCATGCGAGCTTTGGTATAGTTAGCAAAATACTCAACCACTTTGTAATATTCTTGAAAGTTCGATATCATTACCGTTTGTCCGAGAGAACAAAGCAATTCGGCACGATCCATGAAATCTCTTTCGTCAATTTCACCATCCGATCGCAAATTCGAAAGTGTTATTTCAAAAACCACCAAGGTATTGTCTTTATCGACCTTGTTTTCATTTAGGAACATTTTTAATGATTTCTCATACATGTCCATATTTACCTTAGTAACAGGTCTAAAACTTCCTCTGAAAGCCAAGATATTCTTCTTGTACAAAATGGCAGCAGGTAAAATATTTTTCCCGTCAGGATTAAACATCACCGCATCAGTCATTCCGTTTTTAACCAACTGTAAACTCATCAGACGGTTATCTACATCAGCAAAGCGTGGTCCCGAAAAGTTTATGGTATCAATTTCGAGTTGGTCTTTATCTAAGTGGTCATATAAATAACGCAGCAAACGCTTAGGATCGTTGTATTTGTAAAAGGCACCATAAATTAAGTTAACACCTAAAATACCTAAAGTTTCTTGTTGTAAACGCACATCGGTTTCTTTAAAACGGATATGCAATATGATTTCGTTGTAGTCTTCGTCAGGTTCAATTTGGTAACTAATTCCTACCCAGCCATGGCCTTTAAATTGTTTCGCAAAATCGATAGTAGCTACGGTGTTGGCATAACTAAAAAACATTTTATTAGGATGCTTTTCTCTGCTCAAACGTTTTTCAATCAAATTGACCTCGTGGGTTAACATTTTTTTGAGTCGGCTCTCAGTGACATAACGCCCATCCGATTCTACACCATAAACGGCATCACTAAAGTCTTTGTCATAAGCTGACATTGCTTTTGCAATAGTTCCAGATGACCCACCAGCTCTAAAAAAATGACGCACTGTTTCTTGTCCAGCACCAATTTCAGCAAAAGTTCCGTATATATTTTCGTTCAAATTGATACGAAGTGCTTTGTCTTTAATCGAAGGTATTTGTTCGATGATTTTATCACCTTTTAATTTAATTGCTGTATCCATTTTTGTTTACTATGGCTAATATGTTGCAAAGTTAATGAAATAGGTTATCAAAGAAAGAGAATTAACCCTATTTTTGCAATAAAAAGCGATAAAGTTGAAGGTAAATTTTTTAGGAACTGGCACCTCACAAGGCATCCCCGTAATAGGTAGCGATCACCCTGTTTGTAAAAGTACTGATAGTAAGGATAAAAGGCTGCGCGTATCCATTTGGTTGGCATGGGAGCAGCATTCTTTCGTAATTGATTGCGGCCCCGATTTTAGACAGCAAATGTTGCGTTCCAATTGTCAAAAAGTAGATGGTATTTTGTTTACCCACGAACATGCAGACCATACTTCTGGATTAGATGATATTCGCCCTTTTAACTTCAAGCAAGGCGAAATTCCAGTTTATGCACATCAGCGAGTTTTAGATAACTTGCAGGAGCGTTTTGCTTACGTTTTTGAAACTGTAAACAAATATCCCGGAGCTCCTTCGGTACGCACTATTCCGGTTCAAAATAACGTTCCATTTGTTTTAGGCGGAAAATCAATTATTCCGATCAATGTGCTGCACGGAAACTTACAAGTTTTTGGTTATCGAGTGGACGATTTTGCTTATTTAACGGACGTAAAAACGATTGAAAAAGCCGAAATTGAAAAGTTAAAAGGAGTAAAAGTGTTGGTGGTTAATGCTTTGCGCGAAGAGCCACATGATACACATTTCAATTTGAAAGAAGCTTTAGATTTCATAAATTTGGTACAGCCAGAGCAGGCCTATTTAACGCACATTAGTCATGTGATGGGCTTTCATGAGGAGGTACAAAAAAAATTACCGCCCAATGTTTTCTTGGCATTTGATACCCTAGAAATTACTATTTAACAATTTACAAAATGAAAAATTCTTTCTTGCTTTATCTTACAATTTTGGCCGTTTTATCAACTCTTTTTACTTATATGTTTTTGAGTAATCAAGTAAATTTTGAGCAAAAGCGCTACGAAAAAACAACTAAAAAATTACGTGATAGTTTAACTTTAGTGACAAATCAATTGGCTGACGCTGATTATTTTTCGTTAAACAAAAATGAAAATGCGCAGAACTATTTAGAAGCTAGTTTTCCAGACAAAAGCATTCAATACGAAAAGTTAATTCCTGTAGTTACTGAAAAATTATTAGACTTTAACTCTAATCCAAAAGGGAATCCTTACACAGGTCAGGATCAAATTGGAGCCAATAAATTCGTGATTAATAAAGTAAAAATTTTAAACCACCGTTGGATTATTGCAGATTATAGTGATGGCGAACGTTGGGGCGAAGTTCTTTTGAAATACTTTATCAATGAAGATGACAGTATTTCATTTGAGGTTAACCAGTCGTTTATTTATCAGAAGTAAAAATCAAAAAAAAATCGCAGTAAAGAATTTAATTCCTACTGCGATTTTTTTATTTTTTTATTCTTGTAACCAAGCTTTAAAGTCATAAAAATTTTGTGGTGCTACTCCATGGCCAACAGCATATTCTTTGTAGGTTATAGGAATACCATATTTTTCGATTATTGCAGGTGTTTTTCTGGCCCAATCAATAGGGATTACTTGGTCTACCGTGCCATGTGAGGCAAATATTTTTAAGTTGTTAAAACTGTTTTTTAAGTAATCAGCGGTTGCCATTTCAAGATTTACATAACCACTCATAGCAACAATTCGTTGCACTGTTTCTGGGTACGATAAAGCTACGGCATAACTTAAAATTGCTCCTTGGCTGAAACCGATTAAAGAAACATCTTGTTTATTAATTGGGTAATTTTCTATTAGTTCTTCAATAAAATTTTTGATACGGTCTCTAGATTCTTGTCCTTGACCAACATCTGAAAATTTATTTTCATCTGCATCAAAGTTGATGGCGTACCAAGCATAGCTGCCATATTGCAAATCATACGGAGCTCTTGCAGAAACCACATAATATTCGTCTGGCAATTCTTCTGCAAATGAGAATAAATCAGCTTCGTTACTGCCGTAACCGTGCAATAATAACAATAATGGATTTTGAGCTTCAATTTTTTTGGGCTCTCTAATTTTATATTCTAAAGATAAATTCATGATGTGTGTTTTAAGGAATACTGAAATCCTGTTTTTTTTCAGTTAAATAGTGGCTTCTAACTTCGTTTATGAAATATTAGAAAGCCATTTTTGATATAAATTACCCAATAGTGGTAATGGTTTCATTTCGCCTCTTATGGCAGATGTAATCCCATACGACCACAAAACTAAAATGAAAATCCACATTGGAGCGGAGATCATCATACTATCAAAGTTACTAATGATAAGGCCAAGTGAAAAGAAAGTAAGTGTGAGTCCGAGCCCTTGTCGGATGTGAAATGAGGCAAAGGCACTTTTATCTTCGGAGTTCATTGACATAGCAATAAAAACGCCAATCCCTAAAATATAACTTGTAATCGCGGCTGTTTTTCCTGAATTAGACTGATTTGTTGGTGTCATTATTTGTTTAAAATTAATTGTCCTTGGTTTACAATTCCGTATGCTTTTCCTTTAATTGAGCTACCTAAAAAAGCAGAATTTTTCGATTTTGATAGTATGTTTTCTTTTTGAAAGATATCATCTCCATCAGGATTGAATAAGCTAAGCGAAGCTGTTGCTCCTTCCATTATACTGTGCGACTTGATGCCAAAAGTAGCTTTTCCAGCGGTTAATTTCTCAATAACTAGCTCTAGAGGAAGCACAGTTAGTAAGCTTGAAAAAGCGCTTTCTAAACCTATCGTTCCATATTTTGCGCCGTCAAATTCCATTTTTTTGTGTTCAATATCAATCGGATTATGGTCAGATGTAATTATGTCAATGGTCCCATCGTGAATACCTTCCAAGAGGGCTTTTCGGTCAGTTTCGCTACGCAGCGGTGGCAAAACCTTAAAACGGGTATCAAAACCATCAAGCTTTTCATCGGTCAAAACTAAGTTGTGTACTGCAACGCTACAAGTAACTTGCAATCCTTTTACTTTAGCTTCTTTAATTAATTCAACTGATTTTTGAGTAGAGATGGTAGGAATGTGCAATTTTCCGCCTGTGTATTCCAATAAATATAAATTTCGTGCTACTTGTAATTCTTCAGCTAAACTTGGTATTCCCTTCAGACCTAAACGAGTTGAAACATTACCTTCATGCACTACACCATGTCCTTTTAGCGTATTGTCTTGACAAAAAGTAATCACTAAACCATCAAAATCTTGTACGTATTGCAAAGCGATTTTTAATAAATTTGCATTAGCAATACTTTTGTTATAATCTCCAAACGCAATTGCTCCAGCGTTTTTCATATCGAACATTTCAGCCATATCAGTGCCTTCGCTTCCTTTACTTAATGCGCCAATCGGGTAGAGTTCAGTGGCTGCATTTTTAGCTTTTGAAAGTACAAAATTGATTTGTGATTGATTGTCAATAACAGGATTGGTGTTAGGTTGCAAAGCTACGGCTGTGAATCCACTTTTAGCAGCTACCAAAAGCCCATTGGCTAAAGTTTCTCTTTCTTCAAAACCAGGTTCACCTAACGAAACACTACTGTCAAACCAACCTTGAGAAACGTGCAAATTTTCTAGTTGAAGTTCTTCAATATTATCAGGATTGGCTAATGCCGTTTCTATTTTTTGCAGTAAACCATCAACGATTAAAAGATCAGTAGTCTGGTTGTGGAATGGACTTGTAGGATCGATAATCTTGGCATTTCTGATGATTAATTTCATGATTGGATAAAGTTAAGCAAGGTGTGTGTTGTTATTTTACGAATCGAATTATCGCCATTTCAGTCAGTGCTAGCAATAGCGCAAAGATAGCAAACCATTTCCATATTTGATTATCGGTTCTGTTGGTTTGTACGGCATCAAAAAAGGATTCTATAGATGATTCGGTGTCAAAATCCGATAGAGAATTTTGGTTGGTTTGAGAAAGATCGCTTTCGTTTCGATTGTAATTAAAGCTGATGTTTTCAATCCACTGTTTTTTATTGTAAATCCTGAAATTTCCTGCTTGTTGCGGATATTCTGTAAAACTCATTTTGACTTTGTTACTCAAAATTTGTTGCACCGGAATAAAAGGTTCGCCAGGACCTTTTACTTCAAGGATTGCATCTTTTGATAAGGTTACGGGTGTAATATGAGGTTGATCGTTTCCGATAGTCTGAGCTAAGCTACCATTTGATTGCTGTAAAGTAGCGAGTTTGTAAAAAGTGGGAACAATTAAAGGCGATTGCTGAAAATTAGAATTTTCAGTATTTAGTGGCGCTGCAAATACAGCCAAAGCACCAACTGGATTGATAATAGCTGTTAAAAATGCCGATTGATCTTCATACCACAAAGCCGCAGGATTATTACTTGATAGCTTAAAGCTGGCTTTGGTTTTAGGAAACTGGAAGTTGGTAATTTTCTCTTCAAAAACCGCATTAAAAACTGGATGATCAAAATTGATTTTGGTAATTTGTTTTTCATTCGCTGCCCAATCAGTCAACTGTAAGTTACTCACTTTTGCTAAAAATGGATTCGTATCCTTTGTATTGGCTGCAGGGATAAGAATAACACTTCCTCCCTTGTTAATAAATGATTGTAATGTTGTACTCAATGCTTGCGGAATGGCATCAATTTCATTCAAGACAATAGCATTTTGCTCTTCAATGCTGTTATAGTCCAAAGCAGAAAGCGCACTGTTTCGAAAACTAAATTCGGGAGCGGTGTAAATGCGGGATAAAAATTCGCTCTTTGATTCATCTCCAATACTTAATACACTTGTTTTTTTCATTTCAGCAATACTAAAATAATAGGTGTTGTCATAAGCTAAACCATCGTCGCTGATAGAAGCATAACCATGAAAAGCTTGTTTGGGAATAGTAAACGGAATGGATTGTTTAGAACCTTTAAGTGTTACTGATGTTTTGGCTATCAATTTATTTTCATTGTATAAAGCCACTGGAATACGATCCATGTCTGAACCATAGTTTGAAATTTCAACACTAATTTCATAGAAATTGGAAACAGCTTTTTTGATAAAAACACTATCAATCGATACATTAGTTTTTTGCTCTGCCTCCGGAATTATCAACAATGGATTTGCGTCTTTCGATACGCTTTTAAGTGCTTTTACATCTAAATCTACTGCATCGGTGATAATGACAATATCTTTCTTGAAAGCTGATTTTCGGGCTTTGATTTGTGATAAAAGAGCTTCAACATTTAAAGGTGTTGCGCTGTACTCTAAATTTTGTAAAGCGTTCGTAATCGTTTTGATATCGGTATTCCAAAAATTCTCTGTATTTGTGAGTAATGAAAACGTAGTTTGCTCCGGTGCGTGTTCCAGTAAATCTTGCACGGCTCGTTTTAATAATTCTCCCTTTTTGCCTTTGGCTTGCATGCTATAAGAATTGTCAAGCACGATGTACAATTCGTTATTAGCATTTTTACTGTCTTTGGAGTCAAAAAAAGGTTGGGCAAAAGCCAAAATTAAAGCTGTTAAAAGCAAGCAGCGACAAGCCAAGAGCAACCACTTTTTTAGGGTCGAACTTTTTCTGGATTGAATAGAAAGTGCTTGTAAAAAGCGAACATTGGTGAAATATTCTTTTTTAAATCGTCTAAGTTGAAACAGATGCACCACTATGGGTATGAGGAGCAAAAACAGGAAATATAAAAATTCAGGATGTTTAAAATGCATTCGTAAGCGGTGTTTAAAGCTTTGCAAGTCAATTGCAAGGGCATTTGTTTACTTTTCGGAATCAAAAATACAAATTTGTGAACAGATTAATGGTATTGCGCTTTTATTTTTCGGTGCTTGATTCAAAGTGTTAAACGTACACATATAATGTGTATTTTAGCTACTTAATACCATTTCAAACATGAAAAAAAAATTTATACTTATTATAGCGTTTCTGTTTATATCGGCTACTTATGCACAAAAAAACAAATTGAATTTACTCATAGGTACCTATACACAAGGGTGTGATAGTAAGGGGATTTATGTTTACGATTTTGACAGCAAGACCGGTGATTTTAATTTGAAAAACACTTCAGCTCCAACTGTGAATCCGAGTTTTTTGACAGTGTCTAATGATAATAAATTTGTTTATGCGGTAAATGAATTTGGAAGTAAAAGTAGCGTTAGCGCTTTTAGTTACGATGCGAGTTCTGCACAGTTGCAATTACTAAATACACAGCCGTCAGAAGGAGCTGATCCTTGTCATATAATTACAGACGGCCCGAATGTGATGGTGGCCAATTACAGTGGTGGTAGTATTACTGTTTTTAAAAAGAAATCCGATGGAAGTCTTTCAGCAGCCAATCAACTAATTTCTCATAAAGGCAAAGGACCAAATACCCAGCGACAAGAAGGTCCTCATGTACATATGTTGCATTTTTCGCCGGATAAAAAATATGCGCTAGCAACCGATTTAGGGACAGATACCGTGACGCTCTACGCTTACAATCCTAATTCAGAAAAGGATGTTTTAACACAAACAGCTGTTGTTGCTGTAAAATCGGGTAGCGGGCCAAGGCATTTAACCTTTAGTCCTAATGGGAAATACATGTATTTATTACAAGAACTTACTGCTGCTTTGTCCGTTTTTGAATATGGAAACGGTCAATTAAAATTAATTCAAGAAACTTCATTACTTTCTCCAGATTTTAAAGGTAGTTTTAGCGCAGCCGACTTGCATTTTTCTCTTGACGGAAAATTTTTATATGCCTCAAATCGTGGAGAAGCCAATACCATTTCGATTTTTAAAGTCGAAAAAAACGGTTTATTAAAAGGGCAAGAGCATCAAAGCTCATTAGGTAAAGGGCCTCGTAACTTTGTAATTGATCCAAGCGGTAATTTTTTACTAGTCGGGCATCAATATACGAATGAAGTAGTTGTTTTTAAACGAAATAAAAAAACAGGAAGTTTAACCGCAACGGGCGAGAAGATCTCTTTATGCGCACCAGTTTGTTTGGTCTTTACAAAGCAGTAAATAGTCTGTGGAAACAAAAAAGGCTAAAAATACAATTGCATTTTTAGCCTTTTTTATGGTATGTAGAGAACTAATAAAAGTATTATTTATTGCTGTCTTTCTTCTTTTTAGCTCTCGTTTTTAGCATGTTTCTATTCACTGATCCGTGTGTTTTTTTCTTTGTTACGCCAGGACCTCCGAGATTTACCTTTTTATTCTTCTTGCTTTTTTCCTGAAAAGCACCATCGCCGGCTAGTTTTTGTTTTTTCATCAAAAACTTAATCGGTTGTCTATCTTTTTCCGGTTCGATTAATTTGCTTGAAATCTCGACTGTTTCTGGGAAAGGTTCTAAGGCCAATTCCATATTCATTAACAATTCTACTTCAATTTTCTTTTCTTCTTCGCGAGGAGCTATAAAACTTATTGCTGTACCTGTTGCATCGGCACGACCAGTTCTACCAATACGGTGCATGTACAATTCAGGTAGTTCAGGCATTTCAAAATTGACAACGTGCGTAATGTTAGAAATATCTAGTCCTCTTGCCATGATATCAGTAGTAATCAAACCACGTAAATTGCCTTCTTGAAAAGAAGCCATAGTGCTCAAACGATAATTTTGAGATTTGTTGGAGTGAATTACCCCAAATTGACCTTCAAAATCTTCCTCGATGCGCTCGTGCAAGAGATCAGATATTTTTTTATTGTTTACAAATACCAACAAGCGACTCATATCTTCTGTAGTTGAAAGTAGGTGTTTTAGCAAATTAACTTTAGTATTAAAATTAGGTACGTGATACGTAATTTGTGTAATGTTTTCAAGTGGTGTTCCTGATGCTGAAAGGGTAACTTCTTCAGGATAATCAAAATAATCATTCAAAATAGCATCTACTTCATCTGTCATGGTAGCCGAGAAGAGAATGTTTTGACGTTTTTTGGGCATCATGGCCAAAATTGCAGTTAGTTGAGTGCGGAAACCCAAGTTGAGCATTTCATCAAATTCGTCAATGACTAATTTTTGCATTTCCTCAAATCGGATCACATTGTCCAAGGTAAGGTCCATGATACGTCCCGGAGTACCCACAAGAATATCACATCCTTGGTAGACAGTAGTTTTTTGGGTATTGATGTTTACACCACCGAAAATACCAATAGTACGAACCGACATGTATTTGGTTAGCTTTTCAACCTCTTCAACTACTTGTACAACCAATTCACGTGTAGGAACCAAAATCACGATTTTTGGTGTGTGGCCAGGTGTGAATTTGTATAACTTCAGTAAAGGTAATAAGTAGGCAAATGTTTTTCCTGTACCTGTTTGTGCAATTCCCATCATATCGCGTCCTGACATAATTACAGAAAAAGTTTTTTCCTGAATTGGAGTTGGAGTGGTAAATCCTAAATCATCAATTGCTTTTTGTACAGATTTAGGGAGTTTGAATTGTTCGAAAGTACTCATTTGCTTAAATTTTGTGCAAAGATAGTCTTTTTACAAGGAATGTGGCAAAGGCAGTTTGTTTTGGATTAAAAGCCTTCAAAAACACCTAACCCAAACAAAGCAAAATCGTATTTTACAGGATCATTGGGGTCAAATTCTCTTAGCTTGGCATCTAGCTCGGCTAAGGCTTTGCCATCGTTTTGTTTTCGATTTAAAATACCCAATCTACGTGCTACATTGCCAGAGTGCACATCCAAAGGGCAAGATAGGGCAGCGGGTGAAATGCTTTTCCAAATGCCTAAATCTACTCCTTTATTGTCTTGTCGAACCATCCAACGTAGGTACATGTTAATCCGTTTTGCTGCTGAATTATTCAAAGGATCAGAGATGTGTTTTTGTGTACGTGGCAAATGCGGAATCGAAAAGAAAGTTTTCTTGAATTCAGATATACTTTTTTGCACGGATTGTGCTTCTTGATTTTGTGCAAAAACAGCCTCAAGTCCACCGTGTTTTTTATAAATGTGTTGCAATGATTTTATGAAGCCTATGAAATCTTGGCCGTTGAAGGTGCGGTGCACAAAATTATTGAGGCGTTCTAGATCACTTTCGCTGTGCGACATTACAAAATCAAAAGGTGCATTTCCCATTAAATCGAGCATGCGATGTGAGTTTTGAATGATCATTTTACGGTTGCCCCAGGCGATAGTAGCACTTAGAAAGCCTGCAATTTCGATGTCTTCTTTTTGTGAAAAAAGATGCGGAATTTGAACTGGATCACTGTCAATAAAATCAAGAGTGTTGTATTGTATGACTTTTTCGTCTAAAAAATCTTTGAGTTCAGTTGAAGTCATGGTTAAGAGGTAGCTGAATGAAATTAATTACGCGTGTTTATTGCAGTTTTCCCAGCCCAGATAGGAACGGCATCTCCCTATTTTAAAAAACAAGGCTTTTTCGGCCGTAGTTTTTTGATCGGGAATATAGTGGATAGCTGGAAATCGAAGATTCAGCGGAGCTAATTAGCTCCTAATTACTAATTTGCCCGTCTACCATAATTAATTTTCTGTCGGCCATATTGGCTAGCTCCTCGTTGTGTGTTACGATGACAAAAGTCTGTCCGAATTCGTCACGCAATTTAAAAAATAGCTGGTGCAAATTTTCGGCTGAGGCGGTATCTAAATTCCCTGATGGCTCATCGGCAAAAATCACAGCTGGTTTGTTGATTAAAGCTCTAGCGACTGCCACACGCTGCTGCTCTCCGCCAGAAAGTGCGTTCGGTTTATGATGAATGCGGTGCGCTAAACCAAGATAGGTGAGGAGTTTGATCGCTTCGCCCTCGGTTTCTTTTTTTGATTTTTTGGCAATCAAAGCGGGGATGCATACGTTTTCAAGTGCAGTGAACTCTGGTAAAAGTTGATGAAATTGAAAAATAAAACCCAAGTTGAGGTTTCTAAATTGCGACAAAGTCGTGTCTTTCATTTTCGTGATATCCTGCCCGTTGATTAGTAATGAGCATTCGCCTAGCGCTGCATGATGCTTGCTTGCCGCTACAGTGGGTTTGTCTAAGGTACCTAATAGTTGTAGCAAAGTTGTTTTTCCGGCTCCTGACGCGCCTACAATTGATACGATTTCACCTTGTTTAATATGTAAATCGACTCCTTCTAGAACGTGTAATTGGTCGTAATATTTATGCAAATTGGTAGCTTGGATCATTTTTTGAAACTGTTTTGACAAAGAAACAAAGATTTTAAGTATTATTAAATAGATCCTTTGTAATTTTAGTTTAACAAACGATAAACTTTAGTTAAGAACGAGGGCAGGACTGTTGCATATCTTGTAACTTTGATTTAAAAATTACACTATGAAAAAAATGATAGGTGTTTTTTTGGCATTACTTCCTTTTTCATTTTGTGCCAAAGAAAAAACAGTAATAGTACCTAAAAGTATAGAAAAAAATAATATGGAAATTCAAAAAGATTGGGATGTAGCCACATTTGCGGGTGGCTGTTTTTGGTGTACCGAAGCGGTATTTTTACAGCTAGATGGCGTAACTAAAGTGGTTTCAGGATACATTGGCGGACGCACATTGAATCCGACTTATCAAGAAATAAGCGGCGGTATGACAGGCCATGCCGAGGCGATTGAAATTACATTTGATCCTAAAAAAATAACGTATGGCGAATTGCTAGAAATATTTTTTGCCACACACGATCCAACAACATTGAATCGTCAGGGTGCTGATTCAGGAACACAATACCGCAGCGAGATTTTTTACCACAATGAGGCTCAAAAACAATTAGCCACAGATTACATTGCGTTAATGACTAGCGAAAATACTTTTGGGAAGCCTATTGTAACTCAAATTTCTCCGGCTACTGCTTTTTATGTTGCTGAGGATTACCATCAGAATTATTACAATCAAAATAAAACGCAAGGTTATTGCAGTTACGTAATTACCCCTAAAATTGAGAAATTGCAAAAAATGTACAAAGACAAGCTCAAAAAATAATTGGCATTAGATTTGTAACTGCTTTGTGAAATATTAAAAAGTAATACAAATGAATAAGTCTGTTGCTATTCCTAAAACCCATTCCAAAATGCGTCTTTTGGCTCTGAGTATTATATTTGATGCTATCGGAATGTTGTCATTAACAATTCCGTTTCTTGGCGAATTTTCAGATGTAATTTGGGCGCCATTCGCTGGATTTTTAATGACTCGAATGTACAAAGGAACTTTAGGAAAAGTTGGTGGTATTTTGGCATTTGTCGAAGAGGTGTTGCCATTCTCTGATTTTGTACCCACCTTTACACTAGCTTGGCTATATAAATATGTTATCAAAAAGGAAAACGCCCAATGAGGCGTTTTTTTATTCTTTTAATAAAAATCCCAAGCCAATACGGCGAAGCATTTTCTTTTCGAATGTCCAAAAGAATTTGAATTGCCCGAATATAAAACCTATTAGTACCAACAAAACCTGATAAATAGGAAATACTAATAAGAATCTTAGCGGATAATAACCCCAACCAAGAGTTTCTTTGGTAATGCCTATCCAAACGCACAGAGGCTTAGAAAGCCATGCAGAGGCAGAGCCCGTGATAGCGAAAACAATAAAAATTATCGTTAGTTGGTAATTGCTAGTAACACCCCAACGTTGTTTGAGTTTATTCATTTTTGTTTAATAGTCGATACAAATATACTGACATTATCTCACCGGAACAAAACCATAAAGCTGCTGTTTGTATGTGTTTTGAAAATAAATCATGTAATTGTAAATAAGATAATTCACTTCGTAGCCGTAGTTAATATTTGGATCGTAATTAATTGGCATTTCGTATAAGTTAGGATTGTATCGCATTGGCTGTCTAGCGCGGTTATTCCACTCAGTTACATACATAAAATTTTTGCTTTCTAAAAACGACTGTGAATGGTAATTGCGCGGCAGAGCTACAGAAGTCAGCCAAGCATTAAATCCAGGTTCAATAATGATCACTTCGTATTCTAACTCTTCATTGGCAATACGAACGGTATCGCCTACTGTTGCGGTTGGCTTTTTAAAACTTGTATCATGTGGCTTTACAGCGGTACAGCTAAGAATAACGAGTGCAAATACAAGTAAAATCCAAGAGGTTTTTTTGATCGTCATGATTTTTATTTTAAAAGTACAATATAAAAACACCTATTACTAAATATTTAACAAAAAAAAATCACCCAATTGAGTGATTTTTAATGTTTTTATTTGCCAAATAGCTTTCCAAGTATACTGCCAATGCCGCCACTTTTACCAGATACAGCAGCCATGGCATCGCTAATATCTACTTTTCCGTCTGCATTTTGATCTAGGCCAAATTGGCCACCGTACTTAGAAACTGCATCCATAATGCTAGAACCATTTGCTCCGCTTCCTGAAATAGCAGCTATGATATCCGAAATTTGGAAACTACTATCGTTAGGATCTTTGGCTTTGTTGACTAGCGAGCTAAGGATTTGCGGAATTAAGTTTGCTGCCACACCAGCTGCGGTTTCGCTATTAATTCCAAATTTTTGACCCAAGCTTCCTGTGAGTTGTTCGGTT
This sequence comes from Flavobacterium erciyesense, assembly GCF_018069925.1. Classification (GTDB taxonomy): domain Bacteria; phylum Bacteroidota; class Bacteroidia; order Flavobacteriales; family Flavobacteriaceae; genus Flavobacterium; species Flavobacterium erciyesense. Next base: position 76,129 of record NZ_JAGPXB010000005.1, on the reverse strand, counting down.
AGTTTTTGAACTACAGGATTGGTTGCGTTTTGAGCATTGTTACCTTGAAATAGTGATGCTAATTGTTCCACGCCGCCTTCTGAAGCTATTTTTTGTAAGCCAGAAAAAATAGAACCACTTGCTTCTTGAATTACGGCATCGTTTTGTTCGTTTGGAATTGCATTGTTTTTTACAACTGATTCTACTCCAAACTGTTGTGCTAATTGGGTTAATTGTTCTAACATAGGTTTTGATGTTGTTTAGTTTTCAAAGCTAAATAAAAAAAAGGATTTATTTCATTGAAATAAATCCTTTTTAAGTAAGGCCTGAAATCCTATTTTGTTATGCCAAAAGGCTGATGATTTGTTGTGCCAATTCAGTACCAATACGGTCTTGAGCCTCGCCAGTTGCTGCACCAATATGTGGTGTTAACGAAATTTTTGGGTGCATTAAAATGCCCATTTCAGGAGTTGGTTCGCTCTCAAAAACGTCTAATCCTGCAAACAATACTTTGCCGCTATCCAAGGCTTTTACCAAAGCTACTTCATCAATTACACCGCCACGCGCGCAGTTTACAATGCCCACTTCGTTTTTCATGATGCTCAATTCTTTTTCACCAATAATATAGCCGTCTTGTGCAGGTACGTGAAGAGTGATGAAATCAGCTTCTTTAAAAACGCTTTCTAAACTTTGAGTTACAATAGTAGTAGTAATTGATTGACCGTCAAAAAACGATACAGTAACATCCACTTGAGGAATAAAACTATCCGCTGCAATTACCTTCATGCCTAAGCCCAAAGCCATTTTTGCAGTAGCTTGACCAATGCGGCCAATACCAACAATTCCTAATGTTTTGCCTCTAAGTTCAATACCATTTGCGTATGCTTTTTTAAGTCCGTCAAAGTTCGTATCGCCTTCAAGTGGCATATTTCTATTCGAATCATGCAAGAAACGTACTCCTGTAAATAAATGTGCAAATACCAATTCTGCAACCGATTCTGATGAGGAAGCCGGTGTATTGATCACATGAATGCCTTTGCTTTTAGCATAATCTACATCTATATTATCCATTCCTACGCCACCACGACCAATAATTTTTAGTCCCGGACAAGCATCAATAATATCCTTACGAACTTTGGTTGCGCTACGCACCAAAACAACGCTCACATTATTTTCATTAACAAAATTAGCCACTTGCTCTTGAGCTACTTTGGTTGTAATTACTTCAAATCCGCCTTGTTCTAAGGCAAGAATTCCGCTTTTTGAAATTCCGTCGTTTGCTAATACTTTCATTTTTTTATATTTTAAAAATCCAGAACGATTTTCTAGTTATTTATTTTTTTAGGAGCTATTTCCCGCTTTCCATTGCAATCTTTTATGTTTTTAAAGAAAAAACATAAAAGGATTTCCATTACAATCGGGGCTAGAGCCTATTGCTTTTGTAGTTCGTTTTTTCTGGGCTATTATACTTTCGTTTCTAAAGCTTTCATCACATCAACTAAAACTTGTACACTTTCAAGAGGTAATGCGTTGTACATAGAGGCACGGTAACCACCTACACTGCGGTGACCCGGAAGTCCAGAGATACCAGCTGCTTTCCACATTTCATCAAAAATTGGCGCATGTGCTTCATCATTCAATAAAAAAGTAGCATTCATCGCTGATCTATCCGCAACGGCAGCGGCGCCTTTGAACAATGGGTTGCGATCAATTTCTGAATACAACAAATTTGCTTTAGCGTTGTTTTGCTTTTCAATGGCAGCAATTCCACCTAAATTTTTTAACCATTGCAAAGTCAATAATGAAGTGTACACCGGGAAAACAGGTGGCGTATTATACATACTTTCGGCTTTAATATGTTTGCTGTAATCCAACATGCTTGGTATATCGCGTCCGCTTTTCCCTAGGATTGATTCTTTTACCACAACAAGTGTAGTTCCAGCAGGCCCCATGTTTTTTTGTGCGCCTGCATAAATCAAATCAAATTGAGAAAAATCTAATACTCTCGAGAAAATATCCGAACTCATATCGCACACTACCGGCACTTCAGTAGTTGGAAAAGTTTTCATTTGTGTACCAAAAATGGTATTGTTGCTCGTGCAGTGAAAATAATCGGCATCAGTAGGAATGCTATAACCGGTTGGGATGTGGTTGTAGTTATCGTCTTTTGAAGATCCTACCACTACGGTTTCACCAAATAGTTTGGCTTCTTTGATAGCTCCTGCTGCCCAAGTACCCGTATCTAAATAGGCAGCTTTTCCGTCTACTTTCATTAAGTTATAAGGAATCATAACAAATTCTAAACTTGCTCCTCCTGCTAGAAATAAAGCTTGGTAGCCTTTTCCTTCAAGGCCTAATAATTCAAGTACCAAAGCTCTTGCTTGGTCCATCACTGCTACAAAGTCTTTGCTTCGGTGTGAGATTTCTAATAGTGATAGTCCGGAGTCGTTAAAATTAAGGATGGCTTGTGCTGATTTTTCAAAAACTTCTTGCGGTAAAATGCAAGGTCCTGCGCTGTAGTTGTGTTTTTTCATGGTGTAGTTTATATCCAAAAAATTAAAGTGCAAATTTCGGCAATACTTGCTTAATAAGGACTATTTAATTCGGAATAATTACACTTTTTTCTACGGCAAACTTGTTAAAAATGAAATTGTATCGATGTTATCTGCGTAATTCCACAATCGCGGATTTTGAGTTTCGCCAAAGGCTACACTGTTTTCAATCAAATCATCTGATACAATGCACTGTAGTAGGTCTTTTTCGTTTTCTAAACGATTTTTGAGTTCATCAAGGTTATCGTAATATTCATAAAATACACTCGAAATTGGCGAGGCATGACTCACATCTTCTTTAATGGTCAAAAAGCCATTGTCAAGCAATTTAAAATTACTCATCAAGAAAACGGCTTTGTTGTAATCGTAATTATTGGCGTATTTCTCGTAATGAATTACATCTTGGTAGGCAAAAATCGCTTCAAAGAACGGAACAAACGAGTAATCTTTTGGAACAAACAGTTTAGAAACGTTACGGCAACCTAAACCAAAATACCTAAAAATATCTTCGCCCAAGGCATGGAGTTGTGCTGCAGTTTCGTTGCCTGTCAATACGGCTACCGAATTACGGCTTTTTCTAATGATAGCGGGTTTGTCTTTAAAATAATATTCAAAATAACGTGCTGTATTGTTGCTTCCGGTTGCAATTACAGCGTCAAAATTTTCTAATTTGCCTTCAACGAAAGCAATTTTAGTGGCAAATTCAGGCTCAATTGCAATGAGATATTTAGCCAAAAATGGCAATAAATGCTGGTCGTTTGAAGAGGTTTTAACAACCACATTATGACCGCAAATTAAAACCGATAAAAAATCATGAAAACCAACTAACGGAATATTTCCTGCCAATATTAAAGCAATAGTTTTTGGTTGTTGCTTCTCAATTTCATACGATTTTAACCACTGATCTAAATTTTCAGGAGTTAATGCTTGCGCCCATGAATTAATGGCATAATATACATTCTCGGGAGTGTACCAGCCGTTATGGCTTTGTGACAAATGAATCAAATCATGAAACGAGTCAAAAAAAGTATCGTTATGCAAAACTGCATCATTTTTTGAGGTGTTGTCGGCTGTAAATTGTCCGAGAAATTTACCTAATGCAACAAAAATACTTTTTTTTGTTTCTAATGTCATAATGTTTGCTTATGAATTGTTTTGATTGTAATTTTGCACAAAAATAAGCATAAATATGTCTAAAGTCAAAGGTCTAGCGTTCAAAAGAAATTGATCGTTGCCAGCAGACCGTCAGACTTTAAAAATTATATATCATGGCAATTATTATAACAGACGAGTGCATCAATTGTGGGGCCTGCGAACCAGAGTGCCCAAATACAGCAATTTACGAAGGTGCAGATGATTGGAGGTACAAGGATGGAACTAAATTATCGGGTACGATTATTCTTCCTGATGGAACTGAAGTAGATGCCGAAGCGGCTCAAACTCCAATTTCTGACGAGGTGTATTACATCGTTCCTGGAAAATGTACCGAGTGTAAAGGATTTCATGATGAGCCACAGTGTGCAGCAGTTTGTCCTGTTGATTGTTGTGTGCCTGATGATAATCACGTAGAAAGCGAAGAAACATTGTTAAACAGACAAGCTTTTTTACATAACGAATAATAGCTTTTTATTTTAAAGCATAAAAAAACCTGAGAATATCTCAGGTTTTTTTGTGGTTATTATTTTGCGAATGTGAAGAAAAAAAGGACCATCTTTCGATAGTCCTTTTTTTTTGTTATTTGGGTATTCTAAAATTAGAATTTGTAGTTCAAAGATAAATTAAACATCGTTCCTAATTGACTAAAGTGGTATCCATCGTAAGTCATTTGAGAGTAACGTTGGTTAAATGTGATCAAGTTAGATTGTGTTTTAACTTGTGCTGGGTCATTTAAGATCGCTACACCAGCTGCATTTTCAGCTTTGAAATTCCATTCTGGTAAAACATTCAAAAGGTTATTTACATTTAAAGCTAAAGTCAATTTATCAGTAGCAGAGAACGTAACTCCTAAATCAGTAACAATTTTTGGTGTAAACTCAGTTCTTAAGTTTGCATTCATACCATCTTGTTTGAAAGTTGATTTTCCGAAATAGGTGTTATTCAAAGAAAAACCAAATTTGCCAATTTCATAGTTTGCTCCCAAAATCCATTTAGTTTCTGGTCTTGAAGTAAACATCAATGCATCTAAAGTTGCTCCAAATGAATTGTTTGTTACAGGAGAAATTCTTTCATTTTGGAAAGTCACGTTACCAGATAAATTGAATCCTAATTTTCCTTCTCCTAGTAGAATGTTACTGTAGTTTGTTACGACATCTAAACCTGCTGTTCTAGAATCAAATGAATTAGAGAAGTAAGCGATGTTACCAAATTGAGTGTCTTGTCTGTCACCTAAAACAATTCTGTCTTTCACTTTAATATTGTAGTAATCTACCGTAAGGCTAAAGTTTTTAGAAGGTTTAGCGCCAAAACCAACAGTAATGTTAGTTGATTTTTCAGCATCTAGTTGTGGTACACCCAAAATACGTGCTTGTGGTGAAACGTTATTAATGATACCACTTACTTGAATTCCTTGACCAGCTACAAATGAATATTGTGCTTTTTGAGTATAAATCTGGTGCAAAGTTGGTGCTCTAAATCCAGTAGAAACTGATCCTCTAAAAGTAATTTTGTCATCTAAAAATTTATATCTAGAGCTAATTTTCCAAACTGTAGCTCCACCAAAATCGCTATAATCTTCGTAACGAAGTGTTCCATTAATTAAGAAATCTTCGGTAACGTCATAAGCTAAATCAAAGTAAGCTCCTAAATTGTAACGGTTCCATTTTCCAGAATTTTCAGGTCTGTTTCCTGCAAATGAGTCAGCTCCAATTCCGTCCCAAGATGCTTTGTCACCTTCTGTTACTTCAAAAGTTTCTGTTCTAATTTCTGATCCAAATCCAATACTAACTTTGTCAGATAAGTTTTTAGAAATATCTAAGTTACCCACAATATGATTGAAAGAAGTTCCTCCAGGCTTGAATGTGATAGGGCTATTCTCTAAGTAAACATTGTTACCATCCTCATCTTGAATGTCAGAGCGGTTAAATGAATTTTCTACACTGTACGTCTGAGAGTTTCCTCCAACTGTAATACTTGCGTCAGTATTCCAACCATTTTTCACGGCTTTGTAACCTAATGTTGCGTTGTAATCGTTCAAATCTCCTGTGAAAGTAGGTACATAACCTTTGTAAGAAGCTGCAGTTCCGTTTCCGAAGAAATCAGCTAAGAAAGGATAATCAGCCAAAGTTCTCCAATATGGTGTTCTGTAATTGGCAAATGAATTTACTTTTTTGTAAACATAAGCCGCATTATAGTATAATGAAGTGTCGTCAGATAATCCAAATCCACCATTTACTAAAAATTTAGCAGCAGCGGTTTCAGGTGATCCATTGATATTTCCTGCATCTGGTTTTAATGCTAAAAACGATTGTACATCTGCTAGTGATGCTCCAAAATCAGCTGCTTCTCCAGCCGCATCTACTTTACCGGGTCTGTTAGCAAGGTTTACTTTAGAAAAATCTACTGTATAGTTGATGAATCCTTTTTCACCTACCTCAGAACCATTATTTAAGCTAATACCGATCATTTCTCCATCACCTTCCGATGTCATTCCACTCCTCATAGTTACCGATGGGCCATTTGTGTTTTTCTTTAAGATGATGTTCATTACACCTGCAATCGCATCAGAGCCGTACTGCGCAGAAGCACCATCACGTAAAATCTCTACTTTTTCAATTGCGTCAGTTGGAATCGCTGAGATATCAGATCCTGTTTCACCGCGTCCTGGAGAAGTTTGCACATACAATAAAGAACTTAAGTTTTTTCTTTTACCGTTAATTAAGATCAACGTTCTACTTGGTCCCATATTTCTAATCTCATACGGGTCAAGTAATGAAGTTGCATCATTAACAGGAGTTTGCACTGTGTTAAATGAAGGTATTTTGTACTGTAAAGCTTTATCAAAAGTGGCTTGTCCTGTTGAAGTTAAGTCTTTTGAAGACAATACATCTATAGGTAGTGCTGAAGTAGTATTGCTTCGAGGAGCTGTTCTAGTTCCTGTTACTACAACTTCATTTAAGTTTTGCCCACCTTCTTCTGACATAACCACATTAATTATAGCTTCAGTAGTGGCTCTTTCTACTTTATTAAAGCCCACGTAACTAAATACAAGGGTTGCGCCATCTTTTACTTTGATCTTGTACGAACCATCAGTATCTGTTGATACTCCGTTTTGCGTTCCTTTTTCAACAATATTTACTCCTGGGAGTGTGTTGCCGCTGTTGTCTTTTACAACTCCCGAAACCTGCTTCTGTGCGAAGGCAAAGGAGATGTTTAATAGAATTAATAAAAATGCGAATTTTTTCATAATACGTTGTGATTTTTTTGGTTTGATTAGAATTTGGTTGCAAGATATATATCTTTTAACAAAACATTAGTATCAAATTTTGATTTTTTTTCGATTTTAACAGTTCTTACTGTTTTAAGCCTTCTATTGCGTATTGAAAACCTATTTTAAAATGGTATATTTGCCAACTTTTAGCAATAAGCTACCTTCTTTATTTTTTGTAAGGTGGTCTAAAACAGTAAAAATCAATTAATGGCATTGCCCGAAACAAGTGGCAAGTCTCTTTATTATAGAAAAAGTATTTACACATGAAAGCAGGAATTGTAGGGTTACCTAATGTTGGAAAATCAACTTTGTTCAATTGTTTGTCAAACGCAAAAGCGCAAAGTGCTAACTTTCCTTTTTGTACCATTGAACCAAATATTGGTGTGGTAAATGTTCCCGATCCAAGAATTAACAAACTAGAAGAATTGGTAAAACCAGAACGCGTAATAATGGCGACTGTAGATATCGTTGATATTGCAGGTTTGGTAAAAGGAGCAAGTAAAGGCGAAGGTTTAGGAAATCAATTTCTTGGAAACATTAGAGAGTGTAATGCTATTATTCACGTTTTACGTTGTTTTGATAACGATAATATTGTACACGTAGATGGTAATGTAAACCCAATTCGCGACAAAGAAACTATTGATATCGAGTTGCAGTTAAAAGATTTAGAAACAGTTGAAAAGCGTTTAGAAAAAGTAAATCGTGCTGCAAAAACAGGTAACAAAGAAGCGCAAACTGAAAAAGCACTTTTAGACCGTATTAAAGATGCTTTGCTTCAAGCAAAATCAGCCCGTACCATCGTTCCTCAAAGCAATGACGAAGAGGTTTTAATGGAGGCTTTTCAATTAATCACTGCAAAACCAGTATTGTACGTTTGTAATGTTGACGAGAATTCAGCTGTAAACGGAAACAAATACGTAGACCAAGTAAAAGAATTGGTAAAGGATGAAGATGCTGAGGTAATTATCCTTTCAGTAGGAGCCGAGGCTGATATTACCGAATTAGAAAGCTACGAAGAGCGTCAAGTTTTTCTTGAAGATATGGGACTTGAAGAGCCAGGTGCATCTGTTTTAATTCGTGCTGCATACAAATTGCTAAAACAGCAAACTTATTTTACTGCAGGTGTAAAAGAGGTTCGCGCTTGGACCATTAATATTGGTGCAACTGCACCGCAAGCAGCAGGAGTAATCCATACTGATTTCGAAAAAGGATTCATTCGTGCCGAGGTGATTTCTTATGAGGATTATGTTACTTATGGTTCAGAAGCTAAATGCAAAGAAGCTGGCAAATTTAAAGTTGAAGGCAAAGAATACGTTGTAAAAGATGGTGATGTAATGCACTTTAGATTTAACGTCTAGTTTTTAATTGGTCACAAGTCAAAATAGAAAAGTCGAAAGTTAGTAATAGCTTTCGACTTTTTTTTTGAACCCAATCCCGCTTTCCGCTTCAAGATTTTTAGCTAAAGTCACTTTTTCTAAGCCCCAAAAGGAGCTTCCGTTGGTCGCTCTTTTAGTGCAAGAAAAAATAGTGACTTTAGCTAAAAATGCTTTCCGCTGCAATCGGGGGTAGGTGCGTTTCTTATAAATTCGTTGGTTGCAATTAGTTTTTGATGTCGCCTCACGGAGATGCTTCGTTCCTCAGGAAGACAAAGTAACAGCACAAAACAAGCCCAAATTTGTCATTCTTACGGAGGAGGAAGCCCAATCAGTTGCACACAACACGGATATGCTTCCGTTCCTCAGCATGACAAAGAATAAGAACAAAACAAGCCCAAATTTGTCATTCCGACGAAGGAGGAATCTAAACAAGTTGCTCAACGCACGGAGATACTTCTTTCCTCAGTAAGTCAAAATAACCAGATCAGTAGAAATCGAACTTAAGTTTTTTAATTCGTATTTTTAAGAAGCGTAGATATAAAAAAAAAACAGTTTTACTAAAAGTTCTCTATTAATCCGTTTCTGTTGCGTTTGAAAAAATTGTAAGTTTACTTTTTTACAAAAGTCTGATAAATTCAAGACTCTAAATTATGATTCTAAAACCAATCCTATGAAGATAATCGCTTTTGGCGCTAGCAGCAGTAAAAACTCAATTAATAAACACTTGGCAACTTACGCGGCAAGTTTGTTTAGTGCAACTGAAGTACAAGTTGTAGATTTAAACGATTATCAAATGCCGCTTTTTAGCGTTGATTTAGAAGCCGAAATTGGGCAGCATGAACTAGCTAAAGCCTTTTTACATACGCTTTCTACAGCTGATTTGTTGGTGGTGTCAATGGCGGAGCATAATGGCAATTATTCGGTGGTCTTTAAAAATATTTACGATTGGTGTTCTCGAATTACTCCCAAAGTTTTTCAAGACAAACCAATGCTATTGCTAGCTACTTCGCCGGGAGCACGTGGTGGCGCTTCGGTTTTAGAAATTGCTAAAAATGCTTTTCCGCGCTACGGAGCCGATGTGAAAGCAACTTTTTCGTTACCTAGTTTTAATGATAATTTCGATCTTGCAAAAGGCGTGATTAAAAATGAAGAATTGGATTTGAACTTGAGAAAAATGATCTCACTTTTTTAATTGCCAAATATTGGCTAAATAGCAAATTAAATAAACTCGTCTCATTACCCCCGACAGCAGCGGCATCCTTGTGACGGTGGCATTTATGCCGGCACAAGATATAGCGAATGGCGGGAGTGAGTGTCTTTAAAAGAGGATTGCTGTGGTCCTAAATAAAAAAACGCAGGTCTTTAGGGTGCAGTAAATTCGGACTCTGATTTCAAAATTGTTGGTGGGGTTTCGTTGTCAATATCATTTTTAATAACTTTGCCTGCATCTGCTTTTTATATAGTTTGAGATGCGCTATATTAGCGCTTTCGAGGGCTAGGCGAATAGCGAAGGCCTAACTGAACGAAGTTAAAATCCACAATTTTTACCATGTCCAATCAAAATCAATATACCGAAGATAATATTCGGTCACTCGACTGGAAAGAGCACATTCGTATGCGTCCCGGGATGTATATCGGGAAATTAGGTGATGGCTCCTCGCCAGATGACGGTATTTATATTTTATTAAAAGAAGTTCTTGACAACTGTATCGATGAGTTTGTCATGGGTTCGGGCAAAACGATTGAGGTGACTATTCGCGACAAAACGGTTTCGGTGCGTGATTACGGCCGTGGAATTCCGTTAGGGAAAGTCGTTGATGTGGTTTCGAAAATGAACACGGGTGGTAAATACGACTCTAAAGCATTCCAGAAATCGGTTGGTTTGAACGGTGTGGGTACCAAGGCTGTCAATGCATTGTCGAATTATTTTAGGGTAGAATCGGTTCGAGATGATAAGCAAAAAGCTGCTGAGTTTTCGGCCGGAAATTTAGTCCTTGAAGAAGATATAATTGATACCACAAAGCGTAAAGGAACTAAAGTAACTTTTACGCCTGATGAAACCATTTTTAAAAATTACAAATTCCGTTTGGAATATGTGATCAAAATGGTCAAAAACTATTGTTACTTGAACAATGGTTTGACGATTATTTTTAATGGCGAAAAATACATTTCGGAAAACGGACTTCGTGATTTGTTAGAAGAAACAATCAATGTCGAAGACCAGGAATACCCAATTATTCACCTCAAGGAACATGATATTGAAATTGCGCTTACTCACAGTAAAACGCAATACAGTGAGGAATACCACTCGTTTGTAAACGGTCAAAACACAACACAAGGAGGAACGCACTTGGCAGCTTACAGAGAAGCCATTGTAAAAACAATCAGAGAGTTTTATAACAAAAACTTCGAAGCATCGGATGTGCGAAAATCGATTGTGAGTGCCATTAGTATCAAGGTAATGGAGCCGGTATTTGAGTCGCAGACCAAAACTAAATTAGGTTCCACAGATATGGGATCAGATGATGGCACGCCGCCAGTTTCTGTTCGTACGTTTGTAAACGATTTTATCAAAAATAAATTAGATAACTATTTACATAAAAATCCACCAACTGCTGAGGCATTATTGCGCAAAATTTTGCAGGCGGAGCGTGAGCGAAAAGAGTTATCTGGAATACGTAAACTAGCTACAGATCGTGCTAAAAAAGCCAACCTACACAATAAAAAATTAAGAGATTGTCGTGCGCATTTGCCCGATACTAAAAATCCTAGAAACTTAGAGAGTACACTTTTTATTACCGAGGGAGATTCGGCTTCGGGATCCATTACCAAGTCTCGTGATGTGAATACGCAAGCCGTGTTTAGTTTGCGTGGAAAGCCGCTGAACTCATACGGAATGAGTAAAAAAATTGTGTACGAAAACGAAGAATTCAACTTGCTGCAAGCCGCTTTGGATATTGAGGATGGTCTCGAAAAGTTGCGTTACAACAACATTGTAATCGCTACCGATGCCGATGTCGATGGAATGCACATTCGATTGTTATTGATTACTTTCTTTTTGCAATTTTTCCCTGAACTAATCAAAGAAGGACATTTGTATATTTTGCAAACGCCACTTTTTAGGGTTCGAAACAAGAAGGAAACGATTTATTGTTACTCTGAAGAAGAGCGTAAAGATGCTATTGAAAAATTAAAACCAAAACCAGAAATCACCCGATTTAAAGGTTTAGGAGAGATTTCACCAGATGAGTTCAAGAATTTTATTGGAGAAACCATTCGTTTAGATCCTATTATGATGGATAAAAATACGTCGATTGAGCAGTTACTTTCCTTTTATATGGGCAAAAATACGCCAGACCGACAAGAGTTTATTATCAAGAACTTGAAGGTGGAGTTGGATGCTTTGGTAGAGGAATGATTTTAATTAGGATATTTAGTTTATGCGGAGAATAATATTTTTTGTTGCTATTTTATTATTGGTTTGTTGTAAAAATGAAAATGTACAGCAGTCACTAGAGTCGGAAGGGATTCCTATCGAAAAATCAATTAGTAAAATAATTAATAAAAGAGATTTTCCAATAAAGAAGTTCTCTAAGATTGAATTGGTTTCGTATTATAATAGGGTAGTATGGGATACTATAAAATACAAGGGTGAGTCTGCTTCATATAAAGTAGTAGTTGATAATTATAAATTTACTTTTGATAGTACAATGATTCAAGAGAGAGTAATTTTAAATAAAAGTCAAGAGAAAGAACTTATTAATCTGTTGATTAGTGATACTTGTATTCCCCAAGAGATGGAAGCGGGGTGTTATAATCCAAGGCATATGATCTTGTTTAGAGATGAAAAGAATAGAATCATTGGTTACAATGAGTTTTGTACGAGTTGTATTGGTTCAAGAAATTCAAGTAATTTAGAAGGATTCCAAAAATATTGTTATGCTGATATGGCTGAGCTTTTTCGAAAATTTGGAATAAAACTTTTTGTAGAATATGGAGATGGAAATGGAGCAAAAGAATATAATTTTTTTAAAAGTAAAGGTTTTAACTAATTGACAAACATTAATTAAAAAAGGAAGTATGAACAAAATTACTCTAATATTTGGCTCAATTTTTACTCTAGCTGTTTCAGTATTATTTTTCATTAATTTATCAAATGATCATAAAGAGTGCGGTAAAATCGTTAAAAATCACGTTGATGCAAGCGGAAATAAAGTTGAAGTTGTAGAACATATCTGTAAGGAGAACTATTCTTTTTAGCAAAACAGAAAAAAAATATACAAAATTACCATTCAATAGCATATTTTTAATGAAAGACGAAGAAGGTATATTCGAGGAAAAGCTTAAAAATAAAGTTTTGTTTTCTCAAGTTGTTGAGTTACTACAAAATGCTCGAACGCAAGTTTTACGCACTGTAAACTCAACGATGGTCTATACCTATTTTGAAATTGGAAGAATGATTGTTGAAGAAGAACAAAATGGAAACAACCGAGCAGAATATGGGAAGCAATTATTGAAAGGACTTTCTAAAGAGTTAACTACTGAGTTTGGGAAAGGGTTTTCAGTTGAAAATCTAGAGAGAATCAGAAAGTTTTATACAATTTATGCAAATTCGTTGACAGTGTCTACGATTTCTGAAAATGTAAAATCACAGTCACTGTCTACGGAATTACAAATAAGAGAAAGTGAATTTAGATTATCACAAAATGACCGATTAAAATCAGCAAGACTAACTTTGATCTTCAAATTAACTTGGTCTCATTATAATTTTTTGATTCGAATTGATGATGAAAAGGAAAGGCGTTTTTACGAGATAGAATCAGAAAAATACAATTGGAGTGTTCGTGAGTTAAAAAGACAATATGATTCGGCACTTTATACACGATTGGCTTTGAGCAGGGATAAAGAAGGGATTTTGAAACTTTCTGAAAAAGGTCAAATTATTGAGAAACCAAAAGATATTATTAAAGATCCTTATATTTTAGAATTTCTAGGCTTACCTGAATTGCATCAGTATTCCGAATCGGAACTAGAAGAGGAAATCATTGATAAACTTGAGCATTTTTTATTAGAATTAGGTCACGGTTTTACTTTTGTGGCGAGACAAAATAGAATTACTTTTGATGATAAACATTTTCGAATCGATTTGGTTTTTTATAACCGAATATTAAAATGTTTTGTTCTAATTGATTTAAAAATAGGGGAATTAAAGCATCAAGACTTAGGACAAATGCAAATGTATGTCAATTATTATGACAGAGAAATGCGTTTGGAGGATGAAAATAAAACGATTGGAATTGTGCTTTGCCAAAACAAAAGCGATTTGGTTGTCGAGTATACTTTGCCTGAAAATAATGAGCAAATATTTGCCAGTAAATACAAAACAATTCTGCCTAGCAGAGAAGATTTAATACAATTAATTTCGGAATCAAAATAAATGAAAGACGAAGAAGAAGAAAATACAATTCCTGAGGGAGAAGAAAATGAAGATGTAAGTAACGACGCTGGTTTCGAAGACATAAAAACCTCGAGTGGCATGCAGCATTTTTACGAAAACAATAATGAAGAAGGCGATACCATAACCAAGGTTACGGGCATGTACAAAGATTGGTTTCTGGATTATGCTTCGTATGTAATTTTGGAACGTGCCGTACCTGCTATTGAGGATGGATTTAAACCTGTACAACGTAGAATCATGCACTCACTTAAAGAGTTGGATGACGGTCGTTATAATAAGGTAGCCAATGTAGTAGGGCACACCATGCAGTATCACCCTCACGGAGATGCGAGTATTGGTGACGCTATGGTGCAAATTGGCCAGAAAGATTTATTGATTGATTGCCAAGGAAACTGGGGAAATATCTTAACAGGCGATGGCGCTGCGGCTTCGCGTTACATTGAGGCGCGTTTATCCAAGTTTGCTTTGGAGGTTTTGTATTCTCCAAAAATTACCGATTGGGGTGTTTCGTATGACGGTCGTCGTGCTGAGCCAAACAATCTTCCTGTTAAGTTTCCGTTGCTTTTGGCACAAGGAGCAGAAGGGATTGCTGTAGGACTTTCCACGAAAGTGTTGCCGCACAATTTCAACGAATTGCTCGATGCTTCGGTTAAAATATTAAAAGGAAAACCATTTACCTTATACCCAGATTTCTTGACGCAAGGTATTGCTGATGTATCGAATTACAATGACGGAATGCGTGGCGGACGTGTACGCGTTCGTGCCAAAATTGCCCAATTAGATAAAAATACGTTGGTGATTACGCAAATTCCGTTTTCGACCAATACGACCACTTTAATTGATAGTATTTTGAAAGCCAATGAAAAAGGCAAAATCAAAATCAAAAAAATTGAAGACAATACTGCTGCCGAAGTTGAAATTTTAATTCATCTTTTTCCAGGAGTTTCTCCAGACAAAACTATTGATGCTTTGTTTGCTTTTACAGCTTGCGAAACATCAGTTGCACCTTTGGGTTGTGTGATTGAAGATAACAAACCTTTGTTTATTGGGGTTTCTGAAATGTTGCGCATTTCAACCGCAAGAACCGTTGATTTATTGAAGCAAGAACTCGAAATTCAACTCGAAGAATTAAAAAACAAGTGGCACTTTTCAACACTAGAGAAAATTTTCATTCGCGAAGAAATGTACATTGATTTTAAGTTATATGGTGATAGAGAAGCGCTGTATACCTATTTGTACGATCGTTTTGAGCCTTTCAAAGAATCATTTGTTAGAGAAATTAATGATGACGATTTGCAGCGCTTAACGCAGATTCCGATGATTCGTATCACGCGTTTTGACTCCGATAAGGCTGACGATATGATTGCCAAGTTAGAAGCCGAAATGCAAGAAGTAGAGCATCATTTAGCAAACTTAAACGATTTTGCAATTGCCTATTTCACCAAGTTAAAAGAGAAATACGGTAAAGGACGCGAACGCCAAACCGAATTGCGCATTTTTGATGATATCGAAGCAACAAAAGTAGTCTTACGCAACACTAAACTGTATGTCAACCGCGAGGAAGGTTTTGTGGGGACTAGTTTAAAGAAAGACGAATACGTCACCGATTGTTCTGATATTGATGATGTGATTGTGTTTATGCGCGATGGAAAAATGATGATCACCAAAGTCGATGCAAAGACTTTCGTAGGAAAAGATATTATTCACGTAGCTATTTTTGACAAGAGCGACAAGCGTACGATTTACAACTTGATTTACCGCGACGGAAAATCGGGTCCATCGTACATCAAACGTTTTAATGTATCGGGCGTTACGCGTGATAAGCCATATGATTTAACCAATGAAACTGCGGGATCTCAAATTGTATACTTTTCATGCAATCCAAACGGAGAGGCTGAGGTAATTACTATTTTGCTGCGCCAAGTGGGAACTATCAAAAAATTAAAATTTGATATTGACTTTGCTAACTTAGCCATCAAAGGGCGAAGTTCAAAAGGAAATTTAGTTACCAAATACCCAATCAAAAAGATTGAACTGAAAGAAAAAGGAATTTCTACTTTGTTGCCTCGTAAAGTTTGGTTTGACGATACGGTACAACGTTTAAATGTAGACGGACGTGGGGAATTACTCGGTGAATTCAGACCTTCAGATAAAATTTTGATCGTTTCGCAATCAGGGAAATTAAAAGTGATTACGCCTGAATTAACCACACATTTTGATCAAGACATGATTGTTTTGGAGAAATGGAATCCGAAAAAACCTATTTCGGCTATTTATTACGACGGTGAAAAAGAACGCTACTACATCAAACGCTTTTTGGTAGAAACCGAAAACAAAGAAGAAGCCTTCATCTCAGAGCATGCTAATTCAAGACTCGAAATTGTTTCAACCGATTACAGACCCGTTGCCGAATTGATTTTTGCAAAAGTAAAAGGCGTTCAAAAAGAAAATCAAATTGTAGATGTAGAGGCTTTTATCGCCGTAAAAGGATTCAAAGCACAGGGTAATCAATTGACTACTGATAAATTAAAACAAGTCAATTTGCTAGATCCACTGCCGTATGAAGAACCAGTAGAAGAGGTTCCTGAACCAACTGTTTTAAGCGATGAAGATGCAGGTCCGGTACAACTTGACGATGATGGTCAAATCACCATGAGTTTAGATTAATTTATTCTCCATAAAAAATGCCCCCAAATAGTGCGATACTATTTGGGGGCATTCTATTTTATAAATGAATTTGAGTTCACTTCTCACAACTCACCATTCACAACTCACCATTCACTTCTCACTTCTTACGATTTACTTTTACTTTTATTCATTTTCATATTCAGTACTTCTACTAATAATGAGAACGAAATCGCAAAGTACAAGTAGCCTTTTGGCACTGGAGTTACATGACTTCCAAAGATTAAAGCGTTAGATAAATGTGCGCTTTCAGTAAGTAACATCATCCCAATTAAGATCAAAAAAGATAATCCTAAAATTTGAATCGATGGATGTTTGTTTACAAAATTTCCAACAGGAACTGCAAACTGCATCATCACGAGTACTGAAATAATAACGGCAGTAATCATAATATAAAGTGCGCCTTCAACACCATTGGTCATCCCCACGGCAGTCAAAATACTATCAAAAGAAAATACAAGGTCAATTAAAATGATTTGAAAAATTACATTTTGAAACGACTTGGTTGCGGCTTTGCCCAACTCTTTTTCTTCATGGCCTTTTTCGTCTACTTTCTCTCTAATTTCGTTGGTACTTTTGTAAATTAAGAACAATCCACCGCCAAAAAGAATCAAACTTTGACCCGTAATTCCTGCCGAAAACCAAGGCAAATCAATATGAAACCAAGGCTCTTTCATTTGAATCAAAATATTGATACCAAATAATAGCGCAATACGCATGAACATGGCCAAAAACATACCAATTTTGGTGGCTTTCTTGCGTTGTTCTACTGGCAATTTACCCGTTGCAATCGAAATAAAAATAATGTTGTCAATTCCCAAAACAATTTCAAGAAAAGTCAAGGTTAATAAGGCTACCCAAGCATCTGGGTTCAAAAATACTTCCATTTTATAGTGTTTAAAAGTCTAAATTAATCATTAATTTTCGTTACCGTACCACGCTGTTTAGCATCAGAGCCTACCATCCCGAATTCAAATGTGTAAGAATCCTTAGTGGTGGTTAAAATTTTCATGCCAATCGCCTTTTCTTCGGCCATATTTTTTGGGTGCAATTTGAGCAAAACATATTCGCAATCATTCACCCATCTAATACTAGCTGTATCTGTTTTTCCTTCAAAAGTTTCAATTTCAATACTGTCGTTGCGCTCAAAAACAGTCGTTTTTTTAACGCCATCTACCTCGTATTCAAACTTGAATTTTCCGGTTTTAAAATCCTTACAATTGCGTTCTTGCTCGTAGCAGGAAGCCAACATAAAAATACTTACTAATGCAATAATTTTTTTCATTCTTGTTTTTTTTAGAACCTATTCCAGCTGTTCGTTGCAACGTGTTGCGTTTTTTGCTTTTTTTCTATTGCCCCAAAAGGAGCTTCCTTTGGTCGCTCTTTTTGGCCAAGAAAAAGAGCGCAAAAAACAGCAACCCAGTTTTCACTGCCATCTGGGGTAAAATTAAACTATTTTGATATCATATTTATCCAATAATCCCACAATTCCTTGCGCCGAAAATTTAGCTTTGCGCATCGGGTTGTATTCGGGGTCAATCTTATAATTGCTTGCTTTGGTAAAATCTACCGAGGCTAATTGTGTATTGTTGAAAATTGCGCCTTCCAGCATACTATCTTCAAAACTAGAGCCAGTAAGTGTACTACCAACAAAACTTACTTCTTTGAGAGAACACGCCATAAAATTAGTTTTCGGCATTTTTTTATTGGCAAACGAGGCGTAATCTAGGTTACAATCCTGAAAACTAACTTGAAACAAAAAATCAGCACATTGATCAAAGGCAATGCCTAGTAATTTGCAATTGGTAAATTGTACATTTTTGAAACTGCAGCCAGCGGTTTGAATTAGCGCCAAATTACAATCGATAAACTCACAATCCATAAAAGTGGTTTGCGACCAATTGCTCGAAGAGAAATCGCAGTTGGTAAAAACACAATCTTCAAACTCACGGTTGGTGAGTCTGTAGGAAGGCAGCACGATTTTATCGAATTTTTTTTGAAAATAGAGTAATTCTTCCATTAATCGTTAAATAAGCTTTGCATGATTATTTTTAGGCCTTTAAACATGCAATACATCGCGGCACCGCAGGCTGCAATACCTATAGCAAGAATTAAATAATGCCAAACATTTCCTTGGTTCATGAAGGCATTATAAATCAAGGACGGTCCAATAAATAACAGCGGCAACGAGCCCGCTAAATATTTAACTCCTTTGGATAAAAGTACTCTGTTGGTGCTCATAGTGATAGTTTATGCGGTTTGTAATTTTGAGGTCTTAGTTTTTGCAACTTTTAAACACAAAACAATTTTGTCGTTAATTGAAAAATAGTAAAGTGATTATATAGCGAGTGTCAGCACCAGTTTTTATATGTGTTTTTAAATTCTTCTAAAATCTCGTAAGGTATATCAAAAATTTTCATTGTGGAATTATTGTTGGTATTTTCATAGGTGTAAACTTTGATTTGATTATTTTTCGTTTTTCTACTTCCAACAAAAAAATCAATATTTTCAATAGCTTCATCAAGTTCATTACGTTCACTAAAATAAATGAATTTTTGAATTGATATAATGTGAAAAGATAATTCCTTTATTAACGGAATCAAATCTAAATCTTCTGTCATTTTATCGAGATCTCGATAAACTATACTACTAAATAATTTTTTTTCTTTTTTTAGGGATTCTAAATTTAGAAGTAATTGTGAAGAATGTTTGCTTGATTCCGGAAATTCATTATTGTAATCAATTTTGAATAAAACAACTTCTAAAGGAAATCCTAAATGCGCTGAATAGTTTCTAAGTTTAGATAGAAAACGATATGCAAAGGAATTGTCGAATAAATTATTAGTAAGTTCTGTAAAATCTTTAGCTATTTTAGAATCTTTACCGTGTTTTCTTTTAAGATACGTTTCTGCGTTATCCAAAAAGAATTTGAAACTCATTAAAACGTTAGAAATTCTTTTATTAAATTCTAACACAAAATGAATATTAGTCGAAATCATTAAATCCATTTTGTAGGCTGGTACATTTGTCCACTCTGATACAAAGTCAGCGTAATCTTTTAGATTTAATTGAAGGTATTTGAAAACAACAAATTGAGTATACGATTTCGTTAAAACTGCACTATCCTGTTTTAGAAGCATGTAAGTTTCTTCAGTTAAGGTCTGAAAAGGCTCAAATGAGTTATCTTCGAATGTTGATAATCTGATCACGGATTTTTTTTTAGAATTAGAGTCAACTAGTAACCTCTTTCACCATAATTCATCACCGCTTGTCGCACACTTTTGTGTTCCAATAATAAGGCAGATGCTTGCTCGTAGGTCACCGGAATTTCGTCCATGATCATTTTAATGCCACGATCAACAAGTTTGTTGTTACTGAGCTGCATATCGACCATTTTGTTTCCTTTTACTTTTCCGAGCTGAATCATGCTTGTAGTAGAAATCATGTTTAGCACTAGTTTTTGTGCTGTTCCGGCTTTCATGCGTGAACTTCCGGTTACGAATTCCGGACCTACAACTACATCAATTGGGAATTGTGCGGTTTGCGAAAGCGGACTGTTGGCATTACATGAAATGCTTCCGGTGGTTATGTTATTTTGGTTGCAAGCCTGTAAACCGCCAATTACGTAGGGCGTAGTGCCTGAAGCAGCGATTCCGATAACGACATCGTTGGTATTGATGTTGAAAGCTTGTAAGTCAAGCCAAGCTTGGGTGGCATTGTCTTCGGCGTTTTCAACGGCTTTGCGTATCGCGGCATCGCCACCTGCAATGATACCTACAACCAAATCAAATGGAACTCCAAAAGTAGGCGGACACTCGGAGGCATCAACTACTCCTAAGCGGCCGGATGTTCCTGCGCCAATGTAAAACAAACGCCCGCCTTGCTGCATTTTGCGTACAATTTCTTGAACTAGGGCTTCTATTTGCGGGATGGCTTTTGCCACTGCTTGTGGTACGGTTTGGTCTTCTTGGTTGATGTTGGTTAACAATTCCTGAACCGACATTTTTTCTAAGTGGTCGTATTTGGAGGCTTGTTCGGTGGTTTTTGTAAATTCCATTGCTACTGTATTTTGGGTGCCAAAGCACAAAATTCTCTATTGATTCGGGTCGCGCGTGAGGGATAAAAGCGGAAATCCTTTTATCATGCAGCGGTAGCGAAATGAAAAAAGATTGCAGCGGATAGCCCGACCGCCTTTTTTTGGCGGGCACGCCCACCTTGTAAATTTATAAAAAATATGCCAATGCAATACCAATTACAATCATGGAAACCTTGGCGATATTGAATTTGTGGCCTTCGCTGCTTTCAAAAATAATGGTGGAGGAGATGTGGAATAAAATTCCGATCACAATTGCGGTTAGCTCGGCGTAATATCGATTTAAAATAGGCAGATAATCAGATAAAAAGGTGCCCAAAGGTGTCATGACCGAAAAAGTGATCATGAAGAAAAAGATGGCCGTTTTATTGAGATTTCCGTTAATGAAAAACGTAGTCAAAATAATAGCGATTGGCAGGTGATGAATGGCTATTCCTAATGCTAAATCGTGGTGATGGCTTACCGGAAAGCCTTCGAGAAAGGCATGTATGCACAAACTGATGAATAGCAACCACGGAATTTGGCTCATGCTGGCTTTGCCGTGAACGTGTCCGTGCTCTGCGCCTTTGGAGAAGAATTCTAAAATAATTTGGAACAATATCCCTAACATGATAAACAAACCGATATTGCTTATGCTACTTTCGTAAATTTCAGGCAGCAAATGCATTACTGTAAGCGACAACAAAAACGACCCGCTAAAGGCGAGTAGTAATTTTAAGTTGGTTTTGTTTTTTGGTTTTAGCGCAAGTGCTATGATGTAACCAAGTAAAACAGAAAGTAAGGGCAATAGGTAATTCATGGGCTTTGCTTAACGAATAAATTGTTGTTTTAATCTGCAACTACACTTTCATTTTGTAGTTGTGATACATAACAATCGTTTCCTATTTAAAAATCATAATCAATCGTTCGCTCTCTGTTTTATGGAATTTTTTCAATTTATAATCGCCAAAAAGGTCTAAGAGATAAATTCCGGCTTCTTCCATAAGGTTTTCAAAGTCGGTTAGGGTGAGTGCTTTTACTTTTTCGGTAAAATGGTAGTCTTGCCCTTGGTCTTGAAATTGAATTTCTTTGTAAATGTGTCCGTCCTTCAAGTAACGGGTGATGTGAAAATCGATTCCGTCAACGGTTTTTGTTTCTTCGGGTACCAGTGTGTTCAACACCTGATTAACGTTCATGAAATCAATCACTGCAAAGCCGTACTCAGATAAACTTTCTTTGATGGCTTTTAGGGTTGTTAAATTGTCTTCGTCATTTTCAAAATACCCAAAACTGGTAAAAAGATTAAAGATAGCATCGAATTTTTCTTCAAAAGGAACGCGCATGTCGTGTACTTTGAAGTGCAAATTGTTATTCTCGTTTTTCTTAGCTGCTTCAATGCTGTTAGTAGATAAATCGGCACCCAAAACATCAAATCCTAATTGATTCAAGTAAATAGAATGACGGCCTTTGCCACAGGCTAAATCCAAAACTTTGGCTTTTTCAGGTAAGTTAAGGTAGTGCGTTAAATTATCCATGAAAAGCTGCGCTTCTCGGTAATTACGGTCTTTGTAAAGGATGTGGTAATAAGGAGTGTCAAACCAGGAAGTGTACCAATTGGCTTTAGAAAGTTCTTGGTTTTCTTGAGACGTATTTTGATCTGCAGACATTTATTCTTTTTCAATTAATTCGATTGATGCAAATTTAGTGTATTTTTGCAACGAATACTTGATTTTACAATGGAAAATAATTTTAAAATGATTGCCAAAACCTTTTTTGGTTTTGAAGAAATATTAGCAAAAGAATTGCAAATGCTTGGCGCACAAAACGTGGAGCAAGGTGTAAGAATGGTTAGTTTTAAAGGGGATAAAGGTTTTATGTACAAAGCGAATTTGTCTTTGCGTACGGCTTTAAAAATTTTAAAACCTATATATTTCTTTAAAGCCAATAACGAACAAGGTTTGTATCGCGGTATTGCGAGCATGAATTGGTCAAAATTATTGCAAGCCAATCAAACCTTTGTGATTGACACAACGGTGCATTCTACCTATTTTAACCACTCTGAGTTTGTTTCTCAAAAATGTAAAGATGCTATTGTAGATCAGTTTAGAGAACGTACGGGACAACGCCCAAGTATTGACAAAGTGCATCCTGATTTGCGCATCAACATTCATATTGACAAAGATCAAGTTTCGGTGGCTTTAGATACTTCTGGTAATGCGTTGAACCAACGTGGTTATAGAACAGCTACCAACATTGCGCCTATAAATGAAGTGCTGGCAGCGGGTATTTTATTGCTTTCTGGTTGGGATGGCCAATCGGATTTTTTAGATCCAATGTGTGGTTCAGGGACTTTCTTGGCCGAAGCAGCCATGATTGCTTGCAACATTCCGGCGAATATCAACAGAAAACAATTTGCGTTTGAAAAATGGAACGACTGGGATAATGACTTATTCGATGCCATTACAGATAGTTTGCTTAAGCGTGTGCGTGAGTTTCATTATACCATAAAAGGCTATGACAAAGCGCCAAGTGCGGTTTTAAAAGCAAAAGAAAACATCAAGAATGCAAATCTTGAGGATTATGTATCGATAAGTGAAGCTAACTTTTTCGATTCGGAAAAAACTTCTGAAGGCAAATTGCATATCGTATTCAATCCGCCTTATGATGAGCGTTTGGATATTCATATGGAAGCATTTTACAAAAATATAGGTGATACTTTAAAGAAAAATTATCCAGGGACCAATGCTTGGATGATTACAGCAAATCTAGAAGCCTTAAAGTTTGTGGGATTGAAACCTTCTCGTAAAATTAAATTATTTAATGCCGGACTAGAAGCTCGATTGGCTAAATACGAAATGTACGAAGGTAGTAAGCGAACGAAATTTGCAGCAGTTGGTAAAGTCGACGGTGAGCAAGCAGCAGAAGAGGCTTAATTTTATAAGTTGATTTATATTTTCAAAAAAATAGAGAAATGACAAAAAAACAAGTACAAGCATTTGTTTACCAATTGGCTAGTTTTGCGGTTTTATTTATCGCAGCGCGTTATGCCATTGATGAATACACCAATTTAACAGGGATTTGGATTCCGTTGACCGCATTTGTAATAGGAACGTTAGTTGCACCAAAATTTCAAGCTGTTAAAACTAAAGATGGCGAGAAGTTGTATATGAAATGGCTTTTTATAAAAGGATTTAAAGAAATAGGATCGTAGTTGAAACTGCATCAAAAAAATAACCGCCAATTGGCGGTTATTTTTTTATCACTACTTTTGGTGCTACCTTCTTTTTGAAGATAGGAACAAAATACGTCACGGTATAATTAAATCCAACTCCAAAATTACCGTCATAAGTTCGGTTGAATCCGGGAATGTATAGGTTTGAAAAATTATCAGGTTCTTTGTTGGTAACCAATCGGTTTAAGCGAAGGCTGAATCCCATAAAAACATTATCAAAAACTTTAGCTTTTATTCCTGCAACTACTTCGATCCAACTTGCTGACAATCCCTCGAATTTTCGTCCAGAAGCTATAGTTGGTGTTTCTTGAAAATACGGATTGGCATTGTAAATTCGATACGAATTCAATTGTTGATTGAAAGTACTGAATCCGTAGCGCAAACCAATCGAAATGATATTTTCCATATCCAGCCAATTTTCGTAACCGTTGTAATCAAAACCTACTTTTAAATACGAACCTTTTGTTGTAAAGTTTACACGATCGTCATCAGTGGTTTTATTTTCGTTACCTAATTCAGCCGCTAAAAAATATTTTTTAGTCAAGCGGTAATCTCCAACAAGTTCTAATCCTTTGTAATCACGGTCATACAAACCTCTTGTGATTTTGTACAAATCAAGACCTACTCGTACCCCATAACGATCTGTTTTGGGTGGCACCACAGTGGCTTTTTTCACTGTATCATTGATAATTGCAGTGCTCAGCGGTTTTTGAATACTAACTGCAGGTGCAGCAGTATTTGCTTTTGGTGCTTTCGGAATTTCTCCTTTTGTTGTTGTTTCTTGTGCAGTAGTGATCGCTATCGAAAAGAAAAGCAAACTACTAAAAAAAGATTTTAAGGTGTGTTTCATTTTCGTTAGTTATACTGTTTTTTTCAACTGAAATAAATCGGATCCATCTTTGGTTAGCCGCAATAGGGTCTGTATGTGTAAAAGGCGTAGTTGGATCTAATGTAAAGTTACTTTTGTAGCCGCACGCTCTTGATACAAATAACTCCTGTGTGCTGTAATCAAAACGGATGATATCCTCGTCAATCAAAGCAGGATTTGAATTTCCGGAGTTGAGTGTTAGGCTGAATGTTGTGGTGGTACCCACAGTTCGCAAGGGCAAAGCAATTTTGCTTCCGCTAGTAGTAGGAGCACCACCAAACAATAGCGGTTCGGTCATTCCTTGGCCAATGACTCTCAAGTTGGATACGTTTTTTAGCACCGAAGGATTATCGAAATCATAGAATTCGATAATGAGTCGGGGAGTGGTTGGTGTATTCGCATCGCAAATATCATCCTTTTCACAAGATGAGAAAGCACACGCCAAGAGCATGATGAACACTACTATTTTTTTCATTTGCATATTTTTGTACTTGATGGCAAACATTGTTAAAGCAAAATTATTATAGCTACACGCCTAATTTTGGCAAAAAATGAAACTGTCGCGTTTATCTTAGCTCTAAAAGAACAACATTTTCAACGTGATGCGTTTGCGGAAACATATCAACAGGACGCACGCGAGTTACTTTGTATTTTTCATCCATCAAAGCCAAATCACGAGCTTGTGTAGCCGAATTACAACTTACGTAAACTACTTTTTGAGGTGCAATTTTCATGATTTGCTCAATTACATCTTTGTGCATTCCGTCACGCGGTGGATCAGTAATAATTACATCTGGTTGTCCGTGTTGTGCAATAAAAGCGTCGTTGAAAACCACTTTCATGTCTCCAACAAAAAACTCACAGTTGGTAATCTCGTTTCTTACGGCATTTGCTTTGGCGTCTTTAATAGCATCAGGAACACTCTCGACACCAATTACTTTTTTCGCTTTTTTAGATACGAATTGCGCAATTGTCCCCGTTCCTGTATATAAATCATACACTACTTCGTTACCGGTAAGTCCTGCAAAATCGCGAGTAATTTTATATAATTCGTAAGCTTGATCAGAGTTGGTTTGGTAAAAAGACTTGGCATTAATGCTGAATTTTAATCCTTCCATTTCTTCAAGGATGTAATCTCTTCCTTTGTACAATTCAATGGTGGTGTCGTACAAAGTATCGTTCGCTTTGTTATTGATTACGAACTGTAAAGAAGTAATTTGCGGAA
Source organism: Flavobacterium erciyesense (assembly GCF_018069925.1). Taxonomy (GTDB): domain Bacteria; phylum Bacteroidota; class Bacteroidia; order Flavobacteriales; family Flavobacteriaceae; genus Flavobacterium; species Flavobacterium erciyesense. Next base: position 50,256 of record NZ_JAGPXB010000005.1, on the reverse strand, counting down.
ATTTAGCATATAAATGGTCAAGTAATAATTCTCTTTGTTCTTTGTTATCTTCAAAAAACTGAATCAACACCATGATTTCACCGGTAGAAGCTGTACGCAACATTAAAGTTCTTAGCAATCCAGCGTGCTCTCTCGGGTTGAAAAATGTCAATCCGTTTGCATTAGCAAAGTCACGTACTTCGTTTCTAATTGCGTTTGATGGATCTTCTTGAAGGTGGCATTTGGTAATGTCTAAAATCTTATCCCACATTTTCGGGATATGAAAACCTAAGGCATTGCGATTTCCTAAATCATCTGTACTGTCGATTTCGGCTTGAGTTAACCAGCGACTGTTCGAGAAAGAAAATTCCATTTTGTTTCGGTAAAAAAACTTTTTCTCAGAACCAAGAATATTTTCGAACTCTGGTAATTCAATTTTTCCGATACGTTGTAAATGATTTTGAACCTCATTTTGTTTGTAAAACAATTGTTGGTTGTAGTTCATGTTTTGCCATTTGCATCCTCCGCAAACACCAAAATGCTCACAAACAGGATCAACGCGATGTGTTGAATATTCATGAAAATGCACTGCTTTTCCCTCGTAATACGCTTTACGCTTTTTAAAAGTTTGTACATCAACTACATCACCCGGAACTACATTCGGGATAAAAATTACTTTACCATCAGGAGCTTTTGCTACCGATACGCCTTTTGCACCAGCATCAAGGACTTTTATTTGATGAAAGACAACTTTGTCTGTATTTTTCTTAGCCATGCTGCAAAAATAAGGGATTGAATGGTTTTTTGAATTTAAATTGTGAAATATTTTTAAGTCCTATTGTTTTCAAGTAAAGGATGTGCTTGCGTAATGGAGTTTATAACTTTAATAATTTTTTTGGATTGCTATGTAATTCCATATTTTTAATCAATTTGTGCTATTTTGTCTATTTCTAAAACCAAGTAAGTAATTTCATCGTACCTCATTTCAATTACAATAAAAGCTTTAACTTTTTCTTATGATTTAAATAAGAAATAGCTTATTGATTTTAATTATTTTCGTTGAGCTTCCATTTTTACATTTAAAATTTATAAAATGCAATTTTACAGTCAGTTATCAAAAATTTCTTTCCTTAAAAAAAGGTATGCCTTCAAATTTTTATTTGTTGCTTTTGTTGGGATTCACTTGCCTTTAATTGGATTGGTGTTTTTTGTACTTTTTGGCAAAGAGCATTTTACGGCAGAGTCTGCCATTTATTTCATTCTGGTGGTTACTTTGCTTGCCACCTCAATTACTTTATGGGCGCTTAAATTATTAATTAAACCAATTGAGCTTGCTTCTAAAGCACTCCAAAAATATCGTAAAAAAAGAATTATCCCGCAGTTACCTACTAATTTTCAGGATGAGGCAGGGTTGCTTTTGGCAAATATACAAAGTGCTGTTATTGAAAATGAACGTTTCATCGATGACAAACAAGATTTAGTCTATCTTTTGTCGCATGATCTTAGAGCTTTTGCTGCAAATGCAAAAACACTTGCGACTTTGATCGTTGACGAAAAAGGATCGGCGGAGGTAACTGAGTTTGCGCATTTAATTGAGGTTTCAATGACGCATCAATTAGAGTTGATTGGTTCTTTTATTAAACTAATTCATGCAGAAGAAGAGGTATCTAAAAAAAGTAAAAAATTAACTTCTGTTTCTATTGAGTCTCTTGTTGCACAAATACAACTTGAAATGGAGGCTAAATTAAAATCTAAAAATATTACATTTCAGCAAAACATAAAATTGCTGTCAGTAAAATTAAAAATTGATGTTGATTTACTGACCAGAGTTTTAGTAAATGTAGTAGCTAATGCGCTTAAGTTTTCATTTGAAAATAGTCATATTGAGTTTTCTGTTTTTGAAAGTAACCAAAGAATTATTTTTGAAATAAAAGATTATGGAATTGGTTTTGATCCTGACAAAGTACCTGAACTATTTCAAAAATTCACAAGTAGGAGCAGAACTGGTACCGCAGGAGAACATTCTACAGGTATTGGGCTTTATCTTTGCAAGAAAATTGTAGAGAAGTTTGACGGAGAAATTTCTGCTGTAAGCGTTGGGGTAAATAAAGGAGCTACGTTTACAATTAGCTTACCTAGTTTTGACTAACATGTTTTTATTTACTAAGTTTACATTATATTTTTTTGAGAGAGAAAAGCCTTGCTGATGCTCTTGTTGTGCATCAAAATGGCTCATGATTTTATACCTCACAATTCATTTGTTTGGGAAAATTTCAGTTTCGTTACAATTGCTATGTATTATCGTTGTTTCGCTGAAATACTTTTTCGTGTTTTAAAGTATTGTTGACTCTGCATTCTTGGCTTGAGTTCCATTCTATGATTCTCTGCTGCGAAATTTTCTTTTTTTCAAGGTCAGGACTTGTTTTAAGAGCTATGACACTGATACCCACAAATACAAAATTATGGAAAGCATGCATCAGAAATCCAGTCCAGAAGCCGTGACGAACTCTCAAGTACCCAATTACTAATCCTAATACTATTTGCGGTGCCACTATAATAGGGCAAAGTAAAAGGATTGCTGTTGTAATTTCAAAATTTACGAGATGAACAAGGCCAAATAGGAATGCTGAAAAGTAAAATATTTTGGGGTAAAAACGCAACCAACTCTCTTTCAAACTTAAATCAACCTCTTTTGCTTTTTCTTGACCAAAAAAACGAGCAAAGCCAATACTTAAACCAATTGCAAAATTTGTTTCATAGCGCAGGTACAATCTGAATATGAGTTCTTCAAACAGTGGCGCAATAATGACAACTATAAAAAAGAGCGCCGCTGTCGGTACAGTTTTTAATAATGCTTCGATTGAGTGATTATCTGTATTAATTAATTTAGCATTTTCTAGACCGCTAATAATTAAAATCAAAACGAGCATTACGGGTATTTCAAGTAAAAAAAATGAAAGTACTATTTTAAACTTTGACGCAAATGTTGTTGGCAAAGGAGTTTCGTCTGTTGGGTTTTTTAAAAATGATACAAATTGAAGTAGTTGCTTATTGATGAAATCTGACATTGACAAGGTTTTAATGATTCTTAAAAGTTTTGAAACTGAACTGTTCTTAACAAAGTTAATTATTTTACTACAAAATTCGATTGCGTGTTTCCTGTAATTTCGAAATTATTTTTTTTGGATTGGCAACTTTTAGGATCAAATGAGGAACTTCGCTAAGTCAAATTTGTGTTAAAAAAAGGTTCTAAACAGTTGATTCAAAGACTTCCGTCTATCTTTGATAAAACACATAAACTAAAAACAAACTATTATGAAAAGAAATGCAACCGCTGTTTGGAAAGGAACTTTAAAAGAAGGGGCTGGTCACTTGAGTACGCAAAGTACTGTTCTGAACGATACGCAATATTCATTTAAATCAAGATTTGATGAAGGAGTAGGTACAAATCCCGAAGAATTGATTGCAGCAGCGCATTCGGGCTGTTTTACGATGCAATTAACGGCTTACATTACAGAGGCTGGTTTTGCAATAGACCAAATACAAACCAAGTGCGATATTGACTTTGTTGATGGAGCCATACAAACTTCTCATTTAACGGTGCAAGCAAAAGTACAGGATATTTCAGAAGATGCTTTTCAAGAATTAGTGACCAAGGCGGAAAAGAACTGTCCGATTTCAAAGGTTTTAAACGCAACTATATCAAGTTCAGCTACACTTGTCAATTAGAACGATTTATTTTGTAAAAAAAAGGCTCAAAATCAGTATGAATTTGAGCCTTTTTTTATTGATTTTATTTCAAACTTCTTTGAATGGCTTTGGTTGCTAGCGGAGCCATAGCTTGATATCCTATTTTATTGGGATGCACACCATCTCCAGAATAAGCTGATTGGAGTCCGTTGCGATCGTCTTTCATTGCGGTAAAATAATCGATGTACTCAATTTGGTTCGCTAAGGCATAACTTTTGAGCATTGTATTAAGAGCAATAACTTTTTCAGCTGGATTTTGATTGGGTTTCCAAGGAAAATCGTATGCAGGCAATACACTGCATAATATTACTTTGATGTTATGAATTTTAGCGAGCTCCGCCATCGAAAAAATATTATCAGCAATCATTTCAATAGTTGATGGTCCTGTGTTGCCCGCAATGTCATTGATTCCTGCTAAAATATGCACTACTTCAGGTTTCAATGCAATAACATCTGCTCTAAAACGCACCAACATCTGCGGTGTGGTTTGTCCGCTAATGCCTCTGTTGATATAGTTTTTTCCTGAAAAAAAATCAGAATCTGTTGCGCTCCAAAATTCGGTTATGGAGTCGCCCATAAAAACAATTCGCCCTGGGTTCTTGTTAGTAGTGACAAGTGCCGCGTTTTGTGACTTGTATTTACTGAAATTTGGCCAATCCTGACCCTGAGCGGTAGTTGTCATGACAAGTAAAATAAAAATTGGAATAAATTTGCTCATTTTCATAAATATAAAGTTTTGCAAAGATTACTGTTTTAGATGGCCATTATTAATCAAAAAGATCAGAGGATAAATATCTGTCCCCGCGATCACAAATAATGGCTACAATCACTCCAGATTCGATTGATTCGGCAATTTTGCAAGCAGCCGCTACCGAGCCTCCGCTGCTCATGCCCGCAAATATGCCTTCTTCTCGTGCCAAACGTTTGGTCATAGCTCTCGCTTCTGCTTCTGTAATTTCAATTGTAACATCAACTTTACTTGCATCGAAAATTTTCGGCAAGTACTCTTGAGGCCATTTTCTAATACCTGGAATTTGAGACCCATCGCTTGGTTGTGCACCAACAATTTGAATAGCTGAATTTTGCTCTTTCAAGAAGGTTGAGGTACCAATGATTGTTCCCGTTGTTCCCATGGCCGCCACAAAATGAGTTACGGTTCCTTCGGTATCGCGCCAAACTTCTGGTCCAGTGGTGTTGTAGTGTGCTTTCCAGTTGTCATCATTGGCAAATTGGTTTAGCATAACATAGCCGCCTTCTGCTACTTTTTTGTCTGCATAATCTCTTGAGCCAATGATTCCAGTTTCGGCTGGTGTTAAGGTAACAGTCGCTCCATAGGCCCTCATCGTTAGAGTACGTTCAATTGTGGAATCTTCTGGTAATACCAGTTCGATTTCAATATTAAAAAGTTGCGCTATCATGGCTAATGCAATTCCGGTGTTGCCACTTGTAGCTTCAATAAGCTTGTCGCCTTTTTTGATGTCACCGCGATCAAGTGCCGCTTTGATCATATTGTAAGCTGCTCGGTCTTTTACACTACCGCCAGGATTATTTCCTTCTAACTTTAATAAAAGTTTGACGTTTTTATTTTTTACTAAGTGACTTGATTCGACTAAAGGCGTGTTGCCAATTAATTCAAGTAAGGGGTATGCTTTCATTGGATATAATTTGTAATGCACTTTATCTTTCATTTTACTCCTAGCAATTGTAAAGGCATCTTCAACTTTTGAGAGATGATTTGGTCTATTTTATTTGAAAGATTTTGTGACTTGCTTTTATTTTTAAAATTTAGATCGTTGCGAACTTTTGCAAAGGTATTGAACAATTTTTATACAGCCGTACGCTTACGCAAAAAGTGAAACACGAATTCAATTCAATTTGTTAAAAAAGGTCTTTACAATCAAAAAGAATCTGTGCGTATGCGAATAAATTGCGCGGCAAGTTTTTTTCGAAAAAATGAATTTTAAAAATGTTTGTAGTAATAACCAGCTATCATTATCGATACGTTAATGACCGCTAAAACAAAAATCATTTTTGAGTAATTCCCTTTTTTATGAACCGCATTTAGAAGTAGCGAAGCAATGAAAATTAAGCTCGTAAAAATGGCTGGATACATTTCGAAAGAGGCTTTAAATTCTCCTTGCAAAAGCAAGAATATACTCCGCTGAAAACCGCAACCCAAACACTCAATTCCAAAGAGTGTTTTGCTTAAACAAGGTAGCATGAATTTTTGTATTTCTTCGAGTTCCATATGGTACAATAGTACAAAAAAAAAGAGAAACTTTTTTGAGAATAAAGGAGGCAATTTTAAATTCAGTACTTTTGGAAACTGATATTTTAAAGATGAAAAAAATAGTACTTCTGATAATGGTAGTTGCAATAGCAGTAGCTTTCAACGAACAGATAAGCAAAGAAAAAAATGTGTACATAATGGTGGGAGCAATTCTAGTTTTTATGTTTGGCATGATGCGATTAAGCGCTAAAACACCGAGTAAAAATCAAGATAAAAAAGAAGAGCATGATAACTAAAGGCGATCGAGTAGAGGTATTAGATGATGCCATCAGTGGACGTGTTTTGAGCGTTCAAAAGAACCAAGTTACAATAGAAACTGAGGATGGTTTCACGATGACATTTTTTGTCAACGAAATTATTAAAGTAAACGATTCCAGTAATTTACTAAATGACATTAAAAGAATTAATGTAAGTGAGGTTGCAAAGCAAAAAGAAATTCCAAAACCGCGTAGTTTTGTGAAAGAAAAGAAATCGAAGCACGAAATTGCCGCTCCAGAATTCGATTTACATATCGAAAAGTTGGTTCCAAACAAACGTGGTATGTCAAATTATGATATCTTGACTTTACAAACGGAAACGGCTAAACGACATATTGAATTTGCAATCAGAAACAGAATTCCGAGAATCATTTTTATACACGGAGTTGGTGAAGGAATCTTAAAATCAGAATTGGATTTTTTATTGGGTCGCTATGATAATATCGATTTTAGGGACGCCAATTATCAAAAATATGGTTTAGGTGCAACCGAAGTTTTTATCAAACAAAGCGCAATGTAAGTGCTCTTTTTTTGCGTTTTTTGAAAGCAAAAAAAAATCCCAAATCCTAGTTTTATGGTATTAAATACCTACTAGAATTTGGGATTTTTTGGCTCAAAAAAGCAGTGTTTTTTTAACTGATTTTCACTCTTAATTTGTCGTTAAAAGTTCGCCATAAATGTAATTGTCACCTAGTAAAAAATCATTATTTCCTTTCTTCATTTTTACCTTTTTTAGAACAATTGTATGCTTAAATCCGTTACCAAAAGAGGCTGTTGTAACTTCAATTATTCCGCTAGTATTGTCAACTCCAGCGACGCCCAACCACTCTTCATTCACTACAGGTGTAGCAGGATAAGTAGGGTTGCAGAAGTAATCGTCAGTCAATAAACCGCCAAATAATCGGTAGGTAAGTTTGTTTGTTGTAGTACCAATTAATGCTGTTCTTGGCGTATTTAAAGGTGTCGGTGTATTGCTAATTAGGCTTGGGTCGATGTCTAAAATTAGCGCTTCAGCACTATTTCTATCGTACAATTGTTTGGATGTAGGACATTGCTTTAACACTTTGGTAAATGAAAATGGCAAAGGTGTTGCTGTGGTTTTATAGTTTCCAAAAGCAAATGTTTCATACACTTGCGTGCCATTTTCTTTAATAAAAGTAACGTTTTTAAAACTGATATTGTGGTTGTATCCAGTGATTCTAGTACTGTTATCAGTTGTGTTTGGGGGTTTTATTGCTTTAGTGCTAATCACAATTATTCCACCGTCTTTTGCTGTCCATTGGTTGCTTACAATTGGATTTGCTGGCGGTATCGTTTCGCAGAAAGTGGCTGATGTTACTGTTCCTTTGTACGAGCGGTATAGGACACGATTGGTTGAACTGATAATGATTTCTTGACTACCTTCCTCAGTAGGAAATGTAATTCCTGTAGCATCAATGATAAAAGCTTCATTATCTTTTATCTTGTAAATGATGTTGTTATTAGCACATTTTACAGGATCAACATTGTCAAAACTAAGGTCTTCTTGTACTAAATCTCCGTCATCACAGCTGGTAAACAGTAGTGCTAGTGTTACTAGGCTCAATATTTTTTTCATTTCTTTGGTCTATTTAGAACAAAAATATAATTTTTAATCTGTATCAAATCGATTCCGTTTTAAAATTCCCATTTTTAACAAGATATTGTGTTGAAGGAACCTCTTTTTTGCTTCAAAAGTTTGCTCTCAGAAAGGAGTTCACTTACGGATTTAGCCAACATAAATCAGTATCTTTGCACTTATTTTATATCTTTCATGGCACGAAATAAGTATTATGCGGCGGCCTTTGCGGCTTTTTTTATTTGGGGATTTTTTAGTTTTGCTCTCAAACCGCTGCAAAATTATCCTTCACTCGATATATTGTTTTACCGCGTTTTTTTTAGTGTTGCTACAATGATTTTGATTAACGTACTTTTTAGGAGAAAAGTAGTTACGCAAAATTGGCATTATTTGCGTTCTTTGCCTGTGGTGGAGCAGCGCAATGCTATTGTGATGACCTTGGGTGGAGCTGTATTTTTATCAAGCAATTGGTTCATTTATATTTTTGTAATGAACCATGTGAGCGTTAATGCTGCTTCGTTAGCCTATCTAATTTGTCCTATTTTAACCACAGTCTTTGCCTATTTTTTACTTAAGGAGCAGTTAAGTAAATGGCAGTGGTTTGCTGTTTTTGTAAGTTTTGTGAGTTGTATACTGTTGGGTTATGGTCATTTTAGTGCTATTTTTTATAGTCTGTTAACAGCAGCTACTTATGCGTTTTACATTATAAGTCAACGAAAAAATACGGCAATTGATAAGTTTTTTGGACTTACGATACAACTGATTTTAACTGCCGTAATTTTGGCTCCTTTTTATCCTACAGATAGTGGCGCTGTTCCTACCGAACCGTTGTTTTATGGGTGCATGGCGCTTATTGTTGTATTTTTTACGGTAATTCCTTTGTTTTTAAATCTGTATGCACTGAAAGGAATAAGCTCTTCGGCGGTTGGAATTATGATATATATTAACCCAATCATCAATTTTTTACTTGCTATTTTTTATTATGATGAACAAGTGAGCTTTGTACAACTCTTTTCATATTTCCTAATTTTGGTTTCGATTGTAATTTTTAATGAAAAGTTATTTTTTGGGAAAAAGAAAGCCAGTTTGGTTTAACAAAAGTCATTTAATTGACCTAATTAGTATTAATCACCATGAATAAAGTATATCTCGATAATGCTGCTACAAGCGCCTTACGACCTGAAGTAATTCAAGAAATGACCCGTGTTTTAACGCAAGAATATGGCAATCCATCGTCTACCCATAGTTCTGGTAGGTCAGCAAAAAACACTTTAGAATTAGCTAGAAAATCGATTGCTAAAAACCTAAATGCAACAGCGCAGGAGATTATTTTTACTTCAGGTGGCACCGAAGGAAACAATTGGATTCTTCGTTCTGCGGTGCTTGATTTGAAAATAACCCGCATTATAACCAGTAAAATTGAGCATCATGCGGTTTTGTATGCAGTTTTGGCATTGCAAAATGAATTTAAAATTCAGGTAGATTTCGTGAATTTACAAGCCGATGGGACTGTAGATTTGACTCATTTAGTAGAATTGCTTGGTCAGGAACGCAAAACCCTTGTAAGTTTAATGCATGTGAATAATGAAATTGGTAGCATACTTGATTTGCATCGCGTAGGTGTAATATGTCAAGAGCATTCTGCTTTGTTCCATACTGATGCAGTACAATCAGTGGGGAAATTAGCGCTTGATTTGAGCCAGTTACCCATTGATTTTTTAGTAGCAAGTGCTCATAAGTTTCATGGACCGAAGGGTGTGGGTTTTGCTTATATTCGCAAAAATTCGGGATTGCAACCACTTTTTTTTGGAGGTGAACAAGAAAAAGGATTGCGTGCAGGTACTGAGGCTTTACATCAAATTGCTGGCATGGCGCATGCCTTGACGTTGAGTTATGATAGTTTAATCGAGGATGAACAGCATATAAAATTGCTTAAATCCTATTTACTGAAATCACTTGAAGATTCGTTTCCGGGTATTAGAGTAAATGGACCAGCAGACGGTTTACATACTGTTGTAAATATCCTGTTGCCTTTTCCCGAAAGTAAAACGGTGATGATTTTATTTCATTTGGATATGAAAGGTATTGCTGTATCGCGTGGGAGTGCTTGTCAATCGGGCAGTATAAAGCCTTCGCATGTGTTGGCCGAAATACTTTCGGGTGAGGATTTAAAAAAGCCAAGTTTACGTGTCTCTCTGAGTCAATACAACACCAAAGAAGATATTGATCTATTTGTTCAAGCTTTACAAGCTATTTAAGTAACTTTATTTTAGTTGTAAAACAAAAAAAAACTTTTTTCAATTGATACACTCGTGAAATCTTTTGAAAAAAGTTTTTTACCGAAAAAAGATAATAGTGTTAATTTACACGTTTTTTTTTGCAGCAGCAATATTACGAAATAAGTTTTTGTAACTCTTCTATTGTAATAGGTTTCACAAGATAATTGCTTACGGCATCATAACTTTTTGCTTTTTCAATATCTGCAGGATCAATAGAACTGGTCATAATGTAAATAGTTATGGGATTTGCGCTAGGGATTTTTATAAACTCGTCCAAAAAAGTCCATCCATCCCATATTGGCATGTTTAAATCTAATAAAATTAAATCAGGTAGCTTTTGATTTGCAATAATTATAGATTTCAAATTATCGAAAGCTTCTTTTCCATTTCTGAAAATCATAAAACTTTCGCAAAAGTTTGCAATTTCCATGATGCGTTTTGTTCCAAAAACAAAAATAGGATCGTCATCAATAATACAGGCAATATCAATTTTAGGCATAATTAAAATATATTTTAAAGGTCGTCCCTTTGTTAAGTTCGCTTTCTATTTCTACTTTTCCTCCAAGGGCTTCAATTTGGTTTTTAGTGATAAATAGTCCAATTCCACGAGCATCTTCGTTGCTATGAAAAGTTTTGTACATGCCAAATACCTTGTCTCCATTTTTCTCTAAATCGATCCCAATTCCATTATCAGCAATGCACAATACAGCGTGATTTTTTTCACTTAGCATATATAATTTTATTGTTGGTGGATAAATTGTAGATCGGTATTTGATTGCATTTGATATAAAATTCAGTAAAATGCTATCTACATATGCTGGAATTCCTTTAATATTAACATCATCTTGAACCTCATTTTGGATTTCTACATGAGCGCTATTAATTAATGCTTGTAGGTTTTGAATACTTGATGCTATTGAGTTTTTAAGATTAATACTGATCAAATTATCGCTTATAGTAGTATTCATGAGTACTACTTCATTCAAATGAGCAATAGTTTCTTTTAGATTTTTAGAAGCGGTATTGAGTAATTGTATAACGTCGTTTTCTTCTAAATGTTTGTTTTCGTAAAGCAATAAATCTAGCATCATGGCAATATTCCCAGAATGCGATCTCAAGTTGTGTGATACAATATGAGCGAAGTTTTTCAGTCTTTCATTTTGATCTTTCGTTACCAATAATAATGATTGAATTTCCTCTTCGGCTTTTTTTTGCGATGTAATATCAATTATTTGTGAAATGAAATATAAAGGTTTTTGATTCTCATCGCGAACTAATGAAGCAGCAAGAATTAAATGAACAATGTCACCATTTTTGCAAATATATCTTTTTTCGATATGATAAAAATTTATATCACCCGCTATAAGTTCGTTAAGTAGTTTTAAATCAGCATCGAGATCTTCAGGATGAGTAATGTCTTGAAAAGTAATTTGCATGAGCTCCTGCTCTGTATAGCCTACAATTTTGCATAGGCTTTGATTGACCTTCATCCATTGTCCTGACTCATTGAGTAAAGCCATTCCGATAGCGGCATTTTCAAAATTGCCCCTAAAAGCTTCTTCACTAATTCTAAAGGCTTCTTCTGTTTTTTTTCTATCGGTGATGTCCAGGGTATACACGATTAGGCCACCAACATTTGATTGGTCTATATACCAAGGTTTTATTTCCCATTGTAACCATTGTACAGTGCCATCTGCTAGAAAAAATTTCTCTTCATCATTCTTTTTTGCAACTCCAGTTAAACATTCGTCATGAATTTTTTTCCATTTTTCTTCAGATCCGGGAAATAATTCATAAATAGATTTCCCTTCAGCATAAACACTTTTAATGTTATAATCTAATTGCCATTTTTCGGAACAAGCAATATAACGCATGTTGTTATCAAACATGGCTATCGCATTAGGGTTTTGTATTATGAATTGTTTATTTAGCTCAAATTTGTTTTTGCTTTCAGTGATATCGGTATGGGTTCCATACATCAATAATGGCTGTCCGTAAACGTCCCAACTTATGACCCTTCCCTGATCAAGAATCCAGATCCATTCACCGTTTTTGTGGCGCAATCGACATTCAGAACTATAAAAATCTATTTTCCTTGTGAAGCAATCTTGAAGTTTTTCCTCTGATTCTTTTAAGTCGTCAGGATGCACGAGGTTTAGCCAAGTTTGAATACTGATCGGCTCTAATTCCTCAATTGTGTAACCAATCATCCCAGCCCATCGTTTGTTAAATACAAGGCCTCCCGTACTTATATCCCATTCCCATGTACCAAGATTAGTGCCCTCGAGTACTGTTTGTAATTTTTCTTTTTCTTTTATTAGGGCAAGTTTAGCCACTTTTTCAGTTGTGATATCTTGAAAAGTTCCGTAGACTTTTACGCATTTTCCATCAACAAAAATTGGTTGTCCTATTGAACGTACCCATTTTGTGTTGTTGTTTACTGTAACAATTTGCAAACGGACATCATAAGGAGTCCCGTTTGTGGCACATTCGGTAAATTTTGAGATGATTTCATCGCGGTTTTCGCCTGTTTTGAAGAAATTAATTGCACTTTCAAGTACCGGTTCGTAATCTTGTGGGGTTTCGTGAATTATTTTGGTAATTCTACTCCAATGTAATTTTTGCTCTACTAAATCTACTTCCCAATATCCAATTAAAGCAGCTTCATTACATTTTTCTAAAAGTTCTTCTTGGTATTTTAAGTCCGTAATATCAATGTGGGCTCCCAACATACGTGTTGGCTTCCCATTTTCATCTCGAATGGCTTTTCCAGTACATTTTATCCATTTGGTAGTACCGTTTTTATGCTTGTATCTGCATACCTGGTCGTAAGGATGATTTGGATCTTGTAAATGTTTAGTGACGTTATTGGTAGCAAGGGCTAAGTCTTCTGGGAAAATAATGTTTTGCCAAGCACTTGATTTGTGTGGCATTTCATCTGGATTGTAACCTAAAGTAGTCCAAAATTTAGGATTCATCCATTCTTCTTCGGGGTTTTCTAAATCCCAATACCACAACCCATCTAGTGCGGATTGTTGAATAAAATCAAAAATGGAATTATCATTTGAGATTAATTCATATAGTTCCTTTTTTAAGTAGCTCATTCAGGGGAAACATATAATTAGTACTCAAATATAATTTTATTTTTTGTAAAACACTACTTTTGCTGGGTATTATTTTGTAAATAAAAAACGACTAAATTTTAAATTAAAGCCTTGTTTTTTACGTTAATTACAATTTTAGAGTCTTTTCTTCTCCTTAAAAACTTTATTTAAACGTTAGGAATTACATCATAAGTAGCATTCTCTAAATAAATAAGGTCATCAATTTCTCCTTTTTTTATTTATTCTGTTTTGTAAATATGAATCGATTGGCCAACAAGTTTCCACTTTTTCTTTATTTTTTCGAGTAAACGTATTTCATAGGAGTATGTTTTTTTACCATCAATCCCAATCGAAATTTCATCATGACTCACCCAAGCTGTTTGTTTTTGGATGTTCATTTTGTAATTACTATTAACTGCTGAACCGCCGTTACCCATTTTTTGAGGATCTGTAGCTGTCATTGCCGAAGGTGGCACGTCATATGTTTGTCCATCAGCTGTTGATACTAAAATGCGACTGTAGGGTTGAATGTACCAACACTCAGCATGACCTTTTGCATCTTGCAAACGCCAGGTTGATGACTCCCGTTCTAGGAGTTTTTTAATTTGTTCTTGATCTTTTTCTTTTTGCGCAAAAGCAATGAAGGCATTTAAAAGGGCTAGTGTGATGAATAACTTGAATTTCATAATGCACTGATTTTTATGTTTTTAAAAACTAAGATATAAAAAACATAATAATATTGGATATAAAGTCTTCTTGCTCTGCTCAAGCTAATTGTGCACTGATTTGCGATGGAAATTAAATTCAAATTTTATTCATTTATAAATAAAAAAAGCCGCTGTGAAGTTACAGCGGCTTACAAATGTATGTAGAGAGCGTTATTTTGGCATTACTACGCTGTCAATCGCGTGAATCACTCCATTTGAAGCAGCTACATCAGCTAAAACTACTGTTGAAGTAGCTCCGTTTGCATCAGTTAAAATTACTTTACCGTCTTTTAAGCTAAGAACGATATTTCCTCCTTGTACAGTAGTCACATTAAATTTACCGTTTCCTTTTGTAATGGCTTCTGTTACAGCTGCAGCATCAAATTTTCCTGCTACTACATGATAAGTTAAAACTGCTTTTAATTTATCTAAACTTTCAGGTTTCAATAAAGTATCTACTGTTCCTGCAGGTAATTTATCAAAAGCTGCATTGTTTGGTGCAAACACAGTAAATGGACCTTCACCGCTTAAAGTTTCTACTAGCCCAGCCGCTTTTACAGCAGTTACTAAAGTAGAGAAGTCTGCGTTTTCAGCTGCTACTCCTACAATGTTTGGCGTTTCAGTTACTACTGTGCTATCTACTGCTACTGCAGTTGAATCCATAGTTTCTGTTGTTTCAGCTGTTTTCTTTTCTCCGCAAGATGCGGTTAGAGCTCCAACCACCATTAATGCACTAATTGTTTTTACTAATTTCATAAGGTTTATTTTAGATTGTTAAATTAAGATATTCAAATGTAGTTATTTAATTCTCTTGTCTAACATATTTAACAAAATATTAAACAAAATGTAATATTGCGAATGATCACCTCACATTAAACTGAGTTGCCGTTATGGAAAAAGAATTTTTTTTTTTGCTATCAATTGGCTTTTCGTTCTAAATAGTAAAAAATACGGCCATCTGAAAAATTCGTTAAATTGATGTTGTTACCAGATGCTGTGATTTCAAACATATACCTTATACCATTAATGGTTAGAATTTTTCCTTTTGGTTCCTGTAAATCTGGATTAAAGTAATTCTCGAGCAATAATGAGTAATTGTAGTACCCCAAAGCATGAAGAGGCGTATCTTTTTTAATTGAAACGGTAGCTCCGTCAAAAGTAAATTCGGTATTACTGCGATCAAGTACAACTGTCGCATTATTTTTTTGTTGTACGACTTGCTTTAAAACCCACGTTCCTTTTATTTGTTTTTCGGGATTTTTAAAATCATCATCAGGATTACAGGAAATAAGAGTGAAGCAAAAAATAAGAAGTAACGAGAAATTTTTTTTCATAGCATCTTTAAGAGATTGATTTAGAAAGCAATTTATGAATTAATTTTATAAGTTACTTTACTTTTTATAAAAAAAAACCGACTTAAATTCATAAGTCGGCTGGTATTAAAGCTATACAAATAATCCTTCGATGCTCAAATAATGTTCTCCTGTGTCGTAACAAAAAGTGAGGACGGTAGCATTTTCTGGAATTTCATTTAATTTTTGTGCCACTGCGGCAAGCGATGCTCCCGAAGATATCCCAATAAACATACCTTCTTCTTTTGCAGCGCGTTGTGCGTAGTTGAAAGCTTCGTCTTTGCTCACTTGAATACTTCCATCTAACAAATTGGTGTGTAAGTTTGTTGGAATAAAACCAGCTCCAATTCCTTGAATGGGGTGTGGGGCAGGAGCTCCGCCGCTTATAACCGGAGATGCTTCGGGTTCGACAGCAAATACTTTTAAGTTCGGGAATTTTTGTTTTAAAATATCTGCACAACCTGTAATATGTCCGCCTGTGCCTACGCCTGTGATCAAATAATCGATTCCTTCTGGAAAAGCAGCAATGATTTCTTGGGCCGTAGTTTGTTGGTGAATAGCAATATTAGCTGGATTTTCAAATTGAAGAGGCGACCACGCATTTGGTAATTCTGCGACTAATTCTTGGGCTTTTTCGATTGCGCCTTTCATACCTTTTTCGCGAGGTGTGAGTACAAATTCAGCACCGTACAAACTCATTAATCGGCGTCTTTCAATCGACATCGATTCGGGCATTACTAAAATCAATTTGTAACCTTTAACGGCTGCCACCATTGCAAGTCCAATTCCGGTATTTCCAGAAGTCGCTTCAATGATTACACCTCCAGCAACTAGTTTCCCACTCGTTTCGGCATCTTCAATCATTGCCAGCGCAATACGGTCTTTGATGCTTGCTCCCGGATTGGCACGCTCTAATTTGATGTACACATTGTGTTTTTCGCCAAATAAGCGATTGATTTTTACATGTGGCGTATTGCCAATAGTTTCGAGTATGTTGTTGTATTTTGTCATTTCTTTAGATCGTAAAAAAGTTAATATCCTTGGTTTCCTGTTGATTTAAAACAGTGTTTTTATTGGATTGCATTACAAACGAGTACGGATTAACGCTTTTTGTTATGAAAGTATTTCCACCAATAATACTATGATTACCAATAATAGTACTGCCACCTAAAATGGTTGCATTAGCATAAATAATTACATGGTCTTCAACCGTTGGGTGGCGTTTTTTTTCTTGCATACTTTTTTCAACTTGTAAGGCGCCAAGTGTAACTCCTTGATAAACGCTGACGTGTTTGCCTATAACGGTAGTCTCACCAATCACGATACCTGTACCATGATCAATCATGAACGGTACGCCAATAGTAGCATTTGGATGAATATCGACTCCTGTTTTACTATGCGCATATTCTGTAATTATACGTGGCAGTAGGCAAGGAGTTCTTTTTGCAATGGCATTGGCAATTCGGTATACTTCAATAGCAAAAAATCCGGGATAGGAATTGATGATTTCTTGAATGCAGTCAGCAGCAGGGTCAGTATCCAGAATAGCTTGAGCATCGGCCTGCATGTTAGCGTAAAGGTCTGGTAAACTGTTGTAAAACGCCTCGGCATCATCTAAGATGGTGTTGGTAGGTTTGTCTTTTACAATTTCAGATAAAATACTGATAAAATCGGCCTTGTTTTGATTTAGTAATACCTCTATCTGCAGCGTTTCCAGAGCCTTTTCAGGGAATAATATTTTGAATAAATCATCTATCCATTTAATGATTTTTGTCGAATCGATTGCTCGTACCCAATTGTTGTTCTGGTTTTCGCTCAAAAGGGTAGAAAATCGTTTGTTTTCTGCTGTCATAGCTATAAAATAAGTTCAATAAAAAAGTGGTCTAACCCACCATTTACAAAGATAAAGTAGATTTGATTAGAATGTAGATTACATTTTGTAAATAATTGTTAATGTACAAAAATTAAACAAATGCGTCACATCGTGTTGTTTTGCAAAAAAAAATCCGATTAGCATCTGGAGCCAATCGGATTTTTTTGTTCTAAAAAGTGTAATCTTACAAGTGAATCACTTCTCCGTAAGCATCAGCAACGGCCTCCATTACTGCTTCACTCATTGTAGGGTGTGGGTGAATGGCTTTTAAAATTTCATGACCTGTAGTTTCTAGTTTACGAGCTACAACTGCCTCAGCAATCATGTCTGTTACACCAGCACCAATCATGTGGCATCCTAACCACTCACCGTATTTTGCATCAAAAATTACTTTTACAAAACCATCAGGTGTTCCAGCTGCTTTTGCTTTTCCTGAAGCTGAAAATGGGAATTTACCAATTTTTAATTCGTATCCTTTTTCTTTAGCTTGTTTTTCAGTTAAACCAACCGATGCAATTTCAGGAGTAGCATACGTACAACCTGGAACATTTCCGTAATCAATAGGTTCTACATGAAGACCTGCAATTTTTTCTACACAGTTAATTCCTTCAGCAGAAGCAACGTGTGCTAATGCTTGCCCAGGAGTAACATCGCCAATAGCATAGTAACCTGGAATGTTGGTTGCATTGAATGCGTTTACCAAAATTTTATCTTTATCAGTAGCAATACCTACTTCTTCTAAGCCGATGTTTTCAATGTTGGTTTTGATTCCAACCGCTGAAAGTAAAATGTCAGCTTCAAGAACTTCTTCTCCTTTAGCTGTTTTTACAAATGCTTTAACGCCTGCACCAGTGGTATCAATACGCTCTACAGAAGAGTAGGTCATGATTTTAACCCCTGCTTTTTTCATAGAACGTTCCATTTGTTTAGAAATGTCTTCGTCTTCAACAGGGACAATGTTTGGCATGAATTCTACAATAGTTACTTCTGTTCCCATCGCGTTGTAAAAATGAGCAAACTCAACTCCAATTGCTCCTGAACCTACAATAATAATAGATTTTGGTTGCGTTGGCAAAGTCATTGCTTGTCTGTAACCAATTACTTTTACACCATCTTGTGGTAAGTTTGGCAACTCACGAGAGCGTGCTCCGGTAGCAATAATAATGTGATCAGCGCTGTATTCAGTAACTTTATTGTCTTTATCAGTAACATCAACTTTTTTACCTGGTTTTAGTTTTCCAAAACCATCAATTACGTCAATTTTATTTTTTTTCATCAAAAATTGAACTCCTTTGCTCATGCCGTCTGCAACAGATCGGCTGCGTTGTACCACCGCAGGGAAATCTTTATCAAATGAAGAAACAGTTAATCCGTAATCCGAAGCATGTTTTAAATAATCAAAAACTTGAGCTGATTTTAGTAATGCTTTTGTTGGAATACATCCCCAGTTCAAGCACACACCACCTAAGTTTTCTTTTTCAATAACTGCTACTTTAAAGCCTAATTGCGATGCTCTAATAGCTGTAACGTACCCACCAGGACCACTTCCTAAAACTATAATATCGTATTTCATTGTAAAGTTTTTTTGTTTTTTTTATTGTTGAAAATCTAGCACCTCTACCACTGCAATTTACGAGTGGTTCAAAACACTTTTCGGGTAGCAAAATTAAGGATTTATTTTAAAAAAAATTAGCCGTTTTACAAGTTTATTAGCTTTGTTGATATCGATGAAGGAATCATTTCATTTTTAGATAGGCTTCAACATAATTTGTGGTCGAAAAATATTCGTCCTTTATTTTTTTTAAATGTTTAATTACAATTGCCTGTTCAGGATGATTAGGGTCGAGGCAGTCTTTAATTTCAGCATCACGAACTGAAATGACAATATACCAATACCCGTCTCTCGAAGTATAATTATCCTCAAAAATAGGGTCATTCCCTTTAGTTTGTAAACCGGCATCTACTACAATTGGGAGTAAATTCAGTGTTTTTGAGATTCTTTCTCTTTCAAAAAACGACATATAAAAAGTCTTCTTGTTAATTACAATAGGAACGTTTGAATCTACATTGCTGTGTTTTAAATTGTATTTGGTATTGATAAAGTTGTAAAATTCATCAGCCTTTTTTTTGTCTTCAAATACAAAACCGTAGCAATTGGGCAGGTCTTTTTTGAATTTTTTGGCTTGTACAATTTTGTCACCCTCAATTTTTGGAGCGATTCGCAGTGGGATACACGAATAGAATAGAAGAATCAAGAAACAAAGTCCGAGTTTTTTCACTTGTTTATGTGTTATAGCTAACAATATTTTCAAGTAAATGTAAGGATTTTATTTGTATTCAGAAACAAATTGCGATTCGTATAAGTTTTTGTAATAACCACTTTCGCGATTAATTAATTCTTGATGTGTTCCTTGCTCCACGATTAATCCTTTATCCATAACTACAATTTTATCAGCGTTAACAATTGTGGCTAATCGGTGTGCAATCACGATAGAGGTACGACCTTTAGTAATGGTTTCGGTAGCACGCTGAATCAATTCTTCAGAGTACGTATCAATAGAGGATGTGGCTTCGTCCAGAATTAAAATACTTGGGTTACTCACATAAGCTCTCAGGAACGCAATCAATTGTCGTTGGCCTGATGAAAGCATTACGCCACGCTCTTTAACATCAAAATCATAATTATCAGGCAAACTCATTATGAAATCATGAACTCCAATTTTTTTGGCGGCAACCAATACTTGTTCGCGATCAATTTCAGGATTATGTAAGGTAATATTATTAAAAATAGTATCTGCAAAAAGGAAAACATCCTGCAAAACCACCGCAATTTGCTTGCGCAACGAACCCAAAGTATAATTTTCTATATTTTGATTGTCAATATAAATAGAACCGCTGTTGATTTCATAAAAGCGATTCAGTAAGTTGATTATGGTTGATTTTCCTGCTCCGGTTGATCCAACAATGGCAACTGTCTGGCCGGCTTGCACTTCAAGATCAATGCCTTTGATGACTTCTTCTTCCGGAATGTACCCAAAACGAACTTTATTGAAAGTTATGGCACCATTAAAAGTAGGTGCTTCAATAACACCAGTATCTTGTATTTGATCTTGGGTATCTAAAATATCAAAAACACGGTTAGCAGCAATCATTCCCAACTGCATTTCGTTGAATTTATCAGCAATTTGACGCAACGGATTAAATAACATACCAATAAACATTGTGTAGGAGAATAAATCTCCAAAAGTGGTAAAGTTATCGCCATTTAAAATTTTGATTCCGCCGTAAAGCACGATAAATCCTAAAGTTAATGACGAAATAATATCTGCAATAGGGAAGAAGATGGAGTTGTATAAAATGGTTTTAATCCACGCTTTTTTGTGTTTGTCGTTAATCTCTTTGAACTTTTCGGATTCAATATTTTCTCTATTAAAGAGTTGAACAATCTTCATTCCAGTTACGCGTTCTTGCACGAAGGAATTCATATTGGCAATTTGAGTACGTACTTCTTCAAAGGCAACTTGCATTTTTTTCTGAAAAATACGAGTGAAAAACACCAAAATAGGCATGGCTACAATAACAATCCAAGTCAAAGTCCAGTTCATATAAAACATAAAACCTAGCACAACTACCATTTTCATCAAGTCGCTAATAATCATAAATAGACCTTGACTAAAAATTCGTGCAATAGACTCAATATCAGATACACTTCGCGTTACCAACTGCCCAACCGGAACGTGGTCAAAATATTTCATTCTGAAACTCAAAATGTGTTGAAACAATTTAGTTCGAATGTCTTTTACGATATCTTGTCCGAGCCAGTTGGCCCAAAATACAAAGTAAAATTGCGAAAAGACCTCTAATAACAACACAATTCCCATCAAGGTTACATACAACAGCAAGCCTTTTTGATCTTCGGTTGCAATGTATGCATCAACGGTTTGCTTGAGCAAATAAGGACGTAATGCAGCAAAAATAGAGAGTGAAATGGCAAATATTATAACGCCATTAAAACGCCATTTGTATGGTTTTGTGAATTTTAAAATACGACTAAACAGTCGGGTATCAAATGCTTTTGCTTTCATATTTTTTTTGGAGCTATTTACTTGGTCAATTCGCTTTGCTCGTGTCTGCTATTAGATATAAATATAATTTACTGAACTTCTACTAAAATTAAAGTCTAGGAATTTAATCAAGGCTATTCAGTGATGTAATCGTATTCTATTTTGGTTAAAAACAACCCGTGTGCCGGTACCGAAAATCCAGCTTTATCTCTGTTTTTACTTTCGATTATTGCTGAAAAATCAGCAAGTGTAATCTTGTGTAATCCTACATTAACTAATGTTCCTACTATTGCACGAACCATGTTGCGCAAAAATCGATTGGCCGAAATGGTAAAAACCAAATGTCCATTATTTGCGGTCCAATAGGCTTCAAAAACTGTACAATCAAACGTATTAACATCGGTATTTACTTTTGAAAAGCACTGAAAATTGGTATGAACGAGCAAAATTTGCGCCGCTTGATTCATTAATTCTACATCAAGTGCTTGATGAAAATACCAACTTTGCTCTTGCAAAAAGGCATTTTTAAAGGTGTTAATATGGTATTCGTAGGTACGTTTACTAGCATCAAACCTGCAATGAGCTTCATCATGAACCAATTGTATGGCATAAATGACAATATCCTTTGGCAAATACGAGTTGAGTTTATGAACTAAAGTCGGCTCGTTTATTGGAGTATCAAAGTCAAAATGGGCATACATTTGGGAGGCGTGAACACCAGTATCCGTGCGGCCCGCTCCCATAACGCTAATGGTTGTGTTTAAGACAACCGAAAGTGCCTTGTTTAGCGTTTCTTGAACCGATGCGGCATTTGGTTGGATTTGCCAACCGTGATAATGGGTGCCATTGTAGGCGAATTTGATAAAATACCTCAATTCTTTTTTTTTGAAAGCACAAAGATACTTATTAATTTTTGTGCAAGGAAGTAGCAAAGAGCCAAAGTTTGTTAAGATTAAATGAGGCGTTCTTATTGACTGAATAATGGCTATTTTTACCGAAAATTCTAGCCCAGATAGCAGCGGTATCTCCCGATTTTAAAAAACAAGGCTTTTTTGCCGTAGTTTTTTGATCGGGAATAAAGCGAATAGCTGGAAAAAGCTCCTAAATATAAAACATTGAAAAAAATACTTTTACTTTCGGATACGCACAGTCATGTTGATGATATTATTTTAAAATATGTGGCACAAGCTGATGAAGTTTGGCATGCCGGAGATATTGGCAATTTGGAAGTAACGGATGCAATTAAGAAGCTAAAACCCTTGCGTGCCGTGTACGGAAACATTGATGATGCGCAAGCGCGCTTGGAGTTTCCATTACACCAACGTTTTTTGTGTGAGGACATGGACGTTTGGATCACCCATATTGGCGGTTATCCCGGTAAATACAGTGCAGCTATCAAATCAGTTTTGGCAACCAATCCGCCTAAGTTGTTTATTTGCGGGCATTCGCATATTTTGAAAGTGATGTTTGATAAGCATTTTCAAGTATTGCATTTAAATCCAGGCGCTGCAGGTAAAAGTGGTTTTCACCAAATGCGAACGATGCTACGTTTTGTAATTGACGGAGCTGCGATTAAGGATATGGAGATTATTGAGTTGGGTAAACGGGGTTAGTTTTCTTCTTTTGGTAAGCAATTGGAATTTGCAACTGAATACTCGAGCCGTAGTTTAATTTTGAGTTGATAATTATAGAGCCTTTCAAATTATTGATACGTGCTTTGATTTGGTTGATTCCAAATCCTTCTAACACTTGAAAGTTTTTTGAATCGAAGCCTTTTCCGTTGTCTTTTAAGTTGATGTGCAGCGCTTGGTTAATTTCTTCGATTTCCAGTAGTGCTTGATTGGCTTCACTGTGTTTGATGATATTGTTTGTTAATTCCATCACGATATAATAGATTTTTATTTCAAATTCTTCATGGTAGCGTCTGTCATGAGTTGTTGCCGAATTGAATTTAAATTCTAGAATGCGGCTTGAGTTTTTTTCGCACAAATCTTCTAGAGCGTCAAAAAGGCCAAAACGAGCGAGTAGGGACGGCATAAGTTCATGTGATAAATCGCGTACTTGGTCGTGTGCATTATCTAAGATTGCTTTGGTTTTTTTTATTTCTGGTGATGCAATAGGATTTTGTATTAAAAAAGCTTGTAATTGCATGCCCGCAGAAGATAGCAAAGCACTTATGTTATCATGTAAAAAGGAGGCGATTTTTTTACGTTCTAATTCTTGCCCGTTTATGGAGGCGTTGATAATGTTTTCTTGTACCTTACTTTTTAAATCTTTGAGTTTGTTTTTATGCTTTAGTTGTGAATTCTGCGCCCAAATATAAAAAAGTAGTGATAGGAGTAGAACAATTATAACGACCACTATGACTATTTTTTTATTTCGATCTTGCTCTTTTAAAAGTTTATTCTTTTGATCTTCAAATTGGTTTTCAATTTTATCTATTTCTCTTTTGTATTCGTCTATCTGTAAATTAATTCCAGCAACATTTGCCTTATTTAATTTTTCTTCGTTGTTAAGTTCTTCCGTAATTTGGTTGTATCGTGCTAAGTTGAGGTAAGCATTTTTATAATCGCCTACTGATAGAAGGAATTTTGCGTACTCATTGTGAGAGTATGATAAATCTGATTTTTCGTTTCCTGCAATACCTTCGTTGATTGCTTTTTGAAAAAATTGATTTGCTTTTTTATTGTTTTTAAGCGATGCTTGATACATACCATTTAGCATGTTTAATGCTACCATAGTAGATTTATCGCCGTGTTTGGGATGGTGTTTGTTTATGTAATCTAAATGAGGTGCGCCTTGGTTAAAATTACCTACATCAAAGTAAGCCCAAGTGATATTTAATTTTGTGAAAACAATCTGTGCTGAGTCTTTCAGTTTCTGGCTGTACGATAATGATTTTTTGTAGTGATAGATTCCTTTTTTATACTCTTTCTTATCAAAACAATAAATGTTGGCAAGGTTGTTATGAATCCAATTTTTTAAAACATCGTTGTTTGTTTTGTTGGCATAGATAAGGCCTTGGTTGTAATAATAAAAAGCTTTGTCAAACTCTGAAAGTTGATCAAAATTAGCAGCTATCGTATTGTAACAACTAGCTATTAAATTATCGTTTTTTAAAGCGATGGCTTGGCTTAATGCTAATCTGGATTGTACCAAAGATTGTTCAAAATCTCCTTTTTTCAAGAGCTCATTGGCTTGTTTTGCAAGAACAGCTGTTTTGTTATTAAGAGTTGGGTTAGGATGTGCAAAAGTTGTATTTATACTACTGAGGTAAAATGTGATCAACAATACAAATTGAGGTAACAGCATGGTAAGTGGCTTTGTAGAGAAGAAATTAGGGAAAATGTGGGTATAGTGTTATTTAATTAGTTTTTTCTTTAATGCATATTTTACTAGACTTATAGAATTTTTCGCATCTAATTTTTTCATTATGTTTTTACGATGCGTCTCGACTGTGTTGACGCTAATAAAAAGTTGTTCGCTAATTTCTTTTCCGCTAAATTCAAGAGCGATGAGTGTGATTATTTCTCGTTCTCGCTCAGTCAAATTGTCTTCATCTTTGGTTTCAAAGACTGCTGATTTAGTGAGATCTTTGGTGGCAGAGGTGAAAATCTTTTCGCGAACGGCCTTGCAAAAATATTCTTCTCCATCTAGTACGGCGCCAATTGCTTCAATGATATGTTCGCCAGCACATTTTTTGGTTAGAAAGCCTTTTGCTCCTAACTTCATTACTTCTTTAATTATTCGTAGGTCGTCATGGCTTGATAGAACAATAACCTTGCATGGAAATCCTTTAGTGCTAAATTCTCTTATTACTTGGACTCCGTCTGTTTCGGGCATGTTTAAATCAAGAACTAGTAAGTCTGCTTGATTATCAATTAATTCTTGGTGTAAGTTGCTTCCGCTAAGGGATGTTCCTACTACTTGCAAATTAGCATGGGTATGCAATAAGGTTTTAATTCCGTCAATTAAAATTTGGTGGTCATCGGCAAGGTGAATACGGACTTTGTGAAGCATGTGGAAATTATAATAATCAAATTTATGAAAAAAATATTAAGTTTTTAATTTATTAAGAACTTTATTATCATTTTCTTTATCTTAAGAGCTATGAGAATGTTTTTACTGTTTCTTTTTTGAAAAATTTAAAGAGCCTACAGTGGTTTATTTATTATTAGCTTTTAAAAAGGAGCACAAAAAAACCCGAATTGTTACATTCGGGTTTCCTTCGCACTAATAAATTAAAATTTATAGGTTTATCTCAATCGGTCCACAGATTTTACAAGATCTTCGTCCTTCTTGATGGCCTTATTAGCAAGAGCTAATAACACGATAGCTACGACAGGCAGAAACATCCCAATACCTTTCTCAGAAACAGCTGCTTCTCCAGATACACTTAGTGAGCGATAAACAAATAATCCTAATAAAATCAAATTTAATATCATGTTCAATCTGCCTAAAACAAATTGATTTTGTCTTTTTTTATAGGAGAGGATACTAAAAACCGAAAGTGTTGTACTCAAACCAAGAAGAACAGTGTATACTTGACTTTGCATAAAGTAAAAAGGAGTTCCATCAATTCCTTTCCAAAGAGGAATGAAAAAAACCAAAACACCCGTTACAACAAATGCTAAAAATAAATAAACAGTTTGAATTCTTTGTATCATTTTGTGGTCATTATCTGTTACAAAAATATATTTTCTTTTTTAAAAATACTATTGTATGCTTAATTTTTATTCGTATTATTGCATCAAATTACCGTAAGTACTTCATACTGCGGTTCATTCATTTTACGATTACTACCTATCCTTACAGTATTCCCAACACAAAATTAATTAAACTCCAAGAACTTTCATGTTTGATATTTCTGCATTAAAACAAATGAAGCTTACCGAGCTTCAACAAATAGCTAAAGCCGCTAAAACTATTAAATTTAATGGTGTTAAAAAAGAAACATTAATTGGTCTGATTTTAGATTTTCAAGCAAGCGCTGCTCCAATTGCAACTGAAAAAACTAAAGGAGAGGTTAAGGAAGATAATAAGTCTAAAAGAGTTCGTATTGTACCGACAAAAAACAGAGATGTTGAAGAAGGAGTTGAATCAGAGCAAAATCAACAAACACAAGAGCGCATTGAAACAATTCCAGTAAAAGCTGAACGTGAAGAAACCAAAGTTGAAACGCTTGGAAATGAAAGCGCACCTTCTGAAAAGAAATTAGGAAAGGTCATAAAATTCAATAAATCAGCTTACGAGAAAAAAATAGCTTTAAAACAAAAGAAAAGCGAAGGAGTTAAACCTGTTTCAGAAACTGAAATTACTGCAGTTGAAACAGTTGAAGCCCCAGTTGCTCCTAAAAAAATAAATCCGAATCAGTTAAATAAATCCAATGGAAACCAAAACGGAAATTCTAACGGAAACCAAAATAACAACCCGAACGGAAATCAAAATGGGAATCAAAACCCAAATTTTAAAAACAAAAAAAATAATTTCGCAGCCTCTGATTTTGAATTTGACGGGATTATAGAAAGTGAAGGGGTTTTAGAAATGATGCCTGATGGGTATGGATTTTTAAGATCATCAGATTACAATTACTTGGCTTCGCCAGATGATATTTATCTTTCTACATCACAAATCAGACTTTTTGGTTTAAAAACCGGTGATACGGTAAAAGGTGTGGTACGTCCTCCAAAAGAAGGAGAAAAGTTTTTCCCTTTGGTGCGTGTCTTAAAAATCAATGGTCACGATCCTCAAGTAGTTCGTGATCGTGTTTCTTTTGAACATTTAACTCCAGTTTTTCCTTCAGAAAAATTCAAATTAGCCGAGAAGCAAAGTACTATTTCTACTCGTATTATCGATTTATTTTCTCCAATAGGGAAAGGTCAGCGTGGTATGATTGTGGCTCAGCCAAAAACTGGTAAAACAATGTTGTTGAAAGAAATTGCTAATGCCATTGCAGCAAATCATCCTGAAGTTTATTTAATTGTATTATTGATTGACGAGCGCCCTGAGGAGGTTACTGATATGCAACGTAGTGTACGAGGTGAAGTTATTGCCTCAACATTTGATCGTGAGCCGCAAGAGCATGTAAAAATTGCTAATATTGTTCTTGAAAAATCAAAACGCTTGGTAGAATGTGGTCATGACGTAGTCATTTTACTCGATTCGATCACCAGATTGGCTCGTGCTTACAACACTGTTCAACCCGCATCTGGAAAGGTGTTAAGTGGTGGTGTTGATGCTAATGCTTTGCAAAAACCAAAACGATTTTTTGGAGCTGCTAGAAACGTAGAAAATGGTGGTTCGTTAAGTATTATTGCTACTGCATTAACTGAAACAGGATCTAAAATGGACGAAGTAATTTTTGAAGAATTCAAAGGTACGGGTAACATGGAGTTGCAATTAGATCGTAAAATTGCCAACAAACGTATTTTTCCAGCTATTGATTTGACTTCGTCAAGTACTAGACGTGATGATTTGTTACTAGATCAAAAAACATTACAACGCATGTGGATTATGCGCAAATACTTATCTGATATGAATCCTGTTGAAGCAATGGATTTTATCAATGATCGTTTCAAGAAAACCAGAAATAACGAAGAGTTTTTAATTTCGATGAATGATTAAAAGCTAATATCGAATTGTAGAATAATTACAAGAGAAAAAGCCTCAAATGAATTAATTTCAATTGAGGCTTTTTTGATGTATTGTCTAAATATTTTTTAATACCAACGTTTCTTGTTTTGTTTAGAACCTGCTGATTTACGTGATTTATGAGCGCCACCGCTTCTATTTGAATTTTTCGGTTTGCTTCCCGCCGCTGCGTCAGGACTTCCTGAATGCCATTGAAACTGATGGTCAGTTACTGTTTTGACATCAACTTTTATGAGTTTTTGAATGTCTTTCCAATAAGGATGTTCGTCTTTTCCGCAAAAAGAAATTGCAATTCCGCCATTGCCTGCACGTCCTGTACGACCAATTCGGTGTACGTAGGTTTCTGGAATATTAGGTAAATCAAAGTTTATTACCACCGGAAGTTGTTCAATATCAATTCCACGAGCTGCGATATCCGTCGCTACTAAAACACCAATTTCTTTGTTTTTAAAAGCATCTAGTACTCTTTGTCTGGCGTTTTGTGATTTATCACCATGAATAGCTTCGGCAGGGATGTTGTTTTTGTTTAAAGCTTTTACAACATTGTCAGCACCGTGTTTAGTTCTTGAAAAAATGAGTACATCGGTCAAATTCTCGGTTTTAATCAAGTGATAGAGTAAGTTTCTTTTTTCGCCTTTTTCTACAAAATACACGCGTTGCTCTACATTTTCAGCAGTTGAAGATATAGGAGAAACGGTAACGGTAGCAGGATCAGTTAAAAACAATTCGGCTAGTTCTCTAATTGCAATTGGCATTGTGGCCGAAAAGAAAAGCGTTTGTCTGTTTTTTGGCGTTAGTTTTACAATTTTTTTTACGTCATTTACAAAACCCATATCCAACATTTGATCTGCCTCGTCTAACACTAAAGTGTGTAGATGATCCAAATTTACAAATCCTTGTTTGTGTAAATCAAGTAAGCGACCTGGTGTTGCAATAAGTACGTCGATTCCGTTTTTTAAGGTGTCAACTTGCGGATTTTGTGATACACCACCAAATATAGTTAATTGTGTTAAATTAGTGTATTTGGCATACGTATCAAAACTTTGCCCTATTTGCACTGCTAGTTCGCGAGTAGGTGTAACTACAAGAGCACGAATTTGTTTGGCTTTTTTTGAAGACCCAACAATTCGGTGTAATTGATGAATAATTGGTATAGCAAATGCAGCTGTTTTTCCGGTTCCGGTTTGCGCACAACCAACTAAATCTCGACCTGATAAAATAATAGGAATGGATTGCTCTTGAATAGGAGTAGGGTTGAGGTAGCCTTCTTCAAAAACGGCTCTTTGTATGCTTTTGGATAATGATAATTCTTCGAATAACATAAATTATAAATTAATAAATCTTGCAAGAAGTACAAGATTGGAGCTGCAAAGATAGTTTATTTATTGTTTGGGTTTCTGCACTCCCTTTTTATGTTATAGTTTGGTTTATTGTCTTATTGATTTGCTTTTATAAAATCAGTTACTAAATAACCAATAAGTTTTCCAATTAAGTGGTTGTTTAATTCTTCTCCTAAGTCGGGTGCGCCTTCACAGATATGCAAGTAAGCGGCGTTTGTATTTTTTGCAAAAAAGGAAATAAATTGGCGTAATTGTTCAACTGAAAAACCACTAGTTGTCATGGCACTACAAGCTATATTTGGTAATGAGTCAAGATCGATTTCAATACCAAAGTGGTTGTCATTGATGAACTCTAAGGCTGCGTTCATTTCTTGTCTAAAGTCTTTCTCACCTCGAATAGAAATACTGTCATAGGTAGTGTATCGAACTCTATTTTCAAGTTTTTTGATAATGTCTAAAACATTTTTAGAGGTGTAGTTTTCATGCAACCCGAAGATGAAATACTTTTTCAAAAAACCTTCTTCGTAGGCATAGGAGAATCCGTTGCCGCTGTGACGGCCTTCTAATATTCTGAAATCAGAGTGCGCATCAAAATTAATTGCGTTAATAGGTTTTCCTTTTGCGAGAGCGGTACCTTTTATATTACCGTAAGAATTGTTGTGACCGCCACCAATTACAATTGGTATTTTTCCTGAGGAAACGATATTGAATATAATGTGCGATACATCTTTATCAATTTTTTGAACTAATTGACTGAGTTTTGAACGGTCATCAATATCGTTAAAATCAAGAGAGGTAACATCTTTCATTAATTGTCTAACATCTAATGTACCTAAAACCAGGATTTGATTTCCTTTACAAAATTTATTGTGCTGAATATTGGCAATACTTTTTATAGCGCTTTCCCAAGCAGAAGCTGCTCCTGGCCTGCCATAGTTGGCACGTATGCCTATATCTTCGGGAATGCCAAATAAGACATATTTGGCTTCTGATTTTTTTAAAAATTCAAGGGTGTCATTCTCTCTTGGGATGGTAATCATTTTCTCTCCAAATTTAATTTCTCCACTGCGGTGGTTGGTAATTTTAGCTAGATCGTGAGAGGTAAATCGGATTATTTTTTCCATTAGAGAAATAAATTTTTTTCCAAAAATAATATAATTGTGTTAACATTCGTTACTAGGTGATTATATATTGTTAAATTTGAAAAATAAATAAAAAATTAAATCGAGATGGAAAATCAAAAAAGCAATTCAAGTCTTAAAGCGATAGTAGCCATATTAGCACTTCTTTTAGTGGGAAGTTTGGTGTATATCTTTAAAATGACATCGGAAGCAGAAGTTGTACAAACAGAATTAAAAACAACTACGACTGAAAAAGAGTCTGTTATGAAAGACTTAGAAGAACTAAAAGCTACTTATGATGCGGCAATCGCTGAAAATACTTCAATGTCAGATGAACTGATTGTGGAGCGTGACAAAGTAGTTAATTTAATGGCAAGTTTATCAAAGTCGAAAGGTGATGTGGCAAGTTTGGCAAAATACAAAGCGCAATACAATACTTTGCAAGGAAACATGAAGGTTTTAATGGAGGAGAATGAAGCACTTAAAAAGGCTAATACTACTTTAACAGCGCAAAGAGATAGTACTGCAACTGTTTTGGGCGAGTCAAAAAAATACAATGAAACTCTAGTTGGCCAAAACGAAGAATTATCTAAAGTGGTAGAAAAAGCTGCAAAATTGACTGTTTTAAATACAAGAGGATCTGCTTTTAAATTGAGAAGTAGTGGTAAAGAAATTTCTACTGAAAAAGCAAGTCGTGCTGATGTTTTGAAAATTAGCTACACTATTGCTGAAAATCAAGTGGCTCAATCTGGGACTAAGACCTATTTTGTACAAGTTATCGACAGTAAAAACAATGTTCTTGGAGACAAGAAAACAGAAAATTTCGGTGACAATTCATTGACTTATAGTTTTGTATCGAATATTAACTATGAGAACAAAACAGTTGATGTAACTGAAAACTTGAAAGGAAAAGATTTTCCAAAAGGTGTTTATTATGTTAACATTTTTGACAAAGATCAATTAGTTTCAAAAACAAGTTTTACTTTGAAATAATCGCAAATTAGTATTTGTAAAAAGGAGGAATCATTTGGTTCCTCCTTTTTTTATGAAATTAATTTACCTTCAATGAACACGCTATCAATTAAGTTAGTTCCAAAAGAGTAAGGTAACTGCGCATAAGAAGCAATTGATTTAGTAATAATGAAATTGGCTTTTTTTCCAATGGTTATACTACCGTGAGTGTTGGATAAGTTCATTGCATAAGCTCCATTGATCGTTGCAGCATTAATCGCTTCTTCGGGTGTCATTTTCATTTTGATACAAGCCGTTGCTACCACAAAGTTCATGTTTCCTGAAGGTGTCGAGCCCGGATTGTGATCAGAGGCCAAAGCGAGTGGAAGTCCAGCATTTATTATTTCGCGAGCAGGCGTGTATGGAATACTTAAGTAATACGAACAAGATGGTAATGCAACTGGCATTGTTTGGCTTTTTACCAAGGCTTCAATATCAGCTGGAGTAAGAACTTCTAAATGATCAACAGAAAGCGCATTGTTATTTACTCCAGCTTGAATCCCACCAATAGCAGTGAACTGGTTTACGTGAATTTTTGGTTGTAAGCCAAAAGAAATTCCTGCTTGCATGATTTGTTCTGTCTCTGAAACGGTAAAATAGCCAGTTTCACAAAAAACATCAATAAAATCAGCCAACTCTTCTTTTGCAATAGCGGGCAACATTTCATTTATAATCAACTCGATGTATTCTTCTCTACTGTTTTTGTAAATGGCAGGTAATGCATGAGCGCCTAAGAATGTGGCTTTTATGGCAATAGAATATGCTGTTTTGAGTCGTTGAATAACTCGTAACATTTTCAATTCGCCATCAACAGTTAAACCGTAACCCGATTTTATTTCAACAGCGCCTGTGCCCAAGCGCATGATTTCTTCTAAACGTTCCTTTGCTTGCTCGTATAAATCGTCTTCAGAAGTTTGTTTGAGTTTGCTTGCAGAGTTTAAAATTCCGCCACCGCGTTGCGCTATTTGTTCATAGCTCAATCCATTAATACGATCAACAAATTCTTGAATGCGATTACCGGCATACACTAAATGCGTATGACTGTCGCACCAAGTAGGTAAAATCATTTTCCCAGAAACATCAACTATATTGTCAGGATTTATTTCTGGTAAGTCATCCATTGCTCCAAAATCAATGATCAAATCATTTTCAATAACCAAAAAAGAATTTTGTATGGTTGGTAAAACGGCCATTTCTGAACCTGAAACCTTGGTGATTCCTGCTTCTCTGATTTGAATCAACTCTTTGATATTGGTAAATAGCGTGGTCATAAGTAATTATTCTGTTACTTTGATTTCAAACATTTTATCCCAGTTTTTTCCAGTAACAAAAATAGTTTTGGTTTTTGGGTTGTAAGCAATTCCGTTTAGCACATCAGTATCTGGTAATTGTGTGATTTTCTTTTTTAAATCGGCTAAATTAATGATGGCTTCTACGGCTCCGTTCTTAGGGTTTATCACTGCGATTGCATCTTTTTGATACACGTTTCCGTATATTTTCCCGTTGATCCATTCGAGTTCGTTTACCGCTGCAACTTTAGAGTTTAGCGAGTAAACATGAATTTGATCAATTGGTTGAAAAGTAGCAGGGTTTAAAATATGAATTGTCTCTGAACTGTCGGTCATGTATAAGTTAGTCCCGTCATTTACCAATCCCCAACCTTCCATTTTTTTATGGTAAGGAAAAGTTTTTTCTTTAGCAAAAGTGTCGGCATTGTACATATAAGCTTCGCCATTTTGCCAAGTTAATTGGTATACTTTATTGTTTAAAATGGTAATGCCTTCACCAAAATACTGCTCTGCGAGTTCTACTTTTTTATACACTTCGCCGGTTTTGTAATTGGTTTTGCGTAAGCTCGAAATCCCTTTTATTCCCGTGCTGTTTCCTGATCCATTTCCTGTCCCTTCGTATAAAGTATCGCGATAAAACTCTAAGCCTTGTGTATAGGCAGCCGTGTCATGAGGGTAGGTGTTTACGATGGTATATTTTAACAATTTAGGTTGTATATCTGAGACTAGCTCGATGCGAGTGGTTGCTTCAGTATTTTGTCCTTCAAAATAAACCAAAGCTTTAATGGTTTGGTAACCTAGTTTTTGGTCTTGTAATACCAATGGCAGGGCTGTAGTATCTTTTTTGGTTGCTATTTTTTTATCGTTTACATAATAAACAATGCTGTCAATTGCTTTATTGTCCTTGTTCAAAAGTGTTAATGAAGCCGATTCTTTTGGGGTGTATTGCTCTTTTAATTTGCTGCTATCAAAGGAAAACAAAGTATTTGAATCTTTTTTTGTATCGCCGCAATTTGTTAATGCTATGCTTAATAAAATGACAGATAGGAAGTTATGTTTTTTCATGAGATCTATTTTTTGTTGAAGCAATATACAACGTTATTTTTAATAGGTAAAGCTCTTGCGAAAATATAAAAAGGTTGTATATTTGCACCGGCAAGTCCTACACGACCAGCTCCTGCAGACTCCCCCAGGATGGGAACATAGCAAGGGTACGTGGTTGAGCGGTGCGATGTAGGTCGCTTGCCATTTTTTATTTTATTTACTTTCCGAAATTCACTTCATTATATAGTCTTCCTTACGGAGGATTTTTTTATTTTTGGACCTTTCTAGCAACAACAAAACACCAATGAAAAAAGTAGTATTGATCACAGGCGCATCATCAGGAATTGGTAAATCAATAGGCGAATTTTTACATGAAAAAGACTTTGTGGTGTTTGGAACTAGTAGAAATCCGAAGAACATTCGAAATTCTGTTTTTCCATTATTACAATTAGATGTGAGAAATGCCGACTCAATTCATGCAGCAGTTGCAGAGGTTATTAAGTTGGCTGGACGAATTGATGTAGTGATTAATAATGCTGGAGTTGGAATCACAGGTCCTTTGGAAGAAATCCCGATGGAGGAAATCAAAAATAATTTCGAGACTAATTTTTTTGGACCAATTGAAGTAATGAAAGCCGCTTTGCCGCAAATGCGAGCTCAAAAATCAGGCTTGATAATCAATATTACTTCTATTGCGGGCTATATGGGTTTGCCCTATCGCAGTATTTATTCGGCTTCAAAAGGAGCTTTAGAGTTGATAACCGAAGCTTTGCGTATGGAGGTTAAATCTTTTGGAGTACAGATAACCAATGTGGCACCAGGGGATTTTGCTACCAATATAGCTTCTGGAAGGTATCATGCGCCTATAATTTCGGGTTCGCCTTATGAGTTGCCATATAAGAAAACTTTAGAGACTATGGATACGCACGTGGATACGGGAAGTAATCCCAATCAAATGGCAGAAGCTGTCTATGCTATTATTTCTGCGCCAAGTCCAAAAGGACATTATAAGGTAGGTGCGTTTTTACAAAAATTCAGTATCGTACTCAAGCGAATACTTCCTGATAAGGTATACGAGAAAATGCTAATGAATCATTATAACTTATAAATATCTACATATGGACTTTAGAAAAGCACTATTGTTTTTTCCGTTTTTTACTATGGCTACTGCTCAACAAATTGATGCTACAACCAACGTTAATTTTGTTCAGAGAGAAAAAGCTACTCTTATCACTAATGTGATAACGCCTCAAATTGACAGCATCAAAAGTAATCCATTTGCAAATTCCATGACTGATTTTTCTTCAACTGAAATTAAATCTGTTGTAGAAAAGACTAAAAACCCCAAATTTTTACTAATGGCTAATTTAGCAAAGAGTTGGAGAGTTGCAGCTTCGCCAGATAATTTAACTGCGCAAGAAAAAAAATATTATAAAGAGTTAAAGTCAGGAAGTAGCTTTGATATAGCTGCCTATTATATAACTAATGAATCAAGTGGTGTTGGTTTAAAATATAATGTGTTCCGTGCGGATGCAATATTGCGCAATCAAATTATTGATTTTGGTGACGGTAATTTTGTAAGTGGTGATATTGCTGATGACATTAAAATAACGTTTGTTGGGCCGTCATTTATTATTTCTGATAACGCAAGTGCACGCTTGGGTGAAGCTAGTTTAGAGATTGCATTGGGTTATATGGGTTACCGTAATGATGCTTCAGTAGTAGGTAGTCCGCTAAAAATAACAGGTGGTGATGTTGGAATGGTGGGAGGTTTTAGTTACCATTTTAGATTGCGTCCTAATTTATTAATTGGGCCTCAGCTAAATTTTGCAGGAGCGGTTCTCAAAAAATTGAAATATACTTACGAAGATGGCTCTACCCAAACTATTAAGCTTAACGAGGAAGAGTATGAAAATTTATGGAGAATAGATTTGGCGATTGGAGCTAAATTCAGATTCTAAATTGTAGTTTTGCAGTAGTTATGCGTTAGTGATTGTAGCGGCATCCCTCGCTTTTTTTGCGAGGATACAGCGAAAAGCACGACCCGTAGCTTTGCGGAGGGTAACGCCCAAAAGAGTAATAACACACAATTAAATATACAACAATTATGAAATTTTTTATTGACACAGCTAATTTAGCTCAAATTAAAGAGGCGCAAGCATTAGGTGTTTTGGATGGGGTAACTACCAATCCGTCATTGATGGCAAAAGAGGGAATTACAGGTAAAAACAATATTTTAAAGCATTATGTTGACATTTGTAACCTTGTTGAAGGTGACGTAAGTGCTGAGGTAAATGCTCTTGATTACGAGGGTATGGTTAAAGAGGGTGAGGAGCTTGCTGACTTACATGACCAAATTGTGGTAAAATTACCAATGACCAAAGAAGGGGTTATGGCTGCTAAATATTTCTCAGATAAAGGAATTAAGACGAATGTTACTTTGGTGTTTTCTGTTGGGCAAGCTATTTTAGCTGCTAAAGCGGGAGCAACTTATGTGTCTCCATTTGTAGGACGTTTGGATGATGTATCAACAGATGGTTTGGCATTGATTGAAGAGATTCGTTTGGTTTACGATAATTACGGTTACGAAACTCAAATATTAGCTGCCTCAGTCCGTCATACAATGCATATTGTAAATTGTGCTAAAATTGGTGCTGATGTAATGACCGGCCCGTTATCTGCAATTTACGGTTTATTAAAACACCCTTTAACCGATATTGGTTTGGCTCAGTTTGTTGCTGATTTCGAGAAAGGAAATAAATAAAACATTTTCGGTGTACACTTTTTAGTCACACTGGATGAAATAAAAAAATCCCATTCGCCGCGGCAAATGGGATTTTTTGTTGGTTTGATTTTGGTTAGTTTTTTTGGGAATTAGTGTCCGCCGCCAACTTCTATTTCTTTTCCTATTCCTTGTTTTTCTAAAATACCAATCACTTTCCAGCCGTAGAATGCAATGAATGCAAAGCAAAGTACCGGAATAAAGTAGGAGGTATGAATACCAATAATATCGGCTAGTTTACCCTGTAATGGCGGGATAATTCCACCACCCAAAATCATCATCACTAAGAATGCAGACCCTTGTGAAGTATATTTTCCTAATCCAGCAATAGCTAATGAGAAGATAGACGGCCACATAATGCTTAGGAATAAACCACCGCTCATAAAAGCAAAAATAGCAATAGTACCGGTGGTGAATAAACCGATTAGCATGGCTGTCATTCCCATTAAACCAAAAATCATTAAAGTTCTTGATGGTTGATCTTTTCCTAAAAAGAATCCAGCAACTTGAAATAAAATTACAAAAGCGTAAGCATAAAGCGGCGTTACATCTTGTCCTGAAATAGCATTAGCAGTTAGTACAACTCCAAAGGCAATATAAGGAACAACGATTAATAATATTTTTTTCACTTGAGACGATGGATTAAAAACAGTAATCGCACCAGCCCAACGACCAATCATTAAACTTCCCCAATACATAGACATGTAAGGCGCTAATCCAGGTCCTTCAATTGAACCGAAATTAGGAGTTACTAATAATTCACCCAAGTTACTTCCAATTGTAACTTCTACGCCTACGTAAGCAAATAAAGCCAACATTCCCAGAACCAATTGAGGGTATTTCATTGCTCCCCAACCCTCAGGATTTTTTTGTGCAGTTGTGTTAGCATACAAAAGACCAACAACAACAATTAATAAAGTAGAAACGGTTAGACCCAAGCCTAAGAAATCTTTTTCTTTGTTTTCGATAAATCTTGTGATGAATTCAGGATCTTCATAACGAGAGAAGATATAAGCAAACACAGCAACTAAGATTACTGTAATACCGATTAATGTTTTCATGGCTTTACTTGCTGTTTCAAAAGTAGAATCACTTTTACCTGAAGGTAATTTTTTTGAAAATTGAAATAAAGCAGCTGCAAGTAAAAACAATCCTCCTACAAAAACGTACAAAATTCGCATAGAGTCTAATGAATCAGGTCTTTGGGCGTATTCTTCAATGTTTACACCTGCAATTACCCCAAACAACGCAATCGAAACTACAATTGGACCAATAGTTGTTCCTAATGAATTTATACCTCCTGCAAGGTTTAATCTGCTGGATGCTGTATGTGCTTCTCCCAAAGATGCTGCAAAAGGTTGAGCAGAGGTTTGCTGCAATGAAAAACCTAGCGCAACAATAAATAAGGCCCCAAGAATAAACAAATAACTTCCTTGCGTAACGGCTAAAATCATTAATAAAGCGCCAAAAGTGCTAATCAATAAGCCGTAAATAATTCCTTTTTTAAATCCCCAACCGTTCAAAATATCTTTTTTGGCAATGCTACTAAATATAAAAAGTAGCAAGGCTCCAATATAATAGGCTCCATAAAAAGCGAAATCGATTAATTGACTTTGAAATTGGTCTAAACCAAATTTAGCTTTACAAAATGGAATAAATACTCCGTTTGATGCTCCAATAAATCCCCAAAAAAAGAACACTGTAATCAGGGTATACAGGGCAGAATTATTAGACTTTGTTTGTTCTGAGTTCATACGTATTAATTAATTTAAAATTAGAAATAGCAGGTATTTGTTGCTGTCAAAGCGTAAATATATTTGTTAAGTGAATTAAAAAAAAATTAATCGAACGAAATAATAATATAATTATTGAATAACTAGTTTTTAATCGAGATATCTGCTTTTTTTTCAAACTTTTTATTTGTTTTTCTTAAGATAAATATTGTAAGTCTGATACTGTAGATGAGTTGAATCATTATTTGGTGATTATTTACGTCTGTAAATTTGTGTCAAGTAACTCGCGTGTAAAGCACCTCTTTTGTTTTGTAGTTTTGATGTTGTACAAGATGGATTTTCAACTAGAAAAGAGCTTTGGTTTTTAAAAACTATTTGTCATTTTGACAGAACAATTTTAATGAAATGTTGGTTTTTCGGACAATCGTAATAGAATATGCTCCATTTTTTTTGATGGTTTTTAAACCGTATTTTTTTGTATTTTTGCAAAAAATTTATAATCAGATCTTCATGTTAACAGTTAATAATTTATCAGTTCAATTTGGCAAACGAATTTTATTCGACGAGGTAAACACTACTTTCACGCACGGAAATATTTATGGTGTGATTGGTGCTAATGGTGCTGGGAAATCTACCTTTTTAAAAATAATTTCGGGTGATATGGATCCAACCTCTGGACATATTCATTTAGAGCCAGGCAAGCGTATGTCTGTTTTGAACCAAAATCACAACATGTTTGATGAGCATACCGTTCTTGAAACTGTAATGATGGGTAACAAAGTACTGTATGCCGTTAAAAAAGAAATGGATGAGCTGTATTTAGATTATAATGATAAAAATGCTGACAGAATTGGCGAATTGCAGGTTCAATTTGAAGAAATGAACGGTTGGAATGCTGACTCTGATGCCGCAGCCATGTTGTCTAACTTAGGTATTACTGAGGATAGTCATTACACTTTAATGGCTGATCTTGAGGGCAAGATGAAAGTTCGTGTGCTTTTGGCACAAGCTTTATTTGGTAATCCTGATTTATTGATTATGGATGAGCCTACCAACGATCTTGACTTTGAAACGATCGCTTGGTTAGAAAATTTCTTGGCCAATTATGAAAATACAGTAATTGTAGTATCTCACGACCGACACTTTTTGGATGCAGTTTGTACTCATATTTCTGATATCGACTTTAATAAAATTAGTCACTATTCTGGAAACTACACGTTTTGGTATGAGTCTAGTCAGTTAGCTGCTAAACAACGTGCACAACAAAACAAAAAGGCAGAGGAGAAAAAGCAAGAGTTAGAAGAGTTTATTCGTCGTTTTAGTGCCAACGTTGCTAAATCAAAACAAGCTACTTCTCGTAAAAAAATGATTTCTAAATTAAATATTTCTGAAATCAAGCCTTCAAGCCGCAGGTATCCTGCTATTATATTTGATCAAGATCGCGAAGCAGGAGATCAAATTTTGAATGTACAAGATTTAAGCGCCACTGTA
Source organism: Flavobacterium erciyesense (assembly GCF_018069925.1). Lineage (GTDB taxonomy): Bacteria > Bacteroidota > Bacteroidia > Flavobacteriales > Flavobacteriaceae > Flavobacterium > Flavobacterium erciyesense. Next base: position 10,542 of record NZ_JAGPXB010000005.1, on the reverse strand, counting down.
GATGGTGAACTTTTATTCAAAGGAGTAGATTTGAATATGGCCAAAGGAGATAAGATTGTTCTTTTCTCAAAAGATTCCCGTGCTACAACAGCTTTTTACGAAATTTTAAATGGCAATCAAGTTGCTGATACTGGTAAATACGATTGGGGAGTAACTACCAATCAAGCTTATTTACCAAGTGAAAATCATTCTTTTTTTGATAATGATTTGACTTTAGTCGATTGGTTACGTCAATATGCTAAAACTGAGGAGGAGCGCGATGAGGTTTTTATCAGAGGATTTTTGGGTAAAATGATTTTCTCTGGCGAAGAAGCTTTAAAAACAAGTAGAGTATTGTCAGGAGGAGAAAAAGTGCGTTGTATGTTATCTCGAATGATGATGGAGCGTGCTAATATTTTGATGTTAGATGAACCAACCAATCACCTAGATTTGGAGTCAATTACAGCATTCAATAACTCGCTTAAAAACTTTAAAGGTTCTGTGATTTTTACAACACATGATCACGAGTTTGCACAAACTGTAGGTAATAGAGTAGTAGAGCTTACGCCAAACGGTGCAATCGATCGCTATATGACCTTTGATGAGTATCTTGAGGATGATAAAATTCAAGAATTAAGAACTAAAATGTATACGGTTTAATTACAAACTAATTATCTAGAAAATAATACTTAAACCCCAACTGCAATAGCCGTTGGGGTTTTTTATTTGGGTTCTATTTACGTCCTAAAATTCTTGAAATGATAAAGGCTAATATGGCTAGTATGGCTACTACAATAAAAATGCCTACGCCAACACCCGCTTTAAAAATGCCTTCAATTAAGGAACAACTAGATATGGTGAGTAAAACGAGTACTAATGTAAGGACTCTTGATATTTGCTGAAACATAAGGCTGAGGTTTTAATGGTTAGTGAAGTATCAAAAGTAATCGATTTATAAGTATATGGGTTATACAATTCTGTTTGGTTTTTACACGATTGTTCTATTTAAAATGCTTTTTCGGAAATATTTTACGCTTTTTTGTCCCTTTTGAATACCAAAAAGCTAAATTTGAATTTGTATATTTGCACAACTATCTACCTAATTACTATGAGTCAAAAAGTATTACTTACTGCACAAGAAGTTACTATCATACTGCATCGTTTGGCTTGTCAATTAATCGAAAAACATTCAGATTTTTCAAATACAATTCTAGTAGGGATTCAACCTCGAGGTGTTTTTTTGGCAGAGCGTTTAAAACGAATCTTAGAACAAGAATATAAGACTCCTGCAATTGCGTTAGGCTATCTGGACATTACTTTTTTTAGAGATGATTTTAGAAGAACTGATAAACCACTTGAGGCAAACAAAACCAAGATCAATTTTATTGTCGAAAATAAAAAAGTAATTTTTATTGACGATGTACTTTATACTGGTCGTAGTATTCGATCGGCATTAACAGCAATACAATCTTTTGGGAGACCATCAGTAATTGAACTTTTAGTGCTTGTAGACAGACGTTTCAGTAGGCATTTGCCAATTCAACCCGATTACAGGGGCAGGCAGGTAGATGCCATCAACAACGAAAAAGTAAAAGTAAGCTGGAAAGAACAGGAAGGCGAAGATGGCGTGTATTTGATTACAAGCTAATTACCAGCGAAACTATCAAGTAAAAACATATAATCGTAAACTAAATGAAAGAATTAAGCGTAAATCATTTATTGGGTATCAAATACATTACAAAAGATGATATCGACCTGATTTTTGAAACTGCGGATCATTTTAAAGAGGTCATTAATAGACCTATTAAAAAAGTACCTTCGTTACGAGATATTACGATTGCTAATATATTTTTTGAAAATAGTACCCGAACCAAATTATCATTTGAATTAGCTCAAAAAAGATTATCTGCTGATGTTATTAGTTTTTCGGCAGCGCAGTCATCTGTTAAAAAGGGTGAAACCTTAATTGATACTGTAAACAATATTCTTTCCATGAAGGTTGATATGGTGGTAATGCGACATTCCAATCCTGGAGCCGCTTATTTTTTGAGTAAAAACGTAAAAGCAAGTATTGTAAATGCAGGCGATGGCGCGCACGAACATCCTACACAAGCACTGTTAGATAGCTATTCTATTCGAGAAAAATTAGGAGAGGTAGCAGGTAAAAAAGTAGTTATTGTGGGTGATGTTTTGCACTCCCGAGTTGCACTTTCTAATATTTACGCGTTGCAAATGCAAGGTGCCGAAGTGAAAGTGTGCGGACCTAAAACATTAATTCCAAGACACATCGAATCTTTAGGTGTGACAGTAGAGCCCAATTTGCGCAAAGCATTAGAATGGTGTGACGTAGCCAATATGCTGCGAGTACAAAACGAGCGTATGGATGTGAATTTTTTCCCTTCAACTCGTGAGTACGCCCAACAATATGGAGTAGATCTTCCGCTGTTAGAATCTTTGAATAAAGAAATTGTCATCATGCATCCTGGTCCTATAAATCGTGGAGTTGAGATTACTAGTGAAGTGGCTGATTCTGGCCAATCTGTGATCTTAAATCAGGTCGAAAATGGAGTAGCAATCCGCATGGCGGTAATTTATCTTTTGGCTTCTAAAATTCAATAGTTTGTTGAAAAACTTCGTAAATTAGCCAAAGCAATACACTTAGTTTGTAAAAATTGATTCCAGAATAAATACAAGATGAAAGTAGATCAAAAAGGACATACTATTACCATTAAAGATACACAAGGAGATTTAATGGGATTTTTGATGAAAGTGACACACCAACACAAAACCTTTGAAACACACAATCTAATCATTGATTTGTTGGCGTACAAAGAAGTTTCAGTTGCTGATGTAAAGTCATTTGCTCCTTTAGCAAAACAACATAAAAAATTAAAAAAATCATTTGTCATTGTGGTAGCTGATTTTGATTTTAACGCACTTCCAGCCAAGTTGACTGTCGTGCCTTCATTGCTTGAAGCACATGATATTATTGAAATGGAAGAAATTGAACGTGATTTGGGTTTTTAAACTTATTTTCATACTTAGAAAGTGTTGCAAAAAGGAATACCAATACATTAATTGAACACAATACCCTTTGAAACTAACTATCCTTGGTTGCTATGCCGCAACTCCGCGCACTTTTACCAATCCTACTTCGCAAGTATTAGAAATAAAAAACAGACTTTTTTTAATTGATTGTGGCGAGGGTACTCAGGTACAACTCCGAAAAAACAAGATTAAATTTTCTAAGATCAATCATATTTTTATATCGCACTTACACGGTGATCATTTTTTTGGTCTTGTTGGTTTGGTTTCTACATTTTCACTATTAAATAGAACGACTGATTTACACATTTACGGTCCTGAGGGAGTCAAGGATATTATACTGCTTCAACTTAAACTATCTAATGCTTGGACTAATTATGGTTTGTTTTTTCATGAGTTAAAATCGCTCGATAGTGAAATTGTTTATGAGGATGATAAGGTAATAGTGAAAACGATTCCTTTAAAACATCGTGTTTATACGAACGGCTTTTTATTTGAAGAAAAAGTAGGTGAGCGAAAATTAAATGTTGCAGCCGTACAGCAACACAAAATAGAAACCTGTTATTACCAAAATATCAAAAACGGTAAAGATATTACATTAGATGATGGTGCTATAATTCCTAATACAGCATTAACTTTCGATCCTGATGCGACTAAGAGTTATGCTTTTTGTTCGGATACTATATATCATGAAGCAATTATTCCCCTTATAAAAAATGTTGATGTATTGTATCATGAATCGACATTTTTGCAGTCAGAAGAAGCTTTAGCAAAAAAAACATTCCACAGTACCGCACAAGAAGCGGCCTTGATTGCACAGAAAGCTACGGTCAAGAAATTGATTCTTGGTCATTATTCCACGCGTTACGATTCTATTTCATCGTTTAAAGCTGAGGCTGAATCGATTTTTTCTTCTATTCTTTTGGCTGACGATGGTAAAACTTTCGAGTTCTAAAATAATATAGTGGGGAAGTAGTGAGCTATAACTACAACCTTGCTTCTGCTTTGTAAAATAGATTTTCACAACTAATTAAAATATATAAGTATGAATGATTTAAGTAATTATCGTAAGTCTTATGATAAAAATGAACTTTTAGAGTCGACTATACCAACTGATCCGATGGAATTATTTGATTTATGGTTTCGAGAAGTTGAAGAGGCAGGAGGAGAGTTTGAGGTAAATGCAATGACTGTTGCTACAATTGGCAAAGATGGATTCCCAAAATCAAGAGTCGTTTTATTAAAACAAGTAACACAAGAAGGATTTGTTTTTTACACTAATTACAATTCCGAAAAGGGAAGAGCGATAATTTCTAATCCACAGGTATGTTTATCCTTCTTTTGGCCTAATCTAGAGCGACAAGTTATTATAAAAGGCATTGCTGCTAAAACAAGTCCGGAGGTATCTGATGCCTATTTCAATTCTCGCCCGTTAGGAAGTAGATTGGGAGCTATAGTATCCAATCAAAGTGATGTTGTTGCAGGAAGATCATTTTTGGAGGATGCATTAAAAGTGTTAGAAAATGAAGTGATTGATAAAGAAGTAAAAAGACCGGAACATTGGGGAGGGTTTATAGTTTCTCCCGTAGAAATAGAATTCTGGCAGGGGAGACCAAATCGTTTGCATGATCGAATTCGATTTATAGTTAATCAAAACGGAGCTTGGGACTATAGTCGTTTGGCACCTTGATGTAAGATAAATACCTATTTATTTTTTATAATGATGTAGTTCATCGATTTTTTTTGGTACTTTAACGATAACGCTTGTATATTTGTCAAAGAAATCAAGGAAAAAATTTATGATACATTAAAGTTTTTTGCCCCACAATCTACTTTAATTTTAATCTACTTTTTATTATGAAAAAAGCTTTACTCCGTATTTTTTTAATAACAAATGTTGTATTAACAATGAATTCTTGTGCATCTGATGGTTCAGAGGCTGAAACAAAACCAGCTGCGGCTCTTGAAAAAGTAGTAAGTTATGAGTACAATACCATCGAGATTGAAACGATGGATTTGATTAATAAATACAGAGTAAGTAAGGGTTTAAATCCTTTGCAACGCATCAATCACATGTCATTCAAATCAGAAGAGCATGATAATTACATGATTGCAAACAATGTGGTAAACCATAATGATTTTGTTGCAAGATCTGAAAACATAATGAAGACTTTAGGTGCCAAGTCAGTAAGTGAAAATATTGCTTATAATTTTAATACACCAGAGGCAGTTTTAAATGCATGGTTAGCAAGTCCAAGTCATAAAGAAAATATCGAAGGAAATTTTACACACTTCGGTTTAGCTATTAAAGAAAATCCAGCAAATGGTAGAAAGTATTACACTAATATCTTTGCAAGAATATAAGTTGAGTTTGTAATAAAAAGGCTGCCTTCTCCCCAAGAGGCAGCCTTTTTTTTTGTTGTATAAAATTGGGTAGTGATTAGTTATACGCTTCTATCTGTATTTCTACTTTTTACGTTTTGGAATTCAGCTTAATCTTTAATTGTTTTACTTTTAAAATATATCTTACGTGATTTTAAGGACCTCTTTTTCAATCCAAGCAAATAGTAAAGGAATAACTTATTTTACGCGTTATTACATGTGTTCCTTGCATTCACTAGTGATTTATGACAGTTAGTGCACAACAAGGTGCACCAAACAACAATGTAAAGTTTAAAAGAGCTCTTTTTCTATTTAACGCATATTTACGTTTGTACCTATATTGATTTGTAAAGTACTTAGTTATTCCTTAATTGTGATTGAAAATCTTAGTACCACCCTATTATTTTGTATTAAAGGTAATATCTTGAAAGCATACTTAAAGTTTTTGTTTTCAAATCTATGTTTGATAGCAGATCCAATTAAATTCTTTGGGCTACAAATTATGTTGTATAAAAAAAGGAGTAGTGTGAACTACTCCTTTTTTTAATCAGTTGCTAAACTGTTTAATAATTTCTAATTACAAAGCTGTAATAATAAACTCACTTCTTCTATTTAGTTGGTGCTCTTCTTCGGAACAGGATACTCCATCGGCACAATTATTTACCAGCTGAGTTTCACCGTATCCTTTACCAGTGAGGCGAATAGGACTAATCCCTTTAGAAATTAACCAATCTATTGTCGCTTTAGCTCTACGATCAGATAATGCTTCATTGTATTTAAAGGTTTGCCTACTATCTGTATGTGATCTAATGTCAAGTTTCATAGTTGGATTTTGTTCCAGTACATCTAATATTTTTTCTAAGTCAAAAGCGGCAGCTTGCTTTATCGTTGATTTATCCAAATCAAAATAGATCATTTTAATATTGAAACATTTACCTAAATCATCACCAATTGCAACCTTGCATTTTGAACTTTCTAAAGCAATTGGAACATATGTTTTTTCGTTCTCTTTTTTGGTTTCTGCTTTTACTTCTGTTGTTGTAAACTCAGGATATTGTGCTCTTACAAAATATATCTTATCGCATTCTACGTTGAATGAGTATTTGCCTTGCGCATCCGCTTGCTGTGTTTGAATCTTGTTGTATTGCTCATCTAATAACACTATGTTTGCGTTTGCCAATCCTGCAGAAGTACTTAAATCAGTAACAACTCCATACAAAACATGTTCACATTTTATCTTTTTGAGCTCCAGAAATTTATAGATGTCATCAAATCCTTTTCCACCGTCTTTATTAGATGTAAAAAAACCTTTTCGTGATGTAGTGTCAATATAGTAAGCGAAATCATCTTTAGGAGAGTTGATGTCTGATCCGACATTTTCAACAGTTCCCCAAGCAGAATCGTTGTTCAATGTCGATACGAATACATCTAATCCTCCTAATCCTGGATGCCCATCAGATGAGAAATACAATTCGTTATCTTGACTAACAAAAGGGAATGTTTCTCTTCCTTCAGTGTTTATATTTTTACCTAAATTTTCCGGAGTGCTTAAACTACCATCAATGTTAATTGTTACTTTAAATAAATCAGATTGGCCAATAGTACCTGGCATGTCAGAAGCAAAATAAAGTGTTTTTTCATCAGGACTAAGAGCGGGGTGAGCGGTATTGTAGTTGTCACTTGTAAATGGAAGTGCTTCAATATCAGTCCAAGTGTTGTTGACTTTAGTAGCTTTGTATATTTTTAAAAGTGTTATTTTTTCTGCATTTTTCCCTTTTTTACCATCTAGAAAGTTATTTCTGGTAAAGTACATTGTGTTGAGATCTTTGGTGAAAACAGGTGTCGATTCATTGAATTTGGAGTTTACATTTTTATCAAATTTTGTTGGTTTTGCTTCAGCTGAAATTTGATCTAAAGACGCGCTGTAGAGGTTGGTAAAATGCTGATTAGTCCATTTGTGTTTGCGTTGACTAATTCCACCGGTATCTCTAGCTGATGTAAAAACAATTCTGTTGTTGTAAAGGGTTGTACCGTAATCAGAATAAATAGAGTTAATACCCGCATCTTCAATAGTGTAACGCCCTGAATTCTTTTTTATTTGTTCTAAGTAATTGGTGTTTTTTTTATAGAGAGTTCCTCTAGAATCTCCACCCGATTTTTTTGTGAATTCAAGTAATATTTTATCCGCTTTGTCATTTTGACCTATTGCTCTCAAGCATTGAGCATATCTATAATAATATTCTGTTTCTACATCAGAAGTATTCATTTCAAAAAGTGCTTGGTACCATTTAGCTGCTTTATCTAATTGAGCATTAAAATAATAGGAGTTGCCAAGTTTTTTGAACATTTCTGCTGACTTATATCCTTTTTCAGCAACCTTTTCATAGGTTTTAATAGCATCAATAAAAGCATAATTTTCATATTCCTTGTTAGCTAATTTCACTTGTGCCTTTTGAGCATATCCGGTTATTGAAATAGTTATCAATAGAGCGATACAAAAGAGTATATTAGGTTTCATATAATTTTATTTAGAAGAATCGTGGAGCTACTATTTTACCGTTATTTTTGAAAATATCATAGCGAATAAATATTTCGTGTGAGCCTCTGTTGTAGTTTTTCAAATTTGTGGTTTCGTTGTCAAATCCATAACCAATGTACATTCCTTCGCTTACTTGGAAGCCTACCATAGCACTAACAGCGGCACTCCATCTGTAGGCAAGTCCAACAACAAATTTTTCGTTAAACATAAAATTTCCCGAAACATCAACTTGTAAAGGCGCTCCTGTCACTAATTTTGATAAAAAGGCAGGCTTAAACTTCACACTGTTGTTTAGGTCAAATACGTATCCTCCAATTAAATAATAATTTATTCTTTCTTTAAAAATAGCTACTTCATTATCGTCATAACGACTAGATTCGATAAAATTGGGAACAGATAAACCCAAATATGCTTTATCAGAATGTAAATATAGACCAGATCCTATGTTAGGGCTAAATTTATTATTGAAATTTTGAAGTGTAGGATCAGCTGTTACTGGATCTAATCTTGAAGGATCTAAATTTAATAAGTTAGCTGTTCCTTTCAAGCCAAAAGCAAGTTTATAGTTGGCAGATACTTGTATGCTGTATGATAAATCTGCAGATATTGTTGTTTCGTTAGTTGGACCAATCTTATCATTAATAAATGATACCCCAAGTCCAAGTTTACTGTTATTTAATGGTGTATTAATAGAGCCTACATTGGTAACAGGTGCACCATCTAATCCCACCCATTGTGCACGATGTAAGGCAAAAATACTCATAGCCCCTCTGGAGCCTGCGTATGCTGGATTAATATTTATGGTATTGTACATATACTGCGTGAACTGGGAATCTTGTTGTGCAGCGCTCTTGTAAGCTGTAAGTAGCAACAAAACAAAAAATATTTTCGTCTTCATAGTGGGCTTTTTTAATATAATTGTACCTAAGCTGTAATGTGTTATTCAGGTTGTAATCGATTTATTTCTTCTTAGTGTTAGTGTGCATAATTTTAAATGCAATCCTAAGGATGTTGTTCCCTAGGATTATATTTATGATTATCTAGAAAGATACAAATATCCATCTAATTTTTTAGTTTCAACTCTATTACTGTCATCTACTGATTTGTATGTTAAAATATAGAAGTAAGTTCCAGTTGGTAGTCCAGCAGATTGTTGAATTGTAGATCTACCTCTAGAAGTACCATCAAAGTTATTAGTTTCGTTATTGTAATTTTTCGTTTCGAATACTAAAACTCCCCAACGGTTGTAAATTTCAACTGTATTTTCAGGGTAGCATGTTGCGTCAATATTGTCAATAACAAACACTTCATTAATACCATCACCGTTTGGTGAGAAAGCATTACGAACTTTAATATTTCCACATCCTAATACAATTGCAGCTTCTACGACTGCGTCATCAGAAGTGCTCACCTCATTATTTTGAGGTGTTTTTCCTTTTGCAAAAGCCACGTTGGTAACACTTAAATTAGTGATGTCGCTTTGAGTTACTCTGTAGCTTTGCTCGTATTCTCTAGACGCTCCTGGTAGTAAAGTGTCGATAGTTTCATTCATACCAGTAAGCGGGTCAGTTACAACAATCTGTGCTAAAGTTACATTTCCATTGTTTGTGACTTTAATGGTGTAATTGATTATGTCTCCAACACTGATATAGTTTTCAGTACTAGATGTTTTTACAACCAATAAACTAGGATTTTGTGCAATTGGTGTTATCGTACATGTTGTACAAGTTGGAATTACTGGACATGTCGTGCAAGGTGTTGGATCAGTAGATGTTGCTGATATAGTTGATCCATTTGGTAAGCTACCTTTTACTGTTGCTAAATTATACACGAAGCCAGCATCAATATCATTTTGAGTTATTGTATGAACTGCTGTATATGTTGTAGAATTTGTTGCACCAACAGCTAAAAGAGCGATAGGTCCACCGTTTACAACAGCGTTATTATCTGTTAAAACTACGTTTGTCAAGTCTACATCGCCAGTGTTTTTTATTACAAATGTATATTGTACTACATCACCAATGTTTGCTTTTCCGTTACCATCTTTGTCTACATAGGTACCTTCTTTCAAAACTGAAATTCCAGGATTATAGGTAGGTTCATTTACTGTGATTATCACAGTTGCATTTGAACAATTAGTAGGGTTTATAATTTCGCAAATTTCATATTTGATTTCGTATGTTCCTGGTATTGTCCCGAAAGGAATACTTACTTGTCCATTGCTAGGGTTGAGTACAGGTACAGGTGAATTTGTAGCAGACGTTGCAGGTCTTGTTACAGTTATTACCACAAGTGTTGTTGTAGCTTGTTCTCCATTTAATGTATCTTTTCCAGAACCGTTATCCAGTAATACGTTACCAGCATCTGTTGTGCCGGCTGTTGCTGTAATTGCATCGTCTTTTGCGAGAATTTTAAGAGGCGTAACTGTTAAAGTTCCGTTTACTGGCGTAATGTTATAGTTAGGATTAGTTCCTAAAGTTACCACGATTGGATATTCACCTACGTTAGAGAACTGAGTAGCAGAAGTTGCAAGAGAGTAATCAATTACATCTCCGTTTACAGCACCGCTTACCACAGCAGTAAGAGCAGGATTAGCG
>NZ_JAGPXB010000044.1 GCF_018069925.1 Flavobacterium erciyesense | reverse complement strand
ATTTGTCTGCCGAAGCAAACTATTGTATGACGATAAATTCTATCGGTTCTTTTCAAATCTCCCGATTCTATTACTCTTATTCTTTTGTCTTGAAATCTCTTTCAAAACGGCTGTCAATTCAATATGTCTAGGAACGTATTCTTCTTTATTTTATTCGCTTTTCGTATGTCTCAAAGCGGGTGCAAAAGTAGAAATTTCTTTTTAACTATGCAAGAAAAATTTAAAGTTTTTTTTTCGAAAATGTTTTTCGAAAGTTTTCTTTACTTTTTCTCTCAATATGTAGTAAGAACTCTGCTCTATTGCGGGGTGCAAAGGTAACATCTATTTTAACTCTGGCAAACTTTTTGCAATCTTTTTTTAAAAATTGTTTCTTCGTTTGTTTCAGGTTTTTATTAGAACGTTGCTGTGATTGCGGGTGCAAAACTACAACCTTTATTCGCTTTTACAAGGCTTTTTTAAACTTAATTTTAAACTATTTTTTAATTGGCTTAAAATCAAAGGAGTTAACTAGGAAGTTTTTTTGTTAGCTGTGATGG
>NZ_JAGPXB010000043.1 GCF_018069925.1 Flavobacterium erciyesense | reverse complement strand
AGCTTGGGTAATGGTATAGTTTTGTGTTAAAGTTCCACTGGCGTTTGGAGCTAAAGTACTCGGACTTACCGCTACATTGGTCAATCCTAATTTAGCATCCGTAACCACTGCATTGGTAAGAGTTGTATTGCCTGTGTTGGTGATGGTAAAGGTATACGTAATGGTATCGCCTACTTGTGCTACTGTTGCATTGCCATTGTAAACGGCTGTTTTAACCAACGCTACGCTTGATGTTTTTGGAACAGTTGTTACCGTTGCGGTATCATTCGTAGTTGTTGTTCCCGACGTATCTGAAACTGTCGCATTTGATGGATCAGTGGCGCTTCCTATTGCTGAATTCGTAACGCTTCCCGCATCGATATCAGCTTGGGTAATGGTATAGTTTTGTGTTAAAGTGCCGCTGGCGTTTGGTGCCAAAGTACTCGGGCTTACTGCAACATTGGTCATTCCTAATTTAGCATCGCTTACAACGGCATTGCTGAGAGTCGTATTACCCGTGTTGGTGATGGTGAAGGTATACGTAATGGTATCGCCTACTTGAGCTGCAGTGGCATTGCCATTGTAAAC
>NZ_JAGPXB010000042.1 GCF_018069925.1 Flavobacterium erciyesense | reverse complement strand
GTTACCAGAAATGGCTTCAAAAATCGAAAATAAAACTAAATTATAAAAATGAAAAATAGATTCTCGATATTTATTTTTAACATAATAATCCTATGTTTTTTTTCGTGTAAAAGTGAAAATGAAAAAAAACTTATTGGATACAGCAATGGAAAGTACTGGGATTTAATTAAAATTAAAGACTATAAATATTATAAACCAAAGTATTCTGCCTATTTTGGTAAAAATGGAAATTATTTATATTATTTTTTTAATGTTGGTGATTCAAATAATACTAAAGAAAGAATAAAATATGATTTTGGTGATGTAATCTACCCAGAGAAATGGTTTTTCGAAAATGACAGCATTGTTTCAATTCAGGGTTTCCGATATAGAATTTTGAAATTGACAAATACGCATTTTGAAATACAAAATCTGGAAGTTCCAGATGATATTGTTGAATATAAACTATCCTCAGAACAATAAAAAAATTGTAAATGCCACTTCTGGTAACAGCCGTTTGGCTAGATTGGGGTTTTAGGCTTAATTTAAAGTTGGTCTTGTACTTGGAAATTTGTGCTTAACCGAAAAATAAATCTTAATTTGGTCCCCAACCTCGCCAAGCGGC
>NZ_JAGPXB010000041.1 GCF_018069925.1 Flavobacterium erciyesense | reverse complement strand
AAGTGATCACACCAGCGCAAGCGGCTACATTAACTTTTGATCCAAACGGAACCTTCACAGGAACAACGACTTTTACCTTTACTGCAACGGATAACAATGGCGCTGTAGATGCTACACCAGCAACATTTACTATTCCAATTGGTAACAACCCACCAACAGCAAATAATGTAACCAATGCCAGTATTCCATCAACAGCAGGCGCTACAACAATCAGCGCATTATCTGCCACAGATACCGATGGCACAATTGCGAGTTATACCGTTTCTACTTTACCAGCCAATGGAACATTAGCCTTGGGCGGAGTGGCTGTAACCGCAGGACAAGTGATCACACCAGCGCAAGCGGCGACATTGATTTTTGATCCAAACGGAACTTTTACAGGAACAACGACTTTTACCTTTACTGCTACGGATAACAATGGCGCTGTAGATGCTACACCAGCAACATTTACTATTCCAATTGGTAATAACCCACCAACAGCCAATGATGTAACCAATGCCAGTATTCCATCAACAGCAGGTGCTACAACAATCAGCGCATTATCTGCCACAGATACCGATGGCACAATTGCTAGTTATACCGTTTCTACTTTACCAGCCAATGGAACATTAGCTTTAGGCGGAGTAGCTGTAACCGCAGGAC
>NZ_JAGPXB010000040.1 GCF_018069925.1 Flavobacterium erciyesense | reverse complement strand
GGGACGTTATGCGTCAGTTTAGTAGAAACCGGAAAATGAGTAAAAAATAATTCTATGCAGAAATGAGAATATTGAAAATTGTAATCAGAATTAGTTTGGTAGTTTTAATCTTTTTATCTGCATTTATGTGGTTAATCATAAATGGATCAAGTCATAATATAAAAACTGAAATGAAAATTGCCCCATTAATATTCATTGCGCTTTTTTTGTTTCTTTTATTCACAACGAAATATATAAAGCAAAAAGAAAATTGAAAAATTTATGAATAAAATTAAACTAATTTATTTCTCACTAGTTGTAATTTCAATACTCGGAATTTTGGTTGCGCCATATGGAATAGTAAACACAATGGTTAGTTTAAAATATGAAACCGAAAACATTCAAGATTGTGTTTCAAATGTTAGTGGAAAAAATCTTTGTGACACAATAAGAAATTTAAAAATAATCTTTGTTTTTTGTCTTCTGCTTTTAGTTTGCTTAATTTATTTCAGAAAGAAAATACTTAAACGAAAATCGAACAAAGAAGATTAAAAATTATAGTAACCGAAAAGAAAACCGAACGCATAACAGCCGTTTGGCGAGATTGGGGTTTTAGGCTTAATGTAAAGTTGGTCTTGTATTTGGAAAATTTGTGCTTAACCGAAAAATAACGCCTCTTTATTCCCCAACCACGCCAAGCGCCAGAACGTTA
>NZ_JAGPXB010000004.1 GCF_018069925.1 Flavobacterium erciyesense | reverse complement strand
TATTTAACCCCTTTAACACTTATGTGTTAAAGGGGTTTTTATTTACCGAGGTTAATGTGATATTTATCTCCTTGTACATGGTAATTATCATTTACTTATTGTCTTTGTTTTATTTGATGATTTTTTAAATTTTATTTTATTTGTTTGGAACGTAAAAGAAAATATTTTCTTAGTACCTTACGTTATTCTATTGGATTTAACCATCAATCTTTTATCATAATGAAAACAAAAACTAATATATCGCTCGTTTTGGCTTCTATTTTCTTCATTACATCTTGCCAAGACAAAAAACAAGAAGTGGAAGGAACTTCAAAGAAACAAAATGCTGAAAAGCCATTGACTGTGCAATGTTACAAAGCTATTTATGAACGTGATACAATAAATTTACAAGTTGAGAAATTCAATGGTGGTAAGATTGGAGGAAATATGCAAATGCAATTTGATAAAATGCCCATAAAAAAGGGTACTATTTCAGGTGAATTTAGTGGTGACACATTGTTTGTTAGTTATACCTTTATCGAAGGTAGTAATGAAAAAATAACTTTCAAGAATCCCATGGCTTTTTTAAAACGTGGAGAGCAGCTGATTTTAGGGAATGGTAAAATGCAGACTACTATGGGGGCTACCTTTTTCGTAAAAGGGGAACCTATTGACTTTGATTCTGTTAAGTTTAAATTTGACAAGGTTGCATGTGAATGATTTTAATATCACATAATAGAGGTTTTTCAGTTTTTTAAATAAATGCTGTTCTAAGGTCTAGAGTTTATTTAATGTGTTTTATTCTCAAGATGATTGCTTTTTTGTTGCGTAGCAAAATTAAAAAGCTTCCGTCACTTCGAGTGCTTTTGTACAGCGTAGCGTAACAAAAATGTAGTTAACCGTCACTTCGAGTAGCGGAGCGTATCGAGAAGTCGATACACTTTTTACAATAAAGCTATCGCATTTTGGATTAAAACACTCGAACTGACGAAGCTGTCTTCCCGTCACTTCGAGTGGTTTTTTGTGGGGTAGCGTAACAAAAAAGTAGTTCACCGTCACTTCGAGTAGCGGAGCGTATCGAGAAGTCGATAGGCTTCGTACAATTAAGCTATTGTATTATTGTACAAAGCACTCGAACTGACGGCCTAAATATCGGTTTTGTCCAGCGAAACGCATAAAAGTGTATCGAGTAAATCAATTCTTTTTATTCTACTTCTTGACCAAAGGTTAGTAAGTTGTGGTCCGGATCAAGTAACGCAAATTCCTTCTGTCCCCATGGTTTAGCAGATAATGGAGCATGTGGATGTATGAGAGTTCCTTTGTCAATCAATTCTTTGTAAAATTTTTCTATTTCGTTGGTTCTGATGTAGGTTCCTGAATAGTTTTCTAACGAGTCTAATTCTTTAAATTCAAAAAAGTGAATTTCTACTTGGTCCCGTTTTACTATCAAATAGGCTTCATAATCATGGGCGCTGATATCAACAAATCCGAGCTGCTGTGTGCAATAAGCTTTGGTTATAGCTTTATTGCGCATCGGAAGTTTAGGATGAATTTGTGTCAACATTTAAATTTGTTTTTAAGTTCATTATCTTTTTATTTTTCTTGTCTGATGTAGTGGCTTTTAGTCCATAAAACGCTAAGGTAATTATTTTAGACTTTGCTTTTTACTGCATTTTAACTTATTCTTTGTGATTTTGTTGTTGTTTTTCAGATAATTGATGAACTACGATCTAAGCATCCACTTTATTTTATTACCATTGCTATTTGAGCGGATATTTTAGTCGAAAAATCAATAAGTGGTTGTTTTTGCATTTGTTAAAACCATCCTAAAATTGTTATATTTGTTTACTTTATTGGCCCAAGCATATTTGTTGGTTAGCCTTACAAAGTTCAATCCAAAAACTATGATCCCAAACGAACAAACCAATACCACTTGGCTGTTTGAAATAACACCTAAGAATAAATTTTTCTCCCTCAATTTAAAGGAAGTATGGCAATACCGTGACTTGTTATTTTTGTTTGTAAAACGTGACATTGTAACGGTTTACAAACAAACTGTTCTCGGACCACTGTGGTTTTTCATTCAACCTTTATTTACCAGTATCACTTTTACCATCATTTTTAATAATGTAGCAGGGATTACTACAGGCACAGTACCTCCTTTTTTATTTAATTTGGCTAGTATTACGGTTTGGAATTATTTTACTTCTTGTTTGAACGGTACTTCCAATACGTTTGCAAACAATGCTGGTATTTTCGGAAAAGTTTATTTCCCCCGAATTATCGCACCTTTAACAGTGGTGATTTCAAATTTGGCTAAGTTTTTAATTCAGGTGTTTATTTTTCTTTGTTTTTTTATCTATTACTACAGCCAGAATGCTTCAATTTCTTTTAACAGTGCTACTGTTTTTTTTCCTTTAATTGTTATTTTATTGGGAGTACTTGGACTTGGGTTGGGTATGATGATTTCGGCATTAGTAACCAAATACCGTGATCTAACGTATCTTATTGGCTTTGGTGTTCAATTGCTCATGTATATTTCTGCAGTCTTTTTTCCTTTACAGTTAATTGCAATTAAAATGCCCAATTATGCTTGGCTTGTAAAATACAACCCCTTAGCGTATTGCATAGAAGCTACTCGTTATATGTTACTGAGTACGGGAGAATTTCCGATTTGGGGTATGCTATATACGGTTACAATTACGGTTAGTGTTTTTTTAATAGGGCTACTTTTTTTTAATCATACTGAAAAGAAATTTATTGATACGGTTTAAAGTGAGAAGTGAGAAGTGAGAAGTGAGAAGTGAGAAGTGAGAAGTGAGAGGTGAGATGTGAGAAGTGAGAAGTGAGAAGTGAGAAGTGAGAAGTGAGAAGTGAGAAGTGAAAAGTGAAAAGTGAGTAGTGAGAAGTGAGAAGTAAGAAGTGAGAAGTAAGAAGTAAGAAGTGAGAAGTAAGAAGTGAAAAGTGAGAAGTGAAAAGTGAGAAGTGAAAAGTGATTTTTAATTATTCACGATTCACCATTTATCATTCACAATTCACCACTCACGATTCACCAACAAACATTCATTAAAATATAAATATATGGATCATAAGGATTTGGAGGTTTGGAAGAAGAGTATGGATTTGGTTGTTCAGGTCTATCAAATGACACAATTGTTTCCAGACACTGAGAAATATGGTTTAACTAGCCAGATGCGAAGGGCAGCGGTTTCAATTCCTTCAAATATCGCTGAGGGTGCGGCCAGAAACGGAGATAAAGAGCTCATGCAATTTCTTTCAATTTCAATAGGCTCGCTATCAGAGCTAGAAACTCAATATTTAATCGCCATACGATTAGGTTTTGTGACAAAAGAAGATAGTTTTGACCAGCAATTAATCGAGGTGAAAAAGCTTTTGATTGGATTTAAAAATTATATAAAAAGAAAGTGAGGAGTGAAAAGTGAGAAGTGAGAAGTGAGAAGTGAGAAGTGAAAAGCGAGAAGTGATTTTAATTATTCACGATTCACCACTCACCACTCAGCATTCACAATTCACAATTCATCACTCACCACTCACGATTCACCACTCACGATTCACCACTCACGATTCACCACTCACCACTCACTAAAAAAAGAATGAAGGATATAATATTAAAAGCAGAAAACATCTCTAAACAATACCGACTTGGAGTAGTAGGTACCGGCTCATTGATGCATGACCTTAATCGTTGGTGGCATCAAATACGTGGCAAAGAGGATCCGTACTTGAAAATTGGCGAAACTAACGATCGTTCTACGAAAGGGGAGAGTGATTATGTGTGGGCACTTCAGGATATCAATTTTGAAATTGGTCGCGGTGAAGTTATTGGGATAATAGGGAAGAATGGAGCTGGTAAATCGACCTTATTGAAAATTTTATCACGTGTTACGGCTCCTACAACAGGTAGCATTAAGTTTGGTGGTCGGGTTGCCTCGTTGCTTGAGGTAGGTACTGGTTTTAATGGCGAAATGACAGGACGTGAAAACATCTATTTGAATGGTGCTATTTTGGGTATGACCAAAAAAGAAATTACCTCCAAACTCGATGAAATAATCGAATTTTCAGGCTGCCAGCGCTACATTGATACTCCTGTAAAGCGATACAGTAGCGGGATGTACGTTCGTTTGGCTTTTGCCGTAGCTGCATTTTTAGAACCTGAAATTTTAATTATTGACGAAGTTTTAGCAGTGGGCGATGCTGAATTCCAAAAAAAGGCCATCGGCAAAATGCAGGATATTTCTAAAACTGGTGGCCGAACGGTGTTGTTTGTTAGTCATAATATGGCGGCAGTGAAGAGTTTGTGTACAAGGGGGATTTTACTGGAAAATGGGAAGGTAAAATATGAAGGTTCTATTGACCATATTATTGAAAGATATCTTGAAGATGAGAAAACAACAGCTCATCGAATTTTGAGTGATGAGATAATTAAAAATCATAATGCAGATTTTATAAAATTGATTGAGGTCAAGGTAATCAATACAAGTAATGCTATTTCAATAAATCATGGGATTGCAGATGATATCAACATTGAATTTACATATGATATTTTAAAAGAAAATGAACTTTTTACACATGGTTTTAATCTATTTAATATTGAAAATATTCATATATTAAGTTCGCATGACAAGAGATCGTTAACATTGAGTGAAGCTTTGCCAATTGGAAGATATAAGAAATCCGTGATTATTCCTGGAAATCTTCTTGCAGAGGGGAGTTATACTTGTAGTTTTGCTATTATGCGATACAATCCATTTTTTGTAGAATTTCATGAAATGAATATTGTTGGTTTTAATATAATAGATGAGTTTGGAGACAAAACAGTAAGAGGTAATTATTTTGGACACTTCCCAGGGATAATTAGACCTGAATTAACATGGAAAATTAAAAGTAATGAGTAAGAAATCTACAGGAGAAAGATTGGAGTTTTTTGATTTTTCAGATGTTACTGTTGAACATTTACATCGGTATGCAATAGCAAATGATTTTGTTGAAGGTAAAGTTATATTAGATATAGCATCAGGAGAGGGGTACGGCTCTTATATTTTATCTAAAAAGGCCTTAGAAGTTATAGGTGTTGACATTGATTTCGAGTCTGTTCAGAATGCAAAAGAAAAGTATTTAAAAGATAATCTTAAATTTATTGTCGGAAACGCAGATAATATTCCAGTTGAGTCAAACTCAATAGATATTGTAGTTAGTTTCGAAACGATTGAACATCATGATAAACATGAGGAAATGTTTTTAGAAATAAAAAGGGTTTTAAAGGATGATGGTATTTTAATTATGTCATCTCCTGACAAAAAATATTATTCAGATATTCCAAAATTTAAAAATAAGTTTCATGTAAAGGAATTATATTTTGATGAATTTGAGTGTTTGACCAAAAAGCACTTTAGTTTTTCAAAATTTTATTTGCAAAAAGCTTATAATTTGAATTCGTTAGTTTCAAATATTTGCGATTTTAATAATATTGTTGTTTATTCAGGAGATCAGTCAAACGTTAGTAAAAGTGCTAATCAACATTTGTATATTTTAACTATAGCTGCTCAACACGATATTAATGAATTACCCACTTCCTTTTTTAATGGAGCTGATATTAATAAGGTTATATTAGAAAATTACTTGATATGTATTACAAATACAATTAGAAACACTACATCCTATAAATTTGGAAACCTATTTATAAAACCTATTTATTTGTTTAGTAGTTTCATAAAAAAAAGATTCAAATAATATTAAATATAAATCTGTTTTTAAAGTGAATATATCTGTAGCTATTTGTACTTATAATGGTGAAAAATTTCTGAGGCAACAATTGGATAGCATCTTATTACAAACCGTATGTGTTGATGAGGTTATAATTTGTGATGATTTATCAACTGATTCTACGATTGAAATTCTTCATGCTTATAAAAATAAATACCCAGGATTAATTAAAATATTTATAAATGAAAAAACTTTAAAAACAGTAAAAAATTTTGAAAAAGCAATAGCCCTAACCACTGGAGACATTATATTTTTAGCAGATCAAGATGATATTTGGTGTTTAGATAAAGTTGAAATTATGCAACGCTTTTTTTATGAAAATAAAAATTGTAAGTTATTATTTTCTGATGCAAAATTAATTGATGAAGAAGGGGGTGATTTAGATGCAATGCTCTGGGATAAATGGGGTTTTACTGAAGAGATTCAAAATAAATGGAAAAACAATAAAAATGCTTTTAAAGATTTAATTGCAAATTGTAATAAAATAACAGGGGCAACGGTTTGTTTTCATAACTCATTAAAGTCATTTATTTTGCCAATAGAATTACCAGAAGGATATTGGCATGACGCATGGTTAGGATTGCATGCTTCGGCTCAACAAGGATTAATGTTTACATCACAGTCATTAATTAGTTATAGGATACATGAAAATCAACAGGTTGGCATATCTCGCATTATAAATGAAGATTCTTACTTTAAATCTATAAAAAAATATATTTTTGTGATTATATTTTTTAAGAAATTAATAAAAATTTATCCTAATGAGAAAGGGAATTTGCCCATCTTAGAAACAAAAAATATTTTAATTAAACTATTAAAAAAATTAAAAAAAAAGTTCAGAAGTATATTAAACTAATTAGAGATTTTAATATTATAATCTCTTTAAATATATTTTGTTGAATCAATTTGTAATCAACTAAATTATGAATATTGCCTTTACTATTTGTTCTAATAATTATCTAGCTCAGGCAAAGACTCTAGGAGATTCTTTTTTAGAATTCCATCCTGATTGGAAATTTATAATTGGTTTGTGTGATGAATTTGATTCGTCGTTTGATTATAGTGCTTTCGATAAATTTGAAATAATTAAAGTAAAAGATATAAAAGTTCCAGAATTTGAAAGTATTGTAAAGAAATACAATATTATAGAATTAAATACGGCAGTAAAACCAACATTTATTAAATATATTTTTACAACTTGTGATGCTAATAAACTTATTTATATAGACCCTGATATTTTAGTCACAAGTTATTTTGAAGAAGTTATTGCAATTTTGGATACGAAAGATATCGTATTAACTCCTCATATTTGCTCGCCAATTGATGATGAATACGCACCAACGGATTACCATACTTTAAGAGGGGGGATTTATAATTTAGGGTTTATTGCTTTGGCACGATATGATAAAATAAAAGATTTTATACACTGGTGGCATGAGAGGGTTTTGAAATATGGTTTTTGTGATTTTAGTAATACTATGTTTTATGATCAACTTTGGATAAATTATGTACCAGCCATGTGGGACGATTATTTTATACTCAAGCATCCTGGTTATAATATGGCAAATTGGAACTTGCATGAACGATTATTAACACAAACTAGTAATGACGGGTTTGTTGTTAATGAAAAATTTTCATTACGTTTTTTTCATTTCAGTGGCTATAAATATAATAATCCAACTAGTATAGCTTCCTATTTAACTCGATATAATTTTGAATCCAGACCTGATTTGAAAAATTTGTTTTTTAAATACCATAATTTATTAAAAAATAATAATATTGAACAAATCAGTAAACTAAAAGTTTATTATTTATTTGTCAATAAAAGAGTTGCAGTTTCTCCTAGAAAGAAGTCTTTTTTAAGGAAAATTATTAATAGACTAAAAAAAATAATTAAAGTTTTTCTAACAGGAAATGTTTAGAATCAAAAAAATCATGTTGTTAATTTAAGTTATATCGTGAGTAAAATAAAGTTTAATTTAGTTTGTGTGGTGGTTATACCTGTTCATAGCGATAGTCCATCTAATTTGGAGTTAATATCTTTTAAGCAGTGTTTTGATATTTTAAAAAAACATGCCATAAAAGTTATGGTGCCTAAAGGCCTTAATTTAGAAGCTTATTTAAAGGTAGTACCCAATTTTGAAGTTGTTGAAATAGAGCCAAATTGGCAAAGTAGCCTTTTTATGTATAATAAATTAAAGTTGAGTTCTTTTTTTTATGATTTATTTAAAGAGTTTGATTATTTATTGACTTACGAATTAGATGCTTTTGTTTTTAAAGATGAGTTAGATTTTTGGTGTGATAAAAATTATGATTACATTGGCGCTCCATGGTTTTTTGGTTATTCCGAACCACTTTCAAATGATTTTATTGGTGTAGGTAATTCCGGTTTTTCTTTGAGAAAAATAAGCTCTATGAGAAATGCAATTCAGAAAATTTATTTTGAAGAGCATAAATATTTTAGAATATCTAAGAAAAAACGATTTTTAAATACAATTCGAATGCCATTAGATTATTTTAATATTTGGAGAAACAAAAATAATACTATTCAAATTGCGAGACATTTTAACGAAGATTGGTTTGTGTCTTATGTAATTCCAAAATATATTGTAGATTTTATCATTGCACCAATAGATGATGCTATTAAATTTAGTTTTGAAGTTAAGCCGGATTATTTATTCGATATTAATAATCAAATGTTACCAATGGGCTGTCATGCTTGGGATAAATATAATTTTGAATTTTGGAAGCCTCATATTTTGAATTTTGGATATCAATTTTAAAGCAATAAATCGCATTTTTTTTAATTATAATATATAATCAATGCAGAAGGTTTCTATAATTACCATCAATTACAACAACCTCGAAGGTTTAAAAAAGACCGTTGAAAGTGTTGTCAATCAAACGTGGCAAGAGTTTGAGTATCTCGTTATTGATGGTGGTTCTACTGATGGCAGTGCAGCTTTTATTGAGAGTCAAAGTGAAACTATTGATTATTGGGTCAGTGAACCAGACCAAGGAATTTACAATGCCATGAATAAGGGTATTGCCCAGGCCAGCGGGGAGTATTTGTTGTTTTTGAACAGTGGGGATCATTTGTATGGTGATAGGGTATTAGCACATAGTGTTTCTCATTTAACTTCTTATGATTTGGTTTGCTTTGATATGGAGGTACTGGGAAGAGAAAAATCTTCTGTTTTTTCAGCACCGGATGCAGTGCGTTTTTCTGATTTGTATTTTGATTTTTTACCCCATCCAACCACATTTATAAAAAAAGAATTGTTTGTCAAAGTTGGGCTTTATGATGAATCGTTTGCGATTATTTCTGATTGGAAATTTTTTATTTTGGCGTTGTTCAAATACAATTGCAGTTATACGAAAATAAATGAAACATTATCTACTTTTTATGCAAACGGGATAAGTTCAACAGGAAATCATTTGCAAGAAAGAAGGCAGGTGATGGAAACCTATTTTAGTGGTTATCTTTTAGATTTTGATGAATTGGCTTTGCATCGAAAATGGGCTCAAACGAATCGATTTAAAATATTGTCAGAACTTGAAAAGTCTGCATTAGGGAAGAAGGCAGCATCCTTTTTTCTTAGAACGGGGCTTTTTTTGTTTTCAAGAAAAAAATTAAACGATTTGTAACACTATTTTGCTTTGGAGTTAAGAACTATTTACACTTTTACGTAGGATGGATTTATATAATAAGAAAATATTATTAGTAATACACCAAGGCAATTTAGGTGGAGCAGAACGACAAGGATTAGGGATTTCAAAAATTTTGACAACTAAATACAATTGTACTGTTAATGTTTTATTGACCTATTCGCCAGAAACAACCTCTGAATTTGAGTATTTTGCCAAAGAATGTCAGGTTCAAAATATTTTGCATTTTGGAGGTGGGTATTTATTATTAAAAAGAGAGTTTAGTTATAAAAATCTTCAACGATTGGTTTGGTCTGTAAAATACCTTCTCCGATTGCGAAAAGGCATTAAACCCTATCAGCCCGACATCATCATCCCTTTTTTGAATTTTCCTTCTAAGGTTTCTTATTATTTATATAAAATGTTGCCTTCGGTTCAATTTACTTTTTGGCATCAATTGGGTTTGGATAGTAACAGTCTTGATATTTTTGAAAGTATTGCGGTAAATAACATTCCTTGTGTTATTGGTAATGCCAGTAATTGTTTGGATATGTTTAAGAATATATATATAGTAAATCCTGAAAAATTATTTGTTTTGCCACAATATATTAGTTTAGAGTATATAGAAGCTGATAAAGATTTGCTTAGAATGAAATATAGTATTCCTAAAGAATCTCTTGTGATTGGTATGATCGCTCACTATCGAGAAGAGAAATACCATGATTTAGTACTTGATGTATTCAATAAGTTAGCTATAAAATATGATACTATACATTTAGTTTTTTTAGGTAATATAGAAAATCAAATTTACGCGCAGGAAAAGTACAGCCAGTTATCAAAAAATATTTTAGAAAATAGGACATCAAACAGAATATCCTTGCTTTCGGGTTTTAAGGTTCAAGATATTTTGGGACTTTTAGATATTGGTGTTTTAATGTCTCGAATAGAAGGCATGCCTAATGCGGTTATGGAATATATGTTATATGGTTTGCCGGTTGTAACTACAAATCATCCGGGTTGTATTGAGTTACTTAAAGGCTCATCATTTTTAATAGAAAATGATGAGGCATCATTGTTTGACGCTTTAGAGAAATTAATTATTTCAGAAGAGTTAAGAGTATCGGAAGGAACCCTTAATCTCAATAAAATTAAATCCTATGATATGGATTCTTACTTAGTAAAAATGAATCTTATAATCAATAAAGCGCTAAAGATTTAATTACGTCACTTCTATATTCTTCTATCTTTGTTAAAAAAAAATATTTTTAATGAATACAATACTTAAAAATAGTCCCTTGATATCTATTGTCATACCTTGTTATAATGATTTGAAATTCATAGAGCAATCGGTACAATCTGCTTTAAATCAAACCTATGAAAATATTGAAGTTATTCTAGTTGATGATGGATCTGATAGTGATACAAAAGCTGTTTTGAAAAGAGTAGAGCCCACAATTTCAAAATTAATAACTCAAGATAATCAAGGACAAAGTACTGCCAGAAATGTAGGAATCCGATCTGCAAAAGGAGAATATATTTTAGTATTAGACAGTGATGATTTTTTTGAACCTGACTTTTGTGAAAAGGCACTCTTTTTTTTTCTGAAAAATACAGATATAAAAATAGTGACTTGTCAAGCAAACTTACTTTTTGATAATGGATTTTCTACTGTATCTAAACCAAGAGGAGGTACAATTTCTGATTTCATGTATTTTAACGAAGCTTTTGGCAGTACAATTTTTAAAAAAATAGATTGGGAAAGGGTTGGTGGATATGATGAAATAATGCGAAAAGGATTTGAAGATTGGGAGTTTTATATTAGGGTGATTAAGGATGGGGGTTGCGTTTTTGTTTTACAAGAGGTATTATTTAATTACAGAAAAAGAAACGATTCTACAACCAAAAGAGCCAATGCCATAAAGTATGAGCTTTTATATTATATTTATACTAAACACCAAGAATTATATAAAAATCATTTTGATACATTCGTTAAGAATTTATTATTAAAAACAGAGAGAGAAGAAACGGAAAAGATTAAAAATACAGAAAGATTGGAGTTTTTAATTGGTAAACGAATTTTACAGCCTTTCAGATGGTTTAAATTATTTTTGAAATAATTGAAAAAAATAAAAATGAAACAAGCTATTTTAATTACTGCTTATAAAAATTATAATCATTTAGAAGAAATTATTAATTTTTTTGATGAAAATTTTGAACTGTACATCCATATTGATAAAAAGAGTAAAATATCAGAAACAGAATTAATAAATTTGAATAAGTATGAAAATGTTAAGCTTGTTTCTCGAAAATTTAATGTGAATTGGGGAGGTTTGAATCACTTGAAATGTATCTTGTATTTATGTGAGCAAGCGCTTAAAAATCCAGATATTTATTATCTCCATCTTATTAGTGGCAGTGATTATCCAATACAAAAAATTTCTTCATTTTTAGATTTTTTTAAAATTAATAGTAATGAGGAATATTTAAATTATTTCGAAATCCCTAGACCAAATGGAGCTGATAATGGAGGAATGGATCGCATTGAATATTTTAATCTATATGATTTTTTTAATGCAAAAATTCCCTATGAAAATAGAATAATCCGAAGACTAATTTGTTTTCAAAGAAGGATAGGTTATAAACGGCCAATATCATCGAAAATTCCAAAACTTTATAGTGGTTCAACTTGGTGGAGTTTGAGTAGAGAATGTGTACAATATGTGATGAGGTTTACTTTTGAAAATAATTTTTTACTTAAAAGGATGAAATATACCTTATGTTCTGAAGAAATTTACTTTCAAACTATAATTTTGAATTCAAAATTTGCACTTAAAGTGAATCAAAATACTTTAAGATACATAGACTGGGTTACTAGAAATGGCAATAATCCAGCTGTTTTAGATACGAGTGATTTTGAAAAACTAGTGACAACTGATGCTTTTTTTGCTCGAAAAATTGAATATCCGCAATCTGTTTTATTAATGAATAAGATTAAATCTTTTTTAGAGATATGAAGCCCAAAGTTACCATCATTATGGCCACCTACAATAGATCAAAATATATTGTAGAAACATTAAATTCAATACAATCGCAAGTCTTTACCAATTGGGAATGTTTAATTATTGATGATGGTGGATCTGATACTACTATTGATGTTATTGCTCCACTACTTGAGAAAGACAGAAGGTTTCATTTTTTTAAACGTCCAGATACTTATATAAAAGGATTGCCCGGCAGTCGTAATTATGGATTGGACCTAGCTAAGGGTGACTTCATAATTTTCTTTGATGATGATGATATTGTGCATCCTCAAAATTTAGAAATTTGTGTGGAGGAATTAAGTAAACAAAATGTTTTTTTTTGCAGGTATCTACGAAATGTTTTCTTTGATGATTTTGACTATAATTTTGAATTTTCAAAAGAATATACTTCTTTTTTTGTAACTAAATCTCATGTTGAAAAACTATTAATAAACGAACTTCCTTTTAATTCTTGTGCAGTAATGTGGCATAGAGAGTGTTTTAAGGAGAATCGATTTGAGGAGCATCTAATGTATGCAGAAGAATGGGAATTGTATTCCAGAATATTATCTTCTGATATCAAAGGAATTTCTATTGAAAAATGTTTGTTTTTTGGGCGTAAACATGCCAATTCCAATACTGGAGAATTTTATAATAATAATCCTATACGCAGGGCTTCTAAAAAAGAGGCTATTTTGTTGGTTATTAAAAATTTAAAGGATAAACAGTTGCTGTCTTCTTCGCTACTTCGTTATTTTGTAACCCTGGCAACCGACTTTAGGGAGTATAATTTGTTTACGCAAATCATCACTTTACTTGAATTGTCAATCTTTGAAAGAATAAAATGGCAGTTTTTTTATAGTACGTTCCCTTTGCGTTTGTCTGTGTATAAATTAAAAAAAACATTTCGAAAAATATAATTCATGAAAATTCTCCTTTGTTTTGGAACCCGTCCTGAAGCCATAAAAATGGCGCCGCTTTTTCATGAGCTACAAACAAATAATGTTGACGTCCAAGTCTGTGTAACAGCTCAGCATCGGGAAATGCTGGATCAGGTTTTGGATTTTTTTTCCATTGTTCCTGATTATGATCTAGATTTGATGCAACCCAATCAAAGCTTGAATGCGTTAAGTGCCAATATTTTATCAAAGATGGACGGGGTGTTTGCTGTTGCAAAACCTAATTTGGTATTGGTACACGGAGACACTACCACCTCGTCGATAGTGGCTTTAGCCGCCTTTCATAACGGCATAACTGTAGGACATATAGAAGCCGGTTTGCGTACGTATAATAAAAAGGCACCTTTTCCGGAGGAAGTGAACCGTCAGTTGACCAGCAGAATAGCTGATATTCATTTTACCCCGACTGCTGTAGCAACCCAAAATCTATTGAATGAAGGCATCCTTCCGGCGGCTATCGTAGAAACTGGAAATACCGTTATTGATGCACTATTGTTGGCCGTTGTAAAAATTGAAACGGAGCATTATCAGCATCCCGAAATAGATCGATTGAAGCGTCTTATTCCAAGACATAAGAAAATGGTTCTGGTCACAGGGCATCGCAGAGAAAATTTTGGAGCCGGTTTTGAGCACCTTTGTGATGCACTTTTATCAGTTTCAGAACGGGAGGATGTTACGATAGTTTATCCCGTACATTTAAATCCCAATGTAAAAGATATTGTATATGAGAAATTGTCCGATATCGAAAATATTTATTTGATTCCACCGGTTTCCTATCCTGTTTTTGTGTGGTTGATGCAACAATCCTTTTTGATTGTGACCGATTCCGGAGGTATTCAGGAAGAAGCTCCATCCCTAAGGAAACCTGTTTTGGTTACCCGCACGGTATCAGAGCGACCTGAGGGTGTTACTGCCGGATTTTCTATTTTGGTAGGTACGGATCAGCAAAAAATCAGCACCACCATTTGTTCTTTTTTAGACGGATTCTCAGGATTTGGATCTTCCATCAATCCTTATGGAACGGGTCATGCTTCCCAAAAAATTACCGATTATTTATTAAAACACTATTAAAATGAAAATCCTTGTTATAGTAGATTCCATTAATATTGAAGACAGCAGTGGTTCAAAAGCTAATGTGGCGCTCATTACTAATTTGGTAGCAGCGGGATTTGATGTTTTTGTATATCATTATACCCAAAAATTCATTTCGTTGGAAGGTGTTTCCTGTTATGCAATTCCTGAAATAAAATACAGTCCTCTGTATTTCTTAAGTCGGATGCAACGAATTATAAGTCGGAATTTCAAGGTTAATCCGGCTCCTTTCTTGGAGCAGTTGTTTGGTTTTTCTTTTACTTTTTATAATGATACACGCAGTATCACTGCCGCGTTACAACAACAAAAGTTTCAGCCTGATTTAGTAATAACCTTGAGTAAAGGCGCCAGTTTCAGGCCTCATTATTCCGTTCTTAAACTTCCTCAATGGCATGACAAATGGATGGCTTATGTGCATGATCCGTATCCGGCCCATTATTATCCGCGACCTTACAATTGGGTAGAATCCAGCCATAAAGCCAGAGAAGCCTTTTTTTGGGCAGTTTCTACAAAAGCTAGATATAGTGCATTTCCCAGTTTGTTGTTGCACGAATGGATGTCGAGTTATTTCCCTGATTTTGCCCAAACAGGAGTTGTTATTCCCCATCAGAATACAAAGTATGTCGTTCAGAATACCTCTTTTCCATCTTATTTTGATGTTTCAAAATTCAATGTACTGCATGCCGGTAATTTGATGAAGCAACGCTCACCGGAAGGTTTGATAGCAGGTTTTCAACTTTTTTTGCAGCATTATCCTGAAGCCGGAAAAGAATCTCGATTGCTGTTGCTTGGGCCTGCTTCCGATCATACCCAACTATTGGAAAGCCACCAGAAACGGACTCCTGAACTTTACATTCATAACGGTATGATTTCTTTTGACACCGTTTATTTGCTGCAACAAAGTGTATCGGTTAATGTTATTTTGGAGTCAAAATCGGAAATCAGCCCTTTTTTGCCCGCTAAGTTTCCACATTGTGTTGCCGCTAATACTGCCATTCTTTCGTTAGCTCCTTATTATAGTGAAACGAAACGGTTGTTAGGTCCTGACTATGCGTATTGGTCCGAAGTGGATGATGTGCCAAAAATTGCAGCCTTACTCGGGGAATTGTATCTTTTGTGGAAACAAAACCCGAACCAATTGCTTTTAAACAGAAGTGATTTAGCGGAATATCTTTCGGTTTCGTATTTAAAAAAGACTATTGAAAATTTGGAAAAAAATAATCAGATATGACGCACGCCACTTTTACTATACTATTAACCACCAAAAACCGTAAAACCGATTTGGCTGTTACTTTAGCTAAAATCCAGCCCTTGCTAGTTTGTGACGGGGTAGCGTGTATTGTTTGTGATGATGGTTCTACAGATGATTCCGCTGTTTTTGTTCAAAACCAATATCCTCAAATTCAATTAATTCAGCATAAAGAGAGTAAAGGGCTTATTTACAGCAGAAACCGATTGTTGGATTTAGTGACTACAGAATTTGCCATTTCATTAGATGATGATGCCCATTTTATAACAACTAATGCGTTGTCGGTTATTGCTGACTACTTTGCTGCCAACCCCAATTGCGGAGTATTGGCCTTGCGCATTTTTTGGGGCTTAGTAGCACCTCATACTGTTGTTACTACTGAAACGCCCTCTCGAGTGCAGGGATTTGTAGGTTGTGGTCATGTATGGCGAATGAAAGCCTGGCGGAATATTCCTGATTATCCAGATTGGTTTATTTTTTATGGAGAGGAAGATTTTGCCGCCTATCAGTTGTTTAAAAATAACATTGAGATTCATTATTTACCGGAAGTTTTAGTGCATCACCGGGTGGATGTGAAAGCCCGAAAAAACAGCTCAGATTACACCCTGCGGCTGCGCCGATCGTTACGATCGGGTTGGTATTTATACTTCTTGTTTTATCCACTTCGGATGATTCCTCGTAAAATGGCGTATAGCATTTGGATGCAATTGCAATTGAAAGTGTTTAAAGGTGATTTTAAAGCCTTATATGCTTTGGTTCTGGCATTGTCAGATTTAATTTTTGCAGTACCAAAAATCATCAGGAATGCCAATCGACTGACGCTAGAAGAGTATAGTATTTATCAAAAATTAGCACCCACACAATTGTATTGGAAGCCTTAAAATAATCAAAAAATACAGATGAAAAATTATAGTAATTATGACAGAGGGAATTGGGCAGCACTTCAATTAAGTTCCGTTATTGATGTACTGCCCAATCGTGTTGTCAGTGATATTGGTTCCGGTTGGGGTTGGTTTAGACCTACTGTCGAAAGGTTTAATTTGGAATGGCAGCCGTTTGATTTTGTCAAAAAAATTGAAGAGTCCACTATTTGGGATCTTAATTATAAGGCGCCAGAGAATGTTAAAACTCCCGGTTTTGTAGTTTTTATGGAAGTATTGGAGCATCTTTCGAATCCGGAATTAGGGATACGAAATATAGCGGCGCATATAGCCACAGGTGGTTATATGGTACTAACCACTCCAAATCCATTGAGTGCGGAGAGTAAGTTTACTTACTTATTTAAAAATAATTTGTATGCTTTTCAATCCAAACATTTACGGGAGCACCATGTGTACGTTCCTTTACCTCATGTGGTACGTTTTCATTTAGAAAACAATGGATTCGAGGTTCTTGAATCAGCTACTATAGGAGATGTGATTCCTCCAAAAATAGATTTTACAGTCCAGTACTTCAAAGAATTGGTGCGTTATCTTTTTTTACAATTATTTGTTGCCTTTCACCCGGAATCCAAGGGGCATACACAAGGTTTTTTTGTTGTAAAAAAATAATTTTTACGATGTAAAATGCTTAGTAGGATACAATAGAAGGTTTATTTTTAGTTGCTAAAGAGGAATTACGAAAAAGGGATTTCGTAGATTTGGTGGTGGTTTTGTATGGGGTTAGTGATGATGGCCTATATCCGCTGGCCTCTACAATGGAGTAACTGTCGTGGTATTTTGTAAATTTGATATTTTGAAATATAGTGTTAAGACTTTTTTTATTTTTTTAGGTGATTTGTATTTAAAGTAGTATTAAAGTTCAAGGAGTATTTTTTGGAATTATAAAAAATAAGTATTTTTACAAGGATATAATTTCGCCAATGAAAACTATTGCCATTATTCCTGCTCGCGAGAACTCCAAACGTTTGCCTAACAAGAATTTGTTGCTGTTAGGTCAAATCCCTTTATTGGTGCACAGTATTTTATTTGCTCAAAGAAATCCGTCTATCATTGATGAAATCTATGTTACTACAGATAGTGCTGCCATAAAAAAAGTTGCTTTGCAGTATGGTGTTCAAGTGATTGACCGACCTGATGCTATATCGGGAGATTTTGAACCTACTGTAACGGCAATACAGCATGTTTTAGATACGGTTTCCTTCACTCCGGATCATGTAATTGTATTGCAACCCACCAATCCGTTACGTCCGGATTATCTGTTGCAAGATGCTTTTAAAGCCTATGCGAACAACAGTTGTGACAGTTTATTCACTGTTAGCAGGAATCATCAAAAACTGGGTAAAATTAGCAACCAATCTTTTATCCCTTTCAATTACGCTATAGGGCAGCGCAGTCAGGATTTAGAACCACTTTATTTTGAAAATGGCTTATTGTACATTACTCAGACAAAATTGATACGGGAAGGTAAAATATTTTCTGAAAACAGCCTCCCTTATGAAGTAAATCATATTTTTGCGACAGTAGATATTGACACGCAAGATGATTTGGATTATGCCGCGTATTTAATCAACAAATCGTCTCGACTGCGCTCGACCTGACAGTTGTTGCGATTGGAGAATTTTGTTGTCAAATCGAGCGCAGTCGAGCTTGCTTCTTTCGGATATCATTCAAAGCAAGCTTAGTCGAGATTAATTTAAATATTTATTTTAAAATTTAACCTAAAACCATTCATTACCAAAATGAACCCATATATCGAAATTGCAGGAAGAAAAATAGGTCCCGATTATCCACCATTGGTGATTGCTGAAATAGGGATTAATCACGAAGGTTCTTTGCAGACCGCTAAGGAAATGGTTGATGCTGCCCACAGAGCCGGTGTTGAGGTGGTCAAACACCAAACTCATATTGTTGCGGATGAAATGAGTGGCGCTGCCAAAAAAGTAATTCCTGGCAATGCAACTGTTTCTATTTTCGAGATTATGGAGCGCTGTTCGCTGAACGAAGCGGATGAGCTGGCTCTTAAAAATTATGTAGAAAGTAAGGGGATGATATTTATATCGACTCCTTTTTCTCGAGCTGCTGCGGAACGATTGCGAAAATTTGATATCCCTGCATATAAGATTGGTTCCGGTGAATGTAATAATTACCCTTTATTGGAACACATTGCTTCTTTCGGGAAGCCTGTTATTCTGAGTACCGGAATGAATACTATTGAAAGTATTACCAAAGCAGTGGCGATTTTTGACCAACACAATGTACCTGTAGCACTATTGCATACTACAAATTTATATCCAACGCCCATTCATTTAGTCCGTTTTGGGGCTATGATGGAAATGCACGAAGCTTTTCCGGATAAAGTTTTTGGTTTGTCTGATCATACCCTGAATAACAATGCCTGTTTGGGCGCAGTGGCTTTAGGAGGCAGTATTTTGGAGCGTCATTTGACCGACCACATGCAACGCACCGGTCCAGACATTGTGTGCAGTATGGATGAGCAAGCCTGTGCCGAGTTGATTACAAGTTCCAATGAAATTTGGCAGATGCGTGGTGGAACCAAAAAGCCCGCTTTAGAGGAACAAGTGACCATTGATTTTGCTTTTGCTACGGTTTGTACAATTGCTCCAATACAAAAAGGGGAGTTGCTTACTAAAGAGAATATTTGGGTAAAACGTCCTGGAACCGGAAAAATTTTAGCCGAACATTTTAATGATTTGATTGGGAAAATTGCTGTTCGTGATATTGATTGTGATGAACAATTAGATTTTAATGATTTTACGTAATAGTGGATTGCCAAGTCTTAATTGTATAAATAGCAAAAAAATCAAATAAGTATTACGAATTATTGAAATTAAAAAGTTGTCTCCTCGAGCGCAGTCGAGAGGCCTTTACTATACAAAAGTGTCTCGAGTGCGCTAGACATGACTGATAAATAATGAAAAAAAAAGTCCTTTTCCTAACAGGAACCCGAGCTGATTTTGGAAAAATAAAATCATTGATTTCAATTCTTGAACAACAAGAAGGATTTGAAGTTTTTGTTTTTGTTACCGGAATGCATATGTTGGAGCAATATGGCTATACGGTATTAGAGATTGAACGTTGTGGCTTCAAAAATATTCATACTTTTATCAATCATACTCATGAAACTACGATGGATTTGACCCTGGCCAAAACCATTGAAGGGCTATCTGCTTTTATCAAAACCGTTCCTCCTGATATGATTATAGTTCATGGGGATCGAGTAGAAACACTTGCCGGTGCCATAGTAGGCTCGCTCAATAATATTTTAGTGGCGCATATTGAGGGAGGAGAATTATCCGGTACGGTAGATGAGTTAATTCGACATAGTGTCAGTAAATTAAGTCATATCCATTTTGTTTCAAATGCTGATGCGGCCAAAAGGTTGATTCAAATGGGAGAAAAGATGTCTTCTATATTTACCATTGGTTCTCCTGATATTGATGTTATGTTTTCGGATGCGTTACCGAATTTGAGCGTTGTACAATCCTATTATCAGATTCCTTTTGATACGTATGCCATTGCCATGTTTCATCCCGTTACCACAGAAGCTGCCGAAATGCAGCATCATGCGGATCATTTTGTAGCTGCTTTGCTGGAAGATACTCATAATTATGTTGTTGTTTTTCCTAATAATGATTTGGGAACTAACGCTATTTTGGAAGCCTATAAAAAATTAGAGAATAATGCCCGTTTTCGAATATTTCCTTCTTTGCGATTTGAATATTTTCTGACTTTGCTCAAAAACGCACAATACATCATAGGGAACAGTAGTGCCGGAATTCGGGAAGCCCCTTATTATGGGATTCCTATTATTAATATTGGAACACGACAACAAAACAGAGCTGTTCATGCCGCTATTATCAATGTAGATTATGAAGCAAAGAGTATTGTAGCAGCATTAGCACTAATAGATACGCATAAAGTAGCTGCTTCGGATACTGATTTTGGTCAAGGAAACAGTACGCAACTTTTTCTGGAATCTATTGATAAAGAGGCTATTTGGAGCATTAATCATCAAAAACAATTTAGAGATATATAAAATGCTAATAAAAATAGAGCGTTATTTCAACTATCCGGATTTAAAAAGGCAAACTCCCAATCATTCAATGCAATGGGGTAGATTTACTTTTACAGAAGATACAATTGATACCTGTGATTATTTAATTATTTTAGAGTATCCTAAAGATGATTTTTCTATCAAAGTGAATAAAAATAATATTTTACATGTTTGTTTAGAACCGCCTAATGAAGTTTCTAAATACAGACAGTATGCCAATAAAAATGTAAAACTGATATTTAATCAATTGGATATCAAAAAGAATAATATTCTTTCTCATGGTGCCTTGCCTTGGCATATTGACAAAGATTTTGATTTTTTGAATCGTTTAAAAGTGGAAAGTCTGACTAAAGAAAATACTATAGTTTGGATTACCAGTAATCAAAGATCTTCTAAGGGGCATACTATGCGAATGGATTTTTTGGAAAACATTAAACCTCTTTCGTTTGTTCGACTTTATGGCAGGGGTATATGTCCAGTTGCTGATAAATGGGATGTTTTAAGCACCTCTAAATATGCTATTGCTTATGAAAATTTTGAAAGTGATTACTATTGGACAGAGAAAATTGTAGATTGTTTTTTGAGTTATACGATGCCATTGTATTTTGGATGTAATGCAATAGAAGATTTTTTTCCTAAAGATTCTTTCATCCAAATTGACCCCAAGGATAAACACATTAAGTTATTTTTGAAAGAAATAGCAACCTCCACAAAATGGGAAGAAAATTTGGATGCTATTGTAAAAGCAAGAGAATTGATTTTAAATGAATATCAATTATTTCCTTTTTTATCTCATCATATAGAAACTTTAGAATTACAAAAAGGAGCACATTCATTTTTACAAAAAGAAGAAGTTTATTTTAGAGGGGGTAATGATTATTTTGACAATTATCCTATTAGTGTGGGAATTGAAAAACAATCCCAAAAAATGATCAATAGATTTAGAAATATATTCAAATGAAACCAAAAATAAAATATCTTTATATATTAACGGACAGAGGATTTGGTTCCGAAATAAATAATCTTCTTTATGCCATTAACTATTCAAATAAGAAAAAATATGAATTTATTTTAGAATCGTCAATATGGAATTTTAAATTTAAAAATGGATGGAATGATTATTTTTATTCTTTAAAAATTGATAATTTTAGTGTGTCATTTAGAATAAGGTTATTAAAATTGTTTATAAGTTCAATAGGTAAAAATTATACTAATCTACATTTCAATTGGGATAGTAGTTCACTACCAATTAAACAAAAAATTTTCAAAATTGTTATTTGCCTTATAAAGGGTAGATATATTATTACAAGTTTTGAAACTTTTAGTGATTTAAGAAGATTTACTGTTGAAGAAATAGTGTCTAATATGAATCCTTTTAAAATTTCAATAAATAAAATTTTGATTAAGATATGGCAATTAAGATTAGAAAATTTTGATAGTTTTAAAAAAACGAAAATTATTGGGAATGATTATATTGTAATGCATATAAGACGAGGTGATAAAATTTCTAGTGGGGAAGACATTTTGTATACTGTTCAAGACTATATTGATGTTATGTTAAATTTAAATACATCAACAAATACAATTTTTTTAATGAGTGATGATTTTGGTACTTTTTTAGAAATTAAAGAAAAATTACCTAATTATACTATTTTTACAATAGCTGATTCAGAGAGGAATGGACATATACAATCAGATTTTAATGAGCTCTCAATCTCTAGTAGGAAAAATGAGATGATTAGTTTACTAACGGAAATTGAAATTGCAAGAAATTGTCGTTTTTTTATAGGGAGTCACAGGTCAAATTTATATAGGCTAATAGAATATTTCAAATTGAATAATTGCTATAGTGTGTCACAAAGTACACTAATAGATCCTTAAATTAACAAACACACAAAAAATATTTTTAGTTATTAAATTTAAATTAAATATTAGTAATTAAAACAATTCAGTAATATATAATGAAAAAAATAGGCATAGTAATCACTGATGGTGTTGGATTCCGGAATTTTGTTATGAGTGATTTCTTAGCAGAAGCCAGACTCCAATTTGATAGTATTATTATCTATTCGGGCTTGCCTATTAGTGCTTATCCTGCTGTTTTGCCATCGGGGGTTACTATAAAGGAATTGGATGTTTTTGTAGAAGGCAAATGGACCTGGTTCTTCAGGAAATGGAAAGAGCTGGCCCATCTATACCAATTTAAGTCTTTTTATGGGATGAGAGACAACTTGCATTCCGGGTATCCCAAAACCAACTCTGCCCGATCTCTTTTAGTCAAACTCATTTATTTTTTTACCCAAACCGTTCACTCTTCTGCCAGTATTTTGTTTGCGGAAAAGCTACAGTTTTTGTCTTTTGCTAAACATAAAATTACGAAAGGCTATATTCAAATATTGCGAGATGATCAACCGACCCATATTTTTTTTACCCATCAAAGGCCCCCATATTTAGCCCCGTTTTTATATGCGGCTATTGAATCTAAAATACCGGTCAGCAGTTTTATTTTCAGTTGGGATAATTTGGCTTCCAAAGGAAGGATGTTAGGGACTTTTGATTATTTTTTGGTTTGGAGTGATTTGATGAAAAAGGAGTTGTTGTATTTTTATCCTAATGTAAAAGAGGAACAGGTAAGGGTGGTTGGTACCCCTCAATTTGAGCCCTATGTTATGGACAAATACAAAACCGAAAAACAGGATTTTTATACTAAGTTTGCCTTAGAAGGTAATCAAAAAATAATTTGTTTCAGTTGTGCTGATGCCAGTATCGGAGCCAATGACCCCGTTGTAATTCGGACTATTGCCAATGCCATACGAGAAAATAAAATGGGATTCCCCTGTCAGTTTTTGGTGCGGACTTCTCCAGCAGAAGGTCCAGAACGATTTGCTGCTATACAAAAAGATTTTCCTGAAATTATCTGGAATACCCCCAAATGGATTTTGACAAGGGAAAATCATGCGGAAAGCTGGTCGCAACGCATTCCTAGTGAAGAGGATATCAGGGATTTACGTTCTTTGTTGGAATATGTTGATTTGAATGTTAATATGTGTTCTACGATGAGTCTAGATTTTATGTTATTTGACAAACCGGTAATTAATACTGTTTTTGGAAATCCTGAAAACGGTTTGTATGATGATCAACGGTTTTTAGGATATGATCATTTCAAAAAAGTAGTTGACAGCCAATCCGTGACCATTGCCCAAAACCCGACAGAGTTAATTGACCAAATCCAGGAGGCTTTAGCCCATCCTTCTGCAAGAACTAAAGAAAGAAAGGCCTTGATTGAATTGCAAATAAGTGAGGATTTAGTAGGAACTAGTAAGCGAATTGCCGCTACTTTATCAGAATGGAATGACAGAACCTAAAACAATTGCGGTACTCTGTAATTATGAACTGTTACCTGAAAGAGTAGGCGGAATGGATTACTTTTTTTGGCAATTTGACAGCAAATGTGTCGCCAATGGCATTCAGGTTCATTGGTTTTTTCCGAATCAATCGGATCATGGGAAATATGCCACTTTAACCGTTTTTGAAAGTGGATATCAATCGATCGAAAATTATTTTCTTAGTTTTTGTAAGACCAATGCAATCGTGTATACGCATATTATCACCCATTTTATCGAATTATGCACTCCTTTTTTTTATAAAATAAAGCAGTTCAGCGCTGCTAAAATAATTGCAGTAGACCACAATCCAAGACCAATTCATGGCTATCCTTTAAAAAAGAGAATCGAGAAAAGAATCAAAGGCCTTTTGTTTTCTAGATATATTACTGTTTTTGTGGGTGTTTCTGATTATACTGTAAATGAAATTATATGTGATTTTGGTTCTCATCTAAAAAAGAAAACGTTGACAATTTATAACGGGGTTGTATTGGAGGGTATTTTGGAACGAAAGAATCGGAGTATGTTACATCCCCGCTTTTTGACAGCATCGCATTTGCGGGAATCCAAAGGGATTCAGGATTTAATAGCTGCTGTCGCACTGCTGCCTGCCGAAATAAAGAATACCATTACAATTGATCTTTACGGGGATGGGCCTTACAAAAGTATATTGGTTGAAAAGATGAAACAGCATGATGTAGAGTCTTGTTTTACTTTTATGGGCAGCAGTCCCAACCTGAAAGCCTTGTTTTCGAATTATGATTATATGCTGCAACCCACCCACATGGAGTGTTTCAGTTTGTCAATTTTAGAGAGTTTAGCGGCTAATGTTCCAGTTATAACAACTAATGTTGGGGGAAATGAAGAAGTATTAGTCGATGGTGAAAACGGCTATATCTTTAAAGCGAAAGATATAGTTGCTCTCAAGGATATTCTAGAAGCGATTTATTTGGGCCATCTACGAATTGAAACGAATACCAGAACGCTGGTAGAGGATTCATTTTCATTGCATAGTATGGTTACAAATCATTTGGCTTTGGTACTACCGAATAAATCTTAATTTTACATTGTCAAATCTGTTTCAATACATATGTTTTTTAATTCCTTGTCCTTTGCGATTTTTCTTCCTATTGTTTTTGTTTTGTATTGGTTTGTTTTCCATAAAAATAAAACCACTCAAAACACTTTACTTATTATAGCAAGCTATTATTTTTATTCTTGTTGGGATTGGCGATTTTTATTTCTGTTGGTTTTCTCTACTTTTTTAGATTATTATACCGGTATTCAAATTGAAAAAGCTAAAAAAGAGTCGGCTAGAAAGTTTTGGTTTTGGTTGAGTGTGGGAGTCAATTTGGGTTTTCTCGGAGTTTTCAAATATTATAATTTTTTTGCCAGTTCTTTTGCCAGTTTGTTAAATGGTTGGGGCATACAAAGCAGTCCTTTGTTGTTAGAAGTGGTGCTCCCGGTTGGAATTTCCTTTTATACTTTTCACGGGCTATCGTATGTGATTGATATTTACTTAAAACGAATTAAAGCTGAACGTAATTTTGTCGATTATTCGTTGTTTGTGAGTTACTTTCCTTTGCTTGTGGCCGGACCTATTGAGCGCGCCACACATTTACTGCCTCAAGTAAAGGTAAAGCGCAATTTTGATTTTGAAAAAGCCAAGCAAGGAGTGTATCAGTTCATTTGGGGTTTGGTAAAAAAAGTAGTCATAGCAGATACCTGCGCTACTTATGCTAATGCTATTTTTGATCATCATGAGAACATGAATTCATTGTCACTAATTTTAGGTGCTGTTTATTTTGCTTTCCAAATTTATGGTGATTTTTCAGGATACTCAGATATGGCTTTAGGAATGTCAAAGTTATTTGGAATCGACTTACTTCGAAATTTTAACTATCCCTATTTTTCAAGAGATATAGCCGAATTTTGGCGCAGGTGGCATATTTCGTTATCATCTTGGTTTCGAGATTATGTCTATATTCCGCTGGGAGGTAGTAGTGGAGGCATGGGCATGAAAGTTCGAAATACCTTTATTATTTTTCTAATCAGTGGATTTTGGCACGGTGCCAATTGGACATTTATTGCTTGGGGTGCAATCAATGCGGTTTATTTTTTGCCCTTATTGCTTTTGAACCGCAACAGATCGAATATGGGTACTGTCGCTCTACCGTGGGAATGGCAATCGGTTAGCGTTTTTTTTCAAATGCTACTCACATTTGCCTTAAGTTGCTTGGCTTGGATTTTTTTCAGAGCACCAAGTATTGAGGCAGCAGTAAGCTACATCGTTCGCCTTTTTACGGAAGGTACTTTTGCTTCGCAATATCTAGAAAACGAACGATACAACTACGAAATTTTGCTTTTGGTAGGTGTTTTTGTAATCGTAGAATGGTACAGTCGTACTAAAGTAGAACCTATTTCTGGTAAGCAATCTTGGCTCAAACTAGCGGCTTGCTTGCTCGCCATTATTGCTTTAGGGACCTATTCGGATTATAAAGAGTTTATCTATTTTCAGTTTTAAGAGTTGTTTACTCTTTGTTTTCTAATTGTCAAACTGAGTGTAGTCTTCTTGTCACATCGAGTTCTTTAACCAAGCTCACGACAGGCTTATTGAATTGTCAAATCGAGTCCTTCGTCTGCGCTCAGGACAGGTTCTTCGAGATCGGTTCAAAGCAGCTTTCTTTAGATTGAAAAGTTTGTTATTTACAGATCAAAGCGTCTCGACTGCGCTCGACGTGACAGAAAGGATAGTACTTGCTGCATCGAGTTGTCAGATCGAGCGCAGTCGAGATCGGTTCAAATCAGCCTTCTAGAGATTGAAAAGTCTGTTATTTGCAGATCAAAGCGTCTCGACTGCGCTCGACGTGACAGAAAGGATAGTATTTGCTGCATCGAGTTGTCAGATCGAGCGCAGTCGAGATTGGTTCAAAGCAGCCTTCTAGAGATTGAAAAGTCTGTTATTTGCAGATCAAAGCGTCTCGACTGCGCTCGACGTGACAGAAAGGATAGTATTTGCTGCATCGAGTTGTCAGATCGAGCGCAGTCGAGATCGGTTCAAAGCAGCCTTCTAGAGATTGAAAAGTCTATTATTTGAAGATTAAAGCGTCTCGACTGTGCTCGACGTGACAGAAAGGATAGTATTTGCTGCATCGAGTTGTCAGATCGAGCGCAGTCGAGATCGGTTCAAATCAGCCTTCTAGAGATTGAAAAGTCTATTATTTGAAGATTAAAGCGTCTTGATTGCGCTCGACGTGACAGAAAGGATAGTATTTGCTGCATCGAGTTGTCAGATCGAGCGCAGTCGAGATCCGTTCAAAGCAGCCTTCTTTAGATTGAAAAGTCTGTTATTTTCAGATTAAAGCGTCTCGACTGCGCTCGACGTGACAGAAAGGATAGTATTTGTTGCATCGAGTTGTCAGATCGAGCGCAGTCGAGATTGGTTCAAAGCAGCCTTCTAGAGATTGAAAAGTCTATTATTTGAAGATTAAAGCGTCTTGATTGCGCTCGACGTGACAGAAAGGATAGTATTTGCTGCATCTAGTTGTCAGATCGAGCGCAGTCGAGATCGGTTCAAAGCAGCCTTCTTTAGATTGAAAAGTCTATTATTTGAAGATTAAAGCGTCTCGACTGCGCTCGACGTGACAGTGAGAGTGCCTTTTGTTACATCAAGCCCTTCGACTACGCTCACGACAGGCTAGTCGAGATTGACTTATTGTAATCTAATCTATATTTGTTAAATTAAAAGTCAAGGATATGAAATTTTACTATGTATACATTCTTCGATGTAATGATAATTCGCTTTATGTCGGTGTAACATCTGATATTGAAAGGAGAGTTATGGAACACAATGCTGGAAAATATCCGCAAGCTTATACACATAGTAGAAGACCTGTTGTTTTGGTTTTTTATCAAGAATTCACAGATTCAAACCAAGCTATTGAATTCGAGAAAAAAATAAAAAAATGGAGTCGATCAAAAAAACAAGCATTGATTGAAGGTAATTATGATCATTTACAAAATTTATCAGAATGCAGAAATGCTACACACCATCAATATAAATCAGATATCGAAGATGCGGAGAAATAGTAACTTTGAGCGTCTCGACTGCGCACGACGTGACAGCGAGTGTTAATTATGTCAAATCGAGTCCTTCGTCTGCGCTAAGGACAGGCTCATCGAGTTGTCAAATCGAGCGCAGTCGAGATTGACAAGATTGTTAGTTTTTGGATTAAAGCGTCTCGACTGCGCTCGACATGACAGCGAGTATTGTAATTGTTGAATCGAGTCCTTCCTGGAAGTTAATGGAAGGTTACTTTTGTCAAATCGAGCGCAGTCGAGATTCACAGGTTTGTTTATTTTTGTCTTAAAGCGTCTCGACTGCGCTCGACGTGACAGCGAGTGTTAATTATGTCAAATCGAACGCAGTCGAGATTAATGGTTGGCTAGCTTATGTATATTTAAAGGTCATGTTTTTTGCATATTAAAGCGTCTCGACTGCGCTCGACGTGACAGCGAGTATTGAATTTGTCAAATCGAGCGCAGTCGAGATTGATCGTTTTGTTTATTTGGCATGTTAAAGCGTCTCGACTGCGCTCGACGTGACAGTGTAATTTAGGTCACATCGAGTCCTTCGACTACGCTCAGGACAGGCTCATCGAGATTGGTATCTCTATTTTGTCTAAGATTAAAGCGTCTCGACTGCTCTCGACGTGACAGCGAGTCTTATTTATGTCAAATTGAGTCCTTCGACTAC
The DNA here is from genome assembly GCF_018069925.1 of Flavobacterium erciyesense. Lineage (GTDB taxonomy): Bacteria > Bacteroidota > Bacteroidia > Flavobacteriales > Flavobacteriaceae > Flavobacterium > Flavobacterium erciyesense. The sequence goes on along the minus strand of NZ_JAGPXB010000004.1, from coordinate 222,483 downwards.
GCTCAGGACAGGCTCGTCGAGATTAATGGTTTAAATTTAATGAAGGCCAATAATTTTTAAAACACAATTAATAGTAAAATTGTAAATGAAACATTTTTTAATTTTTATCATAAAAATAGTTGTAGTGACATTTTTGTTACTTGTTGTCTTGGATATAGCTTATACGAAAGTGTATTTGCAATATACCAATCGAGGGAAAATTGGGCATGTAATCAATTCAAAAGACAAGCAGTATGATGTGGTTGTATTGGGATCGTCGCGTGCAAACAATCATTTTGTGACTCCAATGTTTGAGGCTCAGGGATTGAAAGCGTTTAATTACGGTATGAGTGGCGGTCATCTGTTCGAAGCTTCTTTGATGCTGAAACTAATGCTGGAACACAACTATAAAATCAAAAATATTATTCTTGAAGCCGACTTGAATCTGTCCAACGAAAAAGAGTCCGAAACAGTAGCGGCCCGTTTTATGCCTTACTTACATGAATCTACTGTTATTGCAACTCATTTTGAAGAGCAGCAAGGTTTTAATGCTAAATATTATCTGCCTTTTTACAGGTATATAGTTGCAGATTCTCAAATAGGATTTAGAGAGATGTATCAAAGCGCATTAAAAATGCCGACTAATGCTTTAAACAATCTAGGCTATTATCCATTAGGAAAAAAGCCAAATGCTAATATGAAAAACAATATTACCAATCTGAAACCCTTGCGGAATAAATACTACGAAGAAATTAAGCATCTTTGTAAAGCAAATGACATCAATTTAATTGTTTTGATGACGCCGATGTGCGAAAATACAAAAGGCCTAAATTATTTTGATAAAGTTAAGAAGTTGTATCCTGAGATTTACAATTATGAAAATGCCGTTATTGAAGATCGTTATTTTTCTTCTTGCGGGCATTTGAATGATGCAGGAGCGCGTCAATTTACCAAAGTAATTATTCAAGATTTTTTTAATTGATAACTATGAGAATAGCTTTTTTAACGCCAGAATATCCACACCAAAAGACCGGAAGTTCGGGAGGAATAGGTACCAGTATCAAAAATCTGGCAACGGGACTGTTGGCTGAAGGATGTGCTGTTCGTGTTTTAGTTTATGCTCAAAAAGAAGAGGGAATATTTTTTGATAATGGCATTTGCATTCAGCAAATCAAAAACGTGAAATTTAAGGGCTTGTCCTGGTATCTTACTCGAAAAAAACTGGAAAACATTATTAATACTTTACATGATAATAAAGAAATTGATGTGGTAGAAGCTCCTGACTGGACAGGAATTACGTCATTTATATCTCCTAAAAAATGTCCAGTTGTCATGCGGTTACACGGTTCCGATACTTATTTTTGTCATTTGGATCAGCGCCGTGTAAAATGGGTCAATCGGTTTCATGAAAAACGAGCATTGAAACATGCAGATGGTTTGCTTTCTGTAAGTCAGTTTACCGCTGATTTGACCAATGCAGTGTTTGGTTTGGATAAAAAATTCACTGTAATTCCAAATTCTATTGCTATTGATGCGTTTAGTTCCGATGATTCCAATACTAGAAATAAGCATACTATATTATATTTTGGCAGTTTAATCCGGAAAAAAGGATTGTTAGAGTTGCCTTTTATTTTTAATGCTGTGGTCGCCAAAAATCCGCAGGCACAATTGCTTTTAATAGGTAAGGATGTTCCTGATATTATTTCGGGTAATGCTTCGACCTGGGAGATGATGCAAGGATTATTTACTGCAGAAGCAAAAGCGAATGTACGTTATTTGGGGAGCGTTCCGTATGAAAATATAAAGAAACACATTGATGAAGCTACTGTTTGTGTTTTTCCTACATTTGCTGAGGCACTACCTGTTTCCTGGATAGAAGCCATGGCGATTCAAAAACCAATTGTAGCGTCCAATATTGGTTGGGCCACAGAAGTGATTGATGATGGGCTCAATGGTTTTTTGGTACATCCTACGAACCACGAGTTGTATGCCGGTACGATTGTTAAAGTGCTGGAAAATGAAAGTTTGCAAAAAGAATTGGGAATACAGGCGAGAAAAAAAGTAACCCAAAAATTTAATATTGCTCTTATAGCGCAACAGAGTTTAGTGTTTTATAGAAAGGTGTGTCATTTATGAATACTACTCTCAGTTTTACAAAAAAGGGATAAGTGTGATTCACCTGACCTAAAGGAGTCGTAAAGTACAGTATGCTGTCAAGCAATTAGCGGATGTACATCCAGCTAAGAAAATAACTATTTATACGTTTACATTATCAGATGGAAAGAATACAATTAAAAGAATATACTACTGCCTCAGGTGAAATCCTATTATATGTTGGGTTACCGGATTTTCAACAGTTAGAGGTTTTGTCTGCCGGAGCAGGAGATATTTGGCATAGTTCTTTTGAACAAGGGTATAAAAATGCTTTTCCGGAATTAGTTTATCAGACGGCTGTTTTTTTTTGGTATTTAAATGATTTTGACGGTTTAAAGCAATGTGTCAGCTGGAGGATTAATCCCAATGCCTTTGCGGTTCGGAAATCAGTATGGGACCTCACAAAAGGGTTTGATATCGATTACGAAAATCCTCAAATGCAGGCTTTAGATTTTGGTTTCAGATGTATCCGTTTTTTGGGTGTAGTTCCTTTATATGTCCATCATTTATTTCCTGTTGCTGCAAAAGAAACAGTCTTTATTTCGCAAAAGGACCGTCATCTTTTTTTTAGAAAAAATTATAAAATAAGCCATGCACTTTTTATGATTTACAGACTGGGCTTCTGGAAAATTTCGGAGTGGAGTACTTTATTTACCGTTAAGAATACTTTTCAAAAAAGAACCATTTCTGAACGTCTTCCATCGAGAATTCTTCTTCCTGTTCAGGGAAAACCTTCGGTAAGTTATATTATACCAACGATGTTCCGTCAAGAATATACCATGCAATTGTTAGACGATTTATCACATCAGCACTATATTCCTACCCAAGTCATTGTGGTAGATGCCACTCCTTCGAGTGACAGAGATGAAACGGCCTATGAACAAAAGCCATATCCGTTTGAATTAAAAGTAATCTGGCAACAGTCTAAGGGCAGTTGCAGGGCCAGAAATGAAGCGATTGTTTTATGTACTGGGGATTATATTGTCTTTGGCGATGATGATATTCGGATACCTGCGGATTTTATCGAAAACCATATCCGGTTTTTACAAACCTATTCGGTTGGCGCCTGTAACGGATTGGATATACGGGCAGAGCATCACCAGCAGCATTTAGGCCATTTAGCGTCTAAGTTAGACCAATTGAACCGACCACCGTATAGTTCGGGTTGTGCTCAAATGTTTAGCAATGCTAATTCATGTGTTAAACGGGAATTTGTAAATCAGTTGGTTGGAAATGACGTCAATTTTGATGGTGGTTACGGCGAGGATAGCGATTTTGGAATGTCGTTAAGCAAAATCGGAGTAGTGGTATTGGCCAATCCATATGCTGCTAATCTGCATTTAAAACCCCCTGGCGGAGGCTATCGTTTTTGGGGAACCCAGGCTCAACTACTTGGTAAAAAAAGAAAATCCCAGCCTTGGGAATTGGATACCCCTGTAAAGAATATAACCCCTATACCCAGTCCTACAGTGATGTATGGCATTCTGAAACATTACACACCTAAGCAGTTGACAGAATATAAGTATAAGCACTTTACGTATTATTTGTTAAGTGGATCTAAGCTTGGTTTTTTGTATCGTTTGCTGCGTCTGCCTTATAAGAATCTTCAGTTTAAGAAATCTGTTTTTTATGCCCAAAAATTACGAAATTTAGGAACTCGACACGACTAAAATATGAAATTGTCCCTGATTATTTGTACCTATATGCGTCCCCAATCGTTGCAGCAATTGTTGCAATCGGTTCAGGTACAAACCGTATTTCCGGATGAAATATTAATTATTGACGGATCTGTAAACCAGGAGACGGAACAGATGATTGCTCAAAAGAAGGTCGCCAATCTTCGTTATTTTTTAGTTCCGGAATCCTTTCGAGGGTTGACTAAACAAAGAAATTTTGGATTAGATCACGTGGCTTCCACCAGTGACATTATTGCTTTTTTGGATGATGACACTGAACTGTCTCCCACTTATTTTGAAGCATTAATTGATACCTTCGCTACTGATGCAACTATTTCCGGTGTAGGTGGTGTTGCGGTTAATGAGAATGGTTGGAGCTTAACCGTCCCCGATACAAAATACGATGCGAATCGTTATTTTCAGTTTGAGGGATTTGTTTATAAAGAAGGACAGCGCAATGTAGTGCGAAATTATTTAAGATTGCATTCTAATGTCGGACCCGGAAAAATGCCGGAGTACTCCCATGGTAAAACCTGTGGATTTCCTTTGACAGGTCGGATTTATGAAGTGGATCTGTTAGTTGGTATGTCCTTCGCCTTTCGAAAAATGGTATTTGATTCTCTTCGGTTTTCCACTTATTTTGAAGGGTATGGCTTGTATGAAGATGCAGATTTCAGTATCCGTGCTTTACAGTTTGGCAAAAATGTCATCAATACAAAGGTACAGTTGAATCACTATCATCATCCATCCGGAAGACCCAATTCCTATAAATACGGCAAAATGGTGGTTCGTAATGGTTGGTATATTTGGAGAACCAAAAACGCGAATCCCGATATTTCGGCCACTTTCAAATGGCATGCTATAACGATATTGTTGACTTTGATTCGGTTTACTAATACCTTTACAACGACTAAGAAAAAAGAAGCTTTTGCAGAGGCTGCAGGAAGAACCATTGGCTGGTGGAGTTTGTGGTTTAATAAACCAAATTAAAAAAAACATAAATATGAACAAATTGCAAATTCATCATTGGACTCCTCATCAAAATATGTTAATTTATTCATGGTTTTATTACTGTAAAACAAATGATTATGATTTTTGTTTGGAAATTAATGAAAAATTGCCATGGGAAGCAGCTATCTTATTTTTAAATGCGAAAACAATATATTTTGATTATTCCGACAGTCCATCCTTTAATTTAGATCCAGAGCAGTTTGATTTTTATCTTAAAAGAGCATTATTGCCTAGTGTAAATATTAAAAATGTTTATCCTCTAAATTTACAAGTGAATATGTCATACAAAGCACTACAATTACTGGTTAAATTTCCTTTTAAACAATTTTTCAATAAAAATAATAGAATAGAATTAATCAGAGCATTAGACTTTTTCAATAGCTTCACTAATTCTTCACATAATGCAATAGATATAAGAAAAATACCTAAGACTAAAAGTGATTTTGGCGGTAGGGTTATTTTTCATACTCGATTATGGAATCCAGCTAATCATGTAGATAGTGAAGAAAAGGAAAGAAGAGTTATTCAAAATGAATTTAGAATTGAAGCTTGTCGCACAATAAACAAACATTTTAGGAACGTATCTGTTGGTTTGTTTCCTGATGCTTTATCTAGTCAATTAGCACCTGATGTTTTATTAGATTTAAAAAAAACATCCTTAAAGCATTATTTGCACTTTATGAAAGAAAGTGATATTGGTATTGCTGATGATGGACTAAAAGATACTCCCGGATGGAAAATTGGCGAATATGTATTATATGGAAAGGCAGTAATTACTACACCAATAAATATTGTTGTAGAAAATTTTAAACCACAGATAAACTTTGAAGCTTTAAGTTCGCGTTCAGCTTATCATGAATTACCAGATAAAATTGCTAATTTGCTTAAAAACAAATCTTATTTAGATATGGGTCTTGCCAATAAAGATTGGAGCGATCGCTATATACACCCTAAAAATTACATTGAAAGAATTGTATCAAATCTAAAAATATAATGATTATGAAAAGAGTTTTGGTACGAGTACAGCAAGGAATAAGATATTTTTTCATCAATTTTTTAGTGGCATTGAGTTTTGAAAAAATAAAATTGAATGAATTGAAATTCCCCATTCATTTAAGAAAAAATACATCCGACATATTAACCTTTCATCAAATATTTACTTTTAAAGAATATGGAATGAATTTAGGCTTTGTTCCGAAGTTTATAGTTGATGCTGGCGCCAATATTGGGCTTTCCGCTGTCTTTTTTGCAAATAAATTTCCAGATGCGACAATCGTTGCCGTCGAGCCAGAAAAGTCAAATTTTGAAATGCTTTTGAAAAACACTAACAAATACAAAAATATTTTTTGCGTAAAGAAAGCGATTTCCAATCAGTCGGATTTGAGTTTCGATGTTGTCGACAAAGGTTTCGGTAATTGGGGATTTGTAACTCAAGTCAAAAATAATGGTCAACTGGAAAAAGTAGTTCATCAAGTTGATTCATTAACTATTGATGAGATTTTGGTTTATTATAAATTGGAATGCTTGGATTTACTTAAAATTGATATCGAAGGAGCAGAAAAAAACTTATTTGAAAGTAATTATGAGAATTGGCTACCAAAGACAAAATGTATAATAATCGAATTGCATGATGGCATCACAAAGGGTAGTTCAAAAAGTTTTTTTGCAGCCATTAGCAGATACAACTTTTCATATTTTAACAGGGGTGAAAATTTGTTGTTTATAAATAATGATTTAAACTAACGATATTAGAATGCAAGTCACTTCGAGTGTTTTTGCATACAAAAATCGGGCAAGTTCTCCATACATTTTAATCAAAAAATCTATCGTAGTTTTGATTAAAACACTCGAACTTACGATTGTGGTCGAGGAAGAAGTTTCCGTCACTTCGAGTGTTTTTGCGCAGCGCAGCAATGATGACAAGTCCACGTCACTTCGAGTAGCGTAGCGTATCGAGAAGTCGATACACTTTTTAAAATAAAGCTTACGCATTATTTTAAAAACCACTCGAACTGACGGCTACCACTTATTGACTTTATTCCCCACTACGAGTGCTTTTTATCTATTGTAGTGCAATTACGTTGACAACTGCCACGTCACTTCGAGTGCTTTTGTGCAGCGTAGCGAAAGAAAAGTGTATCGAGAAGTCGAACTGACGGCTGACACTTAGCAACTGGATTCCCCACTGCGAGTGCTTTTTATTTATTGTAGCGTAATAACGATGACAACTGCCACGTCACTTCGAGTGCTTTTGTGCAGCGTAGCGAAAGAAAAGTGTATCGAGAAGTCGAACTGACGTAACCTCATTCCCGTCACTTCGAGTGTTTTTGCGCAGAGAAACGCAGCGAAAATGTATCGAGAATCACTACTTTGCTTAACTTCTTTTATTAGATAAGTAGCTAGTCATTTCATGTTCAAAAACAAAAAAAAACACCCGTTTATTGGGTGTTTTTCTAAATTGGAATCGAAAATTTTAAAGCACTTCAACGATATTCAACGTATTGTAAGAGCCACTTTTTAAGGAGTATGACACTCCGTTTACTTCCTGAAAAAATTCAATCAAAAGTAGATGTAAATGAATGCCTGTTCCAGTAGGCACTGCTTCTGGAATCATGTCAAAAGTTACCTCGGTGGATTGAATGGGGTAGCTGTTACGTGGACTATAGCTTTTTGTATATTGGCCAGTAGCCAAATCAACTACTACAAATGCAGTTCGCATACTAAAATGCGTCGCAGTTGCTGGTTTGCTCAATTGTTCTTCGGGAACAAAATCACTCATAGTTACCGTGCCAGTTGCTGGATCGAGCGTGTAGTTAGCATGCAAAACAGAAGCCATTGGTGCTTGGATATTAAAATCAAATCCTTTAAGTCGTTGTTTTCCCTCGATACTGCTCAGGCCTACTTGCACTTTGCGCTTGCCTCGCTCGGAGGTGGCATCTAAGTTTTTGATGCTGTTCATGAGTTGTAACATACGGCTCGATAATTTTGAATCTTTGGCGTTGTTCAGCATCAAACCAACCGCGTCGCGAATGAGCTTACCCGCTTTTGCATTCTGACCAAACTCGCTCAAATTTTCACGAGTACGCGCAAAGGCAGGATCCGTCATTATTCTTTTCTTGTTGACACCCCCTTTGGTTCGAACCAAATGACCGTCTTTACTTTTGTAGAACGTTAGTCCGTCTAATGTTCCTTCCAATTTAATAATTCCTGATAATTTTCCCATTGTTGTTTGTTTAAGGGTTAATAATGATCAAAACTACAGCGGTTTTGTTTGATAGCCAACAACTTGGTGCTGGGTTTGGCGTTTGTTATAATTGTTGGCGCAATAGTGTAAAAAGCTTGTTTTGTCTTAGACATAGCATAAAGAACAGAAACGAATACAGTAGACTAAAAACGATAAAATAAGTGCATAAATACCGTTTTGTTCACTTTTTACCGAAAACATATTTTAAAAAAGGACTTTTAATAGTTAAAGAGTGTTATTTCCATACAGTTAATAATTCAATTTTAACTAGGGACATACTCCATACATACTCCATACATACTCGGTACATACCCTATACATAATGCATACATGATTGCAACTTTAAAAGAATTGTTATGACGTAAATAAATATGTCATTTTTAGATAGATATTTTGCTTGCCGAAAAATTTAAAAAGCTGTCTTTTTTATCTCGTGTAGAACTCTTTAACGGGTGAGTGGTGGTTGTAAAGTAATCCATATGATAAAATAACGACGCAGTATTAATTCATAAAATTCTTATAATTTATAATAATTTAAAATTTTAGAAATTTTTTTATTAACAATAAAACAATGTATAAATATTGTTAAAATATTTTTTTTTAGTATTTCAACGGATAAATGATTTATTTAGTCGATTATATGTGTTTTAGACTTAATTACTTTACTGTAAGAGATTAATCTGTAAGGAAACCTGTCAATAAGTTCATGAGGACCTATAAAAAATGTTTCTTATGTTTGTAGTTGTAATAACTGTAGATAGCTCAAAATCATATGAATAGAATTGTATTATACCCAAGCGATATTGTCTTACTCACCGATAAAAGTGAGAGCTATGCGCGTAAGGAAATACAAAATTTGAAGAAGGCTTTAAAAAAAGAACAACATCAAAAAGTGACAATTAAAGAATATTGCACCTACTATGGTTTTGATTATCAAGAAGTGGTTGCTGTCTTGTCCCGATCCAAAGTACAACATGCCTCTTAGTGACCTAAAGCGTTGGAATTCCGTTGCCCATATTCGATTGATTCGTTGCCAATCCCTCTTTATTAATTATATTTACAGCTTGTATTCATCTGGCACCATTTTACATGTGTATTGATTCTTTTTCAGGTGCAGGTGGTATTTTAATTAAATTAGGGTTATGAAATTGCTTATTATCACACAAATCCCACATGTTGTTGACAACAGACGCTATTACTCCTATGCACCCTACATTGATGAAATGAATATTTGGGGTCAATTTGTATCCCAAATTACCGTTGTGGCACCTTGTTCAAAAGCGGAACCTACTGCCATAGACAAAGCGTACGAACATCCAGAAGTTAAGTTTACAGCCGTTCCTGCAATCAATTTATTATCCATACTGTCCGTTTTTAAAGTAATGGTAATGCTGCCGTTGTTGCTTTGGCGCATTGCAAAATCGATGAATCAATCAGATCACATTCACTTACGTTGCCCCGGAAATATGGGTTTGTTAGGAAGTATTGTTCAAATAGCTTTTCCTTCAAAACCCAAAACAGCCAAATATGCTGGCAATTGGGATCCAATGGCAAAACAACCTTGGTCCTATCGTTTACAAAAATGGATTTTATCGAACACCTTTCTTACGCGTAATATGCAAGTACTGGTTTATGGAGAATGGCCCGGTAGTTCAACCAATATAAAGTCTTTTTTTACCGCAACATATACTGACCAGGAAGCCACTACAACCATCACACCACAAGTTATAGGCATTACGAACTTAGTTTATGTAGGTGCTTTAGTTAAAGGTAAAAATCCGCTTTATGCCGTTCAGCTTGTTGAAGCGTTGGTGCGCCAAGGGTTTGTGCTGCAATTAGCGATGTATGGAGAAGGTCCAGAACGATCTAATTTGGAACATTATATTGATAAAAATGATTTAAAAGGTAGCGTTGTTTTATACGGTAATCAAAACAAAGCGACTGTACAACAGGCTTATCAGAACAGTCATTTTGTGATTTTGCCATCACAATCCGAAGGTTGGCCCAAAGCGCTTGCTGAAGGGATGTTTTGGGGTTGTGTACCAATGGGTACGGCGGTTTCCTGCGTGCCTACGATGTTAGATCAAGGTCAAAGAGGGTTATTATTGGAACTGGATGCCGATACCGATAGTAAAAAAATGGCGCGCCTACTCAAAAATGAAAAAAAATATCATGAGTTGCAAATGAGGGCTATGGAGTGGTCCAGAAAGTATACGACTGATACTTTTGCAAAAGCCATTCAGGTACTACTTTCATCCACAAATGATCAGCGAATAAATGATTTTAGTAAAGCTTTAAATAGCGATGAAAAAGTACCAATTCGAATTATGCAATTAATCGATTCGTTAGAAGCAGGTGGAGCAGAGCGAATGGCTGTAAGTTATGCCAATGCTTTATCAAAACTAGCCGACTACTCTGCTTTGGTGGTAACGCGAAAAGAAGGTCCTTTACAAGATCAATTGGATGCAGCAGTACCGTATTTCTTTTTAAGAAAAAAAAGGAGTATCGATCTTAAGGCAGTTTGGCGCTTGAAAGGCTTTGTTAAAAAGAACCGAATTCAGGTGGTGCAGGCGCACAGCACCTCATTTTTTACAGCGGTTTTGCTTAAATGTTGTTTACCAGCCCTTCAAATAGTATGGCACGATCATTATGGCGACAGTGAATTTTTGAAACAAAGACCAGCAACTGTATTAAGATGTACTGCGCCGTTTTTTAGTGGCGTCATCACTGTTAATCAGAAACTCAAAAATTGGTGCGAGCGTGTTTTAAAAGTACCTTATGTATTGTATTTACCCAATTTTACTGCGCAAGAAAAAAATACTGAACTTAAAACCAACCTGCTGGGCCTGCCAGGAAAACGCATCTTATGCTTGGCTAATTTAAGACCTCAAAAAGACCAGCACCTTTTACTTGAAGTGGCTAATAAATTGCGATATTCTCATCCAGAATGGACTTTTCACCTTGTAGGAAAAGATTTTGAAGATGAGTATGCTACAACAATTAAGAAGAAGCATTTCGACTTAAAACTAGAAAAAAATGTGTTTCTTTACGGCAGTAAAATCGATGTGGCCGCAATTATCCAGCAGGTAGATATTGCAATTCTAACTTCTAAATCAGAAGGTTTGCCGGTAGCCCTTTTAGAGTATGCTGCACATAAAAAAGCAGTGGTAGTTACAAACGTTGGCGAAGTGCAGGCTGTTGTACAAAATGGTTTAAATGGTTTAGTAGTGCCTGCCCAAGAGGTGCAATTATTTTATGACGCGATAGTGCAATTGATTGAAAATAGTACACTGCGAGATAATTTAGGACAAGCCCTTTATGATACAGTGCAAGATCATTACTCTGAAATAAGGGTAATGACCAACTATTTGAATTGGTTGAAAAATATATTAAAATGAGAAAAGAGGATCAATCCTACTTGATGATTATACTGTTTCATATCCTAATTGGTTTTATGGGATACGCTTTGCCGTTTACCACAAAAATTTATGGGTACGGTATCTTTTTATACGGCATTTATTATGTTGTAAAAAATCAAAACCGAAATAATGAAGCTCTTTTAGCAGCAGCTTATATTGTGGGCAGTGAGGTTTTTTTACGAATGACCGATGGAAATCCGTTGTATGAAATCTCAAAATATGCCGTGATTGTATTTATTTTAATTGGAATGTATTACAGTGGTTTCTCAAAAGGAGCGGCACCCTATTGGATTTTCTTATTATTATTAGTACCCGGAATTATTTTGGCAACAGTTAATTTGAATTTTGATACGGATATGCGGAAAGCAATTGCTTTTAATATGTCGGGACCGGTTTGTTTGGGGATTGCATCTTTGTATACCTTTCGCAGAAAAATAAGTATCGCCGAAATGAACCGAATTTTATTGTGGTTGGGTTTGCCAATTATTTCATGCATGGTATATTTGGCCTTTTATACCCCAAGTATCAAAGATGTAATCACAAGTACAGAATCTAATTTTCAAACCTCAGGTGGCTATGGGCCTAATCAAGTGGCAACTATATTAGGATTTGGAATGTTCGTGTTTGTATCAAGAATTATTTTAGAGAGTAAAACCACGTTACATATAATAATTAATACGATTTTAGTCTTAAATATAACTTATCGAGGTATGGTGACTTTTTCGAGAGGGGGAATGATAACTGGTTTTTTAATGATCATCCTGTTGTTAGTGTTCTTGTATTTTAAATCCAACACAAAAGGTAAAGTTAAGCTGAGTTATATTTTAATTATTTTGGCTCTTGCAGGATCAGCCACTTGGAGCTATACTTCTTTGCAAACAGGTGGCTTGATAGAAAAAAGATATGCCAATCAAGATGCTGCAGGGCGAACTAAAGAAAGTCAGTTCACAGGTAGGGAAGATGTAGCTCAAAATGAAATTAATACCTTTTTAAAAAACCCTATTTTAGGAGTAGGAGTAGGAGTAGGAGCAGAGATACGAAAAAAGGAAACTGGAACTATTGTGTTGTCACACGACGAAATTACCCGTATGTTAGCAGAACATGGCTCATTAGGTGTTGTAGGCTTGGTGTTGCTGTTTTTTACTCCCTTAGTTTTGTATTTAGAGAACAAATTCAACATGTACTTGTTGTGTTTTGTTGCTTTTTGGTTTTTGACTATTAATCATGCCGCTATGCGTACTGCGGCTCCCGCATTTGTCTATTCACTTTCTTTGTTGAATGTGCAATTAGGATTACCCCAAAAAAAGCGATTAGAGAATGATTGAAACTTTGATTGATAGTGTTAGTTTGGCAAAGTATACAGCATTAAAATGCAAATAGAACGAAAACTAACTACGTTGCTTTTATTAAAAATTTGTTAAAAAAAAACAACTTTAAAGCAAATTGAATTCAGTCAAAATATACTAAATTGCAAGCCCAATCAAAATACCACACATGTTTGCAGTTGATAAAATGCATTTTGAAATTTCAGAGCGAAAGATGTTACTTCGGCTTTTTGATGTGTTCTTTGTTTTAACTGCTTTGTATTTATTGACTTATGTAAAAGCTTTTAATTATTTTGCAGTTGAGGCTGGAACCTACCACCGAGCGATTTTATTGGCCGTTTATCTTAATTTATTCGGAACAATCTTCGAAATGTACAATTTACAAGTGGCAAGCAATCAGTTTCAGGTGCTTAAAAGTACTTTAATTACAGCCTCTACCACGGTACTGATCTATTTGTTAACTCCCTATTTTTCGCCTACTTTACCTAACAATCGACTTCAAATCGTCTTGTTTTTTATAGTTGTATTTCTGAGTTTATTTGCTTGGAGAATGCTTTATGTAAGCTTTTTAGCTTCCAATAGATTTTTTCAAAAAGCAGTACTGCTCTGTGATCGGGTACAAGTAGAAGAATTAATTAAAGGTCTAGAAAATATTGATCCGCACTACAAAATTATTGGATTTGTTCCTTTGGATTTCGAATCGCAACAGGAAGTCTATCCCTATGTAAAGGAACTTGATGGAGAGGGAATGCTTTCGTTTGTGAAAAAACATGGCGTTTCCGAGTTAGTGATTGCTTCGCAAATAACAACTGGAATGACTACTAGTTTATATCAGCAATTACTCAAAGCATTAGAATCGGGAATAATTATTAGAGAATATACACAAGTTTACGAAAGTAAAACGCAGCGTATTCCACTGCAACACATGTCTCGTGATTTTTATCGCTTTTTTCCTTTCAGCCGCTCCAATCAAAATAAATTATATTTAGTTACCCTACGTGGCTTTGACGTTTCAGTCGCTGTTGCGGGTTTATTAGTGGGTTTGGCTTTATTGCCTTTGATTCTGTTGGGGAATGCCTTGGCTAACCGCGGTTCTTTGCTTTATACACAGGAAAGAGTGGGCAAGGATGGGGCTGTTTTTTCTATTCTTAAATTCAGAACGATGGTTAAAAATGCAGAGCTTGACGGTGCCGTTTTTACAACAGCAAATGACCGGCGAATAACTGCTTTTGGTAAGTTCATGCGTAAAACCAGAATAGATGAATTCCCGCAGTTTATCAATATACTTAAAGGAGATATGGCTGTAATTGGCCCAAGACCTGAGCGTCCTGTTTTTGTGAAAGAAATAGCCGCAAGTATGCCATTTTATGAAACGAGACACATTATCAAACCGGGGTTGACAGGTTGGGCGCAAGTCAATTATTCGTATGGAGAAACATTACAAGATAGCTTGATAAAATTGCAATACGACTTGTATTACATCAAGCACCGCTCTATTTATTTGGATCTAAACATCGCTTTTAAAACCATCACTACTGTTCTTTTTTACAGAGGGCAATAAGGTTGTTTGATTTTGTTTTTTTTGTAGTGCTTTGTTCAAAGTCCCTAGTCCTTAGTTCTTGGCTTTTAGTATTTAACACTTAACACTTAATACTTACTATTCACAATTCACTACTCACTACTCACAATTCACCACTCACCACTCACCATTCACAAACTAAATAATAATAGGAATTGGTTTTTTGTTTTGAATTAACATTCTGACAGATAGTACAGCACTTGTGAGTACAATAGGAAAAACTAAAATTAAATGTGGTTTATTAAGGCAATAGGCGGTATAAATACCCAAAGCAATTAAATTCATGGTTGCCAAGTAGTAAATTATTTTTTTGTTTTTCATACCATAAGCCAACAATAACAAAAGTAATAGAGGATTAAATACCAATAGGTTATAGTTATTGGCTAATTCTGCGTGTAATGAAAAGCTCCACGCTGTTGCAAATAATACCCCAATAAGTCCTAAAACCGTCATAAAAAATAATGAAAGTCCTTTTTTATTGAAACCCACGATAGCAAATAAAATTAGAATATAGCTATAGGGATTATTCCACCACGAAAAAGGAGTGGGCTGGTTATAAGGTAATACCGTTACCGTTTCTTTGGCTATTACCGATTTATTAAACTGTACTTTCTTTAGGCCTTCTAACAAATCAAAAGGTAAAAAAATACGGTTGGCTGTTTGGTCTACTTTGGATCCGAAGATGATGCTTGTGCCGAGTTTTTCGTAAAAATGACCATCAAAATAAGGAAGCAAAACATCGCGATAACTGTTATCAGTAGCCTCTTTTTTTGTAATTAGGTTGGTTTTAGCTGCCTTATTTATAGCGTCTACAACCATGCTGGTGCAGTTTTTATCAATGAATTTGTATGTATAATGACTATCTGCGGAGGTGATATCGTGCTGTAGTTGTTCAAATAGCCGTTGTTTGGCAGCAAGTGGGAGTACTAATTCTTGCTCATAAACCGCTCTTTGTTCGTATTGGTATTGAGCAATAAAATCGGCATACGAATGTGCTACTGCAAAATATTGTAAATCGCCTTTAGCAAATTTCATGACAAAGTTGGGCGTTTTAAAGTCGAAAGCACCATAGTTGTACACTGCATCAAAGCCAGTAGTTGCGTCTTGAACTCGAACCGCTGTATGACCAAATAAGGAATACGACTCGTTTCCGGTACCACACGTAAGCACACTAACTTTGCTTTGTGGTGATAACGATAGCGGTTGGGCATTAATAGCAATGCTAAATATTCCGATTAAAAAGAAAATAATGGATTTGTAAATTGAAAATTTCTGCATGAAATTCATTTTTATAATGTTATTCAATAGCTGCGATACTGTTTCTTTTTCATTTGCGAAAACAAAAAAAGCGTTGCAACTAAATGTTATTGGGTTACCTTCTAAAAAGACCCAAATCGACTTTAATTGAAAAAATATTCGAGTATAAAGCGGTGCTTTGATCGCCAATATCAGTCAGTGCATAATCAATTTGAATGCCTTTGTATTTGAATCCGAGACCAATATTGGGTTGAAATCCTACTTTGTCGGTACCGTCTAATTGTTGTACATTTTGGAAATTTCCCATTCCTGCACGAAGAAAAACCAGATCGGTATAACCAAACTCAAAACCCACTGCTGGATCAATACTAACAAAATCAGTAGCAATGAGGTCATTGGTTTTTGTAAAACGCATATTCAAGTTGGCCGCTGCTTCAATACTATAATCGTATCGGATGATAAATTTTTTAGCCAGTCCCAGTTGTGCTTTTGGAGCTGTAATCTCTGTACTTTCTGGTAATTCTTGATTTTGTCCCGGAATGGCATTGGCAATTTTTTGGTATTCCTCTTCATTAATATTCCAAACGTTATAAGTTGTTGTGATGTCGCGTACCATCAATCCAAAAGACCAATTGTTGCGTTCAAATTGTATTCCTGCATCAAAACCAAATCCCCAAGCATCGGCAAACTTTCCAATAACTCTTCGGATAACTTTAGCATTCAGTCCATATTGAAAACCAGGAACAGGCAATTTTCTAGCATATGAAAACGTAAAACCATAGTCAGCAGTTGAGAATAAACTTATCCTATTGTAATCAATATTGCCTTCGCTGTCAATTAATTCAGTGGTGTTTAAAATGTCATCTACTCCAAAGCGGATAAGTGAAATTCCGTACGCACTACGATCGTCAATAGGGCTGGCATAGGCCAAATAATCGTACTGCGCAATATTTGCAAAATAATTGGCGTGCATGAATGAGACTTCATGATCCTCCAATTGAACCAATCCTGCGGGATTCCAGTAACCTGAGTTGACATCCTTTGTAGAGGCTACTGCCGTATTGGAGCGCCCTAAAGCAGCTGCATCAACACCTATGTTCATAAACTCATTAGAATATTTTCTAACTGTTTGTGCAAAGGTGCTCATTGAAAGCATTGCGAATACGAAGAGAAGGCTTTTGTGTAAGGATGTCATTTTTACAAACAAGGGGTTTGTTTAATTTTTATCAAAAATAGAATTTTTTATTCAGCTGACTTTCATTTCCTGCTGAATTCTTTTGGGTTGATATGGTCTAGTAAGGTTGCTAGATAACGTTTCTAAAACAATTACGACTAAGCTTTCAATACATGCATTAATGAGTATAAACTTAAAAACGACTACCGCTCCTAAAAACTATCTTAAAAACGTATTTTTCATTGGCATATTGTACTAAATTTGCGCACTTATACTTTAAATCACAAGTCCATGTCGTTTGTAAAACATCTTCCTAATTCTATCACCTTACTTAATCTTTTTTCAGGATGTATCGCTCTTGTTTTTGCATTTCAGCAAGATTTTGAAATGGCTTTTTATTTTGTGTGTTTGGGTATTTTTCTAGATTTTTTTGACGGTTTTTTTGCGCGTATGTTTCAGGTATCTAGTCCGCTAGGCTTGCAATTAGATTCATTGGCTGATATGGTAACTAGTGGCGTAGTGCCTGGCGTGGTGATGTACCACATGTTGGTAAGTCATGCTTCTACCGCTGCTGCGCCTCATTTGCAAATTCTCCCGTACTTGGGTTTTATCATTACTTTAGGATCGTGTTACCGTTTGGCAAATTTCAATATTGATACACGTCAGACAGATTCGTTTATCGGTTTGCCAACTCCTGCCAATGCATTATTTATCTTGAGTTTGCCTTTGGTTTTAAAATACACCGACTCATTAATTGCAATTGAATTGCTTACAACAAATTACTTTTTATTGCTCATTACTTTATTGAGCGCCTATATGTTGAATGCTGAAATCCCGTTGTTTTCTTTGAAAATTAAAAAATTAAGTTGGGCAGGTAACCGTTTACAGATTGTTTTTCTTTTGATTTCAGTTTTGTTATTAGTGTTTTTCCAATACCTAGGAATTCCGTTGATAATTCTTTTTTATGTTTTACTTTCTGTTGTAAACAATAAATTGCTTCAAAAGTAAATTTGTCGTCATGGCTAGGCAAAAAATAGTTAGAAAAACGCGTATTGTACGAAAACCAAAAAAGAACAGCAATTGGCGTCGCTTTTTGTTTTCAAAATATGTAATCGGTTTTTTAGTTGTTTGTTTACTACTGGCTCTGGCATATCATTACCGTAATGGTTTAGCTTATTATTTTAGTTTTAAAAGTGATAAATCAAACACTGAAAGCGCATTATCTAAAAAACTTTCAGACGTTAGAAACATACAAGTACTTGCAAAACATGAAGGTAAAAGCATTGGAATCGATGTTTCTGAATACCAAGGGCGTATCAGTTGGTCTTACGTAGATACTTTAGAACAAAAATATCCTATTGATTTTGTTTTTATCAGAGCAACTGTTGGAAAGGATCGAAAGGATCGCAAATTTGATCAAAACTGGCTTGGTGCCAAAAAGAACAAAATGATCAGAGGTGCTTATCATTATTACCGACCCAACGAAAATTCTTTAGAGCAAGCCAAGCTTTTTATTGAAACAGTACGTTTGCAAAAAGGCGATCTACCTCCGGTTTTAGACATTGAAAAATTACCTAAAAATCAATCAATTGCTAATTTGAAAATAGGTTTGCGACGCTGGCTGGAAGCCGTTGAAAAGCATTATGGAGTGCGTCCCATTATCTATTCAGGAGAGCGGTATTATGATGATTTTTTGAAAGACGAATTTAGTGACTACCTTTTTTGGATTGCCAATTATAATTTTTACCGTGAATCAATCGACTCTGATTGGTTGTTTTGGCAGTTTACTGAAAAAGCTACTGTGCCAGGAATTGATGAAAATGTCGACGTAAATATTTACAACGGCGATGTGCAACAATTGCGTTTTATTACCATAGAATAGTTGGTTGGTCATCCTTTCCAATAGTTTTGAGAATGGAAATGCTTTTGCAAAAAAAAAGAGTTCTCAATTAGAACTCAATTTTCTTTTTACGCAATTCAAAGTTTTGACCTAAGTATACTCTTCGAACCATTTCATCTTCTACTAATTCTTCAGGTATTCCTGCTTTTAAAATACCACCTTCAAACATAAGGTACGTTTTATCCGTAATGGCTAAGGTCTCTTGTACGTTGTGGTCGGTGATCAAAATACCGATGTTTTTATTTTTAAGTTGC
This sequence comes from Flavobacterium erciyesense, assembly GCF_018069925.1. Classification (GTDB taxonomy): domain Bacteria; phylum Bacteroidota; class Bacteroidia; order Flavobacteriales; family Flavobacteriaceae; genus Flavobacterium; species Flavobacterium erciyesense. The sequence goes on along the minus strand of NZ_JAGPXB010000004.1, from coordinate 203,511 downwards.
GCCACAATACGTTGAATATCTTCCACGGCAACAGGGTCTACTCCCGCAAAAGGTTCGTCTAATAAAATAAACTTCGGGTCGGTAGCTAAGCAGCGCGCAATCTCGGTACGACGACGCTCTCCACCCGACAACAAATCACCACGATTGGTACGAATGTGCTCTAAACTGAATTCGGCAATCAAACTTTCCATTTTAGCTACTTGTTCTGCTTTTGTTAAATTGGTCAATTGCAGCACACTCAAAATGTTATCTTCGATACTTAATTTTCTAAAAACAGAAGCCTCTTGCGCTAAGTAACCAATTCCTTGCTGCGCTCTTTTGTACATTGGATAATCAGTAATATTCAAATCATCCAAAAAAATGTTGCCAGAATTGGGTTTAACCAAACCAACAATCATGTAAAAAGAGGTAGTTTTACCAGCACCATTTGGTCCCAATAAACCTACGATTTCGCCTTGGTTTACCTCTACCGAAATGCCTTTTACAACACTACGACCTTTGTAGGTTTTGATCAAATTCTCAGCTCTTAATTGCATTACTTCTTGTTTTTATTTTAATGATATAGTGGTTTTAAAAAACTCTAGTTTTTAGTTTCAGGGTTCAAATGAACAACTAAAACTAAAAACTAAAGCCTCCTTTAACAATTTATTTGGTTGCGTTTTCTTCTAGCGCTTCCCAAAATTCGTATGCACGACGCAAATGTGGCACCACAATAGTACCGCCAACTAGGGTTGCAATTCCCATTGCTTCCATCATTTCCTCTTTAGTTACACCTTCTTTGTGGCTTGTTTCTAAATGGTATTTTACACAGTCATCACAACGTAAAACAGCCGATGCTACTAATCCAAGGAGCTCCTTAGTTTTTACATCTAAAGCACCCTCGGCATAAGCGTTTGTGTCTAAATTGAAAATACGTTTTACAATTTTATTATTGTCTGCCAATAATTTTTCGTTCATTTTTGAACGGTAGTCGTTGAATTCTTGAATGATATCAGCCATTGATTTTTTGTTGATTTTTTACTACTATTTTTGATATTAAGATACTTGCTTCATAGATGATTAGCATCGGAATGGTAACAATAATTTGACTAACCACATCTGGCGGAGTTACAATTGCCGCTACAATTAAAATTATAATTACAGCGTATTTCCAATATTTTCGTAAAAATACAGGTGTTACTAAACCAAGCTTGGTCAGGAAATATATAATTATTGGTAATTCAAAGAATAACCCACAAGCGATGACACTGGTTTTGATTAAACTGATGTAAGAGTCAATACTAAACTGATTTTTCACCACATCACTTATTGTAAAAGTGGCAAAGAAATTTACCGACATAGGAACGATTACAAAATAACCAAACAATACACCCAAGAAGAATAATAGGGAAGAAGAAAAAATGAAAAGCTTGGCGTGTTTTTTTTCAGAATCATACAAAGCAGGGCTAATAAATTTCCATAATTCCCACAAAATAAAAGGGAAGCCAAGAATGAATCCTGCCGTGATACACGTCCAAATCAAAACATTGATTTGGCCTTCCATATTGGTGTTTTGGATGATAAATGGCATCTCAGTAACGCAAATAGTTTCAGCAAAACCCAATTGATAGGATAAATCACAGAAAAAGCGATAGGTTACAAAACTAGGTTTTGTTGGGCCAAAAATAACATCGTCAAAAATATAATCACTGATAAAAAAAGTGATGGTAGCCAATACTAAAATAGCAATGGTACTGCGCACTAACAACCATCTTAATTCTTCAAGATGATCCAAAAACGACATCTCGTTTAAATTCTTTTTTGCCATTATACGATTCCTTCTTTTAATATGTCATGCAAATGCAATACACCTTTGTAATTTCCTTCGTCGACTACAATTAGCTGCGTAATTGAAAAATCTTCCATAAGATTAAGTGCGTCTTCAAGGCGATTTGCTGAGCTAGTGACTTTGGGGTTTTTGGTCATGATATCTTTTGCGGTAAGCGTAGCAAAGGTATCCGTTTCGTTTAGCATTCTACGGATATCACCATCAGTAATAATTCCAATTACTTGCTCGTTTTCAACTACAGCTGTTACGCCAAGTCTTTTTTCTGAAATTTCAAATATCACTTTTTTAATTGGAGCGTCTGGGCTAACCATTGGTTTTAAACTATGCTCCAACAAGTCTTGTACACGCATGAGTAACTTTTTACCCAAAGCACCACCCGGATGGTATATGGCAAAATCTTCTGCTTTGAAACCGCGCATTTCCATGAGGCAAACCGCTATAGCATCGCCCATGACCAGTTGTGCAGTAGTACTGTTGGTTGGAGCCAAATTATTAGGACATGCTTCGGTATCAACTGTTGTGTTTAAAACATAGTCGGATCCTTTTGCTAAAAATGAAGTCATGTTTCCGGTGATAGCAATTAAGGTATTGCCAAATCGCTTCAATAACGGAACCAAAACTTTAATTTCAGGACTGTTGCCGCTTTTGGAAATACATATAATTACATCTTCGTTTTGAACCATTCCTAAATCACCATGAATAGCCTCTGAGGCATGCAAAAACAACGATGGTGTACCTGTTGAGTTGAACGAGGCTACCATTTTTTGGGCTATTATGGCGCTCTTGCCAATACCGGTAACAACCAATCGTCCTTTAGATTGGAAAATGGCAGTAACGGCTCTGCTGAAGTTTTCGTCCAGATAGTCAGTTAGTTTAGCAATTGATTGGCTTTCGGAAAGAATGGTTTTTTTGGCGCTGGCCAGTATATTTTCTTTAGTGATCAAAACAGAATGATTAAAATTTGTATGTGTAAAAGAAATTTGTACCTTTAGGTATTGCAAATTTATACAAAATACCACGTAATAAAGAATGAATTCAAACGAAATTGACATACACAAAGAATTAAAGAAGTATTTTGGCTTTAGCCAATTTAAGGGATTGCAGGAACAAGTCATTAAAAGTATTTTGAGTCAAAAAAATACTTTTGTGATTATGCCTACAGGTGGAGGAAAGTCACTTTGTTATCAATTACCCGCTTTGATTCAAGAGGGGACTGCAATTGTAGTTTCGCCTTTAATTGCCTTGATGAAAAATCAAGTAGATGCTATTCGTAGCTTATCTTCAGAAAATGGAATTGCTCATGTTTTAAACTCCTCGTTGACCAAAACTGAAATTACACAGGTGAAAGCAGATATTAGTTCGGGTTTGACTAAACTGTTGTATGTAGCGCCAGAATCGTTAACCAAAGAAGAGTATGTTACTTTTTTAAGAAGCGTGCCTATTTCATTTGTAGCCATAGATGAGGCGCATTGTATTTCAGAATGGGGTCATGATTTTAGACCGGAATACCGTAATTTAAAGCACATCATCAAACAGTTGGGCGATGTGCCAATTATAGGACTTACGGCAACGGCAACGCCAAAGGTGCAGGAAGATATCTTGAAAAACTTAGATATGTCTGATGCTACCACATTCAAGGCATCGTTTAACAGACCTAATTTGTACTACGAAGTACGCACGAAAACAAAAAATATTGAATCGGATATCATTCGATTTATCAAACAAAATAAAGGTAAATCAGGAATCATCTACTGTTTGAGTCGCAAAAAAGTGGAAGCTATTGCCGAAGTTTTACAAGTAAACGGAATTTCTGCAGTGCCGTACCACGCTGGTTTAGATGCCAAAACTAGAGCTAAACATCAAGATATGTTTCTGATGGAAGATGTTGAGGTAGTTGTTGCTACCATTGCCTTTGGAATGGGTATTGACAAGCCAGATGTGCGATTTGTAATTCACCATGACATTCCTAAATCACTCGAAAGTTATTACCAAGAAACGGGTAGAGCAGGTCGCGATGGTGGCGAAGGACATTGTTTAGCGTATTACTCCTATAAGGACGTTGAGAAGTTAGAAAAGTTCATGTCCGGCAAACCGGTTGCCGAACAAGAAATAGGATTTGCATTGCTACAAGAAGTAGTGGCTTATGCTGAAACATCAATGTCTCGACGAAAATTCATCCTGCATTATTTTGGTGAGGAATTTGATTCAGCTACTGGAGAAGGTGCCGATATGGATGATAACGTTCGCAACCCGAAAGTTAAAGTAGAAGCACAAAAAGAAGTGGTGCAATTGCTAGAAGTAGTGCGTGACACCAAACACTTATACAAATCAAAAGAAATTGTTTTTACACTTATTGGACGTGTCAATGCGGTAATCAAAGCGCATCGTACTGATTCGCAATCCTTTTTTGGATGTGGAGCAACTCATGATGAAAAATACTGGATGGCTTTATTGCGTCAAGTGTTAGTTGCAGGCTATTTGTCAAAAGACATTGAAACATATGGAATTGTAAAACTGACTCCAAAAGGAGCTGATTTTATAGCTAATCCGGAATCGTTCCTCATGTCAGAAGATCATGAATACAATGAATCAGTAGATGAGGCTATTGTTACTGCAGCCAAATCAACAGGTGTTGCTGATGAGGTTTTGATGGGAATGCTTCGTGATTTGCGTAAAAAAGTGGCTAAGAAAATTGGCGTTCCTCCATTTGTTGTTTTTCAAGATCCTTCGCTGGAAGATATGGCTCTCAAATATCCAATTTCAGCAGCTGAATTAATCAATATTCATGGTGTTGGAGAAGGTAAAGCTAAAAAATATGGTAATGAATTTGTAGCCTTAATTAGTAGGTACGTACAAGACAACGATATTGTCCGACCGGATGATTTAGTGGTGAAATCTACTGGAGTAAATTCTGCCAACAAATTATATATTATTCAAAATATAGACAGAAAACTATCTCTTGACGATATTGCTTCGGCAAAAGGTTTGAATATGGATGCTTTGATTAAAGAAATGGAACAAATTGTGTACTCCGGAACCAAACTTAATATTAAATATTGGATTGACGAAATGCTCGATGATGATCAGCAAGAAGAAATTCATGAGTATTTCATGGAATCAGAAACAGATAGTATCGAAAAAGCTTTGAAAGAATTTGATGGTGATTACGATTTAGATGAGTTGCGACTTATGCGAATCAAATTTATTAGCGAGGTTGCCAATTAATAACGAGTTCAAGAATTTTTTTCTACCCCAAATGTATGGTCATCAGCATAATTATTCCAACTTACAATGAAGCGCTCATAATAGAAAATACAATCTTGCATTTGCAAAAAATTATACCGCCTTCGAATTGTGAAATCATTATTTCTGATGGCGGTAGCACGGATGACACCTTACAAATTGCTGAAAAATTAGGTGTAGTAGCAGTCCTTTCGCCTGTAAAAGGACGCGCTGGGCAAATGAATTTTGGCGTGCAAAATGCATCAGGAGAAGTGTATTTTTTCTTGCATGCCGATAGTTTACCTCCTGCAGATTGCTATATATCACTACAAAAAGCCTTTGCTCAAGGGTATAATTGTGGAAGTTTCCGCACGAAATTTGATTCCGATAGTTTTCTGTTAAAAGTTAATGCCTTTTTTACACGCTTCAATTATTTATTTTTTAGAGGTGGTGATCAGGGAATTTTTTTAACCAAAGCACTTTGGGAACGTGTCGGTTCTTACAAAGAAGAGATGTTTATCATGGAGGATTACGACTTCATTGCTCGAATTTGGGAACAAGGAAAATTCAAATTAATTCCTAAAGCGACCATGGTTTCTGCTCGAAAATATACTGATAATACATGGTTAACCGTGCAGTTGGCTAATTTGAAAATTGTACGCATGTATAAAAAAGGAGCCTCTCAAATTGATATGGTGACCACGTACAAACATCTTTTAAACTATCGTAAAAATGCATTTTAAAGACAAAGTAGTCTGGATTACCGGCGCATCTTCAGGGATAGGAAAGGAACTTGCTTTGCAGTTGGATGCGTTAGGAGCAATTTTGATTTTAACGTCTTCCAATCAAAGTTTGTTAAGTGAATTGCAGCCACAGCTGCAAAAATCAAAAATACTAGTTTATAATTTATTAGACATAATAGGAATTCCGGGATTGGTTGACGAGGCTTTGTCTTGTTACGGGCGTATTGATTTTGTGATTCAAAGTGCTGGTATTAGTCAGCGTGCTCAAGCTACCGAAACTGATATGGCAGTTTATGAAAAATTAATGACCATAAATTATTTTGCTCCAGTTGCAATCAATCAGGCTTTGCTGCCTCATTTTGTTGCGAAAAACTCGGGCCATAGCGTTATAATTAGCAGTGTAGCTGGATTAATGGGATTTCCTTTGCGTTCTGGTTATGCAGCCTCTAAACACGCTATCAAAGGTTATGTCGAAACGGTACAATGTGAGTTACTTGAAACCAAAGTACTGCATTCTATCGTATATCCAGGAAGGATTGATACTCCAATCTCGAAAAATGCCCTTCAAGGCAACGGACAACAGTACGGCACAACCGATGCGAATAACGAAGTGGGAATGGACGTAAAAATTTGCGCTCAAAAAATTATTAAAGGTATTCAAAAAGGTAAAAAAGCAATCGTAATTGTCAAAGCTGAACGTATTTTGCTGTGGCTATGGTGGTTTTGTCCCGCTTTGTATTATAAAATTGCTCATAAAAAAGGTTTACAAAATTAATATATAAACAGTCTATGCATCAGTATTTATCAGGAATTCAACAAGTAGGAATTGGAGTTAGTCAAGCGACAAAAGCCATGCATACCTACAAACATCTTTTCGGAATGGATGTTTTGATTTTTGATGATGAGGCTAAAGCTAGTTTAATGACGCAATATACTGGTGGAGTTGTATACAGCCGACGTGCTATTTTGACCATGAATTTGCAAGGCGGTGGCGGTTTAGAAATTTGGCAATTTAAAGACAGATCTCCAACTCAAGGTGCTCAAGTTGTCTTAGGTCAATTAGGGATTAATGCGGCTATTTTAAAATCTCGAAATTTAAAACAATCGCACCAACGTCTTTCTGCAATACAAGGTTTGGTTGTGAGTGCAATTGCATCAGGACCTGATAGTCAACCTTATTTTTATGTAACCGATACAGACTCAAATCATTTTAAAATAATTCCCTCTACCGATTGGTTTCAAAATAATGATTTTGATTTGGGTGGCGTTGTAGGAGCGGTTATTGGTGTAAGCGATATGGAAAAATCAATTGCATTTTACCAAACTATTTTAGGACTTGATACTATCACATACGATGATTTCTACACTGAAAATGGTCATAATTTTAGAAAAGTAGGACTTTTTAAAGCGGCAACAGGTAAGGGAGCATTCAATACCTTGCTAGGAAATGTAACTGTTGAATTGCTGCAAAATTTAGATCAAAAACAACCTAAAATTTACGAAAATAGGTTTTGGGGCGATTGTGGTTTTATTCATCTTTGTTTTGATGTTATTGCTATGGATGCTCTTAAAAATCATGCAGCTACACACGGATTAGAGTTTACAGTAGATAGCAACAATACCTTTGCGATGGATAATGCCTCGGGTAGATTTTGTTATATCGAGGATCCAGATGGCACCTTAATTGAATTGGTAGAAACACATAAAGTTCCTATCCTAAAAAAAATTGGTTGGTATTTAGACCTTCGCAAAAGAAATCAAGAAAAACCTTTACCGAGATGGATGATTAAAATGCTAGCTTTAAGTAAGGTAAAGTAATTACAAACTTTTATAAGTTTTGTAAAACCAGGCGCTTAAAGGCATGCATAGAAAAAGCACCAACGCTATAGTCCAATTAAAAATTACTCCTGTAATAATAGCCAGAAAAGCTACCAAAATAGGATAAAATAGCAACAGTATACCAAACAACACGGAGTCGTAAAAAACAGTATTCTTAGTTTTTTGCAAGGCTATTTTTTTAACCGAGTAATAAATTCCATAATTAGCCAAAAAACCTACGAAGGCTGGTGTCGCAACAATGTACTTTATAAATTTTGCTTGTAAGATTACTTGCTTTGGAAATATTTCAATATCCTTGGTGTCACTTTTTACCAACAAATTAGTGGTCATACCTGTTTTTAATTGTTTGTTGAATTCATTGAAAAAAACAGCTTCGTTCTCTTGTACATTTCTATCAATCGAAAAGGTTGGATTAAAATGTATCTCAACTTCTTTCGGGTTCTTGCGAAAGGAAGAATAATTGATCGCAGTGGGTTGAATTCGTAGGTTTTTTAATCCTGCTTCAGCTGCCATAAGCGCCAGTCGAGCAGTTCCTTTTTTTAACAGGCGTAGTTGCCATTCGTTTTTACAAATTCCTTCGGAGAAAATTAAAATCGTTTGATTCTGTTGGAGTAAATTGATACAAGTTTGAAACGTATCATCGTTTTTACTCAAATTCTCTTTTCCTTCACTTAATCGGTAAATTGGAATTAAATGCAAGGCTTTTAAAAATTGTGCTACTAATGGTTTTTTGAACGCATCGCCTCTTGCTAAAAAATAAATGGGTTGCGGGTAGTGCACAGCGATTACGATAGCGTCAAAAAAAGAATTTGGATGATTACTCGCTAAAATGGTAGCTTGGTTGGCTACAAAAGGCTCGTGAAAACGCGCTATCGTTTTATTGGTGTACAATGGCAATGCCACAGAAGCTGCTAGTTTAAAAAAATAATACATAGACAGTTATTTCCAAATAAGCGGTAAGTCTTTCTCCTCGTCGATATCTGTTAATTTTGGAAGGTCGAAATAAGTTAAACTATTTTCTTGAATACCAGCAATTGTGTCTGGGTAAACCGTTTCGGTACTCCAAGTTTTGTTTAAAAAAACAAATCCATGCAACTTTTTCATCCCCAACAAATAATAGCCACCGTCAAAAGTAGGGCCTATCACTGTGTCGTATGTTTCAAGTTGAGTAAAGGCGTCATCAATAATTGTGGAGGTCAGTTCATAGCAATCGCTACCAATGATACAAACCGAGGTGTAGCCCAAACTAAAAACTTCTTGAAAAGCAGTCTTCATTCGTTCTCCTAAATCAGAACCGTGTTGCACTTTTTTATGAAATTCGGTTTCCGGCCATTGATCCTTTCGTACAATCGCATCAGAATAAAAAAGGAATTTATCGGCAGCAACTGGGGTAACAATTGTTTGAGTATGGTGTAATAGTTTTTTATAAATTTCTAAAGCTTTCTCATTTCCAATTGTTTTAGCCAAGCGAGTTTTTACTTTGCCTAATTCTGGATTCTTAGTAAATAAAATGATTGCATTTTTTTGCTGCATAATTTTAAATTAAAAAGCTGCAGTTGAACTAGAACTGCAGCTTGTTAGGTTTAACAACAACCACCTCCGTTATAATGAAACGTCGACTCGCTGATGTAAATATCACTTCTGTTGAGGTCTGCAAGCGCTTGAGCTGTTTTATCGCATACCGCAAGAGGCTGATTTTTTAGTAAAGTATGCCCTTTTTTATCGTCAAAGTAATCTTCTTTACCATAATAAATCGCCGCTTTTCCAGTAAATACGCACGGTCCATCACTTGGCATCGGGTCTTTGATGGCGCAAACTTCGATACTTTCAATAAAAATTAGTTCATCTGTCGCATAATTTGCAGGATCTAAAATGCGGTACGGTCTTCTTCCTCTAATTTCGATAGTTCCAAAACCTACATCAGTTAACATTTTGATGTATTCTTTAATCGGAATACTTCCGCTAAGGCATAAAGCTCTTAAGTGGTCATCATTACGCAGAGTTTCGTTCATTTCTTGCTCGCACGTAGGATCACTCATAACCAATCGACCACCTGGCTTTAGCACACGATACATTTCTTGTAGCGCTTTTTTCAAATCATCTGTTTTGAAAATATTAAACAAGCAGTTTTGTGCAGCAATATCGATACTTTCATTTTCAATTGGTAGGTTTAAAGCATCTCCTTTTTTTAGTTCGACAAATTCACTTTTGAACCAATCGTTTTCTTGTTCAGCAACAATAAAATTCTGACGAGAAGCTTCTAGCATTTCATCGACTACATCTACACCAACTACACCACCTTTTTGGCGAGAAAAATAAGCAAATTGTAGTAACTCCATTCCGCCACCTACGCCAACATAAAGAATTTTTGGGTTGTTAATTAAGTCTTGTGCAGAGATGGTGCTTCCACAGCCGTAATTCATTTCTTGCATAATTTTTGGAATCTCCAAACCTGGGAATTTCCAAATAGGTGTAGTCGTGCAGCACAATCCTACATCAGGTGTTAAGGCGGCATCGCGGTAAAGGTTGACGGTAGCGTCTAAATAATTTTCCATTCGATTGTATTTCTTCTTATTATTAATTTTAAGTTTTAAATTTCGTTTCAAAGAATCCTTTTAAGAAACGTTGCGCTATGCAACAGCTCCTCCACAACTACTTCCAGAACCTGCTGTACAACCGTAACAGTGGTTGTTTACAATTATAGAGCGATCTTGCAACGCACTTGCATTAAAAGTACTGATGTGTTGTGTTGTTGGGTTACTCACTTTTAGTTCTAACATTTGATTAAAATCACAGTCGTAAATATAGCCGTCCCAACCTATTGAAATGGTGTTTCTACACATTACATTTTCTGCTGCTGTTGGGTTAAAGGCATCGATTAATTTGGTCATATAATCTTCATAATTTTCAGATGTGATCAAATAATCAAGATAGCGACTTACAGGCAAATTGGTGATGGCAAATAGGTTGTTAAAACTAATTCCAAAATCATTAGCAAGTGCCGTTTTGTATTCTTTTTCAAGTGCACTTTGATCAGGCGGTAAAAAGGCTCCCGCAGGATTGTAAACCAAATTTAATTTTAATTCGGAGTCTTCTTTGCCATAGCCCACCTCGTTTAGCATTTGTAAAGCTTTGATAGAACTTTCAAAAACACCATCACCGCGTTGTTTGTCAGTTCTATTTTTCGAATAAAACGGCAAAGATGAAATGACTTCAATTTTGTGTTTTTTGAAAAACTCAGGTAGGTCGTTGTATTTTTTGTTGGCAGTAATGATGGTCAAATTACAGCGAACGTACATCTGAATTCCTAGTTTACTTACTTCTTCTACAAACCATCTGAAGTGCGGATTCATTTCAGGAGCCCCACCAGTCATGTCTACAATTTTAAAAGTAGGATTAGCTTTGAGAACTTCAATGATTGTTTCCATTGTTTCCTTGGTCATGATTTCCTTTCGATCCGGACCTGCGTCGACATGGCAATGCGTACAAACTTGATTACACATTTTGCCCAAATTAACTTGAAATACTTCAAGGGCGGTAGGACGAAGAGGGCGTAAACCAATTGTATTTAGTTGGGAATGAAATGGTGTAAATTGCGTAGGATTTTGTTCCAAAACTGCCAGTTGATGCTCTGCTTTTGATAAGGAATTAGCTGTAGCTTTGAGTGATTTTAATTTAATTTTTACAAATTCGCTCATAAACTTATTTTCTTGACTTTATTCATCATTTGAACACCATGTACCAAACTAGCTCCACCACGAATGGCTGCAGCAACATGTACGGCTTCCATCATTTGGCTTTCGCTGTATCCTTTTTCATAGGCATCAGAGCTGTAAGCATCAATGCAATACGGGCATTGCACAGCATGCGCAACTGCAAGCGCAATTAATGATTTTTCTCGTGCTGTAAGAGCACCTTCTTTAAAAACTTCTCCGTAATAGCCAAAGAATTTTTCGCCCATTTCTTTTTGAAACTCAACGATATTGCCAAATTTTTTGAGGTCATCTGCGTTGTAATAATTTATATCCATCTCAGTTTTTAGTATTTAAAATTTTCTAGAAATAAACTCCAATCGTAATCGTTGTATTTTAGTTTTGGTTTTGTGCCTTTGGGAATGATTTTTAAATCTTCACAAATTTTTAAAATGCCTTTTTTGTTTCCAAAGTCTCCTCGAAACCAACTCATTAATATAGGTAGGTGCAAAGTATTTTTATCCTTGTCATAGCGCGCATCATTGCTCAAATAACTTTTAGTAGCTATGTCAAGTTGCTCGTTTATTTTAGCGGGGTCGTAAGAGAAAATTGGTGGACAACTTTTTGCGCCACAATTTAAGCTAAAATGAATTCTATAATCCACCTTTTCTACACGGTATTTTTTTTCTAATTGCGTCGGAAACAACTTCGAAAGTTTTCCTAAACTCAATTTGATACTTGATTTTCTTAAAAAACCATGTTCAATCATGTCTAAACTCAATTTGTTTCCAGCAACTACAAATTGCTTCGATTTAAAAAAGGAGTTGCGACTTTTATATTTTTCAGGATCTTTTTTTAAAGCATAATTAGTAAACCCGTTATAAAGATTGATGAAGAAGGCTTTCTTAAGATCATCTGTACCTAGTTGAGCGAGTAGTTCTTTTTCATCTGCTTTTGCAATAGCCTCGATCAAAGCTACTGTAGTTGTGTCGCCATATTTAGCAGCTTCAATAAAATCTTGCGAAATTTTCACATAATTTTTGGGTTGCGCCAATGCAACTTGAACAAAACAAAGGATAAATATTATATTTTTCATGGCATTGTTTTCGTAAATTTATTATTATTTACGAGATTTACCAATAATAGTTTTATAATATGACATATTTACAAAAGATTTTAGAATCAACAGAATTTTTAGTTTCAAAAGGAATAGCAAGTCCATCACTTGCAGTGGTTTTAGGAACAGGTTTAGGAAAATTTTTAGACCATCTGGTAGTTGAGCAGACCATTGATTATGGTGATATTCCGCATTTTCCAGTTTCAACTGTTGAATTTCATAAAGGCAAATTAGTAATTGGAACAATTGGCGACAAAAAAGTAATTGCCATGCAAGGCCGATTTCATCTTTACGAGGGATATTCTTTGCAGCAAGTGACTTTCCCCATCCGAGTATTGCATCAACTGGGAGTAAAGCATTTGTTATTAAGCAATGCTGCCGGCGGAATAAATAGTGCTTTTAAAAAAGGCGATTTAATTTTACTAGATGATCACATCAATTTGCAAGGAGGTAGCCCGCTTTCTGGATTAAATAGTTTTGAATACGGAGGCATTTTTCCGGACATGAGCGCGCCTTATGATGGATTTTTGAATGAGAAGTTTCAACAAATAGCTGCGAAGTCATCTCTTGAATTAAAAACGGGAGTGTATGCTTCTGTATACGGACCGCAACTTGAAACCCGTGCGGAATACCGCTATTTAGGTCGAATAGGTGCTGATATGGTAGGGATGAGTACCACGCCAGAAGTAATAGTAGCCAATCAGTTAAAACTGCCGTGCGCTGCAGTAAGTGTAATTACTGACGAATGCGATCCAGATAATTTAAAACCTGTTGATATCGCCGAAATTATTGCAATAGCTGGCAAGGCCGATGAAAAATTAAGCCAATTATTTGTTGACGTGATCAACAGTTTAGCCTAATTTATTCTTGGTACAACTCGCCACGATGAGGTTTTAGTGCATCACGAACAGAAATCATGTTCTCATCGGTCACAACCATAAAGGCAATAGCTTGCATTTCGCCTTGTACAGTGAAACCAGTAATGGATAAGGGTAGTTTTTCGATTTGAATGTATTCTTTTAAATGGATTTCGTGGTGCTCGGCTGTTTTGGCTGCTGCTGGTCCGCGGAAATCCCAAATTAATTTTATTTTTCTTGACATTTTGTATCGTTTTGGTGCTTGATATTTTTCGAGCACCAAAGGTACAAAGACTATTTTAAAAAGGGAGTCTTTCCCTATTTTCAAAAGCCTTTATTGGAGCGCTACTAGATGTCAGTTCAAAATAGTACTTTTGCAAACTGATTCCGAGTTTCAATATTCTACTTGGTAATCTGTAGAATCCAATACGTTAAAAAAATGCCGCAAGAACTCTTATTACAAGTCTCTCCCGAAACCGCAGCAAGTGAGTCGCTTTTAAAAACTCATTTGTCAAAACAAATCAAAGTTGCTGTTCAAGATATTGATCATGTTGTAGTTTTAAAAAGGTCAATTGATGCGCGCCAAAAGGCCATCAAAATAAACCTTAAACTATCAATTTTTTTAAAAGGTGAGCTGTTTCAAGAGCAAAAGGTGCAACTTCCTGACTATCCAAATGTCACTTCTGCTCAAGAGGTTATTGTGGTTGGTGCAGGTCCAGCAGGTCTTTTTGCAGCTTTGCAATTGATTGAATTGGGTTTGAAGCCAATTGTAGTTGAAAGAGGCAAGGACGTTCGAGGACGACGCAGGGATTTAAAAGCTATAAATCGAGACCATATTGTTGATGAAGATTCTAATTATTGCTTTGGCGAAGGTGGGGCAGGAACGTACTCTGACGGTAAATTATACACTCGCTCTAAAAAACGAGGTGATGTAACCCGAGTTTTAGAATTGTTTGTTGCTTTTGGGGCATCGCCAGATATTTTGGTCGATGCACATCCGCATATTGGTACTAATAAGTTGCCGCAGATTATTCAAGACATGCGTGAAAAAATTATCGAATGTGGTGGTCAGGTTTTATTTGAAACGCGTGTTACGGATATTTTGGTGAAAAATAATGAGGTTGAAGGGATTGTAACCCAAAATGGCGATACCATTTTATCTCAAAAAATTATTTTAGCAACTGGTCATTCTGCTCGAGATATTTTTGAACTATTAGATAGAAAAAAGATTTTTATAGAAGCTAAGCCTTTTGCTTTAGGCGTGCGTGCAGAGCATCCGCAAACTTTGATTGATAGTATTCAGTACAGTTGTGATTATAGAGGCGAACACTTGCCGCCAGCGCCTTACAGCATTGTCAAACAAGTAGGAGGTAGAGGAATGTACTCTTTTTGCATGTGTCCGGGAGGCGTAATTGCTCCTTGCGCAACAAGTCCTGGAGAGGTGGTAACCAACGGTTGGTCGCCTTCAAAGAGAGATCAAGCTACCGCCAATTCTGGAATTGTAATTGAGTTGCAGTTGGCAGATTTTAAGCCATTTGCTAAGTTTGGAGCGCTAGCTGGAATGGAATTTCAAAAAAGTATTGAGCAAAGCGCTTGGCATCTTGCAGGAGAAAGTCAAAAAGCTCCTGCACAGCGAATGATTGATTTTACGCAAAGTAAAGTTTCATCTGATATTCCAAAAACATCTTATGTGCCTGGGACAACTTCAGTAGAAATGGGACAAGTTTTCCCTGGTTTCTTGACGCAGATTTTAAGGGAAGGTTTTAAAGAATTTGGAAAATCGATGCGTGGTTACCTTACTAATGAAGCAATTCTTCACGCACCAGAATCTAGAACTTCATCGCCGGTGCGCATACCTAGGGACGTGTATACTTATGAGCATGTTCAAATTAAAGGTTTGTATCCTTGCGGAGAAGGTGCAGGTTATGCTGGCGGAATTATTTCAGCTGCAATTGATGGTGAAAAATGCGCTCAGATGATTGCAACGGTATTAAAAAACAACTAGTTTTTATTTCAACCAAAATCACGACTTTCGTAAGTTTTTAATCTACCCTCAAGTTTTAAAATAAAATGCCGTTGTTTTTTGCTTTTTGAAGCAGGAACAACGGCATTACTTTTTATTTTTTGGAATTCATCTCCATATAATCAATGGTTAAATTTGATAAGGCTTTCATGCCCAATACAAATCCACTTTCGTCGATATAAAAATCTGGGGTGTGATGCGGTGCTGTTTCAGCAATTGGTTTTCCTTTTGGCGCACCACCAAGAAAGAAATACAAACCTCGGACTTTTTCTTGAAAATATGAGAAATCTTCGGCGCCTGTTACAGCGGGAGTTATTGAAACTTTATTTTTTCCAGCTGTGGCTTCCAGTGTGGGAACCATTTTTTCAGTTAGTTCAGGATCGTTGTATGTAATTAACGTTTGATTGGTAATTTTTACATCAGCTGTTACACCTGCGCTTTCTGCGATTCCCTTTACTACTTGGTTTAATCGATTGTGTAGCAGCTTTTGCACCTCTTTGTCAAGTGATCTGATGGTTCCCGTCATAATTAATTCTTCGGGAATCACATTAGAGCGAACACCTGCATTGATTTGACCTACGCTGATAACTGCAGCCGATTCTGAAAGGTTAACATTTCGGCTCACAATAGTTTGAATGCCCATAATCATCTGCGCTGCCGTAGCAATGGGATCTACGCCCAACCAAGGATAGGCTCCGTGTGTTTGTTTCCCTTTTAATTTAATAGTAAACCAGTCTGAAGCTGCCATTGTACCTTTCGAACGGTATTTAATTTGTCCTACTTCAGTTTGCGCATTAATGTGAAGTCCAAAAATAACATCAACCTTCGGATTTTGTAAAACGCCTTCTTGCACCATTAATTTGGCACCACCTTCTTCACCTTCTGGCGGACCTTCTTCGGCAGGTTGAAAAATGAATTTCACAGTTCCTTTTAAATCATTTTTCATTGACGCAAGGATTTCAGCAGTTCCCATTAGTATGGCAATATGTGTGTCGTGTCCGCAGGCGTGCATCACTGAAACAGCTTTCCCATTATATTCACCTTCTGCTTTGGATGCAAACGGGATAGCAACTCTTTCTTTTACGGGCAGTGCATCAATATCCGCTCTCAATGCAACTACAGGCCCGGGTTTACCTCCTTTTAAAATACCTACAACGCCTGTTTTTGCTACGCCTGTTTGTACTTCTAATCCTAAACTTCGTAAATGAGTTGCTATTTTTTCGGCTGTTTTAAATTCTCGATTGCCTAATTCAGGATTTTGATGAAAATCCCTTCTCCAAGAAATAACTTGAGATTCTAATGCGGTTGCTTTTTTGTCAATTTTTGCTTTTAATGATCCAGTTTGCCCGGAGCTTATGCTACTAACGGCTAGTAATCCTAATAGAGGAAAATATTTTTTCATGGTTTTTGGTTATTTGATGCAAGTTAAAATTTCCTGTGATTTTATTTTTATGTTTTCAAAGGAAAGGCTATCAAACAAATATATGGAATTTATAATTGTTCAGAAGGTAGTACTTGAACTTCAACCACTGCATAAAAAAAACGCCTTGTTCTCAGGGACAAGGCGTTGTTGTGGTATTACTTTTTTTTCAATCTGTTTTTGAATAATTTTTCAAATTTTTCTAGTTTGGGTTGAATGACCATCTTACAATAAGGCTGTGAACTATTGTTTTTGTAATAATTTTGATGATACGACTCGGCTTTGTAAAATGCAGTCAATGGCTCAAGCGTGGTTACAATTGGGCTATCGTATACCTTGGCTTTGCTTAAATCTTTTATCAAAGCTTGTGCTGCTTTTTTCTCATTCTCGTTCTTGTAAAAGATAGCGGAGCGGTATTGCGTTCCAATATCAGCGCCTTGTCTGTTGAGTGTAGTTGGATCGTGAACGGTAAAAAACACTTTAAAAATCTCATCTAAATTAGTAACATTTTTATCGTAAGTAAGCTGCACTACTTCAGCATAGCCTGACTGACCCGTGGACACGTCTTCATAAGTGGGGCTGCTCGTTTTTCCGCCTGCATATCCAGATACGGCGCTTTGAACACCAATCAAATTTTCGTAAACTGCCTCAACACACCAGTAGCAACCACCAGCTAATGTGATGGTTTCTAAATTTGGTTTGGGCTTGTTTTGGGCAAATAATCCCGTTGTTAAAAGTAGGAAGGTAAAAAGTAGCTTTTTCATATTATTTGGCATCAGGTATAAAATCTAAAGCGATGGAGTTCATACAGTATCTTTTTCCAGTAGGCTCCGGACCGTCATCAAATAAGTGGCCTAAATGTCCGTCGCATCTTCCGCAAAGGGCTTCGATGCGCTCCATTCCTAAAGAATTATCTTTTTTATAAACGACACTGTTTTTATTGTCTTGTTCAAAAAAACTCGGCCATCCGCAATTGCTTGCAAACTTGGCGCCTGATCGGAAAAGTTTGTTTCCACAAGCGGCACAATAATAAGTTCCTTTTTCGTCGGTATTCCAATATTTACCTGTAAAGGGTCTTTCGGTATCTGCATTTCGAGAAACTTCGTAAACATCCTCGGGTAAAACTTTTTTCCATTCCGCATCGCTAACCTTTAACTTGGTTTGGTCAGTATTAGAGTAATATGGATTTCCAGGTTTTGAGATGGTGTTTGTTGCACTTACAACGACAGGCGCGGCTTGTTTTTTTGAAGTTTGTGCACACGCAGTAAGCATGAATAGCGGTACAATAAACAATTGACAAAGAATTCGTTGAGCTGTTTTCATGATTTTATTTTTTAATTTCAACACAAATGTAAATTGCTTTTTGCAATTAAAGTGTCGCCTAAAGGACAAATTAATACTTGTTTAAGCGAATTTTATAATAGTATTTACGGTTAAAAATTGTCTTTGGATTGATGCTGAGTCAACGATTCTAATAATTGAGCTTGAATTTTCAGAGTTTTTTTAATTTAAATGAGATTTTCATCTTGTTGAGTCAGTTTTGTGTAGAATAAAATTCTTTTTTTAATGTTTGAGAGGTATAAAAAAGCACAATTTTAGTTTTTTAAAAGATTTTCGCTCAGATTTACAGCTGATAATTTTTGTAAAAGCAATGCTATTTTGCAATAGAAATAGTTGATTTTTGCTTGAGGTATAAAGTATAATTTTGAATCATCATAAACGATTCAAAACGGAATGTTAAAGACTAAGGGGCAAATTATTTTTTTGTACTTTTGGAAGCATAATAAAGTAAAATGGTAGAAGAAAATGTAATTTTAGTAAATGAAAACGATGAGCAAATAGGCTTAATGCCTAAATTA
Organism: Flavobacterium erciyesense; assembly: GCF_018069925.1. Lineage (GTDB taxonomy): Bacteria > Bacteroidota > Bacteroidia > Flavobacteriales > Flavobacteriaceae > Flavobacterium > Flavobacterium erciyesense. The sequence continues at coordinate 184,911 of NZ_JAGPXB010000004.1, read as the reverse complement.
GAAGCACATCAAAAAGCAGTTTTGCATCGTGCTTTTTCCGTTTTTGTTTTAAACAGCAGCAACGAAATTATGTTGCAGCAACGGGCACATCATAAATACCATTCTCCTTTGTTATGGACCAATACGTGCTGCAGCCACCAACGAGAGGGCGAAACTAATATTGAAGCAGGAAGTCGCCGACTTTTTGAGGAAATGGGTTTCAAAACTCCGTTAAAAGAACTTTTTCATTTTATTTACAAAGCCCCTTTTGACAATGGATTAACCGAGCATGAGCTTGATCATGTCATGATTGGGTACTCTAATGAAGAACCCAATATTAATCCCGAAGAAGTTGAAGCGTGGAAGTGGATGAAAATTGAAGATGTAAAAACCGATATGCTGCAGCATCCTGATTTATACACTGTTTGGTTTAAAATTATCTTTGATGAGTTTTACCACTATCTAGAAGAACATAAAAGTCCATTAGCGCCTTAAACGCTTACCCTAATACTATCAATATGAGAGTTACTATTTCGAGAAAAGCCCATTTTAATGCGGCGCACCGTTTGTACCGTAAGGATTGGACCTTTGAACAAAACGATGCTATTTTTGGTAAATGCAATAATCCTAATTTTCACGGTCATAATTACGACATGACGGTTAGCGTAACGGGAGCTATTGATCCTGAGACAGGTTATGTAATGGATGTGAAGTTTTTGAGCGATATTATAAAAGAAGAGGTTGAAAATCAATTTGATCACAAAAACTTGAATTTGGATGTGCCAGAGTTTAAAGATTTGAATCCTACTGCCGAAAATATTGTAGTTGTAATTTGGGATAAAATCAGAAAAAGAATCAAACCTGAGTTTGATTTAGAAGTAGTTTTATACGAAACGCCGCGTAACTTTGTAACCTATCGAGGAGAATGAAAGAGCTAAAAGTTGGTGATGTGATTCCGCATTTCACCGCAACGGATACCGAAGGGAATTTGTTTGACAGTAAGACTGTTTTAGGTCAAAAGCCTCTGGTAATTTATTTTTATCCAAAAGATAATACACCGGGTTGTACCGCACAAGCTTGCAGTTTCAGAGATCAATATGAAGATTTTAAGGAATTGGGTGCTGAAGTAATTGGAATAAGCGGAGATAGTACTAGTTCGCACCAAAAATTTGCCAAGCAATTTAAGTTACCCTTTATTTTATTGTCGGATAGTAACAAAGCCATTCGTAAACTTTTTGGAGTACCAACGGGTTTGTTCGGATTGATGCCGGGCAGAGTAACCTATGTAACTGATAAGAATGGAGTGGTTCAAATGATTTTTGACAGTATGATGGCAACCAAACATATTCCTAAAGCGCTACAAGCTATCCAAAAGTTAACTTCTAAGTAGATTACGTTTTTATATACACGAACCGTTGCGTGCTGATTGTAAAAAATAGAGAAGCGGTTGCGAAGATTATTTTTCAGCAAGCAACAGTTTTAGGTCCTAAAGTAGTTCATACTTAACGGAAAAGCTTCTATTTTAGAAATTTACAAATCATAGCAGCTAATAGAAAGATTATGTGTACTTTTGCAAACGCAAATTAAAATTCAAATTTTAAATAAATAGAAATGGCAAACGTTAAAAATTTAAAGAAAGACATCAACTACGTTTTAGGAGATATTATTGAGGCAGTTTACTTGTTCGAGATTTCAACTACAGGAAAACCAACTACTGAAACTAACAACTTAATTGACGAAGCTATTGCTGCTTTTGATGTTTTGATTACAAAAGTAAACGCTAAAAACGTTGAAAATAAAAAAGCACACTTCAAGCAAATTAATGTTGAGTTGGAACAAACTGCAAATCAATTGATTGCTAAAATCAACGAATTGTAGTCGAAAAAACCGATAAAAAAGTGTAAATTTATTTTGGAGAAGTCAAATTCATCCTTATATTTGCACCGGAAATGAGACGCCAGCGTAGCTCAGTTGGCTAGAGCAGCTGATTTGTAATCAGCAGGTCGTGGGTTCGAGTCCCTCCGCCGGCTCATTGTAAAAACCACCTTTTTAGGTGGTTTTTTTTGTTTTATACTTAAGTTGTTCAGTTGCAACGGCTTTGAATTTTAATAAAAATTTCTTTTAAAAAAGATTTGTATTATTCAAAAACCGCTGTATATTTGCACCCGTAATGAGTCGCCAGCGTAGCTCAGTTGGCTAGAGCAGCTGATTTGTAATCAGCAGGTCGTGGGTTCGAGTCCCTCCGCCGGCTCTTCGATAAACCATCTAACTTTTGTTAGATGGTTTTTTTTTGAACTATATCCAAGGAGCTATGTGCGTTGTCAATTGTACTAGTTTTTTATTTGAGTAGCTTTATAATTCACTATGTGCAATTGCTTTTAATTATTTCTTAATACTACTTTGTTGTTTTTAACGTCTGCTAAGCGATTAAAATATTTTTTAAAATAAAGTTGTGTTTTTTAATTTTAGTTGCGCACAAAGCAAAAAAAAACCACCTCCTTGAAAGGAAATGGTTTTTATGATGGGGAAATTTTTGGAATTGATTACTGCTTTGCGGAAGTTACAAATTTAGTTAGTTTTTTACCATACAGCGATTGTGCTACTTTTGGAGACATCGCCTTTTGAATGGTATCTAAATATTTTATGTTGATGTCGTAAATCTCAGATAAGGCAATGTATGGTGCTACTTCAAGATCTCTGTTGTTCAAAGCAAAATTAGTTGCAAACAAATACCTGCGTTTTAGGTTAGAGTCTTGTTTGGCTGATAAACTATCAACTACAGCATTGTTTTGTCTTTTGATCGCTTTGAATTTTTTTTCAACCAAGGTTAAATTCTCATCTGTGAAACGGCTTTTTATTTTTTTATACTCTTCAAATACATCATTGTTTTTTGATCCTGTTACAACAGCATCGGCTAAATAATTATCTAATGAGGTTTCGATGGTTAGATTTCCTGGTTCTGCAAAAAATGATAGGTTATTATCTAATGAATTGGTTACTCCACGGTCTAATGACAGATATAACATTTCAGGAGATTCAAGTGTAAAGTGACTTTCAAAAGTAGATTTACCATCAATTTTAATAGAATCAAGAATTACTAATGAAGTGTCAACGATGCGCTGAAGGTATAAAGTTCCGTTTTTTAATCCTTTGATATTTCCGGTGATATGCACATTGCCTTTTGATTCTGTTTTAGAACATGCCGCTAGAACAAGTACTCCAAGCACTGCTAAAATTGATTTTTTCATTTGAGTTTGATTGTTTTTGATAATTCATTTTTGCGTTATTACTGGAATTTTTGCCCAGAAACGACCCCAAGTTTGAATTTGTTATTTTCGCGCAAAATAAAGAAAATTGTTGGAATGAACGGACGCTAGTTTCATATTTTGACAAAAAAAATCCTAATTCATTTCTAAATTAGGATTTGTTATATTGTTTACTCTTTTATTAGCCTTTCAACCAAGCATCTTTGAGTGTTTTTTTAGTTGAATCTGAGGCATTGAGGCTTTCTACTTCTTCGTAAGGTAGTTTTACTTTACCTGTAATCACTTGTTCTTTGCTATTACGTTTTATTTTTATCACAATTGTTTCGTCTTCTTTCCATTTTTGACTATCGGTAATCAAGTCGTAAATGTTTTCCAAGCTGTAAGCTTTGTTATTAAAAGAAAGTAGTACATCATCACCTTTTAAACCTAATGAAGTGAAAAAGACGTTCAATTCATTATTAGGTAAAACCAAAATTTCTTTTGTAGCTTGATTTACTGTGATGTAAGGTGTTTGGCCTTTTAAAAATACATTTCCAGGCGATTTTGTAGTTGTTTTAGAGACTCCCACTTTGGCTAAGAAATCTGCATAAGGTATTGGAGTAGGTCCTGCAACATAGGTGTTCAAGAAATCGCCAACTTCTGGATAAGTAAATGAAGTGATTTTGGCAAATAACTCCTCGTCATTAAATGGTTTTGAAGCGCCGTATTCAACAGATAATTTTTGCATTAAGTCTAAGATACCTCTTTCGCCATTACTTTTTTCGCGAATAATTATATCCAAACACATTCCTATCAGAGCTCCTTTTTCGTAGACGTTTAGGTATTGTGCTTTGTAAGGCTCTGTCAGAACATTGGCGCTCATGGTTGTAAATGGCATAGTGTCATTCATTTTAGATGCGTTTTCGATCTTTTGAGCCATTCGAGTGTAAAAATCTTCTTCGGTGATTAGGCCTTGGTTGATTTGGAACAAATTGGCGAAATACTCAGTTACCCCTTCGTACATCCATAAGTGTTTTGACATTTTTGGTGTATTGTAATCAAAGTAATGGATCTCTTTCGAGTGAATGGTTAATGGAGTTACAATATGAAAAAACTCGTGCGAAACTACATCTTTCATATTTTTTACTAATTCGTCTTTTGGCAATACTTCAGGCATTACAACCGTTGTAGCTGTAGGGTGTTCTAAAGCGCCAAAACCCTTAGCATCATTAGGTTTCATGCTTGATAAATACAACAATACGGTGTATTTTTTAGTTGCATTGATTTTGCCCATAAATGTTTTTTGAGCAATCATCATTGTTTTCATTTCAGGCGTGATGCTTTCTGCAGTTATTTTGCCGCCAGGCGAAAATACTCCAATCAAAATTTCCATTCCATCAACAGTAAAGGTAGTATAGTCAGGTTTGGCATACATCACCGGATTTTCGATCAATTCAGCATAACGAGGCATGCTAAATACGTCATTGGTTTGACTTGCATCTCGATCAGTCATTGAGGTAGCTCCCCACAAGTTTGCAGGATGGGCAATGTTTACGGTATATGGCAAGTCGTTTTTGTCTTTAAAAAAACCTACAAAACCGTGCATGTTCAACATGAAATTAGTTCCTGAATCAATATTAGTTCCTGCTGGTGAAAACACATCGTTATTGCCAAAACCATTACCTTTTTCGGTGTCAAAAGTATCATTTACCAAATAAGTAATTTTCGCTAATGTTTTTGCATTTTTTATTATCCAAGTATTTTCATCTGCTTTGCTAGTGCTTAGTAAATTTCCTTTGCTGTCAAATGCTTTAAAGTCTTCGATGTATTTGCCGTAATCATCAACAGAGTAGGTCCCTGGAATTATCTTTGGGACACTATATGTTGTTTCATCAGCATTTATTTTTGGAGCAACAACGGTAACCAAAACCTTGTCGTCTTTTACATCCGTTAAGTTAATGTTTACATTAATTTGTTCTTTGGCTTTTGCCGATGTTACGGTATTTGTTGTTTTACAACTCCATAGTACGCTTGCAAGCGCTAAGGAATAAAGTATTCTTTTCATTGTGTATATTTAATTTTGCTTATTGGTCGGTGTAAAGCACCATTTGTTACAATTGTAGTTTTTAAAAAAGTAAAAGAGTTTGGCTTTTATCGTTTTACAATTGGAATACTATGTTTGATAGTGGAACTCTTGGATTAAAGCTAGTGTTTCTAGAGTATTGGGTACTTCAATGAATAATTTTTTGAAAGTATGATTTTGTAATTCTACAATGATACTTTTCGATTTGTCGCACACATCCCAAAAGTTTTTACCGTTTTGGTAATAGGTTCCTGCTGTAATAAGTCCTGGTATTTCGGTACCAGGACATCTAAAACCTTGCCAAAATTTAATTTCAGTTTCATCCTGATAAGCTTTCGTAATTTGATCTTGTCTAACCGTTATTTGATTTTCAAAAGCCCATAATTTATGCCATCCTTGAATTTCAAAAGTTAAACAATCATCTTTTTTAGTAACGTGAACCATGTTTTTTGGTGGTTTAAAACAAAAAAACTCCTGATAAATTCAGGAGTTTTCAGTATTAGTCTAATTTATTCTTTATGTAATATTTGCCGTCTAAGTCTTCATCAAAATCGTCTATTTTGAGTGGTTTTGGTTTTGGTTTATTTGCGATTGCTTTCTTTTTCCACATTTCGAATTTTTCAACTGGCATTTTCTTTTTCATGATTTCGAGAATCTCTTTTTCTGCCAGACCAAATTCTTTTTTTATGATTTCAAAAGGATTTTTTTCTTCTAAAGCCATAGCAACAAGTTTTTCTGTTTGCTCCCAGTTTAATTCTTTTCGGTTACTCTTTTTCATCACGTGAAAATTAATTCAAATAAGTTGTTAATGATTAATAAATTACAATTGTATTTGATATCAATATTAATAAAAAAAGTAATTAGTTTTCATCAAATACCGTTTTTTTTTACGCTCTTTCCAAATTTTTCTTTTAAATGTACTTGTATGAGTGGTGTTTTTTAAAATTGGAATGTAGGATATCGTTTTTGGAAGAGTTATTTTATGATTCTAAACGTTAAATTGATTCGGTTGCCAACTGGTTTTGCGGTTTTCGGAATTTGATGTTTCCAGCAATGTTGCGTGGTTCCTTGCATGAGTAAAAAACTTCCGTGCTCTAGGGTTATGCTTTTCTTTAAATTGGTAATCTCGTTGTGCTTGAGTTGAAATTGTCTTTCGGCGCCAAAACTAAGTGATGCAATTACCGGATTAACACCTAATTCTTTTTCGTTATCGGCATGCCAGCCATTGCTGTCTCTTCCGTCGCGGTATTGATTGAGTAGCACAGTGCTAAAATGCGTTTGGGCCACAGCTTCTACTTTCTCCTTTAGCTGAAGTAAAAGTGGCGACCAAGGATGCGGTTGCATGGTGATATTAGAATACGAATAGGATTTTCCCTCGTTGCCAAACAAAGCGGTAAGGCGTGGCTGCGGATGCACTTTGCCAAAAACACGAATATCGTCTTGTTGCCACGGGATATTTTGAAGCAAATCAGTAAAAATTCGGTCGGCTTCTTCTTTTGAAAAAAACTGAGGAAAGTATTGAATGTCTGCATCAGGAAGCTGAAGTAAAGGCGATTCCGAAGAATTGACAAACAAGGAGTTCATGGCTTTTAGGTGTATTGGTACGCCCAAAACATTAAAGCGAACTGCAATGGCATGCGCAAAAGCAATAACCATTTAGGTAAGCCCATATGTGCTTTTGGGTCAAAATACATGTACAAATGCGTTGGGAAAATAGCGATCAACAAAGCAATCACACCCCAAGCAGCATAGGTAGAGAGCACAGGTACACACAATGCGATTCCTAAAATAATTTCGGCAGCACCACTTGCGTAATTCATAAGCTTGTGGTTTGGGATGTAGGGCGGAATGATTTTTAAATACAATCTAGGATTGCGAAAATGATTGATTCCCGCAATGAAATAAATAAAAGCCATCCCGTACAAATGCCAAGGTAAATTCATGATAAATAGATTTGTCACGAATTTATAAAAATTTAAATGAAATTAGCATAAATGTTGTAAATAGATATTAAGCTTTTTTCTTAAAATTCACATTCATAATCACAATTGCCAAGATGATTAAAACAATTCCAACCCATTGAAGTAGAATTACTTTTTCGTTCAAAAGAAAATACGCCATAAGTACTGATACGGGGAGTTCCAGAGCCGAAACAATACTTCCCAAACCAATTCCTGTTAAAGGAAATCCTGCGTTTAAAAGCATTGGCGGAATAATTGTTCCAAATAGAGAAAGTATAATTCCCCATTTGAAGAAAATACTAAAATTAAAATCTTTTGCCGTAGAAAAAACTCCTAAAGCATCAGCTATTGCTGGAAATTCATTTGGAATTATTTGTGTAATTAGTGCGAAAATTAAAACCATTATTCCGCCACCAAAAAGCATGTAAAGACTTCTTTGCGCCGATGAAATTTCGGTTGCAATTCTATTTGCAGTAAACATGGTTGTGGTAAATGAAGTTGCTGCTAACAATCCAAAAAAGATTCCTAATGGATTTAATTTCACATCTGAATTTAGTAAGTTAGTTGCTAAAACAGTACCAATTAAAACAATAATTACAGATATAGTTTTGACTTTAGAAGGAGCTTTTTTCTCTAAAAACCATTCTAATAGCACGCCAATCCAAACTGTTTGCATTAAAAGAACAATAGCAATTGAAACAGGAATGTCAAATTTTACCGCTAAATAATAAAAAACGCTCGTTAGTCCAGTTGAAGTTCCAGCAAGCATTAATTGTGATTTGTTTTTTTTAGATGCTTTCACCGCTGTATTGTTGTTTCGGTTTCTTTGAAATGCATTGATTAATAAAATTCCAATAATTCCAAAAACAAATTGTGAAACAGTTACTTCTGCAGTTGTATAATTTTCATCATAAGCCATTCTTACAAAAGTTGCCAGCATTCCGTAGCTTGTAGCGCCTAATCCAACTAAAAAAACTCCTTTAAGTACACTATTATTTATCATCTTTGTTTCAAATTTTAAAAGCGGGCAAAGATAGTTTTTTAAAGTGATTAAAAAAGCCCTTTCACGGGATCATTCATAAGTCCGATTTTTTTAGGGTCAAATTGCAGTTTGTTTTGCAGTAAGGACGCGTACACACTTCTGAAATCGAGTTGGTATTTTAAATCGCCTTGATCTAAATCAACTAAATTCGGGTTGGCTCCAATTACTTTTCCTTTATTGCTTCCGCCAATGATAAACATTGGAGCCGCAGTGCCATGATCGGTACCGCTACCATTGTCTTTTACACGGCGACCAAATTCAGAAAAAACGACGATTGTTACCTGATACAGTTGTTGTGATTTCTTTAAATCCTGGTAAAAACTAAAAACTGCATCATTCAATTCAGTAAGTTTGTTTTTATGAATAGCCAGTTGATTGTCATGAGTATCAAAACCGTTGAGCGATGTGTAATATACTTTTGAGTTCAAGTTTCCTTTGATAAGTTTGGCAATCCACTCTAAATTTTTGGCTAATCCTGTTTTTGGATAAGCAATCTCTGAAGCTGCAGCTTTGCTTATCGCATTTTGAATATCGTCTGCGCCTTCAACTACTGAGTTGGCAATTTTTCGAACAAAATCCAATTGGGGATTGGTTGAAAGCTGAACGGGAGCTTCCGAATTTCTTTTTACCACAAATCGGCTCGGATCTTTTACTGTAATAGAATTGGGAGCATCGCCTTTCAATGCTAAATTATCAATCGTGTCAATATTTACTCCTGCAGTTGGTTGGTGCTCTTTGCATTGTAAATCCAAATAGCGACCCAGCCAGCCATCATTCAAATACTCTTGTTCTTTTGGGGCTGTTTGCCAAATTTCTTGACTGCGAAAATGGGAGCGAACCGGATTCGGGTAACCTACATTTTGCAAAACACTCAAATCGCCGTTTTGTTGCATTTGCGCAAAGCCACTTAAAGCAGGATGAAAGGCCATATCATTTGTGGCCGAAGCAACATCACCTTTACTAATGGCGATTTTTGGGCGGAGTTCGTAATACAAAGGATCTGAAAACGGAATAAAAGTATTCAAGCCATCATTACCGCCATTGAGTTGTACAAATACAACACATTGTTCACCAACTACCAAATTACTTTGTGAACCATAAGAATATAAAAAGTCAGGAAGCAGCAATGCGCCACCAGTTAGCGTTCCTGTTAGTGTTAAAAAGTGTCTTCTGTTCATAACTGTAGATTTAAATGATTTGAAACTCGGGCGATTTTACCATATAATTAAACAAACGCAATACGGCATAATCAGCCCCAATGGCATTGCTGTCAAAATCGTATTTTATTAATTTTTCAAAGTCGGCTTGCGCGTTGGCTTCTACTTGAAACAGCAAACGGTCAGACAATTGGGCAATTATTTTTTTGTGTGATGCCTTTTTATCCCAATTAAGTTGCACGGATGTTTGGCGCATTGGCTTATCGCTCATCATTTTGTTCGCATTTTGGTTCCTAAAATTTCCTTTTCCGTTACAAAGCAAATCGGCTACATTGTTGCGCTGTAAGTACATTTGAGAACTCAGCCACGAGTTGCCGCCATCCCAACCTTTTACATTGGGTTGATTGAATAAATCCATGCCTTGTTCTTTCATGAATAGCACCAAACCTCGCGTATTTGGGTTTTTTATTTGTAATTCATCTAAAAGTTGCAGACTGAATTCAAGTGGATTTTTAATCTTCGAACCAGCCGTTTTTTTATCATATTCTTCGGTTATCATTTTTACCAAAAGCGGTTGTATTTCAAAGTTTACTTTGCGGAAATAATCACCGTAGTACAGCACCAAATCTTCGGAAGGATTATCATAAATAAACCATTGCAGTATTTTTCGAGTGATTAAATAAGGTATAGCATTTTGTTCAAAAATAGCATCAATGAGCTGATCGGCTTTTAAATTCCCTTTTTTACCCAAATAAGTAAAAGGCTCATTATCTTCAAGAAACTTCCTGTATTGCGCTTTCTCTTCACCAATACCCAAACCTGCGAGTCCTTTTGCTCCGTTTTTGATATCCATTTCGGTGTAATTCCCAATACCAAGAGTAAAAAGTTCTAGGAGTTCTCGACTTAGGTTTTCGTTCCATTTTCCTTTTCGATTGTCAACATTATCTAAGTAGCGCACCATGGCATTGCTTTGAACGATTAATTTGGTAAGCGTTTTGAAATTCCCAAAAGCGTGTGTTCTTAGGATTTGGTTGTGTTGGTAAATCCAATAATTGACTTTTACTTTTTGAATGGTCGATACAAAATGGTTGTGCCAAAAGCAGGTCATTTTTTCACGAAGCGGAAAAGCATCTTGCTGCATTTTTTCGATCCAAGCCATTTTCATTTCCAATGACGTTTGCGCTTCTTGCTTTCGGATGGCTTTGGCTTGATCTGAGTTTGCATCTTTGAGTGTTTGTCTCAGCTCTTTAAATTCAGCCAATGTTTTTGGGCTTGTAGCCAAATAATCGGGCAATTGGTTATCGATTGTGGTAGCAAAAGATTTTTCTAGAAAATCATTCACGCCATTTTTTTCAATAAAATCGGCTTGCTTGGCCGAAAATCCGAGTCGTAACGACCATAATACAGATGATTTCATATCGGTAATTGCTTTATTATTAGATGGCTTGAGTTGTGAAAGGTTTAAGGATGTAGCTAATTCTTAACATTTACCATCAATAAAAACAATTTCATGAACCGTGCCACTGTAACATATTCTCTACAATTGCTACTTATGGGCATCAATCAAATCAATTATGAAAAAAATCATTGGCCTAGCAGTAGTAAGTATGTTTCATTTTTACACAGCTTCTGCGCAAACGGCCCCAGAACAAAAAACAGAAGTCGAAACTGAAAAAACGAACGAATTAAAAGAAGTAACAATCGTTAAAAACAAAAAGGCCATCGAGCAAAAAGCCGATCGAACTATTTTTAACTTTTCGGAACAGGCCAATCTCAATACCGGTTCTGTTTTAGAAGGAATCAAAAAATTACCCGGTTTAATTGCTTCGGATATTGCCGGGATGATGTATCAAGGTAAGCAATTGGATGTTTTTATGGACGGGCGTCCGCTGAATATTTCTACTAATGAATTAAACGCTTTTTTGGAGGGAATGCCGGCCAATGCTATCGAAAAAATCGAAATTATTACCCAGCCAGGAGCCGAGTTTCCTGCTACTTCGGGTGGCGCAATCCTTAACATTATTACCAACAGGAATGCGAAAAACTATTTGAGTGCAACGTATACCAACAGTACCAGTATTACAGATTATGATGATGTTCGTTTGCGAATGAATAACAGTTTGTTATTAAGTGCTAAAAACAAATATTTTGGATGGCAGCTTAATTTTGGTCAAAACTACCGCGAGTCTGCAGTTTGGACGGCTTTGGAGCGCAAAGAAAACGGAACAACTACAGTATTATCACAAACTGATGCGGACCGATTAGGACGCACTAATTTTGTGAAATCGGCTTTGACATTCGATATCGGTAAGGATCGATTGCTGTTGAATTATGACTTTACAAAAAACGATAACAACAGTAATACCTTGGGTTCAGGTCCTGGATTTAACACTGATGATACTTCGGTAACTGATGGTTTGCGTCAGGATGCCGTAATTACGTACCAGAAAAAATTTGATAATCCTGCAAAGAAATTAGAATTCAAATTCAATTATAATTCCAATACTAACGATTTCCTATTGCGTCCAACTGCCAATACAACACCAACATTGGATAACACTTCGCATCAGAAAGTTTACAACGGAAAAGTAGATTTTTCGCAACCTTTTGATTTTTCTGACGAAGGTAAATTGAGTATTGGAGCTTTGTACGAAGAGTTGCTTTTTGATACTTCAAACAGAGGTGTTACCAATTTAGAGTACAAACGAAGAACAGCCGCGAGCTACTTTGAAGTTCAAACAAAATTTGACAAACTGAATTTCATTGTTGGAGGCCGTGCCGAAGATTACAATATAACGGGTAATACGGATGTGGCTGCTTTGAGCACTTTTAAACAATTTCGATTTTTTCCTAATGCAAGTGCGCAGTACAATTTTACCAACGCCATCAATTTTAATGTAAATTACAACAAGAAAATTACCTTGCCAAGTACATCAGCATTAAACCCAAACAATACTAACTATCAAAACCCAAATATAGAATACTCAGGAAACCCGAACCTACAGCCAACTATTTTTGATAATTACGAAGTAAAACTGAGTGCTTTTGATTATGCTTTTATCAGTTATAATTTGAGTTCGGCTAAAAATCAAGTTATTCAAAGGGTAATGGTTGACGGCACTGTTGTTGCCAATACCAACGAAAATATTCCGGAAGTAAAAATTCACAATTTCAATATCGGGATGCCAATTCCGTACATGCTTTTTACGAAAGGATTAGCAGAGACAATGAAAATGAACGTAAATCCAGATACCATGAATTTTTTATACGTGTATGCTGGATACCAATTGCACGATATTCCTAGAGTTGACACCAAAGGTTTTTGGGTTTTAAACTTCATGTCGCAGTTAGTGTTGCCACAAAAAATAAAATTTGTTGCCAATTACAATTATATCGTACCAAAGGGAAATTACTTCTATTTTATTGCCGTGGCTCCCATACGCAATTCGCTTGATTTGACTTTTTCGAAAAAGTTTTTAAAAGATCAATTGACATTGTCTGTGTACGTAGATGATGTTTTAGATAAAAATCGCAATGCGTTCAATGCTTTTGAAACGCCAATTTTTATCAGTAACAAGCAAGATACGAGACGTTTTGGTTTTAGTTTGAATTATAAAATTCCAACGCGCAACAAATTGGCTAAAGAAAGTCCGAGTTTGTTAAACACCGATAAAAAAGAAGAAGGTGGTTTGCTAAACCAATAATTGTCATCATCTGCTAAAATAAAAATGCTTCTAACAAATCTGTTTAGGAGCATTTTTTTTATTTTTCATTTTGTACCAAATCGCTCAGGTGCAAGCGCAAGGCATTAACAGATATTGATATTTCCCAAAACGATAAGCCGAGGGAAAGTAATAGGAAAAACAAACTTCCACCAAACAAATAGATACCTGCCGTTGCTTGTTCTAAAAAAAGTAATAGCATGGCGAAAACACTTAAAAACAAGCTCAGAACACCTACCATTTGCATGTTGCGAATGAGTGTAAGGCGTAGGTTCAAATTTTTAATTTCTAGTAATATGAGCGCGCTTTCTTTCTCTTTGTATGTTTTTTTTAAGCCACGAACAATGGTAGCAATGGTTAAAAATCGGTTGGTGTACGCCAATAAAATTAGCGAAGTAGCGCCAAAAAGTAGGGCAGGAGTTTCAATTTGTAAATTCATGTTTACTGTTTTATGAAGAAGGTTCAATCTTTATGGTTTGGCTGTAGCCGATGTAAATTGTTACTGTTTATCGGCGTGAAGCAAAGGTACTAAAACAATATAGCGCTTTCGCGAATGCTATTCGCTCACTTGAAATTAAAATGCTGCAATTGCAACTTTCATCTTTCAATTTGATTATTTTTGATTTGCCAATCTTGTTACAAAAAGATTTTTTTTCGAGTAAATAATTTTCAAAGAGTCAATGGTAAAAAAGACTTGGCATTGAACGAGAACTTTTTTTACAAAGCAAAGATGTACCAATAGGAATTCTTTTTTTAAGAAAACCAGATTAACTAACTGTATTTTAATACCAAAACTGAAATGATGTACCATAATATCAAATACCAAGTAAAGAACATGTTTATTCATCAGTTAAAAGATGTAGGTACTTTTTTGGGTGTTTTATACGTCGTGGTGATTGGCTCTGCGGTGATGTTGCTTGAAAAAAATGTTGATTTTGGGCAAATCCTTCATTTAGATATTCGTGCTACTTACGAGAGTTTGCTCTCTGTAACCAATATTTTAGTTTCTATTTTGATAGGTATTTCATTGACTACTTTTTCGGTTATTTTTGTGGTGATGCAGTTGGCTTCGTCACAGTTTTCTCCGCGAATTCTGAGGCATTTTTTGATAACCGACTTTAAAATGCAGAAATTCATCGGTCTTATTGTAGGTAGTATTTCGTTGTGCATCTTGCCGCAATTAGTGACTGTCTTTTTCCCTGAAACTCCGTTTTTAGTTACTTTATCATTGGGCACATTGTTGGCTTTTTACGGTTTATCGTGGTCGTATCCCAACATGATTACCTATTTGAGCATCAATATGAATGTGTCTAGTATTACCAACAGCATCAAGGTAGATATGATGGCAGAGATTAATTTGCTTTACCAAGAAAATTGGAAAAAAGGGAGTAGTTTGTTGTACAAAAGGGCTTTAATCAATTCAGATAAATACAAGATACAAGTTTTAAGTCCGTTTGATTCCGGTTATTTAGATAGTGTCAATTATGTAAAACTCAAGACAATTGTTGATGTACTCACGGATTCCGATGTTGGTGCTTGTTTTGAAAATGCGTATCAAAAACCCATTATTGGTGAGTTCATCATGAAAGAAACTACTACTTTGGTGACTTTGGTTTTTAATCAACCTTTAACGGAAACCCAAGCGCAAGTGGTGCAACGTAGGGTTAGTGCGTTGGTTAAGAGCGCCTTCAAGGTAGAGCAGTTCAGGAGTCATACGCAAGACATCAATTTTGGAGTACGTAAATTAGTTGATATTGCTATCAAAGCTATATCTCCAGCAGTGAATGACCCTACAACTTGCTTGAATTGTATTGATCAAATAGGGGAAATTGCTAAGGAATTGGCTTTGAAATCTTTTCCTTCAACGGATGCAAGAGCTTTGAGTACAGCTAAAATTCAGGTCAATGAGTTTGACTTTGAAGAATTCATCGACTTTTGTTTTGATCAAATTTTTCAATGGGGAAAAGAGGATCCAACGGTTGTAAAAAGAATTCTGAGAGCCATTCGATCCATAATTCCTTTGGTAGAAAATCCTTTTCATTTAAAGGTTTTAATTCAGCAAGTAGAGGAAATGGAATTGAGTACACTTTATAATTTAGAGAATTATCAAACGGGAGCTTTAAAAATTTCTAAAGAAAAATTGATCACTATTGAAAATGAGCTGCTTCATTTTAAAAACAAAGCGAAACAACAAATTGCTTCAATTGATCGTGCAGGTACATTGTCTTTTTACGAAAATGAGTTTGTTCTTCAAAATGAGGTGATTGCTGTAGCGCAACAACAAGCCATACTCTATTTGCGTCAGTATGCAAGCTAATGTAATGCTGTAAAAAATGCGATAGTTCCTTATTTAATTTAATGTTGTAGTTAGAACTTCACAATATCATTCTCATTTCCCTATGGTGTTTGAATACGAATAAAATGCAATTCTCTCGCATTTAAAAATCAACTGCTAAGCCTCTACTTTTACTGAACTATCAAAATTATTATTTGCTAAAAGCTTCTTATGATAGTCACATTTGGTTTAATCATAAGCTAACAATTGTTTCAGGATTTTTTTTTAATTGTTTTATCTTGTCTTTTTGAGCGTATGTGTTTGATCTTTAGTTGGTATTTTTAATTTTACCGTGATGTATTAAAATTGTTTATGATTATCATTATAAATATAAATAAAAATTAATGATTAGTCTATTATACCTTTGCACTATGAAAAACAAAAGCCCCAGTATGAAATAAACTAAAAGCAAAAAAGGCATTTTTAACTTTAGTTTTTGTTTTTTACTTGGGCTTAAAGAGCAATCGAAATGACCGAAAATATCATTTGATATTCGCTTTAGCAATATTAATTTTTTATGTTCTATTTCACTTTGACACCAAAAAAGAAAGCATGAAAAAGCAATTTCAATTTAAATTAATCGAGGGAAAATTTGAACCTCTTGAGGCAGGAAAAGTTTTGTATTCGCTGATCAAAACCAAAGTAAATTACCACAGTTTGGAAAAATACGGCAGTGAATTTAAGTTTAATAGAGATTTTCAGCATTCAAAACGACGACAAGAAACTTTAATAGAGGCATCTGATTATATTAGAATGCTGATTAAAGAGGCTGAGGAAAAAGATTTAGAATTGCTCATCAACGGCATCATTCAAATTGAGGTAAGGCCTAAAGCCAAAACAGATGGAGCTATTTAAAGACAGAAAGTTACTGATCGTAACCAAACATCAGAAAGAGCGGGTAATTGCACCCATTTTTGAAAATGGGCTTAGTGTAAGCTGTTTTGTTCCTACTGCTTTTGATACCGATATTTTTGGCACTTTTGCTGGTGAAATCGATAGGCAATCAACTGCTTTACAAACGGTTCGCGAAAAATGTCTTGCTGCGATGACCGCTTTTGATTGTGATTTAGCCATAGCAAGTGAGGGGTCGTTTGGTGCTCATCCCAGTTTATTTTTTGCGCAAGCGGATGAAGAATTTTTGATTTTTATAGATAAAAAAAACGAACTCGAAATTGTGGTTCGAGAAATCAGTTTAGACACTAATTTCTATGGAACAACAACAGAAACTTGGCAAGATTTATTGGATTTCGCAGAGAGAATTCACTTTCCTTCTCATGCTATTATTTTGCGCAGCGGTCCCAAAAATAACGAATCAATTTTAAAAGGAATTGACAACATGCTGCAATTACAAAGTTGTTTTGAGCATTTGCAAAAAATATACGGCTCTGTTTATGCCGAGACCGATATGAGAGCGCATAACAACCCTACACGCATGAAAGTTATTGAATTAGCGGCTCAAAAGTTGCTTCAAGCCGTTCAATCTGTTTGTCCGGAGTGCAGCACGCCAGGATTTGTAGTTACAGAAGCTAAACTTGGTTTACCTTGTGAATGGTGCAAATCACCTACACGTTCTACTTTAAGCCATGTTTATAATTGTAAAAAGTGTCAACACACACTTGAAGTTTCATTTCCGTATCAAAAAACAACAGAAGATCCCATGTATTGTGATTATTGTAACCCTTAAGTAATGAATACTATATCAAAATCTATCCCAGAGGCAATTGCATTATTAAATCAAGAAGAAGTTATCGCCATTCCTACAGAGACTGTTTATGGGTTAGCAGGAAATATTTTTAGCCCTAAAGCTATCGCTTCTATTTTTAGTATCAAAAAAAGACCAACTTTCAATCCTTTAATCGTACACTTAAAATCAGTTGAAAGTTTGCCTCAAGTTGCACGAGAAATTCCAATTAAAGCTGCGCACTTGGCTGCTGCTTTTTGGCCGGGTCCCTTGACGATGGTTTTAAAAAAGCAGTCCAATGTACCAGATTTGGTGACGGCTGGTAAAGACACTGTTGCAGTACGTGTGCCTAATCATGAGCTTACTTTGGCACTTTTAGAACAGCTCGATTTTCCTTTGGCTGCACCAAGTGCCAACCCGTTTGGGTCTATTAGTCCAACACAAGCCAGTCATGTAGCGCAGTATTTTCAAGAAGAGGTTCCCTTAATTTTAGATGGTGGAAGCTGTCACAAAGGCATCGAGTCGACCATTATTGGTTTTGAAAACGACGAGCCTGTTTTATACCGTTTGGGTTCTCTTGCTATTGAGGACATTGAGGCGGTAGTTGGGCCTGTAGCGGTACATAATTACAATGAAAAAGCACCGCCAGCTCCAGGCATGTTAGCCCGCCATTATGCGCCCGCTACAACTACGCAGTTGACTACTGCTATGAGTTTGGATTTAAACCAAAATTTGAAATTGCGAGTTGGCGTGTTGTCTTTTAGCAACACTTATCAAAGTGACTGTATTGTTGCGCAGGAGGTGCTTTCAAAATCAGGCTCATTAGCAGAAGCAAGCTCCCGTTTATACGCAGCATTACACCGCTTGGATAGCCAAAAATTAGATTTGATTTTAGTGGAGCGTTTTCCAGATATTGGATTGGGCAAAACTATTAATGACAGACTAAAACGCGCAGCTAAAAAATAAAAAACAAGTATTCTTTACTTTATCTATCAATAAAATTACCAAGCGAAATCGGTAATTAAAAGACACTTTACTATGAATTTGAATTTATTAATTGAAAACCTTACCAATCCCGCTTTACTTTTTTTTGTCCTCGGAATCATAGCCGTTTTAGTCAAAAGTGATTTGCAAATCCCAGAAGGCAGCTCCAAGTTTATTTCTTTGTATTTGCTTTTTGCAATTGGGTTTAAAGGAGGTCAAGAGTTGGCCCATAGTCATTTTACCATTGATATTTTATGGTCGATTTTTTTTGGAGTTGGAATCGCTTTGATTATTCCATTGTATTGTTTTTTTATTTTAAAGAAGAAATACAGCATTGAAAACGCGGGCGCGATCGCTGCAACTTATGGATCTGTAAGCGCAGTAACTTTTGTAACAGCAGTTTCATTTTTAGAATTGCAAAATTTCAATTTTAGTGGTCACATGGTAGCCGTAATGGCTTTAATGGAAGCTCCAGCTATTATTGTAGGTGTAATATTAATCAGATTGTTTAGTAATAATAATGTGCTGAAAACAAAATTATCCACCATCGTAACTCATTCTTTCACAAACGGAAGTGTGCTTTTAATTTTAGGAAGTTTAATTATTGGTTTGCTCGCTAGTGATCAACAGGCATTGGGAATAAAACCTTTTACTACTGATATTTTTAAAGGTTTTCTGGCCTTATTTTTATTAGATATGGGAATTGTGAGTGGCCGTAAATTGGGTGATTTCTTTAAAAGTGGCTGGTTTAGTTTTGCCTTTGCCGTAGTAATTCCTTTAATCAATGGGAGTGTTGTTGCCTATTTGAGTCACTTTGCAACAGCCGATATCGGGAACCGTTTTATATTTGCAGTTCTAGCTGCAAGTGCCTCTTATATTGCTGTTCCAGCGGCCATGAAAATTGCAGTTCCTAAAGCAAATCCGGGAATCTTTTTGCCAATGGCACTAGCAGTAACGTTCCCTTTTAACATCACTTTTGGGATGCCAATATATTTTGCCATCATTCAATGTTAATTTCAGTCATAATTATTGAAAAAAAAAGAGGTAGTCTTTCAACTACCTTTCTTTTACAATTCTTTTTCTATTACTAGTTATTTTAATAAACTATAAGTTAAACTTAAGTCCCAAGTTATAACTAAGGGGTAAGTTTGGGCGATATCCCTGAGGTAAATTAGCTACAATTGATTTGTTATTTGTTACATTATTGAATAGCGTGAAAATGGTTAAATTTTTTGTTAATATATAATTTGATGATAAATCAATAATTAAAAATCCATCTATTGCTGTTACATTATTGTACAAAATGCCATTTTGTGGCACTACTTCATCACTTTGACCAGGTTTAATTCTGGTGGTACCAGTGTATCTTCCAGTAAGTGTTGTATTAAATTTTTTATTTTCAAAACCTAAGCTACAAGTCAAAAGATTAGGTGTAATAAATGGTATAAAGTCACCTTTGTTTATGGTTCCTGATCCCCAGTCGCCACCTCCATTAACGAATGTATCTTGGAATTTTGCATTAGTGTGAGTATATGCAATGTTAAGCGGCAGTTTAATATTAGGATTGTTAATTTTTAATGCATCGGCAATATTTATATCAATTGAGGCTTCAATTCCTTTAATTTTTGCATTTCCTGCGTTAAATAAATCACCTGTACCTGCTCCGCCACCAGATATATTATCAGATCCTAAAATATTCGAATAGTCATTGATAAAACCACCTATTTGTCCAATTACATATCGTTTTTCGATACGGTAACCGAGTTCGTAATTTAAAGATTTTTCTATTTTTGCCTGTCCGACAGTTGAAGTTACTGAAGGCATTCCCGGAGGTGAAAATCCTTTGTGAACACCTCCAAAAATATTCATAGATGTGTTAATGCTGTAGTTCATGCCAATTCCTGGTAAAACTGTTGATAATTCATTCTTTGCTTTTCTCAAATTAGTTCCCAATCTAGCATTGTCGGCATTTCCGTAATTTTCAAAGTCTAATTGAATTTTCTCGTAACGCACGCCTGGGCTAAGCTTCAAGTTTTTATAGTTTATTTCGTATGTGATATATGAAGCTAAACTTTTTGCATTTCTGATCTGGTTTTCTTGATTTCCTTTCACACCAGCATTTGTCAATATCATTATACCGTTAGTCATAGCATATGTTGAAGTTGTTCCAAATCTATCAGCTTGGTCTTCGTGAAAGCGAATGCCAAGTTCTATTTTATTTTTTATTTGTCCTGTATCAAACTGGTAGTTTAATGCTGTTTGAATACCTTTAGTGTAATATGTTCTTGCAGCACTTTGATACGAAATGTTGCCATTTGCCACACCTGTCATAATATTATATGCAGTTTGGTTAGCAGATGGATCAGCAAGAATATTATTTATACTTTGTCCACCAAAGGTGTTTGCTCTGGCCCAATCTCTGAACACTTTTGTATAATATCCTGATGTAGTAACATAGAATTTATCAAAAGGGTTTATGTTGTGAGTAATGCTAATCTGTTCTTGACGTAAATCTAAAAGGTCTCTCTGCGTTCCTAAGTACCTTCTTCTGGAGTTATTGTTATAGTCATCAAGGGTAAGACCTAAGTAAGTTTCTTTACTGTCCTCGAATGTGTTCCCTACTTTAAGTAGAACAGATTGACTAATTTTAGCCGTTTTACTTGTGTGCCAACGCAGTTTTCCTAGTACATCCCTTCTGTCAAAACCAGTATTAGCACCATTTTCCATTTGCTTAAATCCGTTGCTGGCTATCCTATTGAATTCAAATAAGTAATCAATATTTTTTTTACTATCTCCAATCCATATTCTTTGTTGATTTGTATTAAAACTCCCCGTCGAAAGTTGTGCAAATCCTCTAAATTCATTTGGTATTTGTGTTGAAATTAAATTAATAGCTCCACCAATAGTATATGGGCCATATTTTATTTGGCTGCTTCCCTTGAGTACTTCTACACCTTGTATTCTTGCGAATGTAGGGAAGTAGTATGCTGATGGATCAGAATAAGGTGCAGGTGCAGCAAGGATTCCATCTTCCATTAATGATATTTTTGCACTTCTGTTTACAGGTGTACCTCTTAAACCAATGTTTGGTCTTAAACCAAATCCTTCTTCATCCCTAATATTGACTCCAGGTATAATTCTTAAAACATTATTAATGTTTGTTTGATTGAGTTTTTGTAATTTTTTTGCATCAATGTATTGACCAGCTCCCGTTATTGTTTTTACTTTCTCCTTAATAATCTTAACTGTTTCCAGTTCGTATTCGTTAATTGTGTCTTGTTCTTGAGCAAAACACACTGCACTGCCTAAAAAAGAAATACAGAAAATGAATTTTTTAAATGACATATTGTTTTTATTTAGAATAATTAAATTTAAGCAAATGTACATATAAAATATTATTGTTTCAAAAAAAATTAAAAGAAATATTTTCGTCTCATATCTTCTGCTGGGTCTGAGGTTAGCAAATAATTTTAGTGTTTAATTTTTTTAATAAATCGTCACAATTAGCTTGAGTTTAGTCATGATATTAAATTAAATGAGCCCGACATGATATCGAGCTCATTATTAATACAATAATTGTAAATTTGTATATAATTTTGATTTGTAAGTTAAACTTTAAAAGTAAATGACATATATCTGGTACTGTATAATGGTAGATTCAATTTGTATTGCATCTAAAATTTAATCGTTTTAAGCATTTCTTCAACAGCTCTTTCTAATTGTTTGTCTTGTCCGTTCAAATAATCTTCGTATTTCATCGCAACGGGAATATCTGGATTGACTTGCAAGTTTTCAGTAGGTCTGTTTTCTTTTCCGATAGTAGCTACCATTGGAATTCCGAAAACTAAAGAAGGATCAATTTGAGTTTCCCACCAAACAGCCGTTCCTGTTCCTGGTACTCCCATTCCAATTAACTTCCCGATTCCGTTTTGTTTGTACACGTATGGGAAAATAAATGCATCGGAGTAATTGCCTTCACTCATTAAAACACAACTAGGTTTGGTCCATCTTCCTAATGGTTCCGCATCTTTCAAGCGGTTGCCTTGTGGTGCAAATTCAAGGTAGCGTTTGCCACTCAATAAAGTATTTAAATCATCGTGTAACCAGCCACCACCATTAAAACGAGTGTCGACAATCAAAGCTTCTTTTTCGAAATTTTTACCCATTACTTGGTCAAAAACTTCTCTAAAACTACCGTCATTCATACCTTGTACGTGAACGTAGCCTACTTTACCGTTACTCAATTTTTCAGTAATCTGATTCATCTTGCGAATCCAACGATTGTACATTAAACCCGATTCTTCTCCAAATGAAATCGGTTTTACAGATTCTTGAAAGGCAACTCCATTAGCATCTACACCTGAAATTAAAATTAATTTTCCTGTTTTTCTGTTTAGAAATTTAGCCCAATCTGTATTGGCCGTTATTGCTTCGTTGTCAATTTTATTGATAGTAGCACCTGCTTTTAGTTTTGAGCCTGTTTTATCAAAAGGTCCGCCTACAATTACTTCAGTAACTTTTAAACCATCATCAGCATTTTTTTCATCGTACAATAAACCCAAACAAGCTGTTACATCCATATTAGGGAAACTAGCGCTGTAGCGTCCTCCTGTATGCGAGGCGTTAAGTTCTCCTAAAATTTCGCTCAATAATTCTTGGAAATCATAGTTGTTATTGATGTGTGGTAAAAATTTAGCATAAGTATCTTTATACATTTTCCAATCTACGCCATGTAATTTTGGATCGTAAAATTTCTTGGCGGTTTGTCTCCACATGTGATTGAAAATGTAGTTACGTTCTTGCTCTGTATTTAAAACCATCTCAGCCGATACGTTAACTCCCGTAATTTTTCCGCTTTCCGTATCAATTTTAGACAAGCTTCCGTCGTTTCGAACAAACAATGTTTTGTTGTCTTTGCTCAAAAATAAAGTACTTGGAGATGATCCTAGTTTAGCTAAAATTTTAGTTTCTTTGGTTTTAGTATCGGTTACCCAAAGGTCGAATCCTTTTTCAAAAGAAGCTAAATAGAACAACTTACTACCTTCATCATTAAACACAAAATCTGCAATAGATGAACTGTTGATGGTTACACGAACTTTTCTAGTTTCAAGGTCAGTCAAATCTGGATTCCAAACTACAGCTTCCTCTTTTTTAGGAGTGTCTTTCTTGTTTTTACCAGTATTAGCAGCCGTTTTTTTATCTTCGGCTTCTTTTTCTTTGTCTTTTATTTCTTTTGCAAGAGCAGCTTCTTCTTTGGATAATTTAAAATTTTCAAAGTCTTTTTTATCGAAAAATACCGCGTACACGTCAAGTTCTCTGCTGCCTTGATTGGCCAATGATTTACGACCTTCTTTGCTGCTCAACCAAGCAAGTGCTTTGCCTTTCATTTGTTGTTTGGCAGCGTCTTCGCCAAAACCACTCATAATTGGGTATTTAGTTTCCGAACCATCGGCTTTGATCATCGCGGTATGCGTTGCATTAAAATTACCCATGCTATCATCTACAAAAAGCCATTTGCTATCATCGCTCCAGTTGAAACCAAAATCGCCATCAGAATAACTGTGATTTCTACCTTCTGGTAAAATAGTTCTTATGGTTTTGTTTGCCAAATTGTAAACACGAACAATGTTGCGTTCTTCAATAAAAGCAATTTCTTTTCCGTCTGGGCTAAATTTAGGTAGGAACTCTTCCTTGTCAGATGTAATTAATTTTTCTTCTTTGATTAAAGTAGCAGCGTAAAAATAAGCTTCTTCTTTTCGTTCTACTTTTGCCGTAAATAAATCCCAACTGTCACCACGCTCTGAGGCGTAAATAAGGGTTTTGCTGTCTGGTGACCATTGCACGTGACGCTCTTGCTCCGGAGTGTTGGTAATTCTTTTGGTACTTCCGCCGTCGGCATTGGTCACAAAAATTTCGCCTCTAGAAACAATTGCAATTTCTTTTCCGTTCGGGCTTGGTACAAACTCTGAAATAGAACCTGCAATAGGTACGTTTTTCTCCACATTGCCTTTACCATCATTTTGAATCGTAATTTTTATTTTTTGTGGACTTTGGCCTTCCTTCAAAGTATAAGTTTCTCCGTCTTGCGAAAAGCACAAAGTATTGTCTTGTGCTACGCTTAAATGACGTACCGGATTGTTTTTGAAAGTAGTTATGGCCGTTGCTGTTTTAGTAGAAAGGTTTTGTTTGAAAATATTTTGATTGCTACCATCGGCTTCGCTCAAAAAGAAAATATTTTGATTGTCGTTGCTGTATACCGGCTCGCGGTCTTCACCTTCGTAAGTACTTAACTGCGTGTAGGTTTTTTTGTTAACATCAAATACCCAAATATCACGAGTTACACTACTAGTGTGGTGTTTGCGTAACGGGTCTTCGTAGCCTTTGCGGTCTTGAAAAACAATTTGATTTCCTGCTGCATTGTAGCGCGCATATTCTATTCCACCCTCAGTAACCAACACCGGTTTTCCGCCAGTTGCTGCAACTGTGTAAAGGTTTTGGAACAAACGCGGCGAGTAAAAATGAATGTTATTGCTGCTTGTTTGACGGCTAGAACCAAATAAAACCTTTTTGCTATCAGGTGAAAAATCATACGGATAATCAGCCGCTGAATTAAAGGTTAGTCGGGTAGGCGTTCCTCCAGTTACGGGCAGCGTAAACACATCAAAATTTCCGTAGCGGTCACTAGCAAAAGCAATTTGCTTTCCGTCTTTGCTCCAAACAGGCATCATGTCATGTCCTTCGTGTATCGTAATTGGAACTGCGGTACCACCTTGGGCATTAACAACATAAATATCACCTTTATAGCCAAAAGCAATGTTTTTACCATCAGGAGAAAGCGCGGGATGGCGCAACCAGAGTGCATCTTGTGCAAATGTTACCGTACTTGCTACTAGTAGCAAGCCACAGTATAATGAAGATTTTAAGTTCATAGTTTATTAGAGTTTAGTTCTTTATTTAGTAGCTTAAAAACTTGTTTTGTTACAGATTTGCTTTAATTTTTGAGATTTGAAAAGCAAAAATGAAGCAGGTCTTTTTTATGTTCAAGTCTTATTTATTGGTCAGCTTTACAAAGGAGGATATGCTTAAAAGTGAAGGTTTACCGTGTAGTTCTTTAATATTTTTTTAAAATAATACCATTTTGAGGTAGGGTAAAGTACTTTATAGTTGTCTTACTATTGAAATTAGAAATAAAATAGATAGTAACTGCATTAAAAAATTATAATCATGAGAACAATTAAATCTTTACTGATCCTACTTTTTTTGGGAACAATAGCAACAACACGCGCACAAGAAGCCAGTGTGAAAAGTGAAACAAACATAAATTTCAATGCAGATAAAATTACTTATTATCAGCAAAGGGGCAGAGAAGATGCCAATTATGAGTTGACCTTTACTGCTAAAACCAAAGCCGAAGAGAAGGCTTTTTGGAAAGAGCAAAAAGAGTATGAAAAGGAGCTAAAGAAAAAGAATAGAAAAGCCTACAAGGCCTATATTGCCAGCAAGCAAGATGTTTACACAACGCATCATTCTCATTGTGATTCTCATTGCCATCATAGCGATGCCTTTTATGGACACGCAGGATTTTATTATTATGAATACGATCAAAGGAATTATCATAGACCAAGTAATACTTCGGTACGAACACAAATAGGAGTGCGTGCTCCTAGCATACGATTAGGTCTTTTTTAATATATTGAAGTAAACAAAAAGCCGTTTTTTCTCAACTCGAAAAAACGGCTTTATTTTTTTACAGTAGGGTTTTGTTGCTCAGTTGTAAGTATAATATTTTCCAGCATTTTTTTTACTCACTTTTCACTCTAGTAGAATGCAACATGTCAAACTTCCAGCCTTTATCGGTTAAAATGGCCGTAGCACTTTCTAGCCAATGCGCTTTTCTAATAACTTTATCATCAACAGAAATAGTTGCATAGTTGTGGTAGGCCACCCAAGCCGTTTTGTTGGTCACTTTTATATCAATAATTTCAATTGTGTTTACTCGTTTTGGCATGGGTAATTTGAGTTTGGCTTTGTTCAAATGTGCTGCAATGGTATCGTTATTCCAAACTTCGCCGTGTTCCAATAGCAGGAAATCTTTGGTGTAGTATTTCTCAATGTTCTTAGGTTCTAGTTTGGACCAAATTTCATCAAACGATTCGAGTACTAAATTCTGAATTTGTTTTTTGTGGGTTTCATTTGAAACTTGACCGAATGCTATCGAATTAAAAAACAGCATCAAGATTATGGTGTTACGTGTTTTCACTGTTGTTGAAATTAAGTTTATTACTAGATAAAAAAATAAATGTAGCTGTTTTTTAGATTTCTGCAATTGTCTTGTCCTGAAATAGCGATACATAAAAAGTACTGTTTTAGAAAATCATCAAGAAATAGCAGTGATTGCCAAAACAATAAATCGGTAAAAAATCAACGAAATAGACTTCTAATTCTATCAAAGATATTTCGCTTACGGACAATAACAACCTCTCCCATCATCATTTCAGTCGGAATCATTTCTATTTTAAGATTGTTTGTTGTTTTCAGTACTTCAATTTCTTTACTTTCCATTCCGATGTAATGAACAAGTAGCCACTTCGATTTTGAATAATCTTTGAATGGTATCTTAATTGTAAATGTCCCGTTGAAATTTGTTCTTACACTTGTTTTAGATTGTTTATGTTCAATCACTGCTCCGGGAAGTGGTGTGCTTGTTTTTGCATCAGCGGTTAATTTTTCTAAAACAATACCTGATACGGTTACAAAAGTAGTGTCTGTATGTTCTGCAGTAGCAGAGCTAGATTTCGACTCAATAATTTCTATTTTCGCTTTTTCTTTTTGAGCCAATACTGGCAATGCGGTCAAAAGAGACGTAAAACTAAAAAGTACTCCCCAAAAAGGCGCTGGTGTAGGATTTGAATTTGTAAACTCTGAATTAATTTGATTTTTAGATAATCTACCGCAAACGGATGTGCTACTCGATATTCTACTCAAAATTTGAGCATTGGTCAAAAACTCAAAATTGATAACTTCTTTTTTACAACTTGCGCAAAATTTACCTTGATTTGTAGCACTCATGGAATTCCAATCTGTGTGGCATGGTTTGGGTATTTCTAGTTTGTATTTCATATTTTGCTACAAAGTTTAATTCAACAATTTGATAGTTTGACTTTTTTTTTACATTAGCTGCTTTGCGAATGTTTCTGAGGTCGCACAGCAGTCCAAATTTTTTAAGAACTTTTTTTAAACACTTAGATCAGCTGGTACATTCGTACAGCAGCCTAGAGTTATGTGAATGTTTTTTTTAAACACTTCGATCAGCTGGGGGAGCCGTCTAATCGATTAGCAGATGGCTTTTTTATTTATTCCGCTAATCGGTTTTCAATATTCATTCTTTCGTGTAAAATTCTAACGACTTCAATTTCATTTGCTTTATCTTTTTTAAAGAAAATTAAATGTGATTTTACTTTTGAGTATCTATATGATTTTCTAATTTCCCCAAAGTCACGAGCCATATCTAAATTATCGACGATATATTCAATTTCGTCAATGATTAAGTTATAATATCGATCTGCTTGTTCAACAGACCAATTTTCGGCCGTATAAATCCAAATGTTATTAATGTCTTCTAATGCCTTTTCACTAATTATATACGCTGGCATTATTTTTGAAAATTAGCTTTGAGTATTTCAAGATTTTTATTGCGGTCAAAATTTCTGATTTTACTACTCTTTTCACCAATTTTTAGTTCATTGATTAGAGATTTTGTTTTAATTTCTTCTTGCTCAAAAACTCTTAAAGCAGTTCTAACAACTTCACTTACTGAACTATATTTTCCTGTAGAAATTTGTTCGTTGATAAAGTTTTCAAAATAGTCTCCTAATAATATTGATGTATTTCGTGCCATAATTTTTTTTATCAAAGATACCAATAATTGGTATTAAATTGAATTTTTTTCGATTTTTGCGCAAAAGTTACTGCTAACTAGCTGCTACGCGAATGTCCTTGACCTCGCATCCTAATTTTTAGCGTATTGCCACACACATTCGTACAGCAGCCTACAGTTTTAAGAATGTTTTATTTTAAATACTTCGAGCAGCTGGGGGAGCTGTGTATACTGGTCTTACAGTAATTTTAGAAATTAAATCTCCTAACTTTTGATTGTTTTTTGTGGAAATTATAAATAGAATATAAATCAAAGGACAAACTAACTCTATCAAATCAAAAAGCCTTCTTAACACTATTTTTAAATACTTGCGATACCCATTTAAATCCGATGGTTTTTCAAAGTTTAATTCTAGTTTTAGCAAATATTTTCCAATTGTTTTTTTGAAAAAAATATCTTGAATTAAGTAAAAAGAATAAAATAAAATAAGTACCAAACCACTGTCAAAAGAATAGGTGCCATCAAGATTTTTTTCTCCGAAAATTGGTTCTAAAAGTTTGCAGCAAATAGCAAATACAAGCAAATCCACTACAGCCGAACTAGCTCGACGTACTAAATAATTAATTTTTGTCATTTCAAAATAGTATACTTGGTTTCATCACCGCTACCGCACGAATCCTTTCGTGTGGTACTTTCTACTTAATCACTGAACATTCTAAAAACGATGACATCATCAACTAAACCTTTTTGTCCTGAATAATCAATAGCACTACTATACACATAATCTTCTGGTTTGTAAACTAAACCTTCTTCCACAGGATTATTGTGCACATAATCTATCTTTTGTTGAATAACTTTATTACTCCAAAGTTCGATTGGTTTGTTATCATGTCGCCAAAACTGATAGTGCTTTACGTTAGAACTTTTTTCAGCTTCTTTCTTAAAAAAATCTAATAAGAACTCTTTTCTACTTTCCTTAGAATTTTCTTGAATACTTTTTACAATAGATTGACTAGTAAATCTTTTCAAATCTCCAATCAATAAATCCGGTTTTTGATCGTTTATACTTCTAAAAACTAAATGCACATGATTACTCATTATACACCACGCATGAATTTCTAATCCTTTATTTTTTTGACAAAAAACCAAACTTTCTAAAAACAAATCTTTATACTCATTCCTAGTAAACACATCTAGCCAACCTACCACTGCAAAACTTATGAAATACAATCCCTCTGGATTATGGAATTTATAATTTCTACTCATAAATATTTCTTTAGAGTTATCAAATTAGGTTCTTTAAGTACGCACCACACGAAAGGATTCGTGCGGTAGCGGGGGTCAGAGACATTCGCACAGCAGAGTACTTATAACTTTATTGTTTGTAGAATTCCAAAAATGCCTTTACTCTTGATCGACTTATTTTGAAATCATCAGATATATTTATAGTTGTGAGGGTTAAATTAAAATTAGATATCTGCTTAATGAAATTTTTATTGATGATAATTTTTCTACTTATTCTGAAGAATATTTTTGGATTCAATTGATTTTCTAAAAGTTCTAAAGATTGACTTATTATGTAGCTTTTAAAATCTTTTGTAGTCAAAAAAGTAGTATTATTTTCGCTCTTAAAATACACAATTTCTTCCATAACAATTTTCTTTAAAGCACTTCCAGTAGATACTAAAAAAGAAGTTTTAAACTCTACTTGTAAAGCATTCTCTAATGTTTTTAAATCATTTTGGTTGGTGTTCAGTAAATTATTATTTTTTATCTTTACAAATAATTTATCAAGTCTTTCAACAGCGATGGGTTTCAATAAATAATCAATTGAATTGTATTCAAAAGCTTTTAATGCGTATTCATCAAAAGCAGTTGTGAATATTATTTTAGATTGAATTTCAACTTTTTTAAAAATTTTAAAGCATAAATCATCTCTCAGTTTTATATCCATAAAAACTAAATCGGGATGATGGTTATTTCGAAACCAATTTACAGCCTCAATCGTAGATTGTAAAATAGTAAAAACGGTTATGTTTTTTTCTACTAATAATCTTTCTAAGCGTTTTCCTGCCGGAATTTCATCTTCTATTATAATTACGGTCATTATTCCTGAATTTTAACAATGGGTAATTTTACAATAAATAATTCAACGCCATTTATTACTTCTATCTCCTTGTTAATTAGTATTTTATATCGATTATTGATATTTTCTAAACCTATAAAAGTTGACTGAACTTTTTGTTTCAAGTTTTTAGAATTTGAAATTACAAGATAATTATTATCAATATCAAAATTAATTAGCAATGGAATATTTTCATCTAAAATATTGTGCTTAAAAAAGTTATCAATAATTTCTTGTAAGCAAGAGGATAAAATATTAAAATCAGTATCTGTACTAAAATTCAAGTTAAACTCAAATCCTGATTCAAATTTCGATTTATAAATTTCCAAATATTCGTTAATGAAATCCATTTCTTCTTTTAAAGAAACAAAATCTTCTGTTTGATTTTTTAGATAATACCTGTAAACATTTGATAAATTATGACCAAAAGCAACTGCTTTTTTAGGATCTAATTCTATTAATGAAATCATCACATTCATATTGTTAAATAAAAAATGTGGATTTATTTGATTTTTTAGTTCGAGATATTCAGCTTCTCGCTTTGAATTTAATTTTTGTAGGTTCCAAATTTGTCTGTTTTTATTTTTTTTATCCAACCTGAAAAATAGTACAAAAATAATAAAAGCAGGAACAAATAATTGTATAGCATAAAATGAGCCAATAAATCCAGAGTAGAAGTTCATTGAATTTGGAAAACCCAAAAAAGCAATTGAGGGCAATGAAATTATAGAAGTTAAGAATATTATTAAGAGAAAATTACCTTTTACAACGTTCACTTTATTTAATAAATAAATAGAGAAATGAGAAATTGTGGTAACAGATAATGAAAATCCAAACATTTTGAAGAATAATATTCCAAAGGCCTCTGTTATGGAATACAAATTTGAATAATCAAAAATGTAGAAGAATATCAGAAAAAAGGTCAGAAATAAAGTTAAACCCGAAATTAATTTTACGTAAAAAGTCTTACTTTCTTCAAAAATCAAATCGTTTCTTTTAAGCATTTTTTTATTGACTTCAAGAATGAAAATATAAAATAACAAAATCGAAATAGATAAAGACAAACGAAATATATGATAAAGAAAATTAAATTTTATTGTTACATTAGAGAGATAAAAATAGTCAAAATATAGTTCCGAAATGGTAGTAAAAACAGTTAAACAAATTATTGCAGAAGTGACTTTTTTGAAGAAACTACCTTTAATTTTTTCAAAAACATAAACACTGCTAAATGATATATTTAAAAAGAAAGTAGCTACAAAATAATTGATTCTCATATTGGATAAATCCGATAGTGAGCCCCTAGATATAACAAATATAGAAATGATTAGTACTGGCAACAAACCAAGAAGTAAAAATTTTTGAAATGATTTCATATTGATATTATTTTAAATTCATTTCAAAAATCATACTTTAAAGGATCAATTAAAAATTAAAATTTGTGAACGGTTAGTATTTTCTTGTGAATGGTAATTTTACTGCAAAATATCCAAACTTCCTTTCCGGCTCCTTGAATTCTTACTTTTTAGCACAAAATGTTATTATAACTAGTTGCTGAGAGAATGTCTGTGACTTCGCACGCTGAAATTTGAAGTCCCATCTCACCATATTCATTTCTCAAATATATTAAAATAATCTTACAAATTGTGTTTTAAAAAAACGACTTTGTAAATATTATCTGTCTCAAATAGCCCCGATAGCAGCGAAAATCCTTTGCGGTGGCGGCAGCCAAAAGCAAAGATTATAGCGTATAGCGGGAGTATACGCCTGCTGAAAATGGCTAATCTGCTCCCAAAAAAAAACCTGCAAGTCCCGATACTTCGGGGTCGCTTGCAGGTTTACTCTAAAAATCTTACGATCTAAAAATATAATATTTATTTTATAAGCTCGAAACTTCTTTTAACAAATGCGGTTAAGGCTTCGCCTTTTAGCAAGTTTTGAGATAGTTTGGCTAAGTCTAGTGCTTGTTTTACTAGGCTTTCTTGAGCGTCTTTGTCTTTGTTGTTTAGGATGCTGCTGGCCAATTCAGAGTTTGTGTTTACTACTAAATTGTACATTTCTGGCATGTTGCCCATCCCGAACATTCCGCCGCCACCGGTTTGGCTCATTTCTTTCATACGGCGCATGAATTCTGGCTGTGTGATGATAAATGGAGCCGAGTTGCTGTCTAGGGCTTCTAGTTGTACGCTGTACGTTTGTTTTGGTACAATGGTTTCTAGAACGGTTTTTAGGCTGGTTTGTTCTTCATCTGAAAGTTTTGAAATGGTAGTTTCGTCTTTCTTGATCAAGTTGTCAATATGGTCTGAATCGACACGTACAAAAGTCAGGTTGCTGTTGTCACCTTCAATTTTCTGGATTAAGTGCGAGATAATTGGCGAATCTAGCAACAATACTTCGTATCCTTTGTCTTTGGCTGTAGCAATGTAAGAGTGCTGCGCATCCTTGTTTCCTGCGTACAAGATCACCAGTTTACCATCTTTATCGGTTTGTGTGGCAGCTAGTTTTTCTTTTAATTCCTCAAGCGTGTGGAATTTGCCATCTACGGTTGGGTAAAGTACAAAAGCGCCTGCTTTTTCATAAAACTTGTCTTCGGATAACATTCCGTATTCCAAGACAATTTTAATGTCGTTCCATTTTTGCTCAAAATCTTCACGGTTTTCTGTGAACAATGATTTTAATTTATCGGCAACTTTACGCGTGATGTAATTAGAGATTTTTTTAACGGCAGCATCAGCTTGCAATCCGGAACGAGACACGTTCAATGGAATGTCTGGCGAGTCTACCACACCTTTTAACATCATTAAAAATTCAGGTACAATTCCTTCTACGTTATCGGTAACATAAACTTGGTTTTGGTACAACTGAATTTTGTCTTTTTGGATTTGCAAATCAGATCCTAGTTTTGGGAAATACAAAATACCAGTTAAGTTGAACGGATAATCTACATTTAAATGAATGTGGAATAACGGTTCGTCAAACTGCATTGGGTACAACTCGTGGTAGAAGGCTTTGTAATCCTCAGCAGCCAATTCTGTTGGTTGTTTGGTCCAAGCTGGATTTGGGTTGTTGATGATGTTGTCTACAGTGATGGTTTCGGCAACGGCATCTTCTGGAGCGTCTTCTGCTTTTGGAAGAGTTTGTGTTTTGGTTCCAAATTTAATTGGAATAGGCATGAATTTGTTGTACTTGTTCAACAATTCTTTGATTTTGGCGTCTTCTAAAAATTCTAAAGAATCTTCAGCAACGTGCAAAATAATTTCAGTACCACGTGTGGTTTTATCAGCTGGTTCTAATGTGAATTCTGGGCTACCATCACAAGTCCAGTGTGCAGCAGGCTCATCTTTGAATGATTTAGTAATGATTTCTACTTTCTCAGCTACCATAAAAGCAGAGTAAAAACCAAGACCAAAATGTCCGATAATTCCAGAATCTTTAGCAGAATCTTTGTACTTGTCTAAGAACTCTTCGGCTCCTGAAAAAGCAACTTGATTGATGTATTTTTCAACCTCATCAGCAGTCATTCCTAAACCTTGATCGATGATGTGGATTTTCTTTCCTTCTTTGTCAATTTTTACCTCGATCATTGGGTTGCCGTATTCTACTTTGGCCTCGCCAATACTGATCAGATGCTTTAATTTTAAAGTGGCATCGGTACCGTTCGAAATTAATTCTCTCAAGAAAATTTCGTGGTCGCTGTATAAAAATTTCTTGATTAAGGGAAAGATGTTTTCTACTGAAACATTAATTTTACCTGTTGTCATATTTTTTAAAGTTTAAAATTAAATTGGTATCAACGTAGCTTTCAAATAGAATACCAATTGTAATGAGAGTGACAAAATGTCGGACTTGGGAATTATGATACAAAAAATTAAAATTCTGAAACAAATTTGTCACATTTCGCAATATCTTTGTGTAAGTATTAATTCATTAAAACTTTTGAATATGAAAAAAATTATTTTAGTGTGCGCATTGGCTGTTTTGATGTTTGCTTGCAAATCATCATCAGCTACAAGTACCAAGACCGATAGAAAATCACAAGTAGCCATTAAGGGTGACTGGGTAATTAGTGCAGTAACGTATCCAGGATCTCAATATGTAAAAGTAAATAGTTTTCAGTTAGCTGATTCAGATTGTTTTGTAGGCAGTACTTGGAAATTTGTTTCAAATAATAACAAAGGTTCTATGGCTTTGACTAAAGCGAATTGTGTTTCGTTTAGCTCCCCAATTACTTGGTTTGTAAACAACGAAGGTCAGTTTGTTTTAAAAGTTTTAGACGCAGGTGTCAAAGCTAAACGAGTAAGAGACGGTTATGTTTTAAAACTTGCTAACCAAACCGAAACTTCATTTCAATTGGTAGACCGAATTGATGTAGCCGGAAAAATGACTGATGTTGTGTACCAATTTCAAAAAGCGAACTAAAAAAATAAAAATATGAAAAAGATTTCAGTAGTTGCTATAGCAACAATAATGGTTATAGGTTCAATATTTACAAGCTGTGAGGCTGTAAAAAATACCAATCAAAAACAACGTGGTGCTGGTATTGGTGCTGTTGCTGGAGCCGTAATTGGTGGTGTTTTGGGTAACAATCTTGGTAAAGGTGGTAAAGGCGCAATGGGTGCAGTTTTAGGTGGTGTTATTGGTGGTGTTGCCGGTGGTGCTATTGGTAACAAAATGGACAAACAAGCCCGCGAAATTGATGCTGTACTTCCGGGTGCTGAGGTAGTGCGTGTAGGAGAAGGAATCAAATTAGTATTGAATGAAAATGCAGTACGGTTTGATACCAACAAATCTACTTTGACTGCTGCTGCAAAAGCAAACCTAAACAAATTAGTTCCAGTTTTTGGAGAATATCCAGATACCAACATCACAATTTATGGTTACACAGACAGTACAGGTCCAGCAGATTATAACTTGAAACTTTCAGGCGATAGAGCAGCCTCAGTACGTAATTATTTGGCAAGCAAAGGAGTATCGTCTTCTCGTTTTCAAGTAACTGGTTTGGGGATCGCTGATCCAATTGCTTCTAACGAAACGGCAGAGGGCAGAAGCCAAAACCGTCGTGTAGAGTTTGCAATCACAGCCAACGAAAAAATGATTAAAGACGCTGAAGCTGAAGTTAAAAAATAAGCTAAAACTACATTAATAACAAGAGCTGTTTCTTTCTAGAAGCAGCTTTTTTTGTGTTTAAAATTGTTTTAAAGATTGTAAATTTGCGCTTTAATTTTTGATGATGCTAGAAATAAAAAACATACACTTTTCCTATAGTGACACTCCGGTGATCAAAAACATCAGTTTCACGGTAGAGAAAGGACAAAATATAGCCATTATTGGCGAAAGCGGTTGCGGAAAAAGTACGTTGCTAAAACTCATCTACGGCTTACTTGACCTCAACGAAGGCAGTATTAGTAATGATGAAAAACCTATTCTTGGACCCAAATACAACCTCATTCCGGGAGTAGATTACATAAAATACTTGGCACAAGATTTCGACTTAATGCCGTACACCACCGTTGAGGAAAATGTAGGTAAGTTTTTATCTAGTGCTTTTTTGCCCCTAAAAAGACTTCGTATTCAGGAATTGCTTGAAATGGTCGAAATGACCGAATTTGCCAAAGTAAAAGCGAAAGACCTGAGTGGTGGTCAGCAACAACGGGTGGCATTAGCCAAAGCGTTGGCCCTCGAGCCTGAAATTTTATTGCTTGACGAACCCTTCAGTCACATTGATAATTTTAGGAAAAATGCTTTGCGTCGCAACTTGTTTGCCTACTTAAAGAAAAAAAAGATCACCTGTATCATTGCCACGCACGATAGCGTAGATGCTTTGTCATTTGCTGATGAAACCATCGTTTTGCAAAAAGGCGAAGTAGTGGTAAAAGGACCTTCAAGAGCAGTTTATGAAGTGCCGCCAACCAAATATGTAGCCTCGCTTTTTGGCGAAGTCAATGAGTTCATGCTCTCGCAAATTATCGATATTGACCCCGCTGACGACGAATATTTACTGCTCTATCCGCACCAATTAAAGGTGGTTGATAACTCAAAAATGACAGCAATCGTGAAACAATGTTATTACCGAGGCGGCCATTTTTTAGTAAAAGCAGC
This sequence comes from Flavobacterium erciyesense, assembly GCF_018069925.1. Lineage (GTDB taxonomy): Bacteria > Bacteroidota > Bacteroidia > Flavobacteriales > Flavobacteriaceae > Flavobacterium > Flavobacterium erciyesense. Next base: position 148,621 of record NZ_JAGPXB010000004.1, on the reverse strand, counting down.
CTTTGATCGCAGAGCTATTTTCTTTGAGCACGACACCGAGTTAGACTTTAATCAAGAAGTGCGCTTGATGCTAGCCTAAAAATCAAAATCGAAATAAAAAAATATCCCCCAAAAAGTCAATCGCTATGTGGGGCATTTTTTATGCAGAAAAGCCAAATACAAAGGCATTCGGTTCAAGTAAGATACATGGTTGTAGGTAATACTTTTTTTAGGGAGCAGTAGTTTATTGCCTCGCACACGACTTGTCCCGCTGTCGTTATATCTTGCTGGCAATCCCGATGTTTCGGGATTAGCCCAGCAAGGATGCCACTTCCATCGGGGCTATAGAGTTCGTTTTGTTTTCAGAACTTGACAACCAAAAACTTCTCGATACAATTTTGAATCGTAAAGCTGTCGCATTACAATTCAAAATCACTCGAAGTGACGAGCATGCGCACATAAATTTGTCATTCCGACAAAGGAGGAATCCCAACATTTGCTCACTGCACAGAGACGCTTCGTTCCTCAGCAATACAAAAGAAACACGTACAGCGTAACCGATTTGACGAGCATAAAACCCACAAATTTGTCATTCCGACAACGGAGGAATCCCAACATTTGCTCACCGCACAGAGATGCTTCGTTCCTCAGCAAGACAAAACAGGCACATAAAGAGAAACTTAAGTGATGTATAAATGCCTTATTTCACAAATAAACCAGCCCGAAATCATTTTGATCCCGGGCTGGTTTATTGTTGTTAGCTCTACTGCAGAAAAGCTTTTAGTTTTTTAAATGTTTCTCTAAAAACTGATCTTGTTCCCAAAGCAAGTGCAAAATATTTTCTTTGGCTACATATCCGTGCGCCTCTTTTGGTAAAATCACCATACGTGTTGGGCCACCCAATCCTTTTAGGGCTTGAAAATAACGCTCTGTTTGCAAGGTAAACGTTCCCGGATTGTTATCCGCTTCACCGTGTACCAATAACATAGGTGTTTTCATTTTGCCAGCGTTCATAAAGGGAGACATCGCTGTGTACACTTCTGGACTTTCCCAGTAATTGCGTTGCTCACTCTGAAAACCAAACGGAGTCAAAGTCCTGTTGTAAGCACCACTGCGGGCAATTCCACACGCAAATAAATTAGAATGTGTTAGTAAATTAGCGGTCATAAACGCTCCGTATGAGTGTCCGCCAACGCCTACTTTTTTACGGTCAATGTAACCTAAAGCATCAACTGCATTAATAGCAGCCTCAGCATTGTCAACCAATTGCGTTATGAAATTATCATTTGGTTCTGTAGTTCCTTCACCAATAATAGGGAAAGCTGCATCATCAAGTACCACATAACCTTTGGTTACCCAGTACACAAACGAACCATAACTTGGGAAAGTGAATTCATTTGGGTTTTGGGTGCTTTGTCCCGCTGAATTTTTGTCTTTGTATTCTGCTGGATATGCCCAAATCAACAATGGCATTTTTTCTTTTTTAGCCTTGTCGTAACCTACTGGCAAGTATAAAGTTCCTGATAGTTCCACACCATCTTTACGTTTGTATTTAATGACTTCTTTACTCACGTTTTTGATACTTTCAAACGGATTTTTGAATGATGTAATCGGTGTCAGTTTGTTTTTTTGGTAAATGTTACGCAAGTAATAGTTTGGATACTCGTTTTTAGATTGAATTTGTACCAAAACGGTTCCTTTCTTGAAATCTTCAATTTCGATAACATCTTCTTTTTTATCTGTGTAAGTTGATGTGTACAAGCGCTTGCTTTGCAATGTTTTTAAATCGAACTCACTTATAAAAGGAAATTGTCCGTTTTTAGTAAAACCAGCACCAATTAAGAACGCTTTGTTGTTCTCTAAAGCGAGTACATATCTGTTGAATTCGTTTTTGCGAGTTTCAAAATTTCCTGGATCAGAATAAACGTCTTGTGAATTACGGTCAAAAATTACTTTTGGCGCTTGCTCTGGTTGCGATGGGTTAAAAAGATAGGTCTTGGTATTACGTGTATCGTACCATTCGTCCATCAAAACAGCAACATTTTCATTACCCCACATGATGCCGCTAAAACGTTGCGGTGTTTTTACAAGTGATTTTGCAGGAGCTGTAAAAGGTGCACTCCAAGTAAATACCTCATCTCTAAATTCCACTTTGTTGGCAGGATCACCAGCATCAAGTGCTTCAACATACATCAGCGTAGCAGCTTGATCGGCTCTCCATGTCATGTTGCGTTTGCCTTTGCGTACGGCCATAAAACCTTTAGGAATAATTTCAGTCAGCGGAACTTCGTTTACTGTTTTTACCTCGTTACCGTCTTTGTCAAACACCACTGATTTACTTGGAAAACGACTTAACGGAACAATATATGAAAACGGTTTTTGAATGGTAGTAAGCATCAAGTAATTGCCATCAGGCGAAAAGCTTTCTCCGGCGTACATAGCTGCTTTTTTGAACAAAGTTGCCGTTCCATCTAAACTAACTTTGTACAACTCAGAGGTCATGATGTTCTCAAAATTGATCTCATCATTGGCGTTTTTCAACATATCAGGATACGTTCTGTTTTGGGATTTCGATCCATCGGCATTCGAAATAATAGGACCAGCAGGCAAGTCCTTTTTTGCATCCAAAAGTGCCGGTCTGTTTTGAGGTAACATTTTAACCAAAATAGTGGCATTGTCTTTCAACCAGCTAAACGGATTGCCAATATTAGCATTGACACGAGCTTCAGTAAGTCGAGTCGCTTTTGCCGTAGCAACATCAATAACCCAAAGTTCAACACCTGTTGCTGTGGTATTTGAAAACGAAATTTTACTGTCGTTTGGCGACCAACCAATATTACTAATTTTAGCATTTGCTGGCAAACCAGCTACTTGCATTTCGTTGCTATCTTTTACTTTTCGTAGTTTTAAGTTGTTGACGTAGGTCACGGAGCTTGAAATATTCGTCACCGGATTGATACGCAAACCGCCCAAACGCAGTTCATCTTGATTCAAATCATCTAGCGTTTTGTAGGTGCTGCGGTACGAAAGGAGTAGGTATTCTTTTTTGGTATCCATCGATACGGATGGAGCGCGTTCGTAATCGGCCAATTCGAGTATCGATGCCGATGGTTTTTGATAGCTAAGATTTTCTTGCGCAAAAGCCGATATGCTCAGCCCAAGCGCAATAAATAGCGAGATTTTAAATTTCATACTTGATAATCATTTTAAATTAGAGTTAGTCTTGTTGTATTACAAGTCTAAAATACCGCAAACTTGTTACATTTGAAAAAATTAAAACACTTTTAACTTTTTCCAACCTACTCAGGATACCCATTTTAGCTCCAAATTGGATTATAGCACCGTTTTTTTTCCTTGATTAAGACTTGTAAAGTCCCGTAAATAGCTAGAAACTGGTAATTTGGTAAAAAAGTATTAATTTAGTAGCCCTAATTTTAAGGTATGTTTTAAATTTGCAAACTGATTTTAATAAAATAACAATTATATGTATCATTCAAAAATAGCAGGATTGGGTTATTACGTTCCCGAAAATGTAGTAACAAATGACGATTTATCCAAGATTATGGATACCAATGATGAGTGGATTCAAGAGCGAACTGGAATTCAAGAACGCCGCCACATCATCAGAGGAGAAGATACAACAACCTCAATGGGTGTAAAAGCAGCCGAAATTGCAATTGAACGCGCCGGTGTTGCCAAAGAAGATATTGACTTTGTAGTTTTTGCTACGTTAAGCCCTGATTACTATTTTCCAGGACCTGGAGTTTTGGTACAAAGAGATTTAGGTTTAAAAACTGTGGGTGCATTAGATGTGCGCAACCAATGTTCTGGTTTTGTTTATGCTTTATCAGTAGCTGATCAATACATCAAAACGGGAATGTACAAAAACATTCTGGTTATTGGTTCAGAGGTACATTCAACAGGTTTAGACATGACGACTCGTGGACGTGGCGTTTCGGTAATTTTTGGTGATGGAGCAGGAGCGGCTGTTTTGAGCAGAGAGGAAGATGTTACCAAAGGAATTTTATCAACGCACTTACACTCAGAGGGACAACATGCCGAAGAATTAATTGTAAAAGCGCCAGGTATGGGTGGCCGTTGGGTAACTGATATTCTAGCCGATAGTGATGCAGATGACGAAAGTTATTTCCCGTATATGAACGGACAGTTTGTATTTAAAAATGCTGTGGTTCGTTTTAGCGAAGTGATTAATGAAGGATTGCAAGCAAATAATTTGCAAGTTTCTGATATTGATATGTTGATTCCACACCAAGCCAACTTGAGAATTAGTCAATTCATCCAAAAGAAATTTAACTTAACGGATGATCAAGTGTACAACAACATTCAAAAATACGGAAATACTACTGCAGCTTCTATTCCGATTGCTTTAACTGAAGCATGGGAAAAAGGAAAAATCAAATCAGGTGATACTGTGGTTTTAGCAGCATTTGGTAGTGGTTTTACTTGGGCTAGTGCCATTATTAAATGGTAGCATTTTGATTTTCGACTCCTTTTGGTTTGACCGATAAAAGTAAAATAATAAGTAACCTACACTTTTACAGTGTAGGTTTTTTTATATCCATCTGAAACTATATCTTTACTTTTAGATCTAACACCAAAAAAAGCATTTTATGGCTAATCGTCGAGACTTTTTGAAAACGGCTGCAATGGCTACCGCAGCGGCTGCATTACCTTCTTTGGCAGATGAAATTGTATCCCAAAAAGAGTCGTTTTCAATAAAAGGAACAAAACCTATTGTACTTTCTACCTGGAACTTTGGTTTGCAAGCCAATGTAGCTGCTTGGGAAGTGCTAAAAAATAACGGTAAAGCGCTTGATGCAGTTGAAGCAGGTGTGAAAATTCCAGAAGGCGATCCAACCGAGCGCAGTGTAGGTTATGGTGGAAGACCCGATCGTGATGGTCGTGTGACGCTTGATGCTTGTATTATGGATGAGAATTCGAATATTGGTGCTGTTGGTTGCCTCGAACACATCAAGCATCCTATTTCTGTTGCACGTGCCGTAATGGAAAAATCGCCTCATGTAATGCTTGTAGGTGAGGGCGCACTTCAATTTGCCTTAGCGCAAGGATTCAAAAAAGAAAATTTATTGGTTGCCGATTCAGAGCGGGAATGGAAAGAATGGCTTAAAACTAGCGAGTACAAACCTATTGCCAATATTGAAAATCACGATACGATTGGGATGATAGCGCTTGACGCGAATGGCGATTTGTCGGGTGCTTGCACAACAAGCGGAATGGCTTTTAAAATGCACGGCCGCTTGGGAGATTCGCCAATTATTGGAGCTGGTTTATATGTGGACAATGAAATTGGAGCGGCAACGGCAACAGGTCATGGCGAAGAGGTAATTCGTATTACAGGTTCTCACTTGGTGGTTGAGTTGATGCGCCAAGGAAAATCTCCGCAAAAAGCTTGCGAAGAGGCAGTAGCTCGCATTGTAAATTTGAGTAAAAAACGCAACAAGTATTTAAAAGATATTCAAGTAGGGTTTATTGCACTAAATAAAAAAGGAGAATTTGGTAGTTATTGTTTGCAAGGCGGTTTTAATTACGCAGTGCATGACGCAACGGGAAATCGTTTGATTGATCCGCCTTATTTTTTAAAGTAATCAAAAAAGGTACAACGAGAGTTGGTTCTAAATTCGTTTGATTCTTATGATAATTTTACAAAAATCAAAAACCCGAAGTTGGCAAACTCCGGGTTTTCTTTTGATAATTAACTACTAAAATCAATGCTAATTTGTTATGAAACTGCATTTATTATAATTGTAAAGCCAGTTTATTTAATAATGTAGACGTAACTTTATAATTACATATGATAAATAAGACTACTTGTTGATGGGTTTGTTACACAGAATTTCATTTTTTTTCAATTTTTATTTTTCGCTTCTTTAAAATTAGAATCTACCTTTTCAATGAAAAATGAGATTTGTATTCTTTTTGGACGTTATCTTCGATATAAGAAATTGTAAACCAATAGTCATCCGCTGGCATTGGATTTCCGTTGTAGGTACCGTCCCAACCGTTGCCATTAGGGTCGAGTGTTTTTAAAAGTTTTCCGTAGCGATCAAAAATATAAAGATTTAGAATTCCTTCCCTTGGTATTCCGCTAATGTTCCAAGTGTCATTGTAACCGTCGTTATTCGGCGTAAAAAACTTTGGACTAGAAATTAATCGGATAAAAATAGGAGCACTGACTAAGCCACAATTGTTTTCTAAAATGGTAATTTCATGTCGTCCACTTGGTACATTGGTAAAAACAGGGCTATCTTGATAAGGTCCGCCGTCAAGTGAATATGAAAAATCACTTTCGGTTCCAACTAACATGCTCGGGATAATTGTTAATGTTTGATTGTCAGTAAACCAACCACTTGTTGTGTAGGTGATAGCGGTTGGTAACGCAGAGGCAACAACTTCAAAAGGCACAGGTCCTGATGAACACCCAAAAATATCAAGATTTATTACATTTAAAGTGTAATTTCCTGGACGGTTTGTACTAAAACTGGAAGATGTACCTACAAGGGTTCCAGTTTCGTCGCGCCATTCAAAGCCGTATTGAGGTGCCGAAAAGCCACTTTCGATTACGGCATTGGTAGTGGTTCCGTTTGCAGTATCGATGCATATTGATGGTACTGTTAAATTAGGTCGCGGGCTATCGGTTATTGTAATTTCAAATGGTTGTTCAGCAGGGCATAGTACAGTAGTTGTGGTGCCTGATTCGCCATAGGCATAAATTGTTGTTGAGCTAGTAATTACATCTCCGGGAAAAAATTCAGTATTGGTTGTACTTGGTCCACCTGAATTGCGAAAATATCGCGTCACCTGAGCAGGATACGCCGGCAATGCATACGATTCGCAGCGCGTAACCGGAGAAATCGGGACAATTGCAGGTGTGTTGTAAATGGTTACTGTAAAAGCATCTTCGTCGGTACAATTTACTCGATTGTTATTTTCAACAAAAACATAAAATGTACTTGTGGTGGTAACAGGATTGTAAGGAGGTGTCAGCAGAACGCCTGTGCCATTCGGACCGTTGGGTGCTGTGTAATAACTTCCCATACCTACTATTGGTGGTAAATTATAACTGTTACAAGCATATTGATCGTCAATTTCGTTAACAAAAGTCACTAAAATAGCGATGCTGTATTCAGAAACACAAGTATTAGGACTGCTAGCTGATGCATAAACATAAATTGTACGAGAAGAATCGATAACGGTCCCAGCTGGTAACACTGGATTAGTGCTTGAAGGTCCGCCAGAAAAGGCATAGTATTCCCCGTTTCTTAAATCGTCTAGAATATAAGGTTGTCCGCAACGAATTACTTCAGTTGGTTTTGCATCAATAGGAGGCGACCTGTTTATTGTTACAAAAAAATCTTCTTCTACAAAACAACTACCACTTGGAGCTCTGTCATAAAAATAGATTCGCTGTGATGCTGTAATTGGTGTTCCAACAGCGAGTCTGCGACCAGTCCCTTGTGTTCCAGTGAAATAATTTCCTGCATGTGGCACGGCAGGTAAAAAATAGACATCGCATTGTGGAGCGGTATCAGGGAAATTTGGTAATGGTTCGATATTAACTGTTATAGTGAAATTTAAGTTATCGGTACAATTTTGTCCAGGAACATAGAACCATAAAGTAGTTGTTGTGTTAATTAGAGTTCCTGCAGCGATTAGAGATCCATTTCCTGCAGCTGCAGTTCTATACTCGCCTACTGTTAGTGCTGGAAGTGGGTAGGAAGAACACGAGTCGACATCTGCAGGAGGGGTAATGCTAGGAAGGCCAATAAAGACGTCAAACGGTACTTCTGAAACGCAATTTACAGGTAGGGTTAGACTTTCTTTGTAAGCGTATATCCGAATGGAACTTGTAATTATTGAGCCAGGCAAAACTACCAAACCTGTTTTGTTGCTTCCAGTATAATAAGTGGCTCCATTAGCATCTGTAGGTATGGTGTAGCTTGAGCAGGCAAATTGATTGGTATAGGTTGGTAGTGGTGTAAAAGGAATTATGGTTACTGTAAATTGTCGCTCTAAAGTACAAGTAGGGGTGCTGATCGTATCTTCGAACCAAACGAAAATTGTATTGTTTCCTCCATTATTGATGATAGTTCCTCCCGGTAAATTTACGTTTCCAGCGGTAGTAGGTCCACCACTTTGTGTATAATAACTAGCATACGGTATTGCTGGTAATCGATATTGAGTGCAATAAGTGCCTGAAGGTGGTGTAATGTCATCCAAATCGGCTATTGTAACATTAAATGAGTCTTGATTGGTGCAAAGTGCCGATTGATTGTAAACGTACAAATTTCTCGTTGTGGTTGTAATTGTATTTCCGGGAAATAGTTGAGTACCGGTTCCGTTGGGTCCTGTCCAATATTGTGCGCCTAAACTATTCAAGTTGGGTAAAGTGTACGAAGTACAAACAAAAACATCAGGAAGAATGTCAATTGATGGCAAAGGATCTACAACAAGTTGAAAGCTGGTTGTCACGAAGCAATTATTTTCGGAAATGTTTTGTAATCTAACCCAAATAGTAGTTGTTGCACTTAAAAGTTGATTACCCGGGCCAATTGTAATTCTATTAGCATTGTTGTTGGCTCCTACTGATGAGGAATGAAAACTGATTCGATTATACGTTGTGTTTTGCGTCCCTATAATTTCAGCAATGGCAGTTGAAAGATTAAAGTTGGCTCTCAAAGGAGTTTCAGTACTATTTCGTGCACATAAAGTCATAGTACTAGGTTGAGTAGCAATTTGAGGAGGATCTACAATTTGAAGTTGAAATGATCGCACTTCAAAACATAAAGTTGTTGGGTTTTGCACACGAACATAAAGTGTTATTCCATTTTGTGAGGTTGAAATAGTTTGACTGGTAGTAAGTCCTCCCGTGTTGGCCTCCGCTTCAGTTTGTGAAGAATGATAAGAGATTATGGTTGAAGCTGGTAAGTCATCTAAAGCGCCAGCTGCGCTACTCTGTTGATTGATTCCTGCTAGGAGTATGGTACTCATTTGTGTCAAGTCAAAGATATAATTGCTTGCAGCAGTATCACAGCGATATAGATTTGGCAAAACAGACAAAATTCCAATTTGTGGATAAATTTCTACTAGAATATCATCGGTGACAGCCACGCAGCCCGGCTCTTGGTAGGTTACAGTATACCGATGTATTCCTGGCCCGATAAGCGGATTTAAATTGTTTAGGTCTAGTGTCTCTCCCGTTTGTGCAGGTGAAATTGCTATACCCTCTTTGCTCCAAGAAAATGTGGTGCCTGCTGCCAAACCTGCTGCAGACAAAATAGGCAAAGTACTCCCAGGACAAAATGCCCTATTATTAGCAACTGTGTAATCTAACCCTAAAACATCTTGACCAATATTAAAACTATTGGCTTGTAAAAAGATAGCCGAGTCGTAAGCCGTATTTGCCCCGCCATCTGCTATGACAATTTTAATACGGTACACGTGATTGATATCCAGTCCGGTAGCAGATGCAAGCATAGGGACGGTTTGACCGTTTAAGTTTATTGCAGTTCCAAAACCGCTACCGTTAAACGCACCAAAATAGCTAGCATTTTCTGAAGAACAATTGGAGTTATATGTCATGTCTCTGATAGTTTCTACAGATACAGGAATACTAGTATTTGGAATTACTGCCAAGTTTTGCGCAGCGCCACCAGCAGTTATATCCTCAAGCAAAAATGCAAATGCATCCGAGAAGTTGCATTGCGAGGTTCCATATTCCTCTGAGGCAAATAAAAATGAAAAGTTGAAATTACTGGTTTTTGGTTGAAAATCGAATTGAATAAAACTCGCATTGATTGAATTTATGGAAACTCCTGATTGGGAAAGAAGAACGGACTCAAGACTAGTATCACCGGCCCATGAGGTAGTCCCATCGCTCAAAATAGTGTTGTTGGGTCCAGGAATTCTGTTGACATCTCCAGTGGATAAAACTACGCCTCTAGCAAATGGAAAATTTGGATTGCTGTTTTCGAAATAACCAATACCATTGCTCGATCCAAATGAAGTTCCCGTTCGAAATTGGATATTGGTACCAAAAACACAAGGAGAGTTAATAAGCACTTGGTTGACTAGTTGTTCTGTACTATAGGTCGTGGTGTTAATGCTAACAGACTGACAGTAAAATTGGTAGGTTGATAGGAGCGAAATGAAAATAAGTAATTTTTTCATATCCGAGTTTGTTGTGTTCGTTACTCAAAAATAATCAAATTAGCTGACTTAACCTCTTCTGAAGCTGTTTTGTTCTAATAACGATTTTCATAAATTACATTTTAGACTTATCATCCCTATAAATATCTCATTAAGCAATTTCGAGTTTCCGGCATTATACCTATCTTTGCGCACTTAAATAAATACTTAAAATGTCATTACAACAAATTCTTACGCCATCTATACAAAAAGCTGTCCAAGCTTTATTTGAAGTTACAATCGATAAAGTTGAATTTCAAAGTACTCGGAAAGAATTTGAAGGCGATATTACAATGGTGATTTTTCCGTTGCTAAAAGTTTTAAAAGGTGCGCCAGGCGCTTCTAATCCTGTAGAATTAGGAACTAAAATTGGTGATTATCTTGTAGAAAATCTGCCAGAAGTAAGTCGTTTTAATGTAGTGTCGGGTTTCTTAAACATTGTAATTTCTGATAAATACTACCTCGATTTTTTCAGTAGTATCAAAGATAATACAGCCTATGGTTTCGTAACTCCAGCTGCTGATGCTGCTGCGGTAATGGTTGAATATTCGTCGCCAAACACAAACAAGCCTTTGCATTTAGGTCACGTTCGTAACAATTTGTTAGGATATTCTGTTGCCGAAATTATCAAAGCTTCTGGGAAAAAAGTTTACAAAACCCAAATCATCAACGACAGAGGAATTCATATCTGTAAGTCGATGATTGCTTGGCAAAAATTTGGTAATAATCAAACTCCTGAATCAACAGGTTTAAAAGGAGATAAATTGGTTGGAAACTATTACGTTGCTTTTGATAAAGCATACAAAGAAGAAATTACGCAACTAATGAACGCGGGTAAAACCGAAGAAGAAGCTAAAAAGCAAGCGCCAATTATGCTCGAAGCTCAAGAAATGCTTCAAAAATGGGAAGCTGGTGATGCTGAGGTGAAGGCACTTTGGGCTAAAATGAACCAATGGGTTTATGATGGTTTTGCTATTACATATAAAAATCTTGGAGTTGATTTTGATCGTTATTACTATGAAAGTGATACCTATTTGTTGGGGAAAGATGTAGTTCAAATTGGACTTGAAAAAGGAATTTTCGACAAAGATCCTGACGGTTCTGTTTGGATTGACCTAACAGATGAAGGTTTAGATCGTAAAATTGTGTTACGCTCAGATGGTACGGCAGTGTACATGACTCAGGATATTGGAACGGCAATTCAACGTGTGAAAGATATGCAAGATGTAGGCGGAATGGTTTACACTGTAGGAAATGAGCAAGATTACCATTTTAAGGTGTTGTTTTTGATCCTAAAAAAATTAGGCTTTGAATGGGCGAAAAACTTATATCATTTGTCATATGGAATGGTAGATTTACCATCAGGAAAGATGAAATCTCGTGAGGGAACTGTTGTTGATGCTGATGATTTAATGCAAGAAATGACCGCTACGGCTCAAAAAATTGCTGAAGATTTAGGAAAATTAGAAGCCTATTCTGACGAGGAAAAAGCTAAACTTTATAGCACCATTGGTTTAGGAGCATTGAAATATTATATCTTAAAAGTTGATCCTAAAAAGCGCATCCTATTTAATCCGGAGGAGTCTGTTGATTTTGCTGGAAATACAGGGCCGTTTATTCAATATACTTATGCTCGTATTCAATCGATCATTCGTAAAGCAACTTTTGATTATAGTTTGACATCGAGCGTAGTCGAGATGCACGAAAAAGAAAAAGAATTGGTTAAACAATTGGAGTTATTTCCTGAAGTGATACAAAATGCAGCTCAGCACCATAGTCCGGCATTGTTAGCCAATTATACTTATGACTTAGTTCGCGAATACAATTCGTTCTACCAAGCAGTGCCTATTTTGGGTGAAGAGGATCTAGAAAAGAAAAAATTTAGAGTACAACTATCTAAAAAGGTGGCCGATACTATTGCGGCATCTTTTAAATTACTCGGGATTAATGTCCCTGAGAGAATGTAAAATAAAAATCCAAAACGACTGCTTTCTGCGGTCGTTTTTTTGTTTTCAAAAAGCGTAAAAAGCCTTACCAATAATGTAAAGTTCTAATTGCCTAATTTCCTAATTAGTTTATCTTTGCATTTCAAAATAAATCAATACTATGTTCGATAATTTAAGCGATAAACTAGATAAAGCCTTTCACATACTTAAAGGTCACGGAAAAATTACCGAAGTAAACGTAGCCGACACTTTGAAAGAAGTGCGCCGTGCGTTACTTGATGCCGATGTCAATTTTAAAATTGCAAAGGATTTTACCACCAAAGTAAAAGAAAAAGCGATTGGTCAAGATGTATTAACTACGCTTCAGCCAGGTCAATTATTGGTAAAATTGGTTAAAGATGAATTAACTGAATTAATGGGTGGCGATGTAGCCGGAATTAATTTATCAGGTAATCCATCTGTTATTTTGATGTCAGGTTTGCAAGGATCTGGAAAAACAACTTTTTCTGGAAAATTAGCCAATTATCTTTTAACTAAAAAGAATAAAAAGCCATTATTGGTTGCCTGTGATATTTACCGTCCTGCGGCGATTCAGCAATTGTACGTTGTAGGAGATTCTATCGGTGTTGAGGTATATTCAGAACCAGAAAATAAAAACCCCGTTGAAATTGCTCAAAACGCAATCAAACACGCTAAAGCAAATGGGTTTAATGTTGTCATTGTAGATACCGCTGGTCGTTTGGCTGTGGATGAAGAAATGATGAACGAAATTGAGCGCGTACACAAAGCCATTCAGCCACAAGAAACTTTGTTTGTTGTTGATGCGATGACGGGTCAAGATGCCGTAAATACTGCAAAAGCCTTCAACGACAGATTGAATTTTGATGGAGTTATTTTAACAAAATTAGATGGTGATACTCGTGGTGGAGCAGCGCTTTCTATCAAGACAATTGTAAACAAGCCAATCAAATTTGTAGGTACAGGCGAAAAAATGGAAGCTATTGATGTTTTCTATCCTGTGCGTATGGCCGAGAGAATCTTGGGTATGGGTGACGTAGTTTCCCTTGTTGAACGTGCACAAGAGCAGTTTGACGAAGAGGAAGCGCGCAAAATTCAGAAGAAAATTGCTAAAAATGAATTTGGTTTTGATGATTTCTTATCTCAAATTCAGCAGGTAAAGAAAATGGGTAACATGAAGGATTTGGTAGGAATGATACCTGGTGCCTCAAAAGCAATGAAAGATGTTCAAATAGAAGACGATGCCTTCAAACATATTGAGGCCATCATCCATTCGATGACTCCATTAGAAAGAAGTAAGCCGGCTGTAATTGACGTGAAAAGAAAAGCGCGAATTGCAAAAGGATCTGGAACTAAAATCGAGCAAGTTAATCAGTTGATGAAGCAGTTCGACCAAATGAGCAAAATGATGAAAATGATGCAAGGTCCGGGCGGAAAAAACCTAATGAAAATGATGGGCGGAATGAAAGGCGGAATGCCAGGAATGCCGGGAATGAAATAAAATTTAGAAAGTCTTAAAGTCGTCATGATTTTAAGACTTTTGTCTTTACTATATTAAACAACACAACAATGCAACTACTAGACGGAAAAAAAACAGCAGAGGATATCAAAAGCGAAATTGCTGTTGAAGTACAAAAAATGAAAGCCAATGGTGAAAAAGTTCCTCACTTGGCAGCACTTATTGTAGGGAATGATGGCGCAAGCTTAACTTACGTAGGAAGTAAAGTAAAAGCCTGCGAAAGAGTAGGATTTGAGTCTACTTTGATTAAAATGCCCAACACCACTACAGAAATTGAATTGCTTAAAAAGATCAAAGAATTAAACGAAGACGATCAAATTGATGGGTTTATTGTGCAATTGCCACTTCCTAAACAAATTGATGAGCAAAAAGTCTTAATGGCAGTTGACCCAAGTAAAGATGTTGATGGTTTTCATCCGGAGAACTTTGGGAAAATGGCGCTTGACATGACTACTTTTATTCCTGCTACTCCATTTGGTATTCTAGAATTACTAGATCGCTACGGAGTTGAAACAAAAGGAAAACACACCGTAGTTATTGGGCGTAGCCATATTGTAGGCAGACCTATGAGTATTTTGATGGGACGCAAAGGTTTTCCCGGTAACTCAACGGTAACACTGACACACAGTTATACCAAAAACATAGAGGAAATTACCATTCAGGCCGATATTATTATCACAGCCTTGGGTGTTCCTAATTATTTAAAAGCGGATATGGTAAAACCTGGCGCTGTAGTTATTGATGTGGGTATTACTCGTGTTCCTGACGAAAGCCACGAAAAAGGTTACGTTATTACTGGTGATGTCGATTTTGATCAAGTAAGTAAAAAAGCATCATTCATTACGCCAGTACCAGGCGGAGTAGGGCCAATGACCATTGCTATGTTGTTAAAAAACACACTCTTGGCAAGGGAGATGAAACGAAACAAATAAATATTTTTTAATGCTTAGAAGCCTCAAATTCATTTTTGAGGCTTTTTTTGTCTAAAGTTGAGCTAGAAATGGGTTTGTAAAAGTAGCGTTTGCTAATAACTCACTCTATGTTTGTAATTGTTAAATAAGAAATTTGTTTCCATTTTCAAGGTTTAAAAAAGTTACGTAGAAATTATTTTTATGAAATATTTGATTAGTCGTTTTTATTTTTAACTTTGTAATTCAAAGTACTTTTATTATGAGTCACAATATTCAAGAAGATTTAGTTCACATTCGTTCCATGATGGAGCGTTCTTCGAGGTTTATTTCCCTAAGCGGATTGTCAGGTGTTTTTGCAGGAATCTTTGCGCTACTTGGTGCGGGTTATGCTGCTTTTTTGTTTGAGTCAAATGGGATGTCTTATTTTGATGGATTCGATAAAGTGTATACTGATGAGTTTATTTACAAACTTATTGTGTTGGCGATTGTAGTTTTAGTACTAGCTCTTCTTTCTGGATTTCTATTCACTTATAAAAAGAGCAAGAAAAACAATTTACCAATTTGGACTTCTACCACCAAAGTGATGCTTTTGCAATTAGCAATTCCTTTAGTAGTTGGAGGCGTGTTTTGTTTGGCATTAGTTTATCATGGTCTTTTTGTCTTTTTAGCGCCTGCTACTTTACTTTTTTACGGATTAGCATTGGTCAATGCGGGTAAGTATACGTACTCAGATATTCAGTATTTAGGTTACTTTCAACTATTTCTTGGTAGTGTTTCTTTATTTTTTCTAGGATATGGATTGATTTTTTGGACCCTTGGTTTTGGGATTTTGCATATAGTTTACGGAACGATTATGTTTAAAAAGTACGACTAATCATGGGTATAATCGATCAACTGAATAAAAATTTCGAAAGCAGAATCCGATTAGGGTTAATGTCTGTATTGATGGTAAACGATTGGATCGATTTTACAGAGATGAAAGCATTACTAAATACTACTGATGGAAATTTGGCAAGCCATTCGGCTACATTAGAAAAGGTAGGTTATATCGAAATCAAGAAAGAATTTGTTGGCAAAAAACCAAAAACCTCATACAGAGTAACCAATATTGGGCGTGCTGCATTTACGGCGCACCTAAGTAGTTTAGAAAAATTATGGAAACCTAAATAAACTTTTTTTTAACCAATTACTTTGAAAAACAAAGTACTTTATATTTGTTGCTATGAAAAAACATCATTTAATTTTTGCGAGTTCTGTTATGTTTACAATCCTTTTTTATGACCAAAATTTGGGTCTTAATTTGGCTTTTTTTGGACTTTTACTTATCTCATTATTAGTGTACAATTATCGGGAGTCTTTGAATTCATTGACTACTAAAGCTTTACTTATCACATCAATATTATCGTGTTTGGCATTTGCGTGGTATGGTGATTTTCCTTCTTTTTTGGCACTTTCACTTTCATTATTGTCATTGCAGTATAAAACGCAACATGCAAAACTTAAAATCATTCAAGTTTTTGTAGTTATTATTGTCAATAGCTTTGCCTCGCTAGGACGGATTTTGATGTTTAGTCAATGGCTTCCTAAACAAGAGGTACAAGGTGATTTTGCAAAGAAATTGGTTGCATTTGTTTTAATTCCACTTCTTTTTATCGGATTGTTTTTTGGAGTATATGCTTTTGGTAGTGATCTATTTTCTTCTGTTTTTAGTGACTATACGCTAGATGTTAATGTATTTCAATTGATTGTTATTGCTGTGCTCGGGCTTTATGTGTCATTTAGTTTTTGGAATTTTTGGGTTCCAGATTTTTGCATCAGTTTTAATTCCCAATTAGAAAATGAATTTGAAAGCAACTCGTGCGATAAAAGTGATACTTCGCTTTCATGGCTTGATTTTGACTTTCAAAGGAAAAGCGGTGAAATTACTTTTGTGTTGTTGAATACTCTATTGCTGTTTTTTATAGTAACCTATAATTACGAACAGTTTTTTGAAATTCAAAATCGTGCACAATTAAGTACTGCAACTCACGAACGTGTTAACGCCGTTATTATTTCGGTTTTAATGGCTGTGGGACTTATTTTACTGTACTTTCGAGCTAGGTTTACCTTTGATGAAACAACGAATAGACTGAAAATACTAGCTAAAATTTGGATGGTATTGAATGCGGTACTTGTTTTGTCT
The DNA here is from genome assembly GCF_018069925.1 of Flavobacterium erciyesense. Lineage (GTDB taxonomy): Bacteria > Bacteroidota > Bacteroidia > Flavobacteriales > Flavobacteriaceae > Flavobacterium > Flavobacterium erciyesense. The sequence continues at coordinate 131,839 of NZ_JAGPXB010000004.1, read as the reverse complement.
GCCGCTTTAAAAAATATGGAATATGTACATCAGTTTGGCTTAACCTATAAGCGATTGGGCGTTTTTGCCTTTCTTATTTTAGTATTTATAAGTTTGCTACACACGTGGTTGAAAATTAGTTTACAAAAAACCAATGCATACTTATTTAATCATATGGTTTGGTATGTGTATGGAGTACTTTTATTGTGCAGTTTTGTGAACTGGGGACAATTAATAACTAGCTATAATTTAGCCGTAAATAAAGGAGTAGATCCGGTTTTTATAAGTCGTTTAGAGTTTAATGACTCAAGTAGGAGAGACTATTTACAAGAAAATCAGTTAGATGGTCAACAGCCTGAAATGTATCGCGAAGATGAAATTAAAGAGTGTCAAGAACAGTCATTCTTATCGAAAGTGTTGTATTACGAAACATTGCAGTCTAATTAACAAAAAAAAGCCAAATCTTATTCAAACAAGATTTGGCTTTTTGGTTTTAAAAAATGATATGTTTAAAAACACTATTTTGTTACGGGTAATCAATTGAGGTTTATGAAAAAAAGTAATTTAATAATCCCCACGTTTCTTAAACCTAGGATCGTCTCTTTTTATAAATTCGGTGCGCTTTCTTGGTGTTTCTACTTTTGGTAAACTAGCTTCTTCTGTTTTGCTGGATGGCTCGATAAGGGCGTTGAGTTCTTTTATTTCGGCATCAGTCAAATCACGGTAGCGGCCTACAGGAACATCGAGTGAAATATTGATAATTCGAATGCGTTTTAAGGCGGTTACGTCATAGCCAAGATATTCGGTCATTCTTCGGATTTGGCGGTTTAAACCTTGGGTAAGGATGATCTTAAATGTGAATTTACTGATTTGCTCTACTTTACATTTTCTGGTAACAGTGTCTAGAATAGGTACACCATTGCTCATTCTTTCTATAAAACGATCGGTGATGGGTTTGTTAACAGTAACGGTATATTCTTTTTCGTGATTGTTGCGCGCACGCAATATTTTATTGACAATATCGCCATCATTTGTCATGAAAATTAAACCTTCACTGGCTTTGTCTAAACGCCCAATTGGGAAGATGCGCTTTGGATAATTGATGTAATCGACGATGTTATTGCGCACGTCAAGATTTGTGGTACACTCGATTCCTACTGGTTTGTTGAATGCGAGGTAAACAGGTTTTTCTGTTTTTTCACGAATTAATTTGCCGTCAATACGTACTTCGTCATGAGGACCAACTTTGGTCCCTAATTCGGGTACAACTCCGTTGATGGTTACGCGACCTTCTTCGATGATTTTATCCGCTTCGCGGCGGCTGCAAAAACCGGTTTCTCCTATGAATTTATTGAGGCGTTTTAATTGATCTTCCATCCTGCAAAAGTAATGAATTTGCAATTTATAATAGCTATTGATTTTGAGATTGGTTGTAGAACGAATTTATCAATTTTGCGACGGATTCGCGTGAAGGATAGCAGCGGAAATCCTTTTTTAGGGCTTTTTTTGCCCAAAAAAGATTGCAGCGAATAGCCTGGTCGCCGCGGCGGCACGCTCTAATTTTGAATGAACTGACTAATTTTTTCGTATAAATTGTGGTCGTGCATGCTGTGGCCGAGGCCAGTTGTGGTGATAAAAGTAGCGTTTTTCCAAGAGGTTGCTATTTTTTTTCCTTCGTGAATAAGCACTACTTGGTCTTGTTCATCATGGGCTAGAAAGCCTTGAGTTAAAATATTTTTTGCAAAATGTTGTCCAGCAAATTCATCTGTATTGAGTTGAAAAACATCACGATAATATTTTTTTAGGCCGGTTAAAATTCTAGAATTGAGGCTTAAAAGTGTGATGTAATTGTCTAAAATTATCTTGAAATCACTTGGAGCGCCCAAAATTACCATTTTTTTTAAGTCGTCGCTTTGGTAAATGGACTGGTAGTACAAGCAGGTTTTGCCACCTAGTGAGTGTCCGATTAAAGTTTGTGGTTGAAAATGCTGAACCACTTGGTGTAAAAATTCGGCGTAATGCGGAATATTGAAGGTAGTTCCGCTAGAGAGTCCGTGCGCAGGACCGTCAAGTGCTACGATGGTGCTGCCGGTTTTAGTGAGGTAAGGCAATAGTTTTTCCCAGCGCGAGGCGTTACTCTCCCAACCGTGTACCAATAAAATGACATGACTATTGCCAGGCCAAGTGTAGGTTTGTATTTTTTGATTTTGAAACGAGAGTGTTTGCGTTTGGGCTTGTTGTAGTACGGTGGGTAATTGGTCAACTTGTAACTTTCCGTCACGTGGTTTGCTGAACAAGTTGTAGGCGAGTTGTATAGCTTTTGTTGGGGCAAGGTAGCTGAGTAGGTTGATGTAGGCACCTACTGACTTGGTAAATATTTTATAGACTATCTGCTTGATCATAAAAAAAAGTCCCGATATCATCGGGACTTTAAAGGTATTATATTTTAGCGAACATTTGTTCCATTTTTTCTTTTTCTTCTTCAGCAAGAACGCTATCAACAAGAATTCTTCCAGAATGTTCATCGGTGATGATTTTTTTTCTTGAAGCAATTTCTACTTGAGTTTGCGGTGGAATGGTAAAGAAAGATCCTGCAGATGCGCCTCTTTCAATTGAAACTACTGCTAAACCGTTGCGAACGCTACTTCTGATTCTTTTGTAAGCATTTAATAAACGCTCTTCAATTTGTCCTTGGAACTCAATTGATTTCTGAGACAAGAATTCTTCTTCCTTTGCAGTTTCGGCCATGATAGCGTCTAACTCTGATTTTTTGTGTTTTAAGTGGTTGGTTTTTGCTTCTAATTTTTCTTTAGAATTAGCAATCACTTCTTTTTTGTGCTCTATAGAAGCTTTCATTTCTTTAATTTGCTTTTCAGCCAATTGAATTTCAAGTTCTTGAAACTCTACTTCTTTAGTTAAAGAGTTGAATTCTCTATTGTTACGAACAGTTTCCTGTTGTTTTGTATATTTTTTGATGGACTCTTTGTGCTCCTCAATTGCAATTTTTTTAGCTTTAATAAGGTCTTCAATTACTTCAAGTTCCCCTTTTAATTTTTCTGAACGTGTGCTTAAACCGGCCACTTCATCTTCTAAATCTTCAACTTCTAAAGGCAATTCACCTCTTACGTTTCTGATTTCGTCAATTCTCGAGTCAATTAGCTGTAAATCGTAAATTGCTCTTAACTTGTCCTCAACACTTAATTCTTTCGTATTCGCCATATTCTATAAGTACTTAACTGGATTTGAATTTTCTTCTGATAAAACAACGGCAAAATTAAGGATTTTTTTTCGAAGATACTCTACAATATAATTTTTTGTATAGCGTTCGCTTTCAAAATGTCCAATATCGGCTAAAAGAAGTTGGTTTTCTGCCTCATAAAACTGATGGTACTTTAAATCAGCGGTTAAATACGCATCAGCTCCTGCTCGAATTGCGTTTGCAATAGCGAAACTTCCCGCGCCTCCCAAAACAGCTACTTTTTTGATCGGTTTTCCTGTAAAGGCTGAATGTCTGATGCCACCGCATTGCATTTTGTCTTTTACAAAAAGTAAAAAGTCGGTTTCGCTCATGGGCTCAGGTAATTCTCCTATTTGACCCAAACCTATATTTTGATGCTTGTTTTGTAGTGTGTATATTTCGTGAGCAACTTCTTCGTAAGGATGACTTTCTAGCAAAGCTTTTAAAATTTTGCCTTCAAGATGTTTTTCGTAAGTTACTTCAATTTTAATTTCGGTGGCTTTTACCAATTCAAAACGCTCGCCAAGAACCGGATTGCTTTTTGCATTGCCTTTAAATGTTCCGATGCCATTGGAAGTAAAACTACAATTTTCATAATTGCCAATTGTTCCTGCGCCTGCGGCAAATAGTGCTTCGAGTACTTCATTCGCATTTTCAGTTGGTACAAAACTGGCGAGTTTGCGAATGTATTGCTCTTTCGGAATCAGTATTTTGGTATTGATTAGTTGTAAAGCATCACAAAATATTTTGTTTACTCCGTCTTGGTGGATGTCTAAAGCGGTGTGTACTGCATAAATGGCAATGTCATTTTTTATGGCTTTGATGATGGCGCGCTCTACGTATGTTTTTCCAGTTATTTTTTTCAATCCCGTAAATAATATAGGATGAAAGCAGACAACCATGTTGCATTTTTTAGTGATGGCTTCCTCAATAATATGTTCGAGCGCATCATGACACACTAGTACGCCCGTAGCCTCAACATTTTGGTCGCCTACAAGTAAACCTACGTTGTCAAAATCTTCGGCATAGGCTAGTGGAGCCATTTCTTCGAGAACACGTATAATATCTTTGATTTTCATAACTGTTTCAATTGAAAGGTAGATCGTTTTGTGAAGAACAAAATAACGAATAAAGAAAAGAACATTAAAATAAAATATTCTACTTTCGTAAAATGAATTTACTGCGAAAACTACTTTTTCCGTTCGCTGTTTTGTACGGCGCTGTTACGGGTATTCGGAATTTTCTTTTTGACAAAGGAATTATACAATCGTATTCATTTAAGTTGCCAGTGATTGCTGTCGGGAACTTGAGTGTAGGCGGGACCGGTAAATCTCCGCAGATTGAATATTTAATACGGTTGCTATCTTCAAAATATAAAGTGGCAACTTTGAGTCGCGGATACAAACGAGAGTCTCAAGGTTTTGTTTTGGCAAAAGCAAATGCGACAGCCGGTTTGTTAGGAGATGAACCGTATCAGTTTTTTAGAAAATTTAAAAACATACAAGTTGCAGTAGATAGTGATCGAAATAATGGAATAAATCAATTACTTTCGCAGGCCGAAATTCCAGAAGTCATTTTGTTAGACGATGCCTACCAACACCGCAAAGTAAAAGCAGGTATGTATGTGCTTCTCACAGCTTATGGCGATTTGTATGCGACCGACTGGATGTTACCAACCGGAAACTTACGAGAAAGTAGGAGCGGAGCGGACCGAGCTGCCGTGGTGGTGGTGACCAAATGTCCTCCAGATTTGAGTTCTCAGGAACAAAAAGAGATTCAGAAAGAATTAAAGTTAAGAGATAATCAACAATTGTTTTTTACTGCAATTGGTTACGATGATCAAGTCTATGGTGAAGCAAGTACTTATTCGGTTGCTGCAATTTTAAAAACTGAAAAGGTATTGATAGCTGGTATTGCCAAGCCGGAGCCTTTTTTTAATCATTTAAAAAACACCAATGATGTTTGTTTGTCGTTTCCGGACCATCATAATTTTAGTGAAAAAGAAATAGAAGAAATTAAAAAAATAGCTCAAAACAAAATCATTATTACTACTGAAAAAGATTATGTGCGTTTGCAAGGTAGGTTGGCAGTTGAGCAATTGTATTATCTGCCGATTCAAACTGTATTTTTGCCAAATGCAACTTTATCAGGAAATGATTTTGATCAAACAATTTTAAATTATGTGGGAACAAGTACAAGAAACAGTTAGTTACATTCAAGATAAAATCAATTTTACACCGGAGTACGGTGTTATTTTAGGTTCCGGTTTAGGCAGTTTTACAACTGATATGGAAGTTTTACATACTTTGCCTTATCATGAAATACCTAATTTTCCGGTTTCTACTGTCGAAGGGCATCAAGGAGCTTTGGTGTTTGGTACAATTGGCACTAAAAAAGTGGTAGCCATGCAAGGTCGTTTTCATTATTATGAAGGCTACTCAATGACCGAAGTTACGTTTCCGGTACGAGTGATGAAGTTTTTAGGAATTGATAAATTAGTCGTGTCTAATGCGTCAGGAGGAGTAAACCCGAATTATCAAGTCGGGTCTATTGTTATGATTACAGATCATATTAACATGACGCCAGAGCATCCGCTACGAGGGAAAAATGATGAAAGATTCGGACCTCGATTTGTAAATATGAGCGAGCCGTATTCTCGAAAAATGATTGCAAAAGCTACTGAAATTGCTCAAAATTTAAATATTGACGTGCAAAGAGGAATTTATCTTGGTTTACAAGGCCCTACATTTGAAACCTTGGCAGAATATAAAATGGTTCAGATTCTTGGAGCAGATTGTGTTGGGATGTCAACTGTTCCAGAGGTGATAGTGGCCCGCCATATGGATGTAGAAACTTTTGGAATTTCAGTAATTACAGATATGGGAAATGCGGAAAGTATTGATACCATCTCTCATGACGAAGTATTAGAAGCAGCAAAAGCAGCTGAACCTAAAGTTCGTAGTTTAATTAAGGAGTTGATCTTGAATTATTAATACCACATCGTCTTACAATAGATATCGTTATTTTTAATAAAGTAAGGATGGTCAAAAAACAATTTTAATAGGTTGTAGTTACAGTTGCTCGCCAATTGTTTAGATGTGGTGAGCAATTATTTTGTAAAATTCATCAGGGATAAATGGTTTTGTAATTACATCGTTCATACCAAACGAAAGCAGCATATCACGATTTTCGTGAAGTGAGATGGCAGTTAAAGCAATTATCGGCGTGGTGTTGTCAAAAGTTCTAATAGTTTGAGTCGCAATAGTGCCGTTTATTCCAGGTAAGTGCACATCCATTAAAACCATATCAAAGCTTGATTTGCGCATCCTTTCGATAGCTTCTTCACCATTATCGATAACCTCGCAAATAATTTTCTTGTTGTGGAGCATTTTTTTGGTAATCATCTGATTGATTTTATTGTCTTCAACCAATAAGATTTTTTTGTTAGCCAAGAATTTATTTTCAGCAGTATTGTCTGAGAGTACTACAGTAGCAGGTTTTTCACCAATTTGAAATCCTAGAGTAAAAGAAAAAGTAGATCCTTTGTTTACAATACTGCTTAATTGGATTTCTCCTCCAAGAATTTTGATCAATTTTTTTACAATGGTTAATCCCAATCCAGTACCGCCATATTTGCGATTTACCTCAATTGATCCTTGAGAAAAACTATCAAAAACACTTTCTAGTTTATCAGCGGGAATACCAATTCCGGTATCAGTGATTTCAAAGTAAACGAAAGCTGTTTCATTTTCGTTTTTTTCTAAATTTGCGCGTACGTACACTACCCCGTTTTTGGTGAATTTCAATGCATTATTGATTAAATTCAAAACAATTTGAGACAACTTCGTAGGGTCGCCCACAAGGTAATCCGGAATAGTATCGTCAATTTCGAGGCTGAATTCGTTATTATTTACTATTGCTAATTCCTTCAAGGAATGTTTGATATTGATTAAGAGTTGTTTGAGGTGAAAAGGGATTTGCTCAATTTCTAGTTTGTGCGATTCGATTTTGTTGATTTCTAAGATTTCGTTAATGAATTTAGTTAAATAATCTCCCGAAAATTTTAGCGAACTCAAGTAGTCAATTTGTGATTTTTTTGGATTTTCTTGTAGAAGTAAATGCGTGATTCCATTGATGGCATTCAAAGGAGTACGAAGCTCATGACTAACAGTTGATAAGAACTCTGCTCTGGCTAGCGACGCTTTTTCTGCTTTGTTTTTGGCGAGTTCTAATTCGTTGTTTTTTTCTTTTAACAATAAATTAGATTGGTTTCTAATAATGTTGTTTTTGTAAAGAGAAAGACTTAGTAGTGATAAAATCGAGATTAAGGCAATTGCCAAAATGCTAATTAGTTTTGAAAATTTATTGGCTTTTTGTTGCTCTCGAGTCTCGTTGCTGAGCGCCTTAATTTCTTTGAGTTTTTCAGATTCTTTGAATTGAGTATAATCGTCAATACCCAACCTTTCATTTGTAATTATTGCTAATCTCTCTTTAAGATTGAGGTGCAACTTTAAATAGGTGTAGGCATTATTCTTGTCTAATATTTTATCGTGAGCAATACTTAAAGCAAGTAGTATATCTGTTTTGAGTTCTAAATCATCTCTTTTTTGAGTTAGTTCTAAAGCTTTCTTTAAATAGTTAATTGCTAAATTGTAATGCTTTTGCTCAATTTCAAAACGTCCAATCTGATACAATGCGGTAGCTTTTGCTGGCAGTAGTTCAGTTGCATCTTTTTGCGCTATGATTGTACCAAAAACTTTAGCTGCTTCTGTGTTTTTCTTTTCTGCAGCCAAGAGTAAACCTTTTTGAAGTAGTATTTTCTCGCTTTTATCAGTGTAATTTAATTTTTGATGCAGTTTACTTGCTTTATCTAAATGAGCAGCGGCATTTTTATAGTCTGATAATTCTTGGAAGGTAGCAGCTAGATAAAAATGCATATTAGCAGTTGCCAAAGTAGGTGGGAGTGCATTATAGAAACGAGAACTTCTTTCTAGCGATTCTTGCGCGTCTTTGTATTTTTTTAGATCAAAAAAAAGCTTTCCTAAATTGAAATGTTGAAAAGCTAAGGAGGATACGTCATTTGTGTTGTGGGCCAATTGTATGGCTTTTTCTGTTAGATTTAATGCGTTCTTGTAGTTGTTTTTTTGAACTGCCGCTTGAGATTGCTGAGTGTAGAGGGATATGCTGTCTTTAGGCTCTTTCTTTTGCGAAAAAAGCAATTGCGTTAGCATTAAAATAAACAAACAAGAGTATTTCATGCGCAGTTAATAAGGTTAATTTTTTTGTTGAGATGTTAGTAAAATCAAATCAATTATTCGGGATGAATAACCAATTTCATTGTCGTACCAACCCACTACTTTTACCATCTTATCAATAACTGAAGTAAGTTGAGCATCAAATATACATGAATTTTTGTTTCCTATAACATCTACAGATACAATTGGGTCTTCGGTGTAATCTAAAATCCCTTTTAAGCTGGTTGCCGCTGCATTTTTAAATGCGGTGTTTATCTCCTCAATACTCACTGCTTTTTTAACATTAAAAGTAATGTCTGTAAGTGATCCGTCAGGGACAGGAACGCGAATTCCACACCCTCCAATTTTTCCTTCAAATTCAGGAAAAATTTTAGTTAGTGCCTTTGCAGCTCCCGTGGTAGTAGGAACTATCGATTGACTTGCGCCACGCGCTCTTCGTAAATCTTTGTGCGGTTGATCATGTAAACTTTGATCTGTGGTGTACGAGTGTATGGTGGTAATGTATGCTTGCTCAATACCACAAAGCTCATTGATAACTTGTATCATTGGAGCTGCATTATTGGTAGTGCAACTCGCATTTGAAATTATGATTTCAGAACCATCTAAAATATGCTCGTTTACTCCAAGAACTACTGTTTTGATGCTATCCACTTCTGATGGAGCAGAAAGAATCACCTTTTTTGCACCAGCTTCAATGTGTTGGAATAATTCTTCATAGGTTTTGAACTTACCAGTTGATTCAATAACGTAATCTATGTTGCAATCTTTCCAGTTTAAGTTGGCAATGTTTTTTTCGTGAAAAAAAAGTACTTTTTTACCTCCAACAATTATTCCTGTGTCATCATGGCTAACAGTTTCTGATAAAACACCGTGTATACTGTCGTATTTGACAAGGTGTGCCATTGTTTTTTTGTCAGCAATATCGTTGATAGCCACAACTTCAATGGTTGGGTGATTAAGGAGTAATCGGAATAAATTTCTGCCGATTCTTCCAAAACCGTTTATAGCAATTCTAATCATAAGTTTTAAAGTCTTAAAGTATCAAAGTCTAAAAGTCAGAAAGTCAAGATATTTAGCCTTTCGACTTTCTGACTTTTTAACGTTTGACTACAATATATGTTTTTGTGCTTTGTATGATGAACGAACCAACGGGCCGCTCTCTACATGACGAAAACCAAGTTCCAATCCGTATTGCTCATATTTTGCAAATTGTTCTGGCGTGATGAACTCTTTTACCGGAAGGTGTTTTTTACTAGGCTGTAAATATTGACCAATTGTTACAACGTCAACATTGGCAGCTCTAAGGTCTCGCAAGGTTTGAAAAACTTCTTCTTCTTGCTCTCCTAGTCCTAGCATTATTCCTGATTTTGTACGATTGATACCTTTTTCTTTCAGATAGCGCAAAACTTCAAGAGTACGATCGTATTTTGCTTGAATTCGAACTTCGCGCGTAAGGCGTCGAACTGTTTCAACGTTGTGCGAAACTACTTCTGGGTTAGCTTCTACAATTCTATCGATATTTCTCTCAATTCCTTGAAAATCTGGAATCAAAGTCTCAAGTGTTGTGTTTGGGTTCATTCTACGAATTGCTTTTACCGTTTCAATCCAAATGATTGAGCCTCCATCTTTTAAATCATCTCGATCTACACTTGTAATTACTGCGTGTTTGATATTCATGATTTTTATAGAACGAGCTACTTTTTCTGGTTCATCCCAATCTACAGTTTCTGGTCGGCCGGTTTTAACACCGCAAAATCCACAAGAACGTGTGCATACATTTCCTAAAATCATAAAAGTAGCGGTACCTTCGCCCCAACATTCACCCATATTTGGGCAACTTCCTGACGTGCAAATTGTGTTTAAGCTATATTTATCAACCAAACCTCTTAGTTCAGTATATTTTTGACCTATTGGTAGTTTTACTTTCAACCATTTCGGTTTTCCAGTTGGCAAAGCAGTATCTAAAACAGTTTCCATATTTTATTTTTTCAAAGTACAAAGATAGCGAAACTTGTTTGAAGATATCCTAATGTAAAATGCCTTTTAGCAGTTGTTTTACCTTGAATCAACCTTCCTAAAGATAGATTTAACAATTGTTCGTTTGCGCAGTAATCGAAACATTCATTTGCTCAGCAGAAAAGGTCTGAAATCGCTACTTATTGCCGACCATTTTGTTTGTGATCTGTATAAAAATGTATCTTTGAAGTCAATATCAAAAATAAATCTAGCAAATGAAAAATAAATTGAAAACTAGTTTGGTTTTAGGAACTTTCATGATGTGTCTATCTTCTCAGGCGCAAATTAATTTAAAAGAAGGAGCCCTGGGAGCCCTGAGTAAAGGTGTAGCTGGTCTTACTTTTAGCGATGCTGATGCGGCGCAACTATCAAAGGCAGCAGTTACAAAATTAGATGCTGAAAATACTGTGGCTGGACCTACGGATCCTTATACTGTGCGCTTGAATAGGGTTTTTGGTAAACACACTAAAAGCGAAGGGTATACTTTAAACTACAAGGTGTACAAGTTGAATGAAGTAAATGCATTTGCAACAGCGGATGGAAGTGTTCGTGTATATTCAGGTTTAATGGACATCATGGATGATAATGAACTTTTAGCTGTAATTGGTCATGAAATAGGTCACGTTGCCAATAGTGACACAAAAGATGCAATTAAGGCTTCGTACAAAAAAGAGGCTTTAATAGGATTGGCCGCTTCGCAATCAGAAAAGGTAGCCGCTATAACCGATAGTCAATTGGGTAAAATTGGAAGTAGCATGATTGATAGTAAACACAGTCGCAAGCAAGAGTCTGAAGCGGATGAGTTTTCATATAACTTTATGAAAAGCAACGGCTACAATGTGAATGCAGTAGCTTCTGCTTTTTCGATTTTAGCTAAAATGAGCGAAGGATCGCAAGCATCTTTTCTAGATAAAATGATGAGTTCGCATCCAGATCCCAAAGAGCGTGCTGAAAATGCTAGACTTAGAGCTGAGAAAGATGGTTTGTTCAAGCCTTACGTACAGCAAAAACCAGTTGTTAAAAAGCCTGTGGCGAAAAAGCCGATAGCAAAAAAGAAAAAATAGTTTTCTGGTATAAAATCATAAAAAAAGCAGAACTTTTGTTCTGCTTTTTTTATGTCAAGACTATAGATTTTTTAATTTAATTGCACTACAATTGGTAGGCTATAGGCAGTTCGTACCGGTTTGCCATCTATCATTCCTGGTGCCCATTTGGTGCGTAATGATTTAAGTACTCTGATAGCCTCGCGACCTAAACCGTGTCCAGGATCTTTTTTAACTGTAATGTCGGTCATGCTTCCATCTCGCTCAATAACAAATGCCACATAAATTTTCATGATACCGCTACCGTCAATTTCTTGTTTTTCGAAATTGTTTCCTACATAGGTGTAAAATTTATTAATTCCTCCCGGAAATTCTGGTAGTTTATCTAATGCGGCACTTACTACTACCGTGTTTCCTGGGTCAGTACTAGGAAGTGTTCCTGTTGTTGAACCTGTACTTGTGCTTGAATTTGCGCCAACTGTTCCCGAGCCTTCACTTGTGGTAGGAGTATTTGCAATAATAGCTGCTGTAGTAGGAACATCTTGAGTAGCTTGATCCGTAGCTACTACCACAGGGTTTACAAATGGAACATTCTCTACAGGATTTGCTACTTTATTTTTGATAGGCGGCAAAGCACGTTGTATTGGCTCTTCAATTTTAACAATATCAGTTAGGTTGACAGTAGTTTGAATAATTGGAGGCAACACGGGTTCAATAATTTCACTAGGGTTTATTGCTCGAAGAACAGTAGGGATACTTATTGCGGTAACCAAAACACTAACTCCAAAAAATAATGCTCTCAGAGTTGTTTTTGTGCTTTCTTGACGCAATTGATAGGCGCCATACTCTTTGTTTCTGTCTTGGAAAACAAAATCAATCCAACCGGTTTCGTAAATGCTTAGTTTTGACATGATAATTAGATTTAGTGGTTAGGTACAATTAAATCATAAGCCAATAGTTTTTATTATCAATAACGTGGTAATAGGAATTTTATTGTCTAAATTTACTAATTTATTTTTAAATTGTGTAGTAAAATCTTAAGTATTTAACGAAAGTGATGAATATTATACTTTGAGCTTTTGTGGTAGGCTTAGCGACATAAAAAAACGGCATTTCCATTAGAAATGCCGTTTTAAATAGTAATTAATTAAGAATTAAAAGCCGTATTTGATACCCAATTGTATTTGAAATGGATTACCAGACAAGGCAGGCAATCCTGCATTGTTAACTCTGTAATTAAATTGCTGTCTTGCGCTGTCAAAACCAGGAACTGCTGGATTTCCATTAGCAGCAGGTGTCCCTAAAGCATAAAGTGATTGTGACCCTAATGATTCGTTTACACCCCAATCTTTTTTAATCATGTTGGCAACGTTAAAAATGTCTGCAGTGAAGTCTAAAAATTGCTTTTTTGCTATCGTTACTTTTTTATTGATTCGAATGTCAACTAAGCCGTAAAAACCATTTATTCCCCCGTTGCGCTCTGCAATTTTTCCAGAATATTTGTTGATGTAATCTTTTAAACTTTGACTCGCAGCCGGATTATTCAAAATAGTTTCTAATCCTGTTTTAATGTTTTGAGGTGTTGATGGGCTGTTGCTATCAAAAATATACGCTAGATCATTTGATGCCGTGACAAAGTCTCCATTCGTATTCCCACCTGAAAGTAAGCTGTATCGAGTTCCCCCAATTCCAGAATAACGAATTCCTACACTAAACCCATAAAAGGTAGGCAAGGATCCATAAAGAACTACTTTATGACGGAAATGATTGTCAGAGTAGGTCATCTTCCTCAAATTTCTAGGATCATCTTCAACTGGTAATACCAATGTAGCGGTGTTAGCTACGTTTCCGTTAAATGAAGTGTTGTCTTTGGTGTCATTCCAAGTGTAACTGGCAGATAGTTCTCCATCCTTGAAATAACGATAAGTAGCATCTACAACTAATGCAAATTGATTGACTTTACCTTCACTATTTAATTCTAAAACGCGGCCAAGAGCAGTACTTTTTCTTCCTTGTAACCAATCGGCAGCGCCATTTGCAGGAATAGAACTTGCAGGTACATACACGCCACGGTTATTTTCATTTGCCAATCTAAAAAATGGATTATCAACCATGTTGCGATCTACATACACGTAGTTGTTTCGAGCCAAAGTAGCGTATCCTGCAATGCCTGCTTTTAAATTATCAGTAAAAAAGTGAGAGTAGGAGATGTTTGCCTTATAAACTACCGGAACTTCTGCATCATCTCCGGTATAATTGATAGTTGGTAATTGAAAAGCAGCAAGAGTTGGGATATTGGCATAACTATTTCGGTAATCATTAAAGTTCGGCGTAGGTACGTTTGGATTTCTAACATCTACCGTTGCTGTTTTTTTTCCGTCAAAATATAAATTGTTAATGATAGTGTAGTTGTTCAAATCAGAAGCAAATACTCCTGCACCAAAGCGCAAGTAGTCTTTATGGTTATCATTTATGTCCCATGACAATTGTATTCTTGGCTGAAAGATGGCTGATCGTAACTTGTTATTGGTTTTAATGCTTAATTCATCAAAAACTTTTTGGTTAAATGGCGCTGTTGGGTAATGTGCGTAATCAAAACGCAATCCAAAAGTTAGATCAAGTCCCAGAGCAATTTTTGATTGTAATTGTCCGTACAAACCGGCATTCCAAATATTCGAAATTACTGAAGGATCAGCAACCAATGGTACTTCTCTAAAATAGCGGTAGGGAGTTCCATTATCAAAATTTGCTACACTATTAAAATGAAAGCGGCCGTTAACCTCGGAGCCGTAAACTGATTTAGAGTTGGTTTGCATTAAATCGATACCAAAAGTATATTTTACTTTGTCGGTGTTGTAATACAGGTTGTTGATAATTTGAAACACATTATTTCTGAATTTTTCTTGAGCAAATCGATGCCCTCCAATTTGGATATTGGTGGTACGCACTGCACCATTTATAGTTGAGGCAACATTTTCAACAATAGCTCTTGGAATGTTAAAAGCAGGCAATTGGTCACCTGGATTACTGTCTTGGAATGTGTACAAATGTTGTACTTTAAATTCGTTGGTAACTTTTGAGTTTACCATGGTTCGCAACGATGCTAAAATACTATTGTCAATATTATAATCATCACCAAATGATTCGTAAAGATTAATGGCAGTATTATCTTGAAGTCCTAATTTGTTGTCATCAAAGGTGAAGTTGTTTCGAATGGTCAGCAAGTTTTTGCTATCAATTTGCCAGTCTAAACGAGCAAAAGCAGCGTCAGAATTTCTTTTTTTGTCAAAAGAACCATATTGCGGAGCACTAGATACACCGTACTTATTACGGGCAATGTTTACAAAATTATCTAGTGTGGCTCTAGTTACATTAAAACGTAATTCGTCTTCAGGCGATTGAATATCAGCTATGATTAGTGGTCGAGAATCCAATTGATGATCCCATGCCACAAAAAAGTGCAGTTTGTCTTTAATAATTGGCCCACCAAATGTAAATCCATACTGCGTAGTTGTAAAGTCGTTTTGTCTTCGGTTTCCTCTAATGTCATAGGCGCTTGATAACCAATCGGCTCTATTATAAGCAAACATACTTCCTGAAAAATCATTGGTTCCCGATTTTGTTACAGCACTCACCGTTCCGCCACCACTGCGACCGTATCCTACATCATATTGATTGGTTACCACTTTAAATTCTCTTACGGCTTCAATCGAAATAGAATACGGGGCACCACTTCGACTGGTAGTTGCCCCTGCGGAAGTTGGGTTTTTGGCGTTCATACCATCTAAAGTATAATTGGTTGATGAAGCTAACTGACCAGAAATTGTTCCTCCTCGAGTTAGTGGAGACAAATCCATCAAGCTTGTGAAATTTCGTCCGTTAACTGGCAAGGTATTTATCAATTTGGCAGTTACGGCTGTTGCAGCACCCAAGTTTCCAGTTTTGTTTTTTAAACCTCGACCTACGACTTCTACTACTTGTAGGTTTTGCATTTCGGTCTGCATTTCGATTGGAATCGAAATTAAATCGCCTTGATTTAAAGTGTAACCTGTACGTTGTTGCTCTCCGTAACCCATAGCCGTTACAATAATGGTATAAGGACCACCAAGTGGTAACTCTTTAAAGGTAAAAACTCCTTTAAAGTTCGAAACTGAACTTGTTTTAAATCCAGTCGATTCGTTTTTAATCAACACATTAGCATCTTTAATAAGTTCTGCATTAGATCCTTTTACGGTACCAGTAATGGAAGCTTGTGTAGTTTGTGCATAAATGACTGCTTGATAGAGGAGCAGGTAAACGATTGTAAAAGCAATCTTGGTAATTTTTTTCATGAATTTAGTTTTTTGTTGTGTGCCACAAAGAAATTCACATTCAAAAGAATAGGTGTTAGATTAATACTAATTGAAAAATAATTTTGTGTAACCAAATAGTGGCTTTCAAACGATTTCAGCCTTTTTTTGAGGATTTTCTTAATGATTTAGCAACAATAAGGACTTAAATTCAGCATTTAAATTAGATTTTTGATAATCATTTGATAAAATACAGGTGTAAGATTTACTGTATTTTTCAAACAAAAAAATATGAAAATGAGAAATCTTGTAATGGTTGCAGCTGCTTCATTATTATTGAGTAATTGTGCATCAAATTCTTTTATTGTTTGTGGGCATCGTGGCGCGATGGGTCATGAAACAGAAAATACAATTGCTTCAATAAACAAAGGAGTAGCGCTCAAAGCTGATATGCTTGAAATTGATGTATTTAAAATAAAAACTGGCGAGTTGGTCGTTTTTCATGATGACAATATGGAACGTTTGACCAATGGAAAAGGAAAAATCGAAGAGTACTCTTTTGATGAATTGCGAAAAGTTTTGGTGTCAGGTAAGCATCAAATTCCAACTCTCGAAGAAGTAATAATTGCATTAGATAAAAAAGCCGTACTTAATATCGAATTAAAAGGAGAAAACACAGCCGAAGATACGCATCGAATAATAGCTGAATTCAGAAAAAAAGGTTGGAAAAATAAAGATTTTTTTATTTCAAGTTTTAAAGTCAATGAATTAAAGAAAATGAGGGCTCTGGATCAAAAAATTGCTATTGGTTTATTGACGTATAAAGATCCGTTAGAAACCATATTAAAAGTAGGCAAGGAGCTCAAAGCGCAAGCGATAAATCCGTATTATAAAATGCTGACCGCAGAAAATGTAGCAATTATGAAAGCAAATAATTTTAAAGTTTTACCTTGGACAGTTAATGAACCAGCTGAGATTGCTGCTTTGCAAAAGCTTAAAGTTTCAGGAATTATAACTGATTTTCCAGACCGAATTGTTCCTTAAAAATAGATTTGAAAATATCTCAAGAGCTGTCTGTAAAAGGGCAGCTTTTTTGTTTGATTCAATCATGTAACTACACTCATCAGAAAAAAATGCGATTCATTAAAAAAAGTGCTCGAAGAGATTGTTCGGTTGGAGTTCAAAGCCAAATCAAGGAATATCAATCCTATACCAGAAAGTTGTGCAAGCAAAACAAAGTAATGAGTTGTACTCTATCTGGCGCTCGTTTTCAACCTGTTGTTTCAATCAATTAGAAAAAACCAAAATAGCAAACAGCAATTTAAAATAATAAAAAAGCTACTTAGAAAACACAAATTCTTCCCTTTGCACCATAGCTTTTTTACAAACTTTATTAAATTCTTCCACTGATTTAAACTTTAATTGCTCAATAATTTTATATTCGTAAAAAATCGTGAAAGTATCATTTTTAAAAACCCAAGGCTCTACTGTAATTTCTTTTTCAGCTTTGTAATAGGTCTGACTCATATCACCGTCAGGGCTTTCGGATACTTCCATTTTACGTCCTTCAGGCTGTATTTTGTCCATGCAAATAAGAAGTGAAAAAGCATCGCACCATTCCACAAGGCGGTACAAGCGATGCATATAATTTTCGGTTATATTTAAATGTTTGAAAATATTTTTGCGATTTTTTGCTTGCTCTTTCAAAAAAATTTTCAAATTCTGGTCTTGACTGTGAATTGAATCACCACAAATAAAATCTAAATGTAAGGAGGTCAATAATGCATTTAACTGACTCTTTGAAGTTGCATTTTCCATTACATTGAGATATCGCTTTAAATCCGTTTTTTTAGATTCATCGTTGACTAAGAAATGCCTTGGTGCACCTACCTTGGTTAAATTTTTATTTTCTAATGTTTCTACAATCCCGTCATCGTGCTCAGCAATTGCAATAAGTGTTGGCACAATTCTATCATTTGGCAAATCAATATTATATTGATACCCTATCATCGGAGCTAGAAGGCCGTGAGAACGCTGGTTTATAATTTTCCAACCTTTAGCATGTGATGCAACAATCATATCATAGAGGTTTTGAAATTAATTTTTTAAGCAAAAAAGATTTCAAGTTAGAAAAATGTCTGGTAACTCAAATTTAGCAAAATATATCCAAAGAAGACAATAATTCTAAACTTAGAGGTAATTAAAAAAAGTGGAAGACCTCACACTGGTGCTTGTTTGTAACGAGTGCTTATTTATCTTTTAGAAACAATTCGTAGCGTTTGCAACGCGGTAAACTAAAACAAGAGTAACTTTAAGTAAGTATATTCGCAGTATATCTCATTTGTAATGAGTAATTATTTACCCCAGATGCTCGAATTATTCTAAAAAAACATCTTAAAAACGCAACTGCACGGATGTCTCTGACTTCGCGCCATTTTAAAACGTATTTTACAGTAGATTCGCAGATTATGGTATGATAATTTGTGAATCTGCGGTTGTATTTTTAGTTTCCAGCTACTTAAATTATTTTGAAAAAGTGTTCTAAGAAAACCCCGCTCCGCAAAGTCTCCTGACTTTGCGTTTTTTTTTTAAGTTCGTAAAAAGCGTAAACATGTCGAAAGTCTCCCGACTTTTAACATAAATGCCTATAGCATGATTACTTCCTTTTCAAAAGCTTTAAATAAACTACAAAGTAACCATCGGACTATTTTTTAGTTTTTTGTTTTAAAATGTTTTTTTATTAGGTTATGAAAACTAAAATGTGCTCACTAGCCCCGATGGTAGTGGCATCCTTGCTGGGCGAGGCCCGAAACTTCGGGACCGGCCAGCAAGATATAACGACAGCGAGACAAGGCGTGTTATGAAAAAATGAGTGTGTGCTGCTTAAAAAAAACTGGATAGTATTTTTGTAAAGTACTTTAAATTGAATAAGTAACTACCTTTCGGTTTATCTCTACTTTTAGAAAGGGTTTGTTTTTTGGGCTTGATTGCGTGGCGATAAAAAAACTTACTTAGCAAGAGCTTTTGTATTCCTGCGTATAGTTTACTTTGTGGCTTTACCTTGAATAATAGCTGCAAGTAGTTTTTTGGCTCGCAATAATCTTATTTTTACATTAGGTAAAGGATCACCCGTTTTATCGGCTATTTCTTGGTAGCTCAATTCTTGAAAGTAGCGCAATTGAATTACTTCTTGATAAATGGGTTTTAATTCTTTGATGAATTGCAATAATTGCGATAGGTTTTGCTCGGTGATTAACTCGTCTTCGGCTGATGGTGTAGTATCGGCAATATTGTAGGCTTGTTGGTCTTCTTCGTCAGTGATTTCAATAAAAAGATTGGTTCTTTTTTTTCGCAGCAAATCAATATGCACGTTTTTGGCAATAGCAATTAACCAGGTGTTAAACTGAAATTCAGGATTATAACTACTTAGTTTATCGAATGCTTTTGAGAAGGTTTCGATGGTGATATCCTCAGCATTAGTCTCGTTTTCGGTACGCTTGAGCATAAAGCCATATACCTCATTCCAGTAATAATCCAATAGAAAGGTAAAGGCAATTTGGTCGCCTAATTTTGCTTTTTCTATTTGTTGTATTATTTCCACGAGGCTGGTTTTGAGAATAGGTTAACTATGAAAATATTGAGTTGGGTGAATATCAACACTAATTCAACTATAGGAAACCATAATTTAAGACCCTTTTCTTGAAGTTTTCCTGCTGAATAACCAATCATAATCCATGCCACAAGATAACGAACTCCAATTAAACTTACTACTGCAATCCATTGAAATTGGAATATTAAAAGCGGAATAGGAAGAATAAAAAACAATAATTGTGATCCGTAAAAGGTTCCTAGTTGTAACTGATCTGCAAATTTATAATGACTTGCAGTGGCTACATGTCGGCGTTTTTGGGTTAACCAATCCGAAAATGTTGTTTTTGCAGTTGATTGTGTGAAACTTTCAGGGGCAAAAACAATTGTTGTATTTTTTTTGGTAGCTACTTGATTAACGAACAAATCATCATCTCCTGAACGTACTTTCATATGTTCGATAAATCCATTGGCGTTAAAAAATTCTTCACGTTTGTAGGCTAAATTACGACCTACGCCCATGTACGGACGGCCTATTTTTGCCCATGAAAAATATTGGACTGCAGTCAATAAAGTTTCAAATCGAATCAGTTTGTTTAAAAATGAACCTGAAATTCGTTCGTATTTACCGTATCCCAAAACAATTGTTTTTTGCATGGTAAACTGCGAGCTCATTGCGGTAATCCAATCTTTAGAGGTTGGGAAACAATCAGCATCAGTGAATAATAGGTATTCTTTTTTCGCAGCTTTAATACCCAACGTGAGAGCGTATTTTTTGTTTCCCCAAAAGGCTTCATTATTAGCTACTTTTACTAATCGAATGTTGGAGTATTGTTTTTCATATTCCTCAAAAATGTCTAGTGTACCATCGCTTGAAGCATCATCGATCAATACAATTTCAAAATCAGGATAATCCTGAGCAGCCAAAATCGGGATGAATTTGGATACATTTTCCTCTTCATTCTTCGCACAAACAATTACCGAAATCGGGATGCGTTTAGATGTGATTTTTTGTGCTTTTGCGAAAGCAAAGCTTCTAAAAACACCTAAATAGTAAGCAATTTGAACAAAAACAATAAAAATAAAAAAGTAAAATAGGATAATAAGCATTTGAATTTAGTGAGTTTTAAAACCGATGTTTTGTGGGCTGCAAAGGTATGAATACAATTGCTAAATGTTTAACTACTATTTTAAAATTTCGAAAGATTTTAAATCGGACATTTTTTCATTTCCTGTGCTGTATCAATTGACTGGTGCGAATTGATTTTTTCTAGTTCTGCAATGATATTTTGATAGTTTTTTTGATCTCTGTTTTGAGACATTTTTCGATTAGCATGGATTTCAGTGATTTCAATTTCAAAAGCTATTATTCCGTTGGCTTGCTGCATGGTTTCATCTGATAAATCCTCGATACGAACCGGATTTTGCTGGTCTTTTTCGTATTTGTCAACTAATTTTTTTAGGGAATCAATTACAGCGTCGCCCGTCACTATTTTTATCTTACCATGAATTTGTACCGCAATATAGTTCCAAGTGGGTACGTTTTCATGATCGTACCAGGATGAGGAGATATAGCTATGCGGCCCTGAAAACACAGCCAAAACTTGATCGTTCTCTAAAAATCCTTGCCATTGTGGGTTGGCTTTTGATAAGTGCCCGTATAAAATTTCGGTACCATCTGGCCTTGTTTCTAACTCTAACGGAATGTGAGTGGCACACAAACGACCTTGCGTTTGATTAATTAAAATACCGAAACTATTTTCTTGCAGAAATTTTTGGATTTCGGCTTTGTTCTCATTTTTGTAAATTTCAGGTATGTACATGGTTGGTAGTTTTTAAAGCGCTACTTTTACTAATTACAATTTTAAATGATATTGACTTCGGCCTCTATTTTAATGCCAAAGGTTTTGAAAACGGTATCTTGAACAATTTGGGAAACTTCTAGAATTTCTTTGCCAGTAGCCGAGCCGTAGTTTACTAAAACCAACGCTTGATTTTTATGAATTCCAGCATCCCCAAAGCGTTTTCCTTTTAAACCAGCTTGCTCAATAAGCCATCCTGCAGGAACTTTTACCTCGGTAGCTGAAATATCAAAATATTTCATTTCTGGAAACTTTTGGTGAATGGCTTCAAAATCAGTTTTATTTAAAATCGGATTTTTAAAAAAGCTGCCACTGTTTCCTAACTCTTTAGGGTCAGGTAATTTACTTTGGCGGATGGCAATTACAGCCTCGCTTACGTCTTTTAATGAAGGAGTTTCAATATTTTTTTTAGCCAATTCGGCTTTTATATCTCCGTATGAAATGTTGATATTGTGGTTGTGTTTGGTCAATTTAAAAACTACTGAGGTAATGATGTATTGGTTTTTGACCTCATTTTTAAAGATGCTCTCACGGTAACCAAACTGGCATTCTTCTCTAGTGAATGTTCTCATTTCTTGGGTAGCGATTGCCATTGCAGTACAAGACTCAAAAGTATCTTTGATCTCAGTACCATAAGCCCCAATATTTTGCACGGGTGTTGTGCCTACATTTCCAGGTATGAGCGACATGTTTTCCAAACCTCCAAAATCTTGCGCGATAGTCCAAAGCACAAATTCGTGCCAGTTTTCGCCAGCTTGGCTTTCGACCCAAACAAAATCATCATTTTCATCAATGATTTTTTTTCCTTTTAAATCAATATGAAGTACAAGTGCATCAATATCTTTTGTAAGTAGCATATTGCTGCCGCCTCCTAAAATAAATTTCGGTTTATTGGCATAGGACTGTAAAACCTGCTGCAAAGTACCTATGTTTTGAATAGCAACAAACTCTTTTGCATGAGCGTCAATACCAAAGGTATTGTGTTTTTTTAATGAAAAATTAGAATGTATTTCCATGAATGGGACTGCGTTTTTTGAATCGTTTTGTATGGTTCAAAAGTAAGGATTAAAATTTACTTGTATAGGTTTTCATCCAGATATGCATCATGAACAATGGCATAATGTATGGCGTCATGTTAGTGTTGCCATTTTCAAGTTGTTGAATCATTTTTTCAATTTTAATATTTTCAAAATAGGGCATTTGAAATAAATCACTTTTTGAAAATGCCTGTAATTCCTCTTTAAAAGCGGGACTTTTGGTAATGTAATCACCCCAAGGAGCGCTTAATCCTACTTTTTTAAAATCAAGAATAGCACTTGGTAATCGCTGTTGCATTGATTTTTTGAGAATGTACTTCCATTTTTTACCAGTAAAAAGCCATTTATCGTCTAAGGTACCTAGTCCTACAATTAATCTTGGGTCTAAAAATGGTTCTCTACATTCTATTGAAGCGCCCATTGTACAACGATCATTGCGGTCCAGCAAACTACATAAATAAGTGTGTTGGTCAAAATACAGGGCTTGGCGGCGCAGGTTGCCTGGATAAAGTGACTTTGCTTCTTTGTAAATAAGGTTACGGTATTCGTTTTTGGGTTGATTGTTGATTCCGTACTTATCTGCAATATCGTCTGGATAAATATTCGATCCGTTGAATAGAATCAAATCCGACTTTTTTTCGATTTTAGAGTAGCGCAGTAGTTTGTCGTAGCGTGGATTTTTCGAAAAAACATCAATTGAACTAATGGCATTAATTGATTGTAAAACAGATGGGTATTGCAAGGCTTTGTATCGCACATAGCCTCCCATTAGTTCGTCTGCTCCTTCACCTGATAATAATACTTTTACTTTTGGTTTTGCCATTTGGGATACTGCCAAGAGGTGAGGTTCGCTCAAGTGCATCAATGGTTCGTCTTGGTAATAGGTGGCCTGAATCATTTGATCAAATAAGTTTTGATCTTCTAATTGCCTGCTGTGAAAACCATAATCTAATTGGGCCGCAAATGCTTTGGCAAGATGTGATTCGTTATGTTCTTTTTCTTTGAACCCGATGTTAAAGGTTTGGATATCTTTAAACCCTTGATGGTGTAACGATGCCAGAATTGAGGACGAATCCAAACCGCCACTAAGCATAACGCCCACGGGTACGTCACTAACCATGCGTAATTTCACGGCATCATCAAAAGTGTTTCTAAACCACTCTTCGGGGTTTTTAATTGGCGATTGATTTTCGATTTCCGATTTTAAATTCCACCAGCGATTTACTGTTGTTTTGCCGCCCTCTTCAAAAGTCAAAACATGACCAGGTAGCACTTTGTGTACATTTTGATACAAGGTGTTTTCGCCTGCCACAAATCGATTGAAAACATATTCTTCTAAACCATCTTGAGCCAATTTTAAGGGTATACCAGCTATAAAAAGTGCTTTTTGCTCTGAGGCAAAATAAATAGTATCATTAAATTGACTGTAATACAAAGGTTTTACGCCCATTCGGTCACGAATAAGTGTTAGTTTTTTTAAATGACTATCCCAAATGGCAATAGCAAACATCCCGTTCAGTTTAGGTAACATTTGTAAACCATACAGTTCGAATAATTTCAATAAAACTTCGGTATCAGAACTGGTTTTTATCGAGAATCCGTTGGCTTTTAAGTCTGGATAAAAACTTTTAAAATTATAAATTTCACCGTTATAAACCATGATATAACGGCCGTCATCAGATCGAAAAGGTTGATGGCCAGCGGTCGAAGTGTCAAGAATCGAGAGACGTCTGTGTCCCAGTCCTATATTTTGATTGATAAATAGCCCTTTGTCGTCAGGGCCTCTGTGTTCGAGAGCGTCTCGCATTTTTGTAAGGACATGTTCATCTACTTTTTTTTGTGGATGTAAATGATAAATTCCGTTAATTCCGCACATTTTACTTGGGGCTATTTGTGTTTATTAGTTCGTGGTATTTTTTTGCAATAATTTTCATGTTCGTGGCATAATTTGCATTTTGTTCCAAAAACAATCTGTTTTGCAAAACCGCCTGTGTACGATATTCAGGCTGTTCAAAGGCCCAAATAAGTTCGTTGGCGAGACTTATATAATCATCAACAGGTATTAATTGTCCGTTTTTTCGATGAGTAATCCAACTTTGGTTGCCTGGTATATCAGTAACAATAGGATAACACTGGCTTGCCATCGCTTCAAATAAAGAAGCCGAAACGCCCTCTGTAATGGGCATGCTGATATAAAAATTTGACTGTTGCAACAGTTGTGGCAATTGTGAATTGTGAATGCGTCCTATAAAATGAACTTTAGTATCTATATTTAAATGTTTTGCTAGATTCTTTAATTTTTCGAGTTGGGTACCATCACCAATAATAGTAAGTACGAAATCGAAACCCTTCTGGTTGATAATAGCAAAAGCTTTTAAGATAATATCATGACGGTATTCTGGCAACAGTGAGCGCGTAACAATGGCTTGTATTTTTTGTGGATTGGCAGTGTTGTTATTGCTAAAATTCTGTAAATCGATTCCTTTAGGTAGTATCAGCACCTTATTCATATCAACCTTTGCAGCAATCATAGAATGTGTCATAACAGGACCCCACGCATGAATTAAATCTGCTTTTTGAAAAGCATAGTTTTGGATCACTTTTTTTAAGGGCAAGAGGATTGAGTTTTCTGGCCACAAATCAGTTCTGCCTTGTTGCGCAATAGCTATTGGTTTTAAGTTGGATAGCGCAGCTAGAAATCCATAACTTGTAGTGCGTTCAGCAATGATCATATCAGGCTGTTCCGCTCGAATTAATTTTTTAATTTTAAAAATGGCTAATTTGTATTCCAGAATTCGTAAAACTCTGTTGTAAAAAGAATTGCTTGGGGTTTTTAGCTCCCAAGTTATCATTTCAAAATCTCCAAATTCTTGTAAACCTTTGATCCATGTCATGGCATCGGCTCGGTAAGATTCTCCAAGAAAAAGTATTTTTCTTTTAGCCATTTCGCACTATTCGGAGGTTAAAGCTCTATTTATAAAATCGTTCAACGGTTTTAAGAGAATTAATTTGTGAGCCACAGTAGTTACAAAATCAGGTTGTGAGGCTGCTTGAAAATCTATTTTTTGTGAAGTTTCAAAACTTTTTAATTTTAAAAATTCAATGGCTGGATGCTCTTTTTCGTAACCGCGAGGTGGATTTTTCAAGGTGTTTTTTTCGTCGCGATCAAAATCTCCAAATTCTTTTTTGAAGTTTTTTTCTTGTAATATAGCTTCAAGATCGTCATAAAAAAAAGCGATTTCCTTGCGCATTTTTTTTAAATCTTCAGCTTCAGGACAATACAAGCCGCCAGCAATAAAACTAGCACCATTTTCTAAGTGAATGTAATATCCGGAACGGGTGATGCCTTTTCCTCCAGATGAAAGCCAAATGCCTAAATGCGATTTGTATGGTGTTTTATCTTTTGAAAATCGGATGTCACGATTGATGCGGAATGTACAATTTTTAACCTCCAGCATTTCTAAAGTAGGATCCAAAGGTTTCATGACATCCAGTAAAGTGGCTACCATATTTTGATAATCTTTTTTGAAAGCTTCGTATTGTTTTTTATGATCTAAAAACCAATCTCTGTTGTTGTTGGCTTTTAAATCATCTAAAAAAGCGAGTGTGTTTTTTGAAAGCATTGTGCTACTGTATTTGTTTTCTTAAATCTTCCTCACTCACAAAACCTGATTGTCTCCAAACTAAAGCTTGGTTGTCATACAGTAATATAGTAGGTAATTCGCTAATTTTAAGTTCGGTCATAAGTGTTTTGTTTGCATCGGCATCAAGTCTTATGATTGTTGTGGCTCCTTTCTCTTTTTGCATGGCCGTAACATAGGGTGCCATTTTTTTGCATGGCGCGCACCACTCTGCGTAAAAATTGATTAATACTTTTTGATTAGATTGCAAAAGTTGCTTGTATTGGTCTTGAGTCATACCCATTATTTTACCAGAAGGTTTTGATAATCCTGCGGCATCCCATTTTAAGATACCTCCTTGTAGTTCGTAGATAGTGGTAAATCCTAATTGCTCAAGTTTTTCAGCGGCACTTTCACTGCGACCTCCGCTTTTGCAATACACAAAAACAGGTTTTGACTTGTCAAGTGTTGCTACTTGTGTTGTGAAATCGGTTCCCATCCAGTTGATGTTTTTGGCATTGTCAAGATGGTCTGCGGCGAATTCAGACGGTGTACGAACATCTATTAGCTGTGCATTTGGTGTTGTAGCTAATTTTTCTGCAAATTCTGTAGCGGCTAACTTTTTAGCGTTTTTAGAAGTTTGACCCGAACAAGAAATAAATGTGAAAACTAATAGTAAAAGAAATGACTTGTAATTCATGGTTGCTATTTATTTAGGCTAAAATACGGATTTTCTCGATTATCTTACTGTGTGTAAGATTAAATGTAACGTTATAAATTAAAAATAGAATACGTTTGCAAGGTCGATTTTACAATTGCCTCAGTGCGTTCCGAATGCGTATCTGAAATAAATAATTGGCCAAATGTATCGCTGTTGACCATTTCAATTATTTTTCCAACGCGAGTTTCATCTAACTTATCAAAAATATCATCAAATAGAAGCAGTGGTTTTACGCCACTTTGCTTTTTTAAAAATTCAAATTGAGCCAACTTCAAAGCAATCAAGTAGGATTTTTGCTGGCCTTGTGATCCAAATTTTTTAATCGGATGCTCGTCAATACAAAATGACAAATCGTCTTTGTGAATACCAACAGAGGTGTACTGTAATGCACGGTCTTTGCCAAGGTTTTCAGCCAAAAGTTGCAATAAATTTTTAGTTTCTAAATGGCTCTCGTATTTTAATTGAACGGTTTCTTGTGATCCTGTTATGGCTCGATGGTGTTTGTTAAAAATAGGAACAAACTGTTCTATAAAAGCTGTCCTTTTTTCGAAAATAGAACTACCGTACTGCTCTAGCTGCTCATTATATATAGATAAGGTATCCGCATCAAAAACATGATTCAACGCAAAATATTTCAACAAAGCATTGCGCTGGCTAATTACTTTTTGATAATGAATTAACTGTTGCAAGTACTGCGCATCCAATTGAGAGATCACGCTGTCCATAAACTTGCGACGGGTTTCGCTGCCCTCAACAATTAAATCGCGATCTGCCGGGGAAATAATCACAAGCGGAATAAAACCGATATGATCCGAAAATTTGTCGTAAGCCTTACCATTGCGCTTTAAAACTTTTTTTTGACCTTTTTTTAAACTGCAAACAATTTGCTCGGTGCGATCGTTTTTCTCAAATTCGGCATCAATCACAAAAAAGTCCTCGCCATGCTTGATATTTTGTACCGCAAGCGGGTTAAAATAACTCTTGCCATAGGCCAAATGGTAAATAGCATCTAATACATTGGTTTTGCCAATTCCGTTTTTACCCACAAAACAATTGATTTTATGGTCGAAACTAAAACTGACTTCAGAGAAATTTTTATAATTGAATAACGAAATCTTTTTTAAATACATGAGTGGTGCTTGTGCTGGTATTGTTTGCTTTCAAGAGTATTTTTTTGGCTTTGAAAACGGGTGCAAATTATCGAAAATTATCCATATAACTTTCTTTTTGTTGGTCTTTGAAGCGGAAATAATGCAAGGTTTTGAGGCTGTTTCAGTACATTCTAAAATTTTTTAATATAAAACCTATTTTTTTGTGTGGGTTTGAATAAAAATTTTATTTTTGCCACTCACTAAATTAAATTGAAATGGCAACTTACAATAAGAGAGGATATAAAGTACCAAAAGAAAAAGAAGTTAAGGAAGAAGCAGTAGAAGCAGTGGTTATTGATGATAAAGACAGTACAACTGCCGAAGTATTTTCTAAATTAGACGAGACTGCATCCAAAACGGAAGATTTTGTTGCTAAAAATCAGAAAGTTATTCTAGGATTTGTTGCTGCCGCAGCTATTGTAACTATTGGTTACTTGGCTTACCAACGATTTATTGCTGCTCCAAAAGAGGATGAAGCTGCTAATGAAATGTTTGTTGCACAACAAAACTTTCAAAAAGCTACCGATGGTGTAGCGAGCGACTCATTATACAAATTAGCTTTGAACGGATCTGAAGGAAAATTTGGATTTGTAAAATTAGCGGATGAGTATTCTGGTACAGCTGCCGGTAATTTAGCGAACTACTACGCAGGTGTCGCTTACCTAAACACTGGAAAGTACACAGAAGCTATTGATTATTTAAACAAATTTTCATCAGATGATATCGTGCTTTCAGCTTTGGCTAAAGGAGCAATTGGAGATGCTTATTCACAAAAGAATCAACAAAAAGAGGCTTTAGAGTATTACATCAAAGCAGCTGAAATGAATAAAAACGACTTTACTACACCACGCTTTTTGCTAAAAGCTGGTAAAGTAGCATTAGCTCTTGGTAACAAAGCGGATGCCTTGAAGTATTTTACAGATATTAAAGAAAATTACGAAGCAACTCCAGAAGCAGCATCTGTTGATGTATTGATCGGATTGTCTCAGTAAGTTTTACTTACAATACATAGCGAAGGTTAGTGGTTGCATTGGCTTTAAGATTTTCATCTTAATCCTTGTAACTTCTAGCCTTCTCTCGTATCTTTAACTTTTAAAATCATACAATAAAATTAACCTTTATGGCTACTGAAAATAAAAATTTATCTGATTACGACAAAAGTGCAATTCCTGATGCAAGTAATTTTCGATTCGGAATTGTGGTTGCAGAATGGAACGAAGTAATTACCGAAGGCCTGTTCAATGGCGCTTATCAAGCATTGATTGAAAATGAAGTTCCTCAGGCGAATATTGTGCGTTGGAATGTTCCTGGAAGTTTTGAACTTATTTATGGTTCTAAAAAAATGTTGCAAACTCAAAATGTAGATGCTGTTATCGCTATTGGTTGTGTCATTCAAGGTCAAACAAAACACTTTGATTTTGTTTGTGAAGGCGTTACTCAAGGTATTAAAGATTTGAATATTCAAACTGATATTCCGGTTATATTTTGTGTTTTAACCGATAATACCATGCAGCAGTCTCTTGATAGAAGTGGTGGTGTACATGGAAACAAAGGTACCGAAGCAGCTATTGCAGCGATTAAAATGGCCTACATTCGTCAGCAAGCTACTTTACAACACCAATTCAATCATCAGCCAAAATTAGCCGCTGCCGCTTTGCAAATTGAAGATGGAACGCTAAAACTAGAAGAATAAAATTATTTTATAAGTTCCCAGAAACCCATATTGTTGCAAAAACAGTATGGGTTTTTTGTTTTATTTAAGAGTGCAAAGTAGTCCTTTGCAGCTATAATTTCCTTAAATTTGTGCCTCTTGGTTTAAAAAAATAAACCACCAACTTTTAAATCTATTTTTTTAATGTCGAGTATTATTCAATTGCTTCCTGATCATGTTGCTAACCAGATTGCTGCCGGTGAAGTTGTTCAAAGACCAGCATCAGTAGTGAAGGAATTGCTGGAAAATGCGGTTGATGCGAAGGCCACTGATATCAAATTAATTATTAAAGATGCCGGTAAAGCGCTTGTGCAAGTTATTGATAACGGGCAAGGAATGAGTGTAACAGATGCGCGCCTGTGTTTTGAGCGCCATGCTACTTCAAAAATTCGTTTGGCCGAAGATTTGTTTTCGCTACATACAAAAGGATTCCGCGGTGAGGCTTTAGCTTCAATCGCTGCAATTGCACACGTAGAGCTGAAAACCAAACAAGATCAAGAGGAGTTAGGACATCATATTATAATTGAAGGAAGTAAGTTCGTTTCACAAGAAATGGCGGTGCTTCCAAAAGGGACGTCGTTTGCTATCAAAAACTTATTTTTTAATATTCCGGCGCGCCGAAATTTCTTAAAATCGGATGTGGTCGAATTTCGTCATGTTGTCGATGAATTTCAGCGCGTAGCATTGGCACACCCATCTATTTATTTTACTTTTTACCACAATGGTAGCGAGATGTTTAATTTGCCTCCAGCAAGTTTTAGGCAACGTATTGTTGGTATTTTTTCTGGAAAAACCAACGAAAAATTGGTTCCGGTGCAGGAAGAAACAGATATCGTTACCATTCAAGGTTTTGTGAGCAAACCCGAATTTGCTAAAAAAAGCCGAGGGGAACAATTTTTCTTCGTAAACGATCGCTACATCAAAAGCGGTTATTTGCATCATGCAGTCATGTCTGCCTACGATGGGATTTTAAAAGACGGTGCACAACCTAGTTATTTTTTATACCTACAAGTGCCACCAAATACGATAGACATCAATATTCATCCTACCAAAACTGAAATCAAGTTTGATGATGAACATGCTTTGTATGCTATTCTACGTGCGGCTATCAAACACAGTTTGGGTCAGTTTAATGTTGCTCCAGTTTTAGATTTTGATAGAGATGCCAATTTAGATACGCCTTATCATTACAAGGATTTGACTGGCGAAACACCAACCATTCAGGTGGATGGCAATTTTAATCCTTTTGCAGAGCAAAAACCAAAAGCGTCTTTTTCGTCGTATAAAAAAACAGAGCCTACCGCTAGCTGGGAAAGCTTGTATGTAGGTCTTAAGCAAGATACTTTTGAGGTTGGGCAGATGAATTTTGAAAATGAAGAGGTAACGTCGTCCTTGTTTGGCGATGATGAGGTGGAGCAAGCCGTTCATAAAACGTATCAAATTCATAAAAAATATATAGTCTCGTCCATAAAATCCGGAATGGTGATTGTAGATCAGCAGCGTGCGCACCAAAGAGTTTTATACGAACAATTTTTGGTAAACATGACGGTAAATCAAGCGGCAAGTCAGCAATTGCTTTTCCCTCTCAATCTATTTTATTCGACAACTGAGATGGAGTTAATCAAAGAGTTGCAACAAGCATTGGTTCACACAGGTTTTGTATTTGATGACAATGCTACTGATCATATTGTTATTTCGGGGATTCCCGTTAATGTGACTGAGAGTGAGGTTTCGATGGTTTTAGAGCAATTGTTAAGTGATTTGCAAGACGGAATTCCAGATAGTAGTTTCAGTCAAAATGATACTATTGCCAAGTCTATGGCCAAAAGTCTAGCCGTTAAAACAGGCACGCATCTCTCCGAGAAAGAGCAAGAAAATTTAGTAAACGGCTTGTTTGCTTGCAAGGAGCCTAATGTGTCCCCATTTCAAAAACCGACCTTTATCACAATGCGTGTAGAGGATCTTGATAAAAAATTTGCAGTATGAGAAATATGACCGAAACCGTAAAGCAACTAATTATTATTAATTTTTTGTTTTTTGCAGGAACGTATTTACTTGGTGAGCCTGAGCCTGTATATAAAATATTGTCTTTATATTTTCCTGAAAACACCCATTTTAAAGTGTGGCAACCGTTGTCGCACATGTTTATGCATGGTGGTTTTATGCATATTTTTTTCAATATGTTTGCGCTGTATTCTTTTGGATCGACTCTTGAACAACGTTGGGGCAGTAGCAAGTTTTTATTTTTTTATATTTCTTGTGGTTTAGGTGCCGCTTTGCTGCATACAGGAGTAAATTATTATTTCTTCCAATCTGGGATTGACGCTCTTGCTTCGAATGGTTTTACAAAAGCAGAGGTGATGCAATTGTTGCAGCAAGGGCAGGTTAATCCAAAATGGCAAGAGGCAATGTCTCCAACTGCTTTCTATAATTTTGTTTCGGCTTATGGTGGTACTGCTGTTGGTGCATCTGGTGCTATTTATGGGGTTATGGTGGCTTTTGCTTTTATGTTCCCAAATGTCGAAATGTTTATGATGTTTGTGCCAATTCCTATCAAGGCCAAGTATTTTGTTCCCGCCGTTTTACTTTTGGATTTGTATTCAGGAATAGTTGGGAAATCAGTTTTGGGTGGTGGCAGCGGAATTGGGCATTTTGCGCACATAGGCGGAGCGCTTGTTGGTTTTTTTATGATGTGGTATTGGAAAAAAAATCAATTCAATAAAAATCGTTGGAACTAACTTTTCATTTTGCCTGAAATTAATTATTTTTAAATGCCGATTTATTTAATAGCTGAAATCGTATGGGGATTATTGATGATTTAAAATTACAATACAAAATGGGTGGCATCGTGATCAGACTCATTTTTTGGAATATCGCTTGTTTTGTTTTGCCTTGGCTTTTGTTTTCAATCCTTTCTTTGGCTGGAGTACAAATTGATTACTTGCAGTATGTAAGTTTGTCTTCAGATCCTGTTGATTTGCTTTGGAAGCCGTGGTCATTGCTTACCTATGCCTTCTTTCATAATGATTTCATGCACATTTTGTTCAATTTATTGGTACTTAACTTTTCAGGACGATTATTTTTAACCTATTTCACAGGCAAACAATTATTTGGTTTGTACGTTCTCAGTGCCATTTTTGCTGGTTTGGTGTACTGTTTGGTGTTTTATTTGTTGGGTGTGAGTATGCCTATCATTGGCGCTTCAGCTGCTATCATGGCTATTTTAGTAGCAGTAACTACTTATAATCCTTTGATGGATTTGCGATTATTAATCATTGGTAATGTCAAATTATGGCATATTACTGCTGTAATTTTAATTATGGACTTGATGCAATTGCGCTCTGCTAACATGGGAGGCCATTTGTCGCATTTAGGCGGAGCATTGTTTGGTTACATTTTTATAAAGTGTTTACAAAATGGTACTGATTTATCAAAAGGTGTTACTCAATTAATAAACTTTTTTGTAAACGGATTGAAGAGGAAACAAGGAACACCGTTCAAGGCAGTTCATAAAACGTATCAAAAACCTGTGACAAACACAAGTTCACGAATTGTAATAAAAGATGAATCTCAGCAACAAATTGATGCTATTTTAGATAAAATTAGTCAATCAGGTTATGATAGTTTGTCTAAAGAAGAAAAAGAATTTTTGTTCAAAGTAGGGAAGTAGTTCATTATTTTGCAAAGCGCAAATAATGGTTTAAATTAGTTGGCATGAAAAATCTTTCTTGGTTTAATAAAGGAATGTTCTTATTGAATATCCTGTTAACTCTAGTTACATTTATCGCTTATTTGTTGCCTTTTTTGGCACCAAAATCGTTTCCGATACTTTCGGTGCTCACGCTTTTTATGCCTGTTTTTTTTATTTTTAACGCCTTGTTTTTTGTTTATTGGACCCTTCAATTTAAAAAACAATTGGTGGTATCGGGTTTGGTTTTATTAATCGGAATCACTTTTATCAATAAATTTTACAAGTTTTCGCATCCAAATTTTCCAGTTGAAGAGAAAGATTTTACTGTAATGAGTTACAATGTGCGTTTGCTCAACGTTTTCAAGTGGATTGATCGCGATGATGTGCCAGCAGATATTCTTTCATTTGTTAACGAAAAAAATCCAGATATTCTGTGTATTCAAGAATATTCTGCAAGTGCCGGAATCGATTTAAAAGTGTATCCGCACCGTTACATTCATACTTCAGGAGATCAAATCAAATCGGGTCAAGCTATTTTTTCTAAATTTCCTATTATTGATCGCGGTGATATTGTTTTTCCAAACTCTAGTAATAATGTGATCTATGCTGATATAAAGCGAGGAAAAGATATTATCAGAGTGTACAACATGCACTTGCAATCAATCAAAATTTCGCCTGACGTAAATGAAATTGATGAGAACATTGATGCCATCAACCAGAGCAAATCGCAGAAACTGTTTTTTAGAATAAGCAAAGCGTTCAAACAACAACAGCAACAAGCTGCTTTATTTAGCGAGCACAAAGCGCAATGCACTTATCCTATCATCATTTGTGGTGACATGAACAACAGTGCATTTTCGTACGTGTATCGCAATATAAAGGGTAAAATGAAAGACAGTTTTGAAGAAGCAGGTAAAGGTTTCGGCGAAACTTATAAATTCAGATACTATCCGGCGCGTATTGATTACATTTTTGCCGATGAAAAAATGAAAGTGAAAGACTTCGAGAGCTTTCCAAAGTTCATCAATTCGGATCATTTTCCAATTATGGCGCGCCTTTCCTACGAATAAAATTTTTTATAAATGCAGTAGCGGTTGTTTCTTAAGATAATCCAAAGCAAATTTTCCTTCATTAAAAAGTAAATCCAACGTACTTAAGTTGTTTAAGAATCCAAACTTATCATCAAATACTTGTGTATAAGGTTCAAAAACAGATGTGTCTTTTTTTCCGTTTGCTAAATGTCTAAAATCAATAGTTTGACCATCTGTAATTTCAGGTGAATAGACTGTTGTTTTGGTATAATCGAGTTTTAAACGCAGGCATTTCAAAACGATTTCTAGCGCTTGAAAATTTAAGTCTAATAAAAACTCGTGCTGTTTTTCAAACAAAGGTCTGATATCGTCTTCAAAAAATTCAAAGAACGGTGAACTTCTATAAGCAGCTTCTAATGATTTAAAATGCTGTTTTTGCCATCCAAAATCGTTCTCTATGCGAATGTCTTTTGTTTTTTGACGGTTCTCTTTTGAATGTTTTATAGGGATATTTAAAAGCTGAATTCCGTTTGGACTGTAGATGTAGGTACGGTTACGGCTAGTTTGTTTTTGGAAATTATCTTCTACTTCAAAGCTTACTTGATCCGCTTGTGCAATAGCAGCAAATTGACTGATGGATGGGAAGTAGGTAGGGTGTAAAATAATATTCATAATCGTTTGAAATAAAATGAGTAATAAAAAACAAAAATTCATAAAGGAAATCAACTGCTTTCCTTTATGAATTTTATTAGAGTATTTGAATTTTAAACTTTCGAAGCTTTTCTCTTTTTCCAGAAATAGTCTCCAACGAAAAACACGACTAATCCAATCAAAAATAATTGTAGGTACGATTGTGGTTGTCCTTCGCCACTTACGGTGGTAAACACGCGTTCCCAACGAATTTTATTCAATCCTTTTCCGTTTGGATCAATGCTCAACCAAATGAAAATTGGTTTCCCTACAATGTGATTTTCGGGTACAAAACCCCAATAACGGCTATCTTCAGAGTTGTGGCGGTTGTCACCCATCATCCAATAGTAATT
Organism: Flavobacterium erciyesense; assembly: GCF_018069925.1. Taxonomy (GTDB): domain Bacteria; phylum Bacteroidota; class Bacteroidia; order Flavobacteriales; family Flavobacteriaceae; genus Flavobacterium; species Flavobacterium erciyesense. The sequence continues at coordinate 96,564 of NZ_JAGPXB010000004.1, read as the reverse complement.
TTGTTTAAAAGTGTAAGTAGTAGCTACTTTTCCGTTGATGCGGATTTCATCTCCTGTAACTTTTAAGTCATTTTGCTCGTAATCGCTAATGATCGTTTTGTAAAAAGGCAACGTAGCGCTGTTCAAAGCTACCGTTTTTCCAGCTTCAGGAATGTAAATAGGTCCGTAGTTGTCACTATTCCACTTTTGTACATGAGGGAAAACACCTTTACCAAAGTTAGCCTGATCAACATCTCTCGCAATTTGTCTAACTACTGCTGTGACGCCAGGAGTATTTTTTAAAACCTCTGCTGATGCTTCGGTTAAAGCGCTCATGAAAATAGTATCTTTCGTTGTTTCATTGGTATAAAAAGCGCGATCAGTAATATCCAATTCTTTAAAAAGATATTCTAAATCAATAGGCGTTTTACCATCAAGTGCAACTTTGTATGAGAATTGCGGTTTTGCGCGTTCAGGCAACGTTAATAATTTGCCATCAATATAAACGTAACCGTCTTTAATCGATAATGAATCACCAGGGATACCAACACATCTTTTTACATAATTCGATTTTTTGTCAATAGGTTTGTCAGCTCTTCTTTTCGACGTGTCAAAAAATCGGTAAACGGTATCCACAGGCCAGTTGAAAACCACTATATCAGTACGATCTATTTTTTGAGTGCCAGGCATGCGCATGTACGGCAATTGAGGCCATTTTAGGTATGATTTTTTGTGCGTTAATGGGATAGAATCATGTACCATTGGCAATGCAACAGTGGTCATAGGTACTCTTGCGCCATAATTTACCTTACTTACAAACAAAAAGTCGCCAACCAACAATGATTTTTCAAGCGATGAAGTCGGAATTGTGTAAGGTTGAATAAAATACGTATGTACGATTGTTGCAACCACAATGGCAAACAATAAAGAACTAATTGTATCAGCAGCTTTCGTTTGCGGTGTCAAATTTCTATCCGCTATGTACGTTAATTTTTGAGTGTAATTGATGTAGTAGATGTACAATCCTAAAGTTACAATTCCTAAAAAGGTATCTAAAGAACTTTTTTTTCCAAAACTGCGTAAGGTTTCAACCCAAATTACTGGAAATAAAATTAAATTGATAATCGGAATAAAAAGCAACACGGTCCACCAAGTTGGTCGGCCAATTATTTTCATTAAAACAATGGCATTGTACACCGGAATTGCTGCTTCCCAGCTTTTTCGCCCAGCGGCAACATACAATTTCCAGGTACCTAAAAAGTGGATCAATTGTACTATCAAGAAAAAAACGAACCATTGATATGCTGTCATGATATAATTGTTTTAGTAAAAGAGCTGCATTTTATTATACTACTCTAATTAAAGTTATTTGATTGATTATAGTTCTAGAACGTCGCGCATGGTAAATATTCCTGTTTTGCCTACAATCCATTCAGCGGCAATAACTGCGCCTAATGCAAAACCTTCACGATTGTGTGCCGTGTGTTTTATTTCGATGGCATCAACAGTAGAGTCGTACGTTACGGTATGTGTTCCAGGAACTGTTCCTATACGTTTGGCTTCAATGTGAATTTCATTTGCCGTAGCATTTTCCAATGTCCAATTATTGTAATTGCTGTTTTCAATGATTCCTTTGGCTAAAGAAATGGCGGTACCACTTGGAGCATCTAATTTTTGTGTATGGTGAATTTCTTCCATGCTTACGCCATAGCTATTAAATTTAGCCATCATTTTAGCAAGGTATTCGTTCAACTCAAAAAAGATATTGACACCTAAACTGAAATTAGAGCTCGATATAAAAGCACCTTTTTTTTCTGTGCAAAGTGCAGCAACAGTTTCATATTGGTCTAACCAGCCTGTCGTGCCTGATATAACAGGTACATTAGCATGAAAACAGCTACTGATGTTGTTGGCTGCAGCGCATGGTACACTAAAATCAATTGCTACATCAGCTTGTTCTAGTCCATCAAAGCTATTATTTTGATCTTTTTTTAAAACGATTTCATGGCCCCTTTCAAGAGCAATTCGCTCTATAACTTGACCCATTTTTCCGTATCCTAAAAGCGCAATTTTCATTTTTTATTTTTTAAATTTTTTATAATAGAGACCAATTGGAGCCAAGCTTATCAACGCTCCCAAGAAAAACCCTGAGAAAAAATCATTCATTTTAATCGGCGCAAAAAAACTGATTTCAGAATAATTTACAACTGTTATTACCAGCAAAGCGGTTATTAGCAGCAGGTATTGGTTTCGAGTTGTATTTGCTAGCAATGCCATAGCGATGTAATTTTTAAAAGCGATAATTTAATGTTAGTCCAACATTAGTGCGCATTGTTACATCATTTGGATAAAGAACTGGTTTTAGCGATAAGTTTTCATCAACATTAAACTGCAATAAAGCCGCATCAACATTGGCATCAATGATGTTGAGAGCATAAAAAGCTGCAATAAACAAAGCTGATAAATCGCGGTTACGTTGGTAAAATTTTTGACCAGCAATCAAACGGTTATTGTCTAAAAATGCTAAATCTTCGGTCACTACACCTTCCAATCGTGCTTTGTAAGCAGTGCGATACTGACGGTACCTTTTGTTGCTGTCAACATAAAAGTAAATACTGGTTCCAATAGCTCCATAGACTAGCGGAATTTTCCAATATTTTTTGTTGTAGGCTTGTCCTAAACCAGGTAAAACAGCCGAATAAAAGGCTGCTTTGGCGGGGGTTAATGGGTCGATATTGTTGGATTGTACAGAATCTTTTGCAACTAAAATGGTAGCGTTTTCCTCTTGGGCAAAAACAGATACGCTGGTTAGCAAAAACAGAAATAATACAAGGATTGACGATTTAAACACTAGGTTTTAATTAATTTAATAATTCTATTAAAATCTTCCTCAGAGTGAAAAGGAATAGTAATTTTTCCTTTACCGTTACCAGCTACTTTAACATCTACTTTGGTTCCAAAATAGGAGGCAAAATCATTTTTATGATCTTCGGCAATTTCAAATGAAGCTGCTTTTGGTTTACCTGCTGCTTTTGGTTTCAAACTTTCTTGATAGTTTTTTACCAAAGTTTCTGTTTCACGTACCGATAAATTTTGACTTACAATTTTTTGGTAAATATCAGCTTGAGCATCTTGGTCCTCAATATTAATGATAGCACGACCATGACCCATGCTAATAAAACCATCGCGTATTCCGGTTTGAATAATCGGATCTAATTTTAACAGACGTAAATAATTGGCAATCGTAGATCTTTTTTTACCCACACGCTCGCTCATTTGCTCTTGTGTCAACTGAATTTCATCCATCAAACGCTGGTATGAAAGTGCAATTTCGATCGGGTCAAGGTCATGGCGCTGAATGTTTTCCACCAAGGCCATTACCAGCGACTCGTTATCGTTAGCAATTCGGATGTAAGCAGGTACAGTAGTTAAGCCTACAAGTGTAGAGGCACGCAAACGACGTTCCCCTGATATTAATTGAAATTTATTGAAATCTAATTTTCGTACAGTAATAGGTTGAATAACCCCGAGTTCCTTGATCGAAGTGGCCAATTCACGCAATGATTCCTCATTAAAATTACTTCTTGGCTGGAACGGGTTAATTTCAATTGCTGCAATTTCAAGCTCAATAATATTACCTACAACCTTATCGGCATTTTTATCATCAACGGATTTGATATCGTTTTCAGGATCTTTTAACAATGCTGATAATCCTCTTCCTAAGGCTTGTTTTTTAATTGCTTGTGCCATAAAATTATTTACTGTTTTTCTTTATTATCTCTTGTGCAAGGTGCAAGTAATTTACAGCTCCTTTACTTGTAGCATCATAGTTAATAATGCTTTCACCAAAACTTGGTGCTTCGCTTAGTTTTACATTGCGTTGAATGATAGTTTCAAAAACCATATCGTTAAAGTGTTTTTGAACTTCTTCAACAACTTGGTTAGACAAACGCAAGCGCGAGTCAAACATAGTCAGCAATAATCCTTCAATGTCTAAGTTTGGATTGTGAATTTTTTGGATACTCTTTATAGTATTCAACAATTTCCCCAGACCTTCTAACGCAAAGTATTCACACTGAATAGGAATAACTACTGAATCTGCCGCCGTCAAAGCATTCAACGTTAATAAACCTAACGATGGTGCGCAGTCTATAATAATATAATCATACTCTTCGCGAACACTTTCTAGCGCTTTTTTAAGCATGTATTCACGATTTTCCTTGTCAACCAATTCAATTTCTATAGCAACAAGGTCAATATGCGCAGGAATAACATCCACATTGGGAGCTGAACAGGTAACAACAGCCTCCTTTGGAGTGTGACTGTGCTCTAATATTTGATACGTACCGATCTCAACTGATTCTACATCAATACCCAATCCTGACGAAGCATTGGCCTGCGGATCAGCATCTATTAGTAATACTTTTTTTTCTAAAACGCCTAGTGAAGCAGCAAGATTGACCGATGTAGTAGTCTTTCCAACGCCTCCTTTTTGATTAGCAATCGCGATGATTTTGCCCATTTATTTTTCTGAATTTTGAACCGTAAAAATACAATTTTTTATGGTTCGTGAAAATCTATTTTGTTAACAATCGATTAACCACAATTTAAAAGTAGTACATCAACTATTCTTTTTTGTCTTTACTTTTTTTATTTTAAAGCCATTCCAGCTGTGCACTTCAAGGTTTTGCAGTTGTATTTACTTTTTATAAGCCCCAAAAGGAGTTTCCTTTGGTCGCTCTTTTAGGTCTAAAAAAGCAGCATACAACCTGCGCAACGCTTTTCGTTGCCATCTGGGCTAGGGTAAAGTTGCCCTCTTCAAATGTAATGAGGCTTAGCTGATCTATTATTAAAAAAATATTTCTAGTCGATATTAAATAAAATACTTGCGCAAGCCAAAAATAGTTGTATATTTGCACCCGCTTTCGGGGTGTAGCGTAGCTCGGTTATCGCGCCTGCTTTGGGAGCAGGAGGCCGCAGGTTCGAATCCTGCCACCCCGACAAAAGCCGAACAATCTTGTTCGGCTTTTTTTATTTTTAAAATTAAGTCTCCAATTTTTATTTTGATCTTAAATTATTTGCTGATGATGGAGATTATTTGGTTGTTACGGGGATTTTACAATAAAACAGTTTTGAAAGTTATTTTTCGAATATGAAAAGCTAACCCTAAAGTCTCTTTTTTAGTTTTAAAATTGATTGATCAATTGCTAATTGTATTGCATTTTGTAAATTGGTGTACTCTCCATTTTTATCCCAATCACCATTAATTTTAGTAGTTGTTTCAGATTGCTTTTGTTGTAAAAGTGAATTGTCCTTTAGGTCAATTACTTGTGAATGCATCAAAACATATCCTTTTTTAGTAGCTCGTATTACGCCTGAGTATACTAGCAATAAGCCATAATGATTCACTTTAACAAATAAAATTTCATCTACATTATATTTTTTTTTCATAAACCGAAAGTCATATTTTGAATATTCTGTATCTGATTCAGGTGCTTTAAATTTTGATAAAGTTAGCTCGTTAAAATTGTCAGATATCATTTCAAAAGACTTGTTTTTACTTGAAAGCGTATTGGATATCTCCTTTTTTAATAACTCCTTAAAGGTAATGTTTGATTTTATTTTTTCTACACCAACATAAAATTTGTTGTCGGGATCTGTTATTGTTGTTACCAAACCATCCGTAGTTGCTTTAATAACTTCTGGTTTTTCCTCCATTTGTATTAAAATACCAACTTTTGTCTTTCCGTAAAACCCAGTATTTAGTGGTACTGTTGTTACACAACTTGTTACGATAAAAAGGACGATAAACACTATACCTAAACTTAATTTTTTCATATTTGATGTTATTTATATTGCACGAAGTTACATTTTTTGTCGAAATTTTACTCTTTTTCTCATAAATAAGGCTAATTATGGAGACAGTTTTATAGTTTGCAATTCTTCAGTTTTTAAAATTCAGCAGATCCCATTTTAGTACGATTGGTGCATTTTGAAAATTTATATTTGAGTTTAGTTGCTAGGTACTGCATAAAGTAATTTCTGGGATCGATTTTAAGATAATAAATAGCAAAGTGTCTGGTAAGTGTTCTTAAGTTCAGCTTTTTTTATTCCTCTATAATCAGATAATAAAAACTGATTCCAGCCTCTATTTTTTACAATAATAAAAACTTACTTTTGTGCTGTTACAAAATTAAATCGCAAGTATTATGTCAGATTCAATCGAAAAAATAAAATGCCTCATCATAGGATCAGGACCAGCAGGTTACACAGCAGCTATTTATGCTGCTAGAGCTAATATGAATCCAGTAGTATACCAAGGAATGCAGCCCGGTGGACAATTGACCACTACAAACGAAGTAGAAAACTGGCCAGGAAATCCAGAAGGAATTACAGGACCAGAGATGATGGTGGGTTTGCAAGCGCAAGCGCAACGTTTTGGTACTGATGTGCGTGACGGTTGGGCAACCAAAGTAGACTTTTCAGGACCAATACATAAAGTTTGGATCAATGATACTAAAGAATTACACTGTGAAACCGTAATCATTTCAACAGGAGCATCTGCTAAATATTTAGGTTTACCTTCGGAGCAACATTACTTACAAATGGGTGGTGGAGTTTCTGCATGTGCCGTTTGTGATGGTTTTTTCTATAGAAATCAAGAGGTTGTAATTGTGGGTGCAGGAGATTCTGCTTGTGAAGAAGCGCATTATTTATCTAAACTTTGTAAAAAAGTAACTATGCTAGTTCGCAGCGAAAAGTTTAGAGCGTCAAAAATTATGGAGGCCCGTGTTCGTAAAACTGAAAACATCGAAATTTTACTAAACCATGATACTGTTGAAGTATTAGGTGACGGTCAAGTGGTAGAGGCTATTAAGGTTTTAAATAAATCTACTAACGAAACCTACGATATACCAGCAACTGGATTTTTTGTAGCTATCGGTCACAAACCTAATACAGATATCTTTAAGGAATACATCACTTTAGATGAAACTGGTTACATAGTTAACACTCCAGGAAGTTCTAAAACTAATGTAGAAGGTGTTTTTGTAGCCGGTGACGCTGCTGATCATGTTTACCGTCAGGCAATTACTGCTGCTGGAACAGGATGTATGGCCGCACTAGATGCAGAGAGATATTTGGCTGCACAAGAATAAGAAAGTTAATTTTAAATATAAAAGTCCCATTTGCTAAAGCGAATGGGACTTTTTTGTAATACTGCGTTTTAGTGCCGAATTTATTTTAGTTTTTTTATCAATTTGGCTTCATCACTAAACTGTTTTAATTCAATTTTTGGATTACCAATTAGTTGTACTTCAGCTTTTGTTGAAGCAGAAATTGTTATTGTACTGCTAGCATTTACTGAACTTGTTGTGTAACCCTCAGCTACCAAAGTTACATTTTTCAAAGTAAGTTTGTTGGCTGTCAATGTAGCATTGTTGTCAAGGCGAATAGTTGCTGTAGTTGCGTCTCCTTCAATTTTTGCTTCTGATTTTTGGTACTGATCAATTTGTAAATCAGTTGCATTTATTAATGCTTTTACTGTTGCATTTTTACTTAATTCCAAACGACATTTTTCGGCTTTAATATTTAGTTCAGCCTTTACCTTGTCATTGGCTTTGTATTCAAAATTAGTAGTATTAATGTTCATAAAGAGCGCAGCATTATCTGTAGCTTCCAAGTTCATTGAAGGCAACAATAATTCTTGTATGGCAGTAACTTTTGTTTCGCCTTTGGCCATAATTTGTCTTAAGGCCGCAGTGTAGGTTAATCGTACTAATAGTTTTTTATAAGAAGTTGCATTTTTGGTGGAATAAATGCGTAAGGTTCCATCGCGTTCTTCTACTTTAATTCCATCTTGTAAATTCTCATCAGCCTCAATTTTTAAAGCTGCTTTCTCACCACGTTCTAGGTTGATTTCTAGGTTGTCCTCAATTTCTAAACGTTCAAAATCAGCAATATATCTGCTTTCGACAGTGACTATTTTACTGCCTTTTATTTTTTCTTTTTTTTGAGCAGTTGCAATTGTAAAGCAAAGCAGTAAAAGTAGGGCGGCATATTTTTTCATAGTATAAACGAATTAGGTACGTAACAAATATAAAAAAATCATCCACTTGTGATGGATGATTTAATTTCTTTTTGTGATTTGTTATTCCTGTCGGCTAATGCTTCCGCCTGAGCTTGTATTTTTTTGAACGCGTTTGGGTGTGTTGTAATACGTTATCGAACCACCGCTTGAAGCTTCTGCTACTAAGGATACTATTGGATGTATGCTGGTACTTGCCCCGCTTGACACATCTGCTATAACCTCGTTAGCGAGTAATTCATTGGCCTTAATTTCGCTCCCACTGGAGGCACTAGTTTTTACTTTTAATGCTTTGCCTTGCACGTTTATGTCACTTCCGCTACTACTATCACAGGTTAACATATCCGATTCAATTTCGATGTTAATGCTACCGCCACTTGATGTATTCAATCGAACATTTTCGCCTATTATTAAATTAACACTTTCTATAGATGCTGTACTTGTAGCTTCTAGTTCGTCAATAGTTGGCATTTTAACAGTAACCTTTAACTCGCTAGCATCACTAATTGAAATTTCATCTAAAGTTATGACTAAGGTTCCGTTTTCAACAGTCGTAGTCAAGTGCTTTTGCAAATTGTCATCGGTTTCAACCACAACTTCTGTTTTATCCCCTTGTTCTAATAAAACTTCTATTGAATTGTTTACCTCAATACTAGTAAAACTACCGCTGATGTTGCGTTTTTGCGTGGTAATATTTCCGCTGCCTTCAATCGAGTTGAAGTTGATGCTATGGTTGCAGGAGCCTATTAACAAAGCTGTAAGGACTACTGCAATAAATTTGGTTATTATGGTGATTAGTTTTAACATGATTAGTTTCTTTTTTCGATTATACCATCTTTATTTATTGTCAATCCTTTTCCAGTTGTTTTTTGATTTCCTTTTTCGGTAACATTAATAACTTCGCCATTTACTCGAACGGTGGTAGTGGTAATGCTATCGTTTTCAGTTTCATTATTTGATACATCGATTGATATGTTTTCGGTATCCACATCATTATATTCATTTTCATCAGTAAGACAATTTAGACATCTTATTTTATTATCTTCTACCTTGTAGATTTCGTTATTTGAATCTGGATTCCATAAGAAGTAATCTCCATCAGTACGATCATAATTTCTCATGGATGCATCTGGTTTTACTAGAGTTCCTTTAGGTAAATATAATGTTATTTCAATTTCCTGATCGCGGTATTTATTTTTTAATTCTGTCAATAAATAGTTATTAAATACCAAGCGATTACCATTAATTGTATAGTTGTATTTAATTGCCTCAGCTCTGTTTTTTGCTTCGGATAACGATTTACCTCTGGCTTCTTTTTCAATTTGGACGTAAGCCACTTTCTCGTTTGTTTTTTCAATACGAATGCTCACTTCTGTTGAGTAAATGATATCTGTACCTGTAGAGTCTTGCGTTACAATAAAGTCATTACGATCGTCTACATTTTTAGCAAAGTAATCATTGTGTTTGAATTGAATGAAAAGCGTATCGTTTGGTTGTAAAGTTAAATTTTCTTTTTTAACCACACGTCCGTCAACTGCAAAGGCACTTGCTTGTTTAATACCTATCGAAATGGCCAGCGAAACTGCAATAATCCACAAGGCTAGTAAGGTATATTTCGCGATAGATCCAATCGATTTCATGTTAGGAGCCAACAATTTAAAACCTAGTAACGATAGGAAAAAGAACGGAATTCCTACTGCAAAAAACATTAATAATCCGAAAGACCAAACAGGATAATCTGTATAATTGCCCGCCTCTATAAAGTTTTGCCAAGGAAAATCAATAAAAGCTCCTGAACCTATTGTAAATATTCCGATAAGTAAAAAGATCAAGGTTGAAACACCAGTCATGATTAAAATAATACCTAAAAACTTAGCAAATATTTTAAAAATAGTCATTACAAATTCGCTAAAAGAGTTCCCTAATTTTCCAGCACCATTTTTAATTTGATTACCATATTTGTCGTAATCTACATTTTTAAATTTACCAGAAACGTTCTCAAATTCTTCACGTACTTTTTTTTCGATGTTCGAAATATTAACCGGTTCTCCGGTCATTTCAAGTTTTTCAGAAGTGGTAACAGCTTCTGGTGTCACAATCCAAAGAATAAGATAAGCCAAAATTCCAGTTCCAAAACCCGCAAAAACCAAAAGTACGAGTACAATTCTAATCCAAACGGCATCAATTCCAAAATAATGACCAAGTCCTGCAGCCACACCACCAATCATACCTTTGTCTCTATCACGGTACAATTTTTTACTTTTACGGTAGTCTCCAGTGTTATAAGTAGCTCCAGTATTTGTTTCGTCCTCAATAACATAGTCTTCCGGTTGACCCATTACAGCAATTACGGCATCTACATCTTTTAAACCAACCACGTGTTTGTCACTCACTTGTTTTTCATTCAACAACTCAGAAATACGCATTTCAATGTCTTTAATAATTTCATCATGTCCTGACGAATTTGATAAAGAGCGTTTAATTGCATCAAAATATCGAGTTAATTTTTGGTATGCATCTTCATCAATATGAAAAAACATTCCGCCTAAGTTAATATTTACTGTTTTGTTCATGACTATTGTTTTTGGTTGGTTATTAAGGTTACGGCATCTGAAAGTTCAGTCCAAGTGCCACTTAGTTCTTTTAAAAATGTGTGTCCTATTTCGGTTAAACCGTAATATTTTCGGGGTGGTCCTGAGGTTGATTCCTCCCAACGATAGTTCAGTAAACCATCGTTTTTCAAGCGGGTCAATAGCGGATAAATGGTTCCTTCTACTACCAGTAATTTTGCGTTTTTCAAAGTGTCTAATATTTCCGATGTGTAGGCATCTTGCTCTTTTAAAACAGATAGGATGCAAAACTCGAGAACACCTTTACGCATCTGTGCTTTTGTGTTTTCAATGTTCATAAGTACTTTTTTTTGATTTTTTGTTGATTAAACGATTCATTTTTTGATTGATGATTGATGATTTATTTTTGATGTTTTTTATCAGGAGCTGTTTCCCGCTTTTCATTACAATCTTTTTTAAGTAACTCGCTGCTTCGCGCTTCGTACTTTAAAAAAGGATTTCCATTGCAATCGGGGCTAGGGGCCAAATCCTTACTTTCTAAAATCCCGTTCTAAAACTTATTTTAAAAACGGAATAGTAATTGGGTATTTGTATTTTTCTCCGCTAGATGCTTTGATAGAAGCGTAGATAATTAAGAAAAACTCCGAAACTTTTAAAACTGCCAGTAAAGCAATACAAACAAATCCTGTTGTTAAGGCTACAATATGATTTTCAAAATTGAAATTCTCAATAGTAAAATGATGATCATGTACCAAAGTACTCAAAGGCATATCTTGAAACACCGAAATGATAAAAGCAGGTACCGCAATTACAAGCAATAGCAACGAGTACAATAACAAACTCAATTGAAAATTAAGTACTTGTTTCCCGTGGTGATCTACAAAAGTCGATTCCTCTTTTTTTGTACTCCACAAAACGATCGGGAAAATATAATTTCCAAACGGAATAAAGTACTGTGTTAAACTACTCAATTGAGTAAATGTGGCAATGTTTTTTTCTGATGATGTTTCCATGTTTTGATTTTTTTTGATGATGATTGAAACTCGGCTTTCGTTTTTAAATTAGGTTACCTAGTAATTTCTTATGCAAATATATCTTCAAAAGACAGTATCTTGTTTCGCATAGTACCGAAAATTAACATAAAATTAACAAAATAAAATACTAGGCACGCATAGTAAATTGTTGTATCTTAGCCAAAAAACCAAGTAATACGCATCTTGCAGCGAATGAGAGTTTACTTTTTAAGGAAAGTAAAATGGCTGCAATATTTTCGATACAAATTTTAAAAAAATAGTTACTATGACTCTAACTGCCTCAAAACTGAATAAATTTTTGTTTTTTAAATTGCCTTCTGCTTTTATATGCGGAGTACGAGTACAAAGCATAAACGAATCTGCTTGTGTGGTATCAGTAAAACACCGTTGGATCAATCAAAATCCATTTAATTCGATGTATTTTGCTGTGCAAGCCATGGCTGCCGAGCTTGCAACGGGTGCTTTAGTCATGTTTCAAATTCAAAAAAGTGGCCGCAAAATATCCATGTTGGTAGCTAATAATAAGGGTAATTTCACCAAAAAAGCAACTGGTCGCATTACTTTTACTTGCCAAGATGGTCATTTAATTGCCAAAGCTATTTCTGAAACAATTGCAACCGGCGAGGGGCAAACCTTCTGGATGAAATCAATTGGCATTGACGAAAAAGGGGTTCAAGTATCCGAAATGGATTTTGAATGGAGCGTGCGCGTAAAATAAAGTAAACCACTATGCTTATTACTAAATCCTCAAAATATAGATTTAGCACAAAGCGAAGTGGTTTCAATAGGTGTTTATTTTTTCCTTTTACGGGATAATAATTTTTTTATTAAGCTGCCCTTTAGTGGTTTTTACGGACACAACATAAACGCCAGGCGTCACCGATTTTATTGGTAAAATTCCCTGCTGTACTCCCTTTTCTTTAGCATCCCATTCTGCTATTATTTGACCCAAGATGGAATACATTTTTACAGTTTCTACACTATTATCTATTGTGGTATTTGTAATTTCAAGCTGACTTTTGCTTCGAGAATGGATCACTATAATTTGATTGTTTTCAATTTCTTGTTCGTTAGTCCCTAAAGTTTTATCGGCGAATGTCAATACAAAACGGTTTTCGATTTTCCCTTGAGGCAAATTAACCGTAAAACTTCCATTTTGAATGTTATGATAGGTATTGTTACTCATGTCATGAATAAACATCATTTGCTGATTATCAAAATTTTCAGTTCCATCAAGTAGAAAAGTCACTGGGCCTTCACGATCTGTTTTTATACCCAAAGGATAACTAGCAGTGGTATCAAAACGTCCTACTCCTTGAATTACTAAAGGATTTGTTCCTTGTAAAAAATACATGTCTGCAGGGAAGTTATCCATTATCATACCATCATAACCAAAATCAAATCCGTCTGTTGCCTTGTCTTCCATGAAAGCCAATAGTAATTGTCTATGGTAGCCACTAGCTGTATTGAGACCCAAGCGCACTCTTTTAAAAGTGTCTATGGGTACACTATCATTGTTGTTATTTGGTGCTGCAGTAGTGTTCTTTGAGTTGTTTTTAGTCTTGAATAATGTAGTTGACACTGCAGCAGTTTCTTTTTGAAAAGCGCGTTGCCCATTATTAAAATTGACAGTTCCGCCGCCGCCATTTTTGCCATAAACAAAAAATCCTTGACCTACTGGAATAAACTGCTTCGGTATTTTATTGCTTAAACCAACGCCAGCAATTAAAGTGGGAACTACTGGTGGCAGACCTCCGGACAAATTAAGCACAGCATAGCCACCCAAGTAATCTTTAAGGTAATGAGAGTTGTTATTTGACGCATGTTCCCATAAGTATAAAGTACCGTTGATTCCTGTATTTTCAAAATTGTCTATTGTAGTTATATTATCCGTTATAAATTGATAAGCATTTAAGGCAGAAGGGTAAGGGTTGCCGGTGAGCAAAAGTTGATTAGCACTTACCGTATTGGTTGTGATAGTTCCGTTGTTGGGTTTGCCCACAAAAGTATAATTTTGTAAAGCGGTGCCTGCTCCTGAACCTTTCAGAGTAAAACCTTGTCCCACGCGTAGCGGACTGTTTTCAGTAATTTTAATCCAATTGGCATAGGCGCTGGCATTGTTTTCAAATTTGTAAAGCCAATAGCGGGTTACACTAAGTGGAGCAGTAGGCGAACTATTTAATCCGTCGATCCAATTAATTTCAACAGGATTTGCGGGGTTGGTTCCATCTTTAAAAACACTTTTTACGCTGTAATCTGTATTGTTAGTCGTGGCATTGATCGGGCTTACAGGAGAACTCCAATAATTGTAATTGTACAAATTGGTTTGGCCTTGTTGGTCACGCTCAATAAATCCGGTACTAGTGGGAGCAAGGTCGCTTTCGGCTGTTTGTACTAATTGCGACATTCCTACTAAATCAATTTTGCCGTTTAGTACCAAGTACCAATCGTTTTGCAATTTTGAGTCGTTGGTTACAGTTACAACTTTACCGGCATCAACAATCATCCCGAGGTCAATTGTATTGGCTGATTCTGTTACATCGTGTCTTACATGCACAATAGACCAGTCTTGGTCCATAATATCTTGACCACGGATTTCTTTGGTTGGACTGTTGGCCGCAATAGAAAAATCGCCATTACGCTCTGTAAGAAAAGGCATTGGAGCTTCTTGCACATTCATGTTTTTAAAATTGAATAATTTAGCGCCTATCAAATCGATACCAACTGTAGTTAAGTCATCAACAACATCATCTTTGTAGGTATCCATTCGGAAATAATGAAGCATGTCAGTAATTCCTAGCAACTCGGATCCACTTGCAATATTTTTCGGAATCACAGTTCCTTGAATTTGTGATCCAACAGATTGAATTTCTTGATAAACCATTCTTTGCAATTGCACATCCGTTAGTGCCTTGCCAAAAACGCGTATCTCATCTATTTTACCTCTGAAGAACTGTGTGTTTAACAAAGGATTTTTACCTACCGTAAAAATGGATAAATCAGGAGCAATACTATCACTAATGGCCAGTACACCAACTACATTTCCGTTCAAAAACAGTTTTAACGAGTTGCCATTAAAAACAGCTCCTACATGATACCATTGTGATGTATTCAAGCTAACGCTTGTTTGAATGCTTTGACCGTTTAGAGTCACTACAAGTTTACGACTTGCATCAATTTTGAGATGAAATTTATCTTGACCTAATAGTATTCCTTCTGCTGAGAAAGAAGGATTAATGTCAATCCAACACATGAGCGTCGCACCACTCAATCCGCCAAGGAGCGAGCTACTTTGAATAAAATCATTTCGACCATCAAAGTTTAAAAATAGTTTGGTGTTGATGTCTCTTGGTGAACCAAAAACAGCGGTATTGGTATCAAATGCATCTAAAATACCATCCTTGTCAATATCTGCACCACCATCAATAATTCCGTTGTTATTAGCATCTAATATTTTATTTGGATATAAAACTGCTGTGTGCGAAATATCGAAAGTAATTCCATTAGATTTTACGTCTAAATAATTAGGAATTCCGTTTCCATTTGTATCTAGTAAAAAGTCTAAAAAGGGTGCAAGTAAACTGCCTTGACCTAAATTTCCGTATTGGTTAATTCCAGTTCCATAATCATAAATATCTAAAATTCCGTCACCAAATCCTTCCGTGGTTCCATCGCCGTTCATGTCTTTGTTTCTAAAAGATTCTGTCTCTAGACCGTCACCCACACCATCTCCGTTGATATCACCGTCTCCATTTTCAAAACCTAAAACCGCATTGACATTGCCAGCACCTGATTCATCTACATCAAATATACTATCGTTGTCGCTGTCTAAATCCAAATAATTTGGTACGCCATCACCATCACTGTCTAAGGTTGGCAATGCTGCTATAGGCTCAGCCAAGTCATGTAAGCCATTGGCGTTGATATCAACCCAAGCGGCATCAATTTTCCCTTTACCGTTGCTTAAGCTACCCAATCCTATTTCAATTACATCTTCTAGTCCATCGTTGTCAGAGTCTAAATCAAACAAATCTGCAACGCTATCGCCATCACGATCGCATAAAGTTTGCGATATTAGAATGTCATCCAAAGCTAAGTCATTACCTCCGCCGCCTGGTGCATTGTTTTTGAACCGAATGGTAAAAGCATTGACATTGCCGAGATTAACACTAGTAGAAAACTGCATCCATTGACCTTGTGTACAAGAATTGTCAAGTACATTGCTGGAACAACGACCGATATCTCCAGTATTAAACGTATTCAATAAATTGTTGGATAGGTCATAAAATTCAACCGTAATATTGGGTAAAATAGAACCAGGATAGGTATTAGCTGCCATGATATTGAGCGCCCAAAAACTATAAGTTATGGGTAAGTTGGATAATATACCGGTTATGGTAGTTTCATAAAAAGTGCCAGGTGTAAAACTCGCATTAAATACGGCCATTCTTCCGTTTGTATCTCCCGGAGTATGATCTTCGCCATTATACCAAGCTAAATCGCCATGAATATTTTCAGGGTCGCTAGCAACTGTACCAGTTATTTTTGAAACTACAGTATACTCACCATCATCTAAAATTTTTGAAGATTGAGACGGGCAAGCAGTTGTATTAGCTCCTACAATACCATCCTCATAGCAATACGTAGTGGTTGCATTGTAAATAGCTGTAAAGTTAGCGGTGCGCCCCCCAGTTCCAAATGTTTCGTTCAAAAATTTATAGTCAACCTTGCTACCGTTTGAACTGTTGCAATTATTTTCTTCTGTAATATCGGTAATGCCGTCGTTATCATCATCAATATCAAAATTGTCAAATACACCATCGCCATCACTATCAAAAAAACTCTGAATACCTATTCCTTGTATCGCAAAATCGAAAGGGTTTTCGTTGCTATCATTGTTGGCGATAGATAAAGTGGCATTTTTTATTCCAAGAGTACTCGGATTAAAACTTATAGAGAATGCGCTTGATGCACCACTTGCGATTATTAAACTAGGCGACGTATTTACACTAAAATCAGCAGCATTGGGCCCGCTAAAACTAATGGCTCCTATGAGTAGTGGTGCGTTTCCGGTATTTGAAATTGTAAACGTTTTTGTGATAATTCCTGTGCTGATTTCCATAGATCCAAAGCTGGTCCAATCGGCTGTTGTAGGAGTGAGGTCACCATCACTTATTGCTACGGAATTACCTGTTATTGAAATTTCGGGTTCAGCAACTGTTGCAGTCACAGCCACTCGGGTGGGTGAAGTACAAGATAAAGTGCTTGTTTCAACATAATAGGTGGTTGTGGTATTGATAAGTGGTGTAATAAAAGTTGGGCCTACACCTAGGGCTAAGCCGCCACTTGGCGCGCTAAACCACGAGATACTGCCTGCGGATGCAGTTGCTGAAAGCGTTACTATACCGGGTCCGATTGTGCTGCCGGCAATTGTGCCGGTAATAGTTGGTACCGCATTCACAGTAATGTTTGCAACATTGTTTAATGATAGAGTTGCACTGCAAATAGTTGGTGACACCCCACTTGAAAGGTTTGTAATGGTTAAAGTGGTAGCTCCCGCATTGTTCAGTGCCGTAGTAGAAAAACTTCCGCTGCCTAGCAGGTTAACTGCCATAGTGGCTGTAAGTCCTGTGGCGGAGTTGGCTCCTGATAAATTATAAGTTACTGTGTAATTACCCGAAGGTAAGTTTAATGCGAGACCGAGTACGGTAATTGTACTGCTTGCTCCTGCACAAATTGGAGCTCCTGCTGTGGTAGAAAGTAATAAATAGGAAGGACAAAGCCATGTTAAAGCTACTTTTCCTGAAGCACCAAAAGCGCCGTTATCATTGTTTTTTCCTCCGCCACCTCCGCCTCCGGGATTGACTCCCGCAGTAGCGCCTCCGGCTGCGGCACCGTTGCCACCATTGCCGCCTCCACTTGGGGCGATTGCTCCAGTTTGTGAGAGCGCGCTTGTGCCTGCAAGTAAGGTTCCTGCTGATGAACCTCCACCGCCACCGTTAGTGCCTCCATTGGCTCCATTTCCGCCCGAAAGGGTAAAGTCACCAATACTGGTTGCACTGCTGCCTCCGGTTGCTCCGGTCGTTCCATTATTAGGAACTGTATTTCCTCCTTTGGCTAAAAGTGTACTGTTGTCAATCACCCATGAATCTCCTCCCGGTGACGTAGCAATGCTGCTTCCAGCTCCTACAGATAAGTTGTAAGTAGTACCATTTGAAACGGCTATGGTTTTGCGGGCATAGGCTCCTCCGCCGCCCCCGCCATAAGTGCTGTTACCTGAGGATTTACTGCCGCCTTTACCGCCGCCGCCCCAGGCTTCTGCCTGTATAGTGGTTACTCCTGATGGGACAGAAAAAGTATGAAGTCCTGCTGTAGTATAGGAATACGTTTGTGCTAAAGCAGTATATTGTAAGGTTACAAAAAGACAAATAGTACTTATAAACGTGAATAGAGGTAGAGTTTTATTCATAATTTAATATGGTTTAATTATTAATTTATGGTATTAAGTTTCTTTCTCTTGTTCTGTCTTTTTTTAGAGAAGTGTTATACTAGATAAAAATACTTGATTTTTTAAAAAAAACGTTTAAAAGTATAAAACAATCGATGAATGACACTTTAATTTACATTAAGTAAGATTAATTGTATTTTTAAGAAATATTCTTATTTCTTTCTTAATGTTGTTAATGGATTGATTTTGAATGTTATAGTAAAATTATAAAAAAAAGAGACTTCTCTTGTGGAGAAGTCTCTTTTTTTAAGTTCGAGAAATTAAAGTTATTTGACAATAATTTTTTGTGTCATGATACCTTTTGAAGTTTTAATTTTTACAATGTAAAACTCAGAGCTATTTTCTGTAATTGGTAACTTATGATAAAATTGCGTTTTATCTTTGATGTCCCAAGTTTTGATACATGATCCTTGAATATTGTATAATTGTACTGTCTCGATAGTGGCATCCTTAACACCGTTTGTGATGTTTAAGGTGTTGTTGTACCTTGTGAATATTGCTTCAATTTTATTATTGGTAGCATTAGGATCCTCAATAACAGTTGCTGCTTTTTTATCTGTAAAGTGCAAAGCAAAACGAGTTTTGTGTTCCCCTTTGGCAACGAGTACTTCAAACGGTCCTTTTTTGATACTGTTGTAGGTATCGGTTTGAGCATCGTAGATAAAGTAGTTTTGATCAGCGTCAAAGTTTTCTAGCTTATCAATTACAAACGATACTTTACCTTCTTCTTCCATTTTTACAGCAATAGGATAGGAGGCTTCTTTATTAAAGTAGCCTTCACCTTGAATGCTCAACATTTGATCTTTGTTCAATAAATACATATCACTTGGTGATCCATCAATATTTGGTGCATCATAACCAGGATTAATTTCGCTGTCGGCTCTTTCATCCATAAATGCTAAAAGCACTTGACGATGGAAATTATTACTTAATAAATTAAAGCCGATGTGGATTTTTTTATTTGAACTAGGCTCTATTTTTGTACTGCTGTTATCTGTCCAATGGTCTTTTACAGGAACTTTACTTGATGTTGTGCGATACATTGTTTGTGATTGTGCCTCACCTTCTTTAATAAATTCTCTTTGACTGTTATTGAATTTTAAGTTGGTACTAGCACCACTTGCATTACCAATGACAAAGAAACCTTGCCCTACAGGAATAAATTGATTCGGCGCTGCTTTATTTGTTGCTCCAAATCCAGAAATAGTTGTTAATCCCATAGAACTTGGTTCAGTTCCACCTGAGAAATTACGTACTCCATAACCTCCTTGATATTGTTTTAAAAAGTGGGAGCTGTTATCTGTGTAATGTTCCCAGAAATACAAGCTTCCTGTAATTACATCGTTGCTTCCGCCCAAATTATCAGTAATAAATTTATCTGCATCCAAGGCTGATGGGTACGGATTTCCTACTAATAACAACTGATTTTTATTTACTGTATTAATAATCTCTCCGTTGTTTGGTTTACCAACAAAAACTAGGTTTTGTGTCCCAGTTACTGCACCACTTCCTTTTAGTGTAAACCCTTGTCCAGCACGAAGGTTGCCTTTTTCACCAATTTTACTCCAGTTTGCGTAAGCATTTGCTTGGTTATCAAATTTATTAATCCAATACCTTGATAAAGTTTTAGGAGTTGTACTCGGATTTGCGTTTAATGCATCAGTCCACTTTAGTATACCGGGTGCGGAAGCAGTAGTACCATCGCGAAGTACGCTCTCCACTGTATAAGCGTTATTGTTACTTGTTGTATTCGATATTCCAACAGGCGATCCCCAATAATTGTAATTGTATAAGTTAGCTTGTCCTTGTTGGTCTCTTTCTAAAGTACCACTACTCAAAATATCCAAATCACTACCCGTTTTTTGTACCAATTGTGAACGACCCACTAAGTCAATTTTTCCATCCAAACGTAGGTAGTTCGTAACTTCTATTTTAGAGTCACTTGAAGCGCTCAATGTGTTACTATTAACGAATAATCCTAACACTGTTTTATTAGCATTTGATGTTACATCGTGGGCGGTACGTACAATATTCCAATCAATAGGAGTGTTATTATCAATTATTGATGTGCTGTAAGGTCTATCTTGTACCGCACTGTTTGTCCATGTGGCAGGAGTTTCCCAATTTCCATTTGCAGCCGATTCGTAAGGCAATGGAGCCGTTTGATAATCGACAGTATTTAAATTTTTAATCGCTGCTGTAAAATTATTATTTGAAATGTCCTTCGCATTCGTGTACGTGTACGTAGACATTGGATAATAGGCACTTAAGCTTGACCACGGAATCGCGCTAATTTCGTTCAAAGTAATATTGTTCGGGATAATTACGCCATTTGTGAAAGTCCCGTTTCGTAGGATTTCTTGGTTCATGCTGTAACGCAATTGGTTTACTGTTAAAGCAGTACTCCACACGCGAACTTCATCAATATTTCCATCAAAGAACCTGTTTGGTGAAGCTCCATTAGCAGCTCCAATCAAGAACGACTGTGTATTCGCAAGTACAGCAGGGGCTGTTACACTTGTATTAGCTACACCATCAATGTACATGGTCGCTATTGTGCCATTATAAATTACCGCTACATGGTGCCAAATGTTAGTTGGTATTGGAACTGAACTTGTTAACGTGTGTGTACTTCCATTAAACCAAGACATTTCAGCATGGCCTGTACTGTTGATGCTAAGGTCATAACCTTCTGTAAAAGCAGCATTTCTTTTGGATAAAATAGTTTTGTTATTCGATGCCTTTTTAACCCAAGCCGAAACTGTAAAGTTTGTTGGTAAGTTCAATACATTGCCAGCATCCATATAATCATTTACGCCATCAAAGTCTACTGATCGAACAAATGTTCGTTCTGGTGCATATCCAAAGGTGATGTATTTGGTACCGTTGAAATCGTATAAAGCTTCCAGATTAGAACCATTCATATTCATGATGCGGTATTCGGCTGTTGGGCTAAAGATTGGGCTGTCAGAAATGAACATCAAGAAGTCTCCTGGAGGGGTGATTGTTGCTGTTAGCATTACCGAAGGTATAGATACTTTTACTGTTCCAATAATTCCATTTTCAATAACTTTCCAGGTACGTCCTACCGCAACAAAGTCAACATCAGTATTTAAGGCTGGAGTAATTCCGGAACTCATGTTTACCACAATAGGGGCTTGTGCTGCCAAGGTATTGTTATTGTGTCCCCACATCAAGAATGTTCTATCAGCACCAAAAGTGTTGGTGTTAGCAGAGTTTGTTGCAAAAATATCTCCCAGACCAATGGTAATATCACTGGCAGTGTTTTCTGATTTGGATTGCTTTTGATTTAATTGTGAATTATCGTCGCGTCCAATACCAGCAATGTTATAATTGTATCCTTGGTTGGCGCCGTAAATGGTTGTACCAGCTGAATTCACATACGGTAAACTAGTTCCATTTGTTCCTAAAGTAATACCATATTTTATAGCTAAGTAACTTTCGATACGGCTTTTGTTTGAGTCACTGTTTCTAGAATCGTAGTTAATGACCTCAAGAATTGCACCGTTAAAACTTGCGTCAAAGAATTCGCTTCGACCCAACCAATAGCGAGTATTTACCATATCAATATAAGTGCCTGTAGCAACTGATGTAGTTGATAAGATATTACCATTATTGAGAATTTCCATCGGAGGTGTTCCCGAAACAGTTTTTCTAGGGTTAAACATATTAACACCAGTGTATGATTTAGTAGTACTGATTTCAGCTACTCCAAATACTGTATTGGCTGCTTGGTTGTATGCTACTACTTCGTCATCGTATCTTGCTGAAGAGGCACCCATTTGAAAACCAGTAACATCTTGACTAGCTTGGTTCGTACCAACATCGTCACCACTGTAGATATCTTGAGCGCTAGTACCACGATTAAAGGTAACGGTTGGTTTAACAACTATGTAAAAGTCAGAGTTGTTAAATCCTTGACTGCCTGACATCCAGTTGTTCCCATTAAATTGAACTACTGGATTAAAGTTTACATTAAATCCTGCTGCATCACGAAAACGCGGTTCTTTGGTAAAACGAGCTACAGCGTTTTTAGTACTGGCCGTAGTTTGGTCTGTCCAGTTTGATAGTAGTGTATTATCACTGATAGCACCAATATTACTATTGGCTTTAAGCCAAAATTTGAGGTTGCCAGTCACCCCACCTGGCGCAACTATTTGCGCAGTAGGAGTTTGTACTTCTGCTCTTATTGCAAAGGTATAAGTTCCTTCATTGGGATCATTACTTACAACAGTCAGAGTTGCTGTTTTTATACCTAAAGTTGAATTAGGTGTAAAAGTTACTACAAAACTTGCAATTTGTCCAGGGTCTAAGGTACCGGATATTGAAGGAACACTAAATTGGCTTGCATTCGTACCCGAAATAGTTATTGAGCTTATTGTTAATGTATTATTACCTTGACTATAAATTTGAAATGGTAATTTTATTTGTGTGGTGGTGTTAGTAGTTCCAAAGTCAGTTTGATCTGCTACATTTGGGGTAGTATCACCATTAGTAATTGAAATTTCATTTCCTTGAATGTCTATTTCTATGCCTGTTACCGTAGCGTTCGCTTTGATTGCGAAGTCGTATATTCCTTCATCTGAGTCACTATTCTCTATTGTAACAAGTGCGACAAAAGTACCAGCTATTAATGGCGTAAAAGTAATCGTAAAATTAGCACTTCCACCAGCGGGAATAGAAGTACCAGGTGGCGGTGAAGACACAGTAAATGTAGCGCTTCCTGAAAGACTCACCAAAGGTGTTCCAGTCAACAATAAAGGTCCTGTTCCCGTATTTTGTATAGTAAATACTCGTGATTGTGGAGTTCCTACTAAGGTTGATGCAAAGTCGGTGAAGTTTGTCGCCACCGGTCCTGATGCACCATCTAGAATATTATTGCCATTACCTCTTAAATTTATCTCAGGTGCTACGCCTGTTCCTCCAGTACCAGCAATATCAAAGTTAAAAGGGTTTTCATCAGCATCATTGGTTGAAAAAGAAACTGAGGCAACTCGATTTCCTGAAATTGTAGGTGTAAATGTGATATTAAATGTTGTGCTTCCTCCGGGAGCCACGACAGCTGCAGGGACAGTAGTTACAACAAATTCACTCGCATTTAGTCCGCTTATGTTTATTGTTCCGACCGTCAAATTTATTGTGCCCGTGTTCTGAATAGTGTACGTTTTAGTCGAGGCAACTGTTAAGTTAATAGTGCCAAAATTAGTGTTATCTGTCACAATCGGTGTAGTGTCCTCATCAGGTATGTTAAAGCCATTTCCAGATACTGCAATTTCTGGTAAATCTATGGTAGCAATGACTGGTACTCTAGGTGCAGAAATACAGCCAGCATTTACAGCTTCCACATAGTACGTTGTAGTAGTTAAAAGGACTGGTGTAGTGTAGGAGGTATTAGTTTCTAAAATTGCGCCTCCTGTAGGGTTGGCGTACCAACGCACATTACCGATTGATGCTGTTGCGCCTAAAGTTACGGAACCTATTCCTACTCTTGATGCAGGAGTTGTAGTTGCTATTACAGGTTGCTGATTAACAACAATTGTAGCTGAGAAATTTACTGATGAAGAACAGATGCTAGGAGCAGTACCACTCGATATTGTGCTTACCGTAATTGTTGTACTACCTGCATTGTTTAGTGCTGGTGTAGTAAAGCTAGCGGTTCCTGCCGCTACTGTTACATTTGCAGTATAAGTTCCTGCATTTGGAGCACTTATTGTGTAGGATATAGTGTAGTTTCCGTTCGGTAATTGTGCCACTGTGCTGTTTAATGTAACTGTAGCCGAGGTCCCAGTACACAATGGTGTAGGAGTTGTTATACTAGCGAGGTTGTAGGTTGGGCAGGTCCATGATACAATAACACGACCATTACCTCCTGCGCCCCCCGTATTTCCATTACCAAAAGCACCACCACCACCACCACCGGGAATCGATCCCGCCTGACCGTTGCCATTAGTAACACGACCGTCACCGCCACTACCACCTGGGTTGTTGCCAGTACCACCTACGTTATCGTTACCATTTGCGCCATTATTAGCGTTTCCTGCGGCTGCACCACCACCACCTGAAAAATTTCCTAGCAAAAGGATAGAGCCTCTAGCGGCTCCATTTCCACCGCTAAACTTAGTAGCAGGATTTCCAATACTCGCAGCTGCAGAACCTCCAGTTGCACCATCAGTGCTATTGTTTGCCGCAGAATCTCCGCCCTTAGCCATGACGGTAGTGGCGCTACCAAACCAAGAATCTTCACCAGCCGCGATAGTGGTGCTACCCAGTCCAACCATTATTGTGTAGGGAGAAGCTGCAGCCGAAACTGAAACAGTTCCTTTAGCATAGGCTCCACCACCACCACCGCCACCACGGCCAGCCGATGTTCTTGTCGCACCACGTCCTCCAGCTCCCCATGCTTCAACAGTTACGTTTGTAACTCCTGCAGGTACAGTGAAAATGCCATCTGCATCATATTGTATTGGGATCTGTGCAAATCCCTCTGCAACAACCAATAATAATGCTATCAGGTAGTAATTTTTTTTGAAAGAAGGTAAAGTTTTCATCATAGTTTCAAAAATAGGTATGTGTCAAATCTATTATTTCTTAGTATTTACGTTACTTTTTAAGTAACGGTTTTTGTTAAATACTTTTTCTTAAGCATTTTAACCCAACAAAGATATTATTTTTTGGGTTTCGTTAATATTTTTATATCGATAAAATGCAATTTTCATCGGTTAAGTACGTTTTTTCTGTTAGTTTTTGTAGTGTTTATGTTGTTAATGCTTTAATATTGGGTTCTTGTTTGATAGTTGCTATTCCTTGCTGATGTGTTAGAGTAGCTAGTCATTTTATTTTTTCGGTTTGCTTATTTTTCTTGACCTTTGGTTGCAATACTGCATTCGAGTATTTTTTACTCAGTTTAAATTGTTCGTGAATAAAAAAAAACTAGAATCAAGATAATTTATCTTTAGATTCTAGCTTTTTATTTCTGTATTTATGCCATTCTCATTTTTCTAATTACTGTGTGCTTGATTTTCTTTTTTACTAAAATGAAAATAGGCATACAAAATCCCGGCTATGATCAATATAAATAATTTGCTATTAATTGGAGCTGCAGTGGGTTCAGGTCCTTCTAAATCTCCATTTTCACTTTCGTCTCCAGGTACTGCAAACATAACCATGCTACTAAGAAGAAAAAAAATAGTGCAATAGGTAGTAAATAATTTGTATCTCATTCTGTTTGTTTTTTTTTAAACCTGCTTGCTAGTAGCAGGTTTATTAGTGCAATTAGTAAATTATTTTTTTGTTTACTGTTTCGTTGTTATTTGAAATAATTTTAACAATCAGCGTTTGATTGGCATCAGTAAAGTTAGTCAGGCTAGCCGAGTTACTATTTAGGTTATCTTTTTCAAATAATAAGCGTCCTCGGATATCGTAAATACGTACCATTTTCATAGTAGTTTTTCCGCTATTTAGATGAATTATTCCGTTTTGATTGTAGACAATTACATTGTTTTCATCAAAGTTAGAAGGAAGTCCAAGTGTAGTATCTGTTTTGTAAACTATGGCAAAGCGGTCGTTAAATGTTCCTGACGTTGAAGTAAATTTATAATCAGATTTTTTTAGATCATGCTCTATTGCGGTTTGCTTGTCTTTAATGAAAATGTTTTGCTCTCCAGAAAACAATCCATCAACATGATCAATTCCAATTGTAAAGTTTCCAGCTGAATTAGTTTTGAAAGTTAACGGTACTGCATCGGTATTTTCAAAAGGTAAACTTCTTCCTTGGATAACAAATTCTTCATTGTCAATCAAAGAGTTTAATGCAATAGCATTGTCATTGATGTATCTACCATCAATTGTAGCATCAATTCCAGCTGTAGCTTTTGGCATATAGGCAATCATCATTTGGTTCGCAGGCTCAGAATCTTTACTTAAATTAAGCCAAATGCGGTGCATATCTGATTCTCCTGTTCTTAAAAATTGGTTATCGTTGTTCGCAACACGCATTGTATTGTTAAAAGTTACTGAGGCTGTAGTTGGCTTCACAATAAAACCTTGACCTACTTGAATGAAACCATTTGGCACTATGCTACTACCTCCACCTGCATTTGCAGTACCTCCTGCGGTAGTGTAGGTTGCGTAGGACGTTGAAGTTGTATTGTTGGTTTTTCTCCAAAAATATAGTGGCTCTGTAATGTTATTGGTACTTATAAAAGTATTTGCACTGATAGTAGATGGATAAGGATTTCCTACGCCGTTAAATTTATTAGCAGTTGTAGCAATATTGTATGTGCCGTTATTTGGAACTCCTTGAAATCTACCTTCCCAAACAGTTGGCGTAGTGGGATGATTATTTGGTAAGCGAATTAAAAATCCTTTTGCTAAAGTGAAATTAGAGGTTGCAGCCATTGCGCTGTACAAATCAGTAGCAGAGTTGTACGTATAAAAACGATTACTCAATGTTGCCGGCGAAAATGCTTGTAGTTGTTGTCCTGCAACCGGCGAAGACCATAATACATAATCTAATAACATCAGTGGCGACGTTCTACGTTTTACAATTATAGATCCGCTGTTGCTATTGGTAGTTTTAGTTTGTAATAAATTAGTATTGTTTTCAAATGTTAATGATGATCCTGCAGCTACAGTGATATCGTTTGCAACTGTAAAGTTAAATCCACTTGGTACTGTAACAACGGCGTTGTTGTTTACAGTTAAACTACAAGCAGTTAGATTTGCATTTGCAGTAAAGTTACCCGAAATAATTACTCCTTTTGTTGCAACTGGTAATCCGTTAGACCATGCAGAACCATTCCAGGTAGTACTCTCGATGGTTACTGTTGTTGCGGCAGAAGGTGTAGCATTACATGAACCATTTTTAACTACAGCTCTAAAACGAGTTGTTTCAGTTAACGATCCTGAGGTATAGGTGTTTGTTGTATTGGCAATAGTTGTCCATGCAGTGAAAGGGCTTATGGCACTTTCCCAATTTATAATGTTCCCGGTAAAACCTGTTAAAGTCAATAGGCCACTATTTGAATTAGAACAAATTGTAGTTCCACCATCAACTGTTCCGCCAACTGATACAGGATCAACAGTAATTGCTAATGTGGTTGTAGTACCACATTGTCCCGCATTTGGTGTAAATGTATAAGTCGTTGTAGCAGTATTGTTTAGGGCAGGTGACCATGTTCCCGTTATACCATTTAAAGATGTTGTTGGTAATGCAGGGATTGTACTACCTGAACAAACGGGCCCAACAGCTGAAAAAGTTGGTGTAATTGGAGAGCAAATATTCAATGTAGCTGTATTACCACCTGAATAAGCGTTATTAATTCCAGTAATGGTATATGTAAAATTATCAGGTGCTAAGTTCGCTCCGTTGTGCGTGTAAGTTATTAAATTGTTGTTGATATCCAATTGTGTAAAAGTACTACCCACGGCCAAGACATTTCCATTTAATCTTAAAATTCCATTAGTAGGTAATGTAGTCACATTGTAAATTAATTGTATTGGATTAGCTGTAGGCTGGCTTGCCAATAAAGTGCTTTGGCCAATTGTTATGTTACTTCCTGTAAGCACGTTAGGAGTAGTGTATGCAATTGTAATATTGTTTACCACTTGTAATTTACCACAAATAGTTATTGAAAAATTGCTAAAGGTACCACCAGAAGCATTAGGACCTCTGTCAGTTGCTAATAATGTCCACTTTCCTAAAGAACTTGTTCCATTAAATTTTGACAAGGGTTGACTTGCCTGCTGTATGCCCTCTAGTCCTGCATTTGTTGTATTGTCAACATTCCCGCAAGTTAATGGAGTTCCGTTGTCATCAAAGGTTACGTCAAAATTAGCTCCTACACAATCTCTATTGTAAACTTCTACAAATACACCAGTTGGTCCACTAAACTGCATTTTGATGTCATTCAAAGCCGCGTGAGTAGCTTTCATATAAAAACTAGCTTTGGTAATGTTGATGTTGTCAGCAATATTAATAACTGCTTGCACTGCATTTGTCGTGCCTGTTTCCCATGTAGCATTCGGAGAAAAAGTTACATTTGAGTAAGTGTTGCAAAAATCACTAGCAATTTGAAATACAAAACTATCAGAGAAGTTTCCAGGGTTACAGGCGTTAATTGGTTGAACTCTCCAGTAGTTAATTGTACCTGAAATCAAACTGGTTGTTTGATAGGTGTTTGTCGTTACTGTTGCTGTTTCGCGAATGCTTGCAAAAGTTGGACTATCTGAAATTTGTACCAAATATGAAGAAGCATTAGCTAAATTACTCCATTGTAAAAGCACTGAAGTAGCTTGGTTTTGTGCGCCATTACTTGGACTATTCAAAGTTACATTACTAATAGTAGCATCAAATACACGCAAAGTTAAAGGCAAATCGATAGCTGCAGTGGTCGATGTACCTCTAACTGTAAAATTGTAAGTTCCTATTGCTAAATTTGTAATGCCTGAAATGGTAATTCCCAAATTGCCTGCTGTTGTTCTTGTGGTTGGAGAGAATGTTGCAGATGCTCCAGCAGGTAATCCTACGGCTGAAAATGTAACGGTCTCTGAGAACCCTGGTGCAGGAGTGAATGTAGCAGTGTAAGTAGCATTATTTGGTTTACATACTGAAGCTGTAGCGTTTGCCGTAGTTAAATCAAATTTGTTCGATTTTATTTCAAAGTTAACATTTGAAATATCAAAAAAGATATTTCCAACCGCTTCAATTAATATACGATTCGTTGTTCCAATATTAGAAGGTACAGTTATAGCTTGTGAACCATCATTAGGAGTATTTGCTGCTAATGTAATAGGATAGGTTAATCCTCCATCGGTAGAAAGTTTAATGTTCACGTTGGTAGCATAAGTAGCTGTATTGGTACCAGTCATGTTCCAAGTTACAGTTTTGCTTTCGCCCACGTACCAAGTTTGGGCTGTGTTTGGTGCTGTAACGGCAAATGGCCCTACATTCCCAATTGTTATTGCAGTATTGGCTTGGTTTGTTTGTCCTCCCGCTGCATTGTTATCTCGTACAGTAACTCTAAAATTAATCGTTCGAGCTACACTTGGTAAAACCTCCCATGTTGGAGCAACGTTATCAATTAGAGATTGCATGTTTGGAAAAGTGCGTGAAGGTGAAGAGGAAGGCATAAACGACCTAAAGTTTGGTCCTGTTGTTCTATTGGCTTGAGGGGTTCCTGTTACGCCAGCTGCTGTACCATTCATTTGTTCCCAAGTGTAAGTTAAAGCATCACCATTGCTGTCAGCGCCTACTGCGGTTAATGTAAAAGGTGTTGACAAAGGAATACTGTATGATGTAGTTGTTGTAACAGTAGGGGCAGTGTTTGCTATTGTAGCTTCTGCTTCGCATGTATTGCGATTGATGGTAGTAGTCATTTGCGATATACTAATGGCGTGGAAGTAAGCATCGCTGTTGTTTTGAATATTTGGTGGACAAATACCTGCATAACCCATAATTGTTGATCCACTACCTGGCTCTAAACCTGAGGCAGCTGAAAACTGGCATGCATTATTTTGAGTGTGCCCTGCACCAAATTGGTGACCTATTTCGTGGCATACGTAGTCAATATCGAAAGGGTCATATTGAGGTGTTACAATGCCTGTCACCCCTTTTCCTTTTGTGCTTGGTTCGCATGGTTCAATACCCGCGATACCGCCGCCACCAGTGCTAAATACATGTCCAATATCATAACTATTCACACCAATTAATCCTGTGATGTTAGCCGTATTTACGCTTAACATTTGGCTTCCGTCATAATTATCGTAAGGATCTGCAGCAGGTGTGGCGTCAGAGTTTACTCCATTTCTGTAAATCAACCTATTATTTGATGCAACTACTTGAAATTGTACTGCTAAATCACGTCTGTAAACGCTGTTTACGCGCACCATTGTTGCATTTATCCCTGCAACCGCACCTGCAATGGTGTTCCCATAGTATTCGGTATACTCAGAGGTACAGGCAATAGCAATGCGGTACGTTCTCATTTTAGAATCTTTGAGATTTGTTGTTTTTTGATTGCTTTCATTTGTTTTTACTGATTCTTGAGCATCCATATCTGTATTACAAACGAAAGAGTCCGTTGGGCTTCTTTCAAAGTCTGCGCGGTCGTAAACAATATAGTCTGTTAGGTTGTTCTTAGAAAACGGATCGATATAAATAGTTCGCTCACCGGTAATTAAACCGGTAAAACCTTCTGGAGAAATACTGATATAAATTTGGTTTAGAGGATTTTTTTGGCTCACTCCGTAAAATGATTGGATTTCCGGAAATTTAGCCTCTAAATCTGGGTGAAGTACACTTGTTTTTTCAATCAAGAAACTCTCCACTTTTCCATTAGCTAGTGGGAAATCGAGGATAACCGCAGAGGCAAGTCTATTATTATTGTCTCTTTTTACTGCAGATTTAAAGTTTGATTTTAAAGTTTTGAAATCTAGCGAAAAAACTTTGTACTTTAACGGGATGTTTTTTCGCTCCGGGTTGTTAATTGCTCTTGAATTGTCGGAGCTGCTTTTGAGTTGCCAGTTGTTGATCGACTGCGCCGAGGATACCTGATGCAATAGCAATACTAATAATGTTAGTAGGAAGTAATTTTTCTTCATAAAAATTGGATTTGGAACCTCAAAAATATGTTAAAATATCAGTAATTACAATCGTTTTCGTTGAATTGTTAATTTTTCTTTAAAATTAATCTTTTTTGTTAATAATAGTTATCAACAGCTTTTAGTGAAACGAAAATAAGAGTTAATTTACCTACGTATTTTTTGATAAATTGGTTTGCATTCAGTTGCTAATCATTTTATTTATAGTTACTTTCTATGTATCTTTATCTAATAAATTATTCTTATGAAAACGAAAACCTGCTATGTTGTTGTTTTTTTACTTGCTTGCTTTTTTGGTCAAGCCCAAAAAAAGTTAACGGGTAAGGTTACTGATTTTAAAAATAGACCCATTGTTGAGGCTCGAATTTATGTTGACTCGCTTGATGTGAATTGCGCGACAAACAGCGAAGGTGAGTTTGAATTGCTGCTGCCGCAAAAAGTAAGTTTTATTAATGTTTACAGTAAAGCATACGGCCTGTTATCTTCAAAATATAATAACGAGGATCGTATGAGTTTTAAATATTTAGAGTCGCAAAAAAATAATAAAATTCGGTTACAAAAAGGGGAGCAGTTGCCTTTGATTTATTCTACCGTTGATAATGAATATAAAATAAACGCTACTAAAAACGTGAACGAGCAAAATCAAAAATACCAAGGCGTATTTACTAATATTTATGACTTGTTACGAGGTCGTGTTTCGTCTGTTGTAGTGTCTAGGAACAATAAAATTTCTATTCGAGGGGTTAGCTCCATTCGTAATACGGCAGAACCTTTATTTGTGGTAGATGGAATGATTATTACAAGTTTAGATTATTTATCTCCAAATAATGTAAAAGAAATAACTGTTCTTAAAGATGCTGCTGCGGCTGCTTACGGAGCGCAAGGGTCAAATGGAGTTATCGTAATAAAAACCAAATAAAATTTTCATTTTAGATTTGGTAAAAAGGTGTGTCTAGTTTTAATAATACATCCTAAAATCCAGAAATTTACATAATTCGTACTGCTTTTGATGCAATTCTTCAACTACATTAAATATCGAATCATCAGCCTCAAACAAGCTAAAAAACAGTTGATCCAATGCGGTGCTGCTTACTGCTGCATGCGGTGAACCATAACCAGATATGGCTTTGGCACAAGTAATGTCTAAAAAGTATTGCGATTCATCAGGAGTTAAATCTAATGCTTTGGTGCTAGCAAAATGAATGATTTTACCTCTCATTTTTCCTTCGAATAATTCTGCAATTTCCTCTAAAGTATAAAAATAATTGTTCAAACAAATGGTGTTGGCTTCGCCTTGCATAACCAAGTAAATGATTTCATAATTGGTGAAGTTATGATCGTCATACAGTAAACTATGCAGTCGTTCCTCTAATCCTTCAATCGAATCGCAGGTGGTATGTATGCTGCTGATTCCTTTGTCAAAAGCCAATCGTTCTAGGTGCTGTACCACTTCGGTGGCAGTAACTTCTTCAATATCAGCAACTGCTTCAAGGCAAAAAATAAAGGTGTCGTTCTCCATAAATTATAAGGTTCGGTGGCAGAAACTCTCCTTTATTTTTTAAGGGGTCTGAATTTCTAAGTGAAAAATTTTTCTTTAACAAAGATACTAAAGCCTTTCAAAACCCGAAAAAAACAACTGTGAAGGAATCCTTAATTTATACTACTCTTATCCTAATTTTGTGACCTACAAGCGGACAAAATCCTTATTGAATAGTAATGAAAAGTTAATTGTTAAATGCAGTTTCAAGTATTTGAGCAATAAGAAAGGATCAATAGTCCGCAACGCTATTTGCATTTCAAAATGTATCATTTTCAATACGGCTTGGTTTTCTTCCTTGGAGGTATTGAGCTGCAATGCATTACGCACAACTTGGTAGGTGCTGCGGTTGTATAATCTTGTTTTTTTGTTCAAACGTTTAAAGCGGCGCGAGCTTAAGGAATTACGGAGTTCTCTCTTTTTGACCAAAATACTGTCAATAAAATCAAATTGATAGAAACGCGCTGTTTTAATCCAAAAATCATAATCTTCAAATTGTAAATTTTCATTAAATCCCTGAAAACGATCGTAAACTTCTCTTCTTGCCATGGCCGAAACAGAACAGACATTATTTTCAAGTCGCAGCAGACTCAAATATATATCGCCTACAGCCTGTGGTTTTATTCTTCTTTTGTTTTCGTCAACCTCAAAAAAGTAACAAAAATGAGTGTCGTCTTCAAAAACTAATTCTGCATTACCATAAACAATTCCAACATTTGAAAATTGACTTTTTGCAAAAGCTTCTAATTGCAGCTCTACACAGTTGTCAACCAATGCATCATCAGCTGCTAAGTCAATAATATAACTTCCGTTGCTTTTTGCAAATGCTTTGTTGAATGATTGGGTGTTTCCTAAATTGTGTTCATTTTTTATAAAAACAATTTCAGGATTTTTTTTCAACCAGTCCGCAATCGCTTCCACAGAGTCATCAGTACTGCAATCATCTACTATAATAAGTTCAATATTAGTGTAGCTTTGATTTTTTACCGACTGCAATGCTTCTTGCACATATTGGCCATGATTGTAGCAAAGACATATTATGGAAACTAGCGGTTTGTCATTCATTTGTACGGCAAAGTGTTTATATTTGGTGCTAAAATAGTAATTTATTGCATGAGTACTGGTAAAACTAAAATAGCATTGGTGGGCGATTCTCTTGGTGGAGGCGGTGCTGAGAGAGTGCAGGCACTTTTGTCTATTTTTTTTGAAAGTAAAGGCATAAATGTACACCACATTATTTTTGTTGATGACACCTCTTATGAATATGCTGGAG
Source organism: Flavobacterium erciyesense (assembly GCF_018069925.1). Classification (GTDB taxonomy): domain Bacteria; phylum Bacteroidota; class Bacteroidia; order Flavobacteriales; family Flavobacteriaceae; genus Flavobacterium; species Flavobacterium erciyesense. The sequence goes on along the minus strand of NZ_JAGPXB010000004.1, from coordinate 62,956 downwards.
AATTATATAATCTTGGCAAGCAAAAAGTCGAATTAACCCTTGATAAACTAAAGCGTTTAAAAAAGATAAAAACCTATTTAGCCGAGCATAATTTTGATATCATTATCGATTTTAGGTATCGTGTAAATTTTTTTAATGAATGCTTGATGGCGCATTGGGTATATAAAAAACCTGCTGTTTATACCATTCACAGTAGTTTATACACGAATTATATTCCTGAAAGTCGTTTTTTAGCGCGACTTATCTATAAAAAGCATCGTTGGGTAGCCGTTAGCAAAGCGGTTGCATCTGCAGTGGCAACCCGTTACAAGAAAAAGGTAACTTCTATTTACAATCCAATTCCTTTTAAGCAAATTCAGGAATTGGCTGCCGCCGAAGTTGAAATCAAAAATCCGTATATTGTAGCAGTGGGGCGAATGAACGAACGAGTGAAACAATTTGATGTTTTAATTCAGGCTTTCGCCGAATCGATATTGCCACAGCAAGGCGTACAATTAATGTTAATCGGATCTGGAGCTTTAGAAGCGGAGTGGAAAAAAGTCGCACTAAATTGCGGTGTGCAAGATTCAGTAGTTTTTGCAGGGCAGCAAAAAAATCCTTTTAAGTACCTTAAAAAGGCACTTTTTACAGTGGTTAGCAGTCAGTATGAAGGACTTTCAAATGTATTAATTGAAAGTCTTGCAGTTGGCACTCCCGTAGTTTCGTTTGATTGTTTTGCTGGTCCGAACGAAATTATTGACCATGAAATAAATGGTTTATTAGTGCCTAATCAGGATCAGCAAGCGCTAACGCAAGCCATAAATAGAATGATCGAGGATACTAATTTGTACCAAAAATGCAAGCGCAACGCAGCAGGCACCATAACTCATTTTGAGCTGGAACACATTGGTCAGCAATGGCTCCATTTTTTAAACTTAAATTCCCATTCATGCAAATAGAAATTATTGATATCCCTAAGATTGAAAATGTTTTGGGCAATATCGCTGTTATCGAAAATGAGGTAATTCCTTTTGAAATCAAGCGCGTGTATTACTTGTATGATATCCCAAGTTCATCCAAGCGGGGCGGTCATTCACATAAAAAATTACAGCAGGTTTTAATTGCTATTTCAGGAAGTTTTGATGTGGTGCTAAATGATGGTAAAAGTCAAAAAACAATAACATTAAACAAGCCTGATAAAGGTTTGCTGTTGCGAAATAATACTTGGCGTGAATTAGAGAATTTTTCGTCAGGAGCTGTTTGTATCGTCTTGGCTTCCGAAGTTTTTGATGAAGCCGATTACATTCGGGATTTTGATGTCTTTTTACAATCGGTACAATGAAAATCTTGTATGTAGTTCCCAGCATTAATAATGACGGAGGCGTAGCGCGTGTTTTGGCGCTAAAAGCCAATTATTTGATTCGAAATTGGCAATATGAAGTGCATATTGTGACGCAGAATCAAGGTCACACACCGCTTTTTTATGAGTTTGATGCTGCTATTGCAATACATGATATTGTTCTGAAAAAAAACGCAGTAGGCTTTGTTTTCGATTATATTACCAAACTAAAAAAAATCATCAATACCGTTCAGCCCGATTTAGTTTTGGTTTGTGATAATGGTTTGAAAGCTTTTTTATTGCCTTTTTTTCTTGGTGTAAAAATGCCATTAATTTTAGAAATTCATAGTTCTAAATTTATTGAAGAGCGCCCTGCTCGACATTTTTTAGATCAAGGATTTCGATGGATGAAATACAAATATAAAAACTTTTGCGCCAAGCGCTTTTCGCAAATAGTGTATTTGTCTGAAAGTAGTAAAAAGGAATGGAACAATATAGATGGCGTCATTTTGCCTAACCCGGTTTGGATAGAAAATGTTCCAATTGGTAAGGATAAACAAAAAATAGTTTTGGCAATAGCACGAAACTGTTATGAAAAAGGTCTTGACCGACTTTTGCCTATTTGGTCAGCGGTCACAAAAGAGTATCCGGATTGGAAACTGCATATAATTGGAGATCAAGTAGGGCAGTTGCAAGCGCAAGTTGATGGTTTTGGTATTTCTGATAGTGTGTGTTTGCGGCAATCAGTTACCGCAATTGATGTTGTGTATGCTAATGCTGCAGTCTTTGTTTTAAGTTCTCGTTTTGATTGTTACCCGATGGTTTTAATAGAAGCCATGGCTAGTGGATTGCCTTGTATTGCTTACGATTGTCCCTGCGGTCCAGCAGCTATAATTGAATCTGGAGAGACTGGATTTTTGATTCCAAATGGAAACCAAGAATTGTTTGTTTCTCATTTAAAACAATTGCTAGTAAATGAAAATTTGCGTCTTGACATGGGAAAAAAGGGTAAAGAAAAGGTCGTTCAACAAAGTATTGATCTCATTATGGAGCAGTGGCACGCTTTTTTGAGTGCTATCTAAAAGCGTTGCTTTTTTGGGCCAAAGTACACAAGTAACCAATTTTAAAACATTTGAAAATCCATAATCGAGGATTTTTACCATTTAAGTTCTTTTCAATCCATTTTTCATTTCGAAGGTATAAAAATGAAGTAAAGTGAACTAGTTTGAACTTTTGCAACAGCAGTAAAACTTGAATAATTTTAATAAAAGAAGCGGCTATTTTTTGGTCTGTGTATAAACTTAAAGCACTATCCAATGCTTCTTTGGTTTTTAAAAGGTACATTGAATTAGAGTCAAGATCAGCATGTGCAATGGGGTTGTCAATATGCTGAATGCTAGCATTTATTAGACTTAATTGATAAGCAAGTTGCGTATCTTCATGGCCGTATTGTTTTTTGTAAGGTTCAAATTTTATTTGATCAAAACACGATTTTTTTATCACCGTGTTATTAAACAATAAGGCTTGGTATTTTCTTTTTTGTCGCTGTGTTGCCGTTTGGTCTTCTGTAAATTTGCCGTATTTCCACCTTAGTTTTTGATTGTCTGACGGACAAAATTCTGGGTGCACACGCCCACCATAAACCACATCGTATTCTACAAGATACTCTAAGTAGGTTGCTATAAAATGAGTACTGATGCATTCTGAATCACCATCAATAAATAACAAATACGGATGTTGGGCTTGGGCAGCTAGTGAATTCCGGTTTTCTCGATGGCCTAAATTTTCCGTCAAGGCCGTAAATTGGCAATTGGAAAGTGTGTTAACTTTTTCGTTTTCGGTATTGAAAACAGGTCCAGAAGCATCATCTTGACACAAAATTTCAAAATCAATACCGCAAGTTATGCATTGTTCGTGTAAGGCTTCTACCAACGGAAGTACGTTGTAGTTGTATACAGGAACAAGTATAGAGAGCATTATGCCGTACGTTGTTGAATAACTTCAAATATTTTAGAATCTTCGCACTTTAAAGTTTTTGATGGGAATTTCATTAGCAAAGCGTAATCATGCGTTGCCATAATGATCGTTTTTCCGTTAGCGTTGATTTTTTTCAATAATTCTAAAACTTCAGCACTAGTTTGCGGGTCCAAATTTCCAGTAGGTTCATCGGCCAAGATTAATTCAGGGTCATTTAATAAAGCACGAGCAATGGCTACACGTTGTTGCTCACCACCAGAAAGTTGATGTGGCATTTTTTTACCAAAATCTCTCATGCCTACTTTGTGCAATACTTCGTCAATTTTCGCATCCATTTCGCCTGGATTCGTCCAGCCAGTAGCTTTCAAAACAAACAACATATTGTCATTGATAGAACGGTCCGGAAGCAATTTGAAGTCTTGAAAAACAATACCAATCTTGCGTCTCAAAAACGGAATATTATCCTCTTTTAATGTAGCTAAATCAAATTCTACCACGTGGCCTTCTCCTTCTGTCAAAGGTAAATCAGCGTATAAGGTTTTCATTAAACTACTTTTTCCAGAACCAGTTTTACCTATTATGTATAGAAATTCCCCGTGGTTAACTTCTAAATTTACTTCACTTAAAATAGATTTTCCTTCTTGGTATATGGATACGTTTTTTAAAGACAGTACGGTTTGTGACATAATTTGTATTTGTTTGTGCGGTAAAAGTACTAAGATAACGCTGGTATTACAAATAAATTATTGGCTTGGAACTCAAATTTTGTAATTTGGTCACGTTTAAAGATGCTAAACGAAAATGGTAAGGCTTTATGGTACAAAAGTTGCTTCGAGTACTTGGGCTTTGACACAAAAGCATAATAAAAACGATAACGGATTCGTTATCCATTGCAGAATACAATACATTTGAATTATAAAAATAAAATCACAATGCATAAACTTTCTTGGAGTACGCTCTGCATCCTTTTTGGAATGTCAACCAGTATTTGGGCACAAAAATCTACTATTTATACCCATGATTCAAAGGATTTTAATACTGCTGTAGCCATGTTCAAGGACGGGCAATATACCTCTGCACAACATTTGTTCAACCGAGTAAAAGCCACTGCATCAACAGAAGAATTACAATCGGATTGCGCGTATTTCGCAGCTTTTTGTGCAATTAAAACCAATCAGTCGAATGCTGATGAGTTGATGGAGCAGTTTGTAGATACCTATCCTACAAGTGTAAAACAAAATCAGGCTTACGCAGAAGTAGCTCAGTTTCATTTTGCACAAGGCAATTATCCGCAAGCTTTGCAATGGTTTGAAAAAGTAGAAGAAAACGCAGGCACTAGAGCAGATCAAGAAAAATACAACTTTCAAAAAGGATACAGTTATTTTGCTGCTAAAAATAAAAAGCAAGCAACTGCCTATTTGAATAAAGTAGTCAACTCAGCAGAGTACGGTTCTCAAGCCAAGTATTATTTGGGTTTTATGGCTTACGAAGGCGATGATTACAAAGAAGCTACCAAATATTTTGATGCGGTTTCAGGGGAAGAAAAATACAAAGAAAAACTTTCCTACTACCAAGCAGACATGAATTTTAAGTTGGGTAATTTTCAAAAAGCAATTGATTTGGGTAAAAAAGCTATGCCTAATTCGTCGGCTTTAGAAAAATCAGAGCTCAATAAAATTATTGGCGAAAGTTATTTTAATTTAAAGCAATACGACCAAGCTATTCCGTACTTGGTAGCATACAAAGGCACTAAGGGTAAATGGAATAATACTGATTTTTACCAATTGGGTTACGCGTACTACAAACAAAAAGATTTTGAAAACGCGATCTCACAATTCAACAAAATTATAGGTGGAAAAGATTTTGTAGCTCAAAATGCCTACTATCATTTAGGAGAAAGTTATTTGAATACTGACAAAAAGCAACAAGCGCTCAATGCTTTTAAAAATGCTTCTGAAATGGATTTTGATCTTGCCATCCAAGAAGATGCTGCTTTGAATTACGCCAAACTAAGTTACGAATTAGGGAATTCTTACGAAAGTGTTCCTGCAGTATTGCAAGCTTTTTTGAAAAAGTATCCTAAAAATGCCAGTAGAGTTGAGGTTGAAAAATTATTAATCGACTCCTATATTTCATCTAAAAACTACAAAGAAGCTTTGGTATTGTTAGAGCGCAACAAATCACCTGAAAATAAGTTGGCCTATCAAAAGGTTTTATTTTACAGAGGATTGGAATTGTACACCGATACAAAATACTCCGAAGCATTGTCCATGTTGACTAAATCTTTGAACGAAGCAAAAGATCCATATATAACAGCACGAGCTACTTTTTGGAAAGCTGAAACTGAATATGTTTTAGAGGATTACAAAGAAGCCGTTTTAAGTTTTAAACAGTTTAGTGCTGCAGCAAAAGCGAGTACAACACCTGAGTTTAAAAATCACAATTACAATATTGCCTACACTTATTTTAAACTAAAAGAGTACGATCAGGCGGCTACTTTTTTCCAGAATCAAATAGAACAAGCGCCATCGGATAAGGTTCGTTTGTACGATTCGTATTTGCGCATGGCCGATTGTCGTTTTGTGACTTCAAAATACAGTCAAGCCATTGAAGGCTACACAAAAGCCATCGATGCTAAAAGTTCTGATGCAGATTATGCTTATTTTCAACGTGCCATTTCACAAGGTTTTTTAAATAAAAATGACAAAAAAATTGCAGAACTGAACTCTTTTTTGCAACTGTATTTAAAGTCGGATTGGCGAGATGATGCACTTTTTGAGTTGGCAAATACTTATGCCGCTGACAATAAAAACGATTTGGCCGTTAAAACATATGACCGTTTGATAACCGAATTTAAAAAAGGTTCTTTTGGGGCAAAAGCTATTTTACGTCAAGGCTTGGTGTACTACAATACTGATAAAGACGACTTGGCTTTGCAGAAATTCAAAAAAGTTGCTGCTGAATTCCCAAGAACTCCCGAGGCACTTGAGGCCGTGGCAACAGCTCGTTTGATTTATGTTGATAATGGTAGGGTAGATGAGTATGCAACTTGGGTGCGTACTTTAGATTTTGTGGCGGTTACTGATGCAGAGCTTGATAACGATTCATACGAAGCAGCAGAGCGTCAGTACCAGCAAAACAACACCAAACAAGCCATTGCTGGATTTAGTAGTTACGTGAGTCAATTTCCAAAAGGGATTCACGCACTAAAAGCCAATTACTTTTTAGCACAATTGTATTTTGCACAAGAGTCTTTCGATCAAGCTGTACCTTCATATCAATATGTAATTGCACAAGCTAATAACGAATATACAGAGCAATCTTTGTCGCGCTTGGCACAAATTTTTATCAAAAAGGATAATAATGAGCAAGCAATTCTAGTTTTACTTCGATTAGAAAATGAAGCCGAAGTGGCACAAAACAAAACTTTCGCACAAGCCAATTTGATGCGACTGTTCCGACTTATAAAAGACAATGATAACGCTGTTCGATATGCGGAGAAGGTATTGCAAAACCCAAAAGCCGATGATGCTTTAAAAAGTGATGCACAAATTACCATTGCTCGCGCGGCAATAGCATTAGGTGACGAGGCCAAAGCCAAAACGGCTTACGCCAATGTGCAGCTTATTGCCAAAGGGGAACTTGCAGCCGAAGCTTTATACTATGACGCATATTTTAAAACAAAAGAAGGGAAGTTTGAAGCCTCGAATGTGGCTGTTCAAAAACTAGCCAAAAATTATGCGGGTTACAAATATTACGGAGCGAAAGGTTTGGTGCTTATGGCGACTAATTTTTACAATTTGAAAGATAGTTTTCAGGCAACTTATATTCTTGAAAATGTAATTCAGAATTTTACAGATTATAAAGATGTTGTTGAAGATGCAAAGAAAGAATTGGATCGAATTAAAACCGAAGAGGCAAAAACCAATTCCAGTATTACCAAATAAATTGAATTAATAAATCAGTAAAGGTGCTTTGAGAATTTTTGCAGCACTCTTTTAGATATTTTAAAATATGACTTTACCTTTTTATATAGTAGATGTTTTTGCAGAACAAAAATATGCTGGCAATCAGTTGGCTGTTTTTACTGATGCGCAATCACTCTCTACTGAGCAAATGCAACAAATAGCAAGAGAAATTAATTTTGCCGAAAGTACTTTTATCACTGCCTTAAATCAGGACACGGGTACTGCTTCGGTACGTATTTTTACACCTGATCAAGAAATGAAATTTGCAGGTCATCCTATAATCGGAACATCGTGGATTTTGATGCATAAAATTTTTCAGAAAAACTTCGATGCTATTACGCTTGAAGTTCCTGTAGGAGCAATTCCAGTGCAACAAAAAGGGGATTTGGTTTGGCTTCAAGCTGCGCAACCTTCCTTTTTAAATACTTTTTCGGCAACTGATTTTGAGAATTTCAGTAACTTAAATGTAGCCGATTTTGATACAAATTTTGACATTCAAGAGGTAACAACAGGTAGCGCTTTTGTAATAATTCCTTTGAAATCAGCAGAAGCATTAAAACGTTTGCAACTCGACAAGCAAAAGGCGCACGAGTGGTTGGTAGCGAATTGTGGTACGGCGCACCGCGCTTTTTACTTTTTTACTTTGGAAGGGAATAAATTGGAATCGCGCATGCTTTGCATAGAAGACAATCAACTCAAAGAAGATGCCGCCACGGGAAGTGCGAGTACTTGTTTGCAAGCTTTTTTACTAAAGTATTACCAGCAAGAAATTCAAATAACCATCACCAAGGCGATTATATGAACCGTCCTTCGCGCATTTATTTTGACGGAAAAAAAGAGGCTGAACATTTTGAAATAAAAATTGGAGGCAAAACACAATATGTAGCAAAAGGCGAATGGGAAGTGTAAAATTCTCTTTTTATTCACAAACAAACACACGTATAAAACAGTACAAAATGGTAGTTATAAAATCGATCATACATACAATAAAAGCCTCTCAGACGAAGCAATTTGCTTTTTTGAACCCAAAAACCACTGCGGTAAGTTTGCTGGTTTTGTTGGTTTCTCAAATTTCGTTAGCACAAAAGAAAGAACAAATAGGCAATGAAACAGTTAATGTCGTAAAGGCCTATACTCCCAAAATTTCGGATGCATCCAAAGCCAAAGAAAATCCAGATTTAGACGATGAAGGTAACGAGAAAAAGGAACGTATTAAATATGCTATTTTCTCGTTCCCAGTAGCTTCGACTTTTACACCATCAAAAGGAAAAGCAGAAGGTGTGACCAAAGAAAAACAAGCACAAGTTTTTCAAAATTATGCCACTTTGGGTGTTGGGAATTATGGTACTTTGATTGGGGAACTTTTTGTAAACCATGAACTCAACAACACGGATTATGTAGGAGGAATGTTCCGTCATCATTCTTCGCAAGGAGGAATTAATGAAGTGGTTTTAGATGATAATTTTTACGATACTGCTCTCGATGTAATGTACGGTTCCAATCAAAAAGGATTGTCGTATAATCTAAATGCAGGCTATCAAAACCAAGTATACAATTGGTACGGTTTACCTGCTAGTTTTGGAGCAGGAAACACACCGCAAGCTAATGCTCAACTTATTAGTGGTATTGACCCACTTCAGGCATACACTACGCTTTCTTTAGGCGGAAATGTTGTGGTTTCTGAAAGTTTTTTACAAGACGCAACGGTTAAATTTACTCACTTTTTTGATAAGTATGATTCTTCCGAAAATCACTTTGCAGTAAAACCAACCTTTGTGTTTAACGCAAATGATAAAGCCATTAAAACCGAATTGACGGTTGATTATCTGTCTGGAAGTTTAAAAAATAATTTTAGCAATACTAATGTCGAAGCTTTAAAATACGGTTTTACAAATTTAGGTTTGGCACCAAGTTTTGAGATGCAAAGAGATGATTGGACACTGAATCTTGGAGCAGCATTCTTTTATAGTATGGACAGTCAAAACAGTAAAAACTCTTTTTTTATCTATCCGAAAGTAACCGCATCATACAAAGTTGTAGGCGATTTGATGCTGTTTTATGCTGGTGCTCAAGGCGATTTAAAACAAAACAGTTACGAAAGCTTGGTAGGACAAAATCCGTTTTTGTCACCGACCAATTTGATGCGTCCTACAGACCAACAATATGATATTTATGCAGGTTTAAAGGGGAAATTGTCAAACTCAGTTAGCTATAATGTACGTGGATCGTACTTAAACGAACGTAATAAATTTTTGTTTCGTGCGAACAATTACAGTGAAAACAATACGAATCCAGATTATGGTTTTGGTAATTCTTTTCAGGTGGTTTACGATGATGTGAAGACCGCTAGTTTTTATGGAGAGTTAAAAGCTGATTTTTCAAAAGCGGTTAGTTTTGGTGTAAATGGAACGGTAAGTACTTACAAAACGGCTTTCCAACAAGAAGCTTGGAACCTTCCAACGCTGCAAGTAAATGCCAATTTAGATGTTACTTTTTCTCCAAAATGGTTTGCTGCTGCACACGTTTATTATGTCGGAGAACGAAAAGACTTTCAAGAAAATACCTCCATTGTCACCAACAGCCCACCAATAACTTTGGATGGTTATTTTGATGTAAATGCAAAAATTGGATACAAATACAGTGACCGTTTGACAGCATTTTTAAACGGAAACAACTTGGCCAACAATTCTTATCAAAAATGGTTGAATTTACCAGTGCAAGGTTTGCAGCTTGTTGTAGGAGCCAATTATAAATTCGATTTTTAACTAAGAAAAATAAAATTCAGAACAATCAACAAGAGGCAGCTTATTGAATTCGCTACATGCAATTCTTAGCTGCTTTATTGATTTTAGCATTATTTCACAAATATGACTTTCAAACAAAAAATACACACACACTACATTCAACTGGTACAAGACCGAATTGATGTTTTCAAAGACATGATTGTAGCTTTGACAGAAGATTCAAAAAACGATGCCAAAGGTTCCGCTGGAGACAAGCACGAAACAGCACTTTCGATGATGCATTTGGAGCAAGAAAAACTCAATCATAAACTCAAGGAAGTATTGGGTCAAAAGGCCATTCTTGATAAAATTGATCCTTCAACTGTGGCGTCTACAATTATTTTGGGTAGTTTGGTCAAAGCCAATGGTATTCTTTTGTACATGTGTGCTGCACTTCCAAAGATTGCAGTCGATGAAGTTACGGTAATTGCGCTTTCGCCTCAATCGCCCCTTGGTTCAAAACTGATGGGTCAGCGAGTAGGCTTTTCGTTTGAGGTAAACACCACCAAATATTTGATCGAACAAATCAATTAATTCTTTCCATCTGAATTTAGATTGCAACAACAATTTTACAGTTTGTAATTAGAAGTACTAATTTTTTCAATCTATAATTACATATTTAATGTTATTGTTATTTTTTGATTTATTATTTAAACTAAAAAAGGCTTTTATGTTTTTAATTTAGAAGCATAATCACATCTTTGCCTTATCAAAATAAATAATAATATCAAAAATATAGCAATATGTGCGGAATTGTATGTGCCTTCGATTTGAAACAAAAAGCTGAGGTTTTAAGACCACAAGTTCTAGAAATGTCTAAAATAATTCGTCACCGTGGTCCAGACTGGAGCGGAATTTTTAGCAATGATAAAGCCATTTTATCACACGAGCGTTTGGCAATTGTTGATCCTGCCTCAGGAAAACAACCTTTGTTGAGTGCCGATAAACAATTGGTTTTGGCTGCGAATGGCGAAATTTACAATCACAGACTTTTACGCAAACAATTCGAAGGGAAATACCAATTTCAAACAGAAAGCGATTGCGAAGTTATTTTGGCTTTATACCAAGAAAAAGGTCCACATTTTATTGATGAAATGAATGGTATTTTCGGATTTGCTATTTATGATGTCGAAAAAGACGAGTATTTCGTGGCCCGCGATCACATGGGAATTATTCCTTTGTACATCGGTTGGGATCAGCACGGTACTTTTTACGTAGCTTCAGAATTGAAAGCGTTGGAAGGATTTTGCACCAAAATTCAATTGTTTCCTCCGGGGCATTATATGACAAGTACAGATGGTGAATTTGTACAATGGTACAAGAGAGATTGGACAGAATTTGATGCTGTAAAAGACAATGAAACCGATATCAGTGCCATAAAGACAGCTTTAGAAGCCGCCGTGCACAGACAATTAATGAGTGATGTACCTTACGGAGTATTACTTTCTGGAGGTTTAGATTCTTCTATCACTTCGGCTGTAGCCAAAAAATATGCTCAAAAACGTATCGAATCAGGCGATGTTGCCGATGCTTGGTACCCTCAATTACATTCGTTTTCAGTAGGATTGGAAGGTTCACCAGACTTAGCTGCAGCTCAAATTGTAGCCGACCATATTGGCACTATTCATCACGAAATCAAATTCACGATTCAAGAAGGTTTGGATGCCGTACGTGATGTAATTTATAATTTAGAAACTTATGATGTTACTACGATTAGAGCATCAACGCCAATGTGGCTAATGGCTCGTGTGATTAAGTCAATGGGTATTAAAATGGTATTATCCGGCGAAGGTGCCGATGAACTTTTTGGAGGCTATTTGTATTTTCACAAAGCGCCAAATGCAAGAGAATTTCACGAAGAGAACGTTCGTAAATTAGGTAAATTACACATGTACGATTGTTTGCGTGCCAACAAAAGTTTAGCGGCTTGGGGAATTGAAGGTCGTGTTCCGTTTTTAGATAAAGAGTTTATGGATGTGGCTATGCGCATCAATCCACAAGATAAAATGATCAATAAAGAGCATCCAATGGAGAAATGGGTTGTTCGTAAGGCTTTTGAAGATATGCTGCCGCAAAGTGTAGCGTGGAGACAAAAAGAGCAATTCAGTGATGGCGTAGGATACAGCTGGATTGATACGCTGAAAGCTACTGTTGCAGTTGAAATTACCGATGAACAATTGGCTAATGCCAAATATAAATTCCCATTACAAACCCCAACTTCGAAAGAAGAGTACTATTATCGTTCTATTTTTCACGAACACTTTCCGAGTGATGCTGCGGCGCTTTGTGTGCCACAAGAAGCAAGCGTGGCTTGTAGTACCAAAATTGCATTGGAGTGGGATGAGGCCTTTAAAAACATGAACGATCCATCCGGTAGAGCGGTAGCAAGTGTGCATGATGATGCTTATGAAAAAGTATAAGTTTTGATATCAAATCCATTTTTGCCATTTTGGATTTCTTTAAAAGCGTTTCCTTTGTGGGACGCTTTTTTTGTAAAATATTTTCAAGTTTGGTGAGACAAAAAATATAATCGTTCAAGCCGTCAGTTATTTAGGGAGAGTTTTTTATATTAGCATTCCTAAAAAAACAACTATGAAATTTTATACTTTCTTTTTCGCATCCTTACTTCTGATGTCCTGCTCCAACAAAAAAAAAATTGAGGTAGATACCATTGTAACCGATGCTACTATTTATACCGTAAACGAAGCTTTTGCTACTGCCACAGCCATGGCCATTGACAATGGGAAAATTGTTGCCATTGGCTCAGATAGCGAAATTACAGGAAAATACGAATCTAAAAACACTGTTGAAGCTGACGGGAAATTCATTTATCCGGGCTTGTATGATGCACATTGCCACTTTTATAATTTTGGGTTGACCTTGCAAGAAGTTGATTTACGAGGCACCAAAAGTATGGATGAAATCGTGAGTCGTTTGCAAGCTTTTCAAAAGAAAAAGAATCCTGCTTTTATTGTGGGTAATGGTTGGGATCAAAATGATTGGGCTGTGAAAAAATATCCAACAAAAGCCGATTTAGATAAAGCATTTCCAGACATTCCGGTAGTGTTAAATCGTGTTGATGGACATGCCATAATTGTAAATAGTAAAGCCCTGCAACTAGCGGGAATTACAAAAGATACAAATGCAGACGGCGGTCAAATTGAACTCGCAAATGGTGAGCCAACAGGTATTTTAGTTGATAATCCGATGGAATTGGTTTTTAAAATTATTCCAAAACCAACTCGTAAAATTCAAATAGCAGCTTTGTTAGACGCCGAAAAAGTAATGTTCGAGCACGGTTTAACAACAGTTAACGATGCAGGTTTAGATCCAGATGTGATTCATTTGATTGATAGTTTGCAAAAGGCCAAATTATTAAAACTGAATGTGTATGCTATGATTACTGCCAATCAAAAAAATATTGATTTGTACTTAAAAAAAGGAGTTTATAAAACGGATCAAATCAATGTACGTTCTTTTAAAATGTATGGCGACGGAGCGTTAGGTTCTCGCGGTGCTTGTATGCACAAAGCCTATTCTGATAAGCCAGGGCAATTTGGAGCTTTGCTAGCACCAATTGTAGGTTTAAAAGATGTTGCAAAACAACTAGCGCCTTCAGATTTTCAACTTAATACACATGCCATTGGTGATAGCGCAAACACGGTAATCCTTAAAATTTACAAAGAAGTTTTAGCGGGTACCAAAGATCGTCGTTGGAAAATTGAACACGCTCAAGTACTACGCGAAGCTGATTTTGATTATTTTAGGTTCGGAATCATTCCATCGGTTCAACCAACGCATGCTACTTCTGACATGTATTGGGCAGGCGAACGCTTAGGAAAGGAACGTTTAAAAAATGCTTATGCGTACAAAAAATTATTGCAAAAAGCAGGAACTATTGCTTTAGGAACTGATTTTCCAGTTGAAGAAGTAAATCCGATGTTAACGTTTCACGCTGCCGTTGCGAGAAAAGACAGCAAAGAATATCCTAAAGGCGGATTTCAGATTGAAAATGCATTGTCGCGCGCTGAGACTCTACGAGGTATGACTTTGTGGGCAGCATTTTCGAATTTTGAAGAAAAAGAAAAAGGCAGTTTAGAAGTTGGTAAATGGGCTGATTTTGTGCTTTATGATCAAGATTTGATGAAAGTGCCAGAAAATCAAATTGTGAAAATCAAACCTGCAGGAACGTACCTGAAAGGGCAAAAAGTGAAGTAATTTCATTTGATGCTTTTGAATAAATGTCATTTTAATTTGAAATGCTTCGGTATATTCTGATTACATTTTGAATTCAAATCTTATTTTTTACTTCAAAAACGAAAGTAGAAAGCAAAGTTGTGTTTGCACTTATAAGCGAGTAGCTCATATTTGCCAACTTGCTTAACAGTTAAATTATATGCTATGTGCGGATTATTAGCCATTATAGGTAAAGGAAAAGACGAACAGTTAGTACGAGACCTTTCGGCGCGTATGGCGCATCGTGGTCCTGATGAAAATGATTTATTTCAAACCGAAAAAGGACATTTCTTAGCTCACGAACGTCTCGCTGTCATCGATTTGCATTCGGGTAAACAACCTATTCAAGGTTCTGAGTCGGTGTACATGGTGCACAATGGCGAAATTTATAACCATGTAGAATTACGAAAAGGAATTCTTGATGGGTGTACTTTTCGAACCAAGAGCGACTCAGAGGTCATTGTACACCTGTATGAACTATTGGGTTACGATTTTTGTACGCAATTAGACGGTGATTTTGCTTTTGTGATTGTTGATGGCGATGATTATATGGCAGCACGCGATCCGTTGGGTGTAAAGCCACTGTATTATGGTTTGGATGAGCGCGGTAGAATGTTTTTTGCCTCCGAAATGAAAGCGATAATTGACCAGTGCAAAACATGTTCTACTTTTCCGCCAGGGCATTACTATACTCCAAAAACAGGTTTTGTGAAATACTTCAGACCAGAATTTGAGGATTATCAAACGGCTACTCAGGAGTCTGATTTGGTTCTAATACGAGAAACCTTGACAAAAGCGACTCAAAAAAGAATGATAGCTGATGTTCCTGTTGGTGTTTTGTTGTCTGGTGGTTTGGATTCGTCACTTATTACGGCTATCGCCAGCAGATTTTTCGAAGAAAAGGGTCAAAAATTAAAGTCATTTGCAATTGGTTTGGATAGTGAAGCTCCAGATGTAGTAGCTGCTCGAAAAGTTGCTCAGTTTTTAGATACAGCGCATACAGAAGTGTTTTTTACCGTAGAGCAAGGACTTGAGATTTTAGATACGCTAATCAAACAAATAGAAACTTATGATGTGATTACCGTGCGAGCTAGCGTTCCGATGTATTTTGTAGCAAAGGCAATTCAGCAAGCGGGAATCAAAGTAATACTTTCTGGCGAAGGTGCCGATGAAATTTTTGGTGGCTATTTGTATTTTGCGAATGCGCCATCTGCCGAAGATTTTCAAAAAGAAACAATCGAGAGAGTACAAAAATTATTTACAGCTGATTTATTGCGTACTGATAAAGCCACAATGGCGCACGGCGTAGAGGCAAGAGTTCCTTTTTTAGATGCTGAATTTTTAAACGTGGCTTTTGGTATTCAACCGTATGAAAAAATGCCTCGAAATCACGATGGAAAGGAGAAATTCATTTTACGAAAAGCATTTGATACGCCTGAAAATCCGTATTTGCCAGAGGAAGTTTTGTGGAGACAAAAAGAACAATTTTCGGATGGTGTTGGTTATTCGTGGGTAGACCAACTGATTGATTTTTGCGCCAAGCAAATTTCGGATGAGCAATTGGCTGGAGCCGCTCAAGAATACCCATACAATTCGCCTACAACGAAAGAGGCGTATTTGTATCGTCAAATTTTTCATAAACATTATCCACAGTTAAGTGCTGCGCAAACGGTTCGCAAATGGATTCCAAAGTGGCAAGAAAACCAAGACCCAAGCGGAAGAGCCAATGCTGCCCATGTCAAGTCAGCATTGTCGGGAAAGACTGAATGATACAGTAATACTTTTAGTGCTTGTCGTGCCACTAAAATCAGATATAAATTTTGATAAAAAAAACAGATTTTTAGGGTAAAACTGCTCAGTTTGCTACTAAAAATCTGTTTTTTATTTAGGATGATTTTTGTATTTCGATACAAGCTTGCTTTTTATTGGTTTTAGCAATTCAAATAGCTTAATTTTTTAAACAAATGTTAATAACTTAAAGCCTTTAAAAGTGATTTTAACGGTTATATAATTTGCGTTTTTATATATTTGCGTGTTATACAAAAAATTACATTTTTTAGATTAAAACAATATGAGCGAAGAAATCAATAAAGGGAATTATTCAGCCGATAGTATTCAGGCATTAGAGGGAATGGAGCACGTAAGAATGCGTCCTTCGATGTATATAGGCGATGTTGGAGTTCGAGGACTGCACCATTTGGTTTATGAAGTTGTCGACAACTCTATTGATGAAGCAATGGGAGGACACTGTGATACGATTTCGGTTGCAATTAATGAAGATGGTTCGATTACAGTTGAGGATAACGGTCGTGGTATTCCGGTAGGAATTCATAAAAAAGAAGGCGTTTCTGCACTAGAGGTCGTAATGACCAAAATTGGTGCCGGAGGAAAATTTGATAAAGATTCGTATAAAGTTTCTGGAGGTTTGCACGGTGTGGGTGTTTCGTGTGTGAATGCATTGTCCAATCACTTGATAGCCACTGTTCACAGTAGCGATGGTAAAGTGTACCAACAAGAATATGAGAAAGGAAAAGCTTTATATCCAGTAAAACAAATTGGTGATACTACTAAAAGAGGTACCATTGTTACTTTTTACCCAGATCCAACCATTTTTACGCAAACGACAGAGTATTCATATGATACACTTTCGGCACGTATGCGTGAACTTTCGTTCTTAAACAAAGGAATCACTATTACGTTTACTGATAAAAGAGAAGTTGATAAGGACGGAAATTTCATGTCAGAAGTGTTTCATTCTACTGAAGGTTTAAAAGAGTATATTCGTTATTTAGACGGGAACCGTGAGCCAATTATTGGACACGTAATTTCTATGGATCACGAAAAAGGTGATATTCCTGTTGAGGTAGCTTTGATTTACAATACGAGTTACTCTGAGAACATTTTCTCTTATGTAAATAACATCAACACGCATGAAGGAGGAACGCACTTGCAAGGATTTAGAACGGGATTAACTCGTTCCTTGAAAAAGTATGCAGATGCTTCTGGAATGTTAGATAAATTAAAATTTGATATCTCTGGAGATGATTTCCGTGAAGGTTTAACGGCTATTATTTCGGTAAAAGTTGCTGAGCCTCAATTTGAAGGTCAAACGAAAACTAAGTTGGGTAACAGAGAAGTTGTTTCTCCTGTTAGTCAAGCAGTGAGTGAGATGGTAGAAAATTATTTGGAGGAAAATCCAAATGATGCTCGAATCATTGTTCAAAAAGTAATTTTGGCTGCACAAGCGCGTCATGCTGCAAAAAAAGCACGTGAAATGGTTCAGCGCAAAACCGTAATGGGTGGCGGTGGATTACCAGGAAAACTGTCTGATTGTTCAGAGCAAGATCCTGCAAAATGTGAAGTATATCTTGTCGAGGGTGACTCGGCAGGTGGTACAGCAAAACAAGGTCGTGACCGTGCGTTTCAAGCAATTTTGCCATTACGT
Organism: Flavobacterium erciyesense; assembly: GCF_018069925.1. Taxonomy (GTDB): domain Bacteria; phylum Bacteroidota; class Bacteroidia; order Flavobacteriales; family Flavobacteriaceae; genus Flavobacterium; species Flavobacterium erciyesense. Next base: position 45,229 of record NZ_JAGPXB010000004.1, on the reverse strand, counting down.
GGTAAAATCTTAAACGTAGAAAAAGCGATGCATCACAAAGTTTTTGAAAACGAAGAGATTCGAAATATTTTTACTGCATTGGGTGTAACTATTGGTACTGCCGAAGATAGTAAAGCTTTAAATATTGAAAAATTACGCTACCACAAGGTTATCATTATGTGTGATGCCGATGTCGATGGTAGTCACATTTCTACTTTAATTTTGACGTTCTTTTTCCGTTTTATGAAAGAATTAATCGAAGAAGGACACGTGTATATTGCAGCTCCGCCATTGTACCTTGTTAAAAAAGGAAACAAAAAAGAGTATGCGTGGAATGATGTGCAACGCGATCAAGCCAATGAGCGCATGGGTGGAAGTGCAGCAATCCAGCGTTACAAAGGTCTTGGAGAAATGAACGCAGAGCAATTATGGGAAACTACCATGGATCCTAACTTTAGAACCTTACGTCAAGTAACTATTGATAGTTTGGCAGAGGCGGATAGAGTGTTCTCTATGTTAATGGGTGACGAGGTGCCACCTCGTAGAGAATTTATCGAGAAAAATGCAGTTTACGCAAATATCGATGCTTAATTAATTTTTTTGAAAAGCTCAATAAAAATAAACCAAATAAACAATTAACCGAATAAACTATAAAAGATGAAAGTGACCATCGTAGGAGCAGGAAATGTAGGCGCGACTTGTGCAGATGTGATTTCATACAGAGGAATTGCAAGCGAAGTGGTTTTGCTAGATATAAAAGAGGGTTTTGCTGAAGGAAAAGCGCTTGATATCATGCAATGCGCAACCAACACTGGTTTCAATACCAAAGTGACGGGAGTAACTAATGATTATTCTAAAACAGCAGGAAGTGATGTGGTGGTTATTACATCAGGAATTCCAAGAAAACCAGGAATGACTCGCGAAGAACTAATTGGTATTAACGCAGGAATTGTAAAGACGGTGACTGAGAATGTGTTACAATATTCGCCTGAAACTATCATTGTTGTAGTTTCGAACCCAATGGATACGATGACTTATTTGGCATTGAAATCTACTGGTTTGCCAAAAAACAGAATCATTGGTATGGGTGGTGCGCTTGATAGCTCTCGTTTTAGAACGTATTTATCTTTAGCTTTAGACAAACCTGCTAATGATATTTCGGCAATGGTAATTGGTGGTCATGGTGATACAACTATGATCCCGCTTACTCGTTTAGCTTCTTATAATGGTATTCCAGTTTCTCAATTTTTATCTGAAGAGCAATTACAAAAAGTAGCTGCTGATACAATGGTAGGTGGTGCCACACTTACGGGGCTTTTGGGTACATCAGCTTGGTATGCGCCGGGTGCTTCAGTGGCGTTTTTGGTAGATAGTATTTTAAACGATCAAAAGAAAATGATTGCTTGTTCTGTATTTGTAGAAGGAGAATATGGTCAAGATGATATTTGCATCGGTGTACCTTGTATAATAGGTAAAAACGGTGTTGAGGAAATTGTAGATATTCAATTGAACGAAACTGAAAAAGGCTTGTTTGAAAAGAGTGCAGCTGCAGTCCGACAAATGAACGACGCCTTAAAATCGATTTTAGCCTAAGAAAATCACAAATAATTAAGGAAGACTGCTTAAGGGCAGTCTTTTTCTTGAGATTAATTAATAAATAAATTGGTTAATCTTAACCTTAATTATATATTTGCTCGGTTTAAAAAAAATAGCCCAACGCAATTGTTTCTTTTTTATTGTTTGTAAAATAGAAAAAGTGCAGCAGGAGTCGAAGCAAATCATCAATAAACAAATTTAAAATAATTAATTTTTAGTAATAATGCAGAATAAAGGACTGATTAAATTTTTTGCAATTCTATTTGCACTGGTAAGTATTTACCAACTTTCTTTCACTTTTGTGGCCAATAACATCAAAGGTGATGCTAAAGTTTTTGCAGGAGACAATCCTGATAAAGAGTTGAAATATTTAGATTCTATTGGTAAAGAGAAAATATTGGATCTTGGTTTTACTGATTTCACTTATGATGAAATTAAAAACAAGCAAATCAACAAAGGTCTTGACTTAGAAGGAGGAATTAACGTAATTCTTCAAATTTCTATTAAAGACGTTTTGAAAGGTTTATCTAATAACTCAAAAAACCCAGTTTTTAATAAGTCTTTGGCAGATGCTACTGCAAATAAAGAAGGAAACAAAACTTATTTGAATAAGTTTTTTGAAGCTTTCGAAGCCAATTCAAAAGGAACTGTAAAATTAGCTTCTCCTGATATCTTTGCAAACAGATCATTGCAAGGTGAAGGTGGTGTTAGTTTTCAAATGTCAGATTCTGATGTTCAAAAAGTAATCAAAAGAAAAGTTGATGAGTCTATCGAAAGTGCTTTTAAAGTATTAAGAGAGCGTATTGACAAATTTGGTGTAACACAACCAAACATCCAAAAATTAGGAGAAACAGGAAGAATTCTTGTTGAACTTCCTGGTGCTAAAGACGTAGATAGAATTAAAAAATTATTAGGTGGTAAAGCACAACTTGAATTTTGGGAAACTTACAATGTTCAAGAAGTTGGAAACTTTTTAGTGGCTGCTAACGAAGCATTGAAGAAAACAGAGGTTGTTAAAACAGAAGCAAAACCAGTTGTTAAAGATTCATTGAGTGCTTTGTTGACTGATGCAAAAGATTCAGCTGCAACTAAAAAAGGAAACAATCCATTATTTGACAAAATTGTTGGTCAAGGCGGTGGACCAGTTTTAGGTTTATTTGCTCCAAAAGATACAGCTACAATCAACGCATATTTCAAGAGACAAGATATCAAAATTCTTTTACCAGCAGCTTTAACTTACGCTAAGTTTGTTTGGGGAAAACCATTGAAAATTACTGACGACAAACAAAAACAAGTTGAAGTAGTTGAATTATATGCTCTTAAAGGTAATAGAGATAATGCTCCAGCAATGTTAGGTGCTGTAGTTACTGATGCAAAAGATACATTTGATCAATTGGGTAAACCAGCTGTTTCTATGCAAATGAATGCTCAAGGAGCAAAAGGTTGGGAAGAATTAACCGGAAGAGCTTTTACTCAAAAAAGCAACATTGCTATTGTTTTAGATAATGTAGTATATTCTGCTCCAGGTGTTTCTAGCGGACCAATCGCTGGAGGAAGATCTGAGATTTCAGGTGCTTTCGATATCACGGAAACTAAAGATTTAGCTAACGTTTTAAATGCAGGTAAATTACCAGCCTCTGCTGATATCATTCAATCTACTGTAGTAGGACCTTCATTAGGACAAGCGTCTATTGATGCAGGATTAATTTCATCTATCATCGGATTTTTATTAGTTTGTTTCTGGATGGTTTTCTATTACGGAAAAGCAGGTTGGTATGCTAATTTAGCTTTGTTATTGAACTTATTGTTCTTATTTGGAATTATGGCAAGTTTTGGTTTTGTATTGACATTGCCGGGTATTGCAGGTATAGTTTTAACATTAGGTACAGCAGTTGATGCGAATATCATTATTTACGAAAGAGCTAAGGAAGAATTGCGTGATGGTAAAACTTTATCAGAAGCAGTAGTTTCGGCTTACGGATGGCATGGTGCAATGCGTTCGATCATTGATGCAAACGTTACCCACGTATTAACGGGAGCGATTTTGTTCATTTTTGGAACAGGACCAATCAAAGGTTTTGCTTTGACCTTACTTATTGGTATTGCAACTTCATTGTTTACTTCTATTTTCATTGCAAGAATCTTTATTGATAAAAACATTGCAGGAAAAGCAGATTTAACTTTCTGCACAAATATGACTAAAGACTGGTTTACTAACTTTAATTACGATTTTATAAAAATTAAAAAGTTTACTTATGTTTTCTCTTCAATTGTAGTTGTAGTGAGTTTGATTTCTATCTTCTTCGTAAACGGATTAGATCAAGGTGTGGATTTTGTTGGAGGTAGAACTTTCCAAGTAAAATTCGAAAAGCCAGTAGATGCCTCTGTAATTTCTGAAGAATTGTCAACTGCATTTGGAACTCCTGTAGAGGCTAAAGTTTTAGGCGATGACGATCAATTGAAAATTACAACTAAATATAAAATCCAAGAGGATGGAATTGAAGTTGATAAAGAAGTAAATGAGAAATTATACAAAGCTTTAGCTAAGTATTATCCAAATACATCTTATGATAAATTTACAAATACATTTGATGGTAAAAAAGTAGGGGTATTGCAAGCTTCAAAAGTAGGTGCTTCGATCTCTGAGGATATCAAAACCAATTCATACTGGGCGGTACTTGGTGCATTAGCAGTAATCTTTTTATACTTAATGATTTCTTTCCGTAAATGGCAATATTCATTAGGTGCGATCGCAGCAGTTGCGCACGACGTTATCTTTGTATTAGGAATTTACTCTTTATGTTACAAATTCATGCCTTTCCACATGGAAATGGATCAGCATTTCATTGCAGCGATCTTAACTGTAATTGGATACTCGATGAATGATACTGTAATTGTATTTGACAGAATTCGTGAGTTTATCTTAGGAAAACGCAAAGGTACATTTGATAGTATTGTAAACGCTTCGATTAACACTACGTTGTCAAGAACTTTAAATACTTCATTAACGATGATCTTGGTATTGTTGACAATGTTCCTTTTTGGAGGCGAGTCAATCAGAGGATTTATATTTGCAATGTTAGTGGGTATTATCGTAGGTACTTATTCTTCTTTATTTATCGCAACTCCAGTAGTTGTTGATACTTTCACAAAAGAGGATAAAGATGCTATTGAAAAAGAACATGCTGCGGCATAATGCTCGCAACTAATTTATAGTAAAAAGGTTCAGCGTAAGTTGAACCTTTTTTTTGCATTGACTATAATTTTACTGCATTTAGATTTTACTATATAACATGAAAGTTTATAATTTATACAGAATTGCGCTTGCTACTTGCATTTGCTTTCTCTTTAGTTCGGTTGTTCGTAGTCAATCAGTTTTTCGTCCCACTTCAATTGGGTTTGCTGTAGGTTCAGGTTCCGAGTTTAAAAATCGGAATTACAGCCATAGTGCTGATTTTGTAAAGTTGGAATTGTTGTACTCGCTGATGAGAAAAAAATCTATCGGATTGGAGTTATTGATTCAACCCGAATTTAATAACGCTAAACATCAAATGTTGAATATCTTTTTTGTCAAGCCTGACACACCCAATTATGAAGATTTACGGTCGCTTTACAGTCAAAATAGGATAGTAAAAAGTTATATTTTAAATGTAGGCGGATTGCTTAGGAAACAATTTTCAACCGCGGCAAGTTGTTATGTCATGTTAAGTGTAGGTCCGATGTATACCGACACGCAAACGGAACGCCTTTCCAAAGGTTTCGCTTTCTCTGATGTTTTGGCAATAGGATTTTCGTATAAAATAAAGTCGGTTACAATTGATCTCCGACCGAGTCTTCAACATCAGTCAAATGCGGGTCTTGGTGCTTCAAATGCAGGCTATAACATTAAAAATATAGAGTTGAGTTGTGCTTTTCAATTGTAGTCAAAAAAAAGCGCTAATCCTTTTTGAGGGATTAGCGCTTTAATTTTTTTGTAATTTATTTTATTTAAGTTCTCTTTGAGCGGTGATTACAAAATACAAACCGATCAGTACAAAAGGAATACTTAACCACTGTCCTGTTGAAAATAAGCCTAAAGCACTTTCAAATCCACCTTGGCTTTCTTTTACCGACTCTACTACAAAACGTACCGAGAACAATAATACCAAAAACATTCCGAATAAATATCCAGTGTATTTGCGTTTGTCTGTTTTCCAATACAAGAAAAATAATATGGCAAATACAAATATGTAACTAAATGCTTCGTACAATTGTGTAGGATGACTGCTTGGCACTTGCTCTAATAAATTTGCAAATTTTGGATCTGTGGCAATAGCTGTGTATGCTTCTTTAGGATTGGCTATTTGTGTGTTGGTAACCGCGTCTTGTGGACTAAAATGGTCTTTTATGAATTTAATACCGAATGCCGAATCAGTAGCGTTACCAATAATTTCAGAGTTAAAAAAGTTACCCAAACGTACAAATATAGCACCACTAGCCACTGGAATAACAACGCGATCTAAAATCCAAAGCTGTGGTCGCTTCAAGATGTTCTTGCTGTAAAAGTACATGGCTATTATTATCGAAATTGCCGCACCATGACTCGCTAATCCTTGGTAGCCTGTAAACTCAAAACTTGGACTTAAGCGGAACGGTAATATAATTTCGGGTAAATGGTTGCGGTAATATTCCCAGTCGTAAAAAAACACATGACCCAAACGAGCTCCAGCCAAAGTAGCAAGTACTGTCCAGATGAAAAGTGAATCTAGTTTTTCAATTGATTCTCCTTCACGAACAAAAATATGTTTCATGATGTACCAACCTAAACCAAATGCAATTACAAACATTAAGCTGTAAAAGCGTATGGTAAAAAATCCTAAATCGATTCCTTCTGAAGGATTCCAAACAATGGTTAAAGCGTGTGTCATAGTGTTTTTGTATTCTGTTAAATAGAGTTTACTTGTTATCTATTATTTTTTTTATTTTTTTGGTTGGTTATCAGGAACAGGATCATAGCCTGTTGGTCCCCAAGGATTACAGCGCAAAATTCGTTTTAATCCTAAAAAACTACCATAAAACAAGCCGTGTTTTTGCAAGGATTGAATCATGTACGAACTGCATGTAGGTTCAAAACGACAAGCAGCAGGTGTAAAAGGAGATATCGCGGTTTGATAAAATCGCACCAATAATACAAATGGTAAAATCAATATTTTCGATACCATAGTGATCCTTTCTTTTGATTGTAACGCTTTAGCAAATAAAAGCAATTCCTTTAAATGCTAAACGTCGTTCCTTCTTTCCCATCTTTCAACTGAATTCCTAAAGCCAATAGTTGATCTCTAATTTGATCTGATAAGGCGAAATTTTTATTCTCTCTAGCTTGCTTACGCATTTCAATTAGTAGCGAAATAGTTCCTTCTAACTTATCGTTCTTGCTATCCGAAACTTTTTCATCCTCTAAACCAAGCACGTCGTAAATGAAGGCATTCATAGTTTGCTTTAAAGTTTCTAAATCAGCTGCGTTTAAAGTTTCTTTACCATCTTTCAATAAATTGATAAAGCGAACCCCTTCAAACAAATGTGCGATTAAAATTGGAGTATTAAAGTCGTCATTCATTGCATCGTAGCACGATTGTTTCCATTCAGCAATAGCCAATGAACTGGTTTTGCCTGCAGAAAGTGTTGCTAATGCACTCATGGCTTCCATTAATCTTTTGTATCCTTTTTCAGCTGCAACAATAGCATCATCTGAGAAATCTAAAATACTACGGTAATGCGCTTGTAACATAAAAAATCGAGCTACCGCTGCTGAAAAGGCTTTACTTAAAATCGTATTTTCGCCAGTCAAAATTTCTCTTGGCAAAATATTATTTCCAGTTGATTTGGCCATTTTTTTACCATTCAACGTAAGCATGTTGGCGTGCATCCAATAATTCACAGGCGTTTGTCCTGTACAAGCTTCGTTTTGAGCAATTTCGCATTCATGATGTGGGAATTTCAAATCCATTCCACCACCGTGTATATCAAAATGATTTCCCAAATATTTAGTACTCATAGCAGTACATTCAAGGTGCCAACCCGGAAAACCATCGCTCCAAGGCGAAGGCCATCTCATGATGTGTTGTGGCTCTGCTTTTTTCCACAGGGCAAAATCTTGTGGGTTGCGCTTGTCGCTTTGTCCGTCAAGATCACGCGTATTAGCAAGCATGTCTTCAATATTTCGACCGCTTAACTTGCCGTAATTATTGGTTTCATTGAATTTTACAACGTCAAAGTAAACCGATCCATTGGCTTCATACCCAATCCCATTCGCAATGATAGTCTTGATAATTTCAATTTGCTCAATAATATGTCCGGTTGCCGTTGGCTCAATGCTTGGTGGCAAAAAGTTAAAAGCACTTAAAATATCATGAAAATCTACGGTGTAGCGTTGCACTACTTCCATTGGTTCCAATTGTTCCAAGCGAGCTTTTTTGGCAATTTTATCTTCGCCTTCATCTACATCATCAACAATATGACCAACATCTGTAATATTTCGAACATAGCGCACTTTGTACTCCAAATGCTGAAAATACCTAAAAATGATATCAAACGACATAAAGGTACGCACGTTTCCTAAATGCACATTGCTGTACACCGTAGGACCGCATACATACATTCCTACATTTCCTTCGGTGATAGGTGTAAATGTTTCTTTTTCTCCTGAAAGAGAATTGTATATTTTAATGGCTTGCGTTTCGTATAATGGCATTTTGTTTTTTTTAGGAGCTGTTTCCTGCTTTTCGTTTCAATCTTTATATTTTTAAGAAAAAATATAAAGGATTTTCACTGCAATCAGGGCTATAGTTTAGCAGTCTAATTACGAACTTACTAATTTAGAATTTTGTTTCTAATTTGATGTAATCTAAAAATTCTCTACGCGTTACTGTATCTTTAAATTTACCACCAAATTCAGAGGTTACTGTACTACTTTCGATATCACTAATTCCTCTTGAGTTTACACATAAGTGTTTAGCATCAATCACACAAGCAACGTCTTCGGTACCCAAAGCTTGTTGCAACTCTTGTACAATTTGCATCGTTAAACGCTCTTGAACTTGTGGTCTTTTTGCATAATATTCAACAATACGATTCATTTTAGATAATCCAATTACGGTACCATTCGATATGTATGCTACGTGAGCTCTACCGATAATTGGTAATAAATGATGCTCACAAGTAGAGTAAACAATAATGTTTTTTTCTACCAGCATTTCACCGTATTTGTAGTTGTTATCAAAAGTAGATGCTTTTGGTTTTTTATTTGGATTTAAACCTCCAAAAATTTCCTTTACAAACATCTTTGCCACACGATTAGGTGTGCCTTTTAAACTATCATCTGTCAAATCCATTCCTAAAGTTTGCAGAATGTTTTCGACATCTTTTTTAATCTTTTCAATTTTATCATCGTCAGAAAGTGCAAAAGCATCTTCTCTTATTGGGTTTTGAGCTGATAAGCTTACGTGATTATCGCCTATTTCGTCTTGAAATTCTTCGTTTTTTATCATTAAATGCAACTATTATAGTGGGTGTATTTATTTGAGCGGTAAAGATAAATAATAAAAATTTAAGAATTTCTATAGCGTACACTATTTAAGACTTCTTTATCGCTTTGTAACTGTAGTATTTTTTGTGTGCAAAACAAAAAAGGCAATAGCGTGTTGCTATTGCCTTTTTGAAATCATTAGTTTTTAACTATTTATCCTTTTTGTGTCATGGCTTGGTAGGCAGGAATTGCTGCTTTTAAAATACGAACCGCACTTATTAAATCGTCCTTTTTCAAAACATAGGCAATTCGAACTTGATTCAAACCTACGCCTGGAGTCGAGTAAAATCCAGCGGCAGGAGCAACCATAACAGTTTCGCCGTTTAGGTCATAACTTTCAAGTAACCATTGTGCAAAAGCATCTGCGTTATCAATTGGTAATTGTGCGATGCAGTAAAAAGCACCTTTTGGCTTGCTGATAATTACGCCTTCAATTTGGCTTAACTCTTCAATCAATGTATCGCGACGCTCTCTATATTCTCCAATCACTTCATCAAAATAGCTTTTTGGGGTGTCTAAAGCGGCTTCGGCTGCAATTTGTTCAATTGTTGGCGGACTCAATCTTGCTTGTGCAAATTTCATGGCCGCGTTCATTACTTCTTTGTTTTTTGAAACCATGGCACCAATTCGTGCGCCACACATGCTGTATCTTTTTGACACAGAATCAATCATAATAGCGTGTTGCTCTAATCCAGGGATATTCATTACTGAGTAATGCACATCACCATCATAGGTAAATTCACGGTAAACCTCGTCAGAAATCAAAAACAAATCGTGTTTTTGTACCAACTCAGCCAATTGCATAATTTCTTCTTTTGAATACAAATAACCCGTTGGATTTCCTGGATTACAAATCAAAATTGCTTTGGTTTTTGGAGTAATCAATTTTTCAAAATCAGCTACGGCTGGTAAAGAAAATCCAGTGTCTATCGTTGAGATCACGGGTACAACAGTCACTCCTGATGCAGTTGAAAATCCGTTATAATTAGCGTAAAATGGTTCTGGAATAATAATTTCATCACCTTGATCCATAGTGCTACCAATAGCAAATAGCAAAGCTTCTGATCCACCGGTTGTAATGATGATGTCTTCTTTGTTTACTGAAACACCTTGTTTGATATAAGAGGCGCTCAATTTAGTTCTGTAACTTTCGTTACCAGCAGAATGACTGTACTCTAAAATAGTCAAGTCGATATTTTTTACCGCTTCCATGGCAACTTCTGGAGTTTTTATGTCCGGTTGGCCAATGTTTAAATGAAATACTTTGTTTCCTTTTTTCTTTGCGATTTCAGCAAAAGGAACTAATTTTCGAATGGGAGATTCAGGCATTTGCGTGCCTTTTTTAGATATTGTTGGCATAGTCTTTTTTTGTTGAATTGCAAATTTGCGATTTTTTTTCCGAATTAAATCCAATTAAATGCTCTATCAATTGTTAAATCTGTATTTCTCATTCTTTTATTTCGTAATTTTAAGGGAAAGTTAATTTATGAAAAAATGTTTTCTGGTCCTTTTATTTACGTTCTGTAACCAAATTTTGGTTGCGCAAGTAGGATTTGAATTTAAAGAGGGTGAAACAAAAGTAACAGTTCCTTTTCAGTTGATTAATAATTTAGTCTTTGTACCAATCAAAGTTAATGGTGTCGAATTGAATTTTTTACTCGATACTGGGGTTTCTGAGACTATTTTGTTTAGCCTTGAGGAAAAAAAAGAAGTGCGTTTTTTTAATGCGCAAAAAGTAATGCTCAAAGGTTTAGGAAGTCAAGATACTGTAGAAGGACTCAAATCGACTAATAATCTCTTAGAATTTGGCAATTTGCAATACCGCGGACATTTTCTTTATATCGTGCTAGATCCTGATTTTAATTTGTCCTCACATATTGGGATTCCTGTTAATGGAATCATTGGATATCATTTTTTTAAAAATAATTTGATTCATTTGGATTACCGACGAAAAAAGATAGTTGTCTTGAAAGACACACCTCAAAACAGAAAAAAATACACGCATAAATCTTCAGTAGTACCGTTACAGATAGAAGGTAACAAGCCTTATGTAATCGCTAAAGTAGATCTTGAAAAGCAAGATATTCCAGTAAAGTTATTGGTTGATATTGGTAATAGTGATGCAGTTTGGCTTTTTCATAATCGTGATCCTTTGGTAAATGTTCCTAAAAAAAACTTTAATGATTTTTTGGGCCGCGGATTTAGTGGTGATATTGAAGGCCAGCGAGCAAAAGTAAACAGGTTTAAATTGGCTGATTTTACCTTTGATGATGTTATTAGTGCTTTTCCCGATTCAATTTCGATCAAAAATGTGACGATGGTTCCTGACCGAATGGGATCAGTAGGAGGTGAGATTATGAAACGCTTTAAGGTTTTGTTCGATTACTCGGCGCAGCAAATGTTTTTGCGAAAAAGCAAAGCTTATTACGAGCCGTTCTCTTATAATAAAAGTGGAATTGAAATCCAGCATCACGGTTTACAATGGGTACAAGAAACAGTACAAATGGAAACTGTCCCGCAATCAGGTTTCAATGCATCGGGCGGTCAATCGGTTTATAGAAATGATTTCAAATACAAGTTCAAGTTAAAACCAGTGTACGATATTGCGCATATTCGACAAGGTTCTCCCGCAGCATTAGCTGGGTTGCAAAAAGGTGATATCTTAGTTCGAATTAACAATAGAATGCCTTATCAATATTCATTGGAGCAGATCAATCAACTTTTCAAATCAGAAGAGGATAAATGGATTACTTTAGAAATTGAAAGAAAAAGTCAATTATTAACCTTCTCTTTTCAGTTGGAAAATAAGTTATAAAAAAAACTAACATTTCTCTAAAGCAAAAAATGTTAGTTGACAAAGTTTTAAAATTTAATTTTCTACTACTTCACCTCTAATCTTAAGAGCAACACGACCACTTTCGTAGTTAATCGCATTCGATTCTACAGTTAATGTTTTTCTAATTGGTCCTATTGCCATATTGTATTTTACGGTTATTTTCCCTGTTTTTCCAGGCATTATTGGCGCATCAGGTTTAGTAGGAATCGTACAGCCGCAGGTAGAAAGTACGTTGGTAATCAATAAAGGAGCGTTTCCTGTGTTGGTAAAAATAAAATCTCTGCTACTGTTGTCGGTACTTTTAACGCGCCCGTAATCAATGGTGTTATTCTTTGCCGAAAATTCGATCTTTGGACCATTTTGCGCAAAACCAATCGTACTGATTAAGACAAATGCTAATAAGGCGATACTTTTTTTCATTATCAAAGGTTTAAATTCGGTTAGTAAAGTTACTTTCTTTTAAATAACGTACAAATTTTTATTTCGCTTTTTATAGTGTACTTTATTATTTACTTTTGTTTAATATTAGATTTACAAATATCAGACCAAAACATATTTTTGGTTTTAACAGTTGCTTTATATGACAATTCCTGCCCAATTTGACGCGAAAACTATTGAGAATAAGTGGTATGACTACTGGATGAAAAATAATTATTTTCATTCGGAGCCAGATCACAGAACACCGTATACAATTGTAATCCCACCGCCCAATGTGACTGGAGTTTTGCACATGGGGCACATGTTAAACAATACCATTCAAGATGTTTTAATTCGACGTGCTCGATTAAAAGGATTTAATGCATGTTGGGTTCCGGGTACGGATCACGCCTCAATTGCAACCGAGGCAAAAGTTGTTGCTAAGCTAAAAGCCGAAGGAATTAATAAAAACGATTTAACTCGTGAAGAGTTCTTGGCGCACGCATGGGAATGGACAGATAAATACGGTGGCGTAATTCTAGAGCAACTCAAAAAACTAGGTGCTTCTTGTGATTGGGAGCGTACAAAGTTTACCATGGATCCAGATATGTCAGCATCAGTAATACGTTCCTTTGTTGATTTGTACAATAAAGGAATGATTTATAGAGGGTATCGAATGGTGAATTGGGATCCAGAGGCCAAAACTACACTTTCTGACGAAGAAGTAATTTACGAAGAACAACAAGGAAAACTATTCTTTTTAAAATACAAAATCGAAGGCACCGAAGACTTTTTAACGATTGCCACCACACGACCTGAAACAATTTTTGGAGACACTGCAATTTGTATTAATCCTAATGATGAACGTTTTGCCCATTTACGAGGTAAAAAAGCAATTGTGCCAATTTGCGGAAGAGTAATTCCTATTATTGAAGATGAGTACGTAGATATGGAGTTTGGAACAGGTTGCTTAAAAGTAACACCAGCCCACGATATGAACGACAAAACTTTGGGCGAAAAACATCAGTTAGAAATTATCGATATTTTAAACGAAGATGCTTCTCTCAATTCTTTCGGATTGCATTACCAAGGGAAAGACCGTTTTGTGGTTCGCGCCGAAATTGCAATCGAGTTAGAAAAAATTGGAGCTTTGTTAAAAACAGAGTCGCACTTAAATAAAGTAGGAACATCTGAAAGAACCAAAGCAGTTATTGAGCCTCGTTTGTCGGACCAATGGTTTCTGAAAATGGAGGAGTTGGTAAAACCAGCTATCAAATCTGTTCTTGAAGATGGTGATATTAAATTGCACCCAGCTCGTTTCAATAATACCTATGCACATTGGTTAAACAACATTAGAGATTGGAATATCTCCCGTCAATTATGGTGGGGACAACAAATACCAGCCTATTTTTATGGTGATGGAAAAGAAGATTTTGTAGTTGCAGAGAATATTGATGATGCCTTAAAGTTAGCAAGAGAGAAAACTTTAAACCTTAAACTTGAAACAAAAGATTTAACTCAGGATGTTGACGCACTTGATACTTGGTTCTCTTCATGGTTGTGGCCAATGTCAGTTTTTGGAGGGATTATGGATCCTGAAAGCGCTGATTTTAAATATTACTATCCAACAAATGATTTGGTAACTGGTCCAGATATTTTGTTTTTCTGGGTAGCACGTATGATTATTGCGGGCTATGAATATACTGGTGAAAAACCATTTACAAATGTGTATTTGACTGGATTGGTGCGTGATAAGCAACGTCGTAAAATGTCTAAATCGTTAGGAAATTCACCAGATCCGTTAGATTTAATTGATAAATTCGGGGCAGATGGAGTTCGTGTTGGCTTGTTATTAAGCGCCTCAGCAGGAAACGATATTATGTTTGATGAGGAATTGTGTAACCAAGGCAAGGCGTTTACCAATAAAATTTGGAATGCCTTTAAGTTAATCAAAGGCTGGGAAGTTTCAGAGGCTATTCCACAACCTGAATCTTCTAAAGTAGCAATTGAATGGTACGAAGCTAAATTACAACAAACATTAGCAGAGATTGAAGATAACTTCGAAAAATATAGAATTTCTGATGCCTTGATGGCTATCTATAAATTGGTTTGGGATGATTTCTGTTCTTGGTTCCTAGAAATGATCAAACCGGGTTACCAACAACCAATTGACAGTAAAACTTTTGCGAAAGCAATAGAAATGCTTGAGAACAATTTGAAGTTATTGCACCCGTTTATGCCATTTTTAACTGAGGAAATTTGGCAGTTTATTGCAGAACGTACTCCAAATGAAGCTTTAATTGTTGCTACTTGGCCAGAAATGAAACCGTTTAATGCGAGTTTGATTGCTGATTTTGATGCAACAATCGAAGTGATTTCTGGAATTAGAACGATTCGTAAAGACAAGAATATACCGTTCAAAGATACCATCGAATTAAAGATTGTGAACAATGATAAGTCGTCAGCTTATTTTGATGCTGTTGTGTCTAAATTAGGGAACATTAGCAACTTAGAATATGTTTCTGATAAAGTAGATGGAGCACTTTCTTTTAGAGTTAAATCAAATGAATATTTTATCCCAATCACTGGTAATATTGATGTTGCTGCCGAGATTGCAAAACTTACTGCCGAATTGAGTTATACGGAAGGTTTTTTAAAGTCGGTTCAAAGTAAATTAGCAAATGAGAAATTTGTTTCTGGTGCACCAGAAAAAGTTTTGGCTAACGAAAAACAAAAAGAAGCCGATGCATTAGCAAAAATCGACACGCTGAAAAATAGCTTAGCTGGTTTACAATAAATTATAGTAAAATAAATTATCGCAATCCCATTTTAGAATCTTTTCTAAAGTGGGATTTTTTTTAAAAGTAGTTTGATTATCAGTATAAAGAAAATAAATCTATATTGGTATGCCACATTAGCAAAGGAAAGCTTAGAACAGTTGCTGTGCTAAATATGTTTTAACATTTTAAAAGTACCGATTAACGGCAAGCGCCTTGTAATTAACAGATTAAATAGCCCGTTCAACGATTATAGTTTTTTTGGAGATGCAATATAAGTAGGTTTGTATAGAATTTCAAACACCACAAATGATATTTCTATGAAAAGGATAATAAATGATGTATACAGGCAAAATTATTACAGAGGACTTGCAATTGGTTTGGATCCTTATTTAGAATTTAATGATGCCATGAAAAATGAGGCAGTTATTGCTGGATTTATCGCAGGGCGTATGGAGTACGAACGTCTTAATGGTTGTATTAGCAAAGGTATTCCTGAAAGAATAGTTACTGATAAAATACTTGAAGATTTTTTAATAGCAGGTTTACTCGGGTTACCAATCGATGACGAAGGCTATACAGCTCATCAATTGGGTTTAATTGCAGAGTGGTACCAAAGTGGGGTAGAAAAATACGAACCTCATGTTAATGTTTTGTTGAACGATCTATTGGAAGTTAACGGAATTGAAATGCATTAATTTATTATTATAAAAAAACAAGCCCCAAAATAAATGTATTTTGGGGCTTGTTTTTTTTGAAATAGGACTAAAACTTATATCGCAAACTTGTCATGATTTGTCTCGGAGCAATCGGGTTTACACTGTAATTTTCGTGTACGGTATAATTCAATTCATTCGTGATGTTAGATAATTTGCAAAGGATAGCAATTTTTTTCCATTCATAACCAACTGATAGGTCAATTGTAGTATAACCCTCTAAAGGAATTTCTCTGTCAAATATACCATTAGGCAACGCAGGATCTACTTGATTGTTCCATCCACCAACTCTTTTCCCGATATAATTTCCTAAAGCTCCCAGCGAAACTCCTTTAAGTGTGCCAGATTGTAAAGTGTAGAAAAAGCTTAAATTGGCTGTATTTGCTGGAGTTCTAGCCAATCGATCCCCTTCAATAAAACTCCCTTTTAAACCAGAAGTTTTTGTAAAACGCATGTCATTGTAACTATATCCGGCAATAATGTTTAGTCCCTCAATTGGTTTTGCAATAATATCCAGTTCTACACCTTTGCTGTTTGTTTCTCCACTTAACACTTTTATTGAGCTATCTGTATTAGGGGATCCATCAGCTTTAAATTCAGCTGTTTGTGCTAAATTACTATTTGTAATTTGGTACAAGGTAACATTTGTGCTCAATACTCCTTTCCAAAAATCTTTTTTCACGCCGAATTCATATTGATCAATGATGGAAGGTTCTATTGCTTTCAAGTCTACTGTTGTTCCTGTATTTGGCGTAAAAGAGTTTGAGTAACTGGCAAATACAGACATATCCTTTGTAGGTTGATAAACTAATCCAAGTTTTGGAGTGAAGGCAAGGTCTTTTCGCTTTTTATCTTTGATGATTGTTTTTTTAGTCAAATCTGTAGTTTCTACTTGTGCTTCTTGCCAAGACCAACGAATTCCTGCCAGAACTTTAAATTTTTCAGTAAGTGAAATTAAATCTTGTGCATAGATACCAAAACGGTTCGTATTTGTTTTTACAATTCGGGTATTTGTGCCATTTGGGATTGCTCCGCCTTGATCAAAATTTTCAAAATCAAGTAGGTTTCCACTTCCGTACGTTGTAGGTGTAAACGTAAAGGTATATGCTTGCGAAAAGGAATTTTCCATATCTACACCAGTAAACAATTGATGTTTAATTTGACCTGTTTTAAAATTTCCCTGCACACTTAATTGTTCGCCTATAATTTGTTCTAAGTTTCTGTTCTGACCCAAAGGTCGATTCCAATCGCCATTTGCAGTTGGTTGTACTCGTTCGGTACCTTTAGAAGTTCTCTCAAAATTTTGAAAAGAAGTATTAAAATTTAATTTCCAGTCTTTATTAAAGTTATGTGTAACCAAACCTGAAACAGTAGCTTGATTAGTTTCACCATTAGACCAAGTTGCGCCTAAATAAAGGTTTCTAGGAAGGTCTAAGATTTTTTTTCCGATTATTCCCGTTCCAAAATCGGGTGTCCAATAGTCTTTCAAATAATCTCCTTGTAGAACAATCTCCGTTTTATCACTTACTTGAAACAAAAAAGAAGGATTAATGTAGTAGCGCTCTTTGGTTACATTATCTCTAAAACTTTCAGAGTTTTCATAAGAACCAGTAAAGCGGTAAGCAATAATGTCATTTAATGGCCCATAAACATCAATGGATGGTTTATAAAAAGAATAACTTCCCATTTGCATTGAAATTTCACCTCCTTTTGTGAAAGATGGAGTTTTGGTAACCATATTTAAAATTCCCCCAGGCGCCACATTGCCATAAAGTAGAGCGGCACTTCCTTTTAAGACTTCAACTTTTTCCAAAGATGAAACTTCAGGGATAGATCCGCTATTAAAACGAAAGCCATTTTTGAACATATTGTTGGCTGACATGTCATAACCTCTCGAAAAAAATGATTCCTGAGCGCCGCCTCTTGCTGAACCAACATAAACGCCATTTACGTTTTTAATAACCTCACTTAACCGAATAGCCTGTTGTTGTGTGATGATTTCAGATCCAATAACTTGAATACTTTGTGGGGTATCCATCGGTTTTAAACCCGAACGCAACACCGATACTGGTTTTTTCTCTCTGTTGTTGGTTACGATTACTTCTTTTAATATTTCACCTTTTTTGTTTTTAATGGTATCGTTTAATGCTTGTGCAAAAGAAGTGTCTTGATGGTCGCTGTTTGCAGCACTGATGCGCTCTTGAGCTAAAATGTTTGTACTAAAAAGTAACGTTGAGGCTGCAAATAATAGGTATTTCATAACTGTTTATTTAGAATAATTAAAAATAACAGCGCAAAGATAGAGCCCTCTTTTGGATTAACAAAACTTATTTAGATTAAATATGAATAATAATTTTATTGAAAAGCTAAGCTCTTGTTTTAATGTTATTTATAATAATTCTTATTTATTAACATAGTCATCAAGAAGTTTTAATTGAAGTAAAATAGTGTTAAAATATAGAAGGATTGACGAGTAAAAAGAAATTAACTTTTAATATAAGATTATTGCTATTTTAAGTTGCTACAATCCGCGGCTAAACGGGAAGTACTATTTTAGTAGGTGGAGTTATTTATCAGACCTAATAGACCTTTAACTGAAAAGTAGTGTTTACTTGGCTTTGTTTTTGAATTTCTTCACTCGGAAGTTTTTCGATTTAATGACCTTACCAGTATCGGTAATCATGATACAGCTGTATTCTGGGAATTGCTGCAGTAATTGTAATCCCGAAGTTGAACCTAAAACCATTAGCGAGGTACTCAATCCATTGGCAGTTTCGGCATCAGGGCCAAAAACGGTAACGCTGCATAAACCTGTTGCGGGGTAACCTGTCGCAGGATTGATAATATGCGAATAGCGTTTGCCATCCAGAACTACAAATTTTTCATAACTGCCCGATGTGGTTACTGCCTCTTGTGTTAAAGGCACTACAGCCAATAATTTTTCAGGACGAAAAGGATTTGTAATGCCTATATTCCAAGCTTTGCCATTGGGTTGTTTGCCCCAAGTACTCATATCTCCGGAGCCATTTATGATTCCGGCTTCAATGCCATTGTCGAGCATCATTTTACGACATTTATCAGTTGCGTAGCCTTCGCCGAGCGCACCAAAACCAATTTTCATACCTTTCAGTTTCAAAAAAATGGTTGTATTGGCGCTATCCAAAACAATGTTTTTGTAGCCTACTTTTTCAACTGATTTTTTAATAGCTTCTTCAGACGGTATTTCAGTCATTGAACCATCAAATTTCCAAATTCTGTCCATTGCGGCAAAACTAATATCGAAACTACCGTTTGTAACTTCCGAAAACCGCAGCGCACGTTGCGTTAATTCAAAAACTTCCCGATCTACTTTCACAGGTTGAACGCCCGCATTCCGATTTACTTCTGATATTTGTGAGTCTGACTTCCAGTCTGAAATTAAATTTTCAATTCGGCTAATCTCTGCAATAACAACATCAATATTTTTTTCTGCGGTAAGCGAATCATTCCCTACAATTGTGATGTCAAAACGACCGCCCATCAATAAAGTGGTTCGTTTACGCAATACTTGAGCGTCAGAGGTACAATGCACAACAAGCGCTATCAAAAGGAAAAAAGTAGTAATCGATTTTGTTTTCATAATTTATTCGTTACCAATAATTATTAAGCGAGATAGCTCAATCAATTATTCTGACTAGATTAAGCTAAGTAAATATCCCAAAAGTGAACTTCCAACAACCACCAATACGCTGTTTAGTTTTTTGTAACTAAACAAAATGAGCATACTCAGCACTGCAATCAAAAGTGTTTTCCAATCTAGGATGCTTTCTGCTCCCATAGACCAGCAAACCGACACAATAATAGCAACCGAAGCTACATTTACAGCATCCAGAAAAGCAGCAAAAAGTACCGAGTTTCGCATTTTGCTGACCAACGGATTGAGCAATGCTACAAATACAAACGAAGGCAGAAAAATACCGACACTAGCAACAATCGCGCCAGTCCAATCGTTAATTTGATAGCCAATAAATGTTACCGATGAGAAAACGGGTCCGGGCGTAAATTGCCCAATAGCAATAGCATCAATTAATTGTTGGCGCGTTAAAAGTCCCGTTGCAACTAACTCCGTGTCTAAAAAAGCAAATAAAACATAACCGCTACCGTATAGAATAGCGCCTATTTTTAAAAAAATCCAAAACAACTTTGCATTACTACTAGCCAAAAGTGTTCCTGCTGTTGTGGGTAACGCAACTAAAGGTAGCATACAATTACTTCTAAAGGCACGATTCGAATTCCAATACTTCAAAAAAAGACCCACAAAACCTGCACCAAATAACAAGTAAATTTCATAATAATGCAGCAATGAACCCAGTAAAACTAGCAAGCCAATGAGGGCTAATGTCACCGTTTTCAATGATTTTTTGGCCAACGGATAAACCGCTGCAATAATTATGGCAATAATAGCTGGTTTAATTCCGTACAAAAAAGGTTGCACAGCCGGAGTTTGTCCGTATTCTTTGTAGCTCCAAGCCAAAAAAGCAGTAATCAAAACCGCTGGCGAGATAAAGCAAAGTCCGGCGACCAATAATCCTTTCCAGCCGCCTTTTTCATACCCAATGTGTATGGCCATTTCGGTGCTATTTGGACCGGGAATCAAGTTGGTAGCGCCAATTAAATCTAAAAAATGTTGCTCGCTGAACCATTTTCGTTTGGCAACCACCTCGTCCTGCATCATCGCAATATGTGCTGCAGGACCGCCAAAACCAATGATGCCTAATTTCAAAAAAAGGCCTGCAATTTCTTTTAAGGGAACACTACTTTTTTCAGTCATGCGGTTCAGTTTCAATTGTAAACAGTAAAGGTACTATTTGAAGTCCGTTTTCAAAAAAGGAATTTTTCGAGAATATAATTATTTGGGCGTGCCCCTCCGTAAAAACTTCGGGTCGTGCTGTACGCTCCCGCTTTTTTTAGCCTGCCCGAAAAAAGGGCAGGCTAAAAAAGAGCTCCGCTGCCATCACTCACGCGGACAAAGTGTTACATAAGATGTGGGTTGCAAAAATGTAGTTAGGCGATTTAATAACAATCAGTAAGTACTTGTCCGTTTTCTTTATAAAAAGCAATACTCTTGTTTGATTGCTGTAAACAAATCGTATCGAGCACTTTTTCGACGTCTTTTTGCATCGCGAGCGACCCACAAATCAAAACAGTACCGCCATCTTGCAATAGTTTTCCAAAAAACAAGGCGTCGCGCTGAATCAAATCCATCACATATTCTTGGTTACCTTCACGAGATAGTGCCAAATGAAAACTGTTTAACTGTTGTTTGGCTAGCATGTCGTTGGCAAATTGTTGGTAACCCATCACCGTTGCGGTTTGCTGACGGAAACCACAATACAAGTGTGTTGCAGTTTTGCTCTGATTTTGTGAAATCATTCCCAAAAATGGAGCAATACCCGTTCCGTTAGATATCATTGCTACTTGAGTTGCTTTTGCAGGTAAGTGAAACGATTTGTTCTCAATGATCCTTGCTTTAAAAACGCTTCCTTTCTCTAAATCATACAAGAAGTTCGAGCCCAAACCTGAGGGATGCAGTTTGACTACCAATTGCATTTTTCCGTTCACTTTTCCGATAGAGTAGAGGCGCTCTTGATTATCATTTGCCGGATACACAGCAAGTAAATCGCCTGAGGTATATTTAGAAAAAGTAGTGGTTTGTAATGTCAACAGAAAAGTATGTTCGGTTTCTGAAATCAACGTTTTGTCGAGTACCTTTATTTTTTCAAGGCCTTTTGGGACTTCATTATAAAGTGACGGAGTAGTGGCTAGGTTTACGCCAGTTTGGGCGTTCCATAAGTTAATCCATGCAACAAATTCGGTAGCCGATTTGTCGTTTACAGTTTGCATTTCCATCACACGATTAGCCCATTTTTGCTGAGCTAAAGCTTGATCAACATCATTTGCAAAGGCACAAAAATCAGGATACGCTACTGATCCAAACCCTACTACCGAAAACTGAATGGGTTGCTGTTGGGCTGTTTTTTGTAAGCGAGTTAAAAAGTTACTGGCATTTGCTGGTGCATCGCCCAAACCATGGGTTGAAGTAAAAACAATCAGTTGTTGCGCTTTTGGGTAGCTAGTATACGAATTCAATTCGCCTAAAAATACTTTTTTGCCTTGTGCTATTAATTGTTTTTGAATGGCATTTGCAAACGCAAGCGTGCTTCCGTTTTCTGACCCTACTAGTAAAATAAATTCACTTTCGGCAGCTTTAAACATGTTTTTGATTCGGCTTGCTCTGCGTTTGAGCGTCATAGCAAAACCAGAGTAAATGAAAAATAAAATATTGAAGCTAGCTAGCGCCAAAACTATTGCCCATAAAATGCTCGTGCGACCCGTGTGCAAATCTAAATTCCATTCGGTTGCAATGGTTTGCAGCGGAAAAAGAGTTTCGCTCATGATGGCACCCGTTTTTTGGTTCACTTCAATTTCGCGATCGTGTAACGTAATGATGTAAAAATCTTCGGGATCGTCAGAGAATGGGAATTCAATTTTTTTAACCTCGCTTAAAAGAGTTGTCGAAAAGAAATTAGTAGTCGCTGCCGGAGGAGAAACGGTTTGATTGGTGGGTTCACTGGATTTTTTTTCTAGGAAAAAATTAAATTTTTCCAACGTCAAATACGTACCAGAAACGGAAAGCAAAATTATCGGAAGCAATGACAAGCGACCCAAATACACATGGTAGTACTGTGCAAAATTCTCCTTGATGATTTTGGAGTACAACGCTTTGATTCCTTTTTGGCGGTTGAGCAATAAGGCAAAACCTGAAATAGCAATCAAAAGCAATAAAAACGAAACAAAACCGACAATAAATCGTCCCGTTTCTTTAAGAAAAAGCGAGCGGTGCAAGGCGGTTGTCCATTGTATGAATTCACTTTTTTGCTCGGGTGTCCCTAAAATTTTGGCTGTTTTTGCATCAACATACGCATTGACATCATTGCCTTTTTGATCGATACCTTGCAGGCTTACAAATTGATTGTGATCTACCGCGAGTTCAGTGATTTCAGGATATGTTTTTCGTAAAACAGGCAAGGTTTGCTCAAGACTAATGGCGTCAAAATTAGCAATCTTGTAGGGCGGCGTTTTTTCTTGAATAGCATCAACGGCAAGGATTACTCCCGTAACCGATGCTAATACTAAGAATGCAGCAGAAAAAATGGCTAAAGTTAAGTGTGCGTAACGCCAAAAAGAAAGTGTCATGTTGAAAAGGTATTTTTCAGGACTCCAAAATTCGGTTCGAGAAAAGGAGCGGGATATTAAAAAGTTACTGCTTGACCAACGCCGATTTGTGTTTCAGGTGGTTTTGCGTGAGGGGTTGCAGTGGAGCTCTTTTTTATAAAGGCTTTTTTTGCCTTTATAAAAAAAGCGGGAACGGAAGACCCGACCCGACTTTTTTTAAAGAGGGTCACGCCCCAAAAAAAACGTTGTTTTGTTTTTTAAATTTTGTTCAAACGCACGTAGCGAATGTAGTTTTTGCCTTCGGTTTTTGCAGCAATTCCCTCGGTTGTTAAAGGAATTTCAAGATCGGCAGTGTGGTATTTTTGATCCTCTACCGATGTTTCAAAACGCAGTTTAAAACCTTTGTTGATTTTAGCGTCTTCGATTTCGATGGTGGTAATACTACGATCGCCGCCCGTTACCGATGCGCCCGTTTTTGCACTTATATTTTCTGGTTTTTTTGAATAGAATTTATGCCATTCTTTGATGGTTTTGTACCATTTTTTATCGTCGCCCATAACGTATAAGGTTTTTACGTATTCGCCTTTGGCATTAACCAAAGAAACTACGATATACGCGCCTTCGCCCATGTAGTTAGACATTTGCAACATGCATTTGTATTTGCTTGTTTGGGCTGTAGCCGATGCAGATACTAGGAATAAAAAGGCTATTGAAAGGCTGATTTTTAGGATTGATTTCATGTTTTGCTGCTATTTTTTATTTTAAAAAGTCTAAAGAAATTTTGTTTTGAATTAACGACTCGTTTTCTTGTGCTAGTGCATACGGACTTTCATCAAAGTCAGTTAAAATGTCTTTTTTGGCACCGATAGAAATGAGGTATTTCAAGATCGTATCGTCTTTGGCAATAAGAGCTGCTTTGTGTAATGCAGTTAAGCCGTCTTTGTTTTTAGCATTTAGATCGATGTTTAAAGCTGCTAATTTTTGCAACAAAGAAAGGTCGTTTTTGACAACGGCAAAATGCAATAAAGTGTTGCCATCGTTTTGAGGAGTAGCTAAATTTAGACCTTTGTCCTGCAAAAGTTTAATTTTTACTTCAAACGGATCAGCAGTAGTGGCGCCACGAGGGGCAGGTCGGTAGGATTGTACGAGGTAGAATCCCAAGTTGTTATTGTCTTTATCAAGTACATTTGCGTCAGCGCCTTTGTTTAAAAGTGCGGTAATTGCCTCGGGAGTTCCTGATTTTACTGCCATTGTTAGCGCCGATTCGCCTTTGTTGTTTTTAGCATTGCTATTTTTTACCACTCCTAAAAATAAGTCTAAAGCGGCATTGTCTCGAGCAGTTGCGGCAATCATTAAAGGTGTCGTGCCGTCAATAGTTGCTGCATTGGCATCTACACCTTGCGAAAGAAAGTAGTTGATGATAGCGGTTTGATTGGGTTTATTGGCCAAATAATGCAGCACATTTTCGCCTGATTTATTGGTAGCTGTGGCTTTTATTTTTAAAGTTTCGACTAAATATTTATAAGTCTCTAGTGAAGTAGTTTCACGGCGTGTACCTTGTGCGGCAAACAACAAGGCATTGTTGCTGTATTTTACGGCTTTGTCTAAAAGAGATTGTAAAAGAGCGGTACTGCCTGATTTGGCAGCATAGTCAAATGCGGTGTTTCCTGCAGCATCAGTGTCTTTTAACGACAATCCTTTTGAGTTTAAATAAGTGGCAAGACTTAAGTTTTTATCAGCAGCAATCGACATGAGTAGCAGCGTCACCCCGTCTTTGTATTTTTTCTTTGGGTCGGCCCCAGCTTTAAAAAAAGCTTCATAAAGTGCTGGATTACTTTGTCCACCGATGGCTGCGAATGTTAAAGGCGTTTCGCCTTTGCTGTCTTCGAGATTGATGTCGGATCCTTTTTTGATGAGGTACTCAACCAATGCTACATTTCCTTTGTTGGCGGCCCAATGCAGGTAAATACGGCTGTCGTGCGTAATTTTAGTTACTTCATTTCCGGGTTGGTCTATCAAGAATTGAATGGTAGCTAAAGGCGCATCATTGTTGATGGCTAATACGGTTGCGTCAAATGCGTTTGAGGTTGCTGCGGTTGGATTATTTCCTTTTGCAATTTCAGCTTTAACAGTTGCCACATCTGGAGCGGTTTTCCAAAAGGCTTGCTCTAAAAGACTGTTTTTTTGTTGTGCGTTCATCCATGCGGTGGCGCAAAGGGTAAGTGCTATTATTAGATTTTTTTTCATAAGGCTTATGATGCTTAAGTATGTTCTGTTGTATATATTATTTAGATTAAATAAAAATAATGCAAATGTAAAAATTAAAATAATATCTTCGGCAATAATTGTAGCAATTATCACAAAAAATTAAGACTTGATAATGGATGTTACCGACACTTTTATGTAACTTCTTTATTTGATTCTTTGGATGTTAAAAACAAGAAAAGGTTTAATACTAGAGTCTGACTTGCGCTGCTTCTTTTTGTGTTTTTTAAATAAATCTTTGCTAAACGTTTATCATCAACAAGAAAGTTACTTGAAAAGTTGCAATGAGATAGAGGGTTTTTAAAAGTAAGCACACTAATTTATTTGATTTTTGAAACAAAAAAAAACTCACTACTAATGAGTGAGTTATGGTAAAACTAGCTAAAGTTTTTTATTTGATTTTTTTTAATCCAAACTGTTCGGAGCTTTGTTTTCCTTGTAGTTTCCCAGAAATTTGGGCTACAATACTATCAGCAGTGATTTTGGTGTAGGATATTTTTTGTGGATAATCGTTTTTTTGGTTTTCAAAAATGACTTGCTTTTCGGTTTCAGAAAACAAAGTAAAAGCTACCGGCTTGTCATTGTGTTGCCCTTTGATTGTTGCAGTGTAGGTCAGTTGTTCTCCTACTTGTTGCAAACGAATCGTTTCAAAATGCACGGTATCTTTTGCATTGATAAAATAAGAGGTAGCCGAAAACGTACTATCATTTACTTGCGACCAATTTTCTTTTAAACTTCCTTCAGCTGATTTGCTTTCCCAATTTCCTAGAAGCCAAGTGGCCGCTTTTATTTTTTCTTTCTCGGTTGTTTCTTGATTTTTACAAGCAACCAAAGCAAGCAGAAGTAGTAACGAGGTTGTTTTCTGAAACATAAGCTTAAAATTAGAAGGTTATTTTTAACAAGCTAAAATATAAAAAAAAAAGGTATTGGTTTGGTTTTTTTAAAGTTTGAATTCTTGAAAATTAATCAAGTTTTACATTGATTGGAATTTGACCAAAGCAGCTAGGATATTATGAGATTACATTCTTTTTTAAACCTCAAAAAAAAATGATCCTTAATTGCGCCAAGAATAAATCTATCAAAATTTCTCGAGTAAATTATTTGTCTTTTAAACCAACTTCAATGACTTTAAAAGTCTTATATGGTTTGAAATTAATTTATCCTTTTAAATGCTCGATTTCAAAATTGCATACACCAATTCTTTTGTTGGTTTTTGCTCCTTCAATTGCGCTCGAACTTGTTCAAAAGTTACTTTAAAGTTACATCCTGATTTGTAATGACTGCAACCGTAAGCTGTTTTTCCTTTTAAAACTGTTCCTTTTTTGCATTTCGGACATGCTAATTCGTCAGGAACGGCTTTCGCTACTGTCTTTTTAGGTTCTAGAACAAGTTGGAAATTTTCGTCAAAACGCAGCAGTCCTTCAACTGTTCCAGTTTCGGTTTTAAAATCCTTCAAGTTCACCGTTGATCCTTTTTGAAGTAACCTTATAAATTGATTTTCGGATATTTTTTTATCACTGAAAACAAATGGCAATTTAAAATTACAACCCGTTTTATAATTGGTACAACCGTAAGCAGTTTTTCCTTTCAGTAAGGTTCCTGTTTTGCATTTCGGACAGGTTTCGGCTAAAATTCCCGCGGCTTTCTTTTTTTCTGTTTTTACTACTACTTTTGGGCTGGTGGCAACGTGCGAAATGTTGGCGCGCCTGCTTTCGCTGCGCACTTCGTCAACCAAAGTGGCCACCATTAGCTTCATGTTTTTGATGAACGAGCCCGCTGTGAAAGTTCCTTTTTCAATATCTTTCAATTGCTTTTCCCAAGTTCCGGTTAACTCTGCTGATTTTACCAATTCGTTCTGAATCGTATCTATTAATTGAATGCCAGTTGTCGTAGGTAAAACTTGTTTTTTATTTCGAACGATGTATTGTCTCCTAAAAAGTGTCTCAATAATATTCGCCCGTGTTGACGGCCTACCAATTCCATTTTCTTTCATCAATTCGCGCAAGTCTTCATCATCAACTTGTTTACCTGCGGTTTCCATGGCGCGCAACAAAGTAGCTTCGGTAAATTGGTTGGGTGCTTTGGTTTCTTTTTCTAAAAAGGAGGGTTGGTGTGGTCCTTTTTCGCCAACAACAAAACTGGGTAAAATATCAGCTTCTTTTTCCTTGGCGTTTGAGCTGAGCGCAGTCGAAGCTTCGAAAACGATACGAAAACCTTTTTTCAAAATTTCTTTACCCGTAGCTTTAAATAATACTTCTGCAGCTTTGCCTACAACGGTAGTATTGGCAACCAAACAATCATCATAAAAAACGGCAATAAAGCGTTTGGTGATAATGTCATAAACTTGTTGTTGATTATACTGCAAATTGTTTTGTACTCCAGTTGGAATTATCGCATGGTGATCGGTTACTTTTTTATCGTTGAAAACCTTAGGCGATTTTTTAATTTTTTTCTCCAAAAGCGGTTGTGTCAACGCCGCATAATTGGTTAATTTTTGCAAGATCCCCGGCACTTTTGGGTAAATATCGCTCGGCAAAAAAGTAGTGTCAACTCTAGGGTAGGTGACCACTTTTTGTTCGTACAATGTTTGAACAATTTTTAATGTCTCGTCTGCCGAAAAACCAAATTTTGTATTGCAATACACCTGTAAGCCCGTTAAGTCAAACAGTTTTGGAGCGTATTCGTTTCCGTTTTTTTTGTCGATAGAAACAATTTCAAACTCGCTTTCTTTTACTTTATTGGCCAATAGTTCTCCATCTTCTTTATTTAAAAAGCGACCTTCTTCATAGCTAAAAAGTGTTTCTCTGTACAAGGTTTGCAATTCCCAATAGGATTGCGGTTTAAAATTTTCGATTTCCTTGAAACGGTCAACGACCATTGCCAAGGTTGGAGTTTGTACACGACCAATTGAAAGCACTTGTTTGTAACCGCCGTGTTTTACAGTGTACAAGCGTGTAGCGTTCATACCCAAAAGCCAATCGCCAATAGCTCTTGAAAATCCAGCGTAGTATAAATTATCGTAGTTTGAAGCAGGTTTTAGATTCTGGAAACCCTCTTTTATGGCTTCGGCAGTTAATGATGAAATCCATAGGCGTTGCACTTTGCCTTTGTAATTGGCTTCGGTCATTACCCAACGCTGAATCAATTCTCCCTCTTGCCCAGCATCGCCACAATTGATAACCAATTCTGCTTGGTCAAATAATTTTTTGATGATTTTAAATTGCTTCTGAATCCCCGAATTTGCCACTATTTTCGTTTCAAATTTCTCGGGTAACATGGGCAAGTTGTTCAAATCCCAGCTTTTCCAGTGCGGTTTGTAATCGTTGGGTTCTTTTAAGGTACACAAATGCCCAAACGTGTATGTAACCGCATAGCCATTGCCTTCAAAATAGCCATCGTGCTTGGTATTGGCACCCAAAACAGCTGCTATTTCACGGGCGACACTTGGTTTTTCGGCAATGCAAACCTTCATTTTTTACTATTTTTTTGATGGCGCAAATCTAGGAATTTACAAATAGGTCTTGAAATTAATTCAGCAGTAATTATGAATCAGAAGTTTTAGCAAAAGAATTAGGAGCAAATCAAGAGAAAGTTACTGCAATTCGGGCAAGTAAATATGAAAAGTAGATCCTACATTTATTTCAGATTCGGCAGTGATTTTTCCGCCATGATTTTCAACGATTTTGCGGGCAATGGTTAAGCCAATACCTGTTCCATCATATTCTTTACGATCATGAAGGCGTTGAAAAATTTCAAAAATTTTATCCTTGTATTGTTTTTCAAATCCAATTCCATTATCAGTTATGGTTATTATATGGTAATTAGTATTCAATATCATTTTGTCAGGCTGAGTCGCATCGAAAGTGATTAGTTTACTATCGATTTTTATAATTGGAGTTCTTGATGAAGGACAAAATTTTAACGAATTACTGATGATATTTTGTAAAAGTTGACGGAATTGAAACGGTATGATAGTAATGTTTTCTGCATTAGCAATTTCAATTACTGCTTTCTTTTCAGCTAAATCCTCTTTGAGCATGGCCATTGCTTCGTCTACAATTTCCTTAAGGTTGCAAGACACAAACTTGCGTTGTGTGGTGCTCGTTCTAGAATAAGCAAGAAGATCATTAATTAGAGTCTGCATGTGTAGGGCCGAAAGTTTGGTTCGCTCTACGTAATATTTGCCCATGGCTGATAAATTGTCATATTCTTCAACAAAAATACGTCCCGAAAAAGATTGAATTTTACGCAGCGGTTCCTGCAAATCATGACTAGAAATATAGGTAAACGATTCAATTTCTTTGTTAGCCAGCAGGAGTTCATTGGCTCTTTTTTCCTTTTCTTGATTTTGAAATTCCAATTCGGTATTAGCAATAGCAAGCTCTTCGGCTCGTTTTTGCTTTTCCTGGTTTTGATATTGGAGTTCGATATTCGCAAGCGCCAATTCGTTTGCTCTGTTTTGTTTTTCTTGATTTTGATACGCCAGTTCTTTATTGGCTATGAGTAATTCTTGCGCTCTTTTTTCTTTTTCTTGATTTTGATACGCCAGTTCTTTATTAGCAATTAGTAATTCCTGCGCTCTTTTTTCTTTTTCAATATTCTGTAAAACAAGCTCTTCATTAGCAATTTGGAGTTGATGGGCTAATTCGGCATTCTCGGCGCTTTGCTTTTTTAGTAAGTCATTGAGGGTTTGTAATTCGCGCTTTTGCTGTTCTGTTTCCAGAATTTGCTGCGCTAAATTATGGTTCGTTTCTTTTAATAGTGCTTGCTCGTCATTTGCTTCCATATCCTCTTTTTGCACCATTATGTTTTTTGCTTAAATAAAATTGAAAGGCAAAGATAGACTAACTAATGCTGTTAAACTACTTTTAGGTTTTTTATAAAGTTAAACCTATAAATATGGTTGTAAATTTTTTGTCTCGTAAATTTAATAGTTGGCTGTATTTTTAGATTTAGAAGAAGGCCACGCTATTTGTATATTTAAATAACAGCTTGACAAATGATCTATCTAAAACTAATTCAAATCAGGTCGAAGGCGGTAAACTTTTCTTAGCGGAATCTTTAAGCTGTCCTCAATTTTTAGCTTTGTTTTTTAGGTAGCAGAAGTTCTGTTTTCATAACACGCACATTCCCGCTATCCGTTACAATCTTTACTGCCGAACCCCGGCAATAAAGGATTTTCACTGCTATCGGGGCTAAACAGGCGTTGCGCTATTTCAGAAGGCGAGTGGCAGTTTTGATAAAGCACAAAAGCAGCTCAATAACAAGCTGCTTTTATGTTGGTGAGGAAACTTTTCCTACTAACAAATCAGGAAATAAAAAGTCGAAGTCAGGAGACTTCGACTAAAGGGGTTTAAATTACTTTACATTTTTCAAAAGCCTCATTTATACTTCTAAATATTCCATCTTTACTTAGATTTATGCTATAATCTTTTACCTGATGGAATAAATCCAATCAACTTCATATATAATATTTTTTTCTGTGGACAACTTTTCTAATATGAAAACTCTACAATTATAATGATTGAATGGAACTGGAATTTTTCTACCATTTTCCTTTGATCGATTTAAATGTTCATTATATTCATCTGTGGTTAATTGACTAACTGTGATTGCTTTAATCTTCTTTATTTTAAAATTAGAGCATGTATCTGCTTTGTGAATATTTTTGTTGTACTTAAATATTTGGTGATCAATATTAAAAATAATTGTATTTGAATTATGAATAATTTTTTCCCCTTTGTCTAATGATATATGTCTAACTATTTTTGGATATTTTTTCCCGTTTTTTTCAATGGTGTAATAGTTTTTAGTTTGTGAAAAAATAAAATTTGTAAAAAAAATAATTAAAAAAAATATTTTTTTCGTTTTAATTGCAGTTTTTTGTTCCATTATGAAATAGGTTTATGATATTTAATTTTATCCTTTCTTGTTCTGTAGTAGGCAGCTTGTTCCATGCAATTGAATTAACATTTTTGTCTATTTCCCTTAAACCTGCCCATGCTAAATCTTCATAAATTTGTCTAGGAAATCTATTGTTGTCATATTGTTGGGCTATATCTGCAATTGTGGAACGATAATGTTGAGCCATTAAATCATGGTTCCAATATTTATGAACTCTTGCGTAATAATAATCATATAATCCTGGGAAATTGTTTCGCAATGAATTAACAAAATTAATATTTTCTTGTGTTGTGTAATTGTTTGTATTTAAGTCTCCTTTTTTCGCTGCAGACAGTAGCTTTCTGAAAATTTCAGCATGAATTATTTCATGAGCTATAGATATTGCACTTCCAAGATCAGAAATATTCGCCAGTTGGGTATTGCTTAGTTCTATTGTTATTATAAAATTATCGGGTGGATTTGTAACACCATAATTTCCTGAAGGTAAGTCGTTGTTAATTGTAAATTTCAAATGACTTACAGGGAATTCCCCATCAAATTTTTTAATAGAATTTGAAAAACCTAAGCTTGAAGATTTTAATTTGTTGTAGATACATAATGCTTTTCCAGTAAGTGAGTTGATGATTTGTGCATCAAAATCAACTTCAGTGCTATTATTTGTTTTTATTTGACTAATAATCACTTCTTTTAAAAAATTATCAATTTCAGGAGTTATTTCTCCAACTTCAACTAAAAAAAAAATAATATCTTGTAATTTTTGGCTGGTTCTATTATTAAACACCCAATTAAACTGCTGAAAATTTAGATTTAGCTTATCCCCAAAGTTCAAAGCTGATTTTGCATCGGATTTTGAAGTTTCAGAGAAATTATATT
The DNA here is from genome assembly GCF_018069925.1 of Flavobacterium erciyesense. Classification (GTDB taxonomy): domain Bacteria; phylum Bacteroidota; class Bacteroidia; order Flavobacteriales; family Flavobacteriaceae; genus Flavobacterium; species Flavobacterium erciyesense. The sequence continues at coordinate 13,087 of NZ_JAGPXB010000004.1, read as the reverse complement.
TTATTAAATACCAGTCTATCGTACTTTTAATATTAGATTGTGGATCAGAATGGTAATAATTTCTTTCATCAATACTGAGAAAGCCGCTTTCAAAGTTTTTTAGCTGAGAGGTATGTGTCACGGTATTTGGTGCCGCTATTACAGCCGAAGAACCTCCTCCTGATGTATTTGTTGTATTTGGTAGATTTGTTGTTTGCCCATCATTATTTCCTGTACCATCTTCATAATAACCACATGAAAGATTGGTAAGTACCCATCCTTCCTCAAATGGGTCTTCATTACCTGCGCCTACAAGTTCACCTTTGTCTCCATCTTTTATAATTTTCCATTCCCAGGCGGCAGTACATCCATAAGCCATTTTAGAAGAAGTACCATTTTTAAAAGTGGAAGTGTCAAAATCAATTGAATATATTGAAGTTCTATAATTTTTTATAGAGTTGGAATTTAATTTTGCATATTCAACCGAAGTAAAACCATACTGAATAATGTAAGCATCATAACCACCCTTGCTATTCGATTGAATCAAAAGGTTTTCAAGATTAGTTATTTTAACGGTATCCCTGACGATTTGAAAACTGTAGGAGTGTCTGCCAGTTTGAGTGTCTTCCATGTAATTAGCATTGTCTGTATTAACTGTAAAACCGAGTTTATGATGAATTTCTTTCGAAAATAGGGATTTAATGGTTTTTGTTTTTTTTTACTCAATACTAACTAATTTTTGTACTATCTTAGTATTAGACCTAATTTTTTCATTATTCAAAACTATTACTTTAAATCTTGATTGTTGATCGTTAGTAACAGAATTTGGATTAGTTTTGATTAATAAATTCTCTTCACAATTAGTCATAATTAATAAAGTGAAAATAGATAAAATTGTGGCTGGTATTATTTTTTTTATTTGTTATTCATAAATTAAGGGTTAATTTTGGTTGTTTTATTATTAAGATAATTTAGAAAATGCTTTTTCATTCTAATCTTCCGATCTTTGGGTTAATATTCGAAAGTTCATGTCGATTTTATTACTCAATCAAATATATTGTTTATTTCCGAAAAAGCTGATAAAAAATTATTGTTACAAAACTAATTCCTTTTGTTTGAAGTACCTTACGGGAAACCGTAAACATCTTTTTTTAACGCAAATTCCTAGCCCTGATAGCAGTGAAAATCCTTTTTTAAGGCTTTTTGCCGAAAAAAAGATTACTTCATTATACTCTTATTTTTATAGGTATTCAGTGAATTTCATTTGTAACGCATAGCAGGAAACAGCTCCTAAAAAAACTTTAAATGTGTACTGTTTTACTGTTGAAAATTGCTACCGTAGGGCTGTTTGTATTGTTGATGGCTTTGTGCTGATAAAGATTTATGTAGATTAAGAATACACCAAAAACGAGCCTTGCAAACTGAATACTTTTTTCGTAATTTTGCACCCTAAATAAAGGACTAAGAAAATGTTAGATAGACTGCAAATAGTAAAACAGCGTTTTGATGAGATTTCGGATTTGATTATTCAACCGGATGTAATCTCGGATCAAAAGCGTTATGTGCAATTGAATCAAGAGTATAAAAGTTTAAAGGCGTTGGCCGAAAAACGCGATGAATACGTTTTGTTAATGGCTAACATTGACGAAGCCAACGAAATTATAGCTGATAATAGTGATGCAGATATGACCGAAATGGCCAAAATGCAACTAGAAGAAGCCAAAGAACGTTTGCCAGTGCTTGAAGAAGAGATCAAATTCATGTTGATCCCAAAAGATCCGGAAGATGCTAAGAACGTGATGGTGGAGATTCGTGCCGGTACAGGTGGTGACGAAGCCAGTATTTTTGCAGGTGATTTGTTCCGTATGTACACTAAATATTGCGAAAATCAAGGTTGGAGAACATCTGTAGTGGATATGAACGAGGGGACTTCGGGCGGATTCAAAGAGGTGATTTTTGAAGTTACTGGTGAAGATGTTTACGGTACTTTGAAGTTTGAAGCGGGTGTACACCGTGTACAACGTGTGCCTCAAACAGAAACGCAAGGTCGTGTACACACATCAGCAGCGACAGTGATGGTTTTACCAGAAGCAGAGGAATTTGATGTACATATTGATATGAACGATGTTCGTGTTGATTTCTTTTGTTCGTCAGGGCCTGGAGGACAATCGGTAAACACAACTAAGTCGGCTGTACGTTTAACGCACATTCCTACTGGATTAGTGGCTCAGTGTCAGGATCAAAAATCACAACACAAGAATAAAGATAAAGCTTTTGGCGTATTGCGTTCTCGTTTATACGAGCAGGAATTAGCTAAAAAGCAAGCTGAAGATGCCTCTAAACGTACTTCGCAAGTAAGTTCGGGTGACCGTTCAGCTAAAATTAGAACGTATAACTATGCGCAAGGACGTGTTACTGACCACCGTGTGGGCTTAACACTTTATGATTTGGGTAATATCATGAATGGTGATATTCAAAAAATTGTTGACGAGTTGCAATTAGTGAACAATATGGAGAAATTAAAAGAAGCGAGCGAAGTTTTTTAAATTTCGATTTCTTTGTTAAAAATAAAAAAATACCGTGCCTTTGGGACACGGTATTTTTTTTGAATTAATAATACCTTTTTATTATTCAATAAACAAACTGGTATCAGATTCGATGGCGAAACCAAATAGTGCTTGCTTAAAGGATTTGTATTTTTTGGTGGCAGAATCCATTTTGACGCCTAAGTTTTTAGAATCTTCTAAATTATCCATTTTAAAATTGAGTTCAATGGTCTTTTTTTCAAAAGCCTTTTCAATTTTATTCCAATTTGCCTTAGCGTCTGCTTTGTTTCTAGAAGTAACAGAGTCTACAAAGCGTACATAATTATTAGTTACGATTTCTACCTTTTTTTCAGCCTCACTTTTACACGAAATTATAGTGAAGCATAGGGTAAGAAGAACTATAAGTTTTGCTGCATTTTTCATTTTGTATTTCTTATTTGGGATCAGTATTCCTTGCACTGAACAATGTTTTGATGCTATTGATTTACACTGTCAATCGAGTGTTTGCAATGGCTTGTGTTTTGGTTGGTTTTTTATTATTGGTTGTTTAGCAGAAATGGTATTTTTTTCTATGTTGGATATCTGTTTTTAAAGGACAATCAGTAAAAAAAGCAATTATGCTACTGGTTTAAACAGCAAAATTCACACTACTTGTGATAGTGTGAATCGTACTGAATTGATTTTTTATTTTTGTTTGTTGATGTCTGCAAGATGATTAAAATTTTGAACTTCATCTTTGATGATTTCTGTCGTGTGCCCTAAAAATTCTTGTGATTCTCTTTTTAGATCTTGCACAGTTTGTGAAATTTTATCTGACAATTTCCCAGTTGTTTCAACAACTTTATCTTTCAAATCGGTGCTTTTATCAACGATTTTTTTTCTAGTTTCACTTCCTTTGGCTGGTGCAAACAAAATTCCCAATATAGTTCCAACTGCTAAACCGCCCAAAATTCCTGCTGCTAAATTGCTATTTTTCATAATTTCTAATTTTTGTAATTGTTATCCTTTTATTACTCTCAGTAAAATTGCGATTAATGCTATTACTAATAAAATGTGAATGATTCCTCCCGCGCTGTAAACGAAGAATCCTAATGCCCATAGTATCACTAATACTACTGCTGCGGCGTATAATAGGTTTTGCATGATTTTATATTTTTAGGTTAAGTATATTTAAAATTTGAAGGCTGCGTAAATGCTCAATACGCTGTTTTTTGAATCGGGGAAAGTGTAAGTTCCTCCAGCAAAATTACGCTCTTTACCAACGGTAGTTAATCCGTAATTGTATCGTGCTCCAATTCCAAATGTGTCAAAATCGAATCCAACACCTGCAGCAACTCCTACATCTACAGTATTTAAATCATCTTTATCAATTGATTCTTCAAAATTGATATTTCCGTCTTGACCTTCATTAGTTATTTTAGAATCAATTAAGAAAGCTGCGTAAGGTCCAAAATGCACATTGAAATTCTTGGTTAAATTGGCTTTAATTAAAACCGGAACTTCCACGTAGTTCAGCCTAAATTTAGCAGTTCCTTGTGCGAAAAAGTTATCATATCGCAATTCTGCTCCTTTTGTGGTGTAGTTTAATTCAGGTTGAATAGCTAAACTTGATGATATTGGTAATGTTGCAAAAAGACCAACATTGAATCCGCTCAATACGTTTTGATCATCAACATCTTCAGTGTAAAGGTTTGACATGTTATAACCTCCTTTAATACCAAGTGATGGGCTATTTTCTTGTGCTTGAATTTTTGATGCTCCTGCAAGGATTAGAGCAACTGCTAAAATGCGTTTTAAGTTTTTCATATCGTTTGTAGTTTAATGTGTTGTTTTGTTTTTACAAAGATGCGATCACTTCACAAATTGCGTGTTACATCAATTTATTGATTTGTTATAGAATTTACAGATGTTCTTAGTTAAATTGATTTAAATGATCTGGTTACACACTGGTCTGGTAGTTTTTTGTGGTGGGTAATGCATTTATAAGCAAATGATTATTAAGCTTTTGTTGTGGTTTTTTTCTTTTTATACCAATTTATTTTTTTTTATGAAAGGTGTTGCATAATATCACTATTTGTAGCAGTAGTGATTTTTGAAAATGTCAAGTAAGGCCACAAAAAAAACAGCAGCTAGACTTTAAAAGTCGAACTGCTGTTATGATTGTATATTTTAAATTTTGATTTACACTGCGGGTAAAAATAGGGTAAAAGTGGCTCCCACACCCAACTCGCCATTGGCAAAAAGATAGCCTTTGTGGTTGTCGGCAATTTTTTTACAAATAGCTAAACCAATTCCAGTACCGTCGTATTCGTTTTTGTTGTGTAATCGGTTAAAAAGAATGAATATTTTTTTAGCATACTCTTGTTCAAATCCGATACCATTATCAGTAAATATGATTTTATGGTAATGAGCGAGTGTGTTGTGAGGTAACAATTCTTCGTCTAAGGCACTAACTAACTTAGATTTGATAGTGATAATGGGCGGTACATCCGTTTTACTATATTTCAAGGAATTATTGATCAAGTTGGTGAATAATTGCTGAATTTGAAACGGAATGACATTCAAAATAGGTAAGTTCTGGCTTTCAATAGTCCCTTTTTTATCATCAATCACTTGAACAAGTTCTTGTTTTACATGATCTAAAATTTCATTTAAATCAGCTGGTTCAAAAACCTTCTCCGCTTTATTAGTTCGCGAGAACTGTAATAAATCTTCAATGAGCATGCGCATTCTTTTCGCCGATGCTTGAATGCTATTAATATATTGTTGCCCAGACTTAGACATGTTTTCATAGTCCTTACTTATTAATCGAGATAAGAAGGTTTCTATTTTGCGTAAAGGCTCTTGTAAATCGTGGCTTGCTATATAGTTAAATGCTGTTAATTCTTTATTGTTGTTTTCAAGTTCTCTGTTTCGCTCCTCAATATAATTTTGTGCGTATACCTGTTCCGTTACATCACTAGTAGTGCCAATGTGTGTGCGTTCTCCTGAGGCAACGGTAACTACACGGCCCGAGGCTCTAAAATATCGAATTTCTCCATCCTTACGAATTACCCGATAAGTAAATGGATTTAAATTGGTTTTTTCCTGCACGCTTTTAGAACTTTCAATTACATATTGTAAATCTTCTGGGTGAACGAATTTGTAAAATTCTTCAGAACTCGCTTCGAAAGACTGTGGTGCACAACCTAAAAGGCGGTATTCATTATCCGAAAAAGTAAATTGGCCGCTATCTATGTTATATTGCCAGCTACCAAATCCGCCCACAATTTCGGCCAAATTACTCGCCTCATTAGCAACGGTTAGGGTATTGATGGTGTTTCTAAGTAGCACAAGGTCACGATTCATTTTGATAAAAGCGATGGTAATCAAAATTAAAGTAACAATTAATGTTAAATAGATTAACAATGGCGTATAACTCATAGTAGAGTCATAATCTTGTTGCCTGTTAGTTAAAAGGATTTTCTGAGTAATAATCATTTCGTCTATTTTTTTACGAATAGAGTCCATGGCTTGTCTACCGATAGTTAAGTTATAGCTTAAATCTGCTTCTTTATAGTTTTTTTGCTGGGTTATATAAATGTTTTTCGAAAGGTAATTTTGTTTTTTATTTATGTAAAAAAGAAGTTTTTTTAAATTGGCCTGTTGCGTTCGACTGTTTTGGGTAAGCTTTGATAGTTCATTGAAAGAATCCCTAATCAGGTCTTTAGAATTATTGTACGGTCTTAAAAACGCAGTGTCTTTGGTGAGCAAGTAACCACGTTGCCCAGTTTCTGCATCTTTTAGGTAGGATATTAAACGTTCTAATTCAGTATTCACCGCATGGCTATTGGTTACAAAGTGGGATGATTTTTTTAAAACAGTAATATGCTTAAAAGTAATACCACCTATAAAAAAGATTACTGCTACTGAAACAATAAAGATTATTTTTAAAAACAGGGGTGATTTATGAATTTGAATGTATTTCATTTTATAGACGCATTAAAAAATTGTCCTTGTTTAATCCTGAAGTGTGGTATTGCCAATTTATGGTAACAACTTCCGATAGGATTTTTTTAAGATCTTCAAAGTCACTTGGTTTTTTGATATAGATATTGGCTCCATTAACAAAAGTCTCTTCAATATGCTCTTCAGATGATGAGGTAGAGTAAATGGCAATCGCAATGTCATTTAATTTTTCGTTCTGCTTAATTTCAAGTAAACATTCTACGCCATTTTTTTTAGGCATATTCAAATCTAAAAATAAAACATTTGGCAGGATAGAATCGCCGTCATTCAAATAATCCATCAACTCTACACCGTCGTTAAATGTCATTACATTGGTTTTCATTTTGAGTTCTTCGAAGGCGTCAGTAAAAAACAATCTGTCGTCTTCGTCATCATCAGCAAGGCATATATTTATAAAGTCAGTATTCATCGTTGTTTAGTTTAAATTGAGTTTTTAGTACTTAAAGCTCTACGTTTTTGAATGATTTTTTGAAAGGCTGAGGGTGTCATGCCCGTTGTGTGTTTGAATTGCGTACTTAGGTGCGCCACACTAGAATAATTCAATTGAATTGAAATTTCAGTCAAATTCATTGGAGTATTAATCATCAGTTGTTTGGCCAATTCAATTTTTTGGATGATGATGAAGTTTTCGATTGAGGTGTACGTAACCTCCGAAAAAACATTTGATAAATAGGCGTAGCTCAAATTTAACTTATCAGCAATGTAAACCGAACTTTTTACTTGCAATGGTTTTTCGCTATGCACCATCTCAATGATAGCATCTTTTATTTTTTGAACTAAAACACTTTTCTGATTTTCTACAATGTCAATACCGTACTCTTTAAAAACACTAGTGAGCTCGTCCATTTTAGAGGTAGGTACTTTTTCTAAAAAATTAAATTCGCCAAATCCGACAATATTGAATTTATATCCCAACTCGCTTAGTCTATCTTGAACAATTTTTTTTGTCAATTGTACATAATCAAATTTTAAATATACTTTCATAAAAATTGTTGTTTAATGTAGTAAAGATATAAAAACTGTTCTTTTAACAATAATGTTGTTCGTCACAAAAAAAAGATCTTAGTGTATACGTCATGTTAGAGGCTTGATAGTTAAAAATAATTTTGTTGTAATGATGTATTTTGTTTTTGATTATGAGATGATTGCATGTGTTTTCTTGGGTAGTATAATTGATTTATCTATTTTACTAAAGATTGAACAAAAGTTAATTTTATGATATTTTTAGTAGGTTTATTACTAATTTTAATATTTCACTTTTAGGTAATTTGCTTTCAACTCTGGAGACTATTTGTCTCTTGTTGTAAATGTTTTTTCACTTGCTTTGTTTTTTTATTAAAGTACAATAGCAAATTTTGCTCCTTTGTTTGTAGTTTTGCAGCACAACTACAACAACATGACTACACAACAATTATTTGAACAAATTCAACTCAAAAAATCATTTCTTTGCGTTGGTTTAGATGTCGATTTGACTAAAATTCCGCAACATTTATTAGTTCTTGAAGATCCAATTTTTGAGTTTAACAAAGCAATTATTGATGCCACCCACGATTTGGCAGTATCCTATAAACCAAATACTGCTTTTTACGAAGCTTACGGAATCAAGGGTTGGATTTCACTCCAAAAAACAATCAATTACATCAACGAGAATTATCCAGATTTGTTTACCATTGCCGATGCTAAACGTGGTGATATTGGGAATACTTCTTCTATGTATGCCAAGGCATTTTTTGAAGATTTAAATTTTGATAGTGTTACCGTGGCGCCTTATATGGGTAAAGATTCTGTCGAGCCTTTTTTGGCTTTTGAAAACAAGCATACGATACTTTTGGCTTTAACTTCAAACACGGGTGCATTTGATTTTCAAACCTTGCAATCTAAATCTGAAAAACTTCTTGAAGCTGAATTGTACCAACAAGTTTTAGAAACATCTAAAAACTGGACCAACAGCAAAAATTTAATGTATGTGGTGGGTGCTACAAAGGCGACTTATTTTTCAGAAATTCGAAAAATTGTACCTGACAGTTTTTTATTGGTTCCAGGAGTAGGTGCGCAAGGAGGTAATTTGGCTGAGGTGTGCGCGCATGGTATGAATGATCAAGTGGGTTTATTGATAAATTCGTCACGTGCAATTATCTATGCATCCAATGATTTTGATTTTGCTGTAAAAGCTCGTGCAGAAGCGCTTAAAATGCAGCAAGAAATGCAAGTGATTTTAGATGCTAAATTTTCGAACTAGGCAGTACTTGAACTTTTAAATTTTTTTACTATCCCGACTTTTAATGAAAACATACACAGACCAACTCGGTATTTCCCATTCCTTTGAATCCGCTCCGCAGCGCATTATTTCACTTGTGCCTTCGCAAACAGAATTATTGTATGAGTTGGGTTTAGAGGAAAAAATTGTGGGGATAACCAAATTTTGTGTGCATCCGTATCATTTTAAATCAACCAAAAAAATTGTTGGTGGTACGAAAAAAGTACATTTCGAAAAAATTAAACTTTTACAACCAGATATTATCATTTGTAACAAAGAGGAAAATACCGAGGAGATGGTTGCTGAATTGCGGAAAATTGCCACCGTTTGGGTCACAGATATTTGCACTATCGAGGACAATTTACAAATGATTATTGATTTCGGGCAACTTTTCAATGCCCGTACCGAAGCTCAAAAATGGAACGATAAGTTAAAATTTGCTTTGGCAAACTTTAAAAATTTCATTGCAGACAAACCAATCAAAAAAGTAGCGTACTTCATCTGGAAAGATCCTTATATGGTGGCCGGTGGATCTAACTTTATCAACGAATTATTAAAGTTAAATCATTTTGAAAATATTTATGAAGGCAGAGGTCGTTACCCCGAAGTAGAAATCAGTAAAATTCGTGCAGAAGGCGATCCTGCCATTGTGTTTTTATCATCGGAACCTTTTCCTTTTACAGAGCAACATGCTTTTGAAATTGGTGTACATACGCACCACGCCAAAACGATATTCGTAGATGGCGAAATGTTTTCTTGGTACGGCAGCAGGTTGCTGAAAGCGTTTGATTATTTTATGAAGTTACACCAAAAACTATAGCTCACATTCTTCTAGAACGCATTCTTCTTGGTATATACTTGATTCCAATTCAATTTTGGAGAGGTCAAAATTTACGGTAGCTAAGAACTGGTATTCTTCAATGAGTTTTTCTATTTCACGCTTCTCTTTCAATAATCCTTTCATGGGTGCAATTTTTTTGCAAATTTAAGGCTTACTTTTATAAAATTCGCAATATTTTTTGTTAAGATTGAGATTTCGATTTAATGTGCTATTTTTACCAAAAAAAACACGTGATTAGTTACACCATATATAACAATGCTTCAACTGACCAATGGGTTACTTTTGTCCATGGTGCAGGAGGGAGTTCGTCTATTTGGTTCAAACAAATTAGAGATTTTAAAAAACAGTACAATGTTTTACTCTTAGATCTTCGCGGACACGGCGAATCAAAAACAACGTTAAAAACGGCTTTCAAACAAAAGTATACTTTTTCTGCTCTGGCAAATGACATTCTTGAAGTTTTAGATCATTTACAAATTAAGAAATCACATTTTGTTGGTATATCACTAGGTACTATTTTAATTAGACAATTAGCTGAAATGTATCCGGAGCGCGTGCAAAGCATGATTTTGGGAGGCGCTATTTTAAAAATGAATTTCCGCTCGCAAGTTTTGATGCGATTAGGTAATATGTTCAAATACGTGTTGCCATATTTGGTTTTGTATCAATTTTTTGCTTTTGTAATCATGCCTAAGAAAAGTCACAAACAATCGCGACTACTTTTTATAAATGAAGCAAAAAAATTGTATCAAAAAGAATTTATCAAATGGTTTAAGTTAACGGCCGAGATAAATCCGGTACTTAAATGGTTCCGACAAGTAGAATTGAATATCCCTACGCTTTACGTAATGGGTGAGGAGGATTATATGTTTTTACCGTCAGTTCGTAAGGTGGTCGAAAGTCATTACAAGTCGTCAAAGCTTTTTGTCGTTCAAAATTCAGGACACGTAGTAAACGTGGAGCAACCGAATATTTTTAATGATGTGGTGCTTTCTTTCCTTAAAACAGCCCACTAAAAAAAAAAATGCCCGCACAAGTTGTGCGAGCAAATCTTTAACTAACCAAAACCAAAATAATAAATAACCAGTTTATTACACTACAAAGGTCGGTAACAAGCACAGATATCGCTGTTAAGATTTTGTTATTACTTTGCGAACCATTCGTTAAGATTTTAAGTCGCTAGGTTCTTAAGATTTTTTAAAGATTAAAAAACTGACAATGAAGGCTTTATTTTTTTTAATTATAGAAAAACAACCGTTTTATTATTGTACACCATCGTCTTGTGCTCCGCATGAAGTTTGATCGCTCTTGCCAATACCATTCGCTCTACATCACGACCTTTAGTTATAAAATCTTCAATAGAATGGCTATGCGAAACGCGTGCAATATCTTGCTCGATAATTGGTCCTTCGTCTAGCTCCTCGGTCACATAATGACTGGTGGCTCCAATAATTTTTACACCGCGTTTAAAAGCAGAATGATACGGCTTGGCACCAGGAAAAGCAGGCAAAAACGAATGGTGAATATTGATAATTCTGTTTTTGTAACGCGCAATCAAGTTTGGGGTTATTATTTGCATGTAGCGCGCCAAAACAATGAAATCAATCTCATATTTATGGAGTATTTCTAGCTGTTGCTCTTCGCCTTTTACTTTTATTTCTTTTGTAAAAGGAACATGATAAAAAGGAATTCCAAATTGTTGGGCAACAGGTTCTAAATCCCTATGATTGCTGATGATCACACTAATTTCAAGCGGCAACTCATTAGCTCGGTAACGCCCCAAAACATCATACAAACAATGATCGTATTTGGAGACAAAAATTGCCATCTTTGGTTTTTGCTCTTGCGTAAACAATTGCCAAGTCATTTCGAAAGGCGCTGCCAATTGTTGCTCAAAATCTGCTTCTAGCGCCTTCAAATCATTTTTCGGATTTTTAAACTCGCATTCAATGCGCATAAAAAAAACATCTTCGTCCTCGTCTACATGTTGGTCTAAGTACACAATATTGCCGTCAATACAGGCAATATAATTAGTTACAGCGGCAATGATGCCTTTTTGGTCTTTGCAATGTATGAGTAAGGTAATTTTTTGCATTTCAATTATTGTTATAGCTGTATTTCAGTAATGTGTCTCAAAAATAACCCAATCAATTCGATTAAAAAATCGCTGAGGCAACCAAATATGTTTTAAAAAAGTTCAAAATTTATTTTTTGTCTTGCATGGCAAATACACGTTGCAACAAAACAGAAGTTCGTGCGCTCAAGTTGGTTCTAATATTTTGCTCCTCAACGGCTACCATTTTAAATACGCCATTCAAAGCTTGATTAGTCACATAGTCTGTCAAATCAGGATTCACTTTGTTCACAAGCGGGATGCTGTTGTATTTGGTGATAATATTAGCCCAAACTTTATCAGCGCCCACTTTAGTAAATGAATTTTTTATAACCGGATTGAATTTTCCATACAAAGCCGTACTCGTGCTGTTTTGTAAATAAGTGGTTGCTGCGCTTTGGTTACCCAATAAAATACTTTTCGCATCAGCAAAACTCATATTGCGCACCGCATCTACAAAAATTGGAGTGGCTTCTTTCACGGCATCTTCTGCAGCACGATTCAAAACTTTTAAACCCTCGTCAGCCAAGGAACTTAATCCAATTTTGCGCAAGCCCGCATCTACTTTTCTCAATTCAGAAGGAAGTAAAATTTTCACAGCTTCGTTGCGATAAAACCCATCAGTTGCTGTTAATTTACTCACTTGTTTCGAAATTCCGTTGTTCAACGCTTCTTTTAATCCGCCCGCAATATCCACGCCGCCTATACCTTGTGTTTGCGGAAATTGACTCATCACTTGCTGCATTTCGGCACAACTCGATAACGAAAGTGCGACTGCTAAAACTATAATTTTTTTCATAAAAAGAATCGGTTACATTAATTGGCCATCTGGCATTGGTAAAAATACAACAATTGCAAAAACAAAGCCAATTATTGACTAGGAGCAGGCGTTTTTGTTTTCAAATCACGGCTTCTCCCGCTTTCCGCTGTATCCTCGCTCCCAAAAAAGCGAGGGATGCCGCTGCAATCGGGGCTAGAATAGCTATTTTTTGCTTCGATTGTGAATAACATCATCCAACTTCAAATAGTTTTTTAAAATAAAATTGTAAATTGCAGGCTTAAATTATCATATTCATAAAATGGAACAACAAATACCATATATCCCTAACAATAAAGTAAGAATTGTAACGGCAGCAGCTCTTTTTGATGGCCATGATGCAGCAATCAATATCATGCGCCGTATTATCCAATCTACAGGTGTCGAAGTGATTCACTTAGGTCACGACCGCAGCGTAGAAGAGGTTGTGAATACTGCCATTCAAGAAGATGCCAATGCTATTGCTATTACCTCTTATCAAGGTGGTCACAATGAGTATTTTAAATACATGTATGACTTGCTTCAA
>NZ_JAGPXB010000039.1 GCF_018069925.1 Flavobacterium erciyesense | reverse complement strand
AAAGCTATTGATGTAGTCGTTACTGCTGATGATAAAACGAAAGTATACGGTGATCTTAATCCTGCTCTTACTGCTGTGGTAACGGGTGCTGTAAATGGAGATGTTATTGATTACTCTCTTGCAACTTCTGCAACGCAGTTCTCTAACGTAGGTTCTTACCCTATCGTAGTGACTTTAGGAACTAATCCTAACTATAACATTACTGCTGTAAACGGTACTTTGACTGTAACTCCAAAAGCTATTGATGTAGTTGTAACTGCTGATGATAAAACGAAAGTTTACGGTGATCTTAATCCTGCTCTTACTGCTGTGGTAAGCGGTGCTGTAAATGGAGATGTTATTGATTACTCTCTTGCTACTACTGCAACGCAGTTCTCTAACGTAGGTTCTTACCCTATCGTAGTGACTTTAGGAACTAATCCTAACTATAACATTACTGCTGTAAATGGTACTTTGACTGTAACTCCAAAAGCTATTGATGTAGTAGTTACTGCTGATAATAAAACAAAAGTGTACGGTGAAGCTAATCCTGCTCTTACGGCTGTAGTAACTGGTGCTGTAAATGGAGATACGATTAACTACACTCTTGCAACTTCTGCAACGCAGTTCTCTAACGTAGGTGCTTACCCTATCGAAGTAACTTTAGGAACTAATCCTAATTATAACATTACTGCTGTAAATGGAACTTTGACG
>NZ_JAGPXB010000038.1 GCF_018069925.1 Flavobacterium erciyesense | reverse complement strand
GGCTTGAGTAATCGTGTAGTTTTGTGTTAAAGTACCGCTGGCGTTTGGTGCCAAAGTACTCGGACTTACTGCAACATTGGTCATACCCAATTTAGCATCGCTTACAACGGCATTGCTTAGAGTGGTATTACCCGTGTTGGTGATGGTGAAGGTATACGTAATGGTATCGCCAACTTGAGCAGCTGTCGCATTGCCATTGTAAACGGATGTTTTTACCAAAGCTACGCTTGATGTTTTTGGAACAGTTGTTACCGTTGCGGTATCATTCGTAGTTGTTGTTCCCGACGTATCTGAAACTGTCACATTTGATGTATCTGTTGCGCTTCCTACTGCCGAATTCGTTACCGTTCCCGCATCGATATCAGCTTGGGTAATGGTATAGTTTTGTGTTAAAGTGCCGCTGGCGTTTGGTGCCAAAATACTCGGACTTACTGCAACATTGGTCATACCCAATTTAGCATCGCTTACAACGGCATTGCTTAAAGTAGTATTACCCGTGTTGGTGATAGTGAAGGTATACGTAATGGTATCGCCTACTTGTGCTACTGTTGCATTGCCATTGTAAACGGCTGTTTTTACTAACGCTACGCTTGATGTTTTTGGAAGATTGGTTACCGTTGCTGTATCGTTTGTTGTACTTGTTCCTGATGTATCTGAAACTGTCACATTTGATGGATCTGTAGCGCTTCCTATTGCTGAATTCGTTACCGTTCCCGCATTGATATCGGCTTGAGTAATCGTGTAGTTTTGTGTTAAAGTACCGCTTGCGTTTGGAGCTAAAGTACTTGGACTTACCGCTACATTGGTCATTCCTAATTTAGCATCGCTTACAACGGCATTGCTTAAAGTGGTATTGCCCGTGTTGGTGATGGTGAAGGTGTACGTAATGGTATCGCCAACTTGTGCTGCTGTCGCATTGCCATTGTAAACGGCTGTTTTAACCAAAGCTACGCTTGATGTTTTTGGAAGATTGGTTACCGTTGCTGTATCGTTCGTAGTTGTTGTTCCCGAAGTATCTGAAACTGTCGCATTTGATGGATCAGTGGCGCTTCCTATTGCTGAATTCGTTACCGTTCCCGCAT
>NZ_JAGPXB010000037.1 GCF_018069925.1 Flavobacterium erciyesense | reverse complement strand
TGATATCGGCTTGGGTTATCGTGTAGTTCTGCGTTAAAGTGCCGCTGGCGTTTGGAGCTAAAGTACTCGGACTTACTGCAACATTGGTCATACCCAATTTAGCATCCGTAACCACTGCATTGGTAAGAGTTGTATTGCCTGTGTTGGTGATGGTGAAGGTATACGTAATGGTATCGCCTACTTGAGCAGCTGTCGCATTGCCATTGTAAACAGCTGTTTTTACTAAAGCTACGCTTGATGTTTTTGGAACAGTTGTTACCGTTGCGGTATCATTCGTAGTTGCTGTTCCTGATGTATCTGAAACTGTCACATTTGATGGATCTGTAGCGCTTCCTATTGCTGAATTCGTAACGCTTCCCGCATCGATATCAGCTTGGGTAATGGTATAGTTTTGTGTTAAAGTTCCACTGGCGTTTGGAGCTAAAGTACTCGGACTTACCGCTACATTGGTCATTCCTAATTTAGCATCGCTTACAACGGCATTGCTTAGAGTGGTATTACCCGTGTTGGTGATGATGAAGGTGTACGTAATGGTATCGCCAACTTGTGCTAAAGTCGAATTGCCATTGTACACGGCTGTTTTTACTAACGCTACGCTTGATGTCTTTGGAAGATTTGTAACCGTTGCGGTATCGTTTGTAGTTGTTGTTCCCGATGTATCTGAAACTGTCACATTTGATGGATCTGTAGCGCTTCCTATTGCTGAATTCGTTACCGTTCCCGCATTGATATCAGCTTGGGTAATGGTATAGTTTTGTGTTAAAGTACCGCTTGCATTTGGAGCTAAAGTACTCGGACTTACTGCAACATTGGTCATTCCTAATTTAGCATCGCTTACAACGGCATTGCTTAAAGTAGTATTACCCGTGTTGGTGATGGTGAAGGTGTACGTAATGGTATCGCCAACTTGAGCAGCTGTCGCATTGCCATTGTAAACGGCTGTTTTTACTAACGCTACGCTTGATGTCTTTGGAAGATTTGTAACCGTTGCGGTATCGTTTGTAGTTGTTGTTCCCGATGTATCTGAAACTGTCACATTTGATGGATCTGTTGCGCTTCCTACTGCCGAATTCGTTACCGTTCCCGCAT
>NZ_JAGPXB010000036.1 GCF_018069925.1 Flavobacterium erciyesense | reverse complement strand
GGGACGTTATAGGGCAGTTGCGAATTTACGCAGACATTAAGAATTAGAAATAAATTAATCTTCCGCTAGAGTTTTTGAAAGTAGAAACTTGAAAGCGAAACTCGAAAGCGGAACTCGAAAGCGAAACTCGAAAAGCAGAATCTGAAAAGCAGAATCTGAAAAGCAGAAACTTGAAAGTGGAAACCGAAAAGCAAAACTTGAAAAGCAGAAACTTGAAAGTGGGAACCGAAAAGCAAAACTTGAAAAGCAGAATCTGAAAAATGAAACTTGAAAGTGGAAACTTGATAGTGGAAACTTGATAGTGGAAATCGAAAAGCGAAACTTGAAAGGCAAAATCCAAAAAATAGAAACTTTAAAATATTCAACCGCCCTATAACAGCCGTCTCAAGCCATTGCGAATTTCCTCCTAAATTGACGCTTTCGTTTCGCAAGTTTATTTATATTTGGTGGAAAATAATCGGGTCCGAAGTTCGCAACGGCATGAGGCGCCGGAACGTTATGAGCAAGCTGTCCGAAACTCAAGAAAAATAATGAAAAATACAACTACTCTATTCTTAATTTTAATCTAAATGACAATTTTTGCACAAAAGAAAACCGAATTCGAAGGAGAAAATGTAAAAGTCATTTTTGACGAGAAAATCGAAAGTAAAAAAATGTCAATAAAATTTTCTCAAGGAACTTGGAATGTTACTTTATTTCCATTATTTGAGAATAACAAAATAATAGCAAATGTTTTTCCTAAAGAAGCTGGAATTTATAGTTTAACGATAAATTATTTAAGTGAATTGTATTATAGTGAAATTGTACTTTATAAGATGACGCCGAAATTGGAAAAGTTGAGTTTTGAGTTTTACCAAGATTGCGGAAGAGTATTTTGCCGAATAAACTCAGATTACGCGCCAGAATTGAATAAAGAAATTGTATTGAATGAACTAAGCGAAGAAATTAAAGACATTTTAAAAGAAACGGAGAAATAAAAGCCTGCTCATAACAGCGGTTTGCTAAAATGGCTAATTTTGTAGTAAATTCATGTTTATTTCTCGCAAGAAATATTATATTTGAAAGAAAATAAGTAGTTCCGAAGTCGCCACTTCAGCAAGCCGCGGAACGTTATAGGGCAGTTGCGAATTTACGCAGACGTTAAGAATTAGAAATAAATTAATCTTCCGCTAGAGTTTTTGAAAGTAGAAACTTGAAAAACAGAATCTGAAAAGCAGAATCTGAAAAGCAGAATCTGAAAAGCAGAATCTGAAAAGCAGAATCT
>NZ_JAGPXB010000035.1 GCF_018069925.1 Flavobacterium erciyesense | reverse complement strand
ATTTTATGTACAAGGAACCGGAAGTTACTGGAAAGTAGCACCATAGAGGGTGATAGTCCCGTATGGGTAACGAGTATAATAAATAGTGGTATCCTGAGTAGGGCGGGGCACGTGAAACCCTGTCTGAATTTGGCGGGACCATCCGCTAAGGCTAAATACTCCTGAGAGACCGATAGTGAACCAGTACCGTGAGGGAAAGGTGAAAAGAACCGTGAATAACGGAGTGAAATAGATCCTGAAACCATACGCTTACAAGCGGTCGGAGCCCTTTAGTGGGGTGACGGCGTGCCTTTTGCATAATGAGCCTACGAGTTAACGTTGCTGGCAAGGATAAGTGGTTAAGCCACGGATCCGTAGCGAAAGCGAGTCTGAATAGGGCGCTTTAGTCAGTAGTGTTAGACGCGAAACCGTGTGATCTACCCATGGGCAGGATGAAGCGCTGGTAACACAGTGTGGAGGTCCGAACCGGTTGACGTTGAAAAGTCTTCGGATGACCTGTGGGTAGGGGTGAAAGGCCAATCAAACTCGGAAATAGCTCGTACTCCCCGAAATGCATTTAGGTGCAGCGCACGGCATAAAGTTATATAGAGGTAGAGCTACTGATTGGATGCGGGGGCTTCACCGCCTACCAATTCCTGACAAACTCCGAATGCTATATAATGTTTCCGTGCAGTGAGGGCTTGGGTGCTAAGGTCCAAGTCCGAGAGGGAAAGAACCCAGACCATCAGCTAAGGTCCCCAAATATACGCTAAGTTGAAAGAACGAGGTTTGTCTGCCCAGACAGCTAGGATGTTGGCTTGGAAGCAGCCATTCATTTAAAGAGTGCGTAACAGCTCACTAGTCGAGCGGACGAGCATGGATAATAATCGGGCATAAGCGTATTACCGAAGCTATGGATTTGTAATTTATTACAAGTGGTAGGGGAGCATTCTAACAGGGTAGAAGGTGTATCGTAAGGTATGCTGGACTGGTTAGAAAAGAAAATGTAGGCATAAGTAACGATAATGCGGGCGAGAAACCCGCACACCGAAAGACTAAGGTTTCCACAGCTATGCTAATCAGCTGTGGGTTAGTCGGGACCTAAGGCGAACCCGAAAGGGACAGTCGATGGACAACGGGTTAATATTCCCGTACTAGTTATTACTGTGATGGGGTGACGGAGTGATGAAAGCGCCGCGAACTGACGGAATAGTTCGTTGAAGTACCTACCTATAAGACCCGCAGGCAAATCCACGGGTTTTGGGGAAATACGATAGTACTCGGATACTTCGGTAGAAGAGATAGTGCGCCTAAGGGCTTCCA
>NZ_JAGPXB010000033.1 GCF_018069925.1 Flavobacterium erciyesense | reverse complement strand
TATGCCATACTAACCGAAAATGGAAAAAATTGATATTAAAGATTTCGCGGAAATTTTCACAAAAAGCTTTAAGTTTTTATGTGAAAAGTACCAGTTCAGACTTACAGAACTTATTGAAAAATCGTTGAAAGAAGATAATACAGTTATATGCAAACTCATTTACACGAATATTGCTGCCAAACGAATTATAGAATTTGTATTGATAGCGAAAGATTACAAAACCCATATGTTTTCAAGAATTGGCGAAACTTATTTTAAAAGAATTGGCGAAAAAAATACAGTTCCAAACTATATCGATTCAACAAATTGCTTCACAATAAGGGACATTGAATGGATTTTAGATGAAAAATATAAATATTCAGATAATTTAAAAAATACTGAAAACTATATTAAAAGGGTAACTTCAACAATCAATCAACTTGATAATCTTTTTATTGGGAATTATTGGCCTAACACCACCGAAATTGCCTCAAAACAGCAAGAACAAAATGGATTTGTTTCTATTGGCAACATTACATTACCATATATTAGTCAACTAAAAAAGGAACTAAACGAAATCGAAAAATATGGATTTGAAATAAGTTTTGACGAAACACAAATACCACCATATGAACAGTCATTTATGACGCCAAGTATAAAATATTTACACAAAGAAAAGAATGTAACGTTTACCATTTCTTTCGAAACAAGAGACCAAGAATTTAATGTAGCTAAAAATAAAGACGGAAACTATTTTTATGGAAAAACTACAATAGAAGAGTTCGTAAAACTGAAAAATAAAATATTTAACGAATATAAGTACGGCATATAACACACGCTACAAGCAATTTGGGTATTAGGCATAATGGGAAGTTAGTTTTGTATTTGGAAGATTTGGCAAATCCGAAGAATGGGTTTAATTTAGTCCCAAACTACTTGTAGCGCGGGGACGTTGTATGCTATGTTACCACAACAGAACTTAATAGATGAATTGGATAATTAGAAATACTAAAAAAATTAAATTTCATACTAATATAAGTGAAACCTTAAAACCTATTTTGGAGAATATAGAAAACTATAACTGGTTTCTATGTGATTTAGATTTTATGGCGGACAAATCTTTGCCGATAAATTTTGACGAGGATTATTTTAAATTAAACAATTAAGAGTTTTTAAAAATTGTTAATTCTGAAACTCAAATAATTTGGGGTGTAATATCAGCTGTTCCGAAAAATATTGAAATTGAAATTGATGAAAATAACTTGCCATTCGTTGAGGGAAATGAGTTGATATGGAAAAACGATAATTTTCAAGTTAAAAATTCAGAAATAGAAATAATTGCTTTTGATAGTTCATACACAATCGTAAAGTTTAAAAATCATATTTTATCTGAAAAGTTTAAAGCATACTTTGACGACGCAATTGAATTGGAGAAATTCAAATAAACACAGCATACAACAGGCGTTTGGCAAGATTGCGATTTTGTAGTAAATTCACGTTTATTTCTCGCAAGAAATTTTATCTTTGATAGAAAATAATCGGTTCCGAAGTTCGCAACCTCGCCAAGCGCCGGAAC
>NZ_JAGPXB010000031.1 GCF_018069925.1 Flavobacterium erciyesense | reverse complement strand
TTGTACAACAGTCGCTGCAGTTGGTACCGCTGGTGGTGTTGGTGCATTATTGATTGTTACTGTTTGTGTCGATGAAGTAATACAAGTGTTATCCGTTGTACTTCTAACGTAAAGTGTATATGTATTTGGAGCTAATCCTGAAAACACATTTGATGTTTGGTAGTTGGTTCCATTCAAACTATACTCCACTCCATTTTGTGTACTCACTGTAATAGTTCCTGTTGGAACTGCACATGTTGGTTGTACAACAGTCGCTGCAGTTGGCACCGCTGGTGGCGTTGGCGCATTATTGATTGTTACTTGACTATCCGCCGATGTAATACAACTACTATTTGTTGTACTTCTTGTGTATAATGTATAAGTAGCCGCTGAAAGATTATCGAAAATAGGTGAGTTCTGAAAATTTATACCATCCAAACTATACTCTACGTCTTCTTGGGTAGAAAAAGTAATCTTTCCATTTGGGATTACACATGTTGGCTGAACAACATTAAAAGCATTAGGTTTCGATACAAAGTTCATCTCAATAGACGCATCAGAGTAACAAGGAGTTAAAGCGGCAGATGCCACAACAACAGGATTAGGATCTCGTTGATTAAAATCAACAGCGTTATTTCCATAATCTAACGCACTAGATCGCTCAGGACTTAAAAAAGAGTTTGTAATTGATTGCAAATCATTACCATCCGTTACTACCGTAAAAGCGAAAAATTTAAGGTCTCCAGTTGTATAACCAAGTGTAGCTTTATTTAACACAACTTCAAATCCATTTGAAATATCAGAAATTCCGGAACTATTTGGATTTACAGCAAAAGCAGATGAGGGGTTACCAGAAGACGCATTACCTATAAAACTTAGTAATGAAATATCACTTTTTAATTCTACTAAATTAGCACTATAATTGCCAGTTGCTGAATCAGCGAATAGCACCAAACAATAATCTGCTTGAAAATAGGAATCGAAAACATTACCATTATCATTTAAGAAATTAAAAGCTTTAACGGCACCACTACCATCTAAAACATCTGCAAAATTAGTCGTATTAAAACCGCCTGGTTTTGTATCTAAAAAAAGAAGTAAACTATTATTATTTGTAATTTTACCAGGTACAGCAAAAATAATTTTATCCTCCTCAGAGGCAACTTTAACAGCATTAACATAAGCATTAACAGCTGATGATGATAATGGAGCGCTTAAACCGTTATCTTCCAATGGACCGGTTCCAAAAGCTCTCTCATTAGAAACTCCATCAATAACAGATGAAAATCTTGAACGAACCATGACTACTTGACCATCCGTAAGTGTGTTAGTTACGAAAGTTCTGCTGGAGGACATCTGCTGAACAATATTTCCATCAACAGAGAATTCGAACAAATCAGCGCCACCATTTGCCGTGAAGGTAACGGTCTCACCAATACAGAATGGCTTCATTGGATCAACAACGGGAAAAGAGGACAGTGCAACAGAGGGAGGGGCAATAAATACAGAAGCTACTACAGGCACGCGAGTACTAAAATCACTACCCAACCTACTACGAACATAGTAAGTCCTAGTAGAGCGAATACTAGGACTGAAATTATTACCAGTAAAAACTGGCGTTGAAGAATTTTGGGAGGTAAACCATTCCACTGTTTCAGCTGTATTAACAGCAAAAGCTGATAAATTTACTTGTACAAAATTGACACCATCGCCACAAGAACTACCAGCGCTAACTGTAGGAACCGATAAGACAGCGCCTAATCTCATTCCTTTTTTAAAGCGTTTATTTTTTTTAACAGTATCAAAATCTTTTTGGATTTCCAAATCAGAATACCTTTTCCACGATTTATCATGCTTATCAAACGAAAAGCTATTCCAAATAACAAATAAGACAAAGACAACTGGTATTACAAAATTATAGAGTAATTTACACTTCATATTTGAACATTTTTAGATTTTGAAAAAACTTCAAAATTAAATACAAAAGTAAAGTATTAATCCCAATAAATAAACAAATATTTAATAAAGAATTAACTACAGAGAAAAGCCAAAATTGCAAAAAAAGAATTTACAAAATTAAAAATTACAACTGTCAACAAATTTCCAGATTCCACCTAAACCAACCACCAGTACCATCTAAAAACAAAAAAACTCCCTACTTCATAGGGAGTTTTTCTTGTTTACTAAGTACTCAGAGCGGGACTTGAACCCGCACGAACATTGCTGTTCACTGGATTTTAAGTCCAGCT
>NZ_JAGPXB010000030.1 GCF_018069925.1 Flavobacterium erciyesense | reverse complement strand
TACAATTGGATTAGCTATTACTATCGTAACTGTTGCAGTTGTACAATTCGCTGGAATAACATTTAATCCTGTGATAGGATTTGCTTCGCATAATTGATAAACAATGGTATATGTTCCACTTACTGTGTTTGGTGCTACTGATACATTTCCGTCAACATCAATACTCAATGGGCCACTTGTTGAAGCAGTAACATTAGTATTTGCCGTCGTTACTGCAACGCCATTCAAAGTATCGTTTGCTAAAGCATTTAAAGCTACTACAACATTATTACTAGAAGCAATTGTTACAGCTGGATCATTAACCGCATCAATAACATTTACAACAACAACGGTTGCGGTTGCTGTATCACAATTAGCTGGACTAACATTTGCTCCAGTTGTTAGATCTGCTTCGCATAATTGGTATGTAATTTCGTAAGTACCACTTGGTGTATTAGCAGCAACACTTACGATTCCATTAGCATCAATACTTAATGGACCTGTTGTTAATGCGGTAACATTAGTATTTGATGTAGTTGCAGCGACACCATTAAAAGTATCGTTTGTTAGAGCATTTAAAGCCACTGCTACATTATTATTCGAAGCAATAGTTACTGATGGATCGTTTACTGCATCAACAGGATTTAACACCAGAACTGTTGCTGTTGCTGTATCACAATTACTTGGATTTACTTCTAATCCGTTAGAAGGATTTACTTCGCAAATCTGATAAACAATTGTATATGTACCGCTTGGTGTGTTTCCTGCTAAAGTAACTATTCCGTTTGCATTTATACTCAATGGACCTTGTGTTACAGGAGTAACGTTAGAATTCGCAGGAGTGACTGTAACTCCGTTTAATGTATCATTTGCCGTAACATCTAAAATCACTTTTGAATTTACACTTGTGTTAACAACCGCAGGAGTATCATCAATTGCTTCAATAGGATTTAACACCACTACTGTGGCAGTTGCTGTTGTGCAATTAATAGGATCTGCACCTGTTTCACACAATTGATAGATTATCGTATACGTCCCTGAAACAGTATTTGGCGCTAATGTCAAATTACCATTTGCATCAATACTTAAAGGCCCAGTAGTTATTGGCGTTACATCAGTATTTGCTATTGTTACAGCTGTTCCATTTAAGTTATCCGCACTATTTCCATTATTGCCAAGTACATTTCCAACCGTCGTAGCAACTGTTGTACTTGGAACTTGAGTTGGGAAGGCATCATTACTCGCTATTATTTCATTACTGATACGAATCTTAGCATTTGCAATATCACAATTACTTGGATTTATTGCTTCACATATTTGATAAAATAGGTTATATGTTCCTGTTACTTGTCCTGCAGGCACTGTGATTGTTCCATCATTATTGAGAACAAAACCAGTTGGTGCGATTCCACTTAGAGTAAGAATTACAGCTGCTGGATTTAATATAACACCATTAAGAGTATCATTATTCAAAACTGAAGCAGTAACACCACCATTTCCTCCTGTAAAAGGAGTTGCAGTATAATCATCCACAATAGCATCTACGGCAGCTTGCTGAACATTTACAGTTACTGATGCTGTACTACAATTTGGAGGTGTTGAACCGATTTCACAAATTTGATACTCAAGAGTTTGAGGTCCTGCTGGAGTTCCTACTGCGATCGTAATTGTCCCATCTGGATTTAATGTCAATGCCGGATTTGCAATTGTAGTTGTCAAAATTACATCACCAGGTTTAATCGGTGGTATTCCACTAAATGTGTCGTTACCTAGAACAGAACCTGTCGTAGCTCCTGCCAAACCACCTGTTACGTCAGCATTTGCTACAATAACATTTAATACTTCAACTGTTGCTGTAGCTGTTTTGCAATTACCAGGAACCGCTCCAACCTCGCAAATTTCATACGTTAAAACATAAGTCCCTGAAGCTGTATTTGGCGCTAGGGTCACTTCACCATTACTTGCAATACTTAAAGGGCCAACTGTTGAAGGAGTTACATTTGTATTTGTATCTGTTACTAATTCTCCGTATAAGGTATCATTTGTAGTAACATTTATTACAACTTTTGGTACTTCAGCTGTCGCAACCGTAATTGGACCATCATTAACTGCAATCAAAGGATTTGAAACAATAACTGTAGCTATAGCTGTTGCGCAATTAGCTGGACTCGCACCTTCTTCACACAATTGGTAAGTAATTGTATATGTACCACTTGCGGTGTTTGGCGCTAGAGTTAATACTCCATTAACATCAATACTTAAAGGGCCCGTTGTAATAGGTGTCACGTTAGTATTAGTGCCTGTAACAATTACACCATTAAGGGTGTCGTTACTTGTTACATTTTGAACTACTGTAGCAACATTGTCAGAGGCCACCGTTGTTGGTCCATCATTTACAGCTACAATTTCATTTGCAACAACTACGGTTGCTGTAGCATTGTCACAATTTGCTGGAATTAAATTCAAGCCAGTTACAGGATTAGCTTCACACAATTGATAAGTTATACTATATGTTCCGCTTGCCGTATTAGCAGCCACAGTTACTAATCCATTGATATCAACACTAAGTGGACCTGTCGTAATAGGTGTTACGTTAGAATTATTTACAGTAGCTGGTACACTATTAACCGTATCATTATCTAGTACATTTAAAGCTGTTACTATTGTATTACTTGAAGTAACGGTAACAGATGGATCATTTACTGCATCAATTAAATTACTCACCACAACAGTTGCAGTAGCAGTATCACAATTAGACGGAGAAACATCTAATCCAGTTATAGGATCAGCTTCACATAATTGATAAGTAATAGTATAAGTACCACTTGGAGTATTAGCTGCAACACTTACAATTCCATCAACATTTATACTTAACGGACCTGCAGTTAACGCAGTAACATTAGTATTGTTCGTCGTAGCAGCAATGCCATTAAAGATATCATTACCTAAGGCATTAAGTGCCGTAATTTCAGCATTACTAGAAGCAACAGTCACAGCAGGATTATTTACCGCATCAACCACATTCGCAACAACTACTGTAGCAATTGCTGTAACACAATTCGCTGGATTCGCTCCTACTTCACATAGTTGGTAAGTAATAGAATACGTACCACTTGCTGTGTTTGGCGCTAAAGTTAATACTCCATTAGTATCAATACTTAAGGGGCCCGCAGTTACCGGCGTAACATCAGTATTAGCTGGTGTTACTGCAACTCCATTCAAAGTATCGTTCGATGTTACATTTTGAACTGTTACTGGAGTGGCAGCTGTTGGTACTGCTGCTGGTGTATCATTGCTAGCCACTAACGTATTAGTAACTAAAACTGTAACGGTTGCTTGCTTGCAATTTATTGGACTTGCTCCTACTTCACAGATTTCGTAAACTACTGTGTAGCTTCCTGATGGC